>NZ_SODT01000010.1:0-434282 GCF_004366005.1 Kribbella sp. VKM Ac-2566 | reverse complement strand
GGCCACCGCACCGGCCACCGCACCGGCCACCGCACCGGCCACCGCACCGGCCACCGCACCGGCCACCGCACCGGCCACCGCACCGGCCACCGCACCGGCCACCGCACGGCCCACGCGCCGGCACACCGCCCACCGCACCGGCCACCGCACCGGCCCACGCACAGCCCACCGCACCGGCCCACGCACCGCCCCACGCACCGGCCCACGCACCGCCCCACGCACCGCCCACCGCACCGCTCGCCGCACGCTTGGCCCATGCGCCGTTCCCGTCCCGCGGCCCGTACTACGCCGGCGCCTTAGCCCACCGCATAAGCTTCGGCCGCGTCTTTCGCGAAGAACTTCGTTGGCTGGGTGGAACCGCTCCAGCCCGCGATCCGGCCTGCCGCCCATCATGAGCCGACTCCCGCCGTATACACGTTTCCCGGTAGGTCGAGCATGTGACGTTTCCCCTTGTGGATAAGGGAAAACCAGCTGGACTCACTCCGCTGATGCGGCGTAGAATCGAACGCATGTTCGAGGAAGATCTGAAGTCGCTCCCCACCCGCGACCTGCTGGAGCAGGCCGCGGAGTGCCGCACGGTGGCCAACCGGGCCGACGCACGGCTGCTGGAATGCGCCCAGACGTACGCCGACCGCTTCCACCCCTCGATCTGCGAACCCCGCCCCACCCGTCGCGCCTATGACGGCCGCGAACGCGCCGTGATCCTGGGCGGCGACGGCTGCCCAGCAATCGCCGAGTTCGCGATCGCCGAATTCGCCGTCGTGCTCGGAGTCTCGCCCGGCGTCGGCCAGGTCCTGCTCGCCGACGCCCTCGCCCTGCGACACCGCTTCCCCCGCACCTGGGCGAGGATCCAGGCCGGCGACGCCACCCCCTGGAAAGCCCGCCAGATCGTCCGGGCATGTATGAACCTCGACCACGCCGCCGCGGAGTACGTCGACCGCAAGGTCGCCGCGATCGTCGACACCCTGCCGCCGTACCGGCTGGAAAAGATCGTCCGCGCCGCCCGCAAACACGCCGACCCCGCCCGCGCCACCGCCGAGGCCACACAGGCCGCCGACGAACGGGGTGTCTATGTCGGGCGCGGGGACGGCCACGGCAACAAAACCCTCTACATCAAAGCCCCCGCCGGCGCAGTCAACCGCTGCAACGCCATCATCACCGACATCGCCGAAGCCCTCCACAAGTTCGGCGACACCCGCCCCGTCCAACACCGCCGCGCCGACGCCATCGACATCCTCTCCGACCCTGCCTTCACCCAAGAACTCCTCACCCAAGCCCGCACCCACCCCCACCCAAACCCGCCAACCAGCCCCACCGAACCCAAACCGGACACCAACCACGAACCCCTCACCCCCACAACCCCAGAGTGCCCATCCGCGCCGAACAACCCAGCGCCCCCGAACGACGCGACGGTGCAGGACAACGCGACGGTGCATGACCCAGTGGCGCAGCATGACCCGGTGGCGCAGCATGACCCGGTGGCGCAGCATGACCCGGTGGTGCAGCATGACCCGGTGGTGTGGAACGACCCGGTGGTGTGGAACGACCCGGTGGTGTGGAACGACCCGGTGGTGCGGCACGAGGGGGTGCAGGACGGCGCGGCCCCGCTGGACGACGGGGTGCTGCCGGGCAACTCCGTGGTGTCGGGCGATGCGAAGGTGCCGGTTGGTGAGCACTGCGGGGAGGTGACGCACGCCAGCCCTCTCGGTCGGCCGCTTCCCGGCTCCCGACGCCTACCGGACCTGCTCAAGCCAGCGGACCCGCTTAAGCCAGCAGACTCGCTCAAGCCAGCGGACTCGCTTGAGTCACTCGACCTGGTTGAGTCGCCGGTCCCGATCGGCCTACAGGCGCCGCTCGAATCGCCGCACTCGGGTGAACTGCAAGGGACGCGTGAGTTGGTGGAGCCTGTCGGTCCGCCCGACGATCCGTGGCTGGAAGCCGCAGCGCCCTACGACCCCGACCCACCAACCGACCCGTACGACCGGCGAACACCACCCGAACCCGCCCACTCACGAACCGAACCCGACCAGGGCTCGGCAATGGATCCTGCCGCGCTGCGAGCACTCCGTGCCCGGCTCGCCCAAATCAAGCAAGACGCCTATACCAACCCGAGCTACCGCACCCACGCCGCCAACCCCAACGCCCAAAGCAGTCAGCCCAACATGGGCGGGCCGCATGACCTCGGCGGTTCAGGTGACCCGGGCAGTTCACGTGACCCGGGCAACTCTGGCGCGCTCGCACGCCTGGAGACTCCGGCACGACCGGATAACGGGATCAAGGAACAGATGCGTCCGTCGCAGGGGCGGGTGGGACGGCCGCGGGTGGGACAGGTACGTCCGGGACAGACCGAGGTCATCGTGCACCTCACCGATCACACCCTGGCCACCGGCACCGGCGTACTGCGGGCCGAGACCATCGGCCCGCTGCTTGCCACCCAACTCACCGAACTCATCGGCTACGGCCCATACACAGTGAAGCCGGTGATCGACCTGAACGACGCGGTGGGCGTCGACGCATACGAGATTCCCACCTCGATCCGGGAGCGCGTCAAGCTGATGTATCCCGCCGAGTTGTTCCCCTACGGCACCCGCGAAACCACCAACACCATCGACCTCGACCACATCGAGCCATACGACCCTCACGGACCCACCAAACAAACCAGCACCACAAACCTTGCACCGCTCAGTCGCTTCGGCCACCGGGTGAAGACCCACGCCCGCGGCTGGACCGTCCGCCGGATCGACTACAGGACACTCGAATGGACCACCCCCCACGGCTTCACCTTCGACGTCGACCCCACCGGCACCCACCGAGTCGACCCATGAGGCCATGCCGTCGAGGTCGAATGCCCGTCGGTGAGGCGCAACGCGTCCGGGTTCACCGACTGGGCCGACGGCCAGATCGTCGTCGACGCATCGGCCAGCGCACCCGGGTGCCGACGCAGCAGCCACCGCCTAGTACTCCAGTTGTAGTTCGTGATCAGGCGGCGTGGCGGTCCTGGAAGCGGAACGTCGACTGCTCGATGATCCCGGGTTGTCTCGACCTGAGAAGAACGATCGACCGGTACGAGATCCCGAACGGGCGGATCCCGTATGTGCCCCGAAGCATCCGATCGCTTAGTGCGGACCCGTCCGCCTTCACCATCAGCAGCCGGGCGCCATCGGCAGATGACGGCGTCCTCCACCAGACTGGGACGGCGCCGCGTCACGCCGGTGACAGCCGCAGGAGGTCGTGATAGGTCTCGGGCTCGCCTACCGAGGTCGCCGAGGTCCCGCGCCGGACAAACTCACGCCCGTCCGGCCAACGGGCGACGAACTGATCACCCGTGGCATCGTCGTAACGGATGACGGTGATGTCAGTGACATCGACCGCGAACAGATGGAAGTGGCCGGGTACGGGACGCCAGCCGAGGGCGTCTGCGACCGCGTCCGCGTAGCGACGCTGAATCGCGGCGTCGTCAGTCGGCTCGGCGCGGCCGCGCACCTTGTACTCACCCTCGCCGCCATCGCGGCTCGTGATCACACTGTGCACGAGGATCCGCGGGTCACGCAGCAGGTCACGTGCCTTGGTCGACCCCCACATCATGGACAGCCAGAGATCGCCGTCCATCACATACGGCTCGACCGGGCTGAGCCGCGCCGTGCCGTCGCGCCTGATCGTGGCGACGAGGACGACTCCCGGATCCAGCAGCCGTCGGCGCCCGAACTCGATCAGACGCGGCTGACGGGATTCGATCTCGGCCCAACGCATGGTGTCCTCCTCGGTGAGCGCCGTCATCAGTCACCGTCCTACACCGGCCGACGGACATTCGCAGGCGTGACGGCACGCCTACTGCACGCCTAGTGCACGCCTACTCCGCTCGCCGAACGGCGGCCCTTCCGGCATCTGCACCGCCGCCAACTGCCACGGCACACCGACCAGCCGGCCCAGCGCTCGCCGCGGCGCGAGCCCTCTGGACTGGAACGCCGGCCGCGGCTAACCGGGGTTCACCAGCTTCGGCCCGCCTGTTCACCCGGCTGCTCCACCACGCCGACCGACAACCTTGGACACCTTCGGCGCTGGTCACACCGGCGACGCCGCCACCAAGCCCGAGCTCGCGACTGCCACCGCCGCCGCCAAATAGTCCAACTCACCTGATCACGAACTACGACTGGAGTACTAGGCGGTACTAGCAGCTCGGTGGCGGCCAGTCGGCATGCCCGGCCAGTTTGTCCTCGCACCAGGAGGGCAACGGCGCCGAATCTGGCACGATCGACATATCGCTCGGCGGTGCCGCGCCAGCAGCGAGTCGGCGAGTCGGCGAGTCCCACGGGTGCGGCTGCCCCACGATCTGCACACGTCGGGCGAAGGGGACGGGGCAGCGTGGGGATTCCCGCTGGGCCGGGAAAGTTGCCGTGGGCTACAAGTGATCAGCCGCTGGGGCAGGGGAGGCCGGAACCGTCGAGGCCGTCGGAGGGTTTGGAGGGGGTGTCGGTGAGTACGACGGTGCCGCCGAGGCTGCCGAGCAATGCGGCGGTCAGGAGGATGCCGGCGAGGGCGGTCAGGCCACGGCTGGATCGGAGGAGGGCGACGCTCGAACAGGCGGCTGCCACCAGGCGCATCGCGATGCCGCCGAGCGTCACGATACCGACCTGGGGGAGTGGGGGGACGTGCCGGCAGTCTTGGGCCAGGACGGTTTCCAGCCAGTGTTGGCGGCGAGACCAGCGGTACCAGTAGGCAAGCGCGCCGACGCTCAACGCCAGTACGCCGCCGAGGATGAGTCCGAGGGAGCGTCGCCTCATACGAGCGGAGCGCCGTCGGGTGCTGCACCGGCGAGAGGTCCGACCGGGATCAGTTCGACCTGCATGACCGCTCCCGCCTTCCCGCGTTGAGCGAATCAGCCTAGGACTCCCCAGGGTCGGCCCGCAGTGGACCCTGTGCCAAGCACGGCCCGCGGTAGATCCCGGCCCAGCACACCGGAGGCGGCCCGCACTAAGCCCCGGCCCAGCACACCGGAGGCGGCCCGCACTAGGCCCCGGCCCAAGCACGCCGGGGTGGCCCGCAGTAGGCCCCGGGCCAAGCACGCTGGGGGGTGGGTCCTCGGTCAAGCAGGCCGGGGTGGGCCTTTGGTCAAGCACGCCTGGGGTGGGCCACGTCAAGCATGCTTGGGTTGGGCCTCCGCTCAAGCACGCTGGGGGCGTCCTTCCAGGACGAGCAGTCGCAGGAACCGCTGCTCGCCCGCTGTCGTCCGAGCGAACAACCCGTCCACCGGAGCCGGTCGGCGGGCCTGTACGCCGGTGCCCGACATCTCCGCCAGCTCCGCGAACGTCGCGTCGACCTCCTCGACCGTGACCGTCGGCTCGGTGGATGGTGACGGTGGGGTCCTTCGCCTCGAACCCAGGCGTGCCACATCTCCACCTGCACCGGCACCAGCTGCACCACCTGCGCCTGCACCACCTGCGCCTGCACCGCCTGCGCCTGCACCACCTGCACCACCTGCACCACCTGCACCTGTGGCACCACCTGCACCGGCATCCCCTGCGTCGGCAGCAGCTGCGCCGGCCGGCTGTCGCGGCACGATCCGGCCCGGCGGCCGAGGCGTTCCCTGATGCCGTCGAGGTTCTGAACCGCTGTCACTCAGGGGCCGAGGGTGGTGCTCGGTTAAAGCAGCCGGGTGGATCCGGTGGGATTAGCGTTAAAAGTTGTGGTCGGGGTTCAGGTCTTGACGGGGTGCGGCGTGACTCAGTAGCTTGCAGGGGTTGTTTTTAACGTTAATATCAGGCGGGAGGCGGGATGGTGCCGCAGCACACCAGTCGGGGGCCGGCTCCGCATGGGCATGTGACGCTTGCGCAGGTGGCGCAGCGGGCCGGGGTATCGGCGCAGTCGGTGTCGAACGCGCTCAACAATCCCGATCGGCTCGCGCCGGAGACCCGGAAGCGGATCCTGGCTGCCGTCGAGGAGCTGGGCTACGAGCCGAATCTGAGCGCTCGCGCGCTGCGCAACCGGAGCTCGTCGCTGATCGCGTTCAAGATGCGCCCGTCCCGCCCGGACAAGGCATCGCTCCTCATGGACGACTTCCTGTACGTGCTGAACGCAGCCGCCGTCGAGGCCGGCTACCACCTGATCCTGTGTCACGCCGAGGACGGCCCGGCCGGCGAGATCAAGGCGTACCGGGACCTGCTGAAGAAGACCTCGATCGACGCTTTCGTGCTGGCCGAGACGCATCACAACGACGACCGGGTTGCCGCGCTGCGTTCCTGGGGTGTGCCGTTCGCCTCGTTCGGCCGCTCCTGGGACGGCGACGACAGCCTCGCGTGGGTCGATGTCGACGGCCGCGCCGGCACCCGTGCCGCGACCGATCACGTGGCGGCGCAAGGGCACACAAGGATCGGCCACATCGGCTGGCTGGCCGAGTCCGAGCTCGGCCAGGATCGTCGCGAAGGCTGGCTCGACGCCTGCCGCGAGCGGGAACTCGAGACCGACCTGCAGGCCTCCGTCGTGGACTCTCTCGAAGCCGGCTGCCAAGCCGCACACCGCATGCTCGATGCCTCGCGTCCCGCGACTGCGCTGGTCTGTGCGTCCGACACCCTCGCGCTCGGCGTGATGCGGGCGCTGCACGAAAGAGGCCTGCGGCCCGGGGTCGACGTCGCGATCACCGGGTACGACGACTCACCGACCGCCGCCCTGGTGAGTCCGGGACTGACCACTCTGCGCCAGCCGATCGACGAGGTCGGACGGCAGCTGATCCAGGCCATCGACAACCTGATGGCGGGCGATCCCCGCCAGCCGCAACACGTCCTGCTCGAACCTGAACTCGTCGTCCGCGGATCGAGCCTGCCCGGACCACGCACGCGTACCTGAAGGGACCCAAGATGAGGCACGGAACCAGACTGCTAGCGGTGCTAGGCGCCGCAGCGCTCGTGGTCACCGCAGTGATCTCCGCCCCGGCCGCACCCGCGGCCGCCCCGCCCGCCGACCCGTTCGTCGTGAACGTCGAGAACCTCCCGAGCGGTCGCGGAGCCGGCGGTGCCATGGATCTGACGTCGTACGGCGACCTGGACTGGGTTCACGTCACCGGTACGGGGATCGATCGCAAGGCCGGCGTACCGCAGGCGATCACGGTCGACGATCTGAATCCCGACGGCGGCCGCACCACGCTCGACGACAGCCCGATCTCGTTCGGGTGGTCGGACGGACCGGCCACGGGGGTCGCAGGGGCCTCGGGGGTCACCACCGGAGGGGTGTTCAACTACGACACGACGACCGTGGGCGACACGACGGCCCACGATGCCGGTTATCGGATCACGGTCCCGGCCGCGGACTCGCCACGACGCCTGGTGTTCGTGGGTGGGATCTGGCAGGCCACCGGAGCCGTCACTGTCGCGGCGGTTGACGGCAGCGGTACGGCGTACACCACGCAGATCAACGCGAGTGGTACGGCGGCCGCCAAGCGCTACACCGTGACGATCCGCCCGGGCGAGGGCGTCGTCGTGACGGGCAGATTCGCGAGCAAACTCCAGGCGGCCGGCAACCTCTCCCTATCGGCTGCGGCGCTCTCGACGGTGTCGTCCGGTCTGACGACGACTGCGGCACCGGTCGCGATGAACCTGACGGCCGAGGGTGTGGACGATTGGATGCACCTGGACGGATCGACGCTCAACCGTCGTGCCGGCGTACCGGATTCGACGCCGCGGCTCGCGGTCGCGAACCGGCAGGCGGGCGGCGCGATCGGCGCGCAGAACGACAACCCGGTGGGCTATTCGTGGACGAACGGTACGCCGACCGCGTCTCAGCCGGGCACCCGCCACGGCGGGATCTTCTTCGCCGACGGCGCGAACACCGACGTCGACCTCACCGATCCGTACGGGTACGACCTCACGGTCCCGGCGGCAGCGGATCGTCGTACGCTGCGCTTCGTTTCCGGCGTATGGCGTGCCTCGGCGAAGATCTCGGTCTACGTCAACGGAACGCTGGCCTTCGTGAACACAGATCTGGTCAGCATCGATCCGTCGGTCACCAGGCTCTTCGAGCTGAACCTCGGGCCCGGTGACTCCGCCCGGATCAGCGCGCAGCTGACCCGCAAGACGCATGCCTCGGGCAACGTCACGTTGGCGGGAGTAGCGTTGGCGAGCAGCTACCGGCAGCTGATCCAGAACACCCTCGACGAGGCAGCGTCGGCCGACGTGTACGCCGCCAGCGCGTCCGCGCAACGTCAACTGGACAACGAGATCACTTCCGCGACGGCGACTCTCGCGGATGGCGGCGCGCAGCAGGACGAGCTGCGACTGGCGTACACCTTCCTCAGGGCCGCCTTCGACGAGGCGCTGTCGTCTGCGGCGAACGCGCAGTACACCTCCGTGACCAACCCGGGGCTGACGTCGTCCTTCGGTTGGGAGGGTGATCTGAACGCGCCGATCGCGTTCATCGACGGCAGTTACCGGCTGCGCAGCCGGGGCGACGCGATGATCACGTTCGGGGTGCCGAACGTCCCGGGCAAGATCAAGTGGTCGAACGCCGAGGGGTACCTGCCGGCGTTCGTCAGCGAGTACGCGAAGGACGGGCTCGCGATCAAGATCGAAAGCTTCGCCGACCTGGTCGTTGTCGGCGGCAACCGGTTCGAGGTCGCGTACTCGCGGATGACAGTCACCAACACCACGTCCGCACCGGCCCGGCTACCGCGGGTGTCGAACCTGCTGACGCCCCTGAACCAAGTAGACACCACTGTCGGCGCCGGGCAGACCGTCGTACGCGACTACGCGGTGGCTGCCGATCGGTTCGGTGGCACGTACGACTGGCCGACCGCGGTCCAGTTGCAACAGCTCGGCGGGTTCGACCAGCACTACGGTCACATGCGCCAGTACTGGAACGACCGACTGTCGGCGATCGCGAACATCACCGACCTGCCGGACAAGCGGCTGATCAACGCCTACAAGGCCGGGTACATCTACACGCTGATCATCCGTGACGACATCAACGGTGCGAAGGAACTGCACGTCGGCGAGAACGGGTACGACGAGATGTTCGACCACGACACGATCGGTATCGTGTCGACGCTGCTGACGATCGGCGACTTCACCTACGCGCGCGACTACCTGTCGACGCTGCCGGCGCAACTGCAGTACGACGACGCGAAGTGGAAGTACAGCTGGCCGTACGCCCTGTACCTGCAGCGCACCGGCGACAAGGACTTCATCCGCAGCCGGTTCGAGACGATCAAGAAGAACACCCACACGATCGAGACCGACCGGATCGACGGCGGCACCGGGATCATCAAGCAGACCGACGCGATCGACTCCCACGGGTACTGGACGATCGACAACTGGTCCGCGCTGACCGGGCTCACGACGTACCGCTATCTCGCCACGGCACTCGGGGAGACCGCGGAGGCCGCGTGGGCGAAGGCGGAGTACGACGACCTGCTGAAGGTCGCGACCGCCCGTATCGAGCAGACGATGAAGCAGTACGGCCTGGACTACATCCCGATCTCGATGGTCGAACCGAACGAGACCGGTCCGCGCAAGGATCCGCGGGACGCGAACTGGGCCTCGATGTTCCTGTTCGGGCGATGGGCCTGGGACGGGTACCTGTTCGGCGCCGCGCAGAGCGGGACGATGTTCGACAAGATCGACGACACGTACACGCACGGGTTCGAGCGGCGCAAGGACATCTCGGACACGATCTACAACTTCGGCGGGTATCCGCACGGGTACTTCTCGAGCGCGTACAACGCCGGCTACGGGAGCGCCGCGTTGCGGGGCGAGGAGTACCGCGATCTGGGGATCAAGTCGTACCAGTACATGATCGACAAGACGATGAGCGGACCGTTCGGCTGGTGGGAGGGCGTCGACTACCCGAGCGCCGGCTCGCCGTGGGACATCGACCACGCGCGCGGCGGTGGCGGGTCGAACCAGCACATGTGGGGCCAGTCGACCGCGACGAAGGTCCTGTTCGACTCGCTGATCGCGGAGAAGTCCGACGGCACGGTGATCATCGGGCGTGGCGTCCCGAACGAGTGGATCCGCACTCGGCAGAAGATCGGTCTCAACAGCTACCCGGTCACGAACGGCGGCCGCCTCGGCTACCAGCTCACCACGGCGGGCAAGACCGTGAACCTCCAACTCACCGGCAACACGGCAACCCCCACCGGCTACAACCTCGAACTCCCGGCGCTGCGCAACAACATCGCGTACGTCGCAGCAAAGGGCGCAACCATCAACCAGTCCGCCGGCACCATCCACCTACCCCGCGGCACCACCCACGCAACAGTCGTCCTACGCCACACGATGTGAGGCGGTCAGAAGCTGAGTTCGATGGGTGTGCCGGTGGGGACACCGGGATGGCGTAGCCACGCGACGCCGAGCTCCGCGTCGTACCGGAGCTCGGCGCCGTCGACGGACGACGGCTCCTTCGGCACGCGTAGAGCTGTCGTGACCTGCACGCCGTGCGGTGCCTCGCAGGAGAAGCGGATCCTGGTCTGATCTTGCTGCCAGTCCACGACCCGGCCGGCCGACGCCAGCAGAGGCTCCTCGTCGTAGGTGAGATCGCGGAGCCAAGTCAACTCACCTGGACCCATCGAACGATGCCGGACGATGCCCAGCCGCGGATCGAGCAGATCGAGATAGGTG
The DNA here is from genome assembly GCF_004366005.1 of Kribbella sp. VKM Ac-2566. Taxonomy (NCBI): domain Bacteria; kingdom Bacillati; phylum Actinomycetota; class Actinomycetes; order Propionibacteriales; family Kribbellaceae; genus Kribbella; species Kribbella sp. VKM Ac-2566. The sequence continues at coordinate 423,678 of NZ_SODT01000010.1, read as the reverse complement.
CCCTCGACAACATGCGAACCGCCACTCTCCTCGAGCACAGCGCCGACGAGATACGGACCACGCTGCACCGACAACCAGTTGGTCGACTCCCAGGAGCGACCGGTCAGCTCCCGGATCGCGGCGACCAGCTCGGCGGCGCGCTCAGGTGATTCGGTGAAGTCGGCCGGACGAGACGGAAGGAACCGCACCCGACCCTGACCGACCGCCTGTACGCCGTCGTGCTTGCGATCGGCGCCAAGAGCTTCGGCCAGATGGTCCGCGCAGGTGTCGTACCGGCCGGTCCACCAGGAGCGGATCTCGTGGTACGGGTCCGCGTCGTCGCCGACGTACAGCAGGCTCCCGCCGCGACTGACCCACCCGGCCAGGGCGTAATGGATGCCCGGGGCAAGAGGTTTCTGGAACTCGTAGCTGAGGACGAGTACGTCGACCTCGTCCAGCGCATCGGGAGTGTCGATCACGTTCTCGAGTTGAACCGGACAAACCCGCTGCCCGTCGTACAGCGGCGGCAGCGCCAAGCCGTAGAAGTCGGAGAAGTGCAGCTGCTCGCGGCCCTCCGGCGCCAGCGCGTCCTGCAGGCCGTCGTAGTGTCCACTCTCCCCACCGGGCGACCAGCGCTGGAACATGGCGGTGTCCGAGAGCGCGATCCCGATCCGGGGGCCTTCGTGAGCCCACCGCACGTCGGGTTGGTCGAGGTCGCGCAGGCTGTTCATCGCGATCAGATAGCTGGTCGCGGTGTCCGGCGGAATGAGCTCCCGTTCGGTGGATCCGTCGCGCAGGTACGGGCGGTTGAAGATCCGGTTCGGCCACGGCGCCACCTCGTACCGCGCGACGCCCGGGTGCAGCAGCGACGCGATGAGGGTGCGCTGCCAGTTGGCCAGGTAGTCCTCCCAGGTGCGGTCCGGGTGGTCCTCGATCGGGTCGTGCAGGAACCACATGCGCCGGTCCGTGCCGCGGGTGAGGTCCTGCGCGATGCCGTACTCCAGGTACGCCGTCTCGAACGTGCGCTCGGCGACCTTCCCGGCGTACACGTTCGGCGTCCGGGACGTTCCGGTCCACACCTGCGCGATCGCGCCGTCGATCGACGGCAGTGTCCGCAGACGTGATTCGGGGCTGATGATCTGCCACTGCGTGTAGTTCAGGAGGCTGTGCGTCGGCACGTAGAAGCGCACCTGCCGACCCTGCTGCAGAGCCTCGTCGCGTAGCACCGAGGTGACGCGGTCGAGGCTGCGCGAGAGCAGGTGCTGCTTGAGCTGCCCGGAGCGGAAGTGCGCCTCGGGAGTGCTGTGCGGAGGCTGCCACGGCTCCTTGAAGAACGCTTGCCACTCGCGCTTGAACGACTCCGAGTAGCCGGCACGCGCCCAGAACTCCGGCTCCTCGAGATGGATGCCTTCGACGCCGAGCCCGATGATCGGGCGGAGCTTCTGCACCAGGTACTCGGTGAAGTTGAACGTCGGGACCATGTACGGGATGTCGGTGCTCTCACCGTGCAGGATCGGCGACCCGTCACCCGCCGTCTGCGCGTCGTCCCAATGGCCGGTGCCGTCCCACCGCCCGTCGAGATAGTCCTGGTAGGTACCCCAGGAGATCCCGGTCATCAGGTGCACGCGATACCCGGCCTCACGCCAGCGCGCGATCCGCTGCGGTGTCGTGTCGTTGAGCCCGTAGACCATCACGAAGTCGGTGCGGAGGTCGATGGATTCGTCGTACGGCGCCTGCTCCTGAAAGCCCGTCAGCTCGCCGTCCTTGCCGGTGCTCATCCGACGGCCTCCGCGAGCCAGTCGAGTCCCGGCTCGGCGTGCTCGACGATCGTGAAGTGACTCGCGCCTTCGCGCACCCGCAGCGTCGCTGTCGGGCAGTGCGCGGCGAGCCAGCGGCCGTGGTCCGCCGGGATGATGCGGTCCGCCGTACCGTGCAACAACAGGACCGGCGCTGTGATCGCTTCGACCCCGCAACCCCACGGACGGGCATACGACGCGTCGTCGTCGATCTGCCCGTACGGACCGGCGTCGAGCCCCGGACCGGCGACCTTCCCCAGCCATCCCCATGGACCGTCGAACATCGCCAGGTCGTCGGCCGTGAATCCCGCGTCGTAGTCGAACCCCGAGTTGTGCAGCGCCTCGCGCACGTCGGCCCCGGCGGCCGCGGTGCCCAGCGCCGCGATCGAGGACGGCAGCATCCCGTCGAACCAGCCCAGACCCTCGACGCCGTACGGCGCGATCGCCGCCAGCGTGACCACCGCGCGGACGCGGGCGCCCAACGCAGCCGCCGTACCGAGTGCGAAGGTCCCGCCACCTGAGTACCCCGCGACCGCGAACTGGTCGATCTCGAGCGAGTCTGCGACCGCAGCCGCGTCGGCGGCGACGGAGGCGACCGTTCGGCCCCGCCGGACCGTGGAACCGCCGTACCCCGGCCGATCGAACGACACCCAGCGCAGCCCCAACCGGTCGGCCGCGGCGAACAGCGGCTCCGGCGGCGCGCCGACGTTCGGCGTGCCGTGGTTCCACATCACTGGGAAGCCGTCGCCGCCGGTGTCGTAGCTGTGCAGAATGCGCCCGTCGGCCAGGTGCAGGTCACGTTCGATCATCAGCCGAGAAGTTCGGAGGCTCGGAGTTGCTGCCAGATCTCGGACTGGTCGACGACAGCGACGCCGAGCTTCTCGGCCTTGGTCAGTTTGGACGCGCCGACGTCGGCCCCGGTGATGAGCAGGTCCGTGCTGGCCGAGACCGACGAGGCGATGGTCGCTCCGGCCTTCTCGCAGAGGCGCTGGAAGGCCGGCCTCGCGACCTTCTCCCCGGAGCGCGGATCGCTGATGGAGCCGGTGACGACGACTGTCTTCCCGGCCAGCGGTGCGCCGGCCGCCACGACCGGCGGGAGATCTTCCTCGCGTACGTCGAGTGAGACGCCGGCGGCCCGGAGGCGCTCGAGCTCGGGCCGGAGGCGGGTCAGGTGCTCGATCAGCGAGGCGGCGACCTTCGGGCCGATGTCCTCGACGGCGACCAGACCGTCCTCGCCCGCGTCGGCGACTGCTTCCAGCGAGGTGAAGCCGGCCCGGCACAACCTGGCCGCAGTCCCTTCGGACGCCATCGGGATCGCGAGGCCGATCAGTGCGCGGCGCAGACCGACCTGCCGGCTCGCGTCGATCGAGTCGATCATCCTGGCAGCTGAGACCTCTCCGATGCGGTCGAACTCGAGCAGTCGCTCGGTCGTCAGCTTGTAGAAGTCCGAGGGGTTCTCCAGGATCCCGGCCTCGGCCAGGCGCTCGATCCAGACTCCGCCGATCGCGTCGATATCGGCCGCGGCGCGGGACGCCCAGTGGATCAGCCGCCGCACGGTCTGGGCCGGGCACGCGACGTTGGTGCAGAACAGTTCGCGGCTGTTGCCCTGCTCGGTCAGGGGTTGCTCGCACGACGGGCACTTGCTCGGCGGCACGATGTCGCGTTCCTGTCCGGTGCGCTTCGACGCATCGAGCACGCCGGCCACGAACGGGATCACGTCACCGGCCCGGCGGACCAGGACCGTGTCGCCGATCTTGATGCCGCGGGCCTTGATCACCTCCTGGTTCGCGAGGGTCGCGCGAGTGACCGTCGTACCGCCGACGAACACGGGCTCGAGCCAGGCGACCGGGGCGATCTTGCCGGTCTTGCCGACGTCCCAGACCACGTCGGCGAGCACCGTGGTCTTCTCCTCGGCGGCGAACTTGAACGCCAGCGCACCACGCGGCGAACTCGACCGCGTGCCGGCGGCAGCGAAAGCGTCGCGATCAGCGAGCCGCAGTACGGCGCCGTCGAGGTCGTAATCCAGGTCGTTGCGTTGCTGCTCGATCGTCGAGATCACCGCCTGCGCCGCGGCGGCGTCGTCGCAGTGCCGCATGTCGGCAACCGTGAACCCCATCGTCTGCAGCGCGCGCTCGAGATCCGCCTCGGCCTGGTCGCTGAGCAGATCGAATGCCAGGAACTGCAGGCGCCGCTCGGCGACCGTCGCGGGATCCTTGGCCCGCAGCGTCCCGGCCGCGGCGTTGCGCGGGTTGATCAGCGGCTTGTCCGGGTGGGCGGCGTTGTAGGCGGCGAACGTGGAACGCAACATGACGGCCTCACCGCGGATCTCGACCCGGTCCGGTACGTCGAGACGGTCGGGGACGCCGTCCGCAAGGGCACGCACGAGCGGCGTCACGTCGTCGCCGGTCGTCCCGTCACCACGGGTGATCGCCCGGGCGAGGCGACCGTTCTCGTAGACGAGAGCCAAGGACAGACCGTCCAGCTTGGGCATGACGACCACCGATTGGCCGGGGAAGCGGCCGAAGAAGGCCTCGACCTGCTCCGGGCGGGTCGCCTTCTCCAGCGACAGCATCGGTCGCGAGTGCCGGATCGGCGCGTGCAGGATCGCCGGCGCGCCGACCTGCTCCAGCGGGTTCGGGTCGGGCGCGAGCTCCGGGTTGGCCTCGACGAGCGTCCGCAGCTCGTCCTCGATCGCGTCGTACTCCGCGTCGGCGACCGTCGGTGTGCCGCGGTAGTAGGCGTCACGCAGTACGACGATGCGATCGGCAAGTTCCTGGATGCGCTCCCCAATGTCCACGCCAGGACACTACCCAAGCACTCCGACAATCCGCGCGATCTCCTTGCCGGTCAGTCGATCACCGTCTCGTCGACGAGGTGCGTCACCTCGCGTTTGCGGGGGAGCATCAGGGCCGGCACCAAGGTGAGGAGGACCAGGGACCACGCCACCCAGTACGTGTGCGAGAACGAGTTCGCGGCGTCCACCAGCCCGCGTCCGATGGCCGCGGGGTCCAGATGCAGCGCGGCGAGGCTCTCCGGCCGCGTGTTGGAGATGATGGCCGCCTGGGTCTCGCGGAGCCCGTCGCCGAGCCCCGGGATCTGCTGTGTGCCGGGGATGATCGGCGAGTCGTTGAGCTGGTTGGTGAGGATCACCGACATCGTCGCGACGCCGACCGACGACGCGATCTGCTGGCTGATGTTGAGCAGTGTCGAGCCGCGCGCGACCTGGGGCCCGGAGAGCGTCCGCAGTGCCGTCGTGAACAGCGGCATCATCGTGCCGCCCATCCCGAAACCCATCACGACCAGCATCGCGATGATCGCGATGTACGGCGTGGTCGCGGTGATCTGGGTCAGCCCGAACATACCGATCACGATCGCCGCGAGCCCGAACGGGACGATCCGGCCCACCGGGATCTTGTCGACCAGCCGGCCCGCGATCGGCATCGTCACCATCGCGCCGAGCCCTTGCGGCGCGACCAGGAGGCCGGCGTGCAGCGTGGACTCGCCGCGGATCTGCTGGAAGTAGGTCGGCACCAGCAGCAGCCCGCCGAAGAACGCGGCCGCGAACAGGAACATCGTGATGATCGAGATCGTGAGGTTGCGGTCGCGGAACAGCCGGAGATCGAGCAGCGGGTGCCGCGGCCGGAACGAGTGCCAGACGAACGTCCCCATCAGCGCCACGCCGATCAGGATCGAGACCCAGACCCGCGGCGCTCCGAAGTCACCGCCCTCGGCGGGCAGCGACGAGACGCCGAACAGGAACAGCGCGAGTCCGGGCGACATCAGCACGACGCCGAGGACGTCGAGTGACTCGGTGCGCTCCGCCGTGTCCTTGGCCAGCGCGAACCAGGCGTAGACGAGCGCGATCGCGCCGAGCGGCACGTTGATCAGGAAGATCCAGTGCCAGCTCGCCACCTGGATCAGCCAGCCGCCCAGGATCGGGCCGAGGATCGGTCCGAGCAGCATCGGTACACCGAGGATGGCCATCAGCCGGCCCATCCGGTGCGGCCCGGCCGCTCGAGTCATGATCGTCATACCGAGCGGCATCAGCATGCCGCCGCCGAGGCCCTGCAGGACCCGGAAGCCGATCAGCATGTCGATGCTCGTCGCGGTCGCGCACAGCGCGGACCCGGCGGTGAACAGGAAGATCGCCATCATGTACAGCCGCTTGGTGCCGAACCGGTCGGCGGCCCAGCCGGTCAGCGGGATCACGGTCGCCAGCGCGAGCGTGTACGCCGTGACCGTCCAGGCGACGTGCGAATACGCGACCGGACTCTCGGGCGAGCCGAACTCGTCCTGGAAGGTCGGCAGCGCGACGTTGACCACGGTGATGTCGAGAATCGACATGATCGCGCCCAGCACCACGACGCCGGCGATCTTCAGCACCGCGGCATCGATGTGGTCGGGATACTCGGTAGTGCTCTCGCTCACAGTCTGTCCCCCCTCGAACGAAACATCCCTGTGCAGACCCTACGCCCGAAACCCCACCCGAAAGCTAGCCCTTTCCCGCCGCACTACACGGTGTGTTGCCGACAGACAACGCACCGTGCCCAACCGCCTACCCCCGAGATCGACCTAGTACCTACGTTCGGACGTTTCGTTCGGTGAGATGGATCAGGGGATGTCTAGTGGATTGGTAGACTTTGAGGTGGATCGCGTCCCGGCGGGTTCGTTGCCATCGGCCCCGTTCACCAGGCGGGACCGCGGGCGCCGGGACGCGATCCGCACGGCCCCGGATCGGTTGCTCCTGGGGTAGGGGCCGGCTTATTGTTGCGCAAACGATTGAGCAGTTGGGTGACGGGCGAGCGGGGGATGGATGCAGGCGGCGGAGCTTCCGTTGGCGGGAGTTGTGGTGCTGGACTTCAGCCAGTTCCTGGCGGGTCCGGTTGCGGCGCTGCGGCTGGCTGATCTCGGTGCGCGGGTGATCAAGATCGAGCGGCCGGTGACCGGCGAGATCGGCCGGACGCTCGCGTTCGCGGGTCGGTGGGCGGACGAGGACACGGTCTCGTTCCACGCCATGAACCGGAACAAGGAGGCGGTGGTTGCCGACCTCAAGGACCCCGGCGAGCTCGAGCAGGTCAAGAGCCTCGTCGCGCGCGCCGACGTACTGATCCACAACTTCCGGCCGGGCGTGATGGAGCGACTCGGCCTCGACTACGCGTCGGCGCGAGCGCTGAACCCAGGGCTCGTATACGCGGCCGCATCCGGGTACGGCGCCGACGGACCATGGGCGAGCCGCCCGGGCCAGGACCTGCTCGCGCAGTCCGTCTCGGGTCTCACGTGGGTGAACGGCGGCGATCGCCCTGTCACAGTGGGCCTCTCGCTGGCCGACCACCTACTGAGCTGTCACCTCGCCGAGGGGGTGACCGCCCTCCTCGTCCGCAAACTACGCACCGGCCGCGGCGGCCTGATCGAGACAAGCCTCCTCGAAGGCATGCTGGACCTACAGTCCACCGTCCTCACCGCTCACCTCAACAACCCGCGCGCTCCGTCGGCACCCGACCGTCGCCCAGTGCCCCGCGACGCACTCACGCCTGGCCGCCTCTACGCAACAGCCGACGGCCACCTAGCGATCGCCCCGACCTCCCTCACCCATCTCCTCCAAGCCCTGACCCACCAGCCCGTGCCATCCCAGGCCACCTCACCACTCGAAGGGGCGCCGGGTGTGCTTGTGTCGGATGGGCATGGACGGGACGAGAGCTGGGTTGCGGAGCGGCTCTTGACGGGCGGTACGGCGTACTGGCTCGAGGTTCTCGGTGGGTTCGGGATCGAGTGTGCGCCGCTGCGAACGCTCGACGAGCTGATCGTGTCGCCGGAGTTCGCCGCGATCGCGATGACCCAGACCGTGGAGCGTCCGCCGGCCGGACCAGGTGGTGAGTCGCTCCGGTTGACGACCACGCGAAGCCCGATCCGCATCGACGGCGCCGTACTCCACAATTACCGAGCCGCACCACGTCTGGGAGCCCAGGGTCGCCTACGCGACGGCGCCGACCCACTCGCCGAGGCTCGTGAGGGCCGTGGGGGTACAGGCCGGGGGCGTCAGTAGGGTGGGCGGTATGGCCACCCTGGGAGACGTCGCCGCGCGTGCCGGCGTCTCGATTTCTGCTGTGTCCCGGGTGCTCAGCGACGCGCCGGACTCACGTGTGAGTGCGGCGACTCGCGAGCGGATCGTCGACGCGGCGCGGGAGCTGAACTACCGCCCCAACTTCGCGGGTCGCGCGCTCAAGTCCGCGCGTACGCAGGTGGTCGGTCTGGTCGTCCCCGATATCACCAACGCGCTGTTCACCGAACTCATGCACGGCGCCGAGGACGAGGCCACCGAGCGCGGGTACACGGTTCTGCTCGGCCGCTCGGACGACGTCCGGCCAGGCGGCGAGGTCATCGCGCGCCTGATCGGCGAAGGCCGGGTCGACGGTATGGCGCTCCAGGTCGGCGACGCGGTGCAACCCGCGGGACTGCGCGACCTGATCACCACACAGGCGCCGATCGTGCTCGTGAACTCCTCGTACCCGGGTCACGTCGGCTCGGTCACCCTCGACGACCATCGCGGCGCGCTGATCGCGACGCAGCATCTGCTCGAGCTCGGGCACGAGCGGATCGCGTTCGCCAACGGGCTTCCGCGGTCGTTCACCGCGAAACGCCGGCGTACCGGGTACAAGCTGGCGCTCGCCACCGCCGGTCTGCGGATGCCGAAGGAGTACGAGACCAGGATCGGCTACACCGTCGACAACGGCCGTACGGCATTGCGCCGGTTGATGGCGCTCGACCCGAAGCCGACCGGCATCGTGGTGGCGAACGTCAACGCCGCCGTCGGCCTGCTGGGGGAGGCGCGCAGGGCAGGGATCCGCGTCCCGGAGGATCTCTCCGTCGTCACCGTCCACGACTCGTGGACCGCCGAGAACACCTGGCCGCCGCTGACCGCGGTGAAGATGCAGTTCTACACCGTCGGGCGCGCCGCCGTACGCAGCGTCATCCGCCGCATCGAGACCGGCGAAACCTCCGACGAAGTCGTCACCGACCCACCCCCGGAACTCGTCGTCCGCGAGTCCACCGCCCCACCCCGCAACGCCTGACCGCCAGCAGCTCCAGCGTGCCCGCGGACTTATGCAAACGTGTGCAAAAGTCCGTGCGCAAACGATTGACCATTTTGGGGTCTGCGGTTTAGCGTTTCTGCTCTAACGTTTGAGCAGATGGAGTTCTTTCATGAAGTCACCCGGAGTACGTCCCGGGGCAGTGCGCACTGTGGCTGTCGCGGCCGCTGCGTGTGCGATGGGTTTGCTGGCTGCTTGTGGTTCGTCGGGCGGTGGGGCGGGCGCGGATGTCGAGCAGACCGACTCCGGCGGGGCGATCACGGTGTGGGTGGATCCGCCGCGAGTGCCTGCTGCCAAGGCCTTTCAGAAGGCGCATCCTGAGATCAAGGTGACGCTGAACCAGATCGACGGGACGGTCGGCGGCAAGTCGCTGCAGCAGCAGTTCGCGCAGTTCAACCAGGCCGGCAAAGGCTGGCCGGACGCGATCTTCTTCCCGTCCAACGACGACATCGCCTGGGCGGCGGGTGCGCAGGTCAACTTCACGGCAGACCTCACCGAGCTCGTCCCGGACGTGATCAAGGGGTACGAGGACGCCGTGATCGCGCCGTGCAAGATCGACGGCAAGATCCGCTGCCTGCGCAACGACGCCGCGCCCGACATCTTCTGGTACAACAAGGCGTTCTTCACCCAGAACGGGTACCAGGTCCCCAAGACCTGGGAGGAGTACGGCGACCTGGCGGTGCGCATCGCGAAGGAGCACCCGGGCAAGCTGAGCGGCTTCACCGGCGACGCCTATGCACCCGACCGGTACCTGTGGGCCTCCGGCTGCCCGACGAACGCCCGCAAGTCCGAGACCGAGGTCCACCTCGACCTGACCGACCAGAAGTGCGTACGAGCCAAGGAGTTGCTCGCGAAACTCGTTCAGGCGAAGTCGGTTTCGACCGTCGGGATCTTCGACGCGGACGCCGCCAAGGTCGGCAAGGACCTGGTCATGAGCCCCGGCGCCGCCTGGTGGGGCGACTACCTGTTCCGTCAGTCCTGGAAGGTCCCCGCCGGTCAGATGGCGGGCGTCGCGCCGTTGACCTGGAAGGGCGAGGACAAGCCGGCCACCGGCAACGAAGGTGGCGGTTTGTGGGGCTTCTCGCGGCACATCACCGGTAAGCAACTCGAGAACACGCTGACCTTCGCGAAGTTCGTTGCCACCGACCCCAAGTGGCAGGTCGAGCTGTCGACCGGTCTTCCGGCGTACGGTCCGGTCCAGGATGCGTGGATCGCGAAGCAGGCCAAGCAGCAGTACTTCGCCGACAACGCGGGGACCTTCGCCGCGATGAAGGGCGCCACTGCGTACGTCCAGCCGGATCACTCGTACCTGCTCTACAACACGGGCAGCGTGTGGACCGAGACGATGGCGGCCGGCCTGGCCTCGGGCAAGAGCGTTGACCAGGCCTGGACCGGGTTCAACGACGAACTTCTCAAGCAGGCCAAAGCCATGGGTTACACCGTCAAGTAGGCCGTCAAGTAGGCAGTCGAGCAGAGCAGGAGTTCCGCATGACGACCGCGACGGTCGACAAGCGCAGTACGCGTGTGCCGGTGCCGAAGACCCAGCGATCCCGCGCGACGGCGTCCCGGTCGAATGAGACGCGCGGCGCCTGGATCCTGTTGTCGCCGTACGTCGTCCTGCTGCTCATCGGCGGCATCGTGCCGGTGGGGTACGCGATCAAGACCGCGCTGGAGAAGCCGCCGACACCGCTGGACCCGAGCACCGGGTTCGGCGGCGTCGCGAGCTTCAGGACGGTGTTCACCGACTACCGGTTCGTCGACACGTTCCAGAACGTGCTCGCGACGCTGGTGATCTGGCTGCCCATCATGATGGTCGGCATCGTCGGCCTCGCACTGCTGATCCACGCCAGTCCGGGCCGTTTCGGTTCGGCGATGCGGTTCGTCTATTATATCCCCGGCGCGCTGGCCGGTATCGCCAACTTCGTCCTGTGGGTGTACCTGCTGAACCCCGGGCAGTCGCCGATCGAGGGGTTCTGGCACGCGATCGGCGTCGACACGATCAAACAGGCGGTCGCGGCACCCGGGCAGCTGCCGTTCATCCTCACCGCGATGATGTTCTTCCAGGGCGTCGGCTCCTGGATCGTCGTCGTCAACGGCGGGCTGAACGGCATCTCCGAGGACATCTTCGAGGCGGCCGCCCTGGACGGCGCGAACGCGTGGCAGCTCGCGTGGCACGTCAAGCTCCCGATCATCCGGCCGTGGATCGGGTACGCCGCCTTGATGAACCTCGCGTACGGGTTCCAGCTGTTCCTCGAGCCGCAGCTCCTCGACCAGGTGGCGAGCAACGCGCTGCCGGACCAGTGGACGCCGACGCAGCTCGGGTACGCGTTCGCCTTCAGCAACTACAACTTCCCGGCCGCGGCGGCGATGTCGCTGATCCTGCTCGTGATCACGCTCGGCATCGGACTGCTGATCGTGTTCCGCAGCGGGCTTTTCGGCAAGGAGGACAACTAGTGACTGGCATTGAGAGCTGGAGCCCCGGCAGGCTGGCCAGGGTCGTGTCGATGCTGTTCGTCGCCGCCATCTTCCTGCTGCCGATCGCCGGGTTCGTCGCGATGGCGTTCCGCTCCAACGACGGCGTGGAGGCCGGAAGCGGCGGGTTCCTCGGCCTCGGGGACATTGCCTGGAGCAACGTCCGGTACAGCTGGTCGCAGGTCAACGGCTTCGGCCCGGAGGGCGGCCTGTTCACCCGTTGGCTGACGAATTCGCTCGTCGTGGCGGCCGGGGGAGCGATGCTGGCCGTCGTCGCGGCACTCCCGGCCGGCTACGCGATGGCGCGGCTGCGGTTCCGTGCCCGCCGGGCGGTGCTCCTGATCACCTTGGTCACGATGGTGATGCCGAACACCGTGCTGGTGATCCCGCTGTTCCTCGAGGTGAACGCGGTGGGTGCGGTCGGCCAGCTGTGGCCGGTGGCGCTGATCATGGGATTCTTCCCGTTCGGCGTGTACCTGTCCTACATCCACTACCTCACCACGATGCCGAAGGAACTCGTCGAGGCGGCCCGTCTGGACGGCCTGGGGGAGGTGTCGGTGTTCTGGTGGATCGGGCTGCGGATCTCCAGGCAGGTCGTCGTACTCGTCGCGTTCTTCGCCTTCGTCGCGAACTGGACGAACTTCTTCCTGCCGTTGGCCCTGCTGTCGTCGAACCAGAGGAACCAGACCGTGTCGATCGGTCTGCAGCAGTTGATCGGCGCGAGCCCGCTGTTCAACCCGACCGTCGCGGCCGGCCTGGACGTCAAGCTGTACATGCCGCAGCTGGCGCTGGCGACGTTCATCTCGATGCTGCCGCTGCTCGCGGTCTTCCTCGGCGCCCAGCGGTTCCTCATCCGCGGCGAGACCGTCGGGGCGGTGAAAGGCTGATGACCGGCCTTCCGGAATTCGCACCGCCGGAATTCGCACCGCACCCCGGCTACACGCTCACCCCGCCGACCACCCCGCGTCCGATCGTGATCGTGGGCGCCGGAGGCATCGTCCGCGACGCCCACCTGCCCGCGTACAGCAAGGCAGGCTTCCCCGTCGCGAGCATCACCGACCTCCAGCTCGACCGCGCACAGGCCCTCAAAGACAAGTACGGCATACCGAAGGCGTACGACGATGTCGCTGCCGCCGTCGCAGCCGCACCGGACAACGCCGTGTACGACATCGCCCTCCCGCCCGAGGCGCACGTCGACGTCCTCGAACAGCTGCCCGACGGAGCCGCCGTACTGCTCCAGAAACCCTTGGGCAACGAGCTCGTCGAGGGCATCCGTACTCGCGAAGTGTGTCGCCGCAAGGGTCTCGTCGCGGCGGTCAACACCCAGCTGCGGTTCGCGCCGTACGTCGCGGTCGCGCGGAAGCTGATTGCCGACGGCATCATTGGCGGGCTCTACGACTTCGAGATCCGGGTCTCGGTCCGCACGCCGTGGGAGATGTTCCCGTACGTCCTCGAGCTCGACCGGCTCGAGATCAACATGCACAGCGTCCACTACCTCGACCTGATCCGCTCCTTCCTGGGCGATCCGACGGGCGTGTCCGCGGTCACCGTGCGACACCCGGAGAAGACCCACGCCAACAGCCGCTCCGACATCGCCCTGACGTACGGCGACCGCCCGGTGCGGGTCGTGGTGTCGACGAATCACGATCACCACTTCGGTGAACGGTACGAAGAGAGCTACATCAAGTGGGAAGGCACGAAAGGCGCCGTACGCGTGCAGCTCGGGCTGCTGCTCGACTATCCGCGCGGTGGTGAGGACCGGCTCGAGCTCGTCACCGACGATCGCCTGGAGGCGGGCTGGCGGCCGGTGCCGTTCGAGGGCTCGTGGTTCCCCGACGCGTTCATCGGCTCGATGGGCGTGGTCCAGCGCTACCTGGAGGGCTCGATCCCTTCGCTGCCCACGTCGGTGGAGGACGTCTTCCGCACGATGGCGGTGGTCGAGGCGGCCTACACGTCCGCGGCACATGGTGGCGAGCCGCCGCAGTACGACGCCTGATCGATCAGAGAGGAACAGCGATGGGAACCGAGTGGTGACGGAACTTCCCCTGTCCGGGGTGACCGTCCTCGACTTCAGCCAGTTCCTGGCCGGGCCGGTGGCGGCGTTGCGGCTGGCCGATCTGGGCGCGCGGGTGATCAAGATCGAGCGCCCCGGCAGCGGGGACGCGGGCCGTCAACTGGCGTTCGCGGGCCGGACGGTCTCGGGCGACAGCATGTCGTTCCACGCGATGAACCGGAACAAGGAGAGCATCGTCGCCGACCTCAAGGACCCCGCCGACCTGAACAAGGTCCGGGCACTGGTCGCGGCGGCCGATGTGGTGGTCTCGAACTTCCGTCCCGGCGTGATGGAACGACTCGGCCTCGACTACGACACCGTCCGCCGGATCAACCCCGGCATCATCTACGGCAGTGTCAGCGGGTACGGCGACACGGGTCCGTTCAAGGACCGGCCCGGGCAGGATCTTCTCGCCCAGTCGATTGCCGGACTGCCCTGGCTCAACGGTTCCCGCGACGACCCGCCAGTACCGGTCGGACTGGCCGTCGCCGATCATCTCGCCAGCTGTCATCTCGCCCAGGGCATCACGGCGCTGCTGGTGCGGCGGTTCCGCACCGGTCGAGGCGGACACGCGCAGACCAGTCTGCTGGAGGCGCTGCTCGACCTCGAGTTCGAGCTCCTGACGACGCGGTTGAACGACGCGTCGATCGCCGTACAGCGGAAGGGCAGCCGCTCGGCGCACGCGTTCCTGCCGGCGCCGTACGGGATCTATCCGACCAGCGACGGGTACCTCGCGATCGCGATGAACCCGGTCCCGACCATCGGCCGCCTGCTCGACCTGCCCGAGGTCGCCGCGATGACCGATCCGCAGTCGTGGTGGGACCGGCAGGAGGAGATCGAAGAACTCCTGTCGGCCAGGCTCAGCACCCGGACTCGCGACGAATGGCTGGCTGTTCTCGATGCCGAGGACGTGTGGTGCGCGCCTGTTCTCACGCTGGACGAACTGGTGGCGCACGACGGTTTCCGGGCGATAGCGATGACGCAGGAGTTGCGCCGCGACGGGCTCGAGCTGACCACCACGCGGAGCCCGATCAGGATCGACGGCGAGCGTTTGACCAACTCGCGGCCGGCGCCCCGGCTGGGCGAGCACAATCCCGTCGAACAGGAGATCGCATGACGACGTTGCGTGGCATGACCTGGGAACATCCGCGCGGGTACGACTGTCAGGTCGCTGCGGCGAAGGAGTACGCCCGTCGTACCGGTGTCGACGTGCAGTGGGAGTACCGCTCGCTCCAGGCCTTCGCCGACGAGCCGATCGCGGGTCTCGCGGTCCGGTACGACCTGCTCGTCATCGATCATCCGCACGTGCCTCTCGCGGCGGCCGAAGGACTGCTGGCACCGCTGGACGGTGCCGGTCACGACGAAGAGCTAGCGGCGCTGGCGAACGATGCCGTGGGCAACAGCCACGCGTCGTACGCCCACGACGGCCACCAGTACGGACTCGCCACCGACTCCGCTGCGCAGGTCGCCGTACATCGTCCTGACCTGCTGCCCACGCCGCCGACGGACTGGGACGGCGTACTCGAACTGGCCCGCGAAGGCCGAGTCCTGTGGCCCACGAAGCCGATCGACGCGTACTCGAGCCTGTGCACCCTTGCCGCCAACCGCGGTACGCCGGTCGCAGCCGAGCCGGGCCGCTTCCTGGCCGCCGACGACGCGGGCGCCGTACTCGACCTGATGCACCGACTTGCAGAGCGAGTCCCGGAGTGGTGCCTCGCAGCCAACCCGATCGAGGTCGCCGAGGCCTTGGCGGGGGACGGGCCATGGGCCTACGTGCCGTTGGCGTACGGGTACACGAACTACTCACGTCGAGGTTTCCGCACGCATCGGCTCAAGTACGTCGACATTCCCGCCGGGCCGCGTGGTGTCGCCGGGTCGCAGCTCGGGGGAGCCGGCATCGCGGTCTCGGCGTACACCCGGGAACTCGACGCGGCCCGCGCGTACGCCGTTTGGCTGGCCTCGCCGGAGGTTCAGAACGGGGTGTACTACGACGCGGGCGGCCAGCCCGGGTACGCGTCCTCGTGGGACGACGATCGTCTGAACGAGGACTCGTGGGACTTCTTCCGCGGGACCCGGCAGACCCTCGAAGACGCGTGGGTGCGACCGCGGACAGCGGGCTACATGGAGTTCCAGGACGTCGTCTCACCGTGGGTCACGGCGACCCTCCAGGGAGAGCTGACCGATGCCGAGCTGGTACGGCGCGCGAACGCGCTGGCCGAGCGACTGTTGGGGGAGCGATGAAGGTCGCGGAGCGGTGGTTCGAGGAGTACGAGATCGGTGAGAGCCGCACGACCGTCGGGCGGACGATCACCGAGGCCGACATCGTGCTGCACGCCGGTCAGACGGGTGACTTCTTCCCGCATCACCTCGACGCCGAGTGGATGGCGACGCAGCCGGCCGGGCAGCGGATCGCGCACGGCACGCTCATCCTTTCCGTCGCCGTCGGGATGACCGCGGGCGACATCAATCCGCGGTCGATGTCGTACGGCTACGACAGGATCCGCTTCATCAAGCCGGTGTTCATCGGCGACACGATCACCGTCACCGCGGCCGTCACCGGGAAGTCCGACCACAAGCGGACGCCGGAAACCCACGGCTATGTTCACGAGCAGGTCAGCGTGACGAACCAGCGCGCGGAGACCGTTCTCGTCCTCACCCATCTCTACCTGGTCGACAAGCGAGGCCCGGCATGATCATCGACGCACATCAGCACGTGTGGGATCTGGACCGCTCGCCGTACCGCTGGCTCGGCCCGCACGTGCCGCAGTGGAATCGCACGTTCACCTTCGAGGAGCTCAAGCCGCAGTTGGTGCGCAACGGCGTCGACGCGACCGTGCTCGTGCAGTCCGACGATCACGACGGCGACACGGACCTGATGCTGGAGGTGGCCGATCAGCATCCGGAGGTCGCGGCGATCGTCGCGTACGTTCCGCTCGATCAACCCGGTGTCGCCGCCGAGCGCCTCGCGCAGTTGCGCAAGGATCCGCGCGTGGCCGGGATCCGCAACCTGATTCACGACCTCCCGGACCCGGACTGGATCCTGCGGCCCGACGTCGACGAGGGTCTCGGCGTACTCGAGCAGGCGGACGTGACGTTCGACTACGTCGCCGTACTGCCTCGGCATCTCGAACACGTCCCGACGCTGTCGGAACGGCACCCCGAACTCCGGATCGTCATCGACCACCTCGCCAAACCACCGATCGGCGAGGCCGAACGTGAGCCGTGGTGGAGCCTGATCGCGGCCGCCGCTGAGAACCCGCGGGTGTACGCGAAGGTCTCCGGTCTCTACCCCGAGACCTGGACCCGGGACTCGCTGCAACCCTTCCTCGACCGGGCCCTGGAGGTGTTCGGGCCGGAGCGACTCATGTACGGCGGCGACTGGCCGATCTCGACCGCAGCGGGCGGCTACGACCCAGTCTTCAAGGGCCTGTCCGAGGCCCTCTCGCACCTCTCGGACAGCGACCGCGAACAGATCTACTCGGCCACCGCCCGCCGCTGCTACCGAATCAGCGGGTAGGCGGCCTCCAGGCACCGGGGTTTGCGGGAGATTCGCGCGGGCACCGGATGGTGTCGCACGGGGATTCAACCTGCCGGGTCGAACCCGGCCCTGGAAAGGGAGAGGACCATGGAATTCGTTCTGTGGATCATCGCCGTGATCCTCGTGATTTCGGGGATCGTGTCGCTGTTCCGTGGCCAGATGATCTGGGGTGCCGCGCTGATCGTGCTCGGCCTCCTGGTCGGACCAGGTGGAGTCAGCATCTTCACGTGATCAACCGCGTCCCCGCGCCGTCCTCGGCGCGGGGACGATCAGGTTCGGCCGTTCGTGCCCTTGTGTCTGATGTACGCCGGGAGCGCGAGCCACAACGCCACGAACCAGATCAGTACGCCGACGACCGTGGCGACGGCGGCGGCGCGGGGGAGAACGACGTCGATGGCGATCAAGATGCCGCCGCACATCGACACGATGAGGAGCGCCAGACCGCCGCGCGTCAGGCGGTCCGCGGCATTGACCAGGCGGTCGCGCAAACCGTGGCGGTACAGCAGCCGGTGCAGCGCGACCGGCGCCAGGAACAACGCGACCGCCAGCGCCGCGGCGATCAGCGTGCAGGCGTACACCGCGTGTGTGAAGTCGTCCGCCGCGTGGAACTGATTCTGGAACGCGATCCCCAGCAAGAACGCGAACAGGATCTGCGTCCCGGTCTGCACGAGCCGCAGCTCTTGCAACAGTTCGTTCCAGTGCCGGTCGAGGCGCTCACCGGAGCTCTCGTCATCACGCTCGTACGTCTGCGGATCCGAGCTCATCAGTCAGCCTTCCGTCGTACGTCGCCCTCAGGGTACCCACCGCGTATTCGGATCAAGCGTTCGCGACGGCGATCCGGGCCGCGACGGCAGCGTTGTTCCGGGCCAGTGCGAGGTTGGCCGGGATGCTCTGCCCGTCCGTCTCCTTCTCGATCCTGGCGAGCACGTACGGCGTGACTGCGGGCCCCACGACTCCTGCCCGCGCGCTCGCTTCCAACGCAGCCGTGAGTACGGCGTCGATGCGCTCCGCCGGAATCTCGTCGTCCACGGGAATCGGAACCGTGAGCAGGACGCCGGTCTCGGGCCGCGCCCGGAAACGGAGGACGTCGCAGACCATTCGCTCGTCGTCGACGCGGTGCGGGACCGGCAAGCCGCTCGACCGCGTGTAGAAGGCCGGGAACCAGTCGTGCTGCCAGCCCAGGACCGGTACGCCGGCGGTCTCGAGATACTCGAGTGTTCGCGGCAGGTCGAGGAACGCTTTGGCGCCGGCGCAGACGGTGATGACCGGGTGGTTGGCGATCGCGTCGAGGTCGGCCGAGACATCGAGGTCTGATCCGCGGTGGACGCCACCGATGCCACCTGTTGCGAACACCGGGATGCCTGCGGCGTGTGCCAACGCCACCGTCGCCGAGACGGTGGTGACGCCGACGCCCCAGCCCTGTGCCTGCGCGACTGCGAGATCGCGTTCGGCGACCTTGCGGGTGCCCTGCAGCACTCGCTTCTCCTCGTCCGGCGAGAGGCCGACGTGGGCCTGACCGTCGAGGACCGCGGCGACCGCCGGCACCGCACCGTGCTCTCGTACTGCCTGTTTGCAGAGTTCGAGCGCGTCGGCGTTCGCCGGGGCGGGCAGTCCGAGGTTGGAGAAGATCGTCGACTCGAGCGCGACGACCGCTCGGTGCTCGGCGAGGGCCTGGGTCACGTCGTCGGACAGAATGGGTTCAATCACACGCGGTTCCGTTCTCCTCGGCGGTCATGGACAGCATGGCACCGGGCTCGCGGAGAACCCGCCTGGCAAGCGTATGGCCCGCCGTGACCGCCTCGACGACGTCGGCATCATCGAGTACGGCGGACAGGAAGCCCGCCGCGAACGCATCGCCCGCACCGGTCGTGTCGCGCACCTCGTCGACCGGGGGCACCGGGACAGTTGTCGAGGTGGTGGCGTGGATCTCTGTCGGCTCGACGCCGTTCTTGACGACAACCGTCGTACCAGATGTCGCGAGGTCGCGGAGGGAGCCGAGGTCGGCTTCGATGCCGTTGGCAAAGATGTACGTCGGTCGCAGTGTCCGGATCAGGTCGCGGAACGGCGCGGGACCGATCGAGTCGATGAGCGCGATCGAGGACGCGTCGATCGTGAGGATCGCGCCTTCCGCCTGCGCGATGTCCGACGCGCGGCGGAGGACGGACAGCGACGGGCCGACGAGGGAGTACGCCGACAGGTGGACGACTCCGGCGCCGGACAGCCAGCGGTCCGGTACGTCGGCCAGTTCGGCTGCGGCGGCGCGGTCCGGGTACATCGTGCGTTCGCCGGACGGGTCCACGATGATGACGATGGTTCCGGTCCGCCCTTGGCGCTGGACCTTCGCGTCGACCCCGGCCTCGGTCAGGTCCCGCACCAGAGCCGTGCCGACAGTGTCGTCCCCGACGCGTCCGACGAACCGCACCGCCGTACCGAGGCGGCCGGCGAAGGCAGCGACGTTGGCTGCCGCGCCGCCGCGTGTCCGGCAGATCCGCGCGGGGTTGTCGGTGCCGGACCGTGCCGCACCCGCCGCCCAGACCACGACGTCCTCGACGAGGTCGCCGACACACACGAGCGTACGGCGATCCCGCACAGCCATCACCTCCCGCGCCGACGCTACGAGACCCCACCGCCCCGGGGCGAGTTCCGCGGCATCTCGACCGCTATGTCGGCACGTTCGCGAGCAAGCCTTCCAGCAGTTGCCGGCCGAGCGGCCAGTCGCCGAGATTGCTGGCGGAGTTGAGATGGCCGGCGTGGTCCACCAGGTGGCAATCCGCCTTCCAGGCGTCGGCGAAGGTGGTCGCCCGTTCCGCGCTGCAGTACGGGTCATTCGTGCTGGCTATCAGGAGCGAAGGGCAGGGGAGTGGTTGCGTCGCGACGGTCTGGAACGTGCCTGCGCGTTCGCTCGGGAACGTGGGGTGCTGAGTGTCCGGGGGTGCCACCAGCAGCGCAGCTGTGGCAGACCCGCCCGCGGCAAACCAGGCGGCTGCGGCCCAGCAGCCGAGGCTGTGCGCTACCAGCACGACGTCATCGTCACGGCTGCGAGCATCGTCGTACGCACGCTGGACCGCGGCGACCCAGTCGCCCAGCTCGGGCTCGCTCCAAGACGCCGGAACGATCCGTACTGCGCGATCGCCCCAGGACTGTTCCCATCGGCTTTGCCAGTGCACATCGTCGGAGCCGTCGATGCCCGGGAGGATGACGAACGCTGTCACTGCAGACCTCGCTTTCACTTGCGCAACCCACAACCGTGGGAGGCTTGAGGCCCTGAGTCTGATCGAATCAACGGACCCACAACAGCGTGGCAAGTGATCACAAAGACATTGGCGGCGACAACCATGGAATCACTCGACGAGATCGACCGGCGGATCCTCGCCCTGCTCCAGGCCGAGGGCCGGCTGACCGGTGCCGAGCTCGGCCGCCGGGTCGGGCTCTCCCAGCCCGCCGCCAGCGCGCGGGTCCAGCGACTCGAGAAGACCGGCGTCATCACGGGGTACCGGGCGATCGTCGACCCCGCCAAGCTCGGGCTCGGCATCACCGCCCACATCAGGCTGCGTACCTCGCACGCGCAACTCGAACAGGCGCTCGCGCTGGCCTCCCGGACCCCTGACATCACAGCGATCCGTCGGGTCACCGGCGAGGACTGCCTGCTCTGCGACGTTCATTGCTCCGACGCGCGACGCCTCGAGACCATCATCGACAGCCTCGCCCGCTTCGGCCCGGTGACCACGGCGCTCGTCCTGCACGACTACTCGGCCCGCGCGTTGACCCCGGCCCCGGAGTGAGCGATATGGCGGGATGATGGTTGTGCATTGGTGCGCGAATCTGCATCATAGATTCCACTAATACGCATGGATGGTGAATGCCGTCCTGTCGGAAGGAGTGGTCCGAAGTGACCGCCCAGTGGGAGTTCGTGCTCTGCGACGCGCTCGCGAAGGTGCACCCGGTGCGGGACCCGCGCCCCGTGTCCGCCGAAACCCGGTTCCAGGCCTTCCTCGGTGAGCGGGCATCGTTCCAGCTCGCGTATCGCCCTCCGCTCGAGCCGACGTTCCGCGACCCACGGCCGCTGCAGGTCCGGGTCGACGGTACGGCGGCCGACCTGGTCGCCATGTCGAGCGTGGACCTCGTGCCTTGCACTTTCGTCGCGCTCCCGGGACATGACGACGGGTACGAGTTCGACGAGCCCGGCCTGTACCCGGACGTGCTGCGTCCAGTGCCGAACGGTGAAGCACCGGTGCGGTTCGGCAGCTGGAGTGCGTTGTGGTTCGACGTGATGACGACCGATCCGGCGCGGGCCGGCGTCCACGAACTCACTGTCGTGGTGAGCGCGCCCGACGGCTCCGAGTTGCATCGCGCTCCGGTCGCCGTCGAGATCACGGGGATCGAGTTGCCGCCGCTCGACATTGTGTCGGGGCATTGGATGCACCTCGACTCGCTCGCGGACCACTACGGCGTCGAGGTGTTCAGCGAGGAGCACTGGGCCATCGTCGAGCGCTTCATGGCGTCCGCGGTCGAGATGGGTGCGACGTCCTTGCTGGCACCGGTGTGGACGCCGCCGCTCGACACCGCGGTCGGTACGTATCGAACCGTTGTGCAGCTGATCGACATCACGGCGACCAACGACGGGTACGAGTTCGGGTTCGATCGGCTGCGGCGGTGGCTCGATGTCTGTCGGCGTACCGGGATCACCGGGGTCGAGGTCGCGCATCTATTCACCCAGTGGGGCGCGAAGGCCACGCCCGGCATCGTGGTGGGCGAGGAGCGCGTCTTCGGGTGGGACGTGCCGGCGACCGACGTACGGTACCGGGAGTTGATGGAGGCGCTGCTGCCGGCGCTGCAGGCTGTGCTCGACGAGGAATGGGATCGCGAGTACGTCGTCTTTCACATCTCGGACGAGCCGTCGGGGGAGGACGGGCTTGCCAGCTATCTCGCCGCGAAGGCTGTCGTCGCTGATCTCCTGAAGGGCTGGACGGTTGTCGACGCCCTGAGCGAGCACTCCTTCTACACGTCGGGTGCCGTCGAGGTTCCCGTGGTCGCGACCGACCATGTGGAGCCGTTCCTGGCCGAGCGTCCTGAGCGGATGTGGGTGTACTACTGCGTCAGTCAGGATCGCGATGTCGCCAACCGGTTCATCGGGATGCCTTCGGCGCGGAACCGTGCGATCGGGCACCAGTTGTTCGCGTCCGGCGTGGACGGGTTCCTGCACTGGGGGTTCAACTTCTGGTACACGTGGCACTCGATCCGGCGGGTGGATCCGTTCGCGGACACCTCGGCCGGCGGCGCGTTCCCGTCCGGCGATCCCTTCGCCGTCTACCCCGGCCCGGACGGCACGCCCTGGCCGTCGCTCCGGCACCGCGTTTTCGCGCAGGCGATGTGGGACCACCGCGCGCTGCAGGCCGTCCGCGCGGCCCACGGCAACGCGGCCGCCCTCGACCTCATCGACCCCGACCGAACCCTCCGCTTCGACCGCCCAGTACTCGACCCGAACCACTACTACGAAGCGCGCCGACGCATCACCAATGCACTGACTACCGGTAGCCGCGTTTGAGGAGGTACTTCGCTCCGGCCTCATAGCCTTTCGGGGTGAGGAGCTCGAAGCCGAAGGCGTCGGCGAGGCGGCTGGTCGTGTTGAACGCGGCGCACACCGCGAGCGCGTCCTTGACTTGCTGCGGCGTGACGCCGGCGGCCAGGACTTCGCGCAGGTCGTCGGCGTCGACGCGTCCGTTGCGGATCAGCTTGCCGAGCATGCGCAGCGTTGCCCGGAGCGGCTCGTCGATCGCCGCCGATTCCAGATCGTCCAGGATCGCCGCAACCCGCTCACCGTCCTGGTAGGCGAGGCTCGCGGTCGCCGTATGGGCGCCGACGCAGAACGCGGACTGATTCAGCTTGGAGACATAAGCCGCCATCAGCTCACGGTCGCCCACGGACCAGTCGGACGGCCCGCGCAGTGCTTCGTGGGTGAACTCCTTGGCCGGGTTGCCATAGAAGTCGGACCGGTAGAAGGTCAGCTTGGCGGCGTCCGGAAGCGGCTGCCCGGAGAACAGCCGGACGAGCGCGAACATCAGCTTCGTCCCGGGCCGGTAGCCGTGGTTGAGGATGTCAAGATGCATGACCGGGCGCCTCCTCGGAGACCGCCTCGGCCAGCGCCGCCAGCCCGGCTTCGTACAAGCGGGTCGAGTGACCGACGGCGGCGCAGATCACCAACTCGAACACCTCGTCCTCCGTGCATCCCGCTACGGCCAGGTCGGCCTCGCTGACGCGTACCGGCGTACGAGTGATCTTGCTGATCAGCGTGCTCACCGGCGGGACGAGACTTTCGTTGTTGAACGCACGCGCGCGCTGCTCGGCAGATGCTCTGCCGTCGCCCGTCAGGATCCGGTCCACGAGCGCGCGATGTGCCGCTCGTTTGGTGTCGTCTACCAGCACCGTGCTGTCACCTCCTCGGCGGACTCGGCCGTCCGCCCTCAGGTGTATGACGATCAGCGCACCACGAAATGCGACATCCGCGCTACTTGGTGACCAGCGAGCGGAGCAGGAAACCGACGTTGGCGGGGCGTTCGGCGAGGCGGCGCATGAAGTATCCGTACCAGTCGTCGCCGTACGGGACGTAGATGCGCACCCGGGACCCCTGCGAGCGGAGCTGCTCCTGCGCGCTCGGCCGGACGCCGTAGAGCATCTGGAACTCGAAATCGTCCTGACCCTTGCCGTGCTGCGCGGCGAGTGCCTGGGCGATGGAGATCATGCGCGGATCGTGACTGGCGATCATCGGGTAGCCGAGTCCGCCCATCAGGATGCCGAGGCAGCGGGCGTACGCGCGGTCGACGTCGCTCTTCGCGGGGTGCGCGACGGACTTCGGCTCGGCGTACGCGCCCTTGACCAGGCGGACCCGCGACCCGGTGGTGGCGAGGTCGCGGCAGTCGCCCTCGGTGCGGTACAGCATCGCCTGCAGCGCGACGCCGACCGACGGGTGGTCCTTGCGCAGCTCGGCCAGGATGCCGAGCGTGGAGTCGACCGTGGTGTGGTCCTCCATGTCGAGGGTGACGGTCATCCCGGCCTCGGAGGCCGCGGCGCAGATCGCGTGCGCGTTCTCGGCGGCCAGCGCCTCGCCGTCGCCGGGCAGCGCCTGACCCATCGCGGACAGCTTGAGCGAAGCCTCGGACCTGGACGAGAGACCCTGGTCCGCCAGCAGTTCGATCAGCGTCAGGTACGCGTCCCGGGTGGCCTCGGCCTGGGCTCGATCGAGCGTGTCCTCGCCGAGGTGGTCGAGGGTCACGGCGAAGCCGCCGGAGGTCAGCCGGCGGGTGGTGTCGACGGCGGCGTTCACGTCGTCGCCGGCGATGAACCGCCTGACGACCTTGCGCGTCACCGGGGACTTGGTGACAGCGGCCCGGACACGACGACTGCGGGATGCGGCGAGCAGAGCGGTACCAACCACGGCGGACTCCTCCTGGTCAGGATGTGAGTGCACTGTAAGGACCATCACGCTCGGCGGGCGTCATCCAGCTGACAGATGCTGTGCGGCAGATCGTCATACAAATGTCTAAGCTGGACGGATGGACCTCGATGACCTGGTCGGCGCGGTCTCGGACGCGTTCGGTACGCCGGCTGTGCTCGAGGACCGCGACTTCAACCTGATCGCGTTCAACACGCAGGCCGACGAGATCGACGCGGTCCGGGCCGGGTCGATCCTGCGCCGGCGTTCGACCGCCGACGTCCGGAGCTGGTTCGAGCAGTTCGGCATCGCCACCGCGACCGGACCGGTCCGTACGCCGTCCGAGCCAAGCCTCGGCATCCTCCCGCGGCTGTGCCTGCCCGTGCGATGGAACGGCGTGACCTACGGATACTTCTGGCTGCTCGACCCAGAAGGCGGATTGGGTACGCCGGAGCAGCTCGAGGCGACCGCCGCGATCGCGCGCGAGGCGGGTGCTCTGCTCGCGCAGCGGGCCCGGGGGAGTCGTGACGCGTCGCTGCTACTCGCCAACCTGCTGGCACCTGACGACGCGGTGTCGGCGCGGGCGGTCGAAGAGCTCGACAGCAGGGGGCTCGTCCAGCGGACGGCGTACGTCGTGCTTGTCCATGCCGAACAGCCCTCGCGTGAGGTCGTGCCGCTCAATCTCTGGTCGCTGCCGCGCCATGTGCTCGCCACTTCGGGAGAGGGCTTCACGACATTGCTTGTCGACCTCGCGAACGAGCGGATGTCCCTGATCGACCAGGCGATCGACCGACTTCGGCAGTTGCACGCCCAACGCCTGGGCGACCAGGCCGCGGCGCGCCTGCTCGTCGGAGTCGGTGAGCCGCAGCGCGGCCTCGCCCACGCGCGGACCAGCCATGAACAGGCCATGCGCGCCACGAAGATCCTGGCGGCCGTACCGCGTCTCGGTGCGGTCGCTCATTGGTCGCAACTCGGCGTACACCGGTTGATCTCCTGCGGTCCGCGGTCGGCCCTGGTGGACGCCGTACTCGATCCGCGGGCGCAGCGGCTGCTCGACGCCGGCGGTGAGCTGGTTCGGACCGCGCAGGTCTTCCTGGACCGGGCCGGCAACATCCAGGAGCTGGCCACGGAGCTCGCCATCCACCGCCAGACGGCGTACTACCGCCTCCGCCGCATCGAGACCATCACCGGCTTCGACCTGCACCGCGGCGAGGACCGCCTCACTCTCCACCTCGCCCTGACAATGGCACCACTGCTCACCGAAACCAACGAACCAGTTCAAGGAGGACGACGTGCTCGTCAATGACGGCAGGTCTGGGCAAGGCACGCTCATCGTGACCAATGCGACGGTCTTCGACGGTGAGAGCGCTGAGCTCGTCGACGGGCCAGTTGCTGTCCGGGACGGGCGGATCGTCTCGGTCGGGGACACCGCGGACCTGGGGGACGACGCTGTTGTCGTCGACGCAGAGGGTGGCACCGTGCTGCCTGGGCTGATCGACGCGCACTGTCATCCGTACGGCATCAGTCTCGACATGGTCGACATCGAAGCGAGCCCGCTGAGCTACATCGCGATCGTCGCGGCCGGCCGGCTGCGCAACGCGTTGCGGCGCGGCTTCACGACGATCCGCGATGTCGCCGGTGGCGAGGCGGGGCTGGCGAAGGCGATCGCCGAGGGGCGGCTGGAGGCGCCGCGGTACCTGTTCACCGGACCGGCGCTGAGCCAGACCGGTGGGCATGGCGACGCGCGGCCGGCGCACTGGGACACGTGTCCTTGCCACAGTCACACGACGGAGGTCGTCGACGGGGTGGACCCGCTGCGTCGGGCTGTCCGTGAGCGTTTCCGGCAGGGCGCGCACGCGATCAAGATCATGACGTCGGGCGGCGTCGTATCGCTGACGGACCCGATCCGGATCCCGCAGTACTCCGAGGACGAGATCCGCGCCGTCACGGCCGAGGCGGCCCGGCGGGGGAGCTACGTCGCGGCGCATTCGTACTCGCCGGAAGCGATCGTGCACTCGGTGCGGAACGGCGTACGGTCGATCGAGCACGGCAACCTCCTCGACAGCCCGTCTGCTGCGGCGATGGCTGAGTACGGCGCATTCCTCATCCCGACGTTGGCGGCGTACGACGCGATCGACCGGCGCGGCGTGGAGCTCGGGATGGCTGCGGTGTCGCGGGCCAAGAACCGTGAGGTGCTCGACGCCGGCCGGCAGGCGATCGAGCTCGCCGTCGCCGCAGGGGTTCCGGTCGGGTTCGGCACCGACCTGATGGGTGAGTTGGAGGAAGAACAGCTCAACGGGTTGCGGCTGCAGAGCGAGGTGCTCGGCATCCTCGACACCCTGCGCTGCGCGACCTCGGTGAACGCCCGCCTGCTGGGGTTGGAGGACCTCGGCGTGGTCCGGCCTGGGGCGATCGCGGACCTTCTCGTAGTCTCGGGCAACCCGTTGGAGCGGCCCGCATGCCTGTGGGATCCAGCCGCACAACGGGTTGTCATCCAGGGCGGACGCGTCGTTTAGGAGATCCATGCCGGACAGCATCAGGTTCATCGACAAGGCGGCCCTCGAGCGCACGCTCGGCTGGACGCAGGCGATCGACGCACTCGATGCCGCGCTGATCACCGGGACTGGGAACACGCCGCCGCGGACGTTCGTGGAGGTGTCCGGCGGCCAGCTCATCCTGATGCCTGGCGAGGTCGGACCGCACGTCGGCGTGAAAGTTGTGTCGATCAGCCCCGGCAATGCCGCCCGTGGCCTGCCCCGGATCCAGGGTGTCCACATCGCCTTCGACGGGCCGACGCTGCGGCCGGTCGCCGTCATCGACGCCGAGTCGCTCACGTTGCGACGTACGGCGAGTCTCTCGGCGCTCGCCGTACGTCGGCTGGCGACCACGGACTCGAACTCGTTGCTGGTGTTCGGGACGGGGCCGCAGGCGTTGAGCCATGCCCTGGCGATCAACGCGGTCCGTCCGCTGGACCAGGTCGTCGTCGTGGGCCGCCGGGCCGAGGCGGTTACCGCGCTCGTCGGCTCGCTCGAAGCGCAGGGCCTCCCGGCTCGGCCCGGGGTCCCCGACGATGTCGCGGACGTCGACCTGGTCGCCTGCTGTACGACGGCGACCGAGCCGCTGTTCGACTCCGAGCTGCTCCGGCCGGAAGCGACCGTGGTCGCCGTCGGGTCGCACGAACCAGCCGTCCGGGAGGTCGACACGAACCTCCTCCGCCGCGCCACCGTCGTGGTCGAGTCACGCGCCTCAGCGCTGAGCCAGGCCGGCGACATCATCCTCGCCATCGCGGACGGCGTACCCGAGACCGACGCGATCACAGCCGACCTCCACGAACTCGCCACCGGCCGCCTCGACATCACAGCCGGCGCACCCCGCCTCTTCAAAAGCGTCGGCGAAGCCTGGTGCGACGTAGTAACCGCCACCGCCGCCCTCCAAGCCATCTCGTCAGACGACATGCGATAGACCGCCTGCTTCGCTGTCGAGGCGGCGCAGAGTTTCCGAGAAGCGGCCGCGGGCCTGGAGTTGCGCGGTGCCGGTGCGGTAGTCGGTGACCTGTTGCCATTCGTTGCCGGTCACGTAGTACACGTGCGGACTCACAGGTCCCGGCGAGTCGGCGAAGAAGCAATTGGCGAGTCTGAGGAGCATTCCGAAGGCGCTGACCACCGTCTGATCTCGCACCACGTGAATGAGCAGCATGTCCCGGGCCGGCATGGCCACGAGGCAGCCGTACGGAGGGTTCTCGATGCGCAGGGATTCGCGCAGCACGGTGTCGAGAACCAGCGCCCGGGACGCGGTGAACATGCCGCCGGTGAGCATGGCAACCTCGGCGCCGTCGCCACCCGGGTCTTGCACCAGCTCGACGTTGTCCTCGAGACGGCGCAGGTTCGCCAGACCCATCCGGGTGATCTCCTCCCACGGCACACCCAGAGAGTCGAGGTCGAAATGCATTGCGACCGCGCGCCCCGTGCAGGTCGCCGGCGCGATGAGTACACCTGGCACGAACTCCGGCACCCGGTCGGTCCAACCTCGATCGATCGTGGCTGCGCAGACCAGCCGAAGGTGGAGCTCGTTCTCCAGGTCTTCCGGGACCATCGGCCGTTCGCCCGGAGGAAGCATCTGGTCGAAATGCGCAGCCACCGCCGATCGCCATTGCTGTCGTGGCAACCCGCTGACGGTGCGCGCGAGATTCGCGAGCCCGGCAGACGGAGTGTCGCCCACCGGACTGTCGTCGTCTCCGGCCGCTACCAGTGCGCCGGCGCCGTCGTACCGCATCGAAAACCCGCGTTCCGCGACCGCGGCCTCGGCCAGACGGACCAACCGCTCGGCCTGCGGCATGGTCAGCGGAGTCAGCACCGGGTGCCGCTGATCCATGTCCAGGCCGTTGTGTCGCCTGCTGCCTCCACGGTCGCTCCGGCCGCCGTCTCTGTCCTTGCGAGCACTCATCGAGCACCTCCTTTGCCCCAAGAACATATGGACTTTCGGGCATTCGAACGGCCGGTCTTCGCAATCTGTGGATAACCGGCTCTTGTGATGCATGCGTGGCTGGCTTGGGCTTATCCGGCGGCTGCTCGAGCGACGTGATGCAGGCACTGGTGTCCGTCGAGTCGTGGATTTCGGCGGCCTGCTGGTCGGCCTCGGCCGGGTCGGGGGTGGAGTGGGGAGTTCTGCTGGTCGATCCGGGTACGCTGCTCTCCCCGCTCGGGGCCAGCCGCCCCGATCGAAGTGGGGAGGCTCGTGTACTGGATCCGGCGGGTAATCCTCCCCGGTCCGTAGCTCAGGCTGTGATGGGCTCCGTCGACAGCAGGCAACTGATTCCTGCGTTGGCCGGGTTGCTCCCTGGTGTGGAGGGATGCCCCCTCGGATTTTCGGTGGGCAACCCTGCAGTTGAGGGGGCAACCTCCGGTTTGAGGCGTGGTCGGGGTTGGCCGGCTGGTCACCGACGGGATTGACAGCCGGCCCACTCCCTTAACCGAACGGCGTTGCCCCTGGGAGCGGCTGTACGTCGGAGTGCGTCAGGGGGATAGGGTTTCGCTCTGATGTCTCCTAGGCGTACTCGTCGTCCTCGTCCGGCTGATATGACCGTCCCCGTCGGGGCGCGCACCGTGTTCACCGATGGTGCCTGCTCGCGCAATCCTGGGCCGGGAGGTTGGGCCTGGGCATTGTCGAAGACCGTGCATGCCTCCGGCCACGAGGCGGTTTCCACGAACCAGCGCATGGAGATCCGGGCCGCGCTCGAGGCCGTGCGGGCGAACGAGGGTCCGCTCCTGGTCGTTTCGGACTCGACGTACGTCGTCAACTGCTTCCGCGACGGCTGGCACACCGGCTGGCTCGAGCGCGGCTGGCTCACCTCGGCAAGGAAGCCGGTCGCCAATCAGGACCTGTGGGAGCCCTTGGTCGAATTGGTGACCCAGCGCGGGGATGTCGCCTTCCAGTGGGTCAAGGGCCACTCCGGCCACGAAATGAACGACTTCGTAGACGCCCTCGCCGTCGCAGCCTGCTTCCCACAGCACTGACCCGGCCGGACGCCCAGTCGTTGGTGCGAGCTTCACCCTGTGGGTTGGGTGATGTTGTCGCGTCGTCGTTGTACGACCAAGGTGGTGCCGAGCGCGGCTCCGCCGAGTGCGATGCCACCCATAGCCCCGAGCGCGATTGAGGTGGCGTCAAGGCCGGGGGTCGACCGGGCGCCTGTCGCAGGGGCCTGGTCGGCGTACTCCGGATAGCCAGTGCGTTCATCGGGCCAATCGTCGGGCACGAGGTTCGTGGGCGACGGGTCTCCGTATCCGGGATAACCGGACCCTTCGTCCGGCCAACCGTCCTGGGACTGAGCGGGCTGGCGCGTGCTGTCGGGTTCCCGAGGACTTGCTGAAGCTTCGAGCGTGCCGAGCGTGCCGGCCGCAAACGCAACTGCGAGTACCGCGAATGCTGAGGTTCTGTGATTCCTGATTCCCTCGGACATGTTCCGTTCTCCTGTCCTCGCATCTGGCGGGGCCGCCAGTGCTGGTGGTCCTGGTACGCCGGATGCTCGGTGCTCCCGTTCTCGCTCGGGCCGGTATCACGGCGGCTCGGCCCGGTATCACGGCGGTATCGCGGCTGTTGACGCGCTGCCAGGCGAGGTCGACAGTCGAGAGGTGGGTATCGACGTGCTCGGCCCGCTCTCGATCGAGGGGGATCAGAAGACACTCGGACGACGTGACCGCGTCGTGGTTGCCGCTCTGGCGGTGCACCCTGGTGAGGTCGTCAGCGCCGAGCGACTGGCCGACGCCTTGTGGGGGGAGGTATTGCCGGCGTCGTGGCCGAAGGTGGTCCAGGGGTGCGTGATGCGCCTGCGCAAGGTCCTCGGCCCTCACGCGATCGAGACGGTGCCGCTCGGCTACCGGCTCGCCGTACCGCTCGACGAGATCGATGCGCAGCGTTTCGATCGCGCCGTTGCTCGCGCCAGGGACCTGCTGGCGGCCGGCGAACCGGAACGGTCCGCGCTGGTGCTCGCCGATGCGTTGACCTTGTGGCGGGGTCCGCCGCTGACGGAGCTGGACAGCTGGGACACGGCCCGGATCGAGGCGTCGCGACTTATCGAGCTGCGGCACGCCGCCGAGGAGCTGTACGTCGAGGCGGCTCTGCGATCGGGCCGGCACGACAACGTGCTGGCCAAGGCGCAGGCGCTGGTCGCGGAGGAACCACTGCGCGAACGTCGCTGGATCCTGCTGGCGACCGCGCAGTACCAGTCCGGCCGCCAGAGTGAGGCGTTGCGAACGATCCGCCGACTGCGCACCGTGCTGAATCGCGACCTCGGCCTGGACCCCAACCCCGCCATCGACGCCCTGGAGCAGGCGATCCTCCAGCAGGACCCGTCGCTGGTGGCGGAGAGTGTCCTGCCGGAGCCGAGCCCGGTCTGCCCCTATCCGGGACTGAAGCCGTACGACGTGGACGACGCGGACGGCTTCTTCGGACGCGACGCCGACATCGCCGCCTGTCTCCACAAGCTGTCCGAAGAGTCCGTCGTGGCCGTCGTCGGACCGTCCGGCTGCGGTAAGTCCTCCTTGGTGCGGGCCGGGGTCGCGGCAGCGTTGCAACGCGACGGCTTGCGGGTCGTGGTGATGACCCCGGGACTGCATCCACTGGCTGCGATGGCTGCCGCGTTGCCTGGTGCGGGTTCTTCGCCAGTGCTGCTCGTTGATCAGTGCGAAGAGGTCTTCTCGCTGTGCCAGGACGCCGATGAGCGCGCCCGCTTCCTGACCGCACTCAGCGCGCACCGGGCAGCGGCGCCGGTGATCATGTCGATGCGTGCCGATCGGCTCGCCGACGTCTCCTCGCACCCGGGTTTCGCCCGGATCGTCGAGCGAGGGCTCCACCTGTTGCCCGGCATGACGCCGCCTGACCTACGGGCAGCGATCGAAGAGCCCGCTCGGCTGGCATCGCTGGTGATCGAACCGGGACTGGTTGATCTGCTGACCAACGAGGTGGCCGACCAGCCGGGCGCGCTCCCGCTGATGTCGCACGCCCTGCGCGAGACCTGGCAGCGCCGCGAAGGACGCACACTCAGCGTCGCCGGCTACAACGCCTCCGGTGGGATCCGTGGCGCCGTCGCTCAGTCCGCCGAAGAAGTCCACGAGCGGATCCCGGCGGACCAACGCCAGGTCCTGCGCGACCTGTTCCTGCGCCTGGTCGCGCCCGGTCCGGACGGCGACCCGGTCCGCAGCCGCTTGCCGCGCAGGGTCGTCGTGGTCCGTCCCGAGGACAACGTGATGATCGACAGGCTGGTGGCCGCACGTCTGGTCACCAGCGACGCCGGGGTGGTCGAGCTCGCCCACGAATCGCTCGTCCGCGCCTGGCCGCGACTGCGCGGGTGGCTCGAGGAAGATGTGGAAGGCCGGCGCATCCTGCACCACCTCGCCGGTGCCGCCGACGCCTGGAACAACCTGGGCCGACCCGGGAGCGAGCTATACCGCGGCGTCCGCCTCGCCAAGGCATTGGACTGGCAAGACCGTACGACGCCGACTCTGACTCTGGCCGAGGAAGAGTTCCTTGCCGCAAGCAAGCGATTGTCGGAGACGGAACTGCACAAGGCCGAGAGCCAAGCTCGCCTGCAACTCAGGATCAACCGACGACTCCGCGCCGCCCTCGTCGCGGGCGCGTTTCTGCTGGTCGGCGCGCTGACCGCGGGGCTGGTCGCCGTCCGTCAGGCAGACCGCGCAGAACAGGCCGCAACGAGTGAACTGGCCCGCCAGGTCGGCGCTCGCGCGCTGCTGACCGAGGACATCAGCCAGTCGCTCCTGCTCGCGACCCAGGGCGTCCGCCTCAACGACTCGCCGGAGACACGAGCCAACCTGGTGGCCGCGATGAACGCGCGCCCGCTCCTGGTTCGGTCTGCGCCCGCCCCGCTGGGCCTGATCGACTTCCTTGAGGTCTCTCCCGATGGACACCGGATCGTTTCCGGCGACAACAACGTGACGATCCACCTGTACGACGCGCGATCAGGGGATGTTCTGCACTCGTACAGCTTTGGTCCAGTGGTGGCGGACGAGCACGCAGATATCTTCACCAAAGCGAGGTTCAGTCCGGACGGCCGCTTGGTCGCGGCGCTTGCTGGGAGTGCTGAGGAAACACTTGATCCTCGATGGCCACTCGTTCTGTTGAGCGCCCAAACTTTGGAGCCCGTGACGCCACAGCCCATTCTTCCGCAGATGGACGAGCTGCGCTTCGACAGCCTGACCTTCAGTGCGGACGGTCGCTACCTTGCTGCCGGCGTTTATGGAGCGTCCTACTACTCCGACGCATTCGGTCTGGTCTGGGATCTCCGCGCACTTGGTCGGCCACCGCACAAGGTGCCGCTTACCACTGCCTCCCAAAGCGTCGTTCTCAGCCCGGACGGCCACACAATCTACGGCCAATGGCCGCTTACCGCCTACGACGTAGCCACCGGCAAGCGGCTGTGGCAACGGCCAGATCTCCTTGGTGGGCCGTACTTCGACACCGCTATCGGTCCCCCCACCGCGGCCCTCACCAAGCGTGGCGACCTGCTGGCATTTCAGCATCCTGGCCCCGATCGGAGCGACAGGACGACGACGACCTTGGTGAACGCGCGTACGGGGAAGACCCTCAGGGTGCTGCGTAGCCAGACCGATCCACCTCGCGACATGGCATTCTCCGGCGACGGCAAGCTGCTGGCTACGGCTCAGTCCGGCGGAGAGGTTGTCATCTGGGAGGTCGCCAGTGGCGTCCCACGCCTTCGTCTCAAGACGACCGAAGCGTCGTGGGCCGTCGCCTTCAGCCCGGACGCGCGGAGGCTGTATACCGGCGGGGACGACGGCATCCTGCGTATCTACGATCTCGGCGGGCAGCGGCCGTACCTTCGCTCGACGCAGGCCGTTCCGCCGCGCCAGTACCTCCACGTCCTTGCCTCCGACAACGGACAGAAAACCGCCTACCTGTGGCGAGATGGCAAGTCGTCCTGGGTGCGGATCGCCGATGCGACCACGGGCACGATGACGACACCCACCCGTCTCGACATCGAACTGCAGCCAGTCTCACGGACACCGGCGGCGTGGCACCCGAACGGACAGGAGTTGATCGTCCACGACCTCGAGACGATCAAGATCATCGACGCCCGGACCGGCAAGATCCGCAAGGAACAGGACATCCCCGTGTCCGCGGTCGGTTACATCGACCATGGCAAGCGCATCGTTACCAGCAAGACGGAGGGCACCGCCTACTTCGACCCGGAGCTGTCACCCTTGGGGGCGACGTACACCTTCACCACAGACTGCTGCGTGGCGTCGTCGAAGGACGGTGAGACGGCGGCGCTTTTCAAGGACGACAACGGAGTCTCCAGGGAGAACTGGCGAATCGTCCGAGCGGCGACCGGCGCGGACATTCGGGGCGGAGGTCTTCCCGTTCGCCTCAACTCCACCACGTACTCGCCCGACGGGCGACTGATCGCAGTCACCGGAGCCGACGGCGCGGTACTCACCATCGACACCCGGTCGGGCGAGGTCAAACGCGCAGCGGCGACCGGACACACCGACGAAGGCATCAGCATCCGCTTCTCACCAGATGGCACACGCATCGTGTCCGGAGCCGCGGATGGCACCGTCAGCCTGTGGGACGCCCACACCCTCGACCTCCTCGGTACTGTCGCCGCCTCCACCGAAGGCAAGCCAGTCGCAGTTCACGCGACTTTCACGGGTGGTGGCAGCGATATAGTCACGATCGCGGCGTACGACGGCAAGACATACCAATGGGACACGCGCATCAACCAGACCATCGCCCACGCCTGCGCCATGGCCGGCCGCAACCTGACCGCCGCCGAATGGGCACAGGCGTTCGGCAACCGTCCCTACGAGAAGACGTGTCCGTGAGCGGCGCGTCCGCACTCGGTCAGGTGAGGCCTGCGTCGTGGATGCGGTTGGCGATCTGGACGCGGTTGGTGGCTTGGAGTTTGACCATGATGCGCGAGACGTGCGCTTTGACGGTGGCCATGCTCAGGTAGAGCTCTTCGGCGATCTGTGCGTTGACCTTGCCTTGGCCGACCGCGATGGCTACTTCGCGTTCGCGGGAGGTGAGTGTGCCGGCCAGTGATCGAGCATCGAGGACGTGTTGGGCTTCTGGCTCATCCGCGCCGAGGCGGGCGATCAGTTGGGCGGTCACGGTGGGGGAGAGCATGTGTTCGCCGGCGGCGACCTTGTGTACCGCCTCGACGATGGCCGCCGGCGGGGTGTGTTTGAGGAGGAAGCCGCTGGCCCCGCCGCGAAGGGCGCGCAGTACGTAGTCGTCGGCGTCGAAGGTCGTCAGCACGATCACTTTGGGCGGTGCGGGCCGGCCCATCAGCTGAGCGAGAGCCTCGAGCCCGTCGAGTCGCGGCATACGGATGTCCATCAGGACGACGTCGGGCGTGACCCGCGCGATGAGGTCGAGCCCGGTCTGACCGTCGTCCGCCTCGCCGGCCAGTTCGATCGTCGTGTCGTCGCGCAGGATCATGGCGAGTGCCGCGCGCACGAGCGCGTCGTCGTCGATGATCACCACACGGACGGCGGTGCTCATGCCGGCCACGGCAACCAGGCGCGGACCACGAAGTGCCCGTCCACTTTCAGGTGCTCGAGGCAGCCGCCGATCAGCTCGGCGCGTTCGGTCAGTCCGAGCAGGCCGAGACCGGATCCGGGCGTCAAGCTCACGGCGGAGCCGAGCCGCAGCGGGTTGCGTACCTCGAGCACCAGTTGCCCGCCCCGGTGGCCGCTGAGGGTGACGTCGACTGCGGTGTCCGGTGCGTGTTTGCGGGCGTTCGTCAGACTCTCCTGGATCATCCGGTAGGCCCCGCGCCCGATCGCCTCGGGCGGTTCCGCCAGGTTGTCGACCCGGTTGTGCAACCGGACCTTCGTGCCTGATCCGATCGCCTCCTGGACCAGTGCCGGAAGGTCGGCCAGCGTCGGTTGCGGACGCTCCGGTGGTGCGTCGGTCTCGAGGGTTCGCAGTACGCCGAGGATCGCGTGCAGGTCCTGCAGCGCGAGGTGGGCGCTCTTGCGGGTGGTTGCGGCTGCCTCGGCCACCTCGGCATCGCTCAGATTTCGGCAGTACTCCAGTGCACCCGCATGCAAGGCCACCAGCGACAGGCGATGCGCCAGGGCGTCGTGCATTTCGCGGGCGATCCTTGCCCGCTCGGTGACCTGCGCCTGCTCGACTCGCAGGCCCTGCTCGCGTTCGGCACGATCCGCTCGCTCTCGCAGCGTGGACAGCAGGTCGCGGCGAGCACCGACGTACATGCCGGGGGCGATCACGGCACTCACGAAGACGACCGTGAACAACAGCGAGAAGAGCAGCGAGTCCTCCGCGCCGGGATGGGTTTCGAAGAAGACGACCGACGCGGCGAAGCCCACGACCGCGACCGGTACGATCTCGCGCCAGCGCCGGCGCGTCGCCAGGGACACCGTGGTGACGACGACAGCCCCCGACGCGGCCGTGGAGAAGGATCCGAAGATGTTGACGATCATGGCAACGAGGAACGGGTTGGTACGTCGCCGGCGCATCAGGACCACGCTGACTACTCCGAGCAGCAGGTCGATGGCCCAGAGCGCACCGATCTGTCCGGCGTACGTGTTGTAGTAGCTCGTGATCCAGAAGCCGGCGCCGGTGACGATGGCGAAGAGGTAGCGCCACGTCGACTGCCAGTGGCTCAGCGGAGGTGGTGGCGCGGCTTGGATGGCGTCCACCTTGCTCACGGTACGGGAGGTCTGCCGTTCCGGGCAGAGACCACGGTTCGGCCGGACCCCTACCGTGGTCTGTTCAGCTCTGTCCCGTGGTTCGAGGTCATGGCATTGCGGCTGATGTGCCGGGCCCGTGCGGGGGCCCAGGCTCGACCACATGATCACAGTCGAAGAACTCAGTAAGCGGTACGGAGCGCACCAATCCGTGGACCGCGTGTCCTTCCGGGCGCAGCCCGGATCCGTCACCGGCTTCCTCGGTCCCAACGGGGCAGGCAAGTCGACCACGATGCGCATGATGACGGGGCTCACCCCGCCGTCGGCGGGTCGCAGCACCATCCTCGGCGTCCCGTACGCCGAACTTCCCAACCCGGGGCGGCACGTCGGGGTCCTCCTGGACGCGTCCGCGCAGCACACCGGGCGGACCGGGCGCGAGATCCTTCGCCTCGGCGCCATCGTCATGGGCCTTCGCCCCCAACGGGTCGACGAGATGCTCGAGATCGTCGGGCTGTCCGCCGACGAGGGCAACCGCCGGGTCGGCAACTACTCGCTCGGCATGCGGCAACGTCTCGGCATCGCGCACGCGCTGCTCGGCGACCCGCAGGTGCTGATCCTGGACGAGCCGGCCAACGGGCTCGACCCCGCCGGCATCCATTGGATGCGCGGGCTGCTGAGAGGCTTCGCGGACCAGGGCGGAACCGTCCTGCTGTCCTCACATCTCCTGCACGAGATCGAGGTCATCGCCGACCACCTGGTCGTCATCGGTCGCGGCGTCATCGTTGCTGATGGCAACAAGGCCGACCTGCTGAACGCCGCGGGCACGCTCGTCCGCGGCCTGGACCCGGATGCGCTGGCGCGCTGCCTCGACGCCGCCGGGTTCGTGTACCAGCTCGAGCCCGACGGCGCGTACGTCGTGGATGCCCCCCGCGAGCAGATCGCCGCGGCCGCCGCACGGCATGGCGTGGCCGTCACCGAGCTGCGAGGCGCGGACGGTTCCGGACTCGAGGAAATGTTCTTGCAGCTCACCGCCGACGACGCACGAGAGAAGGTCATCGCATGACCACCGCGACCCACCACATCGAACTGTCACCGGATCCGAGAGTGGCATCCGTACCGTTCAGCCGCCTGCTGCGGGCCGAACTGCGCAAACTGGTCGACACCCGGGCCGGCTTCTGGCTGCTCACCGCGATCGGTCTCATCACGGTCGCCGTGATCGTCGTGTTCCTGTTCGTCGCCGATCCGGACCAGCTGACCTTCATGAACCTCGTCGGTGCGACGGCGACCCCGCAGAGCATCTTGCTCCCGGTGCTCGGCATCCTCGCGGTCACCGCCGAGTGGAGCCAGCGCACCGGCCTGGTCACCTTCACCCTCGAGCCCAGCCGGATCCGGATCGCCGTCGCGAAACTGGTCGCTGTGGTCCTGGTCGGCCTGCTCGCGGTGGTCGTAGCACTCGGTGTGGCAGCCTTGAGCAACCTCGCCGGGATGGCGTTCATGGACGGCGCCGGTAGCTGGAACATTGGCGCCGCCAACGTCCGCGACTTCTTCGCCGTACAACTGATCGGCATCGTTCAGGGCTTCGCCTTCGGCATGTTGCTGA
The DNA here is from genome assembly GCF_004366005.1 of Kribbella sp. VKM Ac-2566. Classification (NCBI taxonomy): domain Bacteria; kingdom Bacillati; phylum Actinomycetota; class Actinomycetes; order Propionibacteriales; family Kribbellaceae; genus Kribbella; species Kribbella sp. VKM Ac-2566. The sequence continues at coordinate 385,535 of NZ_SODT01000010.1, read as the reverse complement.
TGAACACCGCCGCCGCCATCGTGCTCTACTACGTGATCCCGATCGCCTGGACGGTGCTCTTCTCGATGGTCGGCAGCCTCGAGAAGGTCGCGCCCTGGCTCGACGTCAACACCGCCATGGCGCCGGCCTTCGACCAGCGGACGTTCCAGGCCGGCGACTGGGCCCACATCGCAGTCTCCGGCGCCATCTGGGTACTCCTGCCACTCGCCCTCGGCCTCGTGCGGCTCCTCCGCCGCGAGGTCAAGTCAGCCTGACATCACCTCGGCAGCAGAACCTGGACCTGGGTTTTGATCTCCTGGACGACGTCGTCGACCGGCTTGGCGATGTTGATCGTTGCCGCCATGCTGACGAACATGATCGCGGACACGATGTGGGCGAGCGTTGCGGCGTCGGCGGCGCTGCTGCGCCCGTCTCGCTGGAGCACGTCGGCGATCGCCTGCTCGGTCTGGACGGTCAGGCCGAGGGCGGTGCGGTGGTGGGGCTCCTCGGGGTCGCCGAAGACGATCTCGCGGAGGTAGGTCCGCCCGTTGTCGATCTGCTTGCGGTTGCATTCCACGACCGGGCGGACGATCGCCATCACCGCGTCGAGTACGTCGGGGATGCTCCCGGCAGCCGACGTACCTTCGGCGAGCGCGTCGGCGTACGACGAGTTCTGCACGAGCAGGAGGAGTTCGCCCTTGGTCTTGGCGTAGAGGAAGAGCGTGCCGGCGCCGATGTCGGCCTTGTCGGCGATCTCCTGGGTGGTGACCTCGTCGACTCCGCGCTCGGCGAAGAGCTCCCGGGCGGCGGCGGTGATGCGGTCGAGCTTCTCCTGCTTGTTCCGCTCGCGCCGTCCGACTCGTTGGGAGGCGAGTGGCATGGCTGCCTTCCTTATCTGCTGCGTGGGCTCCGGCTGCGTGGACTCGAATGTGCCGGCGCTCATTCTTCCACGGGAGCAAGAGCAGCTCCTGGTCAGCGGGCGAGGAACTCGACGGCGACGGGGGCGAATTGCTCGTGGTACTGGAAGATGCCGCCGTGGCCGGAGTCGGGGTAGATGACCAGTTCCGAGTCCTTGATACGCCGGTGCAGGTCCTCCGACAGCACCGAGGGCACCATGCGGTCGTTGTCGCCGTTGGCGATCAGGGTGGGCTGGGTGATCGTGGACAGGTCGGCCGGGGCGGAGCGTCCCCACTTCTTGATCGCCTTCAGCTGCGTCTGGAACGCCTTGACCTTCATCTCCGCGTCGCGGTCGGCAGTGCGCTCCTTGAGCCGGTTGACGAACGCGCGGGCGGCGGGCTTGCCGGTGGCGTTGCGGTTGAAGAACAGGAACTCCTTGGGGTCCGAGCGGGTCAGAGTCGCTCGGAGGATGTCGTAGTACGTGATGCCGGCGACCTTGTCGATGTCCTTGCCGCCCGCGGGGCCGGTGCCGGTGAGGACGAGCTTGCGGACGAGGTCGGGGTGTTTCACCACGAGGGCCTGGGCGATCATGCCGCCGAGGGAGAAGGAGAAGATGTCGATCTTGTCGAGGCCGAGCGCCTTGACGAAGGTGTAGGCGTCGTCGGCCATGGCCTCGATGCTGTCGGGAACGCGGCCGGTGGAGGCGCCGACGCCACGGTTGTCGAAGGCGATGACGTGGTGCTCCGCGGCGATCGGGTCGATGATCCGGGGATCCCAGTTGTCGAGGGTGGCGGCGAGGTGGACGAAGAAGACGACAGGGATGCCGCCCTTCGGCCCGAGCTCGCGGTAGGCGTAGGTGACGCCGCCGGCGTCGACCGTGCGGGTCGGCGCGTCCTTGTAGGCGGTGATGACGGTACTCATGATGGTTCTCCTGGTTCGTAGGGTTTGTCAGGGCAGGCTGATGACGGCTTTGCCGCGGATGCCGCCCTTGTGCAGGGAGTGCACGGCCTGCACGGTCTGGTCGAAGTCGAAGACCTGTCCGACGACGGGGCGCAGTACGCCGCTGTCGACGAGGGCCGTGATCTGGCGAAGCTGGTCGCCGCTGGCGCGCATGAAGAGGAACTCGTACGTCACGCCGAGGCGCCGTGCCTGGCGCCGGATGCGGCTGCTGAGCGCTGCCATCGCCAGCCGCAGTACCGGGTTCGCGCCGACCTCGCGGCCGAACGCCGCATCAGGCGGTCCTGCGATCCCGATCGCCTTGCCGCCGGGGCGTAGCACGCGGAGCGACTTCTCGAGGTTCTTGCCGCCGAGGCTGTCCAGCACCAGGTCGTACCCTTCGACGAGCTGTTCGAAGTCCTGGCTGCGGTAGTCGATGACGAGGTCCGCCCCGAGCTCGCGCACGAAGTCGGCGTTGCCGGCGCTCACCGTGGTGGCGACCGTTGCGCCGAGGTACTTGGCGAGCTGGATCGCGATGGTCCCGACTCCGCCGGAGCCGGCGTGGATCAGGACCCGTTGACCCGGCTGCAGGTTGCCCCGCTCGACGAGTGCCTGCCATGCGGTCAGAGCCACCAGTGGTAGCGAGGCGGCTTCCTCGAGGCTGACCGATGCGGGCTTGAGCGCCAGGTCGGCCTCGGCGACCGCGATCCGATCGGCGAACGTTCCGATGCGGTCCTTGCCGGGCCGGGCGTAGACCTCGTCGCCCGGCCTGAATCCCCGCACCTTCGCACCGACGCCGAGCACCGTTCCGGCGACGTCGTTACCGAGGATCAGCGGCAGCTTGTACGGGAGGATCTGCCTGAACTCGCCCGCCCGGATCTTCTCGTCGAGCATGTTGAGCCCGGCGGCCCGGACCTGCACGAGTACGTCGTGCTCTCCGACCACGGGCTCGGGGACGTCCGCTTGCTGAACCGGCCCCTTGTACTGCTTCACGACGAACGCGCGCACGGCGACTTCCTTCTAGTTCCGACGACTTGCTCAGATCGAATAACCTGAGTTTCCTCAATAATGAGTGCACTCAGTTAAATTGTCAAGCGAGCCTCGAAAGACAAGACAGACCCCCCGGCGAGTGGACGTGTAGCGTCGTCGGCGGGAGGCGTTGATGAAGGAACTTGTCGGGCGGGTGGCCCTCGGCGTTGCCGGGTTCTCGTTCGCGCCCAGGGATCGCTCCGCCGATCTCGCGACGATCCGGGCCGGAATCGCTGCGGGTACGGCGATCCTCGACACCGCGCGTGCATACGCGCGCGTCGACGCGCCGTTGTACGGCGAGGAGCTGGCCGCCGAGGCAGCTCGGGGTACGGGCGTGATCGTCGGGACCAAAGGTGGTCATTCGCGAACCGGCGAGTCCACCTGGGACGCCGACATCAGCGCGCGCCGGATCCGGTCCGACGTCGAGACGAGCCTTCGGGTGTTCGGGCGCGAGCGACTCGATCTCTACTACCTCCATCGCGTCGATCTCGCCGAACAGCCTGTGGAAGAGGGCGTTTCGGCTCTCGCGGAGCTGCGCGACGAAGGCAAGGTGGCCCGGGTCGGTCTGTCGAACGTCAGCGTCGCCGACCTCGAGCGGGCGGCCGCGGTCGCGCGTGTCGACGCCGTACAGAATCACCACAGCGCCATCGGACGCGAGTCGCTCGACGTGCTTGCGTGGTGCGAGGCCAACGAGGTCCCGTTCTTCGCCTACTCGCCCCTTCGGCCCGCGTCCGCGGCTCCGTCGCCACATCTCGCCGCGCTCGCCGACGAACGTGGCGTCTCGCTGCAACGCCTGTACCTACGTGCCCTGCTGGCGTCGTCGCCCGTGCTGTCCGTCGTTTCCGGCGCGACCCGACCGGAAACTGTCCTCGACTCCCTCGCCGCAGAATCCGAGCCGTGGGACGAGCCCCTGGCAACGGCCTACGCCGACGACCTCACCTGACCTCCGCGAACCGAACTTTCCGGTGGGCGGCAGCGTCGATGGTGGTGACCAGGACGATGTCGGTGCGGAGATTCGGGGGACGGGATGGGGAGCAGGTTCGGGTTGCCGATCGGGCTCGCGCTTGGTGCGGCAGTGGCGATGGCTTGCCTGCACACCGCATTCGCGAGTGAGGGCCGGCCGGCCAACGCATCCGAGACGGCACCGCGTGCCGCTGCGACCACTCCTGTGAAACCGGCAGCGTCACCTTCGGCGACGCCCTCCCACGCGCCGTCCGCCGGGCCGGTGAAGCAGGCGGGCGGGAAGGTCGTCTACCTGACGTTCGATGACGGCCCGGACCCGCACTGGACGCCCGAGGTGCTCGCCGTACTTCAGGCGCACAACGCGCACGGCACGTTCTTCATGCTCGCCGAACACGCGAACGAGCACCCCGACCTGGTCGACCAGGTCCGCTCAGCCGGCAACACTATCGGGAATCACTCGGTGTCCCACCCGCAGTTGCCCAAGCTCTCGCCTGCCCAGTTGCACCACCAGATCGCCGACGGCGTCCGCTCGAAGTGCTTCCGCCCGCCGTACGGCGCGACGAACGCCGCGGTCCGTGCCGAGATCCGGCGCAACGGCATGCAGCAGGTCTTGTGGGACGTCGATCCGCAGGACTGGGCGCGACCGGGTACGTCGACGATCGTGCGGCGCGCGCTGGCCGGCGCGCACCCCGGCGCGATCATCCTCATGCACGACGGTGGCGGGAACCGAGCCCAGACGGTCGCCGCCCTGGACCAGGTCCTGACGACCCTGTCGGCCCGCGGCTACACCTTCGCCACCCTGTCCTGCTGACGTCCGTATCCTGCCGCGGTGTGACTCAGGTTGGTCGAGGTTGCTCGTCCTCGGGGAGCGGGCGAATATGCACCCGCGATCCGGAGGCCGCGGCCTGGCGGACGAGTTCGGTGACGCCGGCGGCGTCCGTCACGGTCCGGGTGGGTGCGGCGCGGTCGGGCAAGGTGTAGGTCACTTCGTAGAGAGCGGCGGTCTCCAATGTCCCCCCAGACGGTGTCGGTCGTTCAGGCGTGCTGTCCGGTGCCCTCCGGCGGAACGGTGATGCCGTTCTCGAGAGCTTGGCGCAGGAGGCTGTCGAGTTCTCCGGAGTAGATGCGCTCGGCGTCGAGGTCTCCGGTGTCCTGGGCAGCGTGGAGTTGTTCCCGGGCGGAGGTGATCCGCTGGTGCAGTTCCGCGGTGAACGTGTCCATGGTGGACCTACCTTATGCACGAGTTGCAGAATTCTTCAATTCGTGATCGCATGAATTTGCAAGGTAGGGAGCGAGTGGAGGGCGGAGGATGACGACACCGTTGCACCAGTTGAAGGCGGAGTTCTTCAAGACACTGGGGCATCCGGCGCGTATCCGGCTGCTGGAGCTGTTGAGCGAACGCGAGATGGCGGTCAGCGAGCTCCTGCCGGAGATCGGCCTCGAGGCGTCGAACCTGTCCCAGCAGTTGGCCGTGCTGCGCCGCGCGGGCCTGGTGACGGCCCGTCGCGAGGGTTCGCAGGTGTACTACGCGTTGACCAGTCCGCAGGTGGCCGAATTGCTCGCGGTGGCCAGGCGCATCCTGACGTCGGTTCTGTCGGACCAGGTCGAGCTGCTGGACGGCCTGCGTGCGGACCGGTGACCTCGAACATGTCTGACCTTCATCAACCTCTCCGACGCAGGGAACGACCTATGAAGCGGCGCCAGCCCCGCCCGATGAAGATCGAGACCGTCCAGAAATGGGTCGCCTCGGTCATCCTGTTCCACGTCGGCAGCGTCCCGACGGTGTCGCTCGCCGTCTACAGCATCGGCTTCGCCGACACCGAGCGCGGCCGCGGGATCGGCCTGTGGCTCATGTCAGGCGTGATCGGCCTGCTGACAGTCGCCGGCATGCGCCTCATCCACCAGCGCACCCCCTTCTCGCCCTGGTTGGCCCTCGGCATCCTCCCCACCGCCGTCACCGGTTTCTACATCTTCTGACCTCTCAGTTGCGGAGTTGGGCGGCGTGGTCGGGGACTTGGGTTTGCATGTCGCGGGGTGGGCGTTCGTAGCCTTTGGAGGGTGGGCGGGGTGGGAGCTCGAGGGGCGGTCGCTGGACCTCGTGGTAGGGGACGGTCGACAGCAGGTGGGCGATCATGTTGATCCGGGCGGAGCGTTTGTCCTCGCTCTCGACGACGTACCAGGGCGCCTCGGGGATGTCGGTGTGGACGAACATCTCGTCCTTCGCGCGGGAGTAGTCCTCCCAACGGGTGATCGACTCCAGGTCCATCGGTGAGAGTTTCCAGCGGCGCATCGGGTCCTCGACACGGCTGCGGAAGCGGTGCTCCTGTTCGCTGTCGCTGACCGAGAACCAGTATTTGCGCAGCAGTACGCCGTCCTCGACGAGCAGCCGTTCGAAGATCGGGCACTGGTGCAGGAACCGTGCGTACTCCTGGTTGGTGCAGAATCCCATCACGCGTTCGACGCCGGCGCGGTTGTACCAGCTGCGGTCGAACAGGACGATCTCGCCGGCCGCCGGCAGGTGTTCGACGTACCGCTGGAAGTACCACTGCGTCCGCTGGCGCTCGGTCGGTGCGGGCAGGGCGGCGATCCGGGCGACGCGGGGATTGAGGTACTCCGTGACGCGTTTGATCGTGCTGCCCTTGCCGGCTGCGTCACGGCCCTCGAAGATCACCACGACCCGGGCCTTCTCGACCCGTACCCATTCCTGCAGCTTGACCAGCTCGGCCTGCAGCCGCAACAGCTCGCGCTCGTACCGCTTCTTCGGCAATCGCTTCGTAGCGCCCATCCCAGAACGATGCCGCATCCGCCGCCAAGAACACAGCGGTCACGCCGCAGACGGGTCTTTCGCCTCTCTCACTGAGGTGACAACGACTCTGCCCGGCAGGACGACGGGAGCAGACGATCGAGGTGTCAGAAGGTCAAGGGAAGGGAAGATACATCATGACCACCACGCTGCACCGGCGCGATCTCCAGACTCCTGCGACGGAACCCGTTCGCCATCCGATCATCACCACTGCGGCCGGCCGTGCGCTCGCCGTACTGCGGGTTGTTGTCGGGCTGTCGTTCTTGTGGGCGTTCGTCGACAAGGTCTTCGGTTTCGGTTACGCGACTCCGTCGGGTAAGGGCTGGATCGACGGCGGCGACCCGACGGCCGGGTTCCTCGGCAAGGGAACCAGTGGCCCGTTGGCGGACTTCTATCAGTCGCTGGTTGGTGACTGGTGGGTCAGCCCGTTGTTCATGATCGGTCTGGCCGGTATCGGTGTGGCGTTGACGCTGGGCATCGGGATGCGGATCGCGGCCGTCAGTGGCGCGTTGCTGTATCTGCTGATGTGGTCGGCGAATCTGCCGCCGGAGAACAACCCGGTGCTGGACGACCACATCGTCGGCGCTGTCACGGTCGTTGTCCTGGCGCTGGTTGCGGCGGGCAACGTGTGGGGCTTCGGCAAGTGGTGGAGCAGCCTCGACTTCGTCCGCAAGTACCCCTGGCTGCGGTGACCTCGATGGGAACCAAGCCGGTCAGGGCTAGCATGCTGGGTCATGGGAGCTTGGTCCGACGCTGACATCAACGACCAGGGCGGGCGCACCGTAGTGATCACTGGCGCGAACTCGGGCCTGGGCCTGCGCGCCGCGACGGTGCTCGCGGCCAAGGGTGCCCGGGTGATTCTCGCCTGCCGCTCCCGGGAGCGCGGTGAGCGCGCCGCGGCGGCGGTCGGCGGCGAACTCGTCCTGCTGGACCTCGCCGACCTGGATTCGGTGCGAAAGGCCGCGGCGGACATCCGGGACCGTACGGGCGACCGCGTCGACCTGCTGATCGACAACGCGGGCATCCCGGCCGGCCGGTTCCGGCGTACGGTCGATGGACACGAGTCGATCTTCGCCACCAACTATCTGGGACACGCCGCGCTGACGTGGCTGCTGATGCCGGCACTGCGTGCCGGCGAGTCGGCCCGCGTCGTCACCGTGTCGAGCATCGCCCACCGCGGCAAGGGGTTCGACATCGAGGACCCCGGGTTCGAGCACCGGCGGTTCCGGATGGGTCAGGCCTACGCACAGTCCAAGCTCGCCGGGCTGATGTTCGCGCTGGAACTGCAAGAACGCCTGTCGGCACAGGGATCTCAAGTACTCAGCGTCGCCGCGCACCCCGGGTTCACCGGCACCGAACTCGCTGCGGCGGGCGCCCGCAACCAAGGGCTCGGCGCTTTCGCGCGACCGCTCAACGCGCTGACGAAAGCACTGTCCCAGTCCGTGCCCGAGGGCACCCTGCCGGTGCTGTACGCAGCGACCGCACCCGACGTGCAGGGCGGCGACTACTACGGGCCGCAGAGGTTCGGCGAGTTCTTCGGTGGGGTGGGCCCGGCCCGGATCGATCCACGGGCACAGGATCAGAGGCTGCGTGCGCGCCTGTGGGAGCGCACCGCGGAACTGACCGGCGTCCCCCCGGATCCCGCCTACGACCATCCCGCTGGCGCAACGGATGACCCGCCTCAAGCGCTGGGCGGGAGGCGCCGGTCCGATGAGTGTTGACGTGATCGTCGTCGGCCTCGGTTTCGGCGCCGCGTTCGTCCCGATCTACCAGGCGCACCCCGACGTCGGCCGGGTCGCGGTCGTCGATGCCGATCCCACCCGTACCGCGTCTGTCGCGGACCGGCTCGGGATCACGGTGCGCTTCGCGTCGCTCGAGGACGCGCTGTCCGCTCCCGGGTGGGACGCCGTACACCTGCTGACGCCGGTGCGGTTCCATGCCGCGCAGGTCCAGGAGGTGCTGAGGTCCGGGCGGCACTGTGCGTCGGCGGTGCCGATGGCAACCACCCTGGAGGACCTCGATGCGCTGATCGCGGCGCAGGACGATGCCCGGCGCAACTACATGATGATGGAGACCGCGGTCTACTCCCGCGAGTACTTCCACGCCAAGGAGTTGCTGGAGACCGGGAAGCTCGGCCGGCTCACGTATTTCAAGGGCGACCACCTGCAGAACCTCGACGGGTTTCCGGAGTACTGGCTGGGTTACCCGCCGATGCACTACGTCACGCACGCCCTCTCGCCCGCATTGGCGCTGGCGAACACGCGGGTCGAGTCGGTGCGCTGCCTGGGCTCCAGCCGGCTGACGCCTGATCACATCGGCGTTGCGGGGGAGGGGTTCGGGACCGAGGCCGGGCTGTTCAAGCTGGCGGGTGACGACTTGGTCGCCAACGTCACGATGTCGTTCTTCCAGCTCGGCCGCAGCTATCTCGAGGGTTTCTCGGTGTACGGCGACGAGGGCGCGCTGGAGTGGCCGCAGCTCGAGGGCGGGCCGATGAAGCAGTTCAAACTCGAGCCGCTCGCGGACGGTCGCCGTGGACGTCCAGTGACGGAGGTCGACGTACGACCCGGCGGAGCGCCGGAGTTGCTGCCCGAGGCACTCAGGCCGTTCACCGACGGCGGTCACGGCGGATCGCACCCGCACCTTGTCCACGAGTTCGTGTCGAGCATTGTCGAGGCCCGGACTCCGCGGGTCGACGCCCGGACCGCCGCGACCTGGACGGCACCCGGGATCTGCGCCCATCAATCGGCCCTGCGGGGCGGCGCGGAGGTCCAGGTACCGGACTACGGGGAATGATGGGGTGGGGGTCAGGGCACCGGGAAAGGATGATCAGCGCAGCATGGCGATTGTTGGCCGGAACCGCGGTGCTGGGCCTCGCGTTCGTTGCCTCGGCCCCTGCGGTTGCGCACGCACAGGACACGACCGTGCAAGTGGCGGTCGCTCCGACACCGTCTCCGACCCTGGGCTCGACCAATTCCAGCCGACCCCAGCCGCCGGGCGCCTCGGACTCCAGCCCGAGTGACTACGACGGTGCGATCTGGGTGGTGGTGGCCGTGGTGGTCGTCGTCGCCCTGGTCGGAGGCGGAACCCTCTACCTGATGCGGACCCGTCGCATCGACCTGACCCAACGAACCACACCGGACGAGGAACGCGACGCCGAAGCCGAACGACGCGACCACCAGCAATAACAAGCCAGCGATAACAAGCCGGCAATAGCAAGCCGGCAATAGCAAGCCGGCAATAACAGGCCAGGCCGGCAGGTCACCCGTCGGCAGGGTGCGCGCGATGCTCCGCCCGCCGCTCGGCCCCGGTCTCCTCGGCGTCGGTGTCGTCACCGGCGACGCGGCCGACGAACTCGGCGTTGGTGCCGGTGCCCGTCGTGGTCGGCGTACCGTGGTCGGGGTTTCCGCCCGTGGCCCGCGTCATCGCGGTGGTGTCGTCGGCCGGCGCGTCGGCCTCGTTGATCGTGTGGGACAGGCGCCAGCGCTTGAACCGCTGCCAGATCGACATCGAACGCTCCGATCACTCGCGGAAAATGATCCGGTACCCGCGGAACACCCCAGAAAACCGGCAGGCCCTCAGGACTGGCCGTTGGGCGGTGGAACCGCGATCACGCAGAACTCGTTGCCCTCGGTGTCACGAAGTACGACGAAGTCGTGGCGCTCGGGGTACGGCCAGTCCTCCGCCCGCGTGGCGCCGAGCTTGAGGAGGCGCTCGATGTGGCCATCGCGGTCCGAGGTATACAGGTCGAGATGTACGGGCGTCGGCACGGAGGGGATGTCCTGTGCCCGCTGCAGGAGCACCGCGGGCCCCGTCCCGGCTGGATCCTCGAGCCTGGCGAACTGGTCGTCGGCGCCGATCCGTGCGGGCCGCTCGTACCCGAGCGCCGCGGACCAGAAGTCGGCGGCGCGATCCATGTCGGTGGCGTTCACGCAGACGGTCGCCAGTCGGAGGTCCCCGACCTCTTCAGGGCGTTCAGTTGTAGTCGGCATACCGCTCCGGTGCCCTCGGCGGTATGCCTGCAATCGGCGGTTTGCCTGACGAACGTCAGGGGAGCGGGCGGCCGCCGGTGGCGCCGATGCGTTCGCCGGTGACGTACGTCGAGTCGTCCGAGGCGAGGAACACGTACAGCGGTGCCAGTTCGGCAGGTTGGCCGGCTCGTCCGAGTGGTGTGTCGGCGCCGAACTCACCGACCTTGTCGGCGGGCAGGGTCGCCGGAATGAGGGGCGTCCAGACCGGCCCCGGCGCGACGGCGTTCACCCGGATGCCCCTCGGGGCCAACTCCTGCGCAAGTCCCTTGGTGAAGTTGAGGATCGCGGCCTTGCTGGTCGCGTAGTCCAGCAGATTCGGCGACGGCTCGTACGCCTGGATCGACGTGGTGTTGATGATCGACGACCCCTCCGACAGATGGGGAAGCGCTGCCTTGCACAGCCAGAACATCGCGTAGACATTGGTCTTCAGCACCTGGTCGAACTGCTCGGTGGAGATGTCCGCGATCCCTTCACGCGACATCTGGTACGCCGCGTTGTTGACGAGGATGTCGAGTCCGCCGAGTTCCTCCACGCAGTGCTCCACGAGTCGCTTGCAGTGCTGCTCGTCCTGAATGTCGCCGGCGAGTGCGGCCGCCGTCGACCCCGACTCGCGGACCAGCCGGCAGGTCTCGCCGGCGTCCGGTTCCTCGGCTTCGAGGTGCGAGATCATCACGTCCGCGCCCTCCCGCGCGAACGCGAGTGCGACGGCGCGCCCGATGCCGGAGTCGCCGCCGGTGATCAGCGCCCGCTTGCCGGCGAGTTTCCCGCTGCCGCGATAGGTCTTCTCGCCGTAGTCGGGCTCAGGCGTCATCGCGCCGCCATGCCCGGGATGCTCTTGCTTCTGCGGCTCTTGCTGCTCAGGTCCGGCGTACCTGGTCCTCGGATCGCTGCTCATCGCGTGCCTTTCGTCGTTGCGTAGCCCTCGCAGTACCCGCCGCCAGACATCGATACGCGCGTTTCTGCGCCGGACCCACGGGTACCGGCCGGGCGTCCACGACTTGAGGTGACCACGATGTCAGGAACTGTCCGTTCGGAGGCTGAGGAGTACCGGCAAGGAGCCGACCGGCCGCTGGGTGGTTATGCGGTGCTGATGACGCTGTTCGGCGCTCTGGTGGGTATCGCGGGGGCGGTCGCCGCGGTCCGAGGGACGAACGGCCGGCGGATCTCGCCGTACGACCTGCTGCTGATGACGGCAGGCACCCACAAACTCGCGCGGCTGGTCAGCAAGGATGCGGTCACCAGCCCGCTGCGGATGCCGTTCACCCGGTATCGCGAACCCGGCGGACCGGCCGAGGTCATGGAGGAGGTCCGCTCCGAAGGGTCGCTTCAGCATGCCGTCGGGGAGCTGGTGACCTGCCCGTTCTGCCTGGCGATCTGGGTCGCGACAGCGTTCAGCATCGGTTTCCTCTTCGCACCACGCGTCACCCGCGTGGCGGCTTCGGCGCTCACCGCGACCGCCGGTTCCGACTTCCTGCAACTCCTCTACGCGCGGCTGCAGCGGTCTGCGAATTGACCTGATCCGGCCTGGGTACCTGCCGGTGTGCGTCCTGCACGATGAGGAGATAGGGCCGATGGTCGTTTCGGATCAGGTACCGATTGGCAAGCGCTCTCTCGACCTGGAGTGGTTCCGTCGGGAACTCGAGCAGGAGCGGCAGTTCAGGCTGGAGCAACTCATCAGCTTGTCGTACCAGGCCGAGGCGCCGTGTTCAACGGCTCTCGGCGAGGTCCGAGCCGCGTTGACGGCCGGCGCGCGGCGGGCGTTGGCGGAGATCGACGCCGCACTCTTCCGCCTCTCCCGGAACACCTTCGGAGTCTGCGAACTCTGCGGGCAGGCAATCCCGAGCTACCGGCTGATAGCGATCCCGACGATCAGGCTGTGCCTGCCGTGCGAGCGCTCCCAGCCAAGCCATCAGGACTAGCGGCCATGGGGGCGTATCGATGGATCTGGCGCGCGATCGCAGGCCTCTGGATCGTACTGGGTGCTGCCGCCGGCGCCGTCGTTCTTCCGCTCGCGGTCTGGATCGCCCTCGGGCTTCCGGCGGTGGTTCTCTGGCTGGCGTCCTCGGTGCGGAAGCTGGTCACCGACGACGGCAAACCTTCACCGACACGAAGTGCGGCGTTGGTGCTCGTTGTGTACCTGGGTGTCATCGCAACCCTGGCGGCTGCGGTCTTCATCGATCTCGGGGCGTTGGTGGTTCTGGCGTTCCTGGCCGCCGGCTTCCCGGCGGCAATAGGGTGGTACGCGCGGAGGCTCGGCTGGGACCGCCCGAGGTCAGGACCCTCGCCGACATCCGCCAGTACGGCTGAGCTGTGCAGGCAATGGATCGAGAGCTACGGCGAGTTGAGCCGTGCGACCTCGAGTGCGGCGCGCCTTCGCGTGGTGATGGCGCGCCAACGCTGCCTCGACGAACTCGAACGGCGTGATCCGCAAGGTTTGCAGGCCTGGCTGTCCTCGGCGGCGAGCGCGGGTGGCGATCCGCGGCGCTTCTTGTCCGACGCCGGCGGCTGAAGCAGCGCGTTGCGCGGCCCCGGGGTTGCGGCAGGCGACGAATTCCGAAGCGCATGCCTGCTCGTGGCGGTGGGAACCGCGTGAGTATCAGGGAAGAATTTGCTCAAGAGGGTGATGACATGACGACTGCACGGGATTTGATGACGCCGGGTGCGGAGTGTGTCGGCGAGAACGAAACCCTGGTCCTGGCGGCGCGGAAGATGCGGGATCTGGATGTCGGGGCGCTGCCGATCTGCGGTGAGGACAACCGGCTGAAGGGCATGCTGACCGATCGTGACATCGTCGTGAAGTGCATCGCCGACGGAGGCGATCCGACGAAGGCCACGGCTGGTTCGTTCGGGCAGGGAAAGCCGGTGACGATCGGTGCGGACGACAGCATCGAGGAGGCGCTGCAGACGATGGAAGCGCATCAGGTACGCCGCCTGCCGGTCATCGACGGTCATGACCTCGTCGGGATGCTGGCCCAGGCGGACGTCGTACAGGCGATGCCCGGGCGCGCCGGCGGGACCGTCAGCGACATCTCCGAGCCGAGCTAGCTGACGCCGAGCAGGCGGGTCGCCTGCAACGAGGTGGCCAAGCTGCGCTTCGGTGACCGGTGTGTGTCGAGGGGGCCGGCGATATTCGGGGATGAGGCAGATGGATCTGGTGGATCGGACGGCCTTGCTGGCGCGGTTGGCGAGGAAGATCGCCGAGGACGGTCCGGAGCTGTCGCTCGTGACCCGTCTCTGCCGCGCGTTTCTGGCTCTCGTGGGTGGTGACGGAGCGGCGATCACCCTTTCCTATACCGAGCCGAGCCGCGTGACGCTGTGCGCCACGGACGACGTGGCGGCGCGTTTGGAAGATCTGCAGGATGTGCTGGGCGAGGGCCCGGGCCCTGCTGCGTACAAGGCCGAGACCGCCATGGCGACCGACCTGCGTGTCGATCATGATCGATGGCCGTTGTTCACCGAGGCGGCCCGCGAGGTGGCGGGTGCCCGGACCGTGTACGCCGTACCGATGCGTCCTGGTCAGCGCACGATCGGCGTAGTCACGGTTCACCAGAACGACGGCGACCTGCCGGACGGTGACCGCGCGCAGTTCCTGGCTGATGCGATCGGGGCCGCGCTCATGAAGGAGCCACCGCCACCGGTCGAGTCGGAACTCGAGCCCGGGCCGTGGTCGACGCGCGCGCAGATCCATCAGGCCACAGGCATGGTGCTGATGCAGTTGCGGATCAGTCCCAGCGACGCGATGGCGTTGATGCGGGCGCATGCCTTCTCCCACAACACGACCCTGGCCGACGTCGCCGAGCAGATCATCAGCCGGCGCCTGCGATTCTCCGATGACGACGACGCCGACCACGACGCCGAGAGCTGACGGCAGCTGAACTCAGGACTTCTTGGCGGCGGCTTTCCCGCCCTTGCGGCCGGCTTCCTTCTTCTGGGCCGTCGTACCGCCTTGCTTGCTGTTGCCGCCCTTGCCGCTCTGTTTTCCGCCGTGCTCGCTGGACTTGGGCGCGTTGGCGATCTTGGCAGCGCGCTCCTTCGACATTCCTTTGTCCTTGAGCGCCTCGTACTGCTTCTCGTTCTTGACGTTCGCCGACTTTCCGGGCATCACTGCCTCCTCCGGTGTGTGAATCGCGTTACCCGCCGTCAAGTAGTTGCTGGTGGCCCCTGACAGGAGTCCGCCGTGGACGGGGCCACCAGCTCCGCGGCCCGATGTCCGCGTAGCCCAGCAGTACCCGCGGCCGAACGATTCATGCGCCGGTCAGACGGTGGGGAGGCGGCGGCTGTCGATCAATTGCTGAGCGACCTCGCGGAGCTTGGTGTTGGTGTCCTGGGAGTAGCGCCTGAGGACCTGGAAGGCACGGTCACTGTCCAGGTCGTAGCGCTCCATCAGGATCCCCATCGCCTGGCCGACCAGCTTCCGGGCGTCGACCGCGACCATCAGGTTCTGCTCGCGGCGCGCGGTCGCGACCGCGACCGCGGCGTGCCGGGCGAGGATGTGGGCGACGGCCTCCTCATCCGGCCCGAAGGCTGCCGATTGATGGCTGTAGAGGCCCAGAACGCCGACGGCCCCGAACCCCGTCCACAGCGGGACATCGAGAACACTGTGAACCCCGAGGCCGAGAACCTTCTTGGTCCACTCCGGCCAGCGGGTCTCCTGGACGAGATCAGGGATCGAGACGGTGGCACGGTCGCGCATGCACTCCACCAACGGTCCGTCCCCGCCGGCCAGCTGGAACCGGTAGATCTCGGCGACGACAGGATCGGTGACGGCGGGCACCTCCGGCCGGTTGCCGGCCGTGTGCAGTGCCACGCCGGCGTAATCGCAGTTCAGCGCCTGCAACGCGAACTCGACCAGTGCCTCGACAGTCTCTTCCACACCCTCCGCTTCGTGCATCTCCAGAGCGAGCCGGGAGAAGCCTTCAGCGGCCGGTACAAGGTCTGTCCGCGCCGAAGGTTCGCCCGCATCGTCCTCGGTACCCGTGATTCGCCGGCCTGTGTCCGTCACGTCCCTATCATGCACCGCAGCACGCGCCGAACCCAGAAGGGGAAGCCGTTTCGAGGGGTACGCCGAGGGCACCAGAGCGAAATGGGAGAGATCGATCGGATTGCGGAGCCGTGGGGGACACGGGCGGCGTACGGACCGGGGGAGTTCTGGCCGGTGCGGGTGGACCTGCGGCTGGACGACGGAGTGCGTCCGGCCGATGTCGACGAGTGGGTACAGTCCGCGACCATCCTGCACTCGAACGGTGACGGGCTGGACATCGCGGTCAAGGACGGCCGGATCGTGGGGGTGCGGGGCCGGGCCGACGACCGGGTGAATCACGGCCGGCTGGGGCCGAAGGACCTGTTCGGCTACCAGGCCAACAACTCGGCGGATCGGCTGACGACGCCGCTGGTCCGCCGGGACGGGGAACTCGTGGAGACGGACTGGGACACTGCGATGGCGGCGGTGGCAGGGCGAACGCGGGACCTGCTCGCCGAGCGTGGCCCGAGTTCGGTCGGCTTCTACACCACCGGCCAGCTGTTCCTGGAGGAGTACTACACGCTCGCGCTGATCGCCCGCGGCGGTATCGGCACCAATCACCTGGACGGCAACACCAGACTCTGTACGGCGACCGCGGCGGCAGCGCTGAAGGAAACGTTTGCGTGCGACGGTCAGCCTGGCTCGTACACCGATGTCGATCACGCCGACGTGATCGCGCTCTACGGCCACAACATGGCCGAGACCCAGACGGTGCTGTGGACCCGGATCCTCGACCGGCTCGCCGGCCCGAACCCGCCGAAGATCCTGTGCGTGGATCCGCGCCGTACGCCGGTGGCCGCCGCCGCGACGATCCACCTGGCGCCGAAACCCGGGACGAACGTCGCCCTGATGAACGCGATCCTGCACGAGATCATCGCGAACGAGTGGATCGATCGCGACTACGTCGACCGGCACACGATCGGGTACGACGAACTCGCGAAACAGGTGGCGGACTGCGATCCGGAGTGGGCTGCGGCGATCTGCGACGTACCGCCTGGTGACATCCGCGACGCGGCCCGGCTGCTCGGCACCGCGGAACGGCTGCTGTCGACGGTGCTGCAAGGCTTCTACCAGTCTCACCAGGCGACGGCAGCCGCGGTCCAGGTCAACAATGTCAACCTGCTCCGCGGGATGCTCGGCCGGCCGGGGTGCGGGATCCTGCAGATGAACGGCCAGCCGACCGCGGAGAACACCCGGGAGTGCGGCGCCGACGGCGACCTGCCGGGTTTCCGGAACTGGGCGAACGACGACCAGGTCGCCGACCTCGCGAAGGTCTGGAACGTCGACCCGACGCAGATCCCGCACTACTCCGAGCCGACGCACCTGATGCAGATGCTGCGGTACGTCGAGGACGGGTCGATCCGCTTCCTCTACGTCAGCGGGACCAATCCGGCGGTGTCGCTGCCCGAGCTGGCCAGGGTCAGGAAGCTGCTCAGCCAGGAGCGGCTGTTCCTCGTCGTCCAGGACATCTTCCTGTCGGAGACCGCGGAGCTGGCCGACGTGGTGCTGCCGGCGGCCACCTGGGGCGAGAAGACCGGCACGTTCACGAACGCCGACCGTACCGTGCATCTGTCGGAGAAGGCCGTGGAGCCGCCCGGTACGGCGCGGGCTGATCTGGACATCTTCCTCGACTACGCCCGGCGTCTCGAGCTGACGGACAAGGACGGCGAACCGCTGGTGAAGTGGACCGACGCGGAAGGCGCGTTCGAGGCATGGAAGGAGTGCAGCGCGGGGCGGCCGTGCGACTACAGCGGGTTGAGCTACGAGAAGCTGCGGGGTGGGAGCGGGATCCAGTGGCCGTGCAACGCGGAGCATCCGGACGGCACCGAGCGTATCTATACGAATGGCGAGTTCTGGAGTGAACCGTCGTACTGCGAGAGCTATGGCAAGGATCTGGTGACGGGCGCGCCGTTGGACCCGGTCGAGTACAAGGCGATGAATCCGTCCGGGAAGGCGGTCCTGAAGGCGGCGGAATACCTGGAGCTGCATGAGCCGTCGACATCGGAGTATCCGTACTTGCTGACGACCGGGCGCACGCTGTACCACTTCCACACGCGGACGAAGACCGGGCGCGTGCGGCAGCTGCAGAACGCTGCGCCGGAGGTCTGGGTGGAGATGTCGGCGTACGACGCGGAGCTGCAGGGATGGGACGAAGGCGATCTCCTGCGGATCAGCACGTCGCGGGGGAGCGTGAGGGCGCGGCTGCGGATCAGCGGGATCCGGCCGGCGACCTTGTTCCTGCCGTTCCACTACGGGTACTGGGACGCGCCCGACGAGCGGTCGGCCCGGGCGGCGAACGAGCTGACCGCCACCGACTGGGATCCGTGCTCGAAGCAGCCGCTGTTCAAGTGCGCGGCCGCCAGGGTCGAACGGATCGGCGTGGGGAACGCGCCCTCGCCGGCGCCGACCACGACGGCGTCCAAGCCGGTCGTCGCCGGCGTATCACCGACGCGAGGTGGGACCGACGCCGTGGTTCTCGAGCACTTCCCGGCGAAGGAGGACGAGCGATGACGAACAAGGTGGGCCTGGCGATCCGGGAATTGCACCGCGCGGAGAACGACCTGGCCGCGGAACTGCTGCAGGTGTCCAGCCGGCACAAGTCCGATCATGAGATCTTCTACCTCGGCAGGGATCTGGCCAGGTGGTCGCAGAACCACGTGCGGGAGCTCGCGAAGCACGGCAAGAACTACGAAGTCGACCTGGACGCCGAGGCGCACGACGAACCAAGCCTGCTGGCGACCGTCCGGCAGAAGGGTGCAGAGCTGATCGGCGGGCTCCACGATCCGTCGCTCCTGCTCCTGAAGGACCTCAGAGAGATCCACCGCAAGGCGGCGGGTGTGTCACTCGACTGGGAGGTCCTGGCCCAGACTGCCCAGGCCCTGAAGGACACCGAGCTGCTCACCCTCACCAAGACCTGCCATCCCCAAACCCTGCGTCAACTCCGCTGGGCCAACGCCTCCCTGAAGGCGAACGCCGCCCAGATCATGGTGACGCCTTAGCTCGTGTGGGTACAGGGTGTTGACAATCGGATGACTGAGGAGGACACAGTGGGCAGGATCGCTTTTCTGGTAGCCGCCGAAGGGATCGAGCGGGTCGAGCTGACCGAGCCGTGGGCCGCTGTCGAGAGCGCCGGGCACGAGCCCGTTCTGGTGAGTCCGGACAGCGGCGAGGTGCAGACGTTCGACCATCTGACGGCCGCGGACAAGCTGCCGGTCGACGAGGTTGTCGCCGACGTGGCAGTCGACGACTTCGCCGCGCTCGTGCTGCCCGGTGGAGTCGCCAATCCGGACGCCTTGCGGCGCGACGAGAAGGCTGTTGCCTTCGTCAAGGATTTTGTTGCCTCCGGCAAACCGGTGGCAGCGATCTGCCACGCTCCGTGGACGTTGGTCGAGGCCGGCGTCGTGCGTGGGCGCACGCTCACGTCCTGGCCCAGTCTGCAGACCGATCTCCGCAACGCCGGAGCCACCTGGGTCGATCAGGAGGTCGCGACCGACGACAACCTGATCACGAGCCGGAATCCGGACGATCTCCCGGCGTTCTCCACCGCCCTGCTCAAGGCTCTCACTTGAGACCTGCGAGGCGGACGCCGTTGACGATGTAGCGCTGGAAGATGAGCACGAGCAGGATCGTCGGCAGCGCTGCCAGGGTCGATCCGGCCATCAGCATGCCCCATTCGTTGCCGCGCGCCGAGCGGAACGTCGCGAGGTACTGCATGATCTGGGTCAGGTCGGGGTTCGACACGACGAGCACCGGCCAGACGTAGGAGTTCCAGTATCCGAGGAACGAGGCGATGCCGACGACGACGAACGGCCCGAGCGACTGCGGCACGAAGATCTGCAGGAAGATCTGCCAGCGGGTCGCGCCGTCGATGAGCGCGGCCTCCTCCACCGCGGCCGGCATGTTGAGGTAGAACTGCCGCAGGAAGAACATCTGGGCGCTCGCCGCGACGCCGGGGATGATCAGCACCGCCAGGGTGTCGAGCATGCCGAGCTTGCTCACGACGACGAACGACGTCAGCAGGATCGCCATCGCCGGGACGAACATCGGCGTGATGCAGACCAGCCACCACAGCCGCTTCCCGGCGAAGTCGAGGCGCGCGAACGCGTACGCCGCCATCGAGTTCACCACCAGGCTCGCGACAGTGAAGATGACGGCGCCGACGAAGGTGATGACCATGGCGCGCACGAACGCCGGATCCGCGAGGATCAGGCGGTAGTTGTCGATCCGCCAGACGTCGGGGAAGAACTGGAACGGACTGCGCAGCACCTCGTCCTGGCCCTTGAACCCGGAGATCGCCATCCACGCCAGCGGAAAGAGCGCGGTCACGGCGATGCCGGCGACGAGCAGGTACGACAGGAGCCGGCGCGGGGCGTACCACGAGCGGTTCATCGGGGTCCTTTCGGTGACGCCACCTCAGGCGTCCGACGACTTCTCGGAGCCGACGACCCGGAAGATGACGAGCGAGATGGTGCCGATGACGAGGAACAGCAGCAGCGCCGCGGTCAGGGAGTAACTCGTCGCGTACGGCGTGGCGTCACGGAAGCTGTTGAAGATGTAGAGGTTGGGCGTGTTCGTCGCGTTGACGGGGCCGCCGTTCGTCATCACGAGCGGCAGCTGGAACTCCTGGATCGTCAGCGTCAGGCCGGAGACGAGCAGGAACAGGATGACGTTGCGCAGCGACGGGATCGTGATGTAGCGGGTGCGCTGCCAGAAGTTCGCACCGTCGAGCCTGGCCGACTCGAAGTAGCTTTCGGGGATGTCGAGGATGCCGGCGAGCATGATCAGCGTCGAGACGCCGAAGCCGAGCCAGATCGCGGGGACCGCCACGGCCGGCAGCGCCGTCGACGCCGTGTTGAGCCACGCGAGCGGGCCCTGTCCGAACAGCCCGATGAACCAGTTCGCGAAACCCTCGTCCTGGTAGATGAAGACGAAGATGATCGCCGCCACGACGCTCGAGACGACGGCCGGCACGTAGACGGTCGTCTTCATGAAGGCCGCCATCCGCTTCGACAGCGTCGCGAGGAAGCTCGCCAGGAGCAGGGCCAGCACCAGGATGGTTGGCACGACCATCAAGGCGAGCTTGAGGCCGACCAGGAGCGACTCGTAGAACTCAGGGTCGGTGAGGACGTACTTGTAGAAGTCGAACCCGACGAACTCGGCGTCCTTGTAGAAGCTCATCTCGAAGAAGCTCAGGTAGAACGCGTAGACGAGCGGCCAGATGACGAAGATGCCGAGCAGCACGACCATCGGCGTGATCATCAGGTACGCCGTGAGATGCGCACGCAGATGCCGCGGGACCTGTTCGGTGATCTTCGGAGGACGCCGGCGCCGTCGGCGCGACGTACGGCCCGGGTCGGTCGCCGCACCGGCCTGGGCCGTCGGCTGCGCCGGCGTGTCGATCATGGACATACCTGTCAGCCCTTCGGTGCCGTGCCCTTGAGGCGCTGCTGCTTGATGACGCGGTCGATCGCGTCGCTCGCCTTCTGCGTCGCCGTCGGGATGTCGGACTTCCCCTTCATGACGGACTCGATCGCGGTCGCGAAGGCGAGGGAGATGTCGAACGGGTACGCCGGCTCGGCCTTGCCGGTCGCGACGACCTTGTCGCTGATGATCTTCATGAACGGGTCGGCCGTGGCCGCCGGGTCACCGGCGAGCGCCTGGTCGACCGACGTACGGACGGTGTACTTCGAGAAGCCGCTCTGCCGGAAGAAATCGGCCATGATCGCCGGGTCGCCCGCGAGCAGGTACTCGATGAACTTCGCCGCCGCCTCCTTGTGCTTCGACTTGGCGTCGACCGTGAGGGTCCAGCCGCCGAGCGTCGCGGTCGGCTTGCTCGGATCGCCGTCGACGGACGGGAACGGAGCGACCGCGGTGTTCTTGATCATCGCCGGGAAGGTTTGCTTGAGCTGGCCGACCGCCCACGAGCCGTTCGCCATCATCGCGACCTGGCCCTGACCGTACGGCGTCGCGTCCGGATAGCCGACCTTCGGCTGCTGCGGAATCCAGCCCTTCTGGAACAGGGTCTGGTAGAACTCGAACAGCTTCGTGTAGCACGGGTCCTTCGCGTTGGCGGCGGACCAGTCGTCGTTGATCGGCAGGTGGCCGCACGCGTTGTACTGCAGGCCCCAGCTCGACCAGCCGAGGTCGGTGGCGACGGAGGCGATGCTCATGCCCTTGACCTTGCCCTTGGTCAGCTTCTCGGCCCACGTGAGCAGTTCGTCCCAGGTCTTGGGTGGCGCATTCGGGTCGAGACCGGCGGCCTTGACGAGGTCGGTGCGGTAGTAGAGCACCGTCGACGGCTCGACGAGCATCGGGTACGCGTAGTGCTTGCCGTCGACCTGGACGAACCCCCCGACGTTCGACTTGATGTCGCTCCACGCCTTGTCGGGCAGCAGTTTGTCGAGCTCGGCGAACTGGCCGTTCGCAACGCCGGCGGGAATGCCGCCGTAGTTCGTCGTCGCGACATCCGGTTGGGTGCCGGCGGCCTGCGCGGCCTTGAGTTTCTGCTGCCACGTGTCACCGGGGACGACCTGGTACTTGACCTTCACATCGGTCTGCGACGCGTTGAACTTGTCGACGTACGTCTTGAACCATTTCTGCTGGTACGGCTCGAACTGCGACTGCCAGAAGGTGATCTCGGCCGGTCCTCCGCTACCCCCGGAGCCCCCTGAGTTGCCGTTGTTCGAGCTGCAGCCCGCGAGGGCGATCAACGCGGCCACGGCTGTTGCTGCGACGATCCTGAGTCTCCGTTGACGCATGCCGATGCTCCCTTGACGCTTGGGTCCTACAACGCTGCTCACGCGAGGGAGTGTGGCAGAAATCGATTTCCCAGACAATGCCCTGGAGACTGGTTATCGAGAAGTTGCAGAGCGTTCGGTTGCGTTCGGTTACGTTGTGCGCTCGCTGATGCTGTCTCGATGTTGTTCCAGCAGGTGGAGCACGGGTACGCCGAGGTGGCGGCGAGCCTGCGCCGACCAGTCGACGTGGAGCAACTCGGCGATCACGTGCGGCCGGGTGAGTACGACGACCTCCTGGCCGTTCACCCGCTCGATGTAGTCGGCCAGCTCGTCGATCGGGTGCCGGCGGGTGATCAGGCCCTCCGCCTCGCGATCGAACGAACGCAGGCGCCCGACGCTGCGGTTCAGTGCCTCAGTGGCCTCGGCGTCGACGGCACGCTGTGCCTCCTCGGCTGCTACGTGGACCTCGTCGTCGGCGCGGACGGCGTACCGCTGTGTGGTAATGCCGAACAGATCCGATCCGGCAAGGTCGGCCAGCGACGTCTCCACCTGGGTTTTGGCGTCCTCGCAGGGAATCACCACGTGGAACTTCACTCGATCGGGAGCGTCGGCGAACAGCTGCACGATCTGTTCCGCGTCGGCTACGCTCAGTTCTTCCTCGACCAGAATCATCACGTCGTACATGTGACTCACCTCCACTCCTGGTCCGGTACCCGATTGGCGTCCGGAGGTCACGGCCGAGTCAGACGGGTGCGGGCTCGGTGGGTGGCGGCGGCGGTTCGGTCGGCTCGGGTGGCTCGGGCGGTTCGGGACGGGTCGGGGTCGGCGGCACCGGCTCGTGCGGGTCCGGTGGATCCGGCGGCGGCGGGATGGTTTCCGGGTCGATGACCATGGCAAACATCGGCTCCTCCTGTGATCGGGAACTGATCAGGTGGCGCTGCGCATGGTGGTCCGGTATCCGGCTGCCCGCTGCCGAAACGGCCAGGGTTTGCCCGGGCACGGCGCGGGCACCGGAGGGTGGCTACTCGGGGATTCAGCCTGCCGGGTCGTGCCCGGCTGTGGAAAGGGGAAGACCATGGGACTCGTTCTGTGGATCATCGCCGCGATCCTCGTGGTGTCCGGGATCGTGTCGCTGTTCCGTGGCCAGATGATCTGGGGTATCGCGCTGATCGTGCTCGGCCTCCTGGTCGGACCCGGTGGTGTCAGCATCTTCACCTGATCCGCGGCGTCGCCCCCACCGCTACCTCCGAGTGGGGGCGACGTACGCCTAGCTGGTGGGGTCGTCGTCTTCCCAGGCGATCGAGCTGATGCGCCAGCCGGCCGGTGTGCGGACGAACTGGATGGTCTTGTGCCCGCCGCCCTCGAACCGCCGGCCGTTCTGGACGCCCGACTTGCGGTACTCGCTGAAGCGGTGGGCGATCGAGCCGTAGATCTGGGTCTGCTCACCGACCTCCCACTCGGCGAACTCGGCCAGCGTGCCATCGGTGAGTATCTGCTGCCGGGGTGCGATGAAGGAGCCGAGATCGTAGACGACGGTCCGGTCGCCGGTCTGACTGATGATCGTCCCTTCCGGGATGAACACCTCGTGGATGCGGTCCGTGCGGGGCGGCCCGTCGGTGTTGGTGAACGCACTGAAGAACAGGCGCATCAGCTCATCGAGCTCGGCTTTGACGACATCGGACTCGCGGCGGTTCGGCATGCTGCGCATCCTAGGTGACCCGTACGAAACCGACCGGCAGTTTGTCAGGTGCCGGAGCGGGAGGCGCCGAGGGTGGCCTGTGCTTTCTCCACCGCGGTCGTGGTGGCGCCGTCGATGTCGTCGGGCAGTCCGTTGATCACGGTGACGGCCACGATCACGTCGTCGACGGCGACGGTGACCATGGTGACTTCGAAGCCTTCCAGCGGACCGCCGGTCGCGGTGAAGCGGACGGCGACCGGGTCGGTGCCGACGGCCGGCGCGGAGACCTCACGGACACTGATCGGCGAGCTTCCTTCGCCCGGAACCTTCAAGGTCATGGTGCGGCACGTGGTGACGGCCTGCTTGAAGGACTTCTGGAGTGCCCGGGCGGCTGCCGGTGTTCCCATGGCGTCGATGGTCTCGTCGACGAAGGGGCCTTGCGCGCCACCGGAGTACGACTGACCGGCGGATGCCTTCGATCCGGGCGGGTTGTCCGCGTTGGTGAAGGCAACCAGCTTGGCGCAGCGGCTGTCCTTCGACGACACGCTGACGTCGGAGTCGTCGCCCGCGTCGTCCTTCTCGAGCGAGAATCCCGGCGGCAGATCGGCCAGCGCGAGCAGTGCCTTCATGAGCTGAGCCGCCGTGCGTGCCGGTGCTGCGGGCGGGTTCGACGACGGTACGGCGCTCGGCGTGACGGCAGGCGGCGTACTGCTCGGTGCCGTACTGGTGGGTGCCGGCGTCGAAGAAGGCGCGCTCGAGGGCGTGGAAGAGCCGCTGTCCTTTCCGCCGGAGCAGGCGGTGAACGCGAGCATGAGAACCGCGGAACAGGCAACAGCACGAAGGGATTTCGTCATGGGAGTCTCCTGGTGGCAAAGGGCATGGGTCGGGCGCTGCCGACCAGACTTCCCGGCACACCAGAACAACCAACTGCGGTCCCGCCGGGACCGCACTCACAGAATGAATCGTTTGAAGCCGCCGAACGTTACGCCAGTGACAAAACTGTGACCGAAGGCTCAACGTCTCCAGCGCCGGGCGACTGAGCTCTGAGGGGTCAGGGTTGCTGGTGCGGAGCCGGAGGTGTTGGGAACAGCGAGATGAGTTTGCCCGGCTGCCGGGGCCGCGGGGCGCCGGCGGGGTCTTCGAAGATCTCGAGCCGGTCGTGGATTCGCATGATGAGTAGTTGTGCGATCGCGCTCAGGTCGCTTCCCGGGTCGTCGGCGATCTGTTCGAGCAGTTCGGCGACGATCAGTGCCTCCGGGCCGGACAGCACCGGCACGAGGCTTGCATCGGTTCCCGCTCCGAGGAGGTCTCCGAGCGTGTCAGGTCGTCGTCCCGGCCAGGGGATGGTCCCGGACGGATCGGCGGTGGTGAGGCTCTCGTCAGGTTGTGGCATGCGATGCGCCTCCAGGCGGGATGTGGGGTCCAGACGTCGCCGACCAGACTTCCCGGCACACCAGACTGCTTACTCCTGACATCGAGCAAGCGCCCGGCCGCGTTACAGCGATCGCGGTCTTTAACGATCCAAGGACCCCCTTTGACGCTTGCCTCGCGCAACGATCACGGAGAGTTGCCGTCTGAGCGGCGGCCGGTCAGGACAGAACGAAGTACCGCAGCCACAGGTACGGCGCCGCGACGGCGATGGTGATCGCGGTCATCACCACGCCCTTGCGGGTGAACTCCCAGAAGGTGATCGGGTTGCCGGCGCGCAGCGCGATGCCGATGGCGACGACGTTGGCGCTGGCGCCGACCGCGGTCGCGTTGCCGCCGAAGTCGGCTCCCGCGGCGAGCGCCCACCACAGGGCGTTGGCGTGGGCCGGGTCGTGCATGCTCTTGGTCAGTTCGAGGACCACGGGGCTCATGGTGGCGACGTACGGGATGTTGTCGACGATGCCGGACAGGACCGCCGACACGAACAGGATCAGCATCACCGCCAGCAGGGGCTTGCCGTTGGTCGCCTTGCCGACCTGGTCGGCGAGGTTGCCGATCACGCCCGTCTTGACCAGGGCGCCGACCATGACGAACAGGCCGGCGAAGAACAGCAGGGTTTGCCACTCCACGCTGGCCATGTAGTCCTTGGTCGGCACGCCGGAGATCAGCACGAGCAGGCCGGCGCCGAGGAGTGCTACCACGGACGGGTCGACGTGGAAGAGCGAGTGGCCGATGAACCCGGTGAAGACGACCACGAGGACCGAGCCGCATTTGATGAGCAGGCGGGGGTCCTGGATCGCCTCGCGCTCGTTCAGCCGCAGGACGTTCTCGACCCTGGCGGGATCGACGTCGAACGATCCCTTGAACAGGCGGGGGAGGACCAGCGTGAACACGATCAGCTCGACGACGACGAGCGGGGTCATGTGGAGGAGGAAGTCGTTGAAGGTGAGGCCGGAGCGGCTGGCGATGATGATGTTCGGCGGGTCGCCGATCAGCGTGGCGGCGCCGCCGATGTTGGAGGCCATCACCTCGGCGATCAGGAACGGGACGGGATTGATCCCGAGCCGGTCGCAGACCAGCAGTGTGACCGGTGCGATCAGCAGCACTGTGGTGACGTTGTCGAGGAAGGCCGAGGCGACGGCGGTGATGAGCGTGAGCAGGATCATCACCCTCAGCGGCGATCCCTTGGCCCGCTTGGCGGCCCAGATGGCGACGTACTCGAAGACTCCGGTACGGCGCAGGATGCCGACGATGATCATCATGCCCAGCAGCAGGAAGATGACGTCCCAGTCGATGCCGGTGTCGTGGGAGTAGAACGCGTGCTCGGAATCGGTCACCCCGAGCGCGAGCAGCACGGCCGCGCCGCCGAGTGCGGCGAGCAGCTTGTGCGTCCACTCCGTCGCGATCAGCACGTAGGCGACCACGAAGACGACGACCGCGATCACTGTCACGTGATCACTGGTCCGTCGGTCAGTGCGCCGCGACGACCAGTTCCAGCAACCGGGACGCGGTGATCGCGCCCAGGATCTCGCCGTCCTTCACGACCGCGACCAGCGGGCACCGCAGCCGGGCCATGATGGCGGCCACTTCGATGACCGTGTCGTCGTGGTTGACCACCGGCAGCTCGACCGGTTCCCTCGGCAACAGCTTGCGGACGGTCACTCCTGCCAGCCGGTCGGCTACCTGGTCGGCCAGCGGCTCGTCCATCACCCGAGCCAGGGACGGATCGTCCTGCACGTACGTCGGGACCAGGAAGCGCACCACCTGCGACGCGGGCAGCACCGAGTGCGGCCGGCCCTTCTCGTCGACCACGATCAACCCAGGCAAGCGCCGCGAGGCGAGCAGTTCGGCAGCGTCGCGCGCGTCCGTGTCCAGGCTGACCACCGGAAACGCCTCGGCCATCTGCTCTCCGTGCACACCTGCACCATACGCCGGGACTCTCAGGCTCACACAACGTCAGCAGGTCCTGACCGTGGGATCCTTCCAGCATGGTGCGGCCTCCGGGGTCGTCGATCGCCCCGCACCTCGGTCGAGGGCGGGTACTGCCGACCAGACTTCCCGGCGCTCCGCCGCCAAGCCTCTCCCATCACAGGCATTCGGCGCAAACGAACTCGCGGACCGCGGACGCAGCGACCAATGCCGTCGGCAACCAATTGCCACCTTCTCGGACAGAGCGGTGGATGATCGAAGTGCGGACTATGCTCGGCCCATGATCTGTCGTCAGTGGCGAGGGTGGACCACGCACGAGAACGCTGCCGCATACGAGCGCGTCGTCCGGGAACAGGTCATCCCCGGAATCGAGGCGCTGCGCATCCCGGGCTTCCTCGCGATCGATCTGGTTCGCCGCGAGCGGGAGCAGGACGTCGAGTTCATGACCCTGATGTGGTTCGAGTCCTTGGACTCCGTACGGGCGTTCATGGGCGAGGACTACGAGACGGCCCACGTACCGGCAGCCGCCCAGGCCGTACTCGCGGACTTCGACAAGCGATCAGCCCACTTCGAGGTACTCGACCGCCGCGAACAGCCACACTGAACCTCACCCGCACGCCGGCACCTCCACGTGGCGGGTCACGTTGGACGCGTGGGATGGAGGGCTGTGTGTCAGCCGCCGGTGGCGGCGGCGGGGATGATTGTGACGGGGCAGTCGGCGTGGTGGAGGACGGTCTGGCTGACGGAGCCGATGAGCATGCCGGCGAAGCCGCCGCGTCCGCGGGCGCCGAGGACAATCAGGCCGGCGTCCGATGAGAGACGCAGAATGTGCTCGGCCGGGTGGCCGGTGATCTGGATGAGTTCGGCGTCGTGGCCGTCGCGTTTGTGGACGGCCTCCCGGAGCTGGTCTTCGGTGATCCGGTGGAGCTCGGTCCCGGTCGGCTGGGCGGCGACGACCCGTACGGCGAGGCTGTGGCGGCGGGCGTACTCGATGCCGTAGTCGAGGGCTGTGTCGCCGGCAGGCGATCCGTCGTACCCGATGACGACGCGGACTCCGTCGAGCTCGGCGAGGTCCGGGCGTACGACGACGATCGGGCACCGGGCGTTCGCTGCGAGGTCCAGGCCGGTCGCACCGACGAGCGCACCGGCCATCAGGCCGAGCCCGCGGCTGCCGATCACCACGACCTCCGCGTCGCCGGAGGCCTTGACGAGAACCGTTGACGGCGCGCCCTTGTCGATGTGGGTGTCGATCTCGATGCCCGGGGCCAGCCCGCGGGCCAGCTGGACCGCGCGATACACGACTTCGCCGGCGTTCGACGCGGCCTCATGTGCCGCGACGGCGTGCAGCATGCGGAGAGTGCTGCGCAACGACGTTGCTTCCACGGCCGCCCACTTGATGGCGATCTCGGCGGCTGGTGATCCGTCGATGCCTACGACCACAGGCTTGTGCCTCATACCTCCTCCTGAGCTCCTTTCGTTCCAGCATGGCCCGTTCGGGTGGCGCGCGCACCGGCTGGGCTCATCAGCCGAGGAAGTGGCCGGCTGGGCGCTTGCGGGAGTGGTTGGCCGGTGGACGGTGCCAGGTGCTGCGTTGGGTGGCTTCGATGGCGGCGCTGACGTCGGCTGACCACGCACGGATCTTGTCCCAGTCGCGCGCATCGCCGGCCAGTTTGCCGGCCGCGAGCCGGCGAGCCAGGAAGCCCTTCGCCGTGGCTGGTTCAAGGCGGCCGGCGAAGGTGACGGCCGGTGTCGCGCCGATCGAGCGGGCGAGGTGGCGGACCGCCGGCGGCATCGTCTGGTCCTGGTCCTTGTCGGGTCCGACAGGCCCGCTGTGGAAGAGCCAGACCTGGCGCTGACGGAGACCTGCGACGTTGTGGCGCAGGAAGCGTACGGCGTCCCGCCGCCACCGACGGACGTAGATCGCGCTGCCCAGGACGACGGCGTCGTACGGCGCGACGTCGTTCACACTCGTCACCTCGGCAACGTCGGCGGAGTGCCCGTGCGCACGTAGCTCGTCACCGATCGCGGCGGCAATGCCCGCGGTCGCGCCCATCTTGCTGGCGTAGGCGACCAATACCTTCTTCGACATCGGAACCTCCTTCGGGGTCCCATCCAGGACACCAGGCAAAAGGCCGCGTGAGCAGAGCCGAACGGCCCGGTTGCCTAGGACCCAACGGCACCCCCTCGGGCGTTTGCCGGCGCTCTTACGTCGGATCGCCTGTCTGCTCCTCACCGACGGGACTTCCGGCCCTGTGGCCTGACCGCGGTGCGGGCTATTGCTGGAGGTATGACCGACGTCGCGTGGCCCCTGCGCAGGTCGGCGCCGCGCAATCCGTGGTTCCGGCAACATCCGTCCGTAGCCCTCGTGGTGGCGGTGGGGCTGTACGGCGCCGTTCTGTTGCTGACTCTGTTCGCCGGTACACCAGGCGACGACTACTTCTTGCTTTATGTGTTCCCGGTCGCCCTGATCGCGATGACGTTCGGCCTGCGCGCGGGCGCCCTTGCCGGGATGTCCGCCGTTGCCTTCGTGGTGGTCTGGGTCGTGGTGCGTGACATCTCGTTCTCCACCGCTGGGTGGGCGGCGCGTGTTGCGCCGCTGCTGGTGCTGGGGCTCCTGCTGGGTATGGCGGCCGACCGATTGCGTTGGGCGGAGGCCGAGCGTCTCCGGCTTGAAGCAGCCGCGCTGCTGCACCGCGAGGCGATCGAGATCAACGATTCGCTGGTGCAGGGCATGGCCGCCGCCCGGTGGTCCTTGCAGGCCGGTGAGGTGGGGGTTGGCGTCAGGATCCTCGACGGGACTATCGACAGTGCCCAGGAGTTGGTGTCCGACCTGATCCGGAGGGCCGGCATGGGACGCCGCTCCGAACCGCTCGACGGCTCGGCGGCGAGGCGTCCACCAGTGCCCTGACACTCGCCACGACGGGTGCGTCTCTGATCAGTCGGTCGGTGCCTGGAGTTCGATGACTGTGCCGTGGGGATCGTTGGTGGTGATGCGGACGGTGCCGCCGAGGGCCTGCGCGCGTTCGGTGAGGTTGCGGAGGCCGCTGCGGCGGGTGCTGGGGCCGATGCCGATGCCGTTGTCGGTGATGCGTGCCAGGACGAGACTGTCGCCGACCGAGATCTCGACGGTCGCTTGTGAGGCTTTGGCGTGCCGGACGATGTTGGACAGCGATTCTCGGATCGCGGCGAGGATCTGGGGCCTGGCCGCGGCTGGTACGGCGGTGTCGATCGGGCCGCTCAGGGTCAGGTGTGGCCGGAACCCGAGTGGTTCGGTGTATTCGTTGACCAGGGCCTGGATGTCGCCGCGTAGTGTGCTGGCGCCGGGGGCCTGCTGGAGGCCGAAGATCGCGGCGCGGAGGTCGTGGATGGTGGTGTCGATGTCGTCGACCGCCTGGGCGAGTCGTTGCTGGTGTTCGGGGCGTGCCAGGCGGTGCATTCCCTGGAGTTGCAGTCCGGTGGCGAACAGGCGTTGGATGACGAGGTCGTGCAGGTCCCGGGCGATCCGGTCGCGGTCCTCGAGGACCGCGAGCATGTCGCGGTCGCGTTGCGACTGAGCACGTTCGAGGGCCAGGGTGGCCTGGCCGGCGAACATCCGGATCAGGTCGGTGCCGTCGGACATGGCGGTGTCGCGGCCTTGTTCGGAGGCGACCACGAGCAGGCCGCCGGTGCCGGTAGTGCCTGCCGGTAGCGGTGCCATCGTGGTACGGCCGAGCCGTGCGCCTTCGGGGAACTCGGTCAGGGTGTCGTTGTCCTTCAGCAACTCGGCGAGGTCGTCGATCGTGACCTGCTCGCCGCCGGTCAGGGCGCGGCCCAGCACCGGAAGGTCGTGGGGCAGCCGTTGTCCGAGGAAGCGCTGGAACTGCGGCGGCCCGTCGACCGCCCGGACCACCAGTTGGTCGCCGTCGGCGAACAGTACGGCCGCGACGGCGGTGCCGGACACCTCCCGGGCCCTCTGCGCGATCAGCTGGAGTGCCTGGTCGGGGTCGAATTCGCCGAGCATCAGCTGCGTGATCTCGGCGGTGACCTCGTGCCAGCGGCGGCGCTGTTCGGTGTCGGCGTACAGCCGGGCGTTGTCGATGACGACGCCGGCTGCGGCGGCCAGGGCGGTGACGGTGCGTTCGTCGTCTTCGGTGAAGTCGGCGCCGCCGGTCTTCTCGGTCAGGTACAGGTTGCCGTAGGCGTGTTCGCGGGTCCGGATCGGGACGCCGAGGAAGCTCTTCATCGGCGGGTGGTTGGCCGGGAAGCCGTAGGAGCGGGGGTGCTCGGCGAGGTCGTGCATCCGGATCGGCTCGGGGTGCTCGATCAGCAGGCCGAGGATGCCGTGGCCCTCGGGGTACGGGCCGATGGCGGCGATCTCCTCGTCGGTGACACCGCGGGTGATGAACCGGACCAGTCGCCGACCGTCCGGCCCGACGACGCCGAGCGCGCCGTACCGGGCACCGGCGAGTTCGCAGGCCGCGGTGACGATGCGGTCCAGGGTGCTGTTCAGATCCAGATCCGCACCAATGCCGACAACCGCGTCGAGGAGCGCCCGCAGGCGTTCCTGGTACTCCATGATCTCGTCGACACGCCCGAGCAGCTCCTGCAACAGCGCATCAAGACGCACCCGGGACAGGCCTGCGTACTCCAAAGCGCCCTCGTCCCAGCCCCCACGCCCTGACCGCGAGCCGTCAGTCACACCGCAACACTACGTGAAGTAACCGTCTGAATGAACCGCCGGTGGGTACCAAGCGCGTGTCGTGGCGGCAGTGCCAATGTCGGTACGGAGCAGGACTTTCGGCCCATTGGCAGGGGATGCGACGTGCACGATGGTGGAGATCGTGACGATCTCGAATGGGGACGAGGGATGACAGGTCGTGCGGAGCGGCGTACCAGGGACGTAGTGGGTTCGCCGTGGTTCATGCTGGCGCTGGCGACGGTTGGTTTCGCCGTCAACTTCTGGGCGTGGGCGCTGATCAGCCCGCTCGGGCCGTTGTTCCGGCAGAACGGGGCGCTGGGGGCGCTGACCGAGTCGGACGTCGCGCTGCTGGTCGCGGTCCCGGTGGTCGTGGGGTCGCTCGGTCGCATCGTAGTCGGTGCGCTGACCGACAAGTTCGGCGGCCGGGTGATGTTCCCGATCGTGTCCGCGGTGACGATCGTGCCGATCCTGTTCATAGCGTTCGTCGCGCTCGACTCCTATGCCCTGCTGCTGGTCGGCGGGTTCTTCCTCGGTGTCGCGGGGACGACATTCGCGGTCGGGGTGCCGTTCGTGAACGCGTGGTTCCCACCGGAGCGGAGGGGTCTCGCGGTGGGAATCTTCGGCGCCGGCATGGGCGGTACGGCGATCAGCGCGCTGACGACCGTGAAGCTGTACGACGGCCTGGGGGCCAAGGCGCCGTTCTTGATCACCGCAGCTGTCCTCGCCGTGTACGCCGTCGTCGCCTGGATGTTCCTTCGGGACGCCCCTGGACGTACTGCCCCGACGACCTCTCTGGTCCGGCGCCTCGTCGCCAACGCCAGACTCCCGATCACCTGGCAGGCCTGCGTCCTGTACGCGGTGGCCTTCGGCGGGTACGTCGCCTTCTCGGTCTATCTCCCGGCCTACCTCAAGACGGACTACGGACTGACGCCGGCCGACGCAGCGAACCGAATGGCAGGTTTCGTCGCGGTCGCGGTGATCATGCGTCCGCTGGGCGGGTGGCTCTCAGACCGATTGGGCCCGGTTCCGGTGCTGGCGGTGGGCTATGCCGTCGTGGTCGCCGGGGCCGCGGTCGCTGCGACCCACCCCCTGCTCGAGCCTGTCGGGACGATCGCGTTCCTGGGAATGGCCGCGGCACTCGGCTCGGGCAGCGGCGCCACCTTCGCGCTGATCGCCGAGGTGACGGAACCGTCCCGGGTGGGCGGGGTGACCGGTTTGGTCGGTGCCGCCGGCGGACTCGGTGGGTTCGTGCCGCCGCTGGTGATGGGTTATGTCTACGGCCGGACGGAGTCCTACGCGATCGGCCTGTGGCTGCTGTCGGTGACGGCGGCTCTGACTCTCGCCCTGACCCTGACCCTCGTGCGTGCGATCGAGCGCGCGCACCGGCCTGCGTCGCCCGGCGAACAAGACGCTTCCAAGAACATCGCCTGAGTCCCGACCGCGTCGAGGAGAGGATTGCCTGTGAGCACTGAAGCCCAGCCCGAAGGCACGGGAGCCGGTCGCGAGGTGGGGCTGGACGGAGGTCTCAGCGACGCGCTCGTGCGTACGAGACGGTTCTTCACGAAAGGCACGGTGTCGGCCGACCTGCGGACGCTGACGAAGACCGGTGGGCGGCAGGCTGACGACTTCTACCGGGATCGCTGGAGTCACGACAAGGTCGTCCGCTCGACCCATGGTGTGAACTGCACGGGTTCGTGTTCGTGGAAGGTGTACGTCAAGGACGGCATCATCACCTGGGAGACCCAGCAGACCGACTACCCGTCCGTCGGGCCCGACCGGCCCGAGTACGAGCCGCGGGGTTGCCCACGCGGCGCGGCCTTCTCCTGGTACACGTACTCGCCGACCCGCGTCCGCTATCCCTACATCCGCGGCGTACTGCTGGAGATGTACCGCGAGGCGAAGCGTCAGTACGGCGGGCATCCGGTCAAGGCGTGGGCGCACATCGTCGACAACCCGTTGCGGGCGAAGGCCTACAAGTCCGCGCGGGGCAAGGGCGGACTGGTTCGCGCGACCTGGGACGAGGCGACCGAGCTGGTCGCCGCCGCGTACGTGCACACGATCAAGAAGTGGGGCCCGGACAGGGTTGCCGGCTTCTCGCCGATTCCTGCGATGTCGATGGTGTCGCACGCGTCCGGTGCCCGGTTCACCTCACTGGTCGGCGGGTCGATGCTGTCGTTCTACGACTGGTACGCCGATCTGCCGGTCGCGTCGCCGCAGGTCTTCGGCGATCAGACCGACGTACCGGAGTCCGGTGACTGGTGGGATGCCGGCTACCTGATCATGTGGGGCTCGAACGTGCCCGTGACCCGTACGCCGGACGCGCACTGGATGACCGAGGCGCGGTACCGCGGGCAGAAAGTGATCGTGGTCTCGCCGGACTACGCGGACAACGTGAAGTTCGCCGACGAATGGTTGCCGGCGGCACCGGGTACGGACGGCGCACTGGCGATGGCGATGGGGCACGTGATTCTGAAGGAGTTCTTCGTCGACCGCGAGACGCCGTACTTCACCGCTTACACCAAGAAGTACACCGACCTCCCTTACCTGGTGGTGCTGCAACCGGGCGGAGACGGTACGGCGTACCGGCCGGGCAAGTTCCTCACCGCTGCGGACCTGCCCGCACATGCGGGGGAGGAGAACGCGCACTTCAAGACCGTGCTGGTCGACTCGCGTACGGACGAGGTCGTCGTGCCGAACGGGTCGCTCGGTCACCGCTTCGGTGAGGCAGGCGTCGGGAGGTGGAACCTCGATCTCGGTGAGGTCGATCCACGGTTGACCTTGCTCGACGCAGACAGCGACTCGGTGCAGGTGGAACTGCCGCGCTTCGACGACGCCTCACTGTCGCTGGTCCGCGGCGTGCCGGTTCGCCGCGTCGGTGACCAGGTGGTGGCCACGGTGTTCGACCTGATGCTGGCGCAGTACGGCGTGGGGCGGCCTGGGCTTCCCGGTGCGTGGCCTGCTTCGTACGACGATGCGTCCGCGCCGTACACGCCCGCGTGGCAAGAGACGGTCACGGGCGTGCCTGCTGTGGCGGCTGCCCGGATCGCACGGGAGTTCGCGGCCAACGCCGAGGAGTCGCGGGGCCGTTCGATGATCCTGATGGGCGCCGGAACGAATCACTGGTTCCACTCGGACACGATCTATCGCGGCTTTCTCGCGCTGACCACGTTGACCGGGTGCCAGGGCGTGAACGGCGGCGGGTGGGCACACTACGTGGGGCAGGAGAAGTGCCGGCCGGTCACCGGTTGGGCCCAGTTGGCGTTCGGGCTGGACTGGGCGCGGCCGCCGCGGCAGATGATCCACACTGCCTACTGGTACCTGCACACGAATCAGTACCGCTACGACACGTTCTCCGCCGACACCGTTGCCGCGAGCACCGGTCGTGGGTTGTTGGCCGGGCTGAGTACCGCCGACGTGATCGCCAAGAGTGCGCGAATGGGGTGGATGCCGTCGTACCCGACGTTCAACCGCAACCCACTGGAGCTCGCCGATGAGGCCGCGGCGGCCGGCCGGCCGGTGGCTGAGCATGTGGTCGAGCAGTTGAAGTCCGGCAATCTCCGCTTCG
Organism: Kribbella sp. VKM Ac-2566; assembly: GCF_004366005.1. NCBI lineage: Bacteria > Bacillati > Actinomycetota > Actinomycetes > Propionibacteriales > Kribbellaceae > Kribbella > Kribbella sp. VKM Ac-2566. The sequence continues at coordinate 349,865 of NZ_SODT01000010.1, read as the reverse complement.
CCGCGGAGGATCCGGACTCGCCCGAGAATTTCCCTCGCGTGCTGGCGATCTGGCGCGCGAACCTGCTCGGGTCTTCAGGGAAGGGCAACGAGTACTTCCTCAAGCACCTGCTGGGCACCGACAACTCGCTGCGCGCGACCGAGGCGGGCGAGAGCCAGCGTCCGCGGGAGGTGGACTGGCACGAACAGGCGCCCGAGGGGAAGCTGGACCTGCTGCTGACCCTGGACTTCCGCCAGACCAGTACGACGATCTTCTCCGACGTCGTGCTGCCGGCCGCGACCTGGTACGAGAAGCACGATCTGAACACCACGGACATGCACCCGTTCGTGCACTCGTTCAACCCGGCCATCGCGCCGCCGTGGCAGACCCGTACGGACTGGGACGCGTGGCAAGCGATCGCGACGAAGTTCAGCGAGCTTGCCGAAGGCAACCTGGACACCCGCCGCGACATCGTCGCCGTGCCGCTCCTGCATGACACCCCGGACGCGATGGCCAACCCGCACGGCGTCGTACGGGACTGGAAGCACGGTGAGTGCGAGCCGGTCCCCGGGGTCACGATGCCGAAGATCGTCGAAGTCGAACGGGACTACACCGCGGTCGGCGCGCAGATGCAGGCCCTCGGGCCGCTGCTCGACAAGCTCGGGACCACGACCAAGGGCGTGACGTACGACGTCGCCGCCTCGATCGACTATCTCCGCTCCAAGAACGGCCCGGTCCGTGGCGGACCCGCCAACGGCCGTCCTTCGCTCAAACGCGACGTTCACGCCTGTGAGGCGATCCTGGCGCTGTCCGGTACGACGAACGGGCACCTCGCGACTCAAGGATTCAAGACCCTCGAGAAGCGGACCGGGACCCAACTGCACGATCTGGCCGCCGAGCACGAGGGCAAGCAGATCACGTTTGCCGACACGCAGGCGGCGCCGGTCCCGGTCATCACGTCGCCGGAATGGTCGGGTTCGGAAGCCGGCGGCCGCCGGTACTCGCCGTTCACGATCAACGTCGAGCGGCTGAAGCCCTGGCACACCCTGACGGGTCGGCAGCATTTCTATCTCGATCACGACTGGATGACCGAGCTCGGCGAGAACCTACCGGTCTACCGGCCGCCGCTGAACATGGCGGCGCTGTTCGCCGAGCCGCCCGTGGGCGATGTCGGAGGTGCCGCCGTCGAGGGGGTGACGGTTCGCTACCTGACCCCGCACAGCAAGTGGTCGATCCACTCGGAGTACCAGGACAACCTGTTCATGCTGTCGCTGTCGCGTGGTGGGCAGACGATCTGGATGAGCGACAAAGACGCCGCCAAGGTCGGTGTCCAGGACAACGACTGGATCGAGGCGGTCAACCGCAACGGGGTCGTGGTCGCGCGGGCGATCGTCTCGCACCGGATGCCCGAGGGAACGGTCTACATGCATCACGCGCAGGACCGGTTGATCGACGTACCGATCGCGGAGACGTCCGGCAAACGTGGCGGTATCCACAATTCGCTCACCAGGATCCTGGTCAAGCCCAGTCACGTCATCGGGGGCTACGCGCAACTGTCGTTCGCCTTCAACTATCTGGGGCCGACCGGCAATCAGCGGGACGAGGTCACAGTGATCCGCAAGCGCAGCCAGGAGGTGACGTACTGATGAAGGTCATGGCGCAGATGGCGATGGTGATGAACCTCGACAAATGCATCGGCTGCCACACCTGCTCGGTCACCTGCAAGCAAGCTTGGACGAATCGCGCGGGCACCGAGTACGTCTGGTTCAACAACGTCGAGACCCGGCCGGGTCAGGGGTACCCGCGACGGTACGAGGACCAGGAGGAATGGCAGGGCGGCTGGGAACTCAACAAGCGCGGCCGCCTCAAACTCAAGGCCGGCGGTCGGCTGAAGAAGCTCGCCACCATCTTCTCCAACCCGAAGATGCCGTCGATCCAGGACTATTACGAGCCCTGGACGTACGACTACGCGACCCTGACCGATGCTCCGGCCCAGGAACACACGCCGGTCGCGCGGCCGAAGTCGCTGATCTCCGGCAAGGACATGAAGATCTCGTGGTCTTCCAACTGGGACGACAACCTCGGCGGGTCGGCCGCGACGGCAGAGCACGACCCAGTGCTGAAGAAGGTGGGCGACAAGGTCAAGTTCGAGTTCGAGCAGACCTTCATGTTCTACCTGCCGCGGATCTGCGAGCACTGCCTGAACCCGTCGTGTGCGGCATCGTGCCCGAGTGGTGCGATCTACAAGCGCACCGAGGACGGCATCGTGCTGGTCGACCAGGACCGCTGCCGCGGCTGGCGGATGTGCGTGTCCGGTTGCCCGTACAAGAAGGTCTACTTCAACCATCGCACCGGCAAGGCGGAGAAGTGCACGTTCTGCTTCCCGCGCGTGGAGGTCGGTCTGCCGACGGTCTGCGCCGAGACGTGTGTCGGCCGGCTGCGGTACATCGGTCTGGTGCTGTACGACGCCGATCGGGTCCTCGAGGCCGCATCGGTCCCTGACGACCACGACCTCTACGAGGCGCAGCGGTCCATCCTGCTCGACCCGCACGATCCCGAGGTGATCCGTGCCGCCGAGCGGGACGGCGTACCGCGCGACTGGATCGACGCGGCGCAGCGATCACCGGTCAACGCGTTGATCACCACGTACAAGGTCGCGCTCCCGCTGCATCCGGAGTATCGCACGATGCCGATGGTCTGGTACATCCCGCCGCTGTCGCCGGTCGTCGACGTGGTCCGCGAGACCGGTGAGGACGCCGAGAAGCGGGAGAACCTGTTCGCGGCGATCGACGCGTTGCGGATCCCGATCGAGTACCTCGCCGAGCTGTTCACGGCGGGCGATGTCGCCCCGGTCGACGCGGTACTGCGCAGGCTCGCCGCGATGCGCTCGTACATGCGCGACATCAACCTGGGCCGCGATCCGGACGGCGCGATCCCCGCCGCGGTCGGGATGGGGGAGGAGGAGATGTACGACCTGTACCGGCTGCTCGCGCTGGCCAAGTACGACGAGCGGTACGTCATCCCGCCCGCACACGCGGAGCAGGCCCACGACCTCGAAGAGATCGCGTGTTCACTGGACTACGAGGGCGGCCCGGGGATGGGCGGCTCGGGTCCGTTCGGCGAGGGATCCGGCGGAACGACGCCGATCGCGGTCGAGAACTTCCAGATGCTGCAGGACCGTCAGACCTCGGACACCCTCGCGTCACCCGACGACAAGGCTGCCCGCGTCAACCTCCTGAACTGGGACGGCAAGGGGAGCCCGCAGGGCCTGTTCCCACCGAAGGGGGACCAGTGATGAAGCTCCGTGCCGACCAGCTCACGGTCGCTTGGCAGTCCGCCTCGCTGCTGCTCGCCTATCCCGACAGCCAACTGCTCGACCGGCTCGAGCTGATCAGGCGTGCGACGCACGAACTCCCGTCCCGCGTGGGCGAGTTGCTGCGGGCAACCATCAGCAATCTGTCCGGCACGCCGCTGTCCGAGCTGGAGTCCGACTACGTCGAGACCTTCGACAACCGTCGCCGCCACAACCTGTTCCTGACCTATTTCCTGTACGGCGACACGCGCAAACGAGGCGGCGCGCTGCTGCGGTTCAAGCAAACCTATCTCGCGTCCGGCCTCGACCTCGACCCCGGCGAACTTCCCGACCACCTCTGTGTCGTCCTGGAGTACGCCGCGACCGTCGATCACGAACAGGGCCGGCACCTGTTGCTCGAGTACCGGGCCGGCCTCGAGGTCCTTCGCCTGTCCTTGACCGGCATCGGTTCGCGCTGGGCCGGAGCCGTCGAGGCGGTCACCGCCACGCTTCCACCTCTGCGCGGAAGCGAGCGCGATGCCGTGCAGAAGCTCATCGCCGACGGTCCTCCGGACGAGGAGGTCGGCCTCACCCCGTACGGCGCCGCTTTCGACACCGGACCCGCGTCACCGGTCCCGCTGCCGATGCCGACGTACCGCGGAGGTCGCTGACCATGGACACGTTCCTGTGGGTCATCGTCCCCTACATCTGCCTGACCGTCTTCGTCGTCGGCCACTTCTGGCGCTACCGCTACGACAAGTTCGGCTGGACGACTCGCTCGTCGCAGCTGTACGAGGACCGGCTGCTTCGTTGGGGCAGCCCACTGTTCCATTTCGGTTTGCTCGCGGTGTTCCTCGGGCATGTGATGGGTCTCGGCGTACCGAAGTCCTGGACCGAAGCTGTTGGCGTCTCGGAAGGGCTGTACCACTTCCTCGCCGTCTCGATCGGCGCGGTGGCCGGCTTCGGCACCGTCGTCGGCATGGCCATCCTCATCTACCGCCGCCGTACGGTCGGCCCGGTGTTCTCCGCCACCACCAAGATGGACAAGACCATGTACGCCGTCCTCGCGACGGTCATCCTGCTCGGGCTGGCCAACACTGTCTTCGCCAACATCTTCAGCCACTACGATTACCGCGAAGGCGTTTCCATCTGGTTCCGCGGGATCTTCCGTTTCCAGCTGCATCCTGAGCTGATGGCCGAAGCGCCGCTCACGTTCCAGCTGCACGGCCTCGCCGCGATGCTGTTGTTCGCCCTGTGGCCCTTCACCCGCCTGGTCCACGTCTTCAGCGCCCCACTGGGCTACCTCACCCGTCCCTACATCGTCTACCGCAGCCGCGACACCCAACTAGGCACCCACCGCCCCCGCCCCGGCTGGGACCGAACGCGATGAGCCAGCGGTGGGGCATCCGACCAGTGGCGACCTGGCGTCCACGCTATGACGAGCACACCGGTTACGAGGTAGATCACCTGTAGGAAGTGGAATCCACGGATCGAGGCCACTTCTCCGATGATCGAGCCCGAGCAGGGTCTTGTCGGTCCATCCCGCCTCTGTCGGCAGGCGAGTTGTCGTGAGTACGCATGACTAGGATCGACCCGCAACGTGAGTCCCGGAACTCATGAGGAAGCGCCAGCAGGTGAGGGCTTGCGCGATGCCGAGCAGGCCCAGAACGGCGGCGACGACCGGCGAGGCTTCTTCGCCGTGAGCGATGGCAACGATCGTCAGGCTCACGATGCCCAAGCTGATGCCGGCCATTGCGCAGCGCCCACACCGCGAGTCCGAGGACTGCGACGTACAGCAGGAACAGCGGTCCGAAGTGGACGGCGAACGCATAGATCACATACGCGTAGGCCGCATAGACGACCGTCCCGGCCCACGCGAGCAACGCCCGCACCGAACCGCGTGCGGCGGCCACTGCGAGGACCAGCATGACTGGGAGCACGACCAGGTTGGCGATGTCCTGGCCGATCGCCTGGGTCTGCCAGCCGGCCGTCTCGTTCGCATAGATCTCGGGGATCAGAATGCCGGCCATGCTGCCCGAGATGCCGAGGAGTGCGATCGGCACCGACAGCCACAGCCACCAGGGTGTCCAGACGGGTTGGGCAGGAGGTGGTTGGGAGCGAAATTGACCAACGGTTCCTATGACCTCGGACTCGCGCTTCATGCCGGCTGCTTCCATACGATGGATTGGTGGATTCCGTCTCCGGCCAGGAGTAGCTCGCGGAGGCGGCCGACGAAGCGGGCGGCGGGGGCGCCGTCGACGATGTCGTGGTCGACGCTGACGGTCAGCTGGAGGAACTCGCGTTCGACGAGTACGCCTTGGAAAACGATCGGCCGTCGGGCGATGCCGCCGACCACGATGCTCAGGGTGTGGAGCTGGAATCCGATGCCCCAGCCCGAGCCGGCGCCGAACATGCCGACGGCGGTCACACCCACCGTGCCGGCCAGAGCCTGTTGGCGACGCGGCAGCCGGTGCAGTGCGCCGAGCAGCGCGACCCGGACGAATCCGGGCAGCAACAGGTACGCGTGCACCCAGGGCGCCTTGCGGACCGACGGGCTCAGGTGTGGATCCGTCTTGACCGCGTGGATCTCGTCGTGCAGCTCCTCGACGGTACGCCGGGACGCGTCACGCAGCACGTGGGTGAAAGCGAACGGCTCCCCGTCGACGTCGACCTCGACCGGCAGGGCGACGTCGACCTGGTCGAAGATGACCTCACGGCCTCGCAGGTCCCGGTACGCCTGTATACCTGGGATCCGCGGCGACCGCGGTGGCGATGCAGTGGATCACGAACGCCGTGAAGAGGCGCGAGGCGCCGTCCGCGCGCAAGACCGTCCGCGCCGAGGTGACGTCGACCTCGAAGAGGCCGTGGATGGCGTGTCTGCGTCGTGCCGCCCGGCCGGTGTCGATCACCAGCTGCCGGACCCATGGCACCGCTCTGACCTGTGCGCCCACAATGAACCTCCTGAGCTGATCTCAGCTCAAGCATGGAGCGCCGGCGCCACTGTTCGCACCGGCCGATCGGTCCGTTCGAGCAGGACCTTGGGCCCCTCGGCCGCCGCGATCCCAGGGGTCACGACGCGAACGGGTCTTTCGCCTCTACAGCTGCTGGAGCGACCGGTCTGCACTGGGGGAATGAAGAGAGCGGGACTTTCCTTGGCTGACCGGGAGGCGCTGCTGCGGGCGGCGGTGCTGGCTCCGTCGATCCACAACACGCAGCCGTGGCGGTTCCGGTTCGTGGAGCGGACGGTGCAGGTGTTCCGGGTGCGGGATCGGGAGTTGCCGGCCGAGGATCCGTCGCGCCGGATGCTGTTCCTGTCGCTCGGAGCGTCGATCTTGAACCTGCGGGTGGCAGCCGCGGCGCGGGGGATGGGCTCGGAGGTACGGCACCTCGTCGACCAGCGGTTACCGGATCTGGTGGCGGTTATCGAACTGAGCTTGTCGCCGGGCGAGCCGTTGGCCGCGCTGGCGCCGTACCTGACGAAACGTCGGACGAACCGGGAGCCGTTCACCGATGAGCGACTGCCGGCACAGGCCCGCGTCGAGCTCGACCTGTGTGCACGGGTCGAGGGCGCCGTGCTGCAGTGGATCGACAGGCCGTCCCGGCGCTGGTGGTTGCAGATGGCAACGAACGATGCGGTGGCGGCGGACGACGTGGATGCGGCGCGGACGGCCGAGCGACGGCTTTGGGTCGGTGGGCACCGGGACAGCGACGGGGTGCCGTCCAGTGCCCTGGGTTCGCGGGTCGCCGGCCGGAGTCCCGTCGTACGCGATCTGGCGGCCACGGAGGCCGATGCGGTGCGTCCGGTGGCCGAATTCGAGCGTGAGCCGCAGCTAGCGGTGCTAGCGACTCGGTACGACGGGCCGATCGAGTGGCTGCGGGCGGGACAGGCACTCGAGCATGTGCTGCTGGAGGCCACTGCCCGTGGATGGTCGACATCCTTGCTGAATCAGGCGATCGAGCACGAAGAGCTCCGGGTGCAGATCAATGATCCGCTCGGTCCGTGGCAGCGGCCACAGGCCGTGATCCGGTTCGGCTACGGCCCGACCGTCCCGCCGACGCCGCGGCGCGCCGTCGAGGACGTGCTGATCCGCGAGTGATCGGGGCCGGGTGGTCCAGCGAGGTCGGGACCTTGGACCCTGACGTGCGACCACTCGTTGCGCGAACCTGGAACTACAGGGGAAGTACCGGATCGCCGGAAGCGGATCAGGAAGCGGTGGCCCTAGGCCACGAGACCCACCGTCGCCAAGACGGACACCCCTCCGGCGAACCGGCCCCCTGTGTCCAGACCACAGCACGTCCCATGTGGTGCCGGTCGGTCGGTCAGGGCAGCAAGGCGTGCCTTGGGCGGGACCTTCGACTCTGCTGGTCTGGCCGCGATCGTCCGACGCTTGCTGCGACGGACGAGTGACTGGAGACGCGATGAGTACCACGACGTACCCGGTCCGGGTGGACGGGGCGCTCGACGATCGGCTGAATCGCTGGTTGTGGTTGGTGAAGTGGGTGCTGGTGATTCCGCACCTGTTCGTGCTCGCGGTGTTGTGGATCGCGTTCGCGTTGCTGAGTTTCGTGGCGTTCTTCGCGATCCTGTTCACGGGTCGCTATCCGCGCGGGATCTTCGACTTTAACGTCGGAGTGATGCGCTGGACCTGGCGGGTGCAGTTCTACTCGTACGGCGCTCTGGGCACGGACAAGTACCCGCCGTTCACGTTGCGGGACGTCCCGGACTACCCGGCGCATCTCGAGGTGAAGTACCCGGAGCACCTGTCCCGCGGCCTGGTGCTGGTCAAGTGGTGGTTGCTGGCGATCCCGCACTACATCGTGGTCGGGTTCTTCGTCGGTACCGGGACGTGGTTCGCGACCCAGGCCGACGATCGCGCGTGGGGCTGGAGTGGTGGTCTGGTCGGACTGTTGGTCCTCGTCGCGGCGATCGTCCTGCTGTTCACCGGGCGGTACCCACGGTCGGTCTTCGATCTGGTGCTCGGCATGAATCGGTGGGCGTTGCGCGTCGCGGCGTACGCCGGGCTGATGGTCGACCAGTACCCGCCGTTCCGTTTGGACATGGGCGGCGACGACCCCGGTACGACGAGACTCCACGAGCCGCTGCCTCGCAGCACACCGCCTACAAGCACACCGCCGGCCGGCGCACCATCGCCGGGGTCGGCGCAGCGGATGTCGGCTGGACGGATCGTCGCCCTCGTCCTCGGCGTTGTGGTGACGCTCGCGTCCGTCGCCGGCCTCGCGGTCGGCGGAGCGCTGGCCTGGCTCGACCAAGGTCGCCGGGACTCGGCGGGCTTCGTCACGTCGGGTCAGGTGGCGATGTCCACGTCGGGCTACGCGCTGACCAGTGAAAGGTTCACGATCGACGCCGGTGCGACGACGGTTCCGCGGAGCTGGTTCGGTGACGCGCGACTGCGCGTGGCCTCGACCGGCGGCGCACCCGTCTTCGTCGGTCTGGCGAGGTCGGCCGATGTGGCCACCTACCTGACCGGCGTCGGCCACACAACGGTGAAGGCGATCGGGCCGAACAACACGACGTACGACGATCACGCCGGCGGCGCGCCCTCGACCGAGCCCGCGGCGCTGCACATCTGGCGTGTCCAGGCCTCCGGTCCGGGGGAGCAGACGATCACCTGGCCGGTCGAGAACGGCGACTGGACGCTCGTCGTGATGGCCGCCGACGGCAGTGGGAACGTCAGTGTCCGAGCGGACGTCGGTGCGACCGCGCCGGCCCTCGAGTGGGCGTGGATCGTGGTGCTCGCGAGTGCGGGCATGACGCTCGTACTCGGCCTGCTCCTCGTGGTGCCGGCGGTCGTCCGGCGAGAGCAGCCGGGACCTTCGGCCCTGCAACAACCGCCACTCCCATCGGTGGAATGAGTACGACGGATCTGTGAGCAGTTCAGGAGGATGAGATGAACAGCGAGTACGTCGTACGACTCGACGGTGAAGCGACGCAGTCCGCTGTCGAGGCGGGTCCGGAGCAGGTCGGAGTGAAGGCAGCCCGGCTGGCCGAGTTGGCCCGTGAGGGCATCCGCGTGCCCGAGGGGTTCGCGGTGACCGCTGCGGCGTACCGCGAGTTCGTCCACCACGCCGGTCTCGGACCGACGATCGCACAGGAGATCCGTAGGTTCCGGGCCGGTCGCGACCTCGTCGTGGCAGCGGCCGAGGTCCGCTCGGCCTTCCGCGACGCGTCGCTGCCCGCGGCAGTGGCCGAGGAGATCCTCGACGCGTACGACGAGCTGGGTGGGGACGGCACGGAGGTCGCAGTTCGCTGCAGCCCGGTGACGTCCGCGGACGCCCTGCAGGACGACGTGTTCCTGCACCTCACCAGCGGCGCCGACGTCGTCGCGGCCTGCCGGCGGTGCTTCGCGTCGCTGTACAACACCGTTGCCGTTGGCAATCGCGAGGCCGAGGGGATCGACCACCTGAAGGTCGCGATGCCGGTGACTGTGCAGCGGATGGTGCGTGCCGATCTCGGTGGTTCGGGCTCCGCCCGCGGCGAGAACACCTTCGTCCGGGTCCGGGCCTCGTGGGGCCTCGGTGAAGGGGCCGACGCCGACCAGTACTCGGTGCACCCGGGCGCGCGGCCGACGATCGTGCGGCACTGTGGGGCCAAGCTCACCCAGACCGTGTACGCCGACCCCCGCGGGACCCGGCGTGTGCCGACGACGCCCGCCGAACGAGCCGTCCTCGTGCTGACCGACGAAGACCTTCAGGAACTCGCCCGCTGGTCGGTTGTGGCAGACAAACACTTCCGCCGTCCGACGACGCTCGACTGGGCGAAGGACGGTCACACCGGTGCGCTGTACCTCCTCGAGGTCCGGCCGGGTGTGGCACCCGCGGTCGCCATCGTGGCGCGCGGTCGATCCTTCCTTCCTCAAACACGGCTGTCGGCCCAGCGCGCATAGGACGTTCGGCTCTGCCGGGTCTCCGCGGCGCGACCGACAGTGGAGACATGAGGGCGAACGAAGGGAATTCGGTCATGACGAAGTACATCCTCGTCGGTGTGGACGACACGCCTGAGGCACAGATCGCGCTGCGCTGGGCCGTGGACGCGGCCGAACAGCGCGATCTTGCGGTGCGGGTCGTGCGGGCGTACCTGAATGATCTCAAGCGCTGGCCCGCGGTCAGCTTGGAGGGATATGTGCCACCGGCGATGCCGCTGGGCACGTTGCAGCGCGAGCTCGACGAGGCGGTGCAGTTCGCCCGCGACCGGCTCGGGTACGAGCGTGGGTCCGGGTGGCTGGCAGCCGAGGCTGCGCAGGACGCGCTCCTGATGGAGGCCGGCGGGGCCGAGATGGTTGTCGTCGGCTCGCGGTCGCGGAGCAAGATGTCGGCTGCGGTGCTCGGATCGGTGGCGACGGCGGTTGCGGCCAAGGCGCCGTGCCCGGTGGTCGTGGTGCGCAGTGAACGGCGTACCGGTCCCGTCATAGTCGGCACGGACGGCTCGCCCGACTCCGAGGACGCGGTGCTGTTCGCGTTCGAGGAGGCATCGCGGACCGGTCAGCCGCTCAGGGTCGTGTACTGCTGGCAGCCGCAGGCGGAGCACGCGGCGTCGATCGACACCACTGACGGTCTGCTGAAGAACTGGCTCGCCGAGAGTCTTGCGACCTACCGGGACAAGTACCCCACCGTCACAGTAGGCGCCTCCGTGACCGAGGGGCGGGCGAGTTCGCAACTGATCAAGCTGTCGGAAACTGCCTCGCTGGTCGTCGTCGGCTCGCGCGGCCGTGGCGGCGTCGCCGGCTTGCTGATGGGTTCCGTCAGCCAGAGCCTTCTGCACCACGCGGACTCGCCTGTCGCGATCGTCCGCCGGCATGAGGAGTCATGATGCGCCACTTCCTGACCGTCTCCGACGTGATGACCAAGGACGTCGTCACCGTCGCCGAGGACACGCCGTTCAAGACCGTCGCCGCGATCCTGGCCGAGCACCACATCAGCGCGGTTCCGGTCCGCAGTCCGTACGGCGGAGTCGCCGGCGTGGTGTCCGAAACGGACCTCCTGCGCAAGGAGGAGTTTCAGCGTTCACCGCGGCGCGCACTCCACCTCGCGCACCGCAAGGCCCACACGAAGGCGGAGGCGTTGACCGCCGGACAGTTGATGACCAGCCCCGCGGTGACGGTGGATCGCCGCTGCACTCTGGACGAGGCCGCGCGGTTGATGGCGGCTCGCGGGCTCACCCGCCTGGTCGTGACAGACGGCGGCGAACTGACCGGAATCGTGGCCCGCTCCGATCTGCTGCGAGCCTTCCTTGCCACGGATGAGGAACTCCTCGCCCGGGTACGGCGAGATGTCGTCGACCGCCATCTGTGGGACGACACGTTCGCCGTGGAGGTGAGTGTGCGCGAGGGCGTCGTGACGCTGAGCGGACAGGTCGAGAACCGCAGCACGGTTGCCTTCGCGGAACAGTTGATCGGCGGTATCGACGGCGTGGTCGGAGTGCGTAACGAGCTGACCTGGAGATTCGACGACACAACACGCGCGACCGGCGCCACGTTCTACTAGAAGCCTCGGCGCGGGTACGCGCGACGGTCCTGAGCAGCTCCGAACCGTTTGGTGAGGTTGTGGGTTCTGATGACGTGGTCCGTGTCAGGACTCCGGGTGGTGTACGACGGCGACGGGGCAGTGGGAGTGGTGGAGGAGGCCGCGGGCCACGGAGCCCATGCGCAGTTCGGAGAACGCCGTACGGCCGAGGCCGCCTACCACCACGAGGTCAGCGTTCTGGGACTCGCGGGCCAGGACGAGAACTGGGTGGTCGGCGACGCCGCCCTGCTGGACGGCGACGTCCGGGTACTTCGCGGTCCAGCCTTCGAGGGCCTGTGTCAGTAGCTCGTCGGAGGTCTCGATCCACGGCTGCCGGGCCGGGTCGAACCACTTGCCGGGGTCCGGGTACTTCTCCCGGACCTCGGTCGCGTGGACGCCGAGAATCTCCGCACCGGTCGCGGCCGCCAACTCGAAGGCGAAGCGGAGTGCGTCCTGGCCCTCAACGGAGCCGTCGACGCCGACGACGATCCGCTGATGTGCGGGCCCTGCGGGGTCCCAGGTGTCGGGGACGACGATCAGGGGGACCTTCGTGGCCAGCGCCGTACAGGCCTGGGAGGTGGAGCCGAGCACGAGCTCGGCGAAGCCACCCATGCCGCGCCGGCCGACGACCAGGGCGACGGACCGTTCGGAGAGCTCGTGGAGTGCCTGTGCAGGATGGCCGTGGCGGACCTCGAGCGACGCGTCGCGGAATCCCAGTCGATCGAGCTCCTCCAGGGCGTCGCCGAGTACCTCGGTGCCGTCGTCCGCTCCGATGGACGGCGGGCCGCCGCCGACCTCGCGCTCGTCGTCGAGGACGTACACGGCGTGCAGCGGTGCGTGATGCAAAGCGGCGTAAGCCGCGGCCCAGATGAGCGCGATCAGGCCGTCGCGGGATCCGTCGATTCCTACCAGTACGGGCAGTTCGTTGGTCATCGCACCTCCTCCGGCACCTCCAGTCAAGGCGACCCGAGCCGGTGTGTGCAGGACGGAAGGTCCCGAACACGAGCACCGAAGGTCCCGGTCCACAGGTGCTGTTCGGCCGCTGCCACGGACAGCCGCGCGGACGAGAGTCGAGGGTGTCGGTGTGCACGGCGCGCCGGCGACGCTGCACCTGGAAGACCTGTGGATCAAGAACGTCACCATCACCACCGGTCTGGTCGACACGTTCTCGACGCCGAGGCTGCTGTCGATGCTGGCCGCCGGCCGGTTGCAACTGCCCGGCCTGATCACCCACCGCTTCGGCTTCGTGGACCGCGGCTCATTTCGTGCTCAGCGGACGATGGCGATCGGGCAGTGCGTGTGGTGCAGGGCGCTCTGGCCGACGGACCCGAGGAGAAGGCCGGTGAACCCACCCCGGCCGCGGGAACCGACGACCAGCAGGTCGGCGGACTCGGAGCGCCGTACCAACGCCTGTGCCGCAGAGCCCATGGCCAGCTCGGTCGACCACTCCACGTCAGGATGCTCGGCCGCCGCGCCGGCTACCGACTCGGCGACCAGCAGGCGGGACTCCTCGCGGACCTTCTCCTCGTCGAACTGCAGCATCGACGCGCCGTCGGCGTACGTGAGGAACGGGCTGGTCCACGCGTGCACGGCGATGACCTTGGCGTGCAACGACTCGGCCTGGTCGAAGGCGAAGTCGATGGCCTTCGCCGATGCCTTGGAACCGTCGACGCCGACGACCACGGTGGACCCTTCGTGAGCTCGCGCTCGCAGGTCGTGCGGTACGACGACGACCGGGCACTCCGCGTGCGTGGTCACCTGTGTCGCGACTGAGCCGACCAGCAGGCCGCTCCAGCCGCCGAGACCGCGCGATCCGAGGACCACGAGCCGGGCGTCCTGCACTGCCTCGATCAAGGCCCCCGGAGCGGGGCCGCCCACGAGGCTCGTCTCGACCCGCAGGCCGGGGTACTGCGTGCGGATGTCGTCGGCCAATTGGTCGAGGCCTGTCTGGCGGGCCGTTCGGACCGCGTCCAGCGGAACGATGTGGCCTGGAGATGGGCGGGTGACGACGACGATCTCGAAAGCCTCGACGATCCGAAGCGGTGCCATGGCGCGGTGCGCCGCGACGGCGGCCCATTGCAATGCGGACCTGCTGCCTTGCGAGCCGTCGTACCCGATCACGATCGGAGCGGACTGTGTCGACATGATGTGGCCTCCTGTGTTCAGAACCATTGGTCGAAGGAACTGCGCCAGTCCAGCCGCGAGGTGTGACTCGCCGGCTGGGCCGGATAGCCGGCACGGAGAACGATCTGCGGCCAGGACCGGCCGCCGATCAGCTCCCGCACGCCGGCGCGGTCAGCTGGGCGTTCGAGGACTTGATTGAGGAACGACGCCGTCAGGTCGTACGACGTGGCGACCAGGAGCACACGCTCGAGCGCGACACCTGCACCGACCCACGCCGCACCGTCCTCGTCCTCGGTGCTCAGTACGGCGATCGCTGGATGAGCCTCGTAGCCGATGCGGTCGCGGTGGCTGCTGTCCAGACCGAGCGACAGGTCGCGTACGAAGGCTGTGCCCGCCGGGAGCGGCCCGAGCGTCTCCTCCGGAATTCCGTCGCGTGACCGGTCTCCGCCGACCCAGCGCAGCCGCTCGTTCAGGCGGTCTTCGTCGGCGAGATCCGCGGCGTCGGCCTGGCGTTGTAGTTCGGCGAGCCGCGACATGGCCGTCGAGCCGAGCCAGTGCAACTGCGCGCCCTCGCGGCGTGCAGCGTCGTCCAGATGGACTTGCACCCGTCGCGGGATCGGGACGTCGAGCAGCGGCCCACGGTAGGTGTGCCGCTCGGACACGTCGGCGTACAGCTTGCCGAGTTCCGGGACGGGCGCCGTGCGGTCGTCGAGGAACAGCCGGGCCACGACCTCGGGACGTGCGGGATCCGGATCGATCGCAAGACGCGACTTGTGGCCGAGGACAGCGGCGGCCACGCGGAGGTTGAACGCCGCCGCGCCGATCGCGACGCGTGCGGCCCGCCCGGACGGATCCGCGATGGGCAGCGAACGCTCCTCGTCGGCCAGTACGTCGATGACCGGCCCGTGCACCTCGAAGCGCCAGGGCTGTGTGTTGTACATCGACGGTGCGTGCGCGGCGGCCGTGAGCAGGATGTCCACCTCGTCGTCAGTCAGTACAGCGTTCATGATGCAGCCCTCTCTACCGGCGGACGTTCCGCCCGGTTCCAGCGTCTGCGTGTTGCCGGGCGACGGACAGCGGCAGACGTCCCGGGTCAGGAGGGCCGTTCGACTCCTGAGACCGAGGTGACAACGGCTCTGCCGGATCTCGCGGCGAAATCGGACGATCGAGGTGTCAGAAGTTCAAGGAAAGGACGACATCATGACCACCACGCCGCACCGGCGCGATCTCCAGACTCCTGCGACGGAACCCGTTCGCCATCCGATCATCACCACTGCGGCCGGCCGTGCGCTCGCCGTACTGCGGGTTGTTGTCGGGCTGTCGTTCTTGTGGGCGTTCGTCGACAAGGTCTTCGGTCTCGGGTACGCGACTCCGTCGGGTAAGGGCTGGATCGACGGCGGCGACCCGACGGCGGGGTTCCTGGGTAAGGGAACCAGTGGCCCGTTGGCGGATTTCTATCAGTCGTTGGTGGGTGACTGGTGGGTCAGCCCGTTGTTCATGATCGGTCTGGCCGGCATCGGTCTGGCGCTGACCCTAGGGATCGGGATGCGGATCGCGGCCGTCAGTGGCGCGATGCTGTATCTGCTGATGTGGTCGGCGAATCTGCCGCCGGAGAACAACCCGGTCCTGGACGACCACATCGTCGGTGCTGTCACGGTTGTCGTGCTCGCACTGGTTGCGGCTGGCAACGTCTGGGGCTTCGGTAAGTGGTGGAGCGGCCTGGACTTCGTTCGCAAGTACCCGTGGCTGCGGTGAGCTCGATGACTGACTGGAACCGCACCGGACCCGTTGTGGTCGAGGTGGACGGGACTGCGGAGAACCTTCGGGTGGTGGATTATGCGTCCGCCGAGGCGCTGCGGACGGGCGCGGAGTTGGTGCTTGTCGCGCCGTACTCCGCGCATGGGTCGTACACGCCGATGATGCCGGAGTACGCGCCGAAGTCGTCGGCCGAGCCGGCGGACGCCGCTCTGCGGTCCGCGGTGGCGCACGTGCGGCACCGCGACGGGTACGCGACCGAACTGGTCGCGCTCGCCGAGGAAGGCTCGCGGCTGCGGGTCCTCGCACATGCGGCACGGGCGGCGCGGATGCTGGTGGTCGGGCGGTCCCGGAGCCGTGGCCCGCAGCGGCTGGTGCATACGCAGACGAATCTGCGGCTCGCGGCGCGGGCCGGTTGCCCGATGGTCGTCGTACCGCTGTCGTGGCAGCCGTCGTTGCTCGACCGGAAGGTTGCCGTCGGCATCGACGGTACGGCGTTGTCCGCGGAGGCGCTGGAGTTCGCGTTCGGGATCGCGGCAGGGCGTGAGGGTGATCTGATCGTCGTGCACGCGGGTCTGCCGGCCGAGCGTCCGTTCATGGACGAGGACCCGGAGTGCTCGTGGATCAGCCGGGCCGACTACATCCTGTCGGAGACGCTCGCGCCGTGGACCGGTCGGTTCCCGGAAGTGAAGGTCACACGGTTCCTGAGCAGCCGGCCGCCGTCCGCGGCGCTGGTGCACGAGAGCGCCGACGTCGGCCTGGTGGTTGTCGGATCGCACAGTGGTCCGTTGGCGATCGATCCGGTCGCACGGCGCTCGGTGGCGGCGATGACGTGCCCGGTCGCGATCGTGCCGCATCACGTGACGGAGACCGAACACGCGGTGACGCGTGCGCGGGCCGTCGTACCGAGTCATTGATGGTCATTGATTCCAGAGGTGAGAGGTCATGTCCGAGAGTGTTCGTGCGCTGATCGTGTACGAGTCGATGTTCGGCAACACCGAGCGGATCGCTCGGGCGGTCCGGGACGGGTTGCGTCAGTACCTTCCGGCCGAGACGGCGCCGGTGAACCAGGCGCCGGACGTGGTGCCCGATGACGTCCGGCTGCTGGTGGTCGGGGGACCGACCCACGCGTTCTCGATGAGCCGGCTGTCGACCCGGCAGGAGGCCTGGAAACAAGGCGGCCTGGTCACGCCGGTCGAGGTCGGCATCCGCGACTGGCTGGCCGCGCTGAAAGCGCCGGCCGGAAGTCAGGCGAAGACGCTGCGGGTGACGACCTTCGACACCCGGATCGCCAGTGTACGGCGGCTGCCTGGATCGGCGGCGCGATCGGCGGCGAAGGTCCTGCGCCGGAGGGGCTACCGGATGGTCTCCACGTCCGAGAGCTTCTTCGTGAACGACACGACTGGACCCATCCGCGACGTGGAGATCGAGCGGGCGGAGCGCTGGGGCGCCGAACTCGGCCGTCTGCTGACCGGATCCGCGAAAGTCGCGTGAGGAGGAGTCATGATGCACTCGACGGCAGGCGCGGCCTTCTGGTCCGTGCTCGTGCTGGCGCTGTGGGTCGTGGCGATCGGTGGCGCGGGCTGGGCCGCCGTACGGATGATCCACCAGCCTCGGCGGCAACCGCCGCCGCACCTCCCGTCACCCTTGGACATCCTCGAACGCCGCTTCGCAGCAGGCGAAATCACCCACGAAGAATTCGACGAGGCCCGAGCCCGCCTCCGCGAACACCACCTCGACGTCTGACTCGGAGCGGATGCGGCGGCCGGTCGGGTGGGCAGGGGTGGCGGCGGCCGCCGAAGGTCCTGCACAAGGCGGGACTCTGGTCCCTGGCGGGTAGCGTGGGTACGGCGGGATGCTGGGGAGGGCCCCGGGCACCGGCTGGCCGGAGCGAGACGTGGTTGAAGGAGTTCGTGATGGCGATCAAGGTGTTCCTGCTCGACGACCACGAGGTGGTGCGGCTGGGGCTGCATCAGTTGCTCGACGCGGAGCCGGACATCGAGGTGGTCGGGGATGCGTCGACGGCAGCCGAGGCGATTGCCCGGATTCCCGCCGTACGTCCCGATGTCGCTGTCTTGGATGTGCGGCTGCCTGACGGTGACGGGATCAGCGTGTGCCGGGAGGTCCGCTCGCAGATGGACGAGCCGCCGGCGTGCCTGATGCTGACCTCGTTCTCCGACGACGAGGCGCTGTTCACCGCGATCATGGCCGGCGCGTCCGGGTACCTGCTGAAGCAGATCCACGGTCAGGCCTTGATCGACGCCGTACGTCGTCTTGCGGCCGGGGAGTCGCTGCTGGACCCGAGCATGACCGCCAAGGTGCTGGACCGTCTGCGGCACCCGGTTGACACCGAGGACCCGCGGTACGCGTCGTTGACCGAGCAGGAACGCCGGATCCTCGCCGAGATCGCCGAGGGCAAGACCAACCGCCAGATCGCGCAGTCGCTGTTCCTGGCCGAGAAGACCGTCAAGAACTACGTGTCCTCGCTGCTGCGCAAACTCAACCTGGAGCGCCGCACCGAGGCGGCTGTGTTCGCTGTCGAGCACGAGCGGAAGCAGCGCGGCTGAACCTCGATAGCGGCTGTCGTGAAGCGCCGATAGTCAGGGCCGGGGTTCGGTGTTCGTGATGGGGGAGGGCTTGAAACCCTTGGTGACCAGATAGACGCCGAGCGAGAGCTCCCACACGGCGATCGGGAGGGTCAGGACGGCTGAGATGGCGGACGTCTGCGCCCAGAGATCGAACAGTGTTCCGATCACGGAGATGACGAGGAGTGGGGCGCCGATCAGGCCGAGCACCGGGAGTGCTCGCGGCACGAGGCGCGACTGGTACAGCAGGGTGCCGATCAGCAGGGCGTTCACCGCCGGGATGAAGCCTTGCCCGAGCAAGAAGATCCAGTCATGGAACGCGACCAGCGCCCGGGCAGCCACTTCTGTGTCCGGTGCGGCGCCGGCCCTTCGCAGGCTGACGACGGACATCAGGCTCACGACGCAGCCGACGATGGTGGCAGCCTCGAGGACGCGCGCTCCGACGAAGCCCAGCGCACGCAGTTCGCTCTGCCTGCGCACCACCGGGTACAGCGCGACCGCGGTGCCGATGCAGGCCAGAGCGACGATCATCTCCAGGATGCCGCCGATGACCACCGGGGTGTCCGGTCCGGGGCCGGTGACATAGTTCGGCTCGCGGACCTTGCTGTAGAGGCCGAGCGTCGGGATCGAGACGAAGCTGAGCAGGTAGAAGGCGCCGGCGACGAGGGCGGTCTTCCGCAGGGAAGTCATCGGGACCCGGGTCGGCGTCGTGGTCTGCTTGAGGGTGGTCATGGGGTTCTCCTTGCGTGCGTTGAGGTGCCGTCCGGGTACGGCGTACCGGCTTGCGGTTGTCTGGTGACCGAGATCAGCGGCAGGCCCAGGTCACGGACCTTGTCCAGCAGACCGTGCAGGGCGGCTTGGTCGGCGACGTGGCCGGAGATGACGGTGGTGCCGTCGGGCTCGACGGTCAGGTTCAGGCCGTCGAACCAGGTAGCCCATCGGCGGTCGAGGTGGCCCTGCAGGCGGATCTCGTAGGCGTCGCTCACGATTCCTCCGTCCCTCGCCTTGATCGAAAGGTAGAAGGAGAGGCGGTGAGCGAGCATCACCACATGTGGTGATCTGCGTGATGAAAGGCTAGGCCAGCAGACCGAGTTCTCGAGCCCGGCGGACCGCGGCCCGGCGGTTGTTGACCCCGAGCTTGGCGTAGACGTGTTTGGTGTGGGTCCGCACCGTATTCAGGGAGACGACGAGTTCCCGGGCGATGTCGGGACCGTCCAGGTCGGTGTTGAGCATCCTCAGAATGTCCAGTTCCCGCGCACTCAGTTCCTCGACGAGGCCGCGTTCGGCCGGCCGGTTCGTCGCGACGCCGCTCAGGAGCCTCCGAACGTAACTCGGCGCGATGCCCCGTTTCGCGGCGGTTCTCAACAGCGTCGTCATCGGCGCGCCCTCGTCCGCGAAGACGCGAACGTAGTGTTCCGGCTCGGCCAGGGTCAGCGCTCGTCGCAGCAACGCGAGCGCGGAGGCGGTGTCGCCTCGCGCTTGATGCGCGAGGGCCTGTACGACCAGGATCTCGATGACGCTTCCCGTTCGCAGGCCCTCTTCGGCCGCTGTCAGGAGACGCTCGAGGAGCCGTACGGCGTCATTGATCAGGCCTTGGTCATGCTCGGCCGTGGAGCGGGCGAGAAGCAGCCTGGCGAGGGTGAGGTGTTCGAACTCGCGGCCGTAGCTCAGCTCGTCCTCGGTGGACAGAGTCGCGTGGTGCGCCCAGTCGAGGGCTTCGCCAAGATTGCCTTGCCGGATCCAGACGCGTGCTCTGAGTGCAGGGATCGGCCGTACGGCGGGGAAGAAGTCACCCACGTACACGCGCTCCGCCGCGTTGAGCAGTGTGACGGCGCCCTCCAGATCTCCGTCGGCTTCGCAGATCCTTGCCATCGCGACCCGTCGGCGGTACGGGTTCTGCGGTAGTCCGGTGTTCTCGCCCAGCTCTTGAGCGTGCTGCAGTTGCTTCCTTGCCGCTCGGAGGTCGCCGCGCTCGCGGTGGAGCTCGCTCAGGCCGACGTACATGTCCGCGGTGCCGCGCAGCACAGGCTTGCCTTCCTCGGCGGCTCGGCTCAGTGCCTGTTCGTAGGTGCGTAGTGCATCGCGGAGACGCCCCTGGGTGACCCGGATGTCTGCCAGCGCGATCGCGCAGCCCAAGGTGTCGGCGACGAACCCGGCCTTCAACAGTCCTGCGACGCAATCGGAATACGCCCGGTGTCCGGCCTCGAGATCTCCGCTGCCCCAGAACGCGAGCCCCATCAGACCGGCGGAGCCGGCACGGCACAGATCATCCTCGTCCTGGGCCAGACTGATCGCCTGCTGAGCGTGTCTGACGGTGGCCGCTGTGTTGCCTTCGGCAAGAGCGAGCGCGGCGCGGTACATCTCGATCGTCGCTGGAAGGCGGGAGAACTCGGCCCGGTCGACGACGACCATCTCGATCGCCGGGTCCTCCGACGGGGTCGCGACCGCTGATCGGTGAATCCACCGCTCCGCGATCCGCAGCCGGTTGTCGACGCCGTCCAGCTGACCGCCGGACAGCAGAGCGCCGGCCAGCCCAACGGTGAGTACGGGGCGCTGGTGGACGAGGTCGTCGGGCAGCATCTTCTGCCAGACCCGCAGTGCGGCCTCCTGTCTGGTACGGCGCATTGCCGGGATCGCCAGTTCGATGAGGCCGGCCGCTCGTTCCAGGTCTCCCGCGGCGAACGCGTGGCGGATCGCCTCGGCCGCGTCGTCGTTCTGCTGGTACCACAAGCTCGCACGCCGATGCAGCTCGGGAACATCGCCGGATCGCTCGTCCAGGAGATGCGCCTGGAGAACGTCGGCGAACAGTTGGTGATAGCGATACCACTGGCGGCGGTCGTCGAGCGGAACCAGGAAGAGGTTGGCGCGCTCCAGGGCCGCGAGCTGTGCGGTGCCACCGGACTGAGAGGTGACTGCGTCGCACAGCGGGCCGCTCAGCCGGTCGAGGATCGAGGTCATCAGCAGAAACAGCCGGGTGGATTCCGGCTGCCGTTGCAGGACTTCCTCGGCCAGGTAGTCGACGACGTACCGGTCGTCTCCACCGAAGCCTGCGACGAACCCGGCGACGTCCTCACGGCCCTGCATCGAGAGCGCGGCCAGTTGCAGGGCGGCGATCCAGCCTTCCGTACGTCGCTCCAGCATCAGGATCTCCTGTGCTGTCAGGGACAGTCCCATGGTCTCGCTCAGATAGGCCGCGGCTTCGTCGGGGGTGAATCGCAGGTCCGCGACCCGGATCTCCACGAGCTCGCCCTGCCCTCGCAGCCGCCCCAGCGGAAGTAGTGGATCTGTGCGGCCGGCGATCACCACGTGGACCTGTTCGGGCAGGTGTTCGAGCAGGAAGGCCATCCCGTCGTGGATGTCGCGTGTGTCGATGTGGTGGTAGTCGTCGAGCACCAGCACGACGTCCGTCGGGGCGGCGTGCAGATCGTTGAGCAGGGCGCTGAGAACAGCCTCCACCGGCGGCTGGGGCGACTGCAGGAGGGCCAGCGCGCCTGCGCCGATCCCGTCCACAGCAGTTCGCAGCGCGGCCACGACGTACGTCCAGAACACCGTGGGGTCGTTGTCCCGCTGATCGAGGGAGAGCCAGGCGATGGCCCGGCCGTCGCGCCCAAGTCCGGCCACCCAGTCCGTCAGCAGCGTCGTCTTGCCGAACCCGGCCGGAGCAGACACCAGCGTGAGCACCGAATCCGACCCACGGCTCATCCGGTCACTCAGCCGAGGACGTGCGACCAGCCCACGCCGCAGCCTCGGGACACGGACCTTGGCGTCGAGCAGCGTCCCCGCCATCACAACCTCCCCCTCGCGAGTTCCATTGTGACCGGACCAGCGCGAACCGGACAGCCTGGGCGGGACCGACCGTTTTCGAGGTCGACGACGCGGGCACCCGGCAAACACGGGCGAAACGCTGATCGGAACCGGGACCGGAGGGCTAAGTGAAAGCGCTGACCTGGCAAGGCAAGCGGGACGTCGCGTACGGCGATGTGCCCGACCCGATCATCCAGCAGCCGACCGACGCGATCATCAAGGTCACGTCGACCGGGATCTGCGGGTCCGACCTGCACCTGTACGAGGTGATGGCGCCGTACCTCGAGGAAGGCGATGTGCTCGGCCACGAGCCGATCGGCATCGTCACCGAGGTCGGTGCGGAAGTGACCGGCCTCGCTCCCGGTGACCGCGTCGTCGTACCGTTCCAGATCGCCTGCGGGCGGTGCTTCATGTGCGATCAAGGCCTGCAGACGCAGTGCGAGACCACTCAGGTCCGCGATCAGGGGATGGGCGCGGCGCTCTTCGGCTACACCAAGCTCTACGGGCAGGTCCCGGGCGCGCAGGCGGAATACTTACGCGTCCCGCAGGCGCAGTACGGGCCGATCAAGGTGCCGGCGGGGCCGCCGGACGACCGGTTCGTCTACCTGTCCGACGTACTGCCGACGGCCTGGCAGGCGGTCGAGTACGCCGACGTGCCGCCGGGCGGGACCGTCGTGGTGATCGGGCTCGGTCCGATCGGCGACATGGCTGCCCGGATCGCGATGCACCGCAGCTGTCGGGTGATCGGCATCGACCTGGTCGCGGAGCGGCTCGAACGCGCCCGGCGGCGCGGCGTCGAGACACTGGAGTACGGCGACGACGTGGCCGAGGTGGTCCGCGAGCTGACCGCCGGGCGCGGGGCCGACGCGGTGATCGATGCGGTCGGGATGGAGGCGCACGGGTCACCGGTCGCGAAATTCGGGCAGCAGTTGGCCGGGTTGCTGCCCGACAAGGTCCAGCAGCGGTTCATGGAGACGGCGGGAGTGGACCGGCTGGCAGCGCTGTACCTGGCGATCGACGTGGTCCGTCGCGGCGGCACGATCTCGTTGGTCGGTGTCTACGGCGGGATGGCGGATCCGCTGCCGATGCTGACGATCTTCGACAAGCAGATCCAGTTGCGGATGGGGCAGGCCAACGTTCGCCGCTGGGTGGACCAGATTCTCCCGCTCCTCGGGAACGACGATCCGCTCGGGGTCGACGACTTCGCCACCCATCGCCTGCCGTTGTCGGACGGGCCTGCAGCGTACGAGATGTTCCAGAAAAAGCAGGACGGCGCGGTCAAGATCCTTTTGGCTCCGTAGCCGGGTGGGTACCGGTAGCGGGATGTTGGCAGCAGGACGGTACAGACTGGGCTCCGTCATCGGGCGGGGCGGAATGGGCGAGGTCTTCCGCGCGACCGATGAACAGCTGGGACGTCCGGTTGCGGTCAAGGTGCTGTTACCGTCCGATCGCGATCCGTGCGCGGGGGAGAGGTTCCACCGCGAGGCGCGCGCCGCGGCGAGGCTGAACGATCCGCACGTCGTGTCCGTGTACGACTTCGGCCACCACGACGACGGTTTCTTCCTGGTCATGGAACTGGTCGAAGGTCGTACGATCGCCGACGAGTTGGCCGAGCACGGGCCACTGCCGAAAGACCGGGCGATCGACATCGTCGAGCAGGCCGCCGCGGGACTGGCCGCGGCACATCGTGAGTCCGTCGTGCATCGCGACGTCAAGCCGGGCAATCTTCTGCTGGCGGCGGACGGGACCGTCAAGGTCGCGGACTTCGGGATCGCTCAGCTTCCAGGAGATGGCGCGGCAACGCTGACGGCTGGCGGCCAGATCATCGGCAGCGCGCCGTACCTCGCGCCCGAGCGTGCCAGCGGCGGTCAGGCCGGCCAGCCGTCCGATGTGTACGCCTTGGGTTGCGTGCTCTACCAGTTGGTCACGGGGCAGCCACCGTTCACCGGGGAACACCCAGCGGCGATCCTCTACCAGCACGTCGACGCCGATCCCGAGCCGCCGAGTCTGCTCCGCCCCGAACTCGGCGGACAGTTCGAGAGCGTTCTGCTCAGCATGCTCGCCAAGGATCCCGCCGGCCGTCCGTCCGCTTCCGAGATCGCCACCGGCGCGCTGCGTGCTGCGCCACCCCGTACGCCAGACCGTACGCCAGTCGCCGCGCCTGTTGGTGCGCCTGTCGGCTCGCGGCTGAAGGCGTTGCTGGCCGGGGGGATCGCGGTCCTCGCGACCACAGCTGCCGTGCTGGCCGGAGTCGTCCTGGACGACAGTGAGAAGAGGTTGCCTCCGACAACCGACGTCGGTCCGCAACCGATCGTGACATCTGGTACGCCGGAAGCGCGCCCGACCGCGACGAGAACGTCAACCTCCACAACGCGACGTACCCCGTCAGGGGCGACGAGGTCAGCTCCGGCGTCGCAACGGGTGTCGCCGAGCACGCCTGCGGCTGCCACGACCTCGACCGAGCAGTCGCCGTCGAGCGCACCCACTCGAAGCAGCACGACACGAACGCCGGAAACGCCTGCAACCGGTCCATCCTCCTCGGCCCCGCCGACGACATCCGCGAGCCCGACGCCTGACAGGCCGACATCCGGCTCCCCGGCATCCGGCACGCCGTCGCCGAGTTCCCAGGCCAGCACCACGCCATCGGCTTCGACCCCAGCCGCTCAAGACTGAGCCCGCGGGAATTCGATCGATCGCACCGAACCGACTGCCTGCTGACGCCTACCGTGGGTACCTGGCTTACGGAGAGAGGATCCTGGACGGAGGAAATCGACACCATGGCTGAGGCGGAGCCCGCAGACGAGGCCGCGACGATCGCGGACCGGGTAGCTCATGCCGCTCGGGACCAAGGGCTGACGATCGCGGTCGCGGAGTCGTTGACGAGCGGTGCCATCGCCAGCCGCCTCGGCGCGGCGCCCGACGCCAGTTCCTGGTTCGCCGGCGGTGTCGTGGCGTATGCGTCGGAGGTCAAGTTCAAGGTGCTGGACGTCGTGCCAGGGGCAGTCGTGTCCGCACGGTGCGCTGCGCAGATGGCGCGTGGTGCCGCACGGTTGATGGCTGCGGATCTTGCCGTCGCGGTGACGGGAGTCGGTGGCCCGGGGCCGGTGGAGGGCCATCCTGCCGGGACGGTCTTTCTCGCGGTCAGCTCCGGCTCGGAAGAGCAAGTCCTCGAGCATCGTTTCGACGGCAGTCCGCAACGCGTGGTGGAGCTCGCGACGCTCGCCGCCCTGCAGGCGCTGCTGAGCGCGCTGGAAGACGCCGGCTGACGCCCGCGAGCGGGTTTGCGGGGAGCCAAGGCTGGCTACCGGCCGAGAATGACGAAGCTGGGGTTCAAGTTGATCGCCGAGGCGTACGGACCACGGGAGATCGTCGCGCAGGCGGCGCGCGCCGAGGAGGCCGGGTTCGACTTCGTCGAGGTGAGTGATCACTTTCATCCGTGGGTGAGCGAGCACGAGCATTCGGGGTTCGCGTTCTCGATGCTGGCGGCGATCGCTGCCCGTACGTCGTCTCTCGGTCTGGCGACCGGTGTGACGTGTCCGTTCATCCGGTATCACCCGGCGATCGTCGCGCAGGCCGCGGCGACCATCGCGATCCTGTCCGACGGGCGCTTCACGTTGGGAGTCGGTGCGGGGGAGCGGCTCAACGAGCACGTCGTCGGGGCCGGGTGGCCGGCGGCCGCCACGCGGCACGAGATGCTGCGTGAGTCGCTGGAGATCATCCGGCTGCTGTGGAGCGGCGGATACCACTCGTACGACGGGAAACATCTGCGGCTGGAGGACGCGCGCGTCTTCGACCTCCCCGATGAGCGGCCGGATATCGCGGTCGCCGCCGGTGGTCCGGAGGCGGCTCGGCTTGCCGGTGAGCTTGGTGACGCGTTGTTCGTGACCGAACCGCGTGCGGACCTGGTTGCGGCGTACGAAGAAGTCGGTGGGCGCGGCCCTCGCTATGCCGAGGTCCCGTTGGCGTGGGCGGAGTCGGAGGATGACGCGGCGGAGTCGGCGCGGCGGCTGTTCCGGTTCGGTGTGACGGGCTGGAAGGTGCAGGCCGAGCTGCCGAATCCGGTGAACTTCGACGCCGCGACGGAGCTGGTCACCGCGGATCACATGCGTGACCAGTTCGGCTGCGGGCCTGACGTGGAACGCCATGTGGAGATCGCGCGTCCGTTCGTCGAGGCGGGTTATGACCGTCTGGCGCTGATCAACGCCGGCCCGGACATGGACGGCTTCTTCGACTTCTTCACCAAAGAACTCGGCCCCGCACTCCGCGCCCTCTGACACGACCTGACACGACCCGGCGGACGGCATGGACCGGTGTGTCGGCGGGTACCGGGAGGGGGACCGTCCAGCAGCGGGCGGGTGCTGACGGATCGCAGCGCTGGAGGCGATTGTGATCACAGTTGGTGACGTGGACACGTACTACGACTACGACGAGCGTCGATGGAAGTATCGCCGCCTGGGCGGCGGCCCCGTTCGTTCGAAGCCCGTATGTCCACAGGCGAGAGAACTGATGACGGGAGAGATCGATGGGTCTCGGAGACAAGGCGAAGCACACCGCGGAAGCGGCGAAGGGCAAGATGAAGGAGAAGACCGGCGACGCGACTGACAATCGCGATCTGCAGGCCGAAGGGCAGGCGGAGAAGACCAAGGCCGACCTGAAGCAGGCCGGCGAGAAGGCAAAGGACGCCTTCAAGGACTGACCCCTCCCGCAAGGAACTCCCGGATCCCCACTCCTCACGGGTGGGGATCCGTCGCGTTGTGCGCACCCTCCGTTCGCCGCCCGGCCCGCTGCCACGGCCAGCTCGACCAGCCGGCCGACGCCGATCCGTCTGCTGAGTCACGGTTCGGTGACGTCAGCGGTACGGCATGAGCATGCTCGGTCTGGTGAGTATGTTTCAGTTGTTAACGTGTCCATAGATGGGTGAAGACTTTCCGCGTGCCGGTCGCGGGGGCGGAGGCAATTCCTCCAGGGATCGCGCTGTGCGCGGAATGCCCTTTCCAGGAACGATGTTCGGCGATGCGTCGCCAAGGTCCGATTGATCGCCGTTACGAGAACGTGACGCGTGGATGTCTGGTTGATGTCTTGACCAACCGGAATGTGAGCGCAAACATGTGAGCGCTAACAATCCGATCGGGCCCTGGAGGGGAAGAGTAGTGAAGAAGAGGTTTGTGGCCACTCTGAGTGGGGCCTTGCTGATGCTCGGCCTCGCGGCGTGCGGCGGACAAGGAGCGGGCGCGACTACCGACACCGCGAGTCAGCAGCCCAAGGATCTGACCATCGGGGTGTCGATGCCGACACAGACGTCCGAGCGCTGGATCGCCGACGGCAAGGCGGTGAAGGAGAAGCTCGAGGCGAAGGGATACAAGGTCGATCTGCAGTACGCGAACGATGACATCCCGACCCAGTCGCAGCAGGTGGACCAGATGATCACCCAGGGCGCCGACGTGCTGGTGATCGCCGCGATCGACGGCACCGCGCTCAGCAGCCAGTTGCAGGCTGCGGCCGACAAGAAGATCCCGGTGATCGCGTACGACCGGCTGATCCGCGGCAGTCAGAACGTCGACTTCTACGTCAGTTTCGACAACTACAAGGTCGGCGTCGCCCAGGCCAAGTCACTTCTTCGCGGGCTGGGCCTGGAGAACGCGGACGGCTCGAAGGGCACCAAGACCGGGCCGCTCAACATCGAGGTCTTCGCCGGTTCGCTGGACGACAACAACACGCACTTCTTCTTCCAGGGCGCCATGGACACCCTCAAGCCGTACATCGACAACGGCACGCTGGTGGTCAAGTCGAAGCAGACCAAGCTCGAGCAGGTCGCGATCCTGCGCTGGCAGCAGGAGGCCGCGCAGAAGCGGATGGAGAACCTGCTGACCTCGAGCTACAACGACGGCGCCAAGGTGGCCGGCGTCCTCTCGCCGTACGACGGCATTTCGCGCGGCATCATCACCGCGTTGCAGAACGTCGGTTACGGTACGGCGGCCAACCCGATGCCGGCGATCACCGGTCAGGACGCGGAGATCGCGTCGGTCAAGCTGATCAACACCGGTGTCCAGAGCTCGACGATCTTCAAGGACACCCGGTTGCTGGCCGATCAGGCCGTCAACGCGTCGGTGGCGTTCCTGGAGAAGAAGGAGCCGGAGGCGAACGACACCAAGTCGTACGACAACGGCGTGAAGGTCGTCCCGGCGTACCTGCTGCCGATCCAGACCGTCTTCAAGCAGGACATCCAGAAGCAGCTCGTCGACTCCGGTTATTACACGGCCGCCGAGGTCGCCGCCGGTCAGGCGAAGTGAAGCCCGGCCGGGTCCCGGCGGTATGCGAACCGCCGGGGCCCGGCCGCGATCCGATGTGGATGGTGTGGCCGTGAAGGAGGCTGAATGAACGACGTGCTGCTCGAGATGCGGGGAATCACCAAGCGTTTCCCCGGTGTCACGGCTCTCGAGGACGTGTCACTCGCCGTACGGCGTGGGGAGATCCACGCGATCTGTGGCGAGAACGGTGCCGGCAAGTCGACCCTGATGAAGGTGCTGTCCGGCGTCTACCCGACCGGTAGCTACGAGGGCGAGATCAGGTTCGACGGAAAACCCGTGCACTTCGGTGGCATCCGTGACAGCGAAGCCGTCGGGATCGTCATCATCCATCAGGAGCTGGCCCTCGTGCCCTACCTGTCGATCGCGGAGAACATCTTTCTCGGCAACGAACGCCGCGGCCGCGGCGGGCTGATCGACTGGAACCGGGCCAACGCCGAGGCCCGCGAACTGTTGACGTCGGTCGGGCTGG
This sequence comes from Kribbella sp. VKM Ac-2566, assembly GCF_004366005.1. NCBI lineage: Bacteria > Bacillati > Actinomycetota > Actinomycetes > Propionibacteriales > Kribbellaceae > Kribbella > Kribbella sp. VKM Ac-2566. The sequence goes on along the minus strand of NZ_SODT01000010.1, from coordinate 321,029 downwards.
ACGAGAACCCCGTGTCGCCGGTGATCCAGCTCGGAGTCGGCAAGCAGCAGTTGGTCGAGATCGCCAAGGCCCTGTCCAAGGAGGTCCGGCTGCTGATCCTCGACGAGCCGACCGCCGCGCTCAACGACGTGGACTCGGCACATCTGCTCGAGCTGCTCCGGCGGCTCCGGGACCGGGGGATCACCTGCATCATGATCTCCCACAAACTCAGCGAGATCACGGCGATCGCAGACTCCACCACGGTGATCCGGGACGGAAAGACGGTCGAGACTCTCGACATGAGCTCCGGGGACGTGACCCAGCAGCGGATCATCCGCGGCATGGTCGGACGCGACATCGACAGCTTCTATCCGGACCGGGTCTCCGAGCCCGGGCCCGAAGTGCTGCGGATCGAGAACTGGACTGCGTGGCATCCGGTCCAGCAGCGCAAGGTCGTCGACGGAGCCTCCCTCAACGTGCGGGCCGGCGAGGTCGTCGGCATCGCCGGACTGATGGGCGCGGGACGCACCGAACTCGCGATGAGCGTCTTCGGGCGCTCGTACGGGCGCAACATCAGCGGCCGGCTGTACCTGCACGGCAAGGAGGTCCGGGCCCGAACCGTGGCCGAGGCGATCTCCAACGGCATCGCCTACGCCACCGAGGATCGCAAGCGGTACGGGCTGAACCTGATCGCCGACGTCCGGGTCAACGTCTCCGCCGCGGCACTCGGCAAGCTGGCCCGGGCCGGCTGGATCAACGGCAACGAGGAGATCAAGGTCGCCGAGCAGGGCCGGCGGGACATGAACATCAAGACGCGCACCGTGCTGGACACCGTCGGCACCCTGTCCGGGGGCAATCAGCAGAAGGTCGTGCTGTCCAAATGGCTTTTCACGGATCCGGACGTGCTCATCCTGGACGAGCCCACGCGCGGTATCGACGTCGGAGCCAAGTTCGAGATCTACACAATCATCAACCGGCTCGTAGCCCAGGGGAAGGCGGTCATCGTCATCTCCTCCGAACTCCCTGAACTGCTGGGGATGTGCGACCGGATCTACACGTTGTCGGCCGGACGGATCACTGGCGAGTTGCCGGTCGGCCAGGCCACCCAGGAAGACCTCATGGCGCTCATGACGATGGAGAAGGAGCTCGCCGGATGACCAGCACCGAACCAACCGCTCGACCACAGGACGCACCGGCGGAGAGCGCCCCCGCCGCCGCGCTGCACGTCGGCACCAGCGATCCGCTCACCTTGCTGACGCGCAACCTGCGGCAGAGCGGCATCTACATCGCCTTCGTCGTGATCGTGGCGCTGTTCGCGTTCCTGACCGACGGTGTCCTGCTCAGCCCGGGCAACATCACCAACATCGTGCTCCAGTACTCCTACATCCTTGTGCTCGCGATCGGCATGGTGATCCTGATCATCGCCGGCCACATCGACCTGTCGGTCGGGTCGATCGTCGCGTTGACGGGCGCGGTGTCCGCCGTACTGGTCATCCAGCACGGACAGCCGTGGTGGGTCGGCGTGGTCGCGGCCGTCGCGGTGGGTGTCGCGGTCGGGGCCTGGCACGGCTTCTGGGTGGCGTACGTCGGTATGCCTGCGTTCATCGTGACGCTGGCCGGCATGTTGCTGTTCCGTGGCCTGACGTTGCAGGTGCTGGACAACGTCTCCTTGTCGCCGTTCCCGGCCGACTACCAGAAGGTCGCCAGCGGCTTCCTGAACGGCCTGATGGGCGGGCAGGGTTACGACGCGTTCACGCTGCTGATCGCCGGGATCGCGGTCGCCGGGTACGCGGTCAGCGTGTTCCGCACCCGGTTGGCGCGGATCCGCTACCAGCAGCCGGTGGAGTCGTTCCCGCTGTTCGTGGCTCGCGTGCTGGTGGTCGCCGCGGTCGTCATGTACTTCGCCTGGCAACTGGCTCACGCCCGCGGTCTGCCGATCGTCCTGATCATTCTGGCCGTCCTCGTGATCGCCTACGGGCTGATGACGAACAACACCGTCTTCGGCCGCCAGGTCTACGCGATCGGCGGCAACCTGTCGGCCGCGATGCTGTCCGGTGTGAAGGTCCGCAAGGTCAACTTCTGGATCTTCGTGAACATGGGCTTCCTGGCCGGGATCGCCGGCGTCATCTACTCGTCGCGGTCCAACGGCGCCCAGCCCGCGGCCGGCAACATGTTCGAACTCGACGCCATCGCCGCGGCATTCATCGGCGGCGCCGCCGTCGCTGGCGGCGTCGGCACCGTGGTCGGGGCGATGGTCGGCGGTTTGATCATGGCGGTGATGAGCAACGGTATGCAGTTGATGGGTGTCGACCAGTCGACGCAGTCGGTCGTCAAGGGCCTGGTGCTGCTGCTGGCCGTTGCCTTCGACATCTACAACAAGCGCCGCGCCGGCGCCTCCCGCTGACGAAGGAGCCCTATGGATCGCCCCGTGGTGGGTTCGGGACCAGCAGATCTAGGGGCGACCCGCTCCCTCGGTATGGCGGACGTCGCCGCCCGCGCCGGGGTTTCGCACCAGACGGTGTCGAGGGTGGTCAACGCGCAGCCGAACGTGGCTGCCGCGACCCGCAAGAAGGTGCTGGACGCGATCGCCGAGCTCGGCTACCGGCCCAACAGCGCGGCCCGGGCCCTGGTGACCGGGTCGTCGCGCACGATCGGCCTCGCGATCGCCAACGTGAGCCAGTACGGACCCGCCCAGACCTTGCTCGGTCTGGAACATGCGGCGCGCGAGGCCGGCTACTTCCTGACCGTGTCGGTACTCGACGACGACAGCCCCGGCAATCTGATCGAGGCTGTCGAGCGGTTGGCGACGCAGTCCGTCGCCGCCATTGTTGCGTTGAGCACCTATGAGGGTGCTGTTCGCGCCTTGCCCGTGGTGAATCCGAGGGTGCCGCTGATCACCGTCCAGGCGGAGCGTGGCGGGCAGGACCTCGCGGTCTGGGTCGACCAGGAGACCGGCGCCGCGCTCGCCACCAAGCATCTGCTCGACCTCGGACACCACACTGTGCATCACGTGAGAGGGCCGGCCAACGCCCTCGAGGCCGACGCCCGGCAACGTCGCTGGCGGATCGAGCTCGAGTCGGTCGGCGCTCCGGTGCCCCCTGTTCTGCACGGTGACTGGTGGCCGCCGACCGGCTACCTGGCTGGTCGCGAACTGATCGCACGGCGTCGCGGGGGAGAGGAGGTCACAGCCGTCTTCGTCGCCAACGATCAGATGGCCCTGGGGCTGCTCAGCGCGTTCGACGAAGCTGGGATCCGGGTTCCGGACGACATCAGTGTCGTCGGATTCGACGACGTCCCCGAGGCGCCGTACTACGCACCGCCCCTGACGACAGTTCGGCAGGACTTCGCCGAACTGGGCCGGCGCGTCGTCCAGGCGGTCCTCGCGCGCATCGGTGGTACGTCGGTCCAGCCCGAGCCGGTGCAACCGCGTCTGATGGTCCGCAGTACGACCGCCCCGCCACAGGCTGCTCGGCCGGGCATCCGGGGATCAGCGGCGCCGCGCACCTAGTATTTCCCCATGGCGAGAGCAAGCGAGGGGCTTGGGCGAGCTCCGAGCATGACCGATGTGGCCGCTGCGGCAGGCGTCTCGCACCAGACCGTATCCCGGGTGCTGAACGGATCGGAGCTGGTGCGGGACGAGACCCGCACCCGCGTGCTGGCGGCGATCGCCGAGTTGGGCTACCGGCGCAACAACGCGGCCCGGCTGCTCGTGACGAACAGGTCGCACCGCATCGGGATGATCTCGGCTCATCTGGTGCTGCACGGGCCGAGCATGATCGCTGTGTCGGTCCAGGACGCCGGCCACAAGGCGGGGTACGACGTCTCGCTCGTCGCGGTCGAGGACTTCACGGCGCAGTCGCTCCGGGAGGCCGTCGATCGCCTGCTCGACGAGGCGGTTGAGGCGATTGTCGTTGCCGTCGCCCATCGCGAGGCACTCGGGCAGGTCAGGTCCCTCGAGATGCCCGTACCCCTGGTCGTCGTCCAAGGCGTGAGCGACGGACAGCGGATGGCGGTGGGAATCGACCAGGAGGCGGGTGCCTGCCTGGCGGTGGAGCATCTGCTCGACCTCGGCCACCGCCACGTCGCCCATGTCACCGGGCCGCTGGAGTGGGTGGAAGCCGGCCAGCGGCGTGCGGGCTGGCGGAGCGCGCACGAGCAGCGCCATGTTCTGCCCGGACCGGAGCTCTCCGGCGACTGGTCGCCGGAGAGCGGGTACCAGGCGGGTCTGCGGATCGCCGAGGATCCGGACGTGACGGCGGTCTTCGTGGCCAACGACGGGATGGCCATCGGGTTGATGTACGCCTTGCACGAGAAGGGCCGCGACGTCCCCGGTGAGATCAGTGTCGTGGGATTCGACAACGTGCCGGAGGCGCGGTACCTCTGGCCGGCTCTCACGACCGTCGACCAGGAGTTCTCCCTGCTCGGCCGGCGAGCTGTCGAGTTGACCCTGCGGGCGCTCGGCGGTGAGGTCGATCCGTCGGCCGAGCTGATCCGTCCGGCACTCGTCGTACGCGACTCCACGGGACCACCGCGGTACTGACAGTTAGCGCTAACAGGCACTGTCCGAATGGTCGTTGGCGTTGTTGACAAGCTAGAATGTTAGCGTTCACAATCTCGGCACTGATGCTGTTCCTGCGCATCATCAGAGAGGATCTGTGCATGAGCCCCGAAGACCAGTACGTCGTCGGAGTCGACTTCGGTACGTTGTCCGGCCGCGCTGTTGTCGTTCGCGTGAGTGACGGGGCCGAGCTCGGTACCGGCGTCCACGAGTACGCGCACGCGGTGATCGACGACCGGCTGCCGGCGACCGGTCTGCGGTTGCCGCCGGAGTGGGCCCTGCAGGTCCCCGACGACTACCGCGAGGTGCTCAGGACCGCCGTCCCCGCGGCGATCGCCGCGTCCGGGATCGACCCGGCGCGGGTGATCGGAATCGCTACCGACTTCACCGCCTGCACGATGGTCCCGTGCCTCGCCGACGGTACGCCGCTGAACGAGGCCGACGGGTTCGCGGACAGACCACATGCGTACGTCAAGCTGTGGAAGCACCACGCCGCGCAGTTGCAGGCCGACCGCATCAACGAACTCGCCCGCGAGCGGGGCGAGGACTGGCTGCCGCGGTACGGCGGATTGATCTCGTCGGAGTGGGAGTTCGCCAAAGCGTTGCAGATGTTCGAGGAGGACCGCCCGCTCTACGACCGGATGGAGCGCTGGGTCGAGGCGGCCGACTGGATCGTGTGGCAGTTGTGCGGGCGCTACGTCCGCAACGCCTGCACCGCGGGCTACAAGGGCATCCTGCAGGACGGCCGGTATCCGTCGACGGACTTCCTCGAGGGCCTCGCGCCCGGTTTCGGGCGCTTCGTCGAGGACAAACTGGAGCACCCGATCGGGCAGCTCGGCTCCGCCGCCGGACCGTTGACTGCCGAGGCAGCTGCCTGGACCGGCCTCCCTGAAGGGATCGCGGTCGCCGTCGGGAACGTCGACGCGCACGTGACAGCGCCCGCGGCGCAGGCAGTGGATCCGGGGCAGATGGTCGCCATCATGGGTACGTCGACGTGTCACGTGATGAGCGCGGACGCGCTGCGTGAGGTGCCCGGCATGTGCGGTGTTGTCGATGGCGGCATCATCGCGGGCCGCTGGGGCTACGAGGCCGGCCAGAGCGGTGTCGGCGACATCTTCGGCTGGTACGTCGACAACGCCGTACCGCCGTCGTACCACGAAGCTGCTGCCGCCGCGGGGGAGTCGTTGCACGAGCACCTGACGAGGCTCGCGGCCGATCAGGCGGTAGCCGAGCACGGGCTGGTCGCGCTCGACTGGCACAGCGGCAACCGGTCGGTGCTCGTCGACCACGAACTCTCGGGACTGGTCGTCGGCCAGACGTTGGCGACTCGCCCCGAGGACGGCTACCGCGCCCTGCTCGAGGCGACCGCGTTCGGTACCCGCGTCATCGTCGAGACGTTCGCGAACAGCGGCGTACCGGTCAAGGAGCTGATCATCGCCGGCGGGCTCGCGAAGAACGCCCTGTTGATGCAGATCTACGCCGACGTCACCAGGCTTCCGCTGTCGATCATCGATTCCGAACAGGGGCCGGCGCTGGGTTCGGCCATCCACGCGGCGGTCGCCGCCGGTGCCTATCCCGACGTCCCGACGGCGGCCAAGAGCATGGGCAAGGTCCGGCGCGGCGTCCACCTCCCGGACGAGGAACGGGCCAAGGCCTACGACGAGCTGTCCGAGCTGTACCTCGAACTGCACGACTACTTCGGGCGGAACACCAAGTTGATGCGGAAGCTGAAAGCGATCCGGCGTAGGGCGGTGGAGACCAAGTGAGCGCGATCGCGGACGTTGCCGACACGCTCACCCGGCTGCGGGCCGAGGTGTGTCAGCTGCATGCGCATCTGCCTGCCTACGGGCTGGTGGTGTGGACGGCGGGCAACGTCTCCGCCCGGGTTCCCGGACACGACCTCATGGTGATCAAGCCGAGCGGGGTCGCCTACGACGAGCTGACACCGGAGCACATGGTTGTCTGCGACCTCGACGGCAAAGTCGTCGACGGTGAGCACGCGCCGTCCTCGGACACCGAGGCGCAGGCCTACGTCTACCGGGAGATGCCGGACGTCGGCGGTGTGGTGCACACCCATTCGCCGTACGCCGTCGCGTGGGCCGCGCGCGGCGAAGCGATCCCGTGCGTCACGACGATGTGTGCCGACGAGTTCGGCGGCCCGATCCCCGTGGGGCCGTTCGCGATCATCGGAGACGACTCCATCGGCCGCGGCATCGTCGAGACGCTCCGCGGCTCGCGTTCGCCCGCCGTGCTGATGCAGAACCACGGCGTCTTCACCATCGGGCCGACCGCCAAGGCCGCCGTCAAGGCGGCTGTCATGTGTGAGGACGTCGCCCGGACGGTGCACCTCGCCCGGCAACTCGGCGAGCCGATCCCCATCGACCAGTCGTACGTCGACCAGCTCTTCGACCGCTACCAGAACGTCTACGGACAACGATGACCGCTGCTCTGTGCTGGTCAGATCCCGGAAGGACCGCATGACTGTGAACACCACTGAGACCGCTCGCGAGGTCTGGTTCCTGACCGGCAGCCAAGGCCTGTACGGCCCTGGCACCCTCGAGCAGGTCGCCGAACAGTCTCAGGCGGTTGCCAAGCGTCTCGCCGAAGCCGGCCTGCCCGTGGAGATCGTGTGGAAGCCGGTGCTGCTCGACGCCGATGCGATCCGCCGGCAGATGCTGGCGGCGAACAGCGCGCCGGAGTGCGTCGGCGTCATCGCGTGGATGCACACGTTCTCGCCGGCCAAGATGTGGATCGCCGGACTCGACGCGCTCCGCAAACCGCTGCTGCACCTCCACACGCAGGCCAATGTCGCGTTGCCCTGGTCAACGATCGACATGGACTTCATGAACCTCAACCAGGCCGCCCACGGCGACCGCGAGTTCGGCTACATCCAGTCCCGGCTGCAGGTGCCGCGCAAGACCGTGGCCGGGCATGTGGAGTCTGCTTCGGTCCAGCAGCGGGTCGGGCACTGGGCTCGTGCGGCGCTCGGCGTCGCCGAACTTCGCTCGCTCAAGCTCGCGCGCTTCGGCGACAACATGCGCGACGTCGCCGTGACCGAGGGAGACAAGGTCGAGGCGCAGTTGCGGTTCGGCGTGTCGGTCAACACCTACAGCGTCAACGAGCTCGTCGCAGCGGTCGACGGCGTCTCGGGTGACGAGGTCTCCACCCTGGTGGACGAGTACGTCGAGACGTACGCCGTCGCACCCGAACTGCTGCCCGGCGGCGAGCGGCACGAGTCGCTGCGCTACGGCGCACAGATTGAGCTGGGGCTGCGATCGTTCCTGACCGACGGCGGGTTCGGAGCGTTCACCTCCAACTTCGAGGATCTGGGCGGACTCCGCCAGCTGCCTGGTCTGGCCGTGCAGCGGCTGATGGCCGACGGCTACGGATTCGGCGGTGAGGGGGACTGGAAGACCTCTGTGCTGCTGCGTGCCAGCAAGGCGATGGCCGACGGGCTGCCGGGCGGCACGTCCTTCATGGAGGACTACACGTACCACCTGGTGCCGGGGGAGGAGAAGATCCTCGGCGCCCACATGCTCGAGGTGTGTCCGTCGCTCACGTCGGCCCGCCCGTCGCTGGAGATTCACCCGCTCTCGATCGGCGGCCGCGAGGATCCGGTCCGGCTGCGCTTCACCGCCGACCCGGGAGACGGTGTTGTGGTCGGGATCGCCGACCTGGGCGACCGCTTCCGGCTCACGGCCAACGTCGTACACCTCGTCGAGCCGGACGAGGCGCTCCCGCGGCTCCCGGTCGCCTGTGCGGTGTGGAAGCCCGAGCCGTCCCTGTCTACCTCGGCCGAGTCGTGGCTGGTTGCCGGCGCACCGCATCACACGGTCCTGACGACCGCCCTCGACCGGGAGGTCTACGAAGACTTCGCCGACATGCTGTCCGTCGAGCTGGCCGTCATCGACGCGTCGACCACCGTGCGCGAGTTCCAGCGCGAACTCCACTGGAACGACGTCTACCACCGCCTCAGCAGAACCCGCTGAAGGAGGTTGATCTGCGCCATCAACCCGTGATGCAACTGCCGTCGGGCCCGCCTGGTGCATGGTGGTGGGAGGACGCGGGTAGGAGGTGCTATGCGGCTGGGCGGGAAGGTTGCGTTGGTGACTGGCGGGTCCGCGGGGATCGGGGCTGCTGTGGTGGAGCGGCTCGCTGCGGCTGGGGCCCAAGTGGTCGTACATGGACGCGACGCTGAGCGGAGCGCTGCGGTTGCCGAGAGGGTGGGCGGTGCCGTTGTGCTGGGAGATCTGGCTGTGCCTGGCGTGGCGGCCGAGGTCGCCGAAGCGGCGATCGCCGTCCACGGGCGTGTCGACGTCCTGGTCGCGAATGCCGGCGCCGGCTGGTCGGGGCCGTTCACGAAACTGAACGGCGACGAGCTCGAGCGGCTGGTCATGCTCGACCTGCTCGCACCACTGCACCTGGTTCGTTGCCTCCTTCCCCCGATGATCGAGCGGCGGAGCGGTCACATCGCGCTCGTCGGGTCGGTCGCCGGGCGTACGGCGGTCGCCGGCGAGGCCTTCTACGCCGCCACCAAGGCCGCTCTGGACATCTTCGCTGAGAGCCTCCGCCTGGAACTTCGTGATACCGGTGTCGGTGTGAGCCTCATCGTCCCCGGCGTCGTGGACACCGCGTTCTTCACCGCCCGCGGCCGGCCGTACGAGCGGAAGCGCCCCCGCCCGGTGTCCGCAGCCACAGTCGCGCAGGCGCTGGTCGATGGCCTTGCCAACGACCGCGCAGAGGTCTGGGTGCCGGGCTGGCTCCGCGTCGCGCCGGCCGTGCGTGCGTTGGCGCCCGGCCTCTACCGACGACTGTCCGCTCGGTTCGGCGAGCAGGCGCCGGGGAGATGAAAGGCACCGTCGTAGCGTCCGCGGACGCTTTCTTCCTGCACATCGAGCGTATGGGCGCAGCGCAACATGTCGGCGGTGTCGTCGTCCTCGAACCCACCGATCAGCGACCCACGCTCGACGAGGTCCGGACTCTGGTGGCCAGTGACTTCGCGCGACTGCCACGAATGCATCAGCGCCTCGCACCGCCGACGCGCTGGCGCCGTCCGCGCTGGGTCGAGGCGGAACACGTCGACCTCGATTGGCACGTAGTCGAGCACCGGTCGCCTGCTGGGTACACCGGCCTGCTGCGGCTCATCGGCGATCTGGCGGAACAGCCGATGCCGCGGGACCGGCCGCTGTGGCGGATCGTGCTCGTTCGCGACGTCGGTCCCGACGGCGCCGACGCCCTGGTTGTGCTCGTTCACCATGCGATTGCCGACGGCATCGGAACGGTGCTGCAGGCCATGAGCCTCTTCGAGCCTCGCATTTCGATCGCCGTGCCGACCGGTCCCAGGCCCCGTCGACCGGCACGTGCGGCGGCCATCGCGGCCGGTCTGGCCCAGCTGGCGACCGACGGCACCGCGAAGCCGTTGCCGGGCGGCTCGTTGCGCCGCGACTTCGCGACGGCCGACGTCCAGTTCGACGTCGTACGACGGATCGCGGCAACCCGGGGCGTACGGGTCACAGACCTGTTGATCGCACTCCTTGCCGACGGCGTGCACGCTGTGTCGCCAGGGCTCCCGCGGACAATGCGGTTCTCCGTGACGACCATGGTGCGGACGCCGGACAGCGCGGCGGAAGGCAACGCGACCGCGGCGGTCATCGTCGAGGTTCCGGTGGACGGGAGGCCGTTCGACGAACTGGTTGCCGAGGTCGCCACGCGGACCGCCCGGCTGCGGCGGCCCACGCGGGCGCTCGCGTCGCGGTTCGTGATGGCGACCGGGCTGCGGGTCGTACCGGAGCCGTTCGCGGAGTGGTTCGCGCGCACCGTGTACGGTCCACGATTCCTGCACGCAGTGGTCTCGAACATGCCCGGTCCGACGGTCCCGATGACGTTCGCCCACGTCCCGCACCGCAGCGCATACCCGATCCTGCCGCTGGTGCCGGGTACGCCGCTCGCGGTTGGTGCGCTGAGCTGGTCCGGCGTCCTCGGCATCGGCCTGGCGACCGACCCCGAGTTGATCGACGGTACGGCGCTGGCCGCTCATGTGCAGCGGAGGCTCCGGGAGCTGAGTGCCGGGTCAGGGCCCCGGCCACTCGAGGGCCAGGAAGAGGCGGGCGCGTGAGTCCGGGTCGTCCAAGCGGTCGCCGTACAGGGTTCTGAGCCGCGCCATCCGGTACCGCACTGTCTGGGGGTGGATGCTCAGCTCGTCTGCGATCGCGTGCCGGTCGCCGAAGTGTCGCAGCCAGCTGGCCAACGTCTGTGCGAGCCGCTCGCGGGCGGCAGCGGTCTCACCGGCGAGTGGCGCGAGCATCTCGTCGCGGAGCGCGGCGACCAGGGCCTCGTCGCGCCACACGATCAGCGCGTCCAGGTGCTCGTCGGCGAACACCGGGTCGTCGGAGAGTACGCCGGTACTCCGCAGCCGGACCGCGATCCGGGCGATCTCCAGGCTGCGCGGAAGTTGCGCCAGGGCGACGGCGTTGCCGACCACCGCGCCCATCCCGGCGAGCTCGCGACCGAGCTGCAGCCGGCGTCCCGGACCCGACGGTTCCGGAACGATCGCGCCGACCAGCAGGCCGTTGCGCCGGATCGGCAGCGCGCCGGGCTCGAGCCGCGCGACCAGCGTGCCCGCGGGCTGGTGGTCGCCGCCGTAGATGACGACTGCGGCGGTCTCCGGGATCCGCCAGGCCGCCTGCCGTGCGGCGGTGCGGATCGCTTCGGTACTCGCCCGGCCGGACAGCAGCAGGCTGGCCAGCTCCTCGCGACGCCGCTCCCGGGCCAAGGCATCGTCGAGCTGTTCCTGCAGATAGCCGTTCGCAGCCGAGAAGGACAGTTGGTTGACGAAGACGAACACCGAGTCCGCCAGCGCGGCGAGATGGTCCGGCGCGAACTCCAGCCGCAGCGCAGTGGCCGCGACGTGCCGCCACGCGACCCGAGCACCGAGCTGGAAGGCGGTGAGCAGCCGGGTCAGATCGGTGCCCTCTCGCAGCTGGCGGCGACCGATCTCCTCGAACACCTCGCGGACGCCTCCGTCAGCCCGTTCGGCGTGGTCGAGCGTGGTCTGCCCCGGGCTGCTGAGGTTGGCGATCGACATGTCGAGCAGGCGGTGGACGAACAGTTCCGCGGGCCCGAGCACGACGTCCCGGTCGGTGTCCAGGAACGCCGCGTAGTCCGGCCAGTGCTCGGCCAGCCGGTCGCGGACCTCGTCGAGCAGATCAGGGAGGCCTGTGAGCAGAGCCGCCTCGAGGCCGGCGCGGTCGAAGGTGGCGATGGTCATGCGATGACTCCCACCGAGAAGCTCAGGGAATGCGCATCGAGCCAACTGTAACGCGGTGACAAATTCCGGTCGCCCGAATGTGCACGATCGGGGCAGAGTTGGCAGGAAACCGCTTCCGATCATGGAAAGGTGCATCCAGACGGGCTGCAGAGAGAACTCGGTAGGAGGGAACAGGGCGAGAACTTCCCTGTCGCGTTGAAGCTCCTCCCCGGCGCACCGCGGGAAGGCCTGCATGCCATCTACGCCTACGCACGGACGGTCGATGAGCTGGGCGACAGCCTCCCCGGAGACCGTACGGCGGCCTTGCACGCCTTCGCGGACGACCTGGACCGTATCTGGACCGACCGCCACCCGACGCACCCCGTCCTGCGCCGGCTGGAACCGGTCGTCCGCGCCCACGACCTGCCGGCCGATCCGTTCCACCGCCTGATCCAGGCCAACCTGCAGGACCAGACGGTGACGCGCTACCGCACGTTCGACGATCTCGTCGGCTACTGCCGGCTGTCCGCCGATCCGGTCGGCCGGATGGTGCTAGGTGTCTTCCATGTCAATGATCCCGAAACCGAGCGGCTGTCCGACCTGGTGTGTACCGCGTTGCAGCTGGTCGAGCACTGGCAGGACGTCGCGGAGGATCGCCGGGCCGGACGGATCTACCTCCCGCAGGAGGACCTGACGTCGTACGGCGTCCCCGAGAGTGACCTCGACCAGCCCGCGGCGTCGGAGGCGCTGCGGCGGCTGATGATTTTCGAGACCGATCGGGCCGCGAGGATGCTCGCCGAAGGGGCCGCGATCGTGCGGCGGCTGCACGGCTGGGCGCGGGTATCGGTCGCCGGGTTCGTGGCCGGCGGGCAAGCCACGGTACGGGCGTTGCGCCGTACGGGCGGCGACGTACTGGCACACGAGGCGCGGCCGTCGAAGGCCGAAACGGTCCGTCTGTTGATCAAGGCGGTGGCGCGATGAAGCCGACGGTTGCCGAGGCCTACGCCGCCTGTTTGGACATCACCAGAGCGGAGGCGCGCAACTTCTCTTACGGCATCCGGCTGCTACCGCCTCCGAAACGCAATGCCTTGTCGGCGCTGTACGCACTCGCCCGGCGGATCGACGACATCGGCGACGGCGACCTGCCGTTGGAGGACAAGCGAAACGCGCTCGCCGGGGTCCGCAAGGATCTCGGCCGGCTCGACGACCTGGACGAACCGGTGTACGTCGCGGTGGCCGACACCGCCCGTCGGTACCCGGTCCCGCTCGGTGCCTTCGAGGAGCTCGTCGCGGGGGTCGAGACGGACCTGTGCGACGTACGCATCGCGGACTTCGATGAGCTCGTCGTGTACTGCCGCCGGGTCGCGGGATCCGTCGGTCGGCTCTGCTTGTCCATCTTCGGTCCCAGCACCGGCGGCACCGACTTCGAGACCCTCGCGCTGTACGCCGACCAGCTCGGTATCGCTCTGCAGCAGACCAACATCCTGCGCGACATCCGCGAAGACTTCACCAACGGCCGGATCTACCTTCCGTCCGACGAGCTGGAGCACTTCGGCGCCCGGGTCGCCCTCGACGAGCACGGCGCGCTCGATGACCCGCAGGGCCGGCTGGCCGGGTACATCCGGTACGCGGCCGGCCGGGCACAGGACTGGTACTCGCTCGGCTGGCGGCTGCTGCCGTACCTCGATCGGCGCAGCGGTGCGTCCTGCCGCGCGATGTCCGGTATCTACCATCACCTCCTGCGCCGGATCGGCGCGAACCCTGTCCTCGTCTACGACCAGCGGTTGTCGCTGTCGGCGGGCGAGAAGGCCCAGGTCGCTCTCGCATCGTTGGCCGGACGACGGAAGTCGGTGCCGTCATGAAGCGGGTGGCTGTCATCGGCGGCGGACTGGCGGGGATCACCGCTGCGCTCGAGCTGGCCGATGCGGGCTGTGCGGTGGCGCTGTTCGAGGCGCGGCCGAAGCTCGGCGGGCTGACACACTCGTTCGAACGGCACGGTCGGTGGATCGACAACGGCCAGCACGTGTTCCTTCGGTGCTGTACGTCGTACCTGCGGCTGCTCGACCGTTTAGGGGTGCGGGATCAGGTGCAGCTGCAGAGGCGGCTCGATGTACCGGTGCGAAGCGGCCTGCACAGCGGTGTAGGGCGGATCCGGCGGAACGGGATGCCTGCGCCGCTGCACCTGGGGCCTGCGTTGGCGTCGTACTGCTGGTTGAGTGTCGCGGAACGGGTTGCGGCGATGCGAGCGGCGCTGGCGATCGCACGGGTGGACCGTACGACTGCCGAAGCGGATGCACAGTCGTTCGGGGAGTGGCTGGCGGCGCACGGTCAGAGTCCGCGCGCGGTGGAGGCCTTGTGGGAGCTGATCGGGATCGCGACGCTCAACGCCCGGGCTGACGATGCGTCGCTGGCGGTGGCGGCGACAGTGTTCCAGCTCGGACTGCTCGAGCGGAGCGATGCCGCGGACATCGGATGGTCGTTGGTGCCGTTGCAGCAATTGCACGGTGATGCTGCGGCGCGGGTGTTGATGGCTGCGGGCGTCGCGGTGCGGTTGCGGGCCCGGATTCGTGCCCTGGAGGAGGGCGACGGTGCGTGGGCGATCGAGGGGGAGGAGTACGACGACGTCGTACTGGCGGTGCCGCCGGCCGAGGCTGCAGGACTGCTGCCGGACGGTGCGGTGGAGCTGCCTGCAGGGTGGGCGGAGGCACTCGGTAGTTCGCCGATCGTCAACGCGCACGTGATTTTCGATCGGACTGTGCTGCACGAGCCGTTCGTCGCCGGTGTCGACAGCCCGCTGCAGTGGGTGTTCGACCGGACGGTGCAGAGCTGCGGGGGAGTTCATGGCGACAGGGATGAGCAGTACCTCGCCGTCTCACTGTCGGCGGCGGACGAGCTGATCGACGCTCCGGTCGCGGACCTGCGTGAGGTGTTGGTGCCTGCTCTCCGGCAGTTGCTTCCCGCGGCTGCCGACGCGCGTGTGAAGGAGTTCTTCGTGACCCGAGAACGACATGCCACCTTCCGGGCGGCACCTGGCTCCGGCCGGCTCCGTCCGGGTGCGACCACGGCCCGCGCGGGCCTGCATCTCGCAGGTGCGTGGACCGCGACCGGCTGGCCCGCCACGATGGAAGGCGCCGTACGCAGCGGCGAGGCCGCGGCAGCCTCGGTGCTACAGACCTCAGCACTGCCGGTCGCGTCATGACCGCCGTCGATCCGATGCCGTCGGCAACCAAGGTTCCGGATCTGTTGGCCCGTGCGCGGGACCTGGTCGAGCCTGCGCTGCGGCAGGCCGTGACGCGGCTCGACGACCAGACCCGGCTGGTCGCGTCCTACCACCTCGGATGGTGTGACGAGGACGGCCGGCCGACGACCGGCAGCTCTGGCAAGGCGATCCGGCCGGGGCTGACGCTGCTCGTCACCGAGGCGGTCTGCGGTACGCCGGATCCGGGTGTGCCCGGCGGTGTCGCGGTCGAGTTGGTGCACAACTTCTCGCTGATCCACGACGACCTGATGGACCGCGACAGCCGGCGCCGGCACCGCCGGACCGTCTGGGCTGTCTGGGGCGACGCCACCGCGATCCTGGTCGGGGATGCGCTGGCCTGTCTCGCCGACGAGGTGCTCGCGGAATGCGGCTCGCCGTACGCTGCCCGAGCCGGTCATGCACTGGCGGTCGCGACGCGGGAGCTGATTCGCGGACAGGTTCTCGACGTGGCCTTCGAGCAACGAGACGACGTCGGCCTGGCGGAATGCGTGGACATGGCCGTCGGCAAGACCGGCTCGTTGCTCGGGGCATCGGCCGAGCTCGGGGCGATCCTGGCCGGTGCTGACCCTGCGACGTGCGAGGCGTTCCGGAGATACGGGCGGGAGCTGGGGCTGGCGTTCCAGCTCGTCGACGACCTGCTGGGCATCTGGGGTACGCCGGAGCAGACCGGCAAACCGGTGTTCTCCGATCTGCGGGCGCACAAGAAGACGCTGCCGGTCGTGTGGTCCCTCGAGTACGGCGGGACGCCTGGGCAGGAACTGGCTGCGTGGCTCGCGGAGACCGGGGACCCGTCCGAGGACGACCTGCAGCACGCCGCCGTACTCGTGGAACGTGCGGGCGGACGCGAGTGGGCGATGGCCGAGGCCGCGGAGCGGGTGCGCCGAGCTGGCAGGGCCTTGTACGTCGGGGGCGTCCAGCCGGCCAACCGTGAGCAGCTCGATCAATTGGCCCAGTTTGTCGCGGAGCGTCAGCTGTGACCGCCGAACGGGTGGCCGAGGAGTCGCGGGCCGACGTACAGGTGCAGGAATGCCTGGACGCCGCGGTGGCGTACCTGCGGTCGTTGCAGCACGAGGACGGATGGTGGAAGGGCGACCTGGCGACGAACGTGACGATGGACGCCGAGGACCTGATGCTGCGGCACTTCCTCGGAGTGGCGACGGCGCGGACGGACGCGGAGACGGCGCGATGGATCCGGTCGCAGCAGCGTGACGACGGGACGTGGGCGACGTTCCCCGGCGGGCCCGGGGACCTGTCGACGACGGTCGAGTCGTGGGTCGCGCTGCGGATGGCGGGGGAGGATCCGGAGGCGCCGCACCTGACGAAGGCGGCCGAGTTCGTCCGATCGGCGGGCGGGGTGGAGAAGGCCCGGGTGTTCACGCGCATCTGGCTCGCGCTGTTCGGGCTGTGGCCGTGGGACGCCTGCCCGGGCCTTCCGCCGGAGCTGATCTTCCTGCCGCGCTGGGCGCCGTTGAACGTCTACAACTGGGCGTGCTGGGCCCGTCAGACCATCGTGCCGCTGACCATCGTGAGTGCGCATCGCCCGGTCCGGCCGGTCGGCTTCACGATCGACGAACTGTTGTCGGGTCGTGCAGCGTCGGCGCATGCTCCGCTGTGGAGCCTCGAAGGAGCGTTCCAACGGTTGGACGTCGTACTGAACGCCTACACGCGGTGGGGGCCGCGCGGGCCGCTGAAGGCAGTGCGCCGGTTGGCGATGCGGCGGGCCACCGAGTGGATCGTGGCTCGGCAGGAGGCGGACGGCGGTTGGGGCGGCATTCAGCCCCCGTGGGTCTATTCGCTGATCGCGCTGCAGTTGATGGGCTATCCGATCGACCATCCCGTGATGGCCGCGGGGCTGCGTGGGCTGGAAGGGTTCACGGTGCACGAGGAGACGGCCGACGGGCCAGTGCGCTGGTTGGAGGCCTGCCAGTCGCCGGTGTGGGACACCGGGCTCGCGGTGGCCGCGCTGCTCGATGCCGGCGTACCCGGGGACGACCAGACGGTGCTCAAGGCAACTGATTGGCTACTGGCCGAACAGATCGACGCGCCGGGTGACTGGCAGGTCCGGCGGCCGGAACTGGTGTCGGGCGGGTGGGCGTTCGAGTTCGCGAACGACAGTTATCCCGACACCGACGACACCGCAGAGATCGTCCTCGCACTCCGCCGGGTCGAGCATCCCGAACCGGAGCGATTGCGGTCAGCGCTGGACAACGCGGTGGCGTGGACGACCGGCATGCAGTCGGCCGACGGGGGATGGGCTGCGTTCGACGCCGACAACACGGACACGACCGCGCTGAAGTTGCCGTTCTGCGACTTCGGTGCCGTGATCGACCCGCCGTCGGCCGACGTCACCGCGCACGTGGTGGAGATGCTGGCGGCGGAAGGGAAGGTTGACACGGACGAGTGCCGGCGCGGCGTTCGGTGGTTGCTGGCCGCGCAGGAGGACGACGGATCCTGGTTCGGTCGCTGGGGGACGAACCACGTGTACGGCACGGGGGCGGTGGTCCCGGCTCTGATCGCGGTCGGGATGCGGACGGACGATCCGGTCATCCGGCGGGCGGTGCGATGGGTGGAAGAACACCAGAATCCGGACGGTGGCTGGGGCGAGGATCTGCGCTCGTACGTCGACCCGTCCTGGATCGGCCGAGGTGACTCCACGCCGTCGCAGACCGCGTGGGCCCTGCTGACCTTGCTGGCCGCCGAGTCGCGCAGCGAGGCCGTGCAGCGGGGACTCGCGTACCTCGTCGACACGCAGCGACCGGACGGCGGCTGGGACGAGCACCGGTACACCGGCACAGGGTTCCCCGGCGACTTCTACATCGGCTACCACCTGTACCGCTTGGTCTTTCCGATCTGGGCCTTGGGCCGCTACCTGAGGAGCACGCGATGAGCGGCGTCGTCTGCACGCCTCTCTACGCCGAGTGGCTGGCGGTCCGAGCGGCACGCCCCGTTCACACCGGCCGTTCTCGCGGATCCCGGCACGAAGGCCCGGTCCTCGTTGCAGGGGTCGCCGGCGCGCTGGTCGACGGAATCGCTCCGGGAGACCTGGTCGTTGCTACCGAGATCCAACACCACCAGCGAACAGTGAGCTGTGATGCCGCTCCTTTTCTCGTGGGGGAGCTACGGCGGCGGGGGTTCACCGTGCATGCGGGGCGTGTCGTGACCACTGATCACGTTGTTGACTCGCCCGCGGAGCGGGCCGCGTTGGCGGCGCAGGGGGCTGTTGCCGTTGACACCGAGTCAGCTCTGCTGGCCGGCGGCGACGGGCGGACCGTGGTCGTTCGGGCGGTGGTGGATACGCCGGGGCGGCCCCTTCGGGCGTGGGGGATGCCCGCGCGCGGAGTGCGTGCACTGCGAGAGTTGCGGCGTACGGCGGGAGTGATCAACGCGTGGAGCGCGGCCACGGGTGAGCGGGAGGTGCTGCTGGCCGGGCCGCGGTCGTTCTGCGCTGGTGTGGAGCGGGCAATCGAGACGGTCGAGCGAGCCCTGGAGCGATTCGGTGCGCCGGTGTACGTACGCCGGCAGATCGTCCACAACCGGCACGTCGTCAGCGACCTCGAACGCCGCGGCGCGGTCTTCGTCGAGGAGGTCGACGCGGTCCCGGAAGGCAGCCTGCTCGTGCTCGCGGCGCACGGCGTCGCTCCCGCGGTACGCGCCCAGGCGGCCGAGCGTCAGCTCCGCGTCGTCGACGCCACCTGCCCACTGGTCGCCAAGGTCCACCAAGAAGTACGACGGTACGCCGACCACGACGACACCGTCGTACTCATCGGGCACGCCGACCACGAGGAGGTCGTCGGGACGACGGGCGAGGCGCCCGGCCACGTGCTCGTCGTCGCCGGACCCGCCGAGGCCGAAACGATCCAGGTGCCGGACCCGACCAGGGTCGCCTACGCGATGCAGACCACCCTCGCCGTCGAGGAAGCCTCCGAAACCGCTGCCGTCCTCCGACGGCGATTCCCGGCGCTCAAAGGTCCCCGCACCGACGATATCTGCTACGCCACCAGCAATCGCCAGGCGGGCGTCCGCGCCATCGCCCGGCAGTCCGACCTGGTGATCGTGCTCGGTTCCCAGAACTCGTCGAACTCCCGCCGCCTTGCCGAGGTCGCCGAGGCTGCGGGAGCCCCCGCAGTCCTCATCGACGACGCCACCGAGCTGGAACTCGCCCGCTTGGCCGGCGCGAGCAGGATCGGCATCACAGCAGGCGCGTCCGCCCCGCCAACCCTCGTCGACGAACTTGTCCGCTGCCTGTCGGGCCTGGGGCCGGTCATGGTGACCGAGGCCGGCGAGCTGACCGAGGACATCCGTTTCGCGCTACCGAAAGAGGTGAGTCAGGCGTGACCATGCCGCTGCGGCAGTCCATCCGCCTGGGCAGCTACCTGATGAAACAGAAGCTTCGGTGCCGGGAGAAGTTCCCGATCCTGCTCGAGCTCGAGCCGCTGTACGCGTGCAATCTGAAGTGCGCCGGCTGCGGCAAGATCCAGCAGACCCACGACTGGCTGAAGCGGCGGATGCCCGTTGAGCAGGCCGTCGCGGCGGTCGAGGAGTGCGGTGCGCCGATGGTGTCGATCGCCGGCGGCGAACCGCTGATGCACAAGGAGATCGACGAGATCGTCCGGCAACTGCTGGCGCGGAACAAGATCGTGTTCCTGTGCACCAACGCCGTACTGCTGCCGAAACACCTGCACAAGTTCACGCCGCACCGGAACTTCGCGTGGATGGTGCACATCGACGGGCTGCGCGACCGTCACGACCAGTCGGTGTGCAAGGACGGCGTGTTCGACCAGGCGGTCGACGCGATCAAGCAGGCGCAGGCGGCCGGCTTCCGGGTGATGACCAACACGACGTTCTTCGACACCGACAGCCCGCAGGACGTGATCGACGTCCTCGACTACCTGAACGACGACCTGCACGTGGACAACATGCAGATCTCCCCGGGGTTCGCGTACGAGAAGGCGCCCGACCAGGAGCACTGGCTCGGCCCGGACGAGACTCGGCAGTTGTTCCGGAAGGCGTTCGGCGACGGGCGGCGGAAGCGCTGGCGGCTGAACCACTCGCCGCTGTTCCTCGACTTCCTGGAGGGAAAGGTCGACTTCGACTGTACGGCGTGGGCGATCCCGCTGTACTCGCTGAAGGGCTGGCAGCGCCCCTGCTACCTGATGGACGACGGGTACGTCGAGACGTACCAGCAACTTCTCGACGAAACCGACTGGTCCAAGTACGGCCGCGGCCGCGACCCCCGCTGCGCCAACTGCATGGCCCACTGCGGCTACGAACCAACCGCTGTAGTAGCAACCCTGGGCTCCCTCCGAGAATCGATCCGCGCAGCCATCAGTTAGCCCGGGGGCCGCCGGGCCGCTCCAGCTTGCCCATCCCGGCCTACGCGTCGCACTGTAGCGGTGCAAGGTCCAGTCGCCGGGCCCTTCCGCTGCAGTGCGTGCGGGCGCACGATGAGTCATGAAGACCATCGCTGCACTGCCCGACGGTTACACCGTCCGTCCGGCTGAGCCGGCCGATGCCGAGGCGCTGTTCGACATGCTCGCGGCCTACAACACTGCGGTGGTCGGGTTCGCCGACACCACGTTGCAGGAAGTCGCCTACTGCATTGACAGGCCCGGCTTCGACCGGACGATCGACGGCTGGCTCGTGCTCGCCGCGGACGGCCTGCCGGCCGGGTATGCGACCACGCTCGGCACAGGTGACCGTCGGCAGATCGACATCGAAGTGGCGGCGAAGGACCCAGAGGTCGCCGGCTGGCTGGTCGATCGGACGACGCAGCGCGCCCAGGAGATGGGACGCGAGCGCGGCCATGCCGAGGTCACCGTCGACGCGTTCGTCTGCCGGACAGACGAACCGCTGCGCGCGCAGCTGTCCGACCACGGCTTCACCACAGGTACGTCGTACCACCGGATGCGGATCGACCACACCGGACCGGCTGCCACCCCGGCTGTCTCCCCGGACGGGCCCGTCGGCGTCGTGGTCCGCCGCGGGGCCTTCGACGACGCCACCCGCTGGGCCGCACACGAGGTCATCAACGAGTGCTTTCGCGGCCAGTTCGGCTGGGTCGAAACTCCCCACGAGGCGTGGCTCGAGGCGAACGACGACTTACCCATCTTCGAGTGGGCCCAGCTCACCTTGCTCGAGGTTGACGGCCGGGCGGTCGCGGTCCGCGTGTGCAGCGACAAGTACGTCGAGACCGAGAACTGTGGTTACATCGGCATACTCGGCGTGGTCGAGGAGTTCCGGGGGCGGGGGCTGGCCAAGTTCCTGCTGCACGACGCCTTCGCCCTCGACGCAGCCATCGGCCGGGCCGGCACGATCCTGCATGTCGACACGAACAACCCGACGCCTGCACTCGGCCTGTACCTGTCAGTGGGCATGAACGCCACCGTAGTCTTCGACGGCTGGCGCCGTGTTGTCCCCGTCGCCTAGCTCGGCGAAGCGGGCACCGACCGAGGGGCTGACGGGGTTCTGAAAGGTAGGGGCATGTCCGATCGCCCCTGCTCTTGCCACCCGCCGGTTTCGCCCGTTTCAGCTCCGATCGTCCCGGCCGCCACAATGCCATCTGCTGGCCGATGGTCATGGGATTGTGGGGGTACGCGGCGGCCGCGGCTCAGCATCCGGCTGAGTTCGGCCGCACGCTGGACGACCTCGTCACTGTCTTCCGCTTGAGTGGTGACGAGTTGTTCGAGGTCTACAACGCGACAACAGGCGAGGTGGACGGCGGCTGACAGGTGGGCCGACAGTGGCAGTCGCTCCCGCACCAGACATGGTCTGCCACCGCGTTCCTCCGACTCGTCCACGAAGGTCTGTTCGGGCTCAGGTTCGGTGCCGACGGCATCACGATCCGGCCGACCGTGCCGACGACGTACGCCGGTGAGTGGTCGCTGCAATCGCTTCGTTACCGAGCAGCGACGCTCGACGTGACGCTGCGGGGCGAAGGCACCCGCGTCCGGTCTGTGCACCTCGACGGTCAAGCGATGGAAGCACCGTTCGTCCCGGCGACCCTCGCCGGCCACCATCACGTCGAGGTCGTTGTCTGCTGATCGCGCCGGTGTGGCAAGAGCAGGAATCCCAGGGCAACCCCGAGGAGACAGGGGAGGCCGTGGTTGTCGTGCAGGATCGTGTCGACCACGGCCAACACTGGTACGGCGAGCGCCGTGATCCGGAGCTGTACTGGCGGTAGGACGCCGTACCGGCGCGGGGCCAGGAGGATCACCGTGGCCAGCCCGCCGATCAGGCCCGCGACGCACATCGAGTTGCCTGCCCCCACTGGATTGAGCCAGATGTAGCTCATGAACTGACCGAACCATCCGCAGGCGAAGTAGAGCACTGGCCACCGCCGGCGGCCGAACACGCGCTCGGCCAGCGTGCCGAAAACCGCCAGCAAGAGCAGGTTCGAGACGAGCCCGGACGCCCACCCGTCCTGGAAGAACATACCTGTCAGCAATCGATACCACTGGCCGTGGTCGATGCGAGAGGCGTCCCGTACGACGTGCTCGTAGAGCGGCCGGTACACCAGTTGCGCGATCCCGCACGCCAGCGTCACCAGAAACACGGCTGCAGTCAGCAAGGGCCGGGTCGGGCCGACGGCGAGTGCCGTGAGCGGGGTACGAGTTGCGGTGGTCACAGCAGGACCCTAAGGTGCCGACGGCTGCCGCACCTCCGACGTTTGTCATGGTGAAGGTGGTCAGCTCGAAGACTTGACCCACCACCGGTGACGTGCGCCGGTGGCGGGTCAAGCGCCTACTCGCCCACGAGTGGGTCGACGGACGGGGCCCAGCGGAAGTACGCCGGGTCGTTGAACGTGCCCGGAACCTTGCCGAGACCCTGGATGACCGTCGCGGTGCCGTTGGCGTGTCCGACGGCGTACAGATAGGCCGATTGGGTGTCCTTGTCGATGCCCAGCAGCAGGGTGCCCTGAATGCCGCACTTCTGCGCGATCAGGAATTCGAAGCCCTGCCAGGTACGGGTGCGTACCGGTTTGACGACCGGTTTCATCGGCGACGTCGTCGGGATGTGAATCGTGTAGAGCGCGCCGCCCCGGGTGTTCGCGAGGAACGTGTCGTAGGTCCGGGTCTTGCTGATCAACGTCATCGCCTTCACCGACGCGAAGCCCGAGGACATGCCGGTGATCTGCCTACCCGCGCTGGTGGAGGTCCATCTGTGCAGCGCGCCGTCGCCTCGCAGTCCGTAGTTCGTGGTTCGCGGGACGGAGGTTCCCTCCTGATAGCGAGCCTCCTCGAACGCGACCATGTCACCGTACTCGCCGCCGTCGACCGGCAGGAGTCGGATCGAGGCTGTATCGAGTCCGCCGTTGACGAACGTGTACACACTGCGGGCCAGGGTGCCGCCGGTGATCACCTGGCTCTCGACCAGATCTCCGCCCGGACTTGGGACGGTGAAGGTCGAACCGCTGAGCCGTACCGGATCCTTGAACAGCCCGGGTGCCACCACATGGTCGTTCGTTCTCGTCGGAGGCGAGTTGGCAGTGATGCGCTGCGACCTGTGATCACCTCCAGCCGTGACCGATCCCAGATCCATGGTGCACTTGCCGGCGCTTACATCACCGGTGGTTGTCGTCACAGCGTCCGCGGCTCCGGGAAACAAGCCGACGGCCAACAGCGCAGCCGCACTGAGTACTACCGATCCTCGACGGACAAGCCTTCGCTTACCGTGCATTTCGCAACCTCTCGCGACCCGACCCCCAGGTTGCGGCTCCATGCCGGCAGTAGATCGTTACTCACCTTGATGCAGCCGACCCGCAGAAAGTTGCGCGCACTCGTGGCCGAGCCACGTTACGTCCTATCATCAGCGGCATGGGGGAATCTGAAGCCGGGGAGGGGACCGATCGCGGTCCCGATGATTCAGATCTCAGTCGTTGGCGTGAGCGTCAGCAAAGATTGTCCGAGATCCACACGCGTGGAACAGCGCAACTCGACGCGCAGTTCGAGTTGCGGCCGATCGCACGTGACTTGGCCGAACTGCTGTGGTCCTTTCACGACGACGGTCAGCTCTGGAAGCAACTGAGATCGGAGCATCGAACGCTGGAGGGCCTCGACGGAGGTCAACGAGTGCGCCTCCTTGCCGCCGGCAACCTTGATTGGACGCCGTTCCTGGTCGAGGCGGGCTATCGCCCGCCTCCGCAGGTCGAGGTGCTCGCTGACGAATTCCGGCGAGACATGTTTCGCGCCATCGACAACCCGCAGGGAATCCACATCCGCGCGCTGCGCGATCGCGTCGCCGATCTCGCCACCCGGCTCGACCAGACCTTGGCGGACGAACGGCCCGGAGTCTTCGCAAAGCTCGGCTCGTATCTGCGACTGACCCTGCCCGTCGCCGCCCGGGCTGCCCTCGTCAACGGAGCCGCCGCAGCCGGCGGCCTCGCAGCCGGCGCCGCAGTAACCGCAACGGTCGCAGGGATCGGGGTAGGTCCGGTCGCTGCCGCTGTTGCCGGAAGTGCCCTCCGGGTTGCGTTGGACCGGGCGCTTCCGGAGTGGTCGCCGGAGGATCGGCCACAGGCCGGGCGTACGGCGGATGAAGTCACCTGGACACTCATCCAACGGATCCGTCCAGGCGAGGCCGGCATGACTCAGGCCAACCTCCGCATGCTGAGCATGGTGGCCGCCGAACGTCCGGACGACATGCTGTGGGTCGTCGCTCAGGACGCCGGCATGGAACCCCACTTGCAGGCTGCGATCGAATGGATCGACCGCAGCCTGGGCGCTCTCTTCATTGCCTGGGAGCAGACCGGCACCGAAGGCAAGCGGGACGAGAATCTGGAGCGCCTCGTCGATCGATTGACCGGCGTCCGCAGAATTCTGGCCGACATCGGCCTCGGTGGTGGGCCGCTCCTCGGCGAGCTCGCAGACGGCCTGGGCGAAGCCGTCGTCGCCGTCCTGAGCGACCTCCCTCCGGGCCACGGCCAGCCAGGCTGATCACTCGCCTACGCGGGAGGTCGCGTGGTCCGAGCCGCGGACCTCGAAAGACGGATCGACGGCGGCGCGCGCTCGACGCTGGCTGGGTGGGGGCCGTGGACCTGCACGAGCTGGCGTTGACGTACCAGCACGCCGAGCGGACTCTGAAGTGGAAATCGTCCCGCTGGCCGACCGTGTGGATGAGCACCGGCCCGAGGAGGGATACGCACCTTGACCATCTAGACTGCGGGGGTGCGACATCACGACGTGATTGTCATCGGGGCCGGGTCCGGGAACATGGTCATAGGGGACTCCTTTGCCGGGCTCGACGTCGCCGTCGTGGAGGAGCGCCGGTTCGGTGGAACCTGTTTGAACTTCGGGTGTATCCCGTCGAAGATGCTCGCCTATGCGGCCGAGGTCGCAGACACCGTACAGAGGGCGGGGCGGTACGACGTCGACGCCGAGTTGCTCGGATTGCGCTGGACCGAGCTCCGGGACCGCGTCTTCGCCCGGATCGACGCCGATGAGGCGAAGGGGCGTGCTGGTCGGGAGGCGAGCGACTTCGTGACGGTGTATCCGGGACACGCTCGCTTCCTCGGTCCAACCAGGTTGCAGATCGAGCTGGGTGCCGAGTCGGTTTCGGTGGAGGCAGATCAGATCGTGATCGCAGCCGGCGGCCGTCCGGTGATACCGCCGCCGGTTGCGGCGTCGGGTCTGCCGTACGAGACGTCGGACACGATCATGCGGATCGAGACTCCGCCGCGGCGGCTGGCAATCCTCGGGGGCGGCTACATCGCGGCTGAGCTCGCCCACGTCTTCGCTGCCGCGGGCAGCGAGGTCGTCATCATCGAGCAAGCAGACCACTTGCTCGGACCCCAGGACGAGTCGGTCGCGCAGGCTTACACCGAGCTGGCGCGGCATCGTTTCGAGCTGCACCTTGGTCGCGAACTGACGAAGCTGGAAGGCGGACCCGGCGCACTGCGGCTGCGGCTTGACGATGGTACGACGCTGACCGCCGATACTCTCCTGGTCGCCGTGGGCCGCATGGCGAACTCGGACAAGTTGGATCTGGACAAGGCCGGGATCAGCACGCACGACGACGGACGCATCGTTGTGGACAAGTACCAGCGCACCGAGGTCGACGGGGTCTACGCGCTGGGCGACATCTGCTCGCCGTACCCGCTCAAGCATGTCGCGAATCGGGAGGCCGAGACCGTCGCGCACAATCTGCGCCATCCCGACGATCTGCGTGCGACCGACCACGGCGCCGTACCCGCGGCTGTCTTCACTGATCCGCAGGTCGCGTCGGTCGGTTCGACCGAGCAGGACATCCGGGACGCGGGAAGCGACTATGTTGCCGCAAGCACCCAGTTCGCCGATGTCGCGTACGGGTGGGCGATCGAAGACACCACTGGCTTCTGCAAGCTGCTCGCCGACCGTGCCACGGGCCGCCTGCTCGGCGCACACCTCTTGGGCCCGCAGGCGGCGACGCTGATCCAGCCGCTCGTCGTGGCGATGACGCTCGACATCGACGTCAAGACCCTTGCCGAACGCCCCTTGTGGATCCATCCAGCCCTCACCGAGGTAGTGAAGGAGACCCTGCGCCAACTCGCGGCTTGATGCGATTGCTGAGCGGTGAGTGTGCGGCGGCGGGTAGCTGCACGGCCCTCGCAGCCCTTGCCGCTCTGCTCACCGCCGTGCATGTTTGACTTCGGGCGGCGGCGTGAGCTCTTGTGCAAGTCCCTTGGTGAAGTTGAGGATCGCTTTGCTGGTGGCGTAGCTCCCTTCCGCGCGAACGCGACCGCGAGTGCGACGGCGCGCCCGATGCCGGAGTCGCCGCCGGTGATCAGCGCCCGCTTGCCGGTCAGCTTCCCGCTGCCGCGCCCGGCAGGCGCCTTTCTGCCAACGCGGCGGCGGCACCTTCTGCGCGACGTCCGGGCGGATAGTGAGGGCCCGCGAAGAAGGTGGACAGGCGGGCACAGGCATCACGTTCCATGACTGGAGGTTGCGACCTGTTGCGCTTGTGAAGTGGGTACAGCGGAGGGATGTTCGAAGACTTTGTGTTGAAGGAGCTCGACGTCGCCGGGATCCGGACCCGGGTGCGGTACGGCGGTTCCGGGCCGGCTGTGGTGTTGCTGCACGGTCACCCGCGGACGCACACGACGTGGTACGCCGTCGCGCCACGGCTCGCCGACGCGAGGTTCACCGTGGTGTGCCCGGATCTGCGTGGGTACGGCGGATCGGGCAAACCTGTGACGGACGCCGGCCACACTCCGTACTCCAAACGTGCGATGGCCGCCGAGGTCGTCGGCCTGATGGAAGTGTTGGGCCATCAGCGGTTCGCTGTCGTGGGGCACGATCGGGGCTCGTACGTCGCCTACCGGACCGCGCTGGATCATCCTGATCGGGTGGCGAAGCTGGTCGTGATGGACGGGGTGCCGGTGGTGGAGGCGCTGGAGCGGTGCGGGTCCGAGTTCGCGGCGGCGTGGTGGCACTGGTGGTTCTTCGCGCAATCGGCGAAACCGGCCGAACGGGTGATCTGCGCCGACCCGGAGACCTGGTACGAGGCCTGGACCAAGAACACACCGCAGGCGCTCGGACCGGAGAACCACGCCGACTTCTTGGCGGCGATCCGCAACCCGGCGACGGTGCACGCGATGCTGGAGGACTATCGGGCCGGGA
Organism: Kribbella sp. VKM Ac-2566; assembly: GCF_004366005.1. NCBI lineage: Bacteria > Bacillati > Actinomycetota > Actinomycetes > Propionibacteriales > Kribbellaceae > Kribbella > Kribbella sp. VKM Ac-2566. Next base: position 293,394 of record NZ_SODT01000010.1, on the reverse strand, counting down.
TCGGGATCGATCGCCACAACGACGAGGCCGACCGTGCTGCCGGTCGGCGGATCGAGTGCCCGACGCTGGCCCTGTGGTCGACCGATGACGATCTCGAGCGGCTCTACGGAGATCCGGTCGAGGTCTGGCGGTCCTGGTGCCACCAGGTGGAAGGGCACGGCATCAAGTCCGGTCATCACATGGCCGAGCAGGCGCCGGAAGAGCTGGCCAACAGCTTGTCCGCGTTCTTGGGCTAGTTGCCGGGGAGGAAGAGGCACACCAGGTGGACGCGGACGCCGTCGGGTTATGGCTGATGTGACTCGACCGTCGCGCCGAGCTTGACGGCGCGCTCGGCCTCGCGATCCAGGTCATCGACCGATTCGCCTTGCTGGTCGAGCTTGCGCCGGCAGAAGTCGTAGGCGGGCGGCCTGCCTGCTCATGCCCAAGGCGGTGCCGACCTGGCTCCAGCTGGAGCCCTCCTCGCGGGCCTGACGCATGAGGTGCCACCGCGCAGCGGTCAACGGCTCCACCACTCGCCTGCTTGCCCGCAGCGCCTCCAGCCCGGACGCCCGCCAACTCGTCGGTCAGGCAGTGGGCATCCTGATGGAGCGCTACAACCTCGACGGCGACCGGGCCCTTCGCCATACTGCGGCGCTGTTCCCAAGACACCAACACGAAGCGGCGCGCCGTCGCGCTCCAGCTGATCGACACCCGCAAGCTGCCCGACTGATCATCCGGAGTGCCGCAGGCCGGGTGGTTGCCGTACGCATACGGCCGGGCACCGGCAGTGTCAGGAAGCCTGATCGCGCGCGAGGTCCGGTGTTCCAGGTTCCGGGAGTTCAGACCAGCAGCCCCGGAACCGCACCCGACACCAGGGGCTTGACCGGTTTGTGGCGTGGGCACCGGTGAGGTCGCTGCGGTACATCACCTCAGCGATTCGGGGTTACAAAGAGGAACGGAATCATGGAAATCATCGGAGTCATCGTCGCCGGCATCATCATCGGCCTACTCGGAAAGTTCGTCGCTCCGGGCAACAAGGACAACATCCCGATCTGGCTGACCATATTGTGCGGAATCGGCGGGGTAATCATCGGATGGTTCGTCTACACAGCGTTCGGCGGTAATGGCAGCCCAGGCGTCGACTGGGTGCGCTGGATCGTGGCCATCGCGATCTCAGCCGTTCTGGTCGTCATCGCATCCACGGTGACCGGTCGGAACACGTCCGCGCGAGGCTGAACGGCAAGTCTGCTCGCCCATTCGAGCCGCGGTGGACGGCTCGAAGGGGCGTGGGGCGGGGGACATCAGGAGCGGCCTAGCCTCTCCGGTCGATGTGACATGAAGTTGGTTGGAGCATTGGCGGCGGGGGCCAACGCGACCCCGGATGGGTGGACTACGCCGGGCACGTCGAGGGGAGGAGTTGGCGTGTAGTCGGGCGGCCTTCTTGGTCGAGGCGTACGACTATGTGCTTGTCCCATCGTTCGTCGGCGTGCGGATGGTCGGAGCGCCAGTGGCAGCCGCGGCTGTCTTGTCGTGCGGTCGCCGCAGCGACGACAGCCCGTGCCACCGTCGCGAGCGGGCCGGTGCCTAGGGTGTCGAGCTCGTCCGCGGCGGCGTTCAGGCCGGCGCCGTCGCGGCGGATGCCGGCGTACCTGCTGAGGATCGTGCGAATCCGCTCCGGTTCACGATCCTCGCCGAGCGTGAGCTCACGGGCGCGGCCGAGGTCCTTCGCGGGGAGGTCGAGGGTCAGGGCCGTTGCTACGCGTCGCCCGAAGACGAGTCCTTCCAGCAGGCTGTTCGAGGCGAGCCGGTTGGCCCCGTGTACGCCGGTCGCGGCGACTTCGCCGACCGCGTACAGGCCGGGTACGTCGGTTGCGCCGTTCCGATCGGTCCGAACGCCGCCGCACAGGAAGTGTTCGGCCGGCGCGACCGGGATCTGCTCGGACAACAGGTCGACGCCGATGCGTGCGCACGAGGCCAGTACGGTCGGGAACCGCTTCCGGAGTACGTCCGGAGCGACAGCTGTCGCATCCAGCCAGACATGGTCCGATCCGTCGCGGCGCATCGTCGCCTCGATCGCCCGAGCGACGACGTCTCGCGGCGCCAGGTCGGCCCGCGGATGCCGTCCGGCCATGATCCGACGGCCGTGGACGTCGCGCAGTACGGCGCCTTCACCTCGGACAGCCTCGGTGACCAGGGGCAACTGACCGCTGGTCTCACCGGTGTGGAGCGCGGTCGGGTGGAACTGGACGAACTCCATGTCCACCAGCGACGCGCCGGCTCGCAGCGCCAAGGCGATCCCGTCACCGCGCACCGTCGCGGGATTGGTGCTGGCCAGGTAGGCGTTGCCGATACCGCCGGTGGCCAGTACGACGGCGCGTGCCTCGATCTGCCTGAGTTCGGTGCCCGTCTCCACGAGCACCCCGACCACGCTTCCGGACTCCGACTGAAGCAGACCGACGGTACGCCCGGTCACCGTCTGAACGCTGCTTCGCTGCAGGGCGCTGAGGAGCGCGCGATGAACCTCAGCACCGGTGGCGTCACCGCCTGCGTGCACGATCCGAGGACGACTGTGGCCGCCTTCCAGCGTCCTCGACAGCGAGCCGGCACCGTCACGGTCGAAGCGCGCCCCGTGAGCGATGAGTTCGGCAAGCCGCTGCGGTCCCTCCTCGACCAGCGCGCGGACGTTCCGGGGATCGCAGAATCCCGCGCCCGCGACCTCGGTGTCGTGCCAGTGGTCGAGTGGATCGTCCTCGCCGTACGCGGCCGAGATGCCACCCTGCGCCCAGGGCGTGCTGCCGTCGCCGGCACTGAGCAGGATCACCTGACGGGTGGCCGCGAGACCGAGTGCGGTTGACATGCCCGCCACGCCGGAGCCGATGACGACGACATCGGCCACGCGCGTCATCGAGCACCCGCAGGCTTGCCGATGGCAACCATCCGCTCGACCGAACGCCGCGCCCGCTCGACGACCTCAGGCGGTAGCTGGATCTCGTCGCGTCCCTCCCGCAGGCACCGCACCAGCAGCTCCGGGGTGATCATCTTCATGAAGCGGCACGAGGCCTTCGGGTTCACCGGCAGGAACGTCGTCTGCTGGTTGACCTTGCGAAGCTGATGGAGCATGCCGATCTCCGTCGCGACCAGAGCCGTCTTCGCAGTCATGCCGCGAGCGGTGTCCAACATGCCGGCGGTGGAGAGGATGTGCGTCCGCTCGGCCGGAAGGTCACCCACGCCGGCGAGCCAGAGGGCCGATGACGCGCAGCCGCACTCGGGGTGCACGAGAACTTCGGCCGCGGGATCGGCGGCTACCTGAGCGCGCAGGTCGGCCGCGGTGATGCCGGCATGTACATGACACTCGCCCATCCACACCTCGATGTTGTCCCGGCCGGTCTGTCGCCGGACGTGCGCGCCGAGGAACTGATCCGGCAGGAACAGGACCGGCTGATCCGCCGGAATCGAGTTCACCACCTCCACTGCGTTGGACGAGGTACAACAGATGTCGGCCTCGGCCTTCACCGCCGCGCTGGTGTTGACATAGGCAACAACAACCGCATCGGGATGGTCAGCCTTCCAGGCTCGTAGCTGGTCGGCGTCGATGGTGTCCGCCAGCGAGCAGCCCGCCTGGGCCGTCGGGATCAACACGGTCTTGCCGGGGCTGAGAAGTTTGGCCGTCTCCGCCATGAAGTGCACGCCGCAGAACACGATCGTGGACGCCTCGGTACTGGCCGCGATGCGCGACAGTGCGAGTGAGTCGCCGACGTGGTCGGCTACGTCCTGGATCGCCGGTTCCTGGTAGTTGTGGGCGAGGATCACAGCATCCCGCTCCTGGGCGAGGCGCCGTACCTCTTCCTGCCAGCTGATTGCCGTGCGCTGACCAACGGTCACAACAGATCCTTCTTTCGGGAGGTTTTCGCTTGATAAGCGATAACTGGGCATGGCGAGCCCTGGTTCAGCCGTGGCTGCGGGTCACCAGCAGACTGATGTCGAGTGCGGTAGGGGAGTGGGTCAGGGCACCGACCGAAATGGCATCGACGCCGGTGGCGGCGACATCGGCAATGGTGTCCAGGGTGATGTTGCCGGAGGCCTCGAGCCGGGTGGCGGATCCGGAGGTGTTGCGCCGCTCGACGATCAGAGCCATCTGCTCGAGCGGCATGTTGTCCAGCAGGATCCACTCGACCTGGCAGTCCAGCGCTTCGCGGGCCTCCTCGGCAGTGGTGACTTCGACCTCGATCGCCATGCGGTTGTCTTCGGCGGCCATGCCGTCCCGGACCCGGCGAACGGCCGGGAGGACGCCGCCGGCCGCGGCGAGATGGTTCTCCTTGAGCAGCACCATGGCCGACAGGTCGAGCCGGTGGTTGGTCCCCCCGCCGCAACTCACGGCGTACTTGTCCATGGCCCGGAGGCCGGGTGCTGTCTTTCGGGTGTCGAGGAGCGCGATCGGGCGTCCGTCGATCGCTGCGACGAACGCCGACGTGAGGGTTGCGATGCCCGACATCCGTTGTGCGAAGTTCAGCGCCACCCGCTCGCCGGTGATGACCGACCGCGCTGCGCCGCTGATCCACGCCAGCGGCTGCCCCGGGACAACCGGATCGCCGTCGGCGACAGCCGTCCGCACCGTCACGGTGGGATCGACGGCGGCGTACACCTCCTGTACAGCGGTCAGACCGGCCACGCGACCGGACTGCTTGGCGATCATCGTCGCCTCGGCCTCCAGCGCCTCCGGGACGCTCCATCGGGTGGTGACATCGTCTGCCGCCTGGTCCTCGATCAGTGCGGCCGCCACCGCGGTCCGGACCGTCTCCGTCGTCAGTTGCATCTGCTGCCTGCTCTCCGTGATGTTTTCGCTTCAGAGGCGATAACTAGATGCACGCTACCATCGGCCTCGTGCCCACAGCCAAGAAAGGTGATCCGGTTAACTTCCCCAGTTACCCGCACGAGGTGCTCGCCGTGGTCCTGTCCGTTCGCGACGGCAGGCTGTGCGTGCTGCTGTGGAAACGCGCACGGAGCCCGTACCGCGGCCGCTGGGCCCTTCCCGGCGGCGGGGTCGAGCCCACGGAGCGGCTGCGGGACGCTATCACCGGGCACCTTGCGACGAAGGTCGACGTTCGTGACGTCGCGCACCTCGAACAGTTGGCCACGCACAGTGCGATCGATCGTGATCCGCGGGCCCGCGTGCTGGCGACGGGTTATCTGGGCCTGGTTCCGTCCGACGTACAGCCGAAGCTTCCGTCCGACACGCAGTGGCACCCCGTCGACGAGCTGCCGCGGACCGCGTTCGATCATCACTACTTCATCGATGCCGCGGTCGCGCGGTTGCGCGCGAAACTGTCGTACACGAACATCGGTTTCGCGCTGGCTCCGCTGGAGTTCACCATTGCGGAGCTACGTGATCTGTTCGGTGCCGCACTCGGCTATGAGCTCGGTGCCACCAATCTCACCCGCGTCCTGACCCGCAGGCACGTGATCGACCCCACCGAACGGCGAGCCAGCCCCGGCCAGAGCGGCGGCCGTCCTGCGACCGTCTACAAGTTCGTGGCCCGCGAGCTGACCGTCACCGATCCGTTCGCAGTACTCCGCCCACCACGCTGACGAGTTTCCCGAGGGTGGCAGGAGAATCACGCACCTTCTCAGGTCATGCCTGGACAGTGCCTCGGTAGCCGGGGGTCTGGCGGCGTTGGGTCCAGCCGCTGCCCCAATGGACGATGTCGAGGATCCCAGCGAAGACGACCCAGCCCCAGTCGAATCCGTGCAGGCCGCCGCCGGTGTGCAGGGTATGCTCCAGCCGCCGGGTGATCGCCTTGAACTCCTGGACAGTCAGCGTTCCGCTCCTGTCCGGTCGGAGCCGGCGGCGCGGTAGTCGGCGATCGGGTGGTATCGGTCGTACAGCGTCGTGAGAATGCTGAACAGGAAGATGAAGAAGAACGCGTCCACCAGGTGCAGTTGACCTGGTCCCCGCGACAGCAGCACGTCGGCCAGGATCACCAGTACGACGTTCGTCGCGAAGACGACCCCGAACGACACCGCGGCGGAGTTCCACGAGTAGCCGCGCTTCGCCGCCCACAGGCCGATCGCGGCGTTGATCACCACGAAGACCGCGATCCCGAGGAACACCTGGAGGCTGCTCGCCTCGACGCCGGGCAGCACCTCCCCGAAGATGATGCTGATCAGACCGATCAGGAAGACCTTCTCCAGTGTCGTCGCGTCGAGAACCTTCCGGTGCGCGGCCTGGTACGCCGCACGCTCGGACGCCTCGTCGATTCCCAGCGGCAGCGGATCGGCGCGGAACTTCCAGGACCAGTCGGCGGGGCTCAACCGTGGACGGACGAAGAAATACAGGACCGCGAGCAGCGCGAGCACCGCGACGACGAGCGCCGGGAGGAACCACGGGACGTCCTGGATCGTGTCTGTCAGGTCCAGCTTGGCGACGTGGATCCAGTACTCCTGCGGCAGCTTGACGATGATCCAGATCGCAGCGGCGACGATCACCCAGAACTTGAAGGCGTACCGCAGTGGGTTTCGCCGGGTGCGAACCCCCTCGTACGCGATGAAGAAGTACTCGAAGGTGTTCGGGAACAACAACAGCAGCAGCCGTACGCCGCTCAGCTCGAACACGACCACACCGATCTGCCGGAAGAAGAACAGGAAGCGGCTGACCTTCACCGCCGAGGGATTGGTCCAGTTCCGCAGACTCGCCAGGTAGGCGATGGACAGGTAGAAGACATCCATCGCCTTGTCATAGCTCTGGTAGAACGGCGGGTCGAACCCGAAGGTCTGGAAGATCGTCTGGTCGACACCGTCGAGCAGAAGACACGCGATGATCGCCGGCAACGGGAACAGGGGGATCAGCAGCGGCAGCGCGAACCGCGCGAGGACCACACTCCAGAACACGACCTCGACATCCATGTCAGAACTCCCCGTTCCGGCCCATCCGGCGGGGGCGACCTGTGGTCGATCATCGTGACCCCCTCCGTCGAGTGTTGCCTGCCGGCCGCTCAGGTTGCTCATCCGCTGCGGGTGAGTCTTCGCCGAACCGGCGGTGATAGATGTGCCGGATGGAGCCTGTCCCAGTGCGCCATGCCGCTACCACGCGCGACGACGTAGACGAGCGCGGTGATCAGCGGGAAGAACAACAGGGCGACGAGCCAGACGGCCTTGACCACTCCCGAGGTGTCGGGTCGCGGAACAGGTCACCCACGATCGAGAACAGCATTATCAGATAGGCGACGAAGGCAAAGCTGATGATGAACCACACAACATCCCAGGCGTGGTCCTGGTCGTGGCGGGCCTCATGCTGAGCCGCCAACACGCCTGGCCACCGGCGCCGACGACTACTCCTGATGCGTCTTCTTCGTGATGCGGCACCCCGACGTCCAGCGGTGGTCGGCTAGCGTCGGGGCGTGTTGCTGCCTGAATCGTCGGTGCCGGGGGCGGATCTGCCTGTCCGGGCGGTTTTGCCTGCCACGGTCGATGCGGTGCGTTCGCGCGGTACCGCGGTGTTGGTTGCGCCGCCTGGGTCAGGGAAGACCTCGCTGTTGCCGCTTGCGCTGGGCGACGCGCTCGAGGGCACGATCGTCGTCGCCGAGCCGCGAAGGATGGCAACCCGCGCGGCTGCGACCCGGCTGGCGATGCTGGTCGGCGAACCGCTCGGGCAGCGGATCGGCTACGCGATGCGCGGCGAACGCAGCGGCAGCAAAGGACTCCGTATCGAGGTCGTGACGACCGGGCTCCTCGTACGGCGACTGCAACAGAACCCGGAGCTGCCGGGTGTCGCCGCGATTGTGATCGACGAGTGCCACGAGCGGCACCTTGATGCCGATCTGCTGCTCGCGTTCTGCGTCGACATCCGGGCGAATCTCCGGGAAGACCTGGCGATCGTCGCGACCTCGGCCACGGCGGACACGATCGGGCTGAGTCGCGCGTTGGGCCCGGATGCTCCGGCGCCGGTGATCACCGCGTCTGCGGCGCTCTTCGACGTGGCGATCGAGTGGGCGCCACCACCGGTCCCCGTGCCGCTGCTTCCCGGTGGGCGGGTCGACCCACGCCTGCTGGATCACGTCGCGGCCGTCGTCCGGCGTGCACTGACCGAGAACGACGGCGACATCCTTGTGTTCGTCCCGGGGGAGGCCGAGATCAACGGTGTGACTCGCCGGCTGGCCGGGCAGAATGTCCTGCCGTTGTACGGTCGCCAGTCCAGGGCCGAACAAGACCGCGCGTTGACGCCCGCCGCCACTCGTCGGGTCGTGGTGACGACGTCGGTCGCGGAGAGTTCACTGACGGTGCCTGGCGTCAGGGTTGTGGTCGACTCAGGTCTTGCCCGGGAGCCGCGGACCGATCAGTCCCGTGGCCTCGGTGCGTTGGTCACCTGCCGGGTGTCGAAGTCGTCGGCCGACCAGCGAGCGGGCCGTGCCGGGCGGGAGGCGCCCGGCCGGGTCTATCGGTGCTGGTCCGCCACCGACCACGCGCATCTCGACGATCATCCGGCGCCGGAGATCGCGATCGCCGATCTGGCAGCTTTCGCCCTCGATCTCGCGGCGTGGGGTGCGCCGGCCGGCGACGGTCTGACCTTGCTCGAGGCGCCGCCCGTGGTGGCGATGACCGCGGCCACCGAACTGCTGCGCCGCCTCGACGCCATCGACGACAGCGGCCGGATCACCCAGCGAGGACGGCAGATGGCGGCGATCGGCGCGCATCCTCGGCTGGCTCGTGCGCTGCTGGACGGGACGCCGCGGGTCGGCGCCGACCGGGCACGCGAGATCGTCGCGATGCTCTCGGACGACTCCGGACGCGACTTCGGCGATGACCTACCGGCCCGCTGGCGGGCCCTCCGCCGCGGCGAGGACCGCGGAGCCACGGCCCGCTGGCGAGAAGAGACGAAGCGCCTCGGCCGAGGCGACCCGCTGGGTGGAGACGGAGTACGGCGGGGGACGGGCGCCGTACCGGATGATCTTGCAGTGGGGGTTGTGGTGGGGTTGGCGTATCCGGATCGGATTGCCCGGGTTCGGGGAGCCGACTCGGCGACGTACCAGATGTCTGGTGGGACGGGGGCTGCGCTGGATCCGCAGTCGCCGTTGCGGACGACGACCTGGCTGGCGATCGCGGTCGCCGACCGAGCGCCCGGTCGCGCCGACGCCAGGATCCGTTCCGCGGCGCCGATCGACGAGCAGACCGCGCGAGACATCGCAGGAGACCTCGTCTCGACCACCGACCAGATCCGCTGGGACGACGGCCGGATCGTGACGCGACGTGTCGAGGCACTCGGCGCGATCGTGCTCAACGACGTCCCGCTGGCAAAGCCCGACCGGTTCCTCGTCCAAGCCGCCGTCCGGGACGGTATCCGGCGCAGCGGTCTGTCGGTACTGCGCTGGTCGGAGGCCGCACTTGCCTTGCGGGAGCGGCTCGCGTTCTGCCACGCCCACCTCGGCGCCCCGTGGCCTGCGGTCGACGACGAAGCGCTGCTGGCCGATCTCGACGAATGGCTGGGTACCGAGCTCGCCTCGGTGCGAGGCGCGCGCGATCTTGCCCACATCGACGTGGCTTCGGCGCTCCGGCGACTACTGCCGTGGCCCGCGGCAACCCGGTTGGGTGAACTCGCACCGGAACGGCTCCAGGTCCCATCGGGGTCCGAGGTCCGACTCGCGTACGACGGTGCCGAGCCACCGGTGCTCGCGGTGAAGCTGCAGGAGGTATTCGGCTGGACTGCCACCCCGGTCGTCGCGGACGGTCGTGTCCCAGTCGTTCTGCACCTCTTGTCGCCCGCACGGCGGACGGTCGCGATCACGAGCGATCTCGCCTCTTTCTGGAAGCAGGGCTATCCCCAGGTCCGAGCCGACCTGCGAGCCCGCTACCCCCGCCATCCCTGGCCGGAAGACCCACTTACCGCCATCCCCACCAAGCGACCAAAACCCCGCCAATGAACCGAGCTGAGGCCGTCCCTTGGCAGTCAGCCGTAGGGACCCTGATGAGCACGAGGCGCCTACCCACGTCGGTACGCCGTTGGGGTGGTTCGGGTCAGCCGCTTGAACGCGGTAGCGAAGTACTGCGTGCTGGCGAAGCCGAGGGAGTGCGCGATCTCGGTGACCGGCAGATCGGTTTCGCCGAGCAAGGTGCGGGCGTGCTCGATCTTGCTGCGGAGTATGAACTCGCCCGGCGGCAAACCGAGCTCCTGGCGGAACTGTGCGTGCAGGCGGGCCGGTGACAGGCCGACGGCGCGGCTGAGCATCGGCACGGTGATCGTCTCGCCGAGATGTTGTGCAACGTACTGCTTACTCCGCTCTACCACCGCCGACACCGGCCGCGCCTGGTCGGCGGCGCTCGCCGTCACTGTCCGGACCAGGAACTGCGCGAGGGACATCGCCGCCTGGAGTCGGGCGAGCTCGCTCGCCTGGCCGCTGAGCTGCGCGATCGCGTCGTCCAACAGGAACCCCGCCTCGGGGTGTGCCCGGAACTGCCGGGTCGGGATGCCAAGTAGCGCCTGGGTCAGCTGTCGTCGGCGGGTGCTGTCCAAGTAGAGCAGCGGCGAGTCACGGACGCGGACGATCAGCCAGTACAGCACGCCCTTGTCCTCGGGCTCGCCGGCACTGTCGTGCTGCTCGTCCGGGAGCGTGACAAACTGGTCGCCGCCGTTGAGCTGATAGACCCGGTCGCCCAGCCGGTAGCGCTGCCGTCCCCGGGCGAGGAAGCAGACCTCGACGCAGCCGGGGTGGGAGTGCGCGCCGAGTACGTCGTGCGCATACGAGTACCGATAGCGGCCGAGGGTGACGACTCCGGGCAGGCGGGGATCCTGCAGCTCCAGTCGGTCGGCCATGTTCGATCTTGTCTCGCGTTCGATTCCGGACGCAAGCAGTCGGAGCCGGCCCTAGCGTCGTGGTCATGCTGACAACAGACGATGTGGTCCGGTACCACGACCAGGGTTTCCTCGCGCTCGAGTCTTTCATCTCCGCCGAGGAGGTCGAGCGGATGCGTACGATCTATGACCGTCTCTTCGCCGAGCGCGCCGGACGTTCGGCCGGCGATCAGTTCGACCTGGCCGGTGCGGACGACGAGGAGAGCGAGGCCAACCTCCCGCAGATCCTCAACCCGTCGCAGTACGCGCCGGAGCTCCTGCGCAGCGAGACTCTCGATCGCGCGAAGGAGGTGCTGGCCGAGCTGCTCGGTCCGGAGGCGACGTTCGGAGGCGACCATGCGATCAACAAGCCGCCCCGGAACGGGGTCGAGACGCCCTGGCACCAGGACGAGGCGTACTGGAACCCGGCGGTCAGCTACCACGCGCTGAGCATCTGGATTCCGTTGCAGGAGGCAACGGTTGACAACGGCTGCATGCATTTCGTCCCCGGCTCGCACCGCGGCGAGGTGGTCCCGCACCGGCCGATCGGCGGCGACCCACGGGTGCACGGCCTCGAAGTGGAGCCCGGATCGGTCGATGTCTCCACCGCCGTGGCGTGCCCGATCCCGGCCGGCGGGGCGACGATCCACGCCAGCCGCACCCTGCACTACACGTCACCGAACCGGTCGGCCGACCACCGGCGGGCGTACATCATCAGCGGCGGCACCCCGGAGGAGCAGGCCGCCACGCCACGCGACTTCCCCTGGCAGGCCGCCCGACACACCGCACGCGAAGAACGAGCCAACACCGCCCGCCCCACAGACACCTGACCGCCAGCGGCCCCGCACCGGGCATCATGTGCCTCGACGAGTGTGGTTCGCATCCGTGTCCGAGGCCGGACACGCAACTTAGCCACACGCCTTGAACTCGATGCCTCGAACGGCGGGCCGACCCCATGAGCGCACACTGAGCCGAGGTCGGCTGCTGAGTCAGCATGGCGACCTGCCAGTTTCAACGAGTCATCGTGACAACGGGGACATGATTTGAATCACGCGGTCCGCGGCCTGACACACTCCGACCCGTGCGGTTCTGGAAAAGGTGTTCTCAATCCAGCTCGATAGGCTGGCCGGGGGATGGCGAGCCCGGAGCGACCCTGGATGTGACCATCCCGCTGAGTGATTGGACGCGATCCGGGTAGCTCAGTAAGCGTGTGGCCCATTCGCCGTGTCAACGCGGGGCTCGTCCTCGTCCGACATGACCCAGTCAGCCCGAGCACCAGGTGGATTGCCTCCATGTCTCCATCTAGTCACGTTCTGCATGATGTGGTCGCCGAGGGCGTCGAGGGTCCGTCGCCGGGGCATGGACGGCTTGACCGCGGGGTGAATCCTTCGCGTTCGTACATCGACAGTGTGCCGACGTACCCGACACCGCCTGAAGTGGCGGCGGTATCCGTTCGCTACGACGAAGCAACTCCTCGCTGGGACCGTACTGGCACCATCCGACCGGCTCGATCCCGTCGTACACCAGCACGCCGTGCGTGTGACGTTGGTTGAGCAGTTCCTTCTTCCGCGCACGACTCCAGGACGCCAGCTCGGCCCGCTTCCTCGAACACAACGACTGAGCGCGAAGTGCCGCTAATTCACAGTGGGTGGGGTCTGGCTGTTGACGGACAGGTCGAGCGGGATGACGATCCGAAGTGGGACGCGCCCCCGTCGAGGTGAGCAGCGTCGCTTGCCCGGGTGCGTTGGGGAGGAACCATGCGGGCCAGATCCCTCGTGGCCGGTGTCGCCACACTGCTCGTCGTACCGATGATCGCCGTGCAGGCCGCCGAAGGACGCGACCGGCCGTTCTCGACCGCCAGGATGGTCGTTCGGCCTGTCGTCGACCCGGTGACCAGCGGGAGCACGACCGGAGGTGGCGGCCAGTTCAGCAAGGTCCAGATCGAGCGCTACCGCTGTGCGGTCGCCGCCGGTTCCGCTTACGGGACTCCGGCCGGGTCGATGGACATCTCCTGCAACGATGTCCAGCCGTACCGCCAGGACTTCAACCCGGACAACGAGCTTGCGATCGTGGTCAACCCGAAGGTGCCGACGCATCTGCTGGCCGGATCGAACGACTACTTCTATCGGTTCAACAACTCCACCGGCGCACGCCAGGCGTTGGTGCCGACCGGGTTCTTCACGTCGGTCAACGGCGGGGCGAGCTGGGTCGACGGCCAGATCCCGATGCGGACCGGCAACGGCGCCGGTGACCCGTCGCCGGCCTTCAACGCGCGGCTGTCCGGGAACACGGCGCAAACCGGCTGGGCGATGATGGCCCAGCTCGAGAACGTCGGTGGCCTCGGCGGCCCGTTCGTTGCCCAGGGCGATGTGTCGGTGAGCTACTCGCGCAACGGCGGTATCACCTGGAGCGAGCCGGTCACGGTAATGAAGGGCAAGGGCGCCTCGATCGGGCCGGCGAACCAGGCGACCTTCTTCGACAAGGAATGGCTGACCGTCGACAACAACCCGGCCTCGCCGTTCTACGGCCGCGCGTACGTCGTCGCGGCGCGCTTCCTGAACGCCTTGCAGGGCGCGTACGCCGAATCGCCGGTCTACTTCGCCTACTCCGACAACGGCGGGCAGACCTGGTCCACACCGAAGGAGATCTCAGGCTCCAACCCGCTGTGCACGTTCCAGAACGCCGGGCCGGCCGGCGAGTGCGACGAGAACGGGTTCCCGATTCCCGATGTGGCGCCGAACGGCGACCTGATCGTCCACTTCCAGAACGGCAACATCCAGGCGGGCTGGGAGACTCCCGGCGAGTACGAATCGACCCTGCTCGCGGTGAAGTCCACCAACGGCGGAGCCACCTTCGGGGTTCCGGTGGTGATCGCCAATCTGGAAGACGGTGCGGCCGACACGCCCTGGAGCGTCATCGGACGGCAGACCGTGACCGGGCACCAGATCCGGTGGCAATCGCCGGGCACGATCGTCGCCGACCCGAACAACCCGGCGCATTGGGTCGTGGTCTACAACGACAACTTCGCCGGTACGCACGACGCGGCGCCGGCCAGTTGCCTTGACGCGATCCCTGGTACGGCGCCGGACTACAATCCGTGCAACGCCGTGACCAACACCAATATCTACATGGCAGAAAGCTGGAACGGCGGTGCCTCGTGGACGCCACGGATCACCGTGGACGCCGCCGCCGGCGACCAGTGGTTCCCGTGGGCGGACTTCCGGTCGGACGGCTCACTGGCGATCGCGTACGACTCCAACGAGAACATCGCCGACCCGGCCGGTGATCGTGACGACACCTTCAACCACGTGCTGCTGACGATCGCGCCACGGACACCGGCGGGAGGTGCGGTATCCGCCCTCACGCGCGAAGCACTCGTCCCCAACGGCACCGGCCGCAGCCCTGCGGAGCAGATCGACATCTCCGTCACGCATTGGGCGGGTCAGTACGTCCCGCAAAGCCAATGGCCGCGCATTTGCGGACCCGACGGCTACACCGACCCACCGATCACCAACGCGGAAGGCAAGGACTGCAACGTCTTCCACGGTGACTACACCGGACTGGCGGTCGGATCCGACAACCGCATCAACGTCGTCTGGACCGGCCTGAACCGTCTGGTCGTATCCCCACAGGTCGACCCATACACGGGCGGTCTTCACAACGGCTACGCCCAGGACGCGATGTTCGCCCGCCGCTGACCCTCGATCCGCCGGCGCGTGACGAGTTTCCCGAACTCGTCACACGCCGGCGCCGGAGCCCGGCGTACCGCTCAATGCCGGGTCAGGGCGAAGAGCTCACCAACCAGAGCCTGTCTGACAGTGGCAACGGGATCAGTTGAGTGGCTTCCAGCCGGGCCATGGGCGCGGTCCACGCAGGCTATGAATACAGGCCACTCGTAGATCGGCTTCCGGGCGGCTCCTGATTCGCACGCTGAGCCGCTTGTGTACCCGATCGCCTCCGCCCAAGCCGATTCATGCGCACGGCAACTCACCGTTTTACCCACCGGATTGGCTGATTCGAGTCCCCTCACCGGCTTTGGAAGATTAGTGGTCGGGCGTCTTCCAGGGCCGTGGCCGGCGTCTTCCTGAAGGAGTGTGCCTCACCCGCCGCGGGTCCCTGGACCTTCATCAAGCCGTGCCCCCGCCTGGCAGTGCCGGGCGGGGGGCAGGGGTGTACTGCGGTTGGTTCAGTCGCCGAGGCGTTGTGGGCCGTAGGCGCCGGTGAGCAGGAAGTTGACGTTTGCGCCGAAGGTTGTCTTGAAGCTGCCGAAGCTTCGGATGGGGGTGGTGGGGCCGGTGGTGCGGCCGACGGCGTACACGGTGGCGAGGTTGGTGTCGTGGTCGAAGGCGGTCAGCAGGGTGCTGGTGGCGCCGCAGCGCTGCGCGATCAGCTCGTCGTAGCCGCCGAACCCGCCGGCGCGGACCTGGGTCACGATCGGCTTCATCGGCGCGGTCACCGGGATCCGTACCGTGTACATCTGGCCGCCCCGAGTGGTGACGAGCAGCGTGTCGTACGCCGCGGTCTCGGCGATCAGCGTCATCGCCCGGACCGAGCTGAAGCCCGGCGCCGAGCCGTACGCCTTGGGTGCGCTCGACACCTTGTAGCGGTAGATCGACCCGTTGGCGTGCAGGCCGTAGAGGAAGTAGTGCTGGTTGGCGCCGTACACGTAGTTGGAGTCGGTGATCTGACTGAAACCGCTCCAGCCGGTGCCCATCTTGGTCGCGTGGACGGTCGGCGTGGTCGCGGTGCCGGTGTAGATCGTGGTCGCGGCGTACAGGTTCGCGCCCTGCAGGATCATGCCGTAGTAGGCGTCGGTGGACCGGTCGGATTCTTCGTACCAGGTGGAGCTGGCCCGGACGCCGAACAGCTTGTACTGGCTCAGGTTGGCCACCGTGGGTGGCTTGGTGGCCGTGATGTGGTAGCCGCCGGCGGTGCCGGTGGCGTTGACGGCACCGACCGCGACGCCGCAGGCCGTGGTGGCGGCCTGGGCGGCGGTGGTCGGAAGGGTGGCGGCGGCCTTGCCGGCGGCGCGGAACGATTCCGGCCCCGGCGTGGTCGCATCCGCGGTCAGGGGGACCGCCGCTGCCGCGGCCAGGCTCAGACCGGCCATCGTCAGCGCAACACGTCGCTTACTCAACACAGAAGTTCCCTCTCGTTATGCACAACCCCCACGGACATGTCGCCCGTACGCAGGTTCAGATGTCCGAGCCGGGTGGTTTGGTTGAGTGCGAATTTCGATTTCTTTGAGCATTTCCTGAGAGAATTCTCAGGAATAGGGGATTGCTGAGAATTTTCTCAGTAACGCTTTTGTTGACAGCTGCCAAGGTCAGCGCTACCGCGAGCACGGCGCGGCTAGGCGCGTGCGGGCCGTGCCTCTCGTTCCGAGGGCAATGATTCAGTCGTCCAGTACTCACCATCGACCTGGAAGGCGTCGAGCTTGGTCGACGCAACCTCGACTGGTTGGCTGTGCAAGGAATCAGCCTCAAACCACGCTCCGCCGTTCTGCGCTATCTGGCTGTCGGCAGGCCCGCCGTGCGGATCTCTGGCGGGGCGCGTCGGATGATGGCGCCATAGACGACTGCGGCCGCGACGGCGAGGACGAGTCCGGCGTCGACCGACGCGGACCATGCCATACCGGTGCCCGCATCGGTTCCGGCCGCCTCGAAGTACAGGGTGCCGATGACGGCTACACCGGCGGCGCTGGCGAACTGTTGCGTTGTCGTCAACGCGCCGGCCGCGGCGCCGACGTGAGCAGCGGGTACGTCGAGCAGGGCGGCTCCGACGAGCGATGGGAGCACGAGGCCGTTGCCGAGGCTGATCAGCGCGCTGATGGTGACGATTGCCGCGATCGACGAGCCGTGACCTGCGACAGCCGCGAGGATCACGAGACCGGCTGCGGTGAGCAGGCTTCCGCCGACGAGCACGCCGGCCCCGTGCCTGGCGACGAGTCGGGGTGCGAGCAGAGCGCTCGCCGAGAACGCCAGGGATGGATCCCGGTGCACATCAGGTGTGATGTGGCGTTCGCTTCGGCAACCATCGCCCTGGTAGACGACAATGTCCGGAAGCTGTTTGCGGGACTGGGGCCGGGTTCGGACGACCCACATCGACACGAGTTCAGCCCCCAGCTGGATCTCCCGGCCACGCCAGCCGGACACCCTGTCACCAGGGGGCTGTGGGTCTTTCAATCGGAACCGATCGAGGGCGAAACGGTCCGGTTTGTCTGCTCTGTGACCGGCACGGCCGGCATGCCACCTTGGCAGTATGTGATCCCGTTTCAGTTCCCAATCACGCCCCACGTCTGGGGCACGCGGGCCGACTGACAGATTGCCACCCCTGACCGACGTCGGCCTGTTTGCCGCTGGTGGCCGGTGTGGAGGGTGTTCGGGAAACGGTCGTTCGCTGAACGCCAGCCTTGCCGCGATCGTGGTGCGGGCCGTGGCGCGAAGTGGCGTCGACTCCTGCGGGAGATGTTGTCATGGTGTGAAGCGAACGAAAGCAAAGTTGCTGGTAGAGGCCAGGTGCGGCGGTGTCGTTCCTCCTGGCAGTGAGAAGATCGCCGTCCCGCTCGTGGGGAGCCCCGACCCCTGGGCCGGGACTGTGAGAGAGAGTCATCCCCTGACTCGGAGGAAGAAGTACTCGATGGAACCAGTGGTCCTGGCGGCGCTGATATCCAGCCCTGTCGCTCTGACGGTGGCCGTCATCGGAGTCATCGCTGCCGGACTCGCTCAAACGAGGGCAACCAAGGCGGCGCATGCCAGGTCCCATCACGCAGCGCCTGGCCTCCCGACTCCTCTGCTTAGTGCGAAGCGAACTGTTCGACAGCCGTTATCAACGGAAGCCGGTCGGCGCTCGCCACCTGCGGGGTGGGCCGTCTAGGTCGAGAGGGATGGCCGCGGGGAACGGCCGGAGTTGGTCTTGCGAGTTGAGCTACTTACGGCGCCGGGCTGAACGAGGTGCGGTCGCGGGGTTGCCCTACGATCGGTCGATGGCCTTCCAAACCGTTGTGCCGATTGAGGACATCCGGAATCTTCCGTTGCCTGAGCTTGCTCTGCGCCTGTTGAAGGTGCTGGCGAACAGCAGCGCGCAGATCAATCCCAACAACACGCTGCGCGGGATGCAGCAAGCGGTCGGTGGGGGGCAAGACGGCGCTCAACTCATGGCGCGAATCGCCGACGCCTGGGCCTGGCTGCAAGCCCACGCCTTGGTTGGCCCGCACGCCATGAACACCCTGTCGGAATGGCAGCAGGTGACCGAGCTGGGCCGCGAGATCGCCGACGACCCGAGCGCCGTCACGAAGGTCTGGGCGGCCGATCGCCTTGCGGGGAACCTCGATCCCCTCCTCTCATCAGCCCGCGCCAACTTCGGTCTGGGTGACTACGAGACCGCCTCCTTCGCAGCGATGAAGGCCGTGGAGGTCGAAGTACGGCGAGTAGCTGGGCTGTCGAACGATCTCATCGGCGTCGCGCTGATGCGGAAGGCCTTCAGCCCAAAGGACGGTGTCTTGCGGGACCCGGGCGCGGAACCGGGCGAGCAACAGGCCACCGCCGATCTGTTCGCCGGCGCAATCGGCGCCTTTAAGAATCCCGCCAGCCACAGGACTGTCCAGTTCGATGATCCGGTTGAGGCGGCCGAGGCAGTTCAATTGGCCGATCTCCTTCTGCGGATGGTGCATCGCGCGGAACAGCGGCTCGCGTAGCCGGCCCGGCCTCGGCAAGGCCAACGTGTTCGCAGCGTCGAGCACAGAAGGGGCTGGGTCCGTCTGCACCGGACGGGCTGCGGGGCTAGTCGGTGATCTGACAATCAGCCATCGTCTTCGCGATGACCTGCGAGGTGACATCGGCGAGAGCGTCTCGGCCCAGGCCGGCTATTGCCTCCGCACCGCTGCAAGCCTTGCGCTCTTCACCTCGTCCCACTCGTTGTCAGCGGCGTCGTTCAAGGCGGCAAGGCACCGGTCGGCGGCGGAGATGGTCAGAGGTCGAGTGTCCAGTTGCTGTCGGGGCTGGTGAGGGTGTTCCGGTCGGTGTCGAGCTCGACGGTCATGGTGTGGAGAGGGAAGTGGCCGGCGGCCGCCCATTTGGCTTGGACGCGCTCTAGGTCGTCCCACAGGCGCCGTGGGCCGCTTTGGTGGACGGTTTTGTCTTCGCTGTCGGCGCGGGCCCAGGATCCGTCGGCTGCTAGGAGCCACAGGAGTTGGCTGCCGTCCTCGCGGGTTGCCGAGCGGTTCTCGATGTCGGGGCTGTCGAGCTCGTACAGGCAGCGCAGTTCCCAGTCGTCCCAGAGATCGGGCAGAGGGCCGCTCAGTTGGCGGGTCTCTGTGCCTGGCTGGTCGCGGGCGTCGTCGTACACATGGTCGAGGCGAGCTGGGTAGTCGGTGTCGCGGCGGGTGCGCATGAAGGTGGCCGGGTCTGGTTGGACGCGGCCGCGGACTACTCCGTCTGGGTGTTTCTTGGCGTTGATGAGGAGTGAGGTGCCGGTGATGGTGGTGACGATCTTTCCGCCAGGTCGGAGTGCGTCTAGCCATGCGGGCGGGATGGGACGGACGGAGACGGTTGCGATGATGCGGTCGTAGTTGGCGTCGGGCAGGGAGCCGGTGGCGTCGGCGATCTCGAGGTGCGGTGTTCGGCCGAAGGCGGCGAGGCGTTCGCGGGCGGCGTCGACGAGGTAGGGGTCTACGTCGATGCTGGTCACCTGCTTGTCGCCGAGGCGACGGGCGAGGAGGGCGGCGGAGTAGCCGGAGCCGGTGCCGACGTCGAGCACCCGGTCCTGTTCGCCGGGGCTGAGCAGGTGCAGCATGCGCACGATCAACCCGGGCAGTGTCGAGGACGACGTCGGGAGACCCGTTGGACGGTCGGATAGGTCTGCCCTGTCGGCGTGGAGTGCGCCCACACGGGTCACCAGCGTCTCGTCGGCGTAGATCTCTGCCCATGGTTGGTCCGGGTGCGGCGTGCGGAGTCCCCAGGCGAATGGGTAGCTGTCGGGGATCGGCTCCCACCACCTCGGCACCAGTTGGTGCCGAGGTGTGGAGCTGACCGAGTCGTGCCACTCCGGTGCCGCTGCTGTGATCTCGTCGGCGAGCTTGCGAGCGGCGTCGGTCCAGTCTGTCACGGAGTCAATCGTCCTTTCCTTGGAGGGCGTCGGCCATTGATTCGATCATCGGTACGCCGGCCTTGACCGCGAGCCAGTGCCATTGACCGTTCGGGTTCACTTCGAAGAACACCCATCGGCCGTCAGGGGTCACGGCGAAATCCAGCGCTCCGAAGTACAGACCCAGTTCGTCCATGAGCAGCCGGACACCCTTCTCCACTTGCACCGGAAGCTCGATCGGACCGTAGGTGAGGGACGAATAGTCCGTTCGCCAGTCCAGTCTGGCAGCCGCACTTCCGGCATGGATCGCGACCGGGAACATCCGCTGCCCAATCACAGTCAGCCGTACTTCGCACTGCTTAGGAACTCGTTCCTGAAACAGATGCGCAGTGCCGGTGAGGCTCGCGTCGATCTCATCGGCGCGCAGCACCGTGGTCGGCAGGTACCGATGACGACGTTCCGCCGTGAGCACACCGCCGCTGAGGCCCTTGTAGATGACCTCGTCGGCGCCGATGAAGTCACGAGCATGATCGGGATCCGATGTGATGACTGTCCGCGGTACGTCGAGTCCTGCGCGGGCTGCCACAGCAAGCTGAACCGGCTTGTAGTTCGCGGCCGAGTCCTTGGCCGGGTGATTGATCCATCTCACTGGCAGTGACCCCAGTACGCCGAGTACTCCGACGCGCGCCTCAGGCACCGCGAATGCCCGCGCTTCGTCCGGCCAGGCGCTCGGCACGCTGAACTCGGCTGGCCGTCGCCACCACACGGCACTAACCGCTCCGAGGTCGACTGACCGCTCACCTGTCAGGTGCCCCTCCCAGCCATTCACCCCGAGGGTCCCAGCTACGCGCGAAGACTGCGGGAAGTCGGAGGTGTCGTACCGGACGACTGATGCGTTCCGCCGGGTCAGCTCGTCGATGACGGCGTCTGCCGTCAGGTCATCGCGACCGGTCAGCACCAGGATGGTGCCCATGGTCAGTAGTTGTCGGTCGAAGTGTCCGATCCGGGGCGCTGGCCGTCGGGGATCGGTGTCTCGGTGTTCGTTTCCGGCAGGGCCGCGGCGATCGCGTGGTACGGGTTCCCGGTCGCAGACACATTCAACTGGAGGTTGGCGCTGTAGGTCATCGGCAGTTCCATCGGCGTCATGTCCGGCCCGGAAGCCAGGTGACGGACGCCGAAGGGAACCGCGGTCATCGCGTTGCTCATGGTCGTTCTCCAATGTCGGTGAGGCTTTGGAACGGCCGGCCCAGGACGGACTCGCTATCTCGTCCCGCGCCGGCCGGCTTCTGGCCTGCCGTGTCGGTGATTCGCTGACACCGCAGGTGTCGGCCCGGTAGGCCGTGGATCCGAAGGTTGATGACGTGCGCGTATTGCTCTGCGAGTGCAGTCGGGGCGATGTGCTCCTCGATCAAGTAGTCGCCCAGCCACAACTGCACGCGCCAGAGTTCCTGCTCGGCCATCGAAGTGAACGGTCGCTCAGACCGGGCGGTCGGAGTCGAGCCACCGGACGACAGTGGAACCGTTGTGGCCGTGTACCGCGAGGAGAGCGTCGAGGCCGTAGTCCCAGACGACTGTGGTGGCCCACTCTCCGCGCCACCGCAGCGCCACGGTGCCGTCTGACCACTCGACGCCCTCTGCAACATCGCCGGTGCCGCTGACGCCGGTCACGTCGACGGCCCGACGTAGTACGAACCGGCGTGGGCACGCGATGCTTCTGGCCGAGCGGTCGAGCTGTGCATCGACGTCCATTCGAATTCCCTTCGAGGTCCTTGGTGTCCATCGAAGGCCCATCGACTGCGGAACGTAAGGAAATCGTCGCTACCTGTTGATCGACCTGAACCGGAAATTTCCGGGCAGAACGCTGTCGGGCCGTGACTCGCCGTACATATCGTTGGGCTGTGGAGGGCAACCAGGTCCTGAAGGCGCGCATGGCCGAGATCGGCTTGACCCAGGTCGAGTTGGCCGAAGCGGTCAACGCCGATCTGCGGCGCGCCGGCTACGGAGGCACCGTCAGCGATCGAACGGTGCGGAACTGGCTGACCGGGAAGACTCGCTGGCCACATCACCGCCAGCGCGACGCGCTCTCCGCAGTCTTCAGCTGTCCCATCACCGATCTCGGATTCGTCACGCCCGCCGAGCCGGCGGATGTTCCGCGGCGTCGGTTCATCGGCACGTCCGCGGTGACCGTTATGGCTGCCGCCGGAGCATCGACGCAGCGCGGCACCCGGTCTCGGGTTGGTGCTGCTGACGTCGAGCGGCTGTTGTCCAAGTTCGCATTGATCGTCGCGAGCGATCATCAGTACGGCGGAAAGCTCACCATCGAGACGCAGGCGTCGGCGCTCGCCGGCGAGGCTCTCGCTCTGCAGGCGCGGGGGACCGCGAGTCAGCGCATTCGCAGCGCGCTCTACGGATGCGCCGCGTCGTTCACGTCGAGTGCCATGTGGGCCGCCATCGACGGTCGCCGGTTCGATACCGCGCAACGACATTTCGATCGCGCAGCTGGCCTGGCCACCATGTCAGGCGACCCGGCGATCCAGTTCAGGATCTGGTCCCACGCCGGCAGCCTGTACCGCCATATGGCCAGGCCGGTTGATGCGCTGGCTGCCAATGACGTGGCGCGTCGGCTGCCGATTGCGAGGCGAGATCCGATGTTCGCTTCCCTTGGCCATGCCAGGCATGCTGCGATCCTTGGCCAGACTGGAGATCACCGCGCCGTACGCCAAGCCGTTGCCCATGCCGAAGACGCCCTGGCCAGATCTGAACCCGGCGACGAACGGCCGCTCTGGCTGGACGCCTTCTATGACCAGGCAGAACTCGAGACTCTCGCGCTTGCCGGCTACCTGGCGCTCGGCGACTACGAGGTGGCTGAGGGCCATGCCCATCGAAGTCTCGCGCTTCTGCGGCCCGGCATGCGGCGTACCCGATCGATCACCACCGCGCGACTGGCCAAGGCACAGCTCGGGCAAGGCGATCTGGAGGAAGCGGTTGCCACCGCGATGTCGATCCCGATTGAACCGACCGGTCTGCATCCACGGATCAACTCGATGCTTCAGGATTTCGGCAGCGCACTGCGGATCGTTGCACCGTCCAGCCACCCGGCAACCGCCTGGGACCATTACGCACACGACTCATTGAGGAAGCTTCTGTGACCCCTGACGGTATTGCGCTGCGCCACTCCACCGTGATCGACGACGTGTGGAGCACGATGATCGAGGTGTATGCGGACGTGCGCGCAGATCAGCTTCATCTGCCGAACTACTCGGTCGAGCGATTCGGGGAACAGCTCGCGCGGCACGCGTCGGATCCTGGATGGGAGGTTGTCATCGGGTACGACGCGGAGGAGCCGGTCGGGTTTGCGTACGCGAACAGTCTCACACCCGACGATCGCTGGTGGCGCCGGATGACCACGCCGCTGCCCGACGGCTGCACAGAAACTCCGACCGCGGCGGTGAAAGAGATCATGCTGCGGAAGCCGTGGCGGGGTCGGGGGATCGCTCTGCTGATCCATGACGAGTTGCTCCTCAATCGTCCCGAGGCGCAGGTGTCGTTGCTGGTCAACGCCTTGAACGGCGATGGGAAAGTCAAGGCGCTGTACGAATCCTGGGGCTACGAGCAGATCAGCACACAGCAACCGTCCGTCGACGGCCCGATCCTGACCGCCATGCTCCGGCCAACGCGCCCAGGATCGCGGTCGGCCACTTGAGTCGAGACGTCCGGCGAAGCCGTAGGCGTTGGGCAGCGTCGCGAATCGTTGCTTAATCGATCGGCTGTGCGGCGTATTCGCTCGCGGAACTCTGCGTGGCTGATGCGTTGAGTAGGCATGGAGAAGCCAGATGCAGACCGCGTGAGCGAGGATCTGCAGATTCAGCTGAGGATGCCGGGCAGGCTGCCGGCGCTGTATCCGCAGGCCGCTCGGGTGCTGCGGCGGATTGTTGTACGACTGGCGCGGGCAAGGCGCGGCACCGACGATGTGTCTCGGCCGGGGGAGAGGGCGTCATGAGCGGCGACAGCGTAGATCCGTGGGCGACCCTGGATGATCTGCTGGGCACCGAGGCACTGCCCGACCACCCGACGGGCACCGGCATTGGGCGGCTGGCGTTCTACGGAAGGTGCTCGACCGAGGACAACCAGGATCCGAAGACGTCCAAGGCCTGGCAACTGGGGGAGGCGGCCCGGTTCGTCGAGCCGCTTGGTGGCGTGGTCGTGGAGGAGTTCTTCGACATCGGGCAGTCGCGTTCGTTGCCGTGGGAACGACGAGACGAGGCCAGTCGCGCGTTGCAGGCCTTGAAGAATCCCAATCGCGGGTGGGATGGACTGGTTGTCGGTGAAGCGACTCGGTGTTGGTTCGGCAACCAGTTCAGCCTGACGTGGCCGAAGTTCGACCGGTACGGCGTATCTCTCTGGATCCCGAGCCTCGGTGGACGGTTCGACGCCGAGAACACGGTGCACGACATGGCGATGACGATCACGGGCGGCCTGTCGAAGTCAGAACGTCAGCACGTGCAACGTCGCGTTCGAGCCGCGATGGCAGCTCAGGTGCTGATCGACGGCAAGCATCAGGGCGGGCGTGCGCCGTACGGCTATCAAGTTGTCGACGCAGGTCCGCACCCGAATCCGCGGAAGGCGCAGGAGGGCTACCGGCTACGAGTCCTCGCCGTCGACGAGGTCGCGGCTCCGGTCGTCGAACGGATCTTCGCGCTGTACCTCGAGGGAGTGGGGCACAAGGGCATCGCCCAGTTGCTGAATGCCGAGCACATCCCTTGCCCGGCAGCCCACACTCCTCATCAGAACCGGCATCGTGCAGGCGACGGCTGGCAGGGCTCGACGGTCAGAGCGATCCTGTGCAATCCGAGGTATACCGGCTATGCGATCTACGGCAGGTGGCAGAAGGTCGAGGAACTGCTCGACCCGGATGATGTCGCGGCGGGCCACGTTGTCAGGTACAGGCGTTCGCCGTCCTCGAAGATCGTTCGATCACGCGAGCCTGCCCATCCGGCGATCGTGTCGGTCGAGGCCTTCACGCGAGTGCAGTTCGAGATGTCCGCGCGGGCCGGGGCAAGCATGTCCGAGCGGGCGCAAGCAACAAGGACCCGCGTCGCGTCGTCGCACACCTACGTGCTGCGTAGACGGATCCAGTGCACGATCTGCGGGCGACGGATGGAGGGCTCGCACCGATCACACGCGACGTTCTACCGCTGCCGGGCCCGAAGCCTCGCTCCCGGGTCACCCGCGCTGCAGGATCATCCGCCGAACGTCTATCTGCGTGAGGACCATCTGACCGGCAAGATCAACGCGTGGATCGCGCGGTTGTTCGACCCGGCCCATGTCGACAGCACTGTCGAGGCGCTGGCCGACGCCGACGAACTGGCCGACAGGATTGAGACCCAAGCGAAATCATTCCGGCGCCGTATCGCGGCCGCGGAGTCGACGATGGAGCGCCTGCGGCGGGCGATCGAGGTGGGCTGGGATCCGGAGACACTCACCGAGCAATACAACGCGGCAGCGGCCGACAAGCGAGCTGCGGAATCTGGACTGAAGGCTGTCGATCCATTGCCCCAACTGACTGCAAACGACATCCGGGCCCTGGTGACGCAGCTCGGCGACATGGCCAAGGCGCTGGATCACGCGGACCACAAGGATCTGGCCGAGCTGTACGAAGCTTTGGGCCTGGCGATCGCCTACGACCACCGACTGCAGGTAGCGGAAGTGTCGATAACTCCCGCCCTGCGTGGGGTTAAGAAGTGTGTCCGAGGGGGGACTTGAACCCCCACGCCCCGCGAAGGGCACTAGCACCTCAAGCTAGCGCGTCTGCCTATTCCGCCACCCGGACGAGTGGTCTGACCGCCTCAGCGGTGCTGACCGGAGAACAGTAGCAAACTCCAGGGGTGGAATTCACATCGGGCGGACCGGGGTGTCTGATGGGGCTGGACGAAGGGTGGGTGGAGATGACGGAGATCGATCTCTCGGCCGTTGAAGCGGAGCGTGAGCGGCTGCGTACGGCGTACTTGAAGGGTGGAGTCGCGTCGTCGGCGCGTGGCCTTCATCACACTGCGTTACTGTGCGCGGACGTCGAACGGACGGTGGGGTTCTACCAGGAGGTGCTGGGATTCCCGCTGACCGAGATGGTCGGGAACCGGGACTACGAGGGGTCGACGCACTTCTTCTTCGACATCGGGAACGGGAACCTGCTGGCGTTCTTCGACTTCCCGGGGCTGGACCTCGGGCCGTACGCCGAGGTGCTCGGCGGACTGCACCACCTGGCGATCTCAGTGGAGCCCGGGCAGTGGGAGCGGCTGAAGGCGAGCCTGACCGAGCACGGTGTCGAGTTCCAGGAAGAGAGCGGTACGTCGATCTACTTCCGCGACCCTGACGGTGCCCGGATCGAACTGATCTCCGACCCGCTCGGCGAGATGTACGGCCTAAAGGTTCTCTGATTCCCGAGCGCGCCGGGCGAGTCGGCGAGCCTCCCGGAGAGGCTCGGGCGTCCGGTGTCCTGCGAGGGACGCGGACACGATCCGGATCGCCGTCGGCAGGTCGGTTCGCCAACCGGGATGTATCACGAGCGGCCGGGTGCCCTTCCGCGTCCGGAGCCAGGTCGCGACCTGGTCGGTGCCGATCGACAACGGCGAGGTCGCGCCACGCTCGTCGGCCGGCCAATCGCCGGAGGCGGTGAGCGGGCGGTGTGTCACGCCGACCGTTGGAAGGTCGAGGACGGCGCCGAGCTGTAGTGCCAGCCCGGCCTGCCGTGGGTGATCGCGGCCCGTCGCGTCGACGAGCAGGACGTCGGGCCTGGGGTGGAGCCGTCGTACGACGTTGTCCCACAGCGGACCCAGCCGAAGGGCCAGCAGTCCGGGGAGATAGGGACCCGACGCGTGATCGGTCACCAGCTCCATCGCGACGACCTGACGGCCGTCGAGGACGACGGCGCTGGTCCACGCCCGGTCGGTGGCCGAGCCTGGGCCGACCAGGCCGCGTGGGAAGCAGGTCCAGACTCCGCCGATCAGAAAGCGCTCCGGGGGAGCCCAGAGCTCGGGTTGCGTGCGGACGAGTTCCTGCTGCCGCGCGATCAGTTCGGCAGGTTCGGTCGGCCAGGTCATAGGTGTGCGCGGAACCACTCGCGGGCCAGCTCGGCGACGCGCTCGAGGGTGCCCGGTTCGGTGAAGAGATGGGTGGCTCCGGCAACGATCTCGAGCCGGTTGACACAACGCAATCGCTGCTGGGACTCACGGTTGAGCCTCAGTACGTCGGCGTCGAGCTCGCCGACAACCAGCAGTGTCGGCGCCGTGACGTCCGCGAGCTGCGGGCCGGCCAGGTCAACCCGCCCGCCCCGCGACACGACGGCGCGCACCTCACTCGCGCGGCCAGTCGCACTGTCACCCACGCCGTCACCCACACCGTCACCCACACCGCCGCCCGCGGACCACACCGCGGCGGCTCCGCCGGTGCTGGCACCGAAGTATCCGACCGGAAGATCGCCGAGGCCGGGGCGCCGTCGGGCCCATCCGTGAGCCGCCGTCAATCGTTCGGCCAGTAGCGGGATGTCGAAGACGTTCCGGCGATCCCGGGCCTCGTCCGGGCTCAGGAGGTCGAACAGAAGGGTTCCGAGTCCGGCCCGGTCGAGGACCTGAGCGACGTACTTGTTGCGAGGACTGTGCCGGCTGCTG
Organism: Kribbella sp. VKM Ac-2566; assembly: GCF_004366005.1. Taxonomy (NCBI): domain Bacteria; kingdom Bacillati; phylum Actinomycetota; class Actinomycetes; order Propionibacteriales; family Kribbellaceae; genus Kribbella; species Kribbella sp. VKM Ac-2566. The sequence continues at coordinate 265,848 of NZ_SODT01000010.1, read as the reverse complement.
TCGCTCCCATGCGCGAAGATGACCAGACCCGTGGCCGGCGACGGCACAGCCAGTTCCCCGGGCAGTTGTACGCCGCGGGCGTCGACGACGACCTGCTCAACCTTCATGGCCGGTGGGCCGGGATCCGTCGGCCGACGGCTCGCTCGCCGGGTGTTCGACGAGGGCGATCACGCGGGCGGAGAGGAAGCGGGCGGTGCGGATCGGCGTACCGGACCGAGTCACCTCGACGACCTCGGTGACGTTGCGGCTGGTGGAGATCTCGACGCGGCGGCCCGCCTTCGTGGCCATGATCTCGTACGACGAGACGCCGTTGCCCGTGTCGACGACGATCTCGACCCGATCGCCCTTCATGAATCCAACGTACCCGGATCCCGCCGGACCCGTTGACCGGACGCGCGCCGGACGGGATGCTCGACCCGGGGGGACGAGATGGGGCGGCGCAGTCCATTGGTGACGCTCGCGGCAACGGCCGTGGGCCTCGTCGTCCTGCTCGCGGTCAACAGCACGGTCACCGGCAACACCGACCTCACCCAGACCGGTGGCGCAACCCCGACACCGACCGCGACAACCACGACTCCTGCGGCCACGCCATCGACCACCCCATCGACCCCGTCGACGACCCCGCCGCAGACCGCGACACCGCCCACCCAACCGACAGCCGTCTACGTGGGCAGGACGACGGGGCGCGAGGCCACGGTCGCCATCGCCGTGAAGAACGGCCGGGCCGTCGCCTACGTGTGCGACGGCCGTCGCCTCGAGGCCTGGCTGACCGGACCGTTCCGTGACAACCAGGTCGTCCTGCGATCGCGCACAGGCGAGCGCCTCGTTGCCGCCATCGGCGCGAAGAGTGCCACCGGCTCTCTGACGCTCCACGGCCGCACGCTGCGGTTCGCGATCAGCGTGGCCGGTCCACCCGCCGGGCTGTACAGATCGGCGAGCAAGAGCAGGACGATCGGATGGATCGTGCTGCCGGACGGCAGTCAGGTGGGAGTCGACAACGATGGCACGCCGGCCCCGGCACCGCGGCTCGACCCGGAGCGCGGCGTCGCAAGTGTCGGCGGCGTACGCGTGACGGCACAGCCGATCACCGGCGACGAGACATTCTGAGGAGCGGATGTGACGACGACGCCGGTGCACCACTTCAGCAGGGTCGGGATCCCACTCGCGGCCGGTGCCGCCGCTGCGGTCGCACTCGGCGTCTACGGCCGCCTCCACGATCCCACCGGCGTCGCGATCAACATCGCGGGCTTCTCCAGTTTCCAGGCGGTGAAGACCTGGCTGGCAACTCTCGCTCTCGTACTCGGCGTGCTGCAGGTCGTCTCAGCAATCGCCCTGTACAGAGGCCGCGCCTGGCTGGCTCCGGTGCACCGTTGGTCAGGCCGCGCCGCCGTTGCGGTCACCCTCCCGGTCGTCGCGCATTGCCTGTACGCGTTGGGATTCCAGTACGGCGAACCACGCGTACTGATCCACTCGCTGCTCGGCTGCTTCTTCTACGGCGCCTTCGTCGTCAAGATGCTGACCCTCACCCGCAGGGACGCGCCGTCATGGCTGCTGCCCGTCGTCGGCGGGGCAGTATTCACCGGCCTGATCGGGCTGTGGCTCACCTCGGCGCTGTGGTTCTTCACCACGTTCGGCGTCATCCGTTGAAAGGACCCGATGTGGACGCACCCAGCCGCCGTACCCTCCTGACCGGAGCCGCCGCCGGGCTGGCGACTGTGGCCGGCTGCGCGAAGTACGGCGAGCCGAAGGCCACGCCGCCGCCCGCGCCTGCCGATACCGTGCTCGGCACGACCGAGGACATCCCGGTCGGCGGCGGGAAGATCTTCGCGCCGCAGCAGGTCGTGGTCACGCAGCCGGTCCAGGGCACGTTCAAGGCGTTCAGCTCGATCTGCACCCACCAGAGCTGCCCGGTCGCCAGCGTTGCCAGCGGCACGATCAACTGCGACTGCCACGGCAGCAAGTACTCGATCAAGGACGGTTCAGTCGTCAACGGACCGGCGCCGCGCCCGCTTCCGCCGAAGCAGATCAAGATCTCCGGTGACGCGATCACGCTGACCTGAAGGGCGGCGAGACGTGTAATAGGTACTGGGAGGCTTGATGGAGGACGGTCCCGGCGCCAAGCGACCGCGCAGGCGACCCGCGGCGGTCATCATCGCTGCCCTGGTCGTCACGCTGGTGTCCGCTGTGCTCGGCGCCATCGCGGTCGGCCGACTCGACGGCGGTCCCCGGTCCGGGCCCGGGCAGAACGCCGTACCCCTGGCACCTGCCACGAGGCTGCCTTCGACGACGGCGGGTACGCCGGACACCGTGAGCCCGTCTGCACCGGCGGCGACCCCGGCGCCGCCGCCGACGACCGAGTTCAGGTTTCAGCCTCTCTGGCCGTTCCGGTCGGTCGCGGAGGCCGCGGCCTGGCAACGGTCGTATCGCGGGAGTGGCGGACAGCCGTGGCATCTCGACGCCGAGGAGACGGCGCTCAACTTCACGCGAGGCTTCCTCGGGTTCACCGAGATCGACCGGGTGGTGTCGCGGTCTGCCCGTGGTGACGACGCCTACATCGGCGTCGGCTACCAGGCCGAGGGCCGCCCGAGCGTCGCAGCCGTCATCCATTTGGTGAAGATCGGACGCGGAACGGACGCACCGTGGGAGGTGGTCGGCACAGCGGATACTTCGCTCACAGTAGAGCGGCCGCGGTACGCCGCCCGCGTCACGTCACCGATCACTGTCGGTGGGCGGATCACCGGCGTGGACGAGTCGATCCGGATTCAGGTACGGCAGCCGTCGTCGGAGGAGCCGATCGGCACCTACTGCTGCCGGCCCGGCGGCGGTGAGAAGCAGTCGTGGTCCGCACAAGTGACCTTCCGCGGGGCGGTGGATCCGGCCCTGACCGTCGTGGCCTCGACAGGCGGGCATGTGAGGGAGATCGAGCAGTTCGCGATCACAGGTGTACGCCGGGGCTGACCGCCGGCCCGTGGTTCGCCGTACCGGGATCTGACTGTGGCCGGGCCGTGGGAGAGGATAGACCTATGAGTGCACCGGAGACCGCTGATCGTTCGTACACGCCCGATGCCGAAGTGGTGGAGCTCTGCAGTGAGCTGATCCGGATCGACACCACGAACTACGGGAACGGCAAGAGCAACGGGGAGCGGGTTGCGGCCGAGTACGTCGCGGCGAAGCTGGACGAGGTCGGGATCGAGTCGACGATCTACGAGTCGGAGCCGGGGCGGGCGACGCTGGTCGCGCACTGGGACGGCGAGGACCAGAGTGCGGACCCGCTGCTCGTGCACGGGCACCTGGACGTCGTGCCGGCCGATCCGAAGGACTGGAAGGTCGACCCGTTCGCAGGGGAGATCTTCGACGGGTGCGTGTGGGGTCGCGGCGCGGTCGACATGAAGGACTTCGACGCGATGGTGCTGTCGGTCGTGCGGGCGCGGCAGCGCGCCGGCGTGAAGCCGCGGCGTCCGGTCCGGCTGGTGTTCACCGCCGACGAGGAGGCCGGCGGCGTGTACGGCGCCCAGTGGCTGATCAACAACCACCCGGACACCGTTGCCGACTGCACCGAAGGCATCGGCGAGGTCGGCGGGTTCTCGATCACCGTCAAGGACGACCTGCGGCTGTACCTGATCGAGACGGCCGAGAAGGGCATGAACTGGATGCGGCTCAGGGCCCGCGGTACGGCGGGACACGGGTCGATGGTCAACACCGACAACGCCGTGACCAACCTGGTCGAGGCGGTGACGCGGATCGGTTCGCACGAGTGGCCGCTGCGCGTCACGCCGACCGTCCGCGAGTTCCTGAAGACGCTCGAGGACGTGCTCGAGGTCGAGCTCGACCCGGAGGACATGACGACGACGCTGGCGAAGCTGGGCAGCTTCAGCCGGATGTTCGGCGCCACGATCCGCAACACCGCGAACCCGACGATGCTGAACGCCGGCTACAAGGTGAACGTGATCCCCGGCGACGCCGAGGCGCACATCGACGGGCGGTTCCTGCCCGGGTACGAGGACGAGTTCTACGCGACCATCGACGAGCTGCTCGGCGACAAGGTGCAGCGCGAGACCGTCGTCACGGACATCGCGCTGGAGACCGAGTTCAGCGGTGGTCTGGTCGAAGCGATGAAGGCGTGCGTGCAGGCCGAGGACCCGCAGAGCCGGTTCGCGCCGCTGCTGATGTCGGGCGGCACCGACGCCAAGTCCTGGAGCCGGCTGGGCGTGCGGTGCTTCGGCTTCGTACCGCTGCAGCTGCCGCCGGACCTGGACTTCATGGGCATGTTCCACGGCATCGACGAGCGGGTGCCGACCTCGGCCCTCGAGTTCGGGTCGCGGGTCCTGGATCGTTTCCTCGATCAGGCCTGACGCCGGCCGGCCGATTCACCCCTCCAGATGAGTCGGCCGGTGGGTCACCTGTTCGATGTCCTCGGCCGCCTCCAGCACAAGCCGGTGCGAGAGTTCGGACAGCGCCCGCGCCGTAGCCAGCTCGTCGCCGATCTGCGGGACCTCACGGTCGTTCGGATGGCGGTACGCCGTACCTCGCGCCGAGAGCTGCTCGCCCGCATGGGTCCGCAGCCGGGCCTCCGCCCGGGTCGTCCGCTCGTCCTCCTCCTCGTCGATCACGATGTCGACCGTCCATTGCCGCATCGTTGACATCCCACTCACCTTCGTCCACTGAGTTCCTACTCCGAGCGTCGTACGCCGGCGCGCGAAGTGCTAGTGCCGGAATCGGATCGGTGAAAATCGACTGGCTGCTCGATCAGGGCTGGCGGATGATCCTCGGCACGGTAAGCAGGCCGGAGTTGAGGTAGTCGGCAGCGTGTTCGATGTGCTGGAGGTCGAACCGCCGCCCGTAGCGCGCGGTCACGTCTGCAGCCGCTTCGAGCAAGTGGTGATCGACGGAGAGCGCGTTCGCAGCGGTGTTGTGTACGACGATCCGCAGCTCGTTCACGCCCGGTCGCGCGGCGGCTGTGAGGTCGACCTGGTACGGCGGTGCCCAGAGCGAACCGCAGTGGGTGTCGTTGAGCCAGATATCGGCGGCGACACCAACGGGCGGGGTGATGAGCACGCGGTAGGAGTTGCTCGGGAGGTAGGGCTCGCTGTCGGGTGCGACCGGTTCCCCCGGGCCGAAGTCCAACAGCAAGCAGTCGGTGGTGTCGGGGAGTTCGATCTCGGTGCGGTACGTCGCGGAGCCGGAGTACGTCGTCAGCGCCGGGTCGTCCTCCCAGCGGTGCGGCAACGTGATCGGGCGACTGTCATTGCCAAAGGCAACCGACCAGCCGGTCTGAAGCGCGTGGACCTGTTGGGCCGGAGCGGGGGCATCAGCTGCGGGCGTGGTGGTCGGGATCAGGACCGCTGACTCGTAGGGGTGGAGGGTGATGGTCCGGGTGACTGCAATGTCGTCAGAGAGCGCCCTCCAGCGTTCCAGCGGCTGGTCGAAAGTGAGGGTGCGACTCTCCGGTCCGGTGTTGGCGACGAAGTAGAAGTCGCCGTCGTCGAGGCGCCGATGGACCACACCTACGTCCTGCTGGGGAGTGAGCGGCGGGCGCGGAAGGTGGTCGGCGAGGGTGCTGACGTCGGTGATCACCTTTCCACCGGCCGCGACGACAGCATCCAGCCAACGCTGGGTTTCCGGTGGCGTGGTCGTTCCTTCGGGTACGACGACCAGCTCTGCGTCAGCGGGATCGAGTACCTCGAGCGCGTCGTCGTCGATCAGGTCGAAGTCCAGTCCGGCTTCCCGGATCATGCGGGGAGCGCTCTCTGGGATCAGCCGTCGGGCGACGCGGTAGAGATTGAGCGGCTCGGCGTGCCCCGTGCGTACGGCGGCGTACGCGTCGGATGCCGGGATGTAGATCTTCACCTGCCGGACAGGCGTTCCCTGCTGGAGCAGCCAGGAGAGACGGTGGAGGGAACGGAAGAGAGCGGTTGCCGACGGCCACCAAGGGTTCCGGTCGTCGAGTGCTCCCGCGGCGTAGAAGATCCACCCGAGCCCGGGCCCATCGGTCGGAGAGTAGGGCCAGCCGTGGCCTATGAGCTGGTTGACGCCGGAGAGGAAGTGTTCGTGAGCCTCGCCCTGGAGATCCAGAGGCGTCGCGCGGAACGAGGGGGAGTGGACCCACGTCCACACCTCGGCGGACACGACCGAGCGGCCGTACAGGTTCGCGGCCGACGACGCCCAGCGGGTCTCGGGGATCCGCGTCCACCCCCAGCCTTCGCCTTCGAACAGGTCGGCGTGCCGATAGCTGCTCATCGTCGCCGGCGGCTCACCGTAGCTCTGGATCCGGAACGGTACGCCGTATCCGGCCGCCCACTGCTGGAACACCTTCAGGAAGTTGTCCTCGTACAGCTCCGACAGCGTCCGCCCGAAGTCGATCCGCAGTTGCCGCGAGCCCTCGGTGTCCACGAGCAGTTCGAAGAGCCGCGGCCGCAGCTCGTACCCGCGCCGTTTCACGAACTCGTCGAAGATCCCCGGCGTCCAGTCCCCGCCGTACACCTCGAGGCTGTCGCAGAACACGGACCCGAGGAGCTCCGGCGTGGCCGCGAGCAGCAAGGGTTCGGCGACCTGCCTGATGTGTACCTGAGCGGCGGCTGCCGAGTAATGGTCGAGCGTCAGTCCCTCGGCTCCCACGGCGGTCCGTTTCACCTGCTGCCCGGTCACGCGGGACGTCGCGATCAGTACCTCGCGCGGCTGACCGCCGGCCGGTACGTGGATGATCCCGTCGCTCGCCGGCACCTCGACGTACGACGACGGCGCCCCGGCCGGCCCGTCGCCGACGTACGCCGCGACGAACTCGTCACCGTGCCAGCCGGCCACGATCGGTACGTCGTACGCCGCGGCACCGATCTCGCGGCGGTCCCAGTGCAACTGCCGTGCCGCATACTCGGGCCCGACGGGCGCACCGCCGTACGACCACCCGCTTCCGAGTGTCACGTCGAACCGCAACCCGAGCCGTCGCGCCGTCCGCGCCGCGTGCCCGACCAGTTCGAGGAACTCGGGCGACCCGAACGGCGCCGTCACCGGTCCCATCGGATAGACGAACGCGACCTCGGCGCCGCCGAGCCCGGCGGCGGCCATGGCTTCCAGCTCGCGGTCGATTTCGTCTCGCTCGATGGATGGCCCGAACCACCACCAGCGCATCATCGGCCGGCCCTCGGGCGGCGGGTTCCGGAACTGTCGTCGTAGGTCGTCGACGGTCGCCATGCTCTTCACCCCACAGCGACCGGCGACCCGCGGTCAACGGCGATGACCAGTACCGGACAGATCGTCCTGAGATTACGAGAGGTTGAGGGTGGCGCGGAGGTGCGGGAGGTGGGTGATCAGAGGCTTGGGCGGGGTGGGGGTGGTGACCACGGAGAGGGTGAGGCGGTAGTGGAAGGGGGCGGGAGCGAGGTGTTCGCCGGGGCGGAGTTCGGTGGCCAGGGCGCTGCGGGGGACCAGGGCCAGGTGGGACCGGCGGCGGGCCATGGCGACGGTCGTGCTCAGGGTGACGCCGCGGCGCGGGACGGCGCCTTGGGCGGCCAGGCGGGAGTGGATCTCCTCCGAGCCGCGGTCGTACGTGGAAAACGCGATCTGGCGGTCTTTCAGCGGTCGGCGGCCGCGGCCGGGTGGGCGGGCGCCGGGTGGTACGAACAGGACGAGTTCGTCCCGGCCGACGCGCCGTGCTGCGGTGCCGCGGGGGAGCGTCATCTGGTCCGCGATGGCGATGAACGCGGCGTCCATGGTGCCCTCGGCGACGCGTTCCACCAGGAAGTGACCGTGGTCGACCTGCTGCTGGATCTCCAGGTCGGGAAGGTCGGCGTCGAGGACCGGGAACAGGATCGGCGCGAGGCTGGCGAACGTGCCGATCACGAGGCGCTGCGTGACGGCGGCCGCGCGCGTGGCGTCGTACACCTCCTCGAGGTGGCCGAGGATGTGGTCGGCGCGGCGGCTGAGTTCGGCGCCGGCCGCGGTGGGGCGGGCGCCTCGGGTGTCGCGCTCGAACAGTTGGGTGCCGCAGAGGCGTTCGAGCCGGGCGAGGCGTTGGGACGCCGAGGGCTGGGAGATGCGGAGCTCGCGGGCCGCGGTGCCGACGGCACCGGTCCGGGCGACGGCTTGGACCAGTCGCAGGTCCTCGACCGAGGGTAATGAGGCCATAGGCTGAGCCTATGGCAAGCGGGCAAGCCGTGCCGGCTACCTGCGGCCGCGGGAAACACCAAGAATTCAAGGTGTGAAGGCGAGATCCGAGGCGTTGGCGTTGCTGGCGGGAGGCGGTACGGCGGACTTCGCGTTCCGGATCTCCCAGGTCGCGCTGCCCCTGGTGATCCTCCGGGAAACGGGATCGGTGGCGGCGACCGGACTCGTTGCGGGTGCAGCAGGGGTGCCCGTGCTCTTGTCGCCGTGGTGGGCGCGCAGGGCTCGGCAGTGGGTGGACTCGGGGCCGCGGCTCGCCGTCGTCGCGCTGGTGTCCGCGATCGCGTTGGCGTCAGTGCCGGCGGCGGCCGGGTTGGGAATCTTGTCTCCGGAGCTCCTGATCATGAGCGGGTTGCTGCTCGGCTGCGGCGACGCGCTGTCGAACCCGGGACGATCGGCACTGCTCGCCGACACCGGCGACCGATGGGGTGCCGGTCGGGCGGTGCAGTTGCTGACCTGGCAAGACGGACTACGACGCGTGGGGATGCTCATCGGTCCGTCTGTCGGTGCTTTGGCGGTGTCGACCGGGTTGACGAGTGGGTTGCTGTGGGTCGAGGCCGCGACTGTTGCCGGCGCCGGGTTGCTTGCGTGCAGTGTGCGGGCCGAGCGTGCCCCCGAAGGAGTGGTGACGCCGTCGATCCGGGGGAGCCTGCGTGGACGGCCCGAGGTCGCGTACGGCTGGGTCGTCCGGGGAACGGGGTGCGTTACCTGGTTCGCGTTCACGTTGGGGTTGTCGGTGCTGGGGGAGGAGCGCGGGCAGCCGGGGATCTACCTGGCGGCGGGAATGACCGGGTACGGCGTCGGGTCGCTCGTCGGGACTGCCGTGTCGTTGGCAGTGGTACGGCGTACCCGGCCAGTGGTGACCGCCTCGATGGCGTGGGCCTGGAGCGGGTTGTGCTGGGTCGGAATGGGCGTCTGGACGACACCGCCCGTGGTCGCCGTGATGGGTGCGCTCTCGGGGGTGACCGTGGTCATCGGGATCGCCGCGATCTCCGTTCTCATCACCCGGTCGTCGGCGGGAGCCGAGCGACGCGCGTTGCTCTCCGGGCAGAGCGTCGTCGTGAACGCCGGGAGTGCGGCCGGGATGCTCGTCGGAGGACCGATCATCGGGGCGGTCGGAGCCGAGCTCGCGCTGATCGGGGCGGGACTCGTCACCGCGGCTGTCGCCATGCTGGTCCTGGTCCGGTGTCAGACTGCGACTCATGCCAGAGATCACGACCTTGGCCGAGCGGCCTGAGTACCTGGAGCGGATGTACGAGTTCGCCGACGCGTGGCCGGCGTTCATGCACAACGACCCGATCGGCAACGCGTTCATGAGTCAGGTCCCCGTGCACTTCCCTGACCAGTGCGTGGTCGCGACCGAGCACGGCGACCTGGTCGCGCACGGCCGGAGCATCCCGTTCGTGTTCCCGGACGAGAACCGCACCGAGCTTCCGGCCGGCGGCTGGGATCGCGTGCTGCACTGGGGTTTCCAGGACCTCCGCAACGACCGTACGCCGAACGTCTCGAGCGCCCTGGAGATCCTCATCCGGCCGTCGCATCTCGGCCGCGGCCTCTCCCACGCCATGCTCGCCGCAATGCGCCAGGCCGTGAAGGCGAAAGGCCACACCGCCCTCTACGCCCCGGTCCGTCCGAACGGCAAGACCGACGCACACCAGCCGATGACGGAGTACGTCGAGCAACTCCGGCCCGACGGTCTGCCGCAGGACCCGTGGCTGCGCGTCCACGTGAAGGCCGGCGCCACGATCGTCCAGGTCGCCCCACGCTCGATGGTGATCGCGGGCAGCCTCGAAGAGTGGCGCAGCTGGACCGGCCTCCCGTTCGACACCACCGGCGACGTCGTCGTACCCAAGGCTCTCGTCCCCGTCCACGTAGACGTCAAGCACAACCACGCGGTCTACGTAGAACCCAACGTCTGGGTCCGCCACGACCTCTGAACGCGCTCTACCGCGCGAGACGCCCCATGAGAGCGGCAGCCGCGCAGATGCCGGCGACGGCGGCGACGACGAGTACGGCGAAGTCGAGGAGGTAGTTGGTGGGTTGGCCGATCAGGAGACCGCGGAGTGCGCTCACCTCGTAGGTCAGGGGATTGGCATGGCTCAGCACCTTCAGCCAGCCCGGCATGATCGCGATCGGGTACAGCGCGCTCGACGCGAAGAACAGTGGCATCGTGATCGCCTGGCCGATGCCCATCAGGCGGTCGCGGCGCAGGACCAGGCCGGCGATCGTCATCGAGAGGCAGGAGAAGAACGCCGCGCCGAGGACCACGACCGCGAGAACGGCGAGCAACTTCAGCGGATTCCACGTGAGACTGACGCCGAGCAGAGCGGCGACGACGAGGACGACGATCACCTGGGTGATCGTGCGGACGCCGGCCGCGAACGCCTTCCCGGCGACGATGGCCGAACGCGGTGACGGAGTGACCAGGAGCTTCGTGAGAATGCCCGCGTCGCGTTCCCAGATGATCTGGATCCCGTAGAAGATCGCGACGAACAACGCCGACTGCGCGATGATCCCGGGCGCGAGATAGTCCAGGTAGGGGACGTCGCCGGTCGGGATCGCGTGGATCCGGCTGAACGTCTGACCGAAGATCACCAGCCACAGCACCGGCTGGATCGCTCGCGTGATCAGCTCGGTCCGGTCGTGCCGGAGCTTCTGCAGCTCGATGAGGCAGAACGTTCCGATCCGGGAGAACAGCCGGAGCACGGCTCGCGGCCGCGAATCAACCCATGCGCTGGGCGGTGCGGCGGGTGCCACGGACATCGCGCAGACCTCCCTTCGCCTGACCTTCGAGGCTCTCGCCGGTGTGGTGCCGGAACACGTCCTCGAGGCTGGCGTCCGGACCGAGCTCGGCCTTCAACTCGTTCGGCGTACCGACGGCGCGGAGCAGGCCCAGGTGCATCAAGGCAACCCGGTCGCAGAGGATGTCGGCCTCCTCCATGTAGTGCGTGGTCAGCAGCACGGTCATCCCGTACCGCTCCTGCATCTCCTGCACCCGCGCCCACACCGAGTCCCGCGCCACCGGGTCGAGCCCGACCGTCGGCTCGTCCAGCACGAGCAGCGCGGGCCGGTTGACCAGCGCCTGTGCGAGTTCGAGCCGCCGCACCATGCCGCCGGAGTACGTCGACGCGAGCCGGTCGGCCGCATCGGTGAGGTCGACGATCTCCAGGACCTCGGCCACCCGCGCGGCCCGTTCACGCCGCGGTACGTCGAACAGCCGTGCGAACCAGGAAACGTTCTCTCGTCCGGAGAGCGCTCCCTCGATGGACAGCTGTTGCGGGACGTACCCGAGCAGGCGCCGTACGGACATCGCCTTGGCGCGGACGTCGAGGCCGAAGACGCGGACCGTGCCGGTCTGGGGTGGATACAGCGTGTTCAGCACGCGCAATGTCGTCGTCTTGCCGGCGCCGTTGGGACCGAGGAGGCCGAAGCACTCGCCGGGGGAGACAGTCAGGTCAAGGTCATCGACTGCAACGTGGTCGCCGAACCGATGACTCAGCCCGGTGACCTCAACCGCGGGCGGGGATTCTGCACTCATGCGCGAACCTTTCGTTGCTGGTCTTCCAAGGGGTGCAGGCGTTCGGCCAGTACGGCGAGAACGGGCAGCGCCGATCGCAACGCCTCACGGTCGTCCGTCGTCAGATCGTCGAGCGTCCGGGTGACCAGCGCCGTACGCCGATCGCGCCAGGCCTCGACCTGTTCGCGGGCCGGCTCCGTGAGCGTCAACCGGGCGACCCTGCGATCGGACTCGTCGGGAGTGCGCTGCAGCAGCCCGCGCTCGGTGAGCTGGCCGACCAGGGTCGACACCGTGTTCGCGACCAGGCCGAGTTCAGCGGCGGCCTCGGCGACAGAGATGCCCGGATTGCGACGGACGGTCCGGACGAGCTCGGCCTGGGAGTCGGTGAGTGCGGACAGCGGGAACGGCCGCCCGACGGATCGGCGCAGGTGCCGCCGCACCAGTCCGATGGCCGCCAGCAGCTCCTCGGCAAGAACCTCGGTCACACGCTCGAGAATACCTCTGTTGCAGAGATATTGCGCCGGTAGAAAGGCCCAGAACTTCTGGGCCGCTGACGTCAGGCCAGGATCAGAGCGTCCGCATCACGCGGATGATGCGGCGGCGCAACCACACGCGGCGTGAGCCGTCGGGATAGCGACGCAGACGGGCCAGCTCCCACCCGCCGTACTCCGCGTGCTCGGTGAGCAGCTTGCGCACCGCACCGCGGGACTCCGTCCTGGACACCTCGAACTGCTGCAGCTCGTACTCGGCCATCCACACCTCCAACTACACCTCAGGAAACATCCTCCAGTGCCGCGGCGATGGCGGGCGGCAATGTGAGCTCCTCCACACCCAGCACAGACTTCAGTTGCAGTGCCGTCCGGGCCCCGACGATGGCCGCCGACACTCCCGGCCGGTCCCGCACCCAGGTCAGTGCGACCTCGAGCGGGGTCCAGCCGAGCCCGTCGGCGGCTCGTGCGACCGCTTCCACGATGCCCGAAGCCCGCGCGTCGAGGTAGGGGTCGACGAATCTCGACAGATGTTGAGACGCCGCCCGGGAGTCCGCGGGGATGCCCGTGCGGTACTTCCCGGTCAACACACCGCGGCCGAGCGGCGACCATGCGAGGACCCCGATGCCGAGGCCGGCGGCCGCGCGGATCGCGTCCAGTTCGGCGTCCCGGGCAAGCAGCGAGTACTCGACCTGGTTGGACACCGGGACCGCGCGGCCCGGCCAGGCCTGCTGCCAGGTGACGGCGCGAGCCGCCTTCCAGCCGGCATAGTTCGAGATGCCGACGTACCGCACCTTGCCGGAGCTGACGGCGTGGTCGAGCGCCGAGAGAGTCTCCTCCAGCGGCACGTCGTCGGACCAGGTGTGCAGCTGCCAGAGGTCGATGTGGTCGACGTTCATCCGGCGCAGCGAGCCCTCGAGATCGCGCAGCAGCGCGCCGCGGGAGGTGTCGGTGATCCGCTCGCCGCGGCGGACGCTGAACCCGGCCTTGGTCGCGATGACCAGGTCGTCGCGGTCCACCACGTCGCCGATCAGCGACCCGATCAGCTGCTCGCTGTCGCCGTCGCCGTACGCCGCGGCGGTGTCGATGAGCGTGCCGCCGGCGGACACGAACGCGGCGAGCTGCTCGCGGGCCTCGTGCTCGTCGGTGTCCCGGCCCCACGACATGGTGCCCAGCCCGAGTCGGCTCACCGCCAGTCCACTGTGACCGAGATAGCGCTGCTGCATGGACCGAGCCTATTGCGGGCCACCGACAACGGCTCGCTAGGCTCGCCAGTCATGCGACTCGGACTCAACATCGGCTTCGTCTACGGCGGCGACGACCATCTGGACCACCTGAGGCTGGTGAAGGAGGCCGAGGCGCTCGGTTTCTCGGTCACCTGGGCCGCGGAGGCGTACGGCTCCGACGCGGCGACGCTGCTCAGCTGGATCGCCGCCCAGACCACCACCATCGACGTCGGCGCGGCGGTCTTCCAGATCCCGGCCCGGACGCCGGCGATGACGGCGATGACGGCGGCCACCCTGGACCGGCTGTCGAACGGCCGGTTCCGGCTCGGTCTCGGCGTGTCCGGGCCACAGGTCTCGGAGGGGTGGCACGGCGTGCGGTTCTCTCAGCCTCTGCTCAGGACCCGTGAGTACGTTGACATCGTGAACGCGGCCCTGCGGCGCGAGACGGTGGCGTACGAGGGCAAGTACTTCACCCTGCCGCTGCCCGACGGGCCGGGCAAGGCGCTGAAACTGACCGTGCGGCCGATCCGCGACCACGTGCCGGTGTACCTGGCCGCGGTCGGCCCGAAGAACCTCGAGCTGGCCGGTGAGATCGCCGACGGCTGGCTCGGGATCCTCAACGACCCAGGCTTCCTTGGAGAGCAGTTGAACCACATCAAGACGGGCCGTGCCGTCCGTCAGCAGGACCTCGACGGTTTCGACGTCGTCGTCACCACCCCGCTGATGACCGGTGACGACATCCAGGCGGCGGCCGACCCGGTCCGTGGGTACGCCGCCTTGTACATCGGCGGCATGGGCAGCCGGGAGAAGAACTTCTACAACGCGCTCGCGGTCCGGATGGGCTACGCCGAGGAGGCGAAGGAGATCCAGGACCTGTACCTGGACAAGAAGCACCGCGAGGCGATGGCCGCCGTACCGTTCGGGTTCCTGGACTCGATCTCGCTGCTCGGTGACAAGGCGCGGATGGCGGACAAGCTGACGGCGTACGCCGAGGCCGGGGCGACGACGGTCGCGCTGACGCCGTTCGCGTCGACCGTCGAGCAGCGGATCGCCGACCTGCGGACCGCCGCCGAGGCTCTGGAGCTGTCCGGAGTCGGCAACTGATGACGATCTGGGACTCCATCATCCTCGGCATCGTCGAGGGCCTCACCGAATTCCTGCCGGTCTCCAGCACCGGGCACCTGACGATCGTGTCGAAGATGCTCGGGCTCAAGATCGACGACCCGTCGATCACCGGGTTCACCGCGGTGATCCAGATCGGGGCGATCGCGGCGGTGGTGCTGTACTTCTGGAAGGACATCCGGCGGATCGCGATCGCCTGGGTCCGCGGGCTCGCGAAACCGGAGTACCGCGGCGAGTTCGACCACCGGATGGGCTGGTACGTGATCGTCGGCTCGCTGCCGATCGTGATCGTCGGCTTCCTGGCGCGGGACCTGATCTCCGGGCCGCTGCGCAGCCTGTGGTGGGTGGCCGGTGCGCTGATCGGGTGGTCGTTCTTCATGGTCGCCGCCGAGCGGCTGGGCTCGAAGGCGCGCCCGCTCACCCGCATCACGCTCGTCGACGCGATCGTGATGGGCGTGGTGCAGTGCCTCGCGCTGATCCCCGGCGTGTCCCGGTCCGGTGCGACGATCTCGGCCGGCCTGTTCCGCGGGCTCGACCGGGTCGCCGCCACCCGGATCGCGTTCCTGCTGGGCATTCCGGCCCTGGTCGGGGCGGGCATCTACGAGTTGAAGGACGCGCTCAACGGCGACGTCGGCGTCGTACCGCTGCTCGTCGGCACGGTGGTCAGCTTCGTGGTCGCGTACGCGTCGGTCGCCTGGCTGCTGCGCTTCGTCGCCAAGCACTCCACCGAGGTCTTCGCCTTCTACCGCGTCCTGCTCGGCATCGTCCTCGTCATCCTGCTGGCAACGAGCACGATCACCGCGACCTAGGCCCTGTCTGGCAATCCAGCGCCTACTGCGGGGCACTCGGCACGGCACCTCGCCGCACGGGTGCAAAGGCCACGATGCTCCGCATCGAGACCTTCGCCCCCGCACGCCGATGCACCGCACCGAGCACCTCCTCGCTACGGCGCTGGATCACCAGACAGGACCTAGAGCCAGCCGACCTTGCGGAAGAACCGGTACATGGTGACGCAGACCAGTGCCATCAGCAGCAGAACGGCGTAGTACCCGAAGTGCCAGCGGAGCTCCGGCATGTTGTCGAAGTTCATGCCGTAGATGCCGGCCAGCATGGTCGGTACGGCGGCGATCGCGACCCAGGCGGAGATCTTGCGCATGTCGTCGTTCTGCTGGACCGAGACGCGGGCGAGGTGCGCGTTCAGGGCCGACGTGAGCAGGGTGTCGATCGCCTCGGCCTGGTCGGACACCCGGCTGAGGTGGTCGGCGACGTCGCGGAAGAACGGGCTCGCCTTCGGGCCGATCCCGGCCATCCCGTGCGCGAACTGCTCCATCGGCTCCCGCAGCGGATCGATCGCGCGGCGCATCTCCAGCACCTCGCGCTTCAGCCGGTAGATCCGCTCCGCGTCGCTGGTCCGCTCGGGGGAGAACACCGACGACTCGATCTCGTCGACGTCGATCTCGACCTGCTCCGCGACCCGCTCGTAGTCGTCCACGATCGCGTCCGAGATCGCCCAGAGCACGGCCGACGGGCCGTGCCCGAGCATCGAGGCGCGGGCCTCGAGTTCGTGCCGGGTGGTGGCGAGTCCGCCGCCTTCCCCGTGCCGCACGGTCACGACGTACCGCGGTCCGACGAAGGCCGTCACCTGACCCGTCTCGACGGCGTCGCCCTCGTCGACGTACCAGAGTGTCCGCAGTACGACGAGGAGCGTGTCGCCGAACCGTTCCACCTTGGGTCGCTGGTGGAGCTGCAGCGCGTCCTCGATAGCCAGATCATGCAGACCGAACAGGTCCTGCACCCGCTCCATCTCGGCATCCGACGGCTCGTGCAGACCGATCCAGCCGAAGCTGTCGGCGCGCTCGTCGATGGCCTGGGCAACCGTCTCGGGATCCTTGGGCAGGTCCTGCCGCTCCCCGGCGGCGTACACCCCGCAGTCCACGATCACCACCCCATCATGACACCGCGACTTGCGGGGACGAGATAACGTGCACTGCATGCCCACCGTGATTCTGGTTCGCCACGGTCGTAGTTCCGCGAACACGTCCGGCACGCTGGCGGGTCGTACGCCGGGCGTGAAGCTGGACGACACCGGCGTACAGCAGGCCGCGGCGGTCGCGGAGCGGCTCGCCGAGCTGCCGCTGGCCGCGATCGTCACCTCACCGCTCGAACGCTGCAAGCAGACCGCCGCCGCGATCGCCAAGCAGCACGACGGGTTGCGTCCGGCAACGGATCGCCGGCTGACGGAGTGCGGGTACGGCGACTGGACCGGGCAGAAGATCGCCACGCTGGCGAAGGACCCGCTGTGGTCCGTCGTACAGCAGCACCCGTCGGCCGTCACGTTCCCGAACGGCGAGTCGATGCGGGCGATGCAGCAGCGCGGTGTCGACGCCGTCCGGGCGCACGACGCGCTCCTCGCGAAGAGCCACGGGCCGGACGCGATCTGGGTCGCGGTCTCGCACGGCGACGTGATCAAGGCGATCGTCGCGGACGCGCTCGGTCAGCACCTGGACACGTTCCAGCGGATCGTCGTGGACACCGCGTCGACGACGATCATCACCTACACCGCGACCCGCCCGTTCCTGGTCCGGCTGAACGACTCCGGCAGCGAACTGGCGTCGCTGATCCCTAAGCCGTCAGCGAAAGGCAAGCCCAAGAAGCAGTCCTCGGACGCGGTCGTCGGCGGACGTTAGTAGGGTCATAGGTATGGCGCGAGTTGTGCATTCCTTCGACGACCCCGAGCGGTTCGTCGCCGGCACCGTGGGGGAACCCGGTGCGAGGACGTTCTTCCTCCAGGCCCGGGCCGGGCACCGGCTGACGTCGGTGGCGTGCGAGAAGGAACAGGTGATGGCGCTCGCGGAGCGGCTCGACGTGATGCTGGACGAGGTCGCGCGGCGCTTCGACCGCGAGCCGGTCACGCAGACCGCGAGTGACGACACCGCACCGCTGGAGCAGCCGATCGAGGAGGAGTTCCGGGCCGGCACCATGACGCTGGCGTGGGAGGCCGACGCCGAGCGGGTGGTGATCGAGGTGTTCGCGGTCGTCACCGGCGAGCAGGCCGACCTGGAGGAGACCGACCCGGTCACCGCCGCGATGGAGTCCGACGACGCCGAGGTGTTCATCGTCCGGATCACCGAGGAGCAGGCCCGTGCGTTCGCCCGGCGGGCAGTCGCGCTGGTCGCGTCCGGACGCCCGAGCTGCCCGTTCTGCGGCCGGCCGATCGACGCCGACGGCCACATCTGCCCGCGGGCGAACGGCTACCGCAGGCACCTGCCGGAATGACGGTCAACCCCGAGCTCCTCGCTCTAGGGGAGTTGTCGCTGCACGGTCGCCTGGTCGCCGCGTCGAACGGTACGTACCAGGGCTCGGTCAGCCTGGACGGCGAGACCGCCACCGTCGTCTACAAGCCGATCGAGGGGGAGCGGCCGCTGTGGGACTTCCCCGACGGCACGCTCGCCCAGCGCGAGTTCGCGGCGTACGTCGTGTCCGAGGCTCTCGGCTGGTCGGTCGTACCGCCGACGCTGCTGCGCGACGGGCCGCTCGGCGAAGGCATGGTCCAGTTGTGGATCGACGAGGCCGAACTCGGACCGGGGGAGACCGAGTTGGTCGACATCGTGCCGCAGGGCCGCGTGCCTGACGGGTGGGTCGGTGTCCTGGACGCGCTCGACGGCCGCCACAACCCGGTCACGCTCGTGCACGCCGACAACGACGCGTTGCGGCGGATGGCCGTGTTCGACGCCGTGGTCAACAACGCCGACCGCAAGGGCGGCCACGTGCTGAACCCGGGCGACGGCCGGGTGTACGGCGTGGACCACGGCGTCACGTTCAACGCCGACGACAAGCTCCGTACGGTCCTGTGGGGCTGGGCCGGTGAACCCATCCCGCCCGGCCTGCTGGACGACGTACGGCGGCTTGCGGATCAACTGGCTGGTGGCCTCGGGCAACAACTGTGCGAGCTCGTCACGGCCGTCGAGCTGACCGCGACCCGGGAACGCTGCTCGACCCTGCTGAAGACCGGCACCTTCCCGTACCCGAGCGACGACTGGCCCGCGATTCCCTGGCCGGCGTTCTAGGCTTTCGGCTGCACGCCGACGTTGCCGACCCGGCCGAGTTCGTCGAAGTCGACGACGATCGTGCTGCCGTTCGGCGCCGTACCGCGGATCGAGTCCTGGCCCTCGTCGTACTGCAGGCCGAAATAGTGGAAGTAGCCGCGGACGACCTGCCGGTGATCCGCGGGGAACACGCTGATCGCGGTCATCAGCAGGCGCGGCGTGGCGATCGCGTCGAACCCGGCCTGCGGCAGTTGCTCGTCGGCGACGTGCAGGTACACGTGCCCGCGGCCCTCGTTGATCGCGGTCGACCAGACGCCACGGCCGCCGAGGACGGAGCCGGCGGTGATCGCGAGCGTGATCGCCGCCTGGGCCGGCTGCTCGAAGCCGCTCAGATCCGGGCTCTCGGTGGTGAACTCGCCGATCCCGTGCCGCTCGCCGAACTCACGGATCGCGAGCGTCGGGGCGACCGCGGGCGCGTCCGGCCCGAAGCCCGGGTTCGCCCAGCCCCACAGCCAGGTCCGGTCGAGTTCGGAGAAGCTGCCGAGCAGCGAGATCCCGTGGAGTACGCCGCGCTCACCGCCGAGCGTCCGCGCGTCGAGGTCGGCCTGCAGCGAGTCCGGTCCGACAACCTCGTTGAACAGGTCCTGTTGCTGAATCGCGGCCGCCGCGATCCAGGCGCCGTACGACTGGAGCTCGGGGCTGAAGTCTGTACTCATCGCTCGCGAGGCTATCCGCCGGCGGGGTGCACGCCGAGCTCCGGACCAAAGAGTGGAACCGTGTCGCGTCATTGAAAATCGGACTGGCATAAGCTCCGACACATGCAGGCGTGGACTCAACCAGACATCCCGGTCGTACCCGGGCCCGCCCGGCGGCTACGCCTCTACGACACCGCCTCGCGCGGCCTGGTCGAGGTGCCGCCGACCGACGGCGGGACTGCCCGCATGTACGTCTGCGGCATCACGCCGTACGACGCCACCCACATGGGCCATGCCGCGACGTACGTCACGTTCGACCTCATCAACCGCCTCTGGCGCGACGCCGGGTACGACGTCTCGTACACCCAGAACATCACCGACGTCGACGACCCGCTGCTGGAGCGCGCGGCCGAGACAGGCGTCGAGTGGACCGACCTCGCGGCGCGGGAGATCCAGCTGTTCCGCGACGACATGACCGCCCTGCGGGTGATTCCGCCGCAGCACTACATCGGCGTGGTCGAGTCGATCGACCTGGTCGCGAGCGCGGTCGAGGACCTGCGCCGCGCCGGCGCGGTCTACTCCGTCGACGGTGACCTGTACTTCGCCGTGAAGGCCGACCCGGCGTTCGGCGGCGTGTCGAACTACGACCGCGACACGATGCGCGAGCTGTTCGCGGAGCGCGGTGGCGACCCGGACCGCGAGGGCAAACAGGACCCGCTGGACAGCCTCCTGTGGCGGCACGAGCGGCCGGGGGAGCCGGCCTGGGACTCGGCCCTCGGGCGCGGCCGGCCGGGGTGGCACGTCGAGTGCTCGGCGATCGCGCTGAAGTACCTCGGGATGTCGTTCGACGTCCAGGGCGGCGGGTCGGACCTGATCTTCCCGCACCACGAGATGTCCGCGAGCGGTGCGCAGGTCGCAACGGGTCAGCACCCGTTCGCGCGCGCCTACGTGCATCAGGCGATGGTCGGTCTCGACGGCGAGAAGATGTCGAAGTCCAAGGGCAACCTGGTGCTGGTCTCGAAGGAGCGGCTCGCGGGCGCTGACCCGATGGCGATCCGGCTCGCACTCCTCACGCACCACTACCGGACGGACTGGTTCTGGATGCCGTCCGACCTCACCGACGCGCAGGCGCGCCTCGACGTATGGCGGGGTGCGGTCGGACGCGGCTCCGGGCCGGACGGAGCGGCTGCGGTGGACGCCGTACGGGCGGCACTGACCAACGACCTGGACAGCGCGGGTGCACTGGCTGCCGTGGACGCGTGGGCCGAGGCCGAAGGTGACGACCACGCGGCCCCCGCGCTGATTGCCCAGGCCTGCGATGCACTGCTCGGCGTGAAGCTCTGACAAGACTTGGGGAGGGTTTTGTGCCCGATTCGGCACAAAAACCTCCCCAGCTTCGTGCTTCGATCAGCCGGTGACCGGGTGGTGGGTCTTGACCGGGGTCGGGACCGGCGCGGCCGGCGGGGTGTTGACCTGGGCGGGCGCCTCGTGCGGCGGCTGCGGTTGCGGCTTGGGCTTCGGCTTCGCGGCCGGCTTGGCACAGGTCGCCGACGCCAGGTTGATGACCTCGGCCCCGCCGCCCAGGTTGATGCTCAGGCCGGTGATGGTGAACGCACCGTCCGAGTGCTTGCCCTGACTGTTGACCGTGATGCTCGCCAGCGGGTTGGACGGCAAGGACGCGCTCTGCTTCGTGCTCGGCAGCTTGACGGTCTGGCCGAGGAGCGTCAGCGAGCCGATGTCGACGCCGCCGTTGTCCCCGGAGCACCAGACGTTCAGCGAGTCGATGCCGAGCAGCGACTTCGGCGGGTTCAGCAGCAGGTTGCACAGGTCCGGCAGGTTCTTCACCGGCAGGTCCTTGGTGCTCAGCTTCGGCAACGGCAGACCGAGGTCGGGCAGCGCGATGTCCGGGAGCGGCAGGTTGTCCGCGCCGGTCTTCGGCAGCGCGGAGCACTGCTGCTTCAGCTCCGGCGGGATCGTCACCTGGCTCAGGATGTCGGGACCGACCACGACGTCGAACAGCTCGACGGAGGCCGAGTCGTTGCCCGCGGTCGCCGTACCGGCCCGGACCGAGATCAGCGGGTTCTTCGGGAGCTCGAGCGCGGACGTCGTCTGCCGCTTGCCGTCCAGCGATTCGGCGTACGGCGTCTTCGGGATCGGCACCTGCCCTTCGGCGCTCACGGCGTACGCCGAGGACGGGCGGGCCGCCGCGTTACCGACGGGGGCGCTCGCGACCAGGCTGAACGTCACGACCCCCGCCACGGCCGCAGCCGTCAGCACGGTCGGAGTCAACTGTCGTCGCATCGGATTCTCCTTATTTGCTGTCGATCAGGACGAGCGTCCCGAGCGGAACCTTCTGCAGGTGGGCGAGGGCGGTCTTCGGCACCCGGACGCAGCCCGCGCTGATCGCGGCGCCGAACACGTGCGGATTCGGCCAGCCGTGGATCGCGACCGTACCAGGTCCGCCACCGAACGTGTCCAAGGTCGGACTGTGCGCACCCAACGGCAGCACGATCGGCGACGCCGAGCGCTTGTGGTCGATGATCGAGCCGAGCAGGAACGTCCGCCCCGGCGGCGTCGGCGTCTTCGTCGCGCCGACCCCGGCCTTCCAGGTGCCGAGACTCTTGTTGTTCTCGAAGAGCTCGAGCGTCCGCGAACTGGTGTGCACGCGGATCAGGTACGACGAGGTGGCCCGGTCGAGCCCTTCGTCCTGGAGCCAGCCGGTGGACCGGTTGGGCTTGGAGGGGAGCAGGACCCGGACCCAGCCGTCGGTCTGCTCCACGACCGGCAGCCAGGTCGGCCCGAACTGGGTCGGGCCGATCTTGCCGAACGCGTCCGCGTCCGGGGAGCTGTAGAGCGCGGCCTCCGCGCGCGGGTGGACGACGAGCCCGGTGGTCCCGGCGAACGGCTCGGCGTCGAGCGGCGCGGTGGTGATCGTCGTCGCGGTCGTCGAGGCGGTCAGCGTGGTGAGGTCGACGGTCTCGTGCTTCTTGTTGCCGAGGATCCCGACCGCGGCGACCACGCCGAGCAGCACGAGCACGGCCAGCGCAGGAACCGAGCTACCGCCTCGCTCGTCGCGCATCCGATTGCTCCCCGTGGTCCCGGTGACGGCACGCCGTCACCCCCCAGTAGTCCGGACGAATATAAACCCACTGGTAACAACGCGCCACACCTCGCGGGGTTACGACGCCGCGTAGTGCTCCGCGATGGCGTCGCTGGTGGTCATCCAGACGTCCGGTTGCGCGCTGATGTACTCGAGGGCCAGGTCCAGGTACTTCGCGCGGAACGCCTGCCCGATGACGAACGGGTGCAGCGCGAGCGCCATCACCCGTCCGGTGTGGGCCGACTCGTCACGCAGTACGTCGTACTGGTCCTTCACCATCTGCAGGAAGTCCGGGCCGGTGAGGCCGCGGAGGAAGATGCCCAGGTCGTTGAGCTCGACGGTGTACGGGACGCTCAGCATGCCTGGGACGTCGAGGCGGTACGGCTGGTCGTCGTTGGTCCAGTCGAGGACGTAGCGGTAGCCGAGCTCCGACAGCAGCTGCGGTGTGTTGTGGGTCTCGGTGAGGGCGGGACCCATCCAGCCCTTCGGACGCTTGCCGGTGGCGGTCTCGATGGTGTCGGTGATCTCGGTGAGGATGCGTCGTTCGTCGTCGGGCTCGTAGCCGGTGTGCAGGGTGGAGTTGGTCGAGCCGTGCGCGAGCCAGGACCAGTCCCGTTCGACGCCGGCCTTGATGATCTGCGGGTTGTGCTCGGCAACGTCCGAGTTGAGCAGCACGCTCGCGCGGACGTCGTACCGGTCGAGGATGTCGATGGTGCGCCAGATGCCGACGCGGGCGCCGTACTCGCGCCAGCCGTGGTTCAACGGGTCGGGCTTGAGGTCGAGCGGCCAGATGCTGGTGGACGGCTGGTCGGGCAGGAAGTGCTCGATGTTGAGGCCGACGTAGAAGGCGACGCGCTTGCCGTCGGGCCAGGTCAGGCGCGGTCGTTCGGGAAGCGGGCTGTAGTCGTAGAGCGTCATGATTGGACGGTAAAGTCTGACATCAGTGTCAGGTTCAAGTCCGGAGGTCTGTCGTGCGGATCGGGGAGTTGGCACGTCGCACCGGCGTGAGCGAGCGGTCGTTGCGGTACTACGAGGCGCAGGGGCTGCTCGTGTCCGAGCGGACCGCGGGTGGGCAGCGTGAGTACGCCGAGCGTGCCGTCGACCGGGTGATCCTGATCCAGGAGTTGTTCGCGGCCGGGCTGCACAGCAAGAAGATCGCGCAGCTGCTGCCGTGCATGCGGGACCCGGACGGCGGCCCGAACGAGCGGGCCACGCCGGAGCTGGTCGTCGAACTGACCGCCGAGCGGGACCGCATCGACCAGATGATCGCCGACCTGGCCACGTCCCGGGCCGTCCTCGACGAGGTCATCGCCGCCGCGGCCCGCGAGCTCTAGTCGCCAGGGTGGTTCTTGTTGCGGCGTTTGAGGTAGCGCTCGAACTCGGCGGCGATCGCCTCGCCGGTGGCCTCCGGGAGGTCGGCGGTGTCGCGCTGCTCCTCCAGCGATTGCACATACTCCGCGACCTCGGGGTCCTCCTCGCTGAGCTCGTCCGCGCCGCGCTGCCAGGCGCGTGCGAGCTCCGGGAGGTCGCCTTCGGGGATCGCGAGGTCGAGGAGCGCCTCGATCTTGCTGAGCAAGGCCAGTGACGCCTTCGGGCACGGCGTACCCGCGATGTAGTGCGGGATCGCGGACCAGATCGACACGGCCGGTACACCGAGGGTGGTGCACAGGTCGGCGAAGACGCCGGTGATGCCGGTGGGACCTTCGTACGTCGACGGCTCCAGGCTCCACGCCGCGGTGAGTTCCTCGTCGGACGAGGTCGCGGAGACCGGGATCGGACGGGTGTGCGGGGAGTCCGCGAGCAGGGCGCCGAGGACGACGACGAGCTGTGCGTTCGACTCGTCGACGATCTCCAGCAGCTCCCGGGAGAACGCCCGCCAGCGCATGTTCGGCTCGACGCCGCGGATCAGCAGCACGTCGCGGCCGGTGTCGTCCGGGCGGGCCAGGTAGATCCGGGTGGTCGGCCAGGTCAGGTGCCGTCCGCCGTCCTCGTCGAGGCCGACCCGGGGACGGTTCACCTGGTAGTCGTAGTAGTCCTCGGGGTCGATCGCCGTGACGAGCTCGGCCTCCCACTCGTCGATCAGGTGGTCGACCGCTCCGGTGGCCGCCTCGGCCGCGTCGTTCCAGCCCTCGAACGCGGCGATCACGACCGGGTCCCTCAGGTTCGCGAGGTCTACCACTCGCAGGCCCCCTGTCGTCTCTGTAGCCAATCCGGTGCGGTCACCGGAAACCGGACTGCCCAGCCTACGTGCTCCGCCGTGTGCGCGTGCCTGGTTTCACCCCAGGCGGAACGTGTCGCCGCACCCGCCGCACCCTGTCCCAACCCCACCGGGGAGAATGAGCACCGAGACTTTGAGAACCCACCAACCATTTTCCGAGCGCGCAAGTGGTTGGTGGGTTCTCAAAGTGAGGTGATGAGGTAGAGGAGCTGTAGTTGCCGGCCCTGCAAGCGGTGCTGTGGGACATGGACGGGACGTTGGTCGACTCCGAGAAGGTCTGGGCGGAGGTGCAGCTCGAGCTGCTGGCCGAACTCGGCGCGACCTGGACGGTCGAGGACTGCATGACCTTGATCGGGAGCGACCTGCGTGACGCCGTACAGGTCTGGATGGCGCGGATCCCGGAAGGCGTGATCACCGCCGAGGAGCTGGCCGACCGGATGTTCTCGGCGGTGGTGGAGGCGCTCCGCAAGGAGGTGACCTTCCAGCCGGGTGCGCTCGAGCTGCTCCAGGCGCTGCGCAAGGAAGACATCCCGTGCGCGCTGGTGTCGGCGTCGTACCGGGTGATGATCGACGCGGTGCTCGAACACCTGCCGCCGGACCCGTTCGCAGTGGTCGTGGCCGGTGACGAGGTGACGCTGGGCAAGCCGAACCCGGAGCCGTACCTGACCGGTGCGGCCAGGCTCGGGGTAGACCCGGCGAACTGCGTCGTGATCGAGGACTCGATGACCGGCACCCAGGCCGGGTCGGCGGCCGGCATGTACGTCGTCGCCGTGCCGCAGTGGGTGTCGATCCCGGACGCGCCGCGACGGCTCGTGGTGAAGTCGCTGGAGCCGCTCACCCCGGAGTCCCTGCGCTCGCTGCTCCGTTGAGGAAGTACCGTCACTTGGTGCCCTCGGGGGCGTTGTCTTGTGGTGGGGTCGCGGGCTGGGGAAAGGTGAGACGGTGAGTGAGTGGGTGCGCCGGGTGTCGGCGGCCGTGGCGGTAGGCGCGCTGGGCGTGTCCCTGGCGGCCTGCGGTGAGCCGGACGACAACGCCCCGCACCCGGGGGACCCGACGCCGAAGCTGATGCTGCTGCGGCTCGCGACCACGGACACGATCTCGACGCTCGACCCGGCCGGGCCCTCCGACGTCGGCTCGCGGACCGTCCAGGCGAACCTCTACCAAACGCTGCTGACGATCCTGCCGGACAAGCCGACCCCGGTGCCGGACGCCGCGGACTGCCAGTTCGACTCGCCGACGACGTACACGTGCAGCCTGAAGGAGCACCTGACGTTCCCGAACGGTCACGAGCTGACCTCTTCGGACGTGAAGTTCAGCTTCGACCGGCTGGTCCGGCTCAGGACGCCCGGGGGAGCGGCGGCGCTGTTCTCCTCGGTGAAGTCGGTGAGTACGCCGGACGAGCTGACCGCGGTGTTCAACCTGACCAACCCGGACGCGCGCCTGCCGTACCTGCTGACCACGACCGCCGCCTCGATCGTCGACGAGGAGTCGTACCCGGCGAACAAGCTGCTCGACACGAAGGCGATCGGCAGCGGGCCGTACCAGCTGGCGGGATACAAACCGGGGACCGAGGTCACGCTGACGAAGTTCCCCGGGTACCACGGTCCGCGGGCGGCGCAGAACGACGGCGTGACGATCAGCCTGATGAAGGACTCGAACGCGCTCTACCAGGCGGTCACGACCGGCAAGGCGGACCTCGCGTTCCACGGGTTCGGCCCGAGTCTGCTGGACAAGCTGCGCAAGTCCGATCAGGTCCAGGTCGTCGAGACGGGCTCCGCGGAGATCCGGCTGTTCACGTTCCAAATGAAGTCGTTGCTGGCCCGCAATCCGGCCGTACGGCGTGCGGTGGCACAGCTGATCGACCGCCCGGCGATCGCGAAGAAGGCGTACGGCGACCACGTGTCGCCGCTGTACTCGGTGGTGCCGCCCGGCTACGGCGGACAGGCTGACGCGTTCAAGACGGAGTACAAGCAGCCGAGCAAGACGGCGGCCGCGGCGATCCTCAAGGAGGCGAACATCGCCGTACCCGTGCCGCTGACGGTCGGGTGGACGCCCTCGCAGTACGGCGTCGGCGCGAAGGCCGAGGTGCTGGAGCTGAAGCGGCAGTTGGAGGCGTCCGGCTTGTTCCGGGTGACGCTGCGGGGTGCGGAGTGGCCGCAGTACCAGGAGCTGACGAAGACTGCGACGTACGACCTGTACCAGGCCGGCTGGACTCCGTCGTACCCGGATGCGGACGACTACCTGACCCCGTTCGTGGCGATCGACGGCGAGTTCGTGAACGGCTACCGGTCGGCGGCGGCGACGAAGTTGCTGCAGCAGGAACGGACCGAGCAGAACGGTCTGAAACGCGACGACCTGATCGGACAGCTACAGGGAGTGATCGCGCGGGAGGCGCCGGTGATCCCGAGCTGGCAGGGACGCGTCGCGGTGGTCGCCGGCAAGGATCTGGAGAACCTCAAGACGGCTCTCGATCCGCTCTCGTTCCTGTATCTGTCCGGCCTTCGAAAGTGACACAAAGATGCCATGGCAGTAACGGTTCGCAAGGTGCTGACGACCGTGGGTGCGACGCCGTGGTTTACTGCGGAAAGTCCACGATACGGGACGATTTCCTGACGATCACGATCGGGCAACGCAGCACTTTCCGCGTTTGACTCCGGGCTGTAATGGCGGCAGGTTAAGGCGGCAGCCATTCCGGATTTCGTTCCGGTTCATCCGAACCAGGCAGGGGAACTCATCGCGTGAGCACGCCACTCGAGGTCGAGCCGGGATCATCCTCAGCGCAGCCCGAGGCGATCCTCGAAGGCGTCGGCAAGATCGAGGGCCGGTCGCTGTGGCAGATCTCGTGGATTCGGCTGAAGCGCGACAAGGTCGCGATCGCCGGCGGCGCCTTCGTCCTGCTGCTGATCCTGGTCGGCATCTTCGCGCCGGTGGTCTGCAAACTGGTCGGTGTCACCCCGAACGATTTCCACCAGGATCTGGTGGACCCGTCGCTGCAGACCCCGATCGGCAAGCTCGGCGGCGTCAGCTGGGACCACCCGTTCGGTATCGAGCCGGTGAACGGCCGGGACATCTTCGCCCGGATCGTGTACGGCGCCCGCATCTCACTGCTGATCGCGTTCCTGGCGACGCTGCTGTCGGTCGTGATCGGTGTCGCGATGGGGATCGTCGCCGGGTACTTCGGCGGCTGGGTGGACACGCTGATCAGCCGCTTGATGGACATCTTCCTGGCGTTCCCGCTGGTGCTGTTCGCGCTGGCGATGGTCGGTGCGATCCCGGACCAGATCTTCGGGCTGAAAGGCAACACCCTGCGGGTCGCGCTGATCGTGTTCATCATCGGCTTCTTCAGCTGGCCGTACATCGGCCGGATCATCCGCGGCCAGACACTGTCGCTGCGGGAGCGGGAGTTCGTCGACGCGGCCCGGAGTCTCGGTGCGCGCCGCCCGTACATCCTGTTCACCGAACTGCTGCCGAACCTGATCGCGCCGATCCTGGTGTACGCGACCTTGCTGATCCCGACCAACGTCCTGTTCGAGGCCGGCCTGTCCTACCTGGGCTTCGGTGTCCGCCCGCCCACGTCGAGCTGGGGCGACATGCTGTCCGGCGCGGCGAACTGGTACCAGGTCGACCCGATGTACATGATTCCGCCCGGTTTGGCGATCTTCGTCACCGTGCTTGCGTTCAACCTGTTCGGTGACGGATTGCGCGACGCGCTCGACCCGCGATCCCGGTAGGCGTTTCGCATCAACCAGGGAGCCTGGCTCTCAACGATTAAAGGGGTGCAACAAGAGATGAGATGGAATCGCATCACGACGGTAACAGCCGTCAGTGCGGCCGTCGCCTTGAGCCTGGTGGCCTGCGGGGGACCGAAGGCTTCCTCCGGAGGGTCGGGTGGCGGCAGCAGCGCGGCGACGCCCGAGTTCGACGCGGCCAACAACAAGATCTTCAATCCGAGCGACAAAAAGGGCGGCACGCTCCGGATGGCGATCACGGAGAAGTGGGACTCCACCGACCCCGGTGACACCTACTACGGCCTGTCCTGGAACCTCGTGCGGAACTACGTCCGGCCGCTGATGACCTTCAAGTCGGCACCGGGCAAGGAAGGCGCAAAGGTCGTGCCGGACCTCGCCGAGAAGCCGGGCGAGCCGAGCGACGACGCCAAGACCTGGACGTAT
This sequence comes from Kribbella sp. VKM Ac-2566, assembly GCF_004366005.1. Lineage (NCBI taxonomy): Bacteria > Bacillati > Actinomycetota > Actinomycetes > Propionibacteriales > Kribbellaceae > Kribbella > Kribbella sp. VKM Ac-2566. Next base: position 237,107 of record NZ_SODT01000010.1, on the reverse strand, counting down.
CACCTCCGCAAGGGCGTCAAGTACGAGGACGGCACCGAGGTCAAGGCCAAGGACGTCATGTACGGCGTCGCCCGGTCCCTGGACAAGACCACACTGCCGAACGGGCCGACGTACTTCAACGACTTCCTGCTGGACGTCCCGAAGGACTACAGCGTCGCCAAGGACCCGCAGATGAAGCAGTTGTCCAAGGCGATGACGACGCCGGACGACTACACCATCGTCTTCCACCTGAACAAGACGTTCGCCGGCTTCGACTACTTCGCGCAGCTGCCGTCGACGGCGGGGGTCCCGCAGGCGAAGGACACCGGCACGAAGTACCAGCTGCACCCGATCTCGAGCGGCCCGTACAAGTTCGAGAGCAACGACGCGAACAAGGGCTTCACGCTGGTCCGCAACGACCAGTACGACCCGGCGACCGACCCGGACTCGGGCCGCAAGGCGCTGCCGGACAAGATCACCGTCGCCTACAACGTGAACGGCGCCGACATCGACAACCGGCTGCAGGCCGGTGACCTCGACGTCGACATCGCCGGAACCGGCGTGCTGGCCGAGACCCAGGCCAAGGTCCTCGCCGACCCGAAGCTGAAGGCGCACACCGACAACGTGCTGTCCACGCGCCTGAACTTCACTGTGTTCAACAGCCAGGTCAAGCCGCTGGACAACGTCGACTGCCGCAAGGCGATCCTGTACGCCGCCGACCACGAGGGCTACCAGCGTGCGTACGGCGGTCCGATCGGTGGCGACATCGCGACGAACCTGATGCCGCCGACGGTCGTGGGCGCGCAGAAGTTCGACGACTACGGCTTCGAGCAGGACAAGAACGGCAATCCGGCGAAGGCCAAGGAAGCGCTGACGAAGTGCGGTATGCCGAACGGCTTCAGCACCAACATCGCCTACCGTGCGGACCGGCCGAAGGAGAAGGCCGTCGCCGAGTCGCTGCAGCAGTCGCTGGCCAAGGTCGGCATCAAGCTGACGCCGAAGGGCTTCCCGACCGGTGACTACACCAAGCTGTACGCCGGCAAGCCGGACTACGCGAAGGCCAACGGCCTGGGCATGATCGTCTACAGCTGGGGTGCGGACTGGCCGGACGGTTTCGGCTTCCTCAGCCAGATCGTCGACAGCCGGGTCATCCGGGCCGCGGGTGGTAACACCAACCTGGGGATCCGGATCCCGGAGGTCGACCAGCTGATCGACAAGGCGCTGGCGACCACCGACGACGCCGCCCGCAACCAGATCTGGGTGGACGTCGACAAGAAGGTCATGGAGCAGGCCGGCGTGCTGCCGGGTATCTGGGCCAAGGGTCTGCTGTACCGCCCGGACACGCTCGCGAACGTGTTCAGCAACGACGGTCAGAACATGTACGACTACGCGAGCATCGGACTCGCACAGAAGTAGTAGTCGGCAGTCAGTTGCCCTGACCAACAATCACCAGTAGAGGTAGGTGAAGGCTGAGGGTGGCCGGTGATCAGCGATGATCACCGGCCACCACGCCGAGCACGGTGTTCGCATATCTAGTTCGCCGGGTGATCGGAGCAGTACTCCTGCTCCTCATCGTCACGGCCGTCACGTTCGCGATCTTCTTCCTCGTCCCGAGACTCGGTGGTGCCACCGCCGACGACCTGGCCGGGCGCTACGTCGGCAAGAGCGCGGGGCAGGAGCAGATCCACAACACGGCGGTCCGGCTCGGCTTCACCGACCCTCTCTACGTGCAGTACGGCCGATTCGTGAAAGGCCTCGTGGTCGGCCAGGACTACAACTACGGCACCGGCATCGAACGCTGCCCGGCACCGTGTTTCGGCTACTCGTTCCTGACCCAGCAGCCGGTCTGGCCGGACCTGGTGGCGCGAATACCGGTGACCGCGTCGCTCGCCGGCGGTGCGGCCTTCATCTGGCTCATCACCGGCGTCGGCACCGGCATCGTCTCGGCACTGAGACGTGGGTCGGTGCTGGACCGATCACTCATGTCGGTGGCGCTGGCGGGTGTGTCGCTGCCGATCTTCTTCACCGGTCTGCTGTCACTGTCGATCTTCAGTTACGGCCTCGGCTGGACCCAGCAGGGCGGCATCAACCCGCTCGACGAGACGAACCCGTTGTGGTGGGCGTACGACCTGATCCTCCCGTGGGTCACGCTGGCCTTCCTGTACGCCGCGGCGTACGCGCGACTCACCCGCGCCGGCATGCTCGAGACGATGAACGAGGACTACGTCCGGACCGCCCGCGCCAAGGGCCTCACCGAGCGGACCGTGATCCTGCGGCACGGGCTGCGGTCGGCGCTGACGCCGATCCTGACGATCTTCGGCCTCGACCTCGGTCTGCTGATGGGCGGCGCGATCCTCACCGAGACCACGTTCTCGCTGCCCGGCATCGGTCAGTACGCCGTGATCGCGCTGCGGGCCAACGACCTGCCGAAGGTGCTCGGAGTGACCCTGGTCGCCGCGTTCTTCATCGTGCTGGCGAACCTTGTCGTTGACCTCCTGTACGCCGTCGTCGACCCGAGGGTGCGAATCTCGTGAGTGAGCCGATCGAAGAAGTCCAGGACGCCCCGGTGCAGCGGGTGGAGCGCGGCGAGGCGTTCCTCGATGTTCGCAACCTGCAGGTGCACTTCCCGACCGACGACGGTGTGGTGAAGTCCGTCGACGGCGTGTCGTTCAAACTCGAGCGTGGCAAGACCCTCGGAATCGTGGGCGAGTCGGGCTCGGGCAAGAGCGTGACGAGTCTGTCGATCATGGGTCTGCACCCACCGGGGGTGGCCAAGGTCAGCGGCCAGATCTTCCTCGACGGCCAGGATCTGGTGTCGTCGAGCCGTGAAGAGGTGCGGCTGCTCCGCGGCAAGCGGATGGCGATGATCTTCCAGGACCCGCTGTCCGCGATGCACCCGTTCTACACCGTCGGGCGGCAGATCATCGAGGCCTACCAGGTGCACAACGAGGTGAGCAAGCAGGTCGCGCGCAAGCATGCGATCGAGATGCTCGACCGGGTCGGCATCCCGCAGCCCGACCGGCGCGTGGACGCGTACCCGCACCAGTTCTCCGGCGGCATGCGGCAGCGCGCGATGATCGCGATGGCGCTGTCCTGCGACCCGGACCTGCTGATCGCCGACGAGCCGACCACGGCCCTCGACGTCACCGTGCAGGCGCAGATCCTGGACCTGATCCGGGACCTCCAGCGCGAGTTCAACTCCGCGGTCATCATCATCACCCACGACCTCGGTGTGGTTGCCGAGCTGGCCGACGACATCCAGGTGATGTACGCCGGCCGCGCAGCCGAGTACGGCACCGCGGAGGACATCTTCGACCGCCCGCAGCACCCGTACACCTGGGGTCTGCTCGGCTCGATGCCGAGGATCGACCGGGAGCGCTCCGAGCGGCTGATCCCGATCAAGGGCACACCGCCGAGCCTGATCAACGTACCGAGCGGCTGCGCGTTCAACCCGCGCTGCAACTACGCGCACCTGAACGACGGGCTCAGCCAGACCGAGCGGCCCGAGCTGCTCGACACCGGTAACGGCCACCTGGTCGCCTGCCATCTCTCCCCGCAGAACCGCCGGCAGGCGTGGGAGACCGACATCAAGCCGAAGCTGTGAACGGGACCGGAAATGGGATGCGGACTGTGACTACTGCTGACACCGAATCGACTCCCGTCGTTCCCAAGATCGGCGAGGAGATCCTGTCGGTCGACGGCCTCGTCAAGCACTTCCCGATTCGCAAGGGCGTCCTGCAGCGCCAGGTCGGCGCGGTGCAGGCGGTCGACGGCCTGACGTTCAACGTGACCCGCGGCGAGACCCTGTCGCTGGTGGGGGAGTCCGGCTGCGGCAAGACCACGACCGGGCGGTTGCTGACCCGGCTGCTCGCGCCCACCTCGGGCAAGATCGTGTTCGAGGGGCGGGACATCAGTCACCTCGGCGAGGGGCGGATGCGTCCGCTGCGTCGCGACGTACAGATGATCTTCCAGGACCCGTACGGTTCGCTGAACCCGCGGCACACGGTCGGCAAGATCGTCGGCGCGCCGTTCCGGCTGCAGCACGTGAAGACCGAGCACGGCGTGAAGCGGGCCGTGCAGGAGCTGCTCGAGCTGGTCGGTCTGAGCCCGGAGCACTACAACAGGTATCCGCACGAGTTCTCCGGCGGTCAGCGGCAGCGCATCGGGATCGCGCGCACGCTGGCGCTGCGGCCGAAGCTGATCGTCGCCGACGAGCCGGTGTCGGCGCTGGACGTGTCGATCCAGGCCCAGGTCGTGAACCTGCTGGAGGACCTGCAGGAAGAGTTCGACCTGACGTACGTGATGATCGCGCACGACCTGTCCGTCGTACGGCACGTGTCGGACCGGGTCGCGGTCATGTACCTCGGCAAGATCGTCGAGCTGGCAGACCGCGTCGACCTGTACGAGAAGCCGATGCACCCGTACACGGTGGCGCTGCTGTCCGCCGTCCCGGTGCCGGACACCAAGCGGAAGGGCAAGCAGGAGCGGATCCGGCTGCAGGGCGACGTCCCCAGCCCGATCAACCCGCCGCCTGCCTGCCGTTTCCACACCCGCTGCTGGAAGGCGCAGGAGATCTGCAAGACCCAGGAGCCCCCGCTGATCGAACTGAAGCCCGGCCACCAGACCGCCTGCCACTTCCCGGAGAACGTGGAGGCACCCGCCGCCAAGGCCGATCAGTAGAGGTCGATGATCGGATTGCCGGTCGGCAACGCGAACGGCGCGATCCGGGGCGGCGTCGTACTGAAGGTCAGCCTGGAGAAGTTCGGTACGGCGACCTTCACGGCGCCGGTCGCGGCGGTGACGACGAGCAGATCCGTCTCCGCCGCCTTCGAGAACCGGCGCTTGCCCGCGGCAACGAACCTCTCGTCGTCGAGCCACTGGCCGAAGAACAGGCTGTCGTAGGCGTACGGCAGGCCGACCTGCCGCGCGGTTGCCACGTCGTACAGCGCGGGGCTCGCCCAGCCCGGCTCGATGCCCAGCAGCGCGTCTTCGGGCTCGGTCATCAGGTACTTTGCGGTCGGCGAGAGGAACGCCCTCTGGCCGGAGAACCTTGCCGGGGCGGTCGCCGACACGGTCTCCGCGATCGCCAGGCTCACGGCGGGTGGACGCTGCTCGAGCGGTTGCTGGAACACGATCTGCCCAGCCGTCACCGCGCGGACCGCGTTCGTCGAGACCTTGGCGATCCGTCTGCCCTGGTTCGTCCGGATGTCCCAGCGGTACGGGCCGTCGACCGTCCCGAAGTACGCCGTGTCGCCGTCGATCGCGACGACCTCTGAGCGGTACACGAGGCTCACGTTGGGCGGGATCGTGTTCCCGATCGCGGTCCGCACGAGTTCGCGATTCGCGGCGACGTCGTACACCACGGACTCGTAGCGGTCGTTGAAGCCCTCGACCCAGGCGACCAGGTTCCCGCGATGGTCCGCTGTCAGGCTCCAAGCGCTCTTGCCGGTCGAGCGGACGCCTGAGCGGTCAGCCACGTGGATGACATTGTCGGCGTTCAGGAACACGAAGCCTGCGTCGGTCTGGACGAACGCGGTCACCCGGTGCGGCGCCACCGAGATGACCTCAGAGCCGTAGTGGATCTCGCTGCCCAGTGCAAAGGTCGCGCGGCGTTGCGTGAACGGCCCGGGCCGGGCCGGCTGGGGTTGTTCGTTGCCGGGCCTCAGCACACTCGCTCCGCCCACGGCCACGGCCGCGGTCGCGACGGCACCGCCGAGGATGCCGAGCGTGCGCCGGCGGGCGGCCCGGTGGTTGCCGGCCGCAATGACGCCGTCGAGGTCGAGCGGCGGCGGCTCGGTGCCGGCGGCACGTTCGGCCAGCGTGTCTCTGAGGAGGTCGTTCATTCGGTGATCCCTGCCTTCAGCACGACGTCGGAGCCCAGGCGGGCCCGGAGCTTCTTCAGTGCGTCGGAGACCTGGCTCTTCACGGTCCCGACGCTGCAGCCGAGGATCTCGGCGGTTTGCGGTTCGGTGAGGTCTTCGTAGTACCGCAGCACCAGTGCGGCGCGTTGCCGCGGCGGGAGCTTCTGCAGTTCGCGCCACAGCCAGACCCGGGCGGTCGCGTCGTCGGCGCTGACAGGCTGATCGGGTACGTCGTCGTACGGCCGCTCCGCCCGCCAGGACTTCCGGCGCCACCAGCCGATCGCGGTGGTGGTGATCGCGCGGCGCGTGTATGCCTCGGCGTTGTTCGGATCGCGCAGACGGTGCCAGCCGACGTACGTCTTGACCAGCGCCTCCTGGACGAGGTCCTCGGCGAGGCCGCGGTCGCTCGTCAGCAGGTACGCGTACCGGAAGAGCGCGCCGTGTCTACTGGTCGCGAACTCGGCGAACCCGGTCGCCTCAGCCATCTGTCCCCCTTGGGTCCGTCTACCCTCCCTGACGTGGGGACGTAGGCAAAGGGTTGGGCGTTGCAGCTAGAAGCAACCGGGCGATGAGCGCGTGACCGGCCGAGTCCGGGTGGTCACCGTCCGAGGCGAGCAGCGCGGTGATGTCGGTGCTGTTCTCGAACGGCGTGTAGATGTCGACGTACGTGGCGTCATCAGCCCGTGCCGCGGCGGCGATAGCGTTGTTCGTGCGGATCGTGAGCTGGTCGCTGGCGATCCGGCCGCTGGGGGTGTACTGCTGCTTGGCCACGTCGCCGTCCTTGAAGACGTTCCAGTAGCCGGTCATCAGGATCGTGGTCGGCAGGTTGCCGCGGAGCGCGTGCACGCGGCTCAGGATCCGGCCGAGATTGGCCGTCAGCTGCTCATACTCGTCGGACACGCAGTCGCCGGTGCACTGCCCGCTGGTGACGTCGTCGTGGTGGTCGCCGAAGTCGTTCGCGCCGATGGTGAGCAGTACGACGTTCGCGGCTTTCGTGGCCTGCTCGACGGGGGAGTTGCGCTGGTCGAGCTCCTGCAGCAGACCGGTCGAGTCGAGGCCCGCGACGCCTTGGTTGTCGACCGTGACCGGTACGGCGGAGCGGTTGTGGAGCAGGTCGCCGTACAGCTGAGGGAAGGCGGCGCAGTCGCAGTTGGAACCGGAGGTGACCGAGTCGCCGAGGGCCACCACCCGGACCTGGCCTGCGGCAGGCGGTGGAAGGAGCTCGCTGACCGTGTCGGCGCCGGTGACCGCGCTGACGAACCCGAGCACGAGCAGGCCGGCGGCGAGCCGTCGGAGTGTGTGGATCACGCCGGTTTGGTGTGGCTCCCGTCGTGCTGAGGAAGGGCGAGCTGGTTGACGAGCCAAGGATAGGCCGACGCGAACGCGGGCGCGGCGAACTGCCACACGTGCGTGCCGGGGGAGATCTCGACCCGGGACCAGATGCCCACCTTGGCCCCGGCCGTGGACAGTTCCTCGGCCTCGTGCTGGTGGCGCAGCTCCGCGGTGCTGGTGAGGAACAGTCCGTTCACGCCCGTGTACTTGCCGTGGGCACGCATCACGAGGAGCGGTTCGTTGGCCTTCTCGAGCGCCACGTTGCCGCCGTACAGATCGTGCAGGCTGGCGGCCGGCGTCGTCGTGTACGGCGCGAGGTCGCCGGAGATGTCGATGAAGTGGTCGAACACGTCCGGGTGCTCGACGACCAGGTCGAGGGCGCAGGTGCCGCCCATCGAGAACCCGGCGACGGCCCACTGCCTCGGGTTGGTGGAGGCGCCGAACGTCTTCTCGACGTACTTCGGGATGTCCTCGTCGAGATGGTCGGCGGAGTTGCCCCGCGGCCCGTTCACGCACTCGGTGTCGTTGTCGAACTTCGCGATCGGGTCGGTGAAGACCAGGATCGGCGCGTACCCGTGGTGCCGGTGCGCGTACGCGTCGGACACCTGTACGGCGTTGCCGAGTCGCACCCAGTCACCCGGGCCGCCGCGCTCGCCACCGATCAACTCGACCACCGGGAGCGCCTGCCGGTGAGCGCCGCGGACGAACCAGATCGGCGGCAGGTACACGAGCTCCTGCCGGTGGTCGAAATGGCTGTACGTCGCGGGAATGTTCACCGCGACCAGCCGCCCGGCCGTCGGCATCTTCGTCGTACGGGCGTCGTGCGCGAGCCCCGACATCGACACCTGACCCGGCAGCGGAGCGTTACGCCAGTCGTTCACCGCGGAGTCGATCGTGGGGTAGTACCCGACGAACTGGTTGACGCCGTTGGCACCCACCAACGCCGCCAGCGCCGCCGCAAGCACAGCCGCCCCCCGCCGCCACCACCGAGCACTTCGCCACCCGACCCCCAGCACGATCAGCGCCCCCACAGCCACCCCGAACCACAACCACACGACAAACGGCAACGGATCCGTCAGCCCGACCACCTTGGCCCCCGGGTACGCCGCCACCAGCGTCACCAACGCGGCCCCACCAGCCACCCAAGGCACCCGCCGCCGCCACACCCGATCCCGCCACCCCACCGCCACAACCAACACCCCGGCAGCCAACACCTCCAGCACCACCGGAAACCATCCCCCGAGCAACGACACACTCATCCAACCCTCCGAACCCTGAGCAAACCCAAACCGCAGACGCCCCACCACACCAAACGGTTGGCACGCCCACCCCAGGCTCTCTCAGCGGCTACTCAGTTTCCTGCGAGATCACGCAGTGCGGCGACGAGATCGGCGCCCGGCTGCACGACCACCGCCCGGCTGAGCAGGTACTTATGAACGAAGTCGGCGCTGCTGTCAGGCCATGTCTCCGCAACGTAGAGCGCATCCTCCGGCGCGATCCTCTCCAGATAGTCGCCTTGCAGGTCGCCGAACATCTGCGGAACGTCGTGCTGGCTGAGCCAATGTGTCGGCTCCTCGACCCGCAGGTAGGTGAGGAACTCTGGAGTGAAGTAGTGGTCGCAGGTGATCGGCATCGATTGCACGACGTAGCGGTCGATCTCCAGCCGAAGTACCTCCAGCTCGCTCCGGTCGTCTCCGGTCGCGTGCGCTTCGGCACGCCAGAGAACCGCGACAACGGTGGTCGAGCGGGCCGGGTCGGCGGCGTACAGGTAGTCGCGCAGTTTGGGCATCGCGGTCAGCAGCGCTGGATGGCATCCGGCCACTGCTGCGAGCTCGACCTCGTATCCGGCGGACGGCGCAGGCAGGACGACGGTGAGCAAATCCCGGACGTACTCGAACGGCAGGCTTGGAGCGATCCGGGACAGCAGGTACAGGATCGCTCGCTTGACGTTCGCGTTGATCGCCGACACCGACGAGACCGTCGCCAGCAGCTCGTCGAACCACACGTCGTCGATCGGCAAGAGCCGATCGAACTGGGGGATGACCGCACCCAGGAAGTTGATCATCGCGATCTGGTGCATGGCAGCCACGTCGGTCTGCCGCCACAGGTCGTCACCCACCCGGGTATCGACGGATCCGATCACGAGTTCGGCCTTGTGCCTGAGGTCGCCCAGCAGCTCGGCCTCGTTGAGTGCCGGGTCAAGCGTGGCGTCGATCTGTGACGTGAGACGCGCGGCCGACAGGACGATCAGGTCGTCAGTGGCCTCGATGGCCAGCACACTCACGACCGTTGTCCACGACGGTACGTCGAGTCCTGCGCGCCAGAGGCGGACCATCCGGGTCCAGCGGTCCACGTGATCCGAACCCAGTATCTCCTCGAGCGGCACCGGTTCGTCGGAGAGCAGAATCCGCAGCATCGTGAGGTTGGCGGTGTAGCAGGCGCGGCGGCGTACCGGATCGTAGGGCAGCGGATGGTAGAGCGGGTCGCCCGTGTCCGGCCGGGTGAGTTCGCGGCGCAGCAGTTCGTTGATGGTGGCCTGGAGTGAGGGATGTTGTTCGTCGGGGAGTCGCTCCGCCAGTTCGGCGATGAAGACTCGGACGGGGCCGCGGGTGCTGAGGGGCTGGTGGCTGAGGAGGCGGCGGAGGAGGGTGTCGTCGAGGCCGGTTGGTTGTGGGCTGAGTGAGGTGGCTTCGAGGTCGCGGTGGCGCATTAGTTGGACGAGGAGTTCGAGGACGAGCTCGGCGACGAGGAATTCGCCGAACGTTGCGTGCAGGAACTCGTAGGCGCTGCGTTGTTCGCGGTCGGCTCGGGGGTTGTGGACGAACATGAACTCGCCCAGGACACGGTCCGCCGCGGTCAAGGGCTGGATTCCCACCGAAGCGCCGGCTGGTGGTTCGAGGGCGGCCAGGTCCGCGTTCAGCTCGATGTCGGTGATGTGTTGACGGCCGCGGTTGAACATGCCGACGGCGGCGTACTGGAGCTGCCGACGTTGCTGACGCTGCAGCAACTTCTGCTCGGGCTCAGAGGCATCCGGTGCGGTCTTCTCGGTGATCTGGCGGGCGATGAAGCGGTCCATGATCCGCTGGTAGAGCTCGCTCTGCGTCAGGTCGGCGCCGCCCAGCTGGTTGGTGCCGAGCTCGGCCAGATAGACGGCGAGCATGAGCAGCAGCAACGGCTGGCTGGTCAGATCGGTGATCTCGTCGGAGACCGTCATCTCCTCGATCTTCAGCGGGACGAAGGTCGCGATCCCTGAGTGCGCCGCGTTCCAGGCGGTGAGCCAATGCTCGATCCTCGGCCTGTCGAACTCCCGCAGCTTGATCATCGGGGTGTCCGCGGCGATCTCGGCGCGATCGGCCACGACAGTCCGGGACGTGACCATGACCGAGGTCGGCGTACCCAGGGTTCTGGCCCGTTTCTGGAATTCCTCGACCTTCGACAGGTACGCCGACTGGGTCACGCCAGTGGCCTGGACGAGTTCGTCGAAGCCGTCGAGCAGTACGACGAGATGGCACCGGTGCGGGCACACACTCGCGTCACTGCAGAACTCGCATGCGCCGCACTCCTGGCGCAGCTCGTCGAGGTCGGCGCTCGGCCGTTGGAGCGTCCGCTGCAGCTCCTTGTTGATCTGCAGCGTCAGGTCGTCGTCGGGATTGACTGATCGGAGCGGTACGCGGACGACTGCGAACGCGTCTTCCGGCAGCTGTGCCGCCAGCACCTCCGTGAGCAACGACTTACCGGCACCAGGGTGGCCGAGCAGGAGCAACGGCCGTCGGGCGCCCGCGGGACTCGCCAGGTAGCTCGCGAGGTAGTCGACCAGCGACGAGTGCTCCGGCTGCTCCGACCACCAGGTCTCGTCGGAGGGCCGCGATCGATCGTCCGCAACTGCGTAGTGGAAGGACGGCTCGACGAACCCGTCCCGCACCGGAGGTGACGCGACGGACTGCGTACGGGAGCGCAGCAGCGGCTCGTCGAGGACCTCACGAGCAGCCAGTGCCAGCTTCACGCGGTAGCTGTTCCGCGGCGCGGGTCGGCCCGGCATCACCATCGCGAGCATCGTCCGAAGCTCACCGAGCGCCGCTGCCTGTACGTCGCCCTGCGCGCGGATCAGCTCGCGAGTGCCGGAGAATTCGTTCAGCGTCACCCACAGACTGAACGGTGCGGATGCGCCGAGCTCGAGCATCCGGCTCCGGTACAGCGACGCCGCCCGTTCGACGATTGCGTCCAGCAGTCCGGAGGACGGTACCGGCTCGAGCCGGCTCCAGGCCTCGAGTCCGGTGAAGAATTCGAGGCACCGTCGCCCGAGCCGCTGGTAGTACGGCCTGAGATTGCGGTCGAGGTTCTCCTCGAACCCGAGCTCCGGTGACGACAGGGGGACCACGGCATCGAACAGGTCGTCGGGGCCTGTTCCAGGTACCGCGAGCAGTTGGCGCCGCTCCTGGTCGGTCAGGCCGAGTTCGCGGTACTTCGGGCCGATGATCTGGGGCAGCGCGTCGAAGAACGCCGAGACGGCCGTGATCGTGTGGGCGGCCACGACGAGGTCAAGCTGGTTCTTGTCCTTGATACCGCGGAGGCGCTTGGTCACGCTCGTCACGAGGGCGTCGAGCAGGCTCGCGGCCTCGTTCTTCGGGTCGATCAGCGACAACCAGGCCGCAGCGGTGAGCCCGGCAACAGGTCCGCCCGCGAGGGTCGCGGCCCCTGCCCCGGCGAAGATCGCCGTACCGAAGAATCTCTCCAGGGCGGATCGGTTCCGGGTGTCGATGTCGAGGACGGACAGCGCACCCCGGAAGGTGTACGGCGACAGAGCCACAGGCGGAAGCTCCTCGGAGCGGATCGGACGCGGAAGAACAACCTACCGTCGCCAACCACGGTGCCATGGCCTGCGGTTCTCCGTTCCTCGGGAGTCGTAGGGTCGGGGCATGCTCGATCATCTGGTGTTGGCTACTGACGATCTTCGGGGGAGCGTGGCTGCGTTTGCTGCGGCTACTGGGGTTGAGCCTGTTGAGGGTGGGCGGCATGTGGGGCGGGGGACTCGTAACTATCTGGTCGGGCTCGGGGATGCGTCGTACCTGGAGATCATCGGGCCTGATGTCGAGCGGCCGGTCGAGGGGGCGATGCCGTTCGGGATCGATGGGCTTCAGGGGTCGCGGCTGGTGACGTGGGCGGTTCGGCCGGCGGACATCGAGGCCGCGGTGGTTGCGGCGCGGGAGGCCGGGGCTGACCTCGGCCCGATCGAGTCGATGAGCCGGAGGACGCCGGCGGGGGAGTTGCTCAGTTGGCGGCTGACCGCGGCGTACCCGGCGCCGTACGACGGGATCGTGCCGTTCCTGATCGACTGGGGGACGAGCCGGCATCCGGCCGGGTCCGGTTTGCCGTCGGTGGAGCTGGTCGACTTCGGGGCGACGCATCCACGGCCGGACGTGGTGAACGCCGTACTGGACGCGCTGGAAATCGGTCTGCGAGCGGTGCCGGGTGAGCCGGGATTGCGGGCGACGGTCGCCGGACCGGGAGGTACGTACTCGCTGCGGTGAGTTCACCGGGTGTCGCAGCCGGAAGCCAGGTGGGCGCCGTTCGACAATGTCGAACGATGGGCGTTGTGCCGCCTCGCGATCGCTCCTACATTCCAGCCAGCCGTGGTCGTCACGGCGGGGAAGGGAGGTTCGGTATGGCTACGACCGAAGCGGTCAAAGCGAAGACCCTTCTGGGGGAGTGTTCGGCCGAACTGGCGGGCACGTTCATCCTGATCCTGTTCGGCGTCGGCGTGGTGGCGCAGGTGGTGGCGGGTGGGATCGGGAACCACGACTCGATCGCGTGGGCGTGGGGTCTCGGCGTGACCCTGGGCATCTACACCGCCGGCCGGATGACCGGCGCGCATCTGAATCCGGCGGTGACGATCGCGCTGGCGGCGTTCCGCGGGTTCAGCTGGAAGAAGGTGCTGCCGTACTCGGTGGCGCAGTTCCTCGGGGCGTTCCTGGCGGCGCTCGTGGTTCGCTGGAACTACACCGAGGCGATCGGCAAGGTGGACCCGGGGCACACGATCAAGACCCAGGGCATCTTCTCCACCCTGCCCGGCAACGGCAGCCTGGATCTCGGCGTGCACATGTGGGGCGGCTTCCGGGACCAGATCATCGGTACGGCGATCCTGATGTTCGTGATCCTCGCGATCACCGACCTGCGCAACACCTCCCCGGCGGCGAACCTGGCGCCGTTGATCGTCGGCCTGCTGGTGGTCGGGATCGGGATGGCGTGGGGCACCAACGCCGGGTACGCGATCAACCCGGCCCGTGACTTCGGTCCCCGGGTCGCCTCGTTGATCACCGGGTATGGAGGAGCACTCAAGGATCAGTTCGGGGACGTCTATTTCTGGGTGCCGATCGTGGCACCGATCATCGGCGCGCTGGTGGGTGCGTTCCTGTACGACCTGTTGGTCGGCCGGAACCTTCCGATCGCCGAAGAGGACGAGGAGCCGGGCCGGATCCCGGAGGAGAACACCACAGCATGAGCAGGCAGCGTGAGCAGTGTCGTGAGCAGTGTGAGGAGAGGACTTTCCATGGCTGACTTCGTCGGCGCCGTCGACCAGGGCACCACGAGCACCCGTTTCATGATCTTCGACCACTCCGGCAACGAGGTGGGCATCCACCAGCTGGAGCACGAGCAGATCCTGCCGCAGGCGGGCTGGGTCGAGCACAACCCGGTCGAGATCTGGGAGCGGACCAGCTCGGTGATCCAGACCGCGCTGGGTTCGAAGGGTCTGCAGGCGAGTGACCTGGCGGCGCTCGGGATCACCAACCAGCGCGAGACGGCGGTGGTCTGGAACCGCAAGACCGGCCGGCCCTACTACAACGCGATCGTCTGGCAGGACACCCGGACCGACCGGATCGCCTCCGCGCTCGAACGCGAAGGCAAGGGCGACGTCATCCGGCAGAAGGCCGGCCTGCCGCCGGCGACGTACTTCTCGGCCGGCAAGGTGCAGTGGATCCTGGAGAACGTCGACGGCGTCCGGGCGGCGGCCGAGGCCGGTGACGCCGTGTTCGGCAACACCGACACCTGGCTGCTGTGGAACCTGACCGGCGGCGTGAACGGCGGCGTGCACATCACCGATGTGACGAACGCCAGCCGCACGATGCTGATGAACCTCGAGACCCTCGACTGGGACGACGAGCTGATCAGCTTCTTCAACATCCCGCGGCAGATGCTGCCGGAGATCCGGCCGTCGTCGGACCCGAACAAGTACGGCGAAACACTCGCCCACGGTCCGCTCGGCGGCGTCGTACCGCTCACCGGCGACCTCGGCGACCAGCAGGCCGCGACCGTCGGTCAGGTCTGCTTCAACCCGGGCGAGGCCAAGAACACCTACGGCACGGGTAACTTCATGCTGCTCAACACCGGCACGGAGCTGGTCCGTTCGAAGGCCGGCCTGCTCAGCACGATGTGCTACAAGTTCGGCGACGAGGCCCCGGTGTACGCGCTGGAGGGCTCGATCGCGGTCACCGGCTCCGCGGTGCAGTGGCTGCGGGACCAGCTCGGCATCATCTCCGGTGCGAGCGAGACCGAGACGCTCGCCCGCCAGGTCGAGGACAACGGCGGCGTGTACTTCGTGCCCGCGTTCTCCGGCCTGTTCGCGCCGTACTGGCGGTCCGATGCCCGCGGCGCGATCGTGGGTCTGTCCCGGTTCAACACCAACGCCCACCTGGCGCGCGCAACACTGGAAGCGATCTGCTACCAGAGCAAGGACGTCGCGGACGCGATGGAGAAGGACTCGGGCGTGAAGCTCGACGTGCTCAAGGTCGACGGCGGTGTGACGGCGAACGAGCTCTGCATGCAGATGCAGGCCGACATCCTCGGCGTACCGGTGAGCAAGCCGGTCGTCGCGGAGACCACCGCGCTCGGAGCGGCGTACGCGGCCGGCCTGGCCGTCGGGTTCTGGAAGAACAAGGAAGAGCTCGTCCAGAACTGGAACGAGGACAAGCGGTGGACGCCGCAGTGGGACGACGACCAGCGTGCGACGGGGTACGCCGGATGGCAGAAGGCCGTCCAGCGCACGCTTGACTGGGTCGACGTCGACTGATCCAGCACGACCTACGGATTCGGAAGGACGAAACACAGTGGCTGTAGTGGCTCTGTCACCGCAAGCAAGGGCCGACGCGATCGACGCGCTGGCCGACGGGCGCGAACTGGACGTCCTGGTGATCGGTGGCGGGGTGGTCGGCACCGGCGCGGCGCTCGACGCTGCGACCCGCGGCCTGACCACCGGACTGCTGGAGGCGCGCGACTTCGCGAGCGGCACCTCCAGCAGGTCCAGCAAGCTGATCCACGGTGGCCTGCGCTACCTGGAGATGCTCGACTTCCGGCTCGTGCACGAGGCGCTGCAGGAGCGCGGTCTGCTCCTGCAACGCCTCGCGCCGCACCTGGTGAAGCCGGTGCCGTTCCTGTACCCGCTGCAGCACCGCTGGTGGGAGCGGTTCTACGCCGGCGCCGGTGTCGCGCTGTACGACGGTATGGCGGTCAGCTCCGGCCTCGGCGCCGGACTGCCCATCCACCGGCACCTGACCCGGCGCGGCGCGATGCGGCTCGTTCCGTCGCTGAAGAAGTCCGCACTGGTCGGCGCGTTGCAGTACTACGACGCGCAGGTCGACGACGCGCGGCACACGATGGAGCTCGCCCGGACCGCGGCGTCGTACGGCGCCTTCGTCGCGAACCGGGTGAAGGTGACCGGGTTCCTGCGGCAGGGCGAGCGGGTCACCGGCGTCCAGGCGAAGGACCTGGAGAGCGGGCGCGAGTTCGAGGTCCGCGCCAAGCAGGTCGTGAACGCGACCGGTGTCTGGACCGACGACACACAGGCGATGGTGGGGGAGCGCGGGCAGTACCACGTCCGCGCGTCGAAGGGCATCCACCTCGTCGTGCCGAAGGACCGGATCCAGTCCAGCACCGGGATGATCCTGCGGACCGAGAAGTCCGTGCTGTTCATCATCCCGTGGGGCCGGCACTGGCTGATCGGCACCACGGACACGGACTGGCAACTGGACAAGGCGCACCCGGCCGCGACCAGCAAGGACATCGAGTACCTGCTCGACCACGTCAACGCGGTCCTCACCACACCGCTCACCCGCGAGGACGTCGAGGGCGTGTACGCCGGTCTGCGGCCGCTGCTCGCCGGCGAGTCGGAGAGTACGTCGAAGCTGTCCCGCGAACACGTCGTCGCGCACGCGGCGCCGGGTCTCGTGGTGGTTGCCGGTGGCAAATACACGACATACCGGGTGATGGCCAAGGACGCGATCGACGCGGCCGCGGACGCGCTCGACGGCCGGGTGCCGCGCAGCGTCACGAAGAACATCCCGCTGGTCGGCGCGGACGGCTACCAGGCGCTGTGGAACCAGCGGCACCTGATCGCGCGACGCTCCGGCCTGCACGTCGCCCGGATCGAGCACCTGCTGAACCGGTACGGCGCGTTGATCGACGAGGTCCTCGAGCTCGTCGCCGAGGACCCGTCGCTGGGCGAGCAATTGCCCGGCACGCAGGACTACCTGAAGGCCGAGATCGTGTACGGCGCCAAGGCCGAGGGGGCCCGTCACCTCGACGACATCCTGGCCCGGCGTACCCGCATCTCGATCGAGGCCTGGGACCGCGGCGTCGGCGCCGCCGAGGCGGCCGCCCGGCTGGTCGCCCCGATCCTCGGCTGGGACGAGGCCACGATCGAGCGGGAGGTCTCGTTCTACACCCGGCGGGTCCAGTCCGAACGCGACTCGCAGGACCAGCCCGACGACGAGTCGGCCGACAAGGTCCGCCTCGAAGCACCGGACATCGTCTCCCCGGCCTAGGTTTCCGCCTGACCCGGCCTGACAACTGGACGTCCTCGTCCCTCTCGTGTCTTACTCGATGCGGGAGGGACGAGGTCGTGGTGGGGGAGACAGCACAGTTGGATGGACAGTGGCGAACGCTGTCCATCACGGGTGGGTCGGCCGGCGTGGCAGGGCTGCTGCTGGTCGCCGGGAGTCAGGCGCTGGTGCAGGTCGGCGGCGGCGAGCCGGCGTTCGACGCGTCCGGGGACGAGATCCTGCGGTTCCTGGAGGCGCGGCACGACACCCTGTACGCGATCGGGACGTTCCTGGGCCTGCTCGCCGTACTGGCGCTGGCGTGTTTCGTCTCCGTGGTAGCGGTGATCCTCCGCGAGGCGGAGGGCCGGCCGGCGTGGCGATCGGCGTTCGCGTTCACATCGGGCATCGCGTTCGTCGTACTGCTGATGAGTCCGGGCTGGGAGCTGGCCGCGTACCGGACGGACGACGGCGTCGACCCGCAGATCGCCCGGTACGCCTTCGACATGGGGAACCTGGGCTTCGCCAACGCCTGGGTGGCGCTGGCCGGATTCCTCGCCGCGGCCGGGTGGATCATGGTCGGTACGCCGTCATTTCCGAGCTGGCTCGGCTGGGTCGCGATCGTGGCCGCGTTCGGTTTCCTGCTCGGCCGGGCGTTCTGGACCACGTCCGTCTGGCTGATCCCGTACGCGGTCTTCTGGATCTGGGTCGTCGCGCTCAGCATCTACCTGTTCCGCGGCCGCGTGCCGGGGAGGACCGGCTGAAGGGTTGCTACAGCTCTTGGTCCTCGGGGCGGATCCAGTTGAAGGTGCGTTGGACGGCGGCCTGCCAGTTCGCGTACTCGGTGGCGCGGCGCGCCGGATCCATGTGCGGCATCCACTGGCCGGCGCGGTGCCAGTTGCTGCGCAGGCCTTCCAGGTCGGGCCAGTAGCCGACGGCCAGTCCGGCGGCGTACGCCGCTCCGAGCGAGACCGTCTCGGTCACCATCGGGCGGACCACCGGAACGTCGAGCAGGTCGGCGAGGAACTGCATCAGCAGGTTGTTGGCCGTCATCCCGCCGTCCACCTTCAACGCGGTCAGCGCGATCCCGGAGTCGGCGTTCATCGCGTCGACGACCTCGAGGGTCTGGAACCCGGTCGCCTCGAGGACGGCGCGGGCCAGGTGTCCCTTGGTGATGTAGCCGGTCAGCCCGGCGATCACGCCCCGCGCCTCGCTGCGCCAGTGCGGCGCGAACAGCCCGGAGAACGCGGGCACGATGTACGCGCCGCCGTTGTCCTCGACCGTCCGCGCCAGCGTCTCGATCTCGGCCGCGGTGTGGATCATCCCGAGCCCGTCGCGGAACCACTGCACGAGCGACCCGGTGACCGCCATCGAGCCTTCGAGCGCGTACGACGCCGGCTGGTCGCCGATCTGGTACGCGACCGTCGTGAGCATCCCGTGCTTGGACCGGACGATCTCCTGCCCGGTGTGCAGCAGCAGGAACGATCCCGTGCCGTACGTGCACTTCGCCTCGCCCGCACTGAAGCACGTCTGCCCGAACAGCGCCGCCTGCTGATCGCCGAGCGCCGCACCGATCCGGACGCCCGGAAGTACTTCGGTCGCGGTCGCGAACACCCCGGACGACGGGCGGATCTCGGGGAGGATCGCGCGCGGTACGTCGAACGCCTCGAGCAGTCTCTCGTCCCATTCGAGCGTCTCGATGTTCATCAGCATCGTCCGGCTCGCGTTCGTCACGTCGGTGGCGTGCAGTCCGCCGTTCGCACCACCGGTGAAGTTCCAGATCAGCCAGCTCTCCATCGTGCCGAACAGGATCTCGCCGCGGTCGGCGCGTTGTCGCAGACCTGGCGTGTGATCGAGCAACCACCGGATCCGCGGCGCGGAGAAGTAGGTCGTCAGCGGGAGACCGCACAGCTGCGCGAACCGGTCCGGGCCCTCGCTGCCGGCCAGTTCGGTGACCAGCCGGTCGGTCCGGGTGTCCTGCCAGGTCACCGCGCGCCCGATCGGCCGGCCGGTGACGCGATCCCACAGCAGACTGGTCTCGCGCTGGTTCGCGATGCCGATGGCAACGATCTGGGACGGCGTGGCGCCGATCTGCTTGATGGCGGCCGGCACCACGCGGGTGACGTTGTTCCAGATCTCCCCGGCGTCGTGCTCGACCCAGCCCGGCCGGGGGAACAACTGGTGGTGCTCCCGTTGTGCCACCGACACCAACCGCCCGCGCCGATCGAACAGGATGCATCGGGTCGAGTTCGTCCCCTGATCCACTGCTGCCACATATTGCTCAGCCATCGATCCACCTCACGGGTCCTCCCGGAGGTCGCGGGCGATGGCGTCGGCGGTGGCGCGGACCATGCTGACCAGGTCACCGCGGTGCCGGAGCCGGCTGTCGCAGATGCGCTCGATCCGGCCGGCCAGCCCGACCGCGCCGACGACCAGGCCGCCGAGGCCCCGGATCGGTGCCGCGATGCTCGCCAGTTCGACCGTGTGCTCCTCGAACTCGGTCGCCCACCCGCGCGACCGGACCGTCGCGAGCTCTTCGCTCAGCTGTACCGGATCGGTGATCGTCCGTGTCGTGTACGCCTCCAGGCTCCTCGGCCGGGCGCTGGTGTCGTACGCGAGCACGGCCTTGCCGAGTGCGGTCGCGTGCGGAGGCAGCGTCGTACCGACGTCGAGGTCCTGGTCGCTGTCGTCGGGCCGGAAGACGTGGTGCACGACCTCGACCTTGCCCTCGACGAGGCGGCCGACGCGCACCACCTCGCCGCTGCGCGAGGCGAGCGAGTCGGCCCAGTTGATCGCGCGGCTGCGTAGTTCGTTGGGGTCGAGGTAGCTCTCGCCGAGCCGGCCGAACGCGTCGCTCAGGTGGTAGTGCGCGCCGCTGTGGTCCTGTTCGACGAATCCGACCTGGTGCAGCGTCCGGACGATCCCGTGCACGGTCGTCTTCGCCAGGCCGAGCGCGTTGCCGAGGTCGGCCACCCCCAAACCGTCAGGCGCGGCGGCGAGCAGTCGCAGCACCGCCGCGGCCCGCTCGATCGACTGCACGGTCCCCGGCACACCGGCAGGCTACCTGTGAATCACTGGTCTGGCTCCACCTCACACGTCACGCCGAGCCATCACCTGAACCGATCACCTGAACCGATCACTCTGAAGCGATCGCTTGCAGGACGTCGAGCCGGGCTGCGCGACGGGACGGCCAGACCGCGGCCAGTACGCCGAACACGATCGCGAGCGCAACCGCGATCAGCAGTTGCAGCACCGGGATGTCGCGGACCGCCAGGCCGTCGTCCACCATCGCCGACTGCACCGCGACGGCGAAGGCGACGCCGATCGCCAGGCCGAGCAACGCGCCGAGCAGGGTGATCGCGATCGACTCGACACGGAGCATCCGGCTGAGCTGCGGCCGGTCCATCCCGATCGCTCGCAGCAGTCCGATCTCCCGGGTCCGTTCGACCACACCCAGCGCGAGTGTGTTCACGATGCCGAGCAGCGCGATCAGGATCGCCATCGCGAGCAGGAACCCGACCGCGACCAGGACACCGTTCACGGGCTCCCGCGCGACCGCGGCGTACGCCTCCTGGTCGCGGACCTCGATCGTCGGGTAGTCCTTGCGCAGCTGGTCGAGGATCCCGGTCCGGACCTGCGCCACCTGATTGCCCTTGGCAACTTCGACGTACAGCAGGTTGTCGCTCGGCGACCCGCCGACCGTCGCGTACGTCGGCAGCGACACGACGATCGCGTTCAGCTGCCGGTTCGGGGCGAGCACCCCGCCGACGATCAGGCGATGGGTGCCGTTCGCGGTCTTCAGCTCGAACGGCTTGCCGACGGTGAGCTTCAGGGTCTTGGCGAGGTTGCGGGGGAGGATCGCTTGACCGGCGGCGAGCGCCGCGGGCGAGCCGGCGTCGAACGCGGTCGTGACCGGCCCGGCGAGCGTGCCGTCGCTGACTCCGGTGACCTGGACGTTCGTCGTACCGACCTCACCGGATTGCTGACGGACCCGCTGCACCGCCTGGACGCCCGGGATCTTGGCGGTCCGGTCGCCGACCTCGGTGCTGAAACTGGGGGTGCCGTCGTTGGTGATGAGGATCTCGGCGGTGCCCAGCGCGTCGACCAGGCTCTTGTCGATCGACGCCTTCACCGAGGCGCCGATCACCAGCAGGCCGCTGATCAGGCCCACGGAGATCATCAGCGCGGACGCGGTGGCCGACGTACGGCGTGGGTTCCGCTCGGCGTTGCGGCGGCCGAGGGTGACCGGCGCCTTGCGGCCGAACGGGTACATCAGCGCGCGGACGACGTACCGGCTGATCAGCGGGTTGAGCATCACGACCGCGAGGACGGCGGTGCCGGTGCCGAGTGTGATCAGGACGGCGCCGGGGAGTCCGCCGGCGCCGACGCCGATACCGAAGAACAGGACGGCCATCAGCAGCATGAAGGCGCCGATCACGAGCCGGACGAGCAGCGAGCGTTCCGGGACGTGGACGTCGTCGCGCATCGCGGCGACCGGTGGGAGCTTCCCGGCCCGGCGGGCAGCGGGGGCCGCGGCGGCCACCGTCACGCCGATGCCGATCAGGTAGCAGGCGATGATCGTGGTCGGTGTGACCTGCAGCGACGCGGTCGGGATGCGCAGGTCGAGCAGTTCGTAGCCGAACCGGATGCCGGAGGCCACGCCGACGCCCACCAGCAGGCCGAGCGTTGCTCCGACGAAGCCGATGATGACGCTCTCGGCGAGCACCGTACCGGTGATCTGGCCGCGGGACGCGCCGATCGCGCGGAGCATCGCGAGCTCCCGGGACCGTTGCGCGACGACCATGGCGAACGTGTTGACGATCAGGAACCCGCCGACGAAGAGGGCGAGGCCGGCGAAGAGGAGCAGCACGGTGCCGAACCCGCCGAAGGTGTTGTCGAGGTCGTTCTCGCCGTCGGTCGCGACCTGCTTCGCGGTCCTGACCTTGACCGAGTCGCCGATGGTGTCCGCGATCGCCTTGCTGACGGCGTTCGGGTCGGAACCCGGTTCGAGCGAGACGGTGATCGACGTCCAGCCGGGCCTGCCGAGCAGCAGGAGCTGAGCGGTCGCGCCGTCGAAGCTGACCAGCGGTGCGCCGGCTGCCGCCCCGGCCTGCGCGGGGGTCGTGGTCGCGGTGAGCGTCGCGGTGACGGCTCGGGTCGGTGTGACGATCCGGACCTGGTCACCGACGTGGTAGCCCGCGCGGCTCGCGGTCGACTCGTCGAGTGCGAGCTGGTCGCTGCTCCAGGGCGCTGTACCGTCGACGAGCTTGAACGGCGCCGCACCGGGATCCCGCGGCCAGGCGGCACCGAAGGACGTCAAGCCGTAGTTCTCCAGCGGTTTGCCGTCCGGGCCGAGGATCTGCACGTTGCCGACCAGGAGCTGCGGGACCGCGGCAGCGACACCGGGTACGGCGGCGATGCGGTCGACGAGCTCGATCTGGAAAGTAGCGGGGCGGTCCGTGCCGGTCTCGATCGGGGACGCCGGCGTGACCGTGACGTCCGCCGTACTTACCGCGAAGTTCTTCTTCAGCGCCGAGGACAACGTGTCGGTGAAAACCATCGCGCCGCCGGCGAACGCGACGCCGAGGGTGACGGCGAGCGTGCACAGCACGAAGCGGAGCCGGTGCGCCAGCACCGAACGGAGGCCGAGCTTGAACATCAGCCGGCCAGCTCGTCGGCGGTGTCGTGCCGGCTCTCCAGTTGCTTCATCGCGTCGAGGACGGACTCCGCCGTCGGGTCGACCAGTTCGGACCGCAGCTGTCCGTCGGCCAGGAACAGGACGCGGTCGGCGTACGACGCGGCCGTCGGGTCGTGGGTGACCATCACGACCGTCTGGTTGAACTCCCGGACGGAGCGATGCAGGAAGTCGAGGACGTCCCCGGAGGACCGCGAGTCGAGGTTGCCGGTCGGCTCGTCCGCGAACACCACGTCCGGGCGGGAGACCAGCGCGCGGGCGCAGGCGACGCGCTGCTGCTGGCCGCCGGACAGCTCGGACGGCTTGTGGGCGAGGCGGTCCATCAGGCCGACCGTGTCGACGACCGTGGTCAGCCAGTCCTGGTCGGGTTTGCGGCCGGCCAGGTCGAGGGGGAGTGTGATGTTCTCCAGCGCGGACAGCGTCGGGACCAGGTTGAACGCCTGGAACACGAAGCCGATCCGGTCCCGGCGCAGATGCGTGAGCTGCTTCTCCGGCAGCGTGGTCAGGTCGACGTCACCGAGGAAGACCTTGCCGTCGGACGGCTTGTCCAGGCCCGCGAGACAGTGCAGGAGCGTCGACTTGCCGGAGCCCGACGGCCCCATGATCGCGGTGAACCGGCCCTTCCCGAAGTCCGCGCTCACGCCGGCCAGCGCATCCACCTGCGAGAGGCCAACGCCGTACCGCTTCCAGACGCCGGTCGCTCGCACCGCCACATCGCCCACACTCATGCGACGAACCGTATCCACCCAGGGTTCCTCTCCCCGGGGCGAGGTCAGCTCTAGCCGTCGACTGTGATCAGGTCTATGCCCGCCGACTCCGCGGCGACTTCCTCCACCGAGCGGGTGGGGAGCGGCGGGGGCGTGCCGCCCCAGGCCGGGCAGATGGGCTTGTGGTCGCACCAGTCGCACAGCGGCCCCGGGCTGGGGCGCCAGTCGCCGGAGTCGAGGGCTCTGGTGATCGCGACCCACAGCGCGGAGACCTTGCGTTCGCAGGCGCGCAGGTCGGCCTCGTCGGGGACGTAGCGGACGATCTCGCCGTTGCCCAGATAGACCAGTTGCAGCATCGCCGGCACCACGCCGCGCAGCTTCCACAGCACCAGCGCGTAGAACTTCATCTGGAACAGCGCCTTCGCCTCGAAGAACTCCGACGGCGAGCGACCGGTCTTGTAGTCGACCACCCGGATCTCTCCGGTCGGCGCCACGTCCAGGCGGTCGACGTACCCCCGCAGTACCAGACCGGAGTCCAGCGCGGTCTCGACGTACAGCTCCCGCTCGGCGGGCTCCAGCGCGTTGGGGTCTTCGAGTGCGAAGTACTTGCCGAGGAGTTGGTGCGCCTCGGCCAGCCACTTCGCCAGCTCCTCGCCGTCCGCGTCCTCCGCGAACAGCTCCGCGACCTCCGGCTCCTCCTCCAGCAGTCGTTGCCACTGCGGCTCGAGCATCTGCGCCGCCTGCTCCAGCGTCCGCTCGCCGCGGGGCAGGTCGAACAACCGCTCCAGCACCGCATGCACGACAGTCCCGCGGACAGCGGCCGCCGACGGTTTCTCCGGCAGACGGTCGACCACCCGGAACCGGTACTTCAGCGGGCAGCTCATGAAGTCCGCGGCCCGGGACGGCGACAACGCCCCGCGCGGATGCACATGCGGATCGACTACAGCTGCAGCGCTCATGCCCCAAACCCTAGGCACAACCACCGACAGTTCGCCCGCACCCCACCCCGAGCCTGTGGAAAACCGCTTCACAGGAATCTCCCAGCCAACTCACGGCCGACCACCGGGAGGCGTTGTCATGCTCGAACCATGACGCCACCGACGCAGCCTCCGCCGAACCACGCCCGCGGTCTCGAGTACGACGTCGCGACACTCCACCGCCGTCGCTTCCTCGGCCTGTCCACGGCCGCCGGCCTCGCCGCCGTCGCCGGCTGCACGACGGACGACAGTACGACGACCAGCAAGACGACCAGCACGCCGACCAGCACGACGACCAGCACGCCGAGCGCGACGACCGATGCCTCCACGGACGTGGACGGGATCCCGCAGGAGACCGGCGGACCGTACCCGGGCGACGGCTCGAACGGGCCCAACGTCCTCACCCAGTCCGGCATCGTCCGCAGCGACATCACCAAGTCGTTCGGATCCGCATCCGGCGTCGCCGCCGGCGTACCGCTGACCGTCGAGCTCACCGTCGTCGACGCCGACCAGGACAAGGCCCTCGAAGGCGCCGCCGTCTACCTCTGGCACTGCGACGCCCAGGGCCGCTACTCGCTGTACTCCGACGGCGTGACGAACGAGAACTACCTCCGTGGCGTCCAGGCCGCTGACGGCTCCGGCAAGGTCACCTTCAAGACGATCTTCCCGGCCGCGTACATGGGTCGCTGGCCGCACATCCACTTCGAGGTCTACGCCAGCGCCGCCGAGGCGACCAAGGCCGGCCAGATCACCCGTACGTCGCAGCTCGCCCTCCCCAAGGACGTCTGCAGCACCGTCTACGCCACCGACGGGTACGACGGCAGCGCGCAGAACCTCAGCCAGACGTCGCTGGAGAACGACAACGTGTTCGGCGACGACGACGCCGTACACCAGCTCGCGACCGTCACCGGGGACGTCTCCAGCGGGTACGTCGCCACGCTGACGGTGGGTGTGTAGCAGCGAGTTAACACCGGCCAAGTAGCGTTGCCTTGATGCCAGACTCGCCTGACCCTCAGAACCCCGCCCGGCCGGCCGGTCCGCCACCGCCCGGAACGTGGGTGCTGGGGCGCGTCCGCGGCATCCGGCTGACCATGCGTTTCACGTGGTTGCCGGTGGCGATGCTGCTCGCGATCGGCTTCGCCGCGATCATCGGGCAGCAGTTCCCCGAGCTCGGCGGCTGGCGGTACGTCGCGGCGTTCGCGTTCGTCGTCGCGTTCACGGTGTCGATCCTGATCCACGAGCTCGCGCACGCGCTGATGGCGATGCGGTTCGGCATCGGCGTCTCGGAGATCAACCTCGGTTTCTTCGCGGCCGGCACGCACATCGAAGGTGAGCGGAAGTCACCGCTCGAGGAGTTCGCCGTCTCGGTCGTCGGCCCGATCGCGTCCCTGATCGTCGGCGGCCTCGCGTACCTCGGTTCCCGCGCCTTCGACGAGGGCGTCGCGTACGTCGCGCTGTGGGAGCTCGGCGTCGCGAACCTGATCGTCGGCGTCACGAACCTGCTGCCCGGCCTGCCGCTGGACGGCGGCTGGGTGCTGCGGGCGATCGTGTGGAAGTTCACCGGCAACATGCACACCGGCACGATCGCAGCCGCGTGGGCCGGACGCATCCTCGCGATGGCGGTGCTCGCACTGCCGGTGCTGCTCGAGGAGATCTGGGGCCGGCACCCCTCGATGATCGACTTCCTGATCGCCCTGCTGGTCGGCTTCTTCCTCTGGTCCGGCTCGACCGCGTCCCTGATGCAGGCCCGGCTGCGGCGCAAGCTGCCCGCACTCCAGGTCCGGACGATGGCCCGCCGCGCCATCGCCGTACATTCCGGTACGCCGCTCGCGGAAGCCGTCCGGCTCGCCGGAGAGGCGCACGCCGGGGCGGTCGTAGTGATCGACGGCGACGGCAAGCCGCACGCCCTGGTGTCCGAGTCCGCGGTCGCCGCGGTCGCCCCGAACCAGCGCCCGTGGACCACGGTCAGCGAGGTCTCCACCCGGATCGGCGCGGGCCACATCATCGGCGTCAACGACACCGGCGAGGAGATCCTCAGCACACTGCGCGAGCACCCCGCCTCGGAGTACCTGGTCCTGGGCGCCGACGGCGGCGTGTACGGCGTACTCGCGACCGCCGACGTTGAACGCGCTTTCCGAGGTCGTTGAACAGCCGCTGATTCTTCGGTTCCGGTGACCGAAAGTTAAGGTGAGCGCCTTATGGCTGACTTGCGCGACTTTCCCGACCAGGCGTACTCCGGCGTCCATCACGGACCGCTGCAGGAGGGCGAGTGGATCACCCTGCAGGACTCCAAGGGCCGCCGGCACTCGGTCAAGCTGGAGCGCGGGAAGACCTTCCACACCACCAAGGGCGGGATCGAGCACGACCAGCTGATCGACGGCCCGGACGCCGTGGTGATCAGGTCCAAGGGCAACGTCGAGTACCTCGCGCTGCGGCCGCTGATGGCCGACTACTCGGTCTCGATGCCGCGCGGCGCCGCCGTGATCTACCCGAAGGACACCGCGCAGATCGTCACGATGGCCGACATCTTCCCCGGCGCGAAGGTGGTCGAGGCGGGCGCCGGTTCCGGTGCGCTGACCACCGCGCTGCTGCGGGCGGTCGGGATCCATGGCCAGGTGATCTCGTTCGAGCGCCGCGAGGACTTCGCCGAGGTCGCGCGGAAGAACGTGACCGGTTTCTTCGGCGGCGAGCACCCCGCCTGGCGGCTCGAGGTCGGCGACCTGGTCGAGAAGCTGAACGAGCAGGACGTCGACCGCGTCGTCCTCGACATGCTCGCGCCGTGGGAGTGCGTTGACGTGGTCGCTGAGGCACTTTCACCCGGCGGGGTGTTCTGTGCCTATGTGGCCACCACAACGCAGCTGAGCCGCGTTGTGGAGACGCTGAGGGCACACGGCGAGTTCACCGAGCCGCGCGCGTGGGAGTCACTCGTGCGAGACTGGCATGTAGAGGGTCTCGCCGTCCGTCCGGGCCACCGGATGCAAGGACACACGGCCTTCCTGGTCACCGCCCGGAGGATGGCGCACGGGGTGCAGGCACCCCGTAAGAAGCGCCGTCCGGCACCGGGCGCGTACGGCGACGACTACGCCGGACCGCGCCGCCCTGAGGCAGCCGGTGCGCCGTCGTCCGAAGCATCCGCGGAAACTTCCGGCGACATGCCGTAGGCAACGGACTCCATCCGCAACCGACACGTGATGGGATTCAGCTTGCCCGGCGAGGTTTTCTGGGTAAGGTCCATAGGGTCGAGCCCCACATGGTGAGGTGATGATCGTGGCTGGAGACGAGAGTCCTACCGCGGCAGAACTGCGTAACCAGGTCCGGTACCTGGAAGCCGAGGTCGCGGCGTTGCGACGTCGGCTGCTCGAGCACCCGGCGGACAGCCGGTCGCTCGAGAGCAGACTGTCCGAAACCCAGGCCTCCTTGGCGAGTGTCACCGCTCAGAACGAGCGGCTGGCGGACACGCTGCGGGAGGCGCGAGAGAAGATCATCGCCCTGAAGGAGGAGGTCGACCGGCTGGCGCAACCGCCGTCCGGTTTCGGCACCTTCCTCGGACGGAACGAAGACGACACGCTCGACGTGTTCACCGGGGGCCGGAAACTCCGGGTCGCGGCGAGCCCGTCGGTGGACCTGGACGCGCTCAAGCTCGGCCAGGAACTGATGCTGAACGAAGCACTCAACGTGGTCGAGGCCTGTGACTTCGAGGTCGTCGGCGACGTGGTGATGCTCAAGGAGCTGCTCGCCGACGGCGAGCGGGCACTGGTGATCGCACAGGCCGACGAGGAGCGCGTGGTGCGACTGGCGTCGCCGCTGCTCGACGTACCCCTGCGTGCCGGTGACTCGCTGTTGCTCGAGGCCCGCTCCGGATACGTGTACGAGAAGATCCCGAAGTCCGAGGTCGAGGAGCTGATCCTCGAAGAGGTCCCGGACATCGACTACACCCAGATCGGCGGCCTGTCCGGCCAGATCGAGCAGATCCGGGACGCGGTCGAGCTGCCGTACCTGCACAAGGACCTGTTCCTGGAGCACGAGCTCAAGCCGCCGAAGGGCGTGCTGCTCTACGGCCCGCCGGGGTGTGGCAAGACGCTGATCGCGAAGGCGGTCGCGAACTCGCTGGCCAAGAAGGTCGCCGAGCGGACCGGGACCGAGGGCCAGAAGTCGTTCTTCCTGAACATCAAGGGCCCCGAGCTGCTGAACAAGTACGTCGGCGAGACCGAGCGTCACATCCGCCTGGTCTTCCAGCGGGCCCGGGAGAAGGCTTCCGAGGGCATGCCGGTGATCGTGTTCTTCGACGAGATGGACTCGCTGTTCCGCACCCGCGGATCCGGTGTGTCGTCGGATGTCGAGAACACCATCGTCCCGCAGTTGCTGAGCGAGATCGACGGTGTCGAGGGGCTGGAGAACGTCCTCGTCATCGGTGCCTCCAACCGCGAGGACATGATCGACCCGGCAATCCTGCGGCCCGGCCGGCTGGACGTGAAGATCAAGATCGAGCGCCCCGACGCGGAGGCGGCGCGGGACATCTTCTCGAAGTACCTGACCGCGAACCTGCCGCTGCACGTCGACGATCTGGGCGAGTTCGGCGGCGACCGGCAGGGCTGCGTGGACGGGATGATCCAGCGCACGGTCGAGCGGATGTACACCGAGGCCGACGAGAACCGCTTCCTCGAGGTCACCTACGCCAACGGTGACAAGGAGGTCCTGTACTTCAAGGACTTCAACTCGGGCGCGATGATCCAGAACATCGTCGACCGGGCGAAGAAGATGGCGATCAAGGCGTTCCTGGACGAGAACCAGAAGGGTCTGCGGGTGCAGCACCTGCTGCAGGCCTGCGTGGACGAGTTCAAGGAGAACGAGGACCTGCCGAACACCACGAACCCGGACGACTGGGCCCGGATCTCCGGCAAGAAGGGCGAGCGGATCGTCTACATCCGGACGCTCATCTCCGGCAAGCAGGGCACCGAGCCCGGCCGGTCGATCGACACCGCGACCAACACCGGTCAGTACCTGTAACACGCCGTACCGCGAATCGCCCCCGGACCGAGCGTCCGGGGGCGGTTCCGCTTCTCCTGGGTCTCCTGGGGGTAGGTCTAACACCCGGTGAGATCGGGGGGTTTCCCCGATTGGTACGGCGGTTCTGCGGGCCTAGCGTGCTGCTATGGCGACGGACGAGGTGCGGAAGGACCTGCGTGCTGCGGTGGCGGCACGCCAGGAGCTGGGACCGGAGTACGAGGCCGAGATCATCGACGGCTTCCTGGAGAAGCTCGACGCGCGTGACCGGCACCGTAGCGCCGGGCTGCTGCCGGAGCCTGCGCCTCGGCGGCACCCGAGCCGCGAGACCGACCCGGGCGGGCTGGCGCTGGCGATCGTCTCGATCGTCGCCGCGATCCCGATCACCGCGATCGCAGCCGGCATGATCGGCCCCTTCGGCGTCGTCATCTGCTGGGCGGGCCTGGTCGCGATCAACTTCGCCCGGACGATGGCCCGCCGCCGCTAGCCGACAGGTACCAGCCGGCCCTGGGCGTCGAAGGCGCGGACCTCGGTCTCGAGTCGCTGGCCGAGCGTGAACTTTCCGTTCGCCTGGACCTCGAGGTAGGCGAAGCCGCCGTCGACGACGCCGCTCGTCCACGGGCCGGTCTTCCCGTCGAGCACGTACCGGGCCTCGACCTTGGCGACATCCGGATGGGCCCGGTAGAGCCGCCACGCCTGCAGCGTGGTCAGGTCGTTCGTGATGTCGCCGTCGGTGCTGCCGAGCGTCACCAGACCGCGCTGCGCCGTCGGCTCGGTCCGCCAGGCCTTGTCCTCGACCCGTGCGACGGATGCGACCGCGCCGAGCTTGGCGCTCGGTGGCATGCGCGTCATGCAGAACCGGTACCCGAGCTTGGCGGTGGATGGTGCTCCTCCGGGCCCGGGCTTGCGACCGCCGCGGGTCACCGTGGGCTGCGCAGTGGCGCGTTTCGTGTTCAGTGCCAGTGCCACCAGCGCGCTGCTGTCCTTGGTGATGCCGCGGACGTGACGGCTCCAGACAAGCTGAGCGGGACCCGCTTCATCCGGGAACTGGCAATCGGCGACGATCTTGGCCACGTCGCCCCGCGGCACCGCGCCGAGGTCGACTCCGACCCGGGCCTCGGGCGACGCGAGCGGTGCCGATGTACCGGCCGCGCCGGGTTCGTCGGGCGACTTCTGGGTAACGACCAACGTGCCGGCGACCACGGCCGCGACGGCTCCGACGCCGACCATCGGGGCGATCCAGCGCCGGGCCGGGCGACCGGTGGCGGGCCGGGTACGCTCCATCAGCTGGTTACGCATCCGGGAGCGCTCGGCGGCGCTCAGCGGTGGAACGCGCGGCGGTTCGAGTTCGGTGTTCATGACAGCTCCTCGGTGAGGTCGACCCGGGTCAGCAGGTCGGGGAAACGGCGACGTGTGCGGTGCAGCCGGGCCTTGACGGTTCCGACCGGTACGCCGAGCGCGTCCGCGGCCTCGGCGGTGGTGAGTCCGGACCAGACGACGAGCTCGAGGGTCTCGCGCTCGTGCCGGGGGAGCTTGGCCACGGCGCGACGGATCGCCGACATCCGGAGCTCGTCGTCCAGCCGGCGGGCGACATCGGGGGCATGGTCGTCGTCAGGTGACGGCTCGGGCAGGCGATCGACAAGGTTCCGCAAGCGGGCCGCCGTCCGGGCCAGCGTCCGGCACTCGTTGCCGGCCACGACGAGCAGCCAGCCGCGAGCGCTCGATCCGGTCAGCGGCCCCGGCGGATTGCGCTCGAACCGCCGCCAGGTGCTCAGGAACGTTGCCTGGACCACGTCGTCGGCGGTGCTCCAGGATGCGGTCCGCCGGAACGCGAACGCCCGTACGTCGTCGGCGTACCGGTCGAAGAGCTCGCCGAGCGCGAAATGGTCCCCAGCGCGCAACCGCTCCCACAGCTCCTGGTCGGAGCCGTCGACGGGCGGCGGGTCGCTCGCTGAACCGGCGGCTGCGGATCCCATCGACGGGTCCCTGTCGTCAGTCAGGATGATCTTCACATGAGCTAGTGACCGCTCGCCTGCCAAGGGGTTGCATCACAGCGTGGCGGCGATCTCTGCCAGTCCGGTCGCGACGTCGTCGGGGAGGTCCAGTAGCAGGCCGCGGTGGGTGCCGTACCAGGGGGAGAGGCGGGCCCAGTCGTGGGCGCGTTCGACCTGGTCAGGAGTGGGTCGGTAGATCTCGATGAGGCCGGCGGCGACCGGGTCCGGTGCGCCGTTGAGGGGCCAGCAGAGGTCGAGGGCAGGATCGCCGATGACGGCGTCGGTCCAGTCGATGATTCCGGTGATCTGTCCGTCGGTCATCAGGATGTGGTCCGGACCGAAGTCGCAGTGCACCAAGGCGGTTCTGACGTTCGCGACGCGGTCCAGCAGCTCGACCGCTGTGGTCCGGACCTCTGCCGGGAGCAACGGCACGATCTGGTCGCGGCACTCGCCCAGAAAGGCGGTCTTCTCGGCTGTAGCGGTCGCTGCGTCCAATGCGCCGTACGCCACGGCTTCTGTGGTGTCGACCGCATGCAACGCCTTCAGGAAGCCGCCCAGTGCCCGGCCGGTCTCGACGCTGCCGTCGGTGAACGGTTCGCCGGGGAGCAGCAGGTGGCGCACGCCGTCAGTTGTCAGCTCAGGTACTGGGACCGGCAGCGAGAGCTGTGGCGCGAGCCAGGGGAGGAGGGTGGCCTCGGCGAGCAGCCGCGGGCGCACCTCCGGGCGACGCGGTGCCCGGTGGATCCACGGCCCGTCGATCCAGGCGTGGCTGTCCCACCCCTCGATGATTGTCATACCAAGCTCCGGACGTACGGCCCGAGCAACGCCAGCGTGTCCGGCATGAACGACCACTCGTCGAACTTGGCCACGAGCTCGGCCGGCGACATCCACGCGCCCCAGGCGACCTCTTCCGGCTGATGCCGCACCGGGCCGTCCCAGACACACGTGTACAGGTACGCGTGGTACCGCGTGTTCTCATCGGCGTAGTCGTCCTCCGGCAACCGCGTCAGCTCCACGCCGGAGATCCCGAGCTCCTCGTCCAGTTCCCGTACGACGGCATGGAACGGGTCCTCACCGGCCGCGACGACCCCACCCGCAGCGAAGTCGTACCGTCCCGGATAGACGTCCTTCGTCGGCGTCCGCCGATGCACGTAGATCTCACCGGCGGAATTCAGGACGACGACACCCGTCGCGGAGTGACGCAGGTTGTCGCGCCGCATCACAGACCGTGGCACCGCCCCGGTGACCTGGTTGGCCTCGTCCAGAATCGCCACCATCTCGTCCACCCGCGCAGTCTCACAGATAACCCTGTGGATACAGCAACCCCTTTAGTCGCTGGTACCGCGTAGGCTCGGCTGCATGAGTGTTCGGCGGATCATGGGTACCGAGACCGAGTTCGGGATCTCGGTGCCGGGGCAGCCCGGGGCGAACCCGATGCTGACCTCGAGCCAGGTGGTGAACGGGTACGCGCAGACGCAGCCGCTCGCGCGCAAGACCCGGTGGGACTTCGACGAGGAGCACCCGCTGCGGGACGCGCGAGGATTCGACCTCAGCCGGGAGGTGGCGGACTCCAGCCAGCTCACCGACGAGGAGACCGGCCTGGCGAACGTGATCCTCACCAACGGCGCCCGGCTGTACGTCGACCACGCCCACCCGGAGTACTCCGCGCCCGAGACGACGAACCCGCGGGACGCGGTGGTGTGGGACAAGGCCGGCGAGCTGGTGATCATGGAGGGGGCGCGGCAGGCCCGGCTGATTCCCGGGGCGCCGCAGCTGAACCTCTACAAGAACAACACCGACAACAAGGGCGCGTCGTACGGTTCGCACGAGAACTACCTGATGCGGCGGTCGACGCCGTTCGCGTCGATCGTGCGGCACCTGACGCCGTTCTTCGTGAGCCGTCAGGTGGTGACCGGCGCCGGCCGGGTCGGGATCGGCCAGGACGGCGCGGCGCACGGCTTCCAGATCAGCCAGCGGGCCGACTACTTCGAGGTCGAGGTCGGCCTGGAGACGACGCTGAAGCGGCCGATCATCAACACCCGCGACGAACCGCACGCGAACCCGGACCGCTACCGCCGGCTGCACGTGATCATCGGCGACGCGAACCTGTCCGAGATCTCGACGTACCTGAAGGTCGGGACGACGTCGCTGGTGCTGGCGATGATCGAGGACGGCTGGCTGACCGACGACCTCAGCGTCGACCGGCCGGTGACCGCGCTGCACGAGGTCAGCCACGACCCGTCCTGCACGCACCTGCTGACGCTCAAGGACGGCCGCAAGATCACCGCTGTCCAGCTGCAGACGGAGTACCTGGAGCAGGCCCGCAAGTACGTCGAGGACAAGTACGGCGACGACGCGGACCGGCAGACCAAGGACGTGCTGCACCGCTGGGAGCAGGTGCTCGACCAGCTCGCCACCGACCCGATGAAGCTGTCCGACCAGCTCGACTGGGTCGCGAAGTACAAACTGCTCCAGTCGTACCGCGACCGCGACGCCCTCGAGTGGGACGACTCGAAGCTGCACCTGATCGACCTGCAGTACGCCGACCTGCGCCCGGACAAGGGCCTGTATTACAAGTTGGTGAAATCCGGCCGGATGCAGCGGATCGTCTCCGACGAGGAGATCCGGATGGCCGTCGCGCACCCGCCGACCGACACCCGGGCGTATTTCCGCGGCCGCTGCATGCAGCAGTACGCGCCGCAGGTCGCGGCCGCCTCCTGGGACTCGGTGATCTTCGATCTGCCCGGCAAGGAGTCGCTCCAGCGGATCCCGACCCTGGACCCGCTGCGGGGCACGAAAGCGCATGTCGGGGCACTTCTTGACCAATGCGACACCGCAAGTGACCTGGTTCGCACCATTACTGGGGGTGCCGCCGGGTAGGGTCGCTAGTGAGGGTCGGTTGGGCGGCCCTCCCAGCGGTTCTAGGAGGTGTGCCATGGCGAAGGACGGCGGTCAGCAGCACAAGCAGCCGAAGCGTTCGTCGACCGAGGAAGAGGTCGAGCAGGTCGAGGCGTCGGAGGACGTCCAGGAGCGGAAAGAGCGGCTCGACGAGGACGTCGACTCGATCCTGGACGAGATCGACGAGGTCCTCGAGGAGAACGCCGAGGAGTTCGTCCGCGGATTCGTGCAAAAGGGTGGGGAGTGAACCGCTCGATGACATCTGATGCCTCCGGCCGGCTGCCGGAAGCCTTCCTGACCCCAGGCGGCTCGTCGTTCATGGACTTCCTGGCCGGGCACGCGCCCGACCTGCTGCCCGGACGACGGTCCCTGGGGCAGGGTGACCTGTCCAGCG
Source organism: Kribbella sp. VKM Ac-2566 (assembly GCF_004366005.1). Lineage (NCBI taxonomy): Bacteria > Bacillati > Actinomycetota > Actinomycetes > Propionibacteriales > Kribbellaceae > Kribbella > Kribbella sp. VKM Ac-2566. The sequence goes on along the minus strand of NZ_SODT01000010.1, from coordinate 202,457 downwards.
AAGTCCCGCACGGTACGACGATCGTGGCCGCCACCTTCCCGGGTGGCGTGATCATGGCCGGCGACCGGCGGGCCACGATGGGCAACATCATCGCCCAGCGTGACATCGAGAAGGTGTTCCCCGCCGACGAGTACTCGGCGGTCGCGTTCGCCGGCTCGGCCGGCTTCGGGATCGAGATGGTCCGGTTGTTCCAGGTCGAGCTGGAGCACTACGAGAAGCTCGAGGGCGCCACCCTCAGCCTCGACGGCAAGGCCAACCGGCTCAGCGCGCTGATCCGCGGCAACCTGCCGATGGCCATGCAGGGTCTCACCGTGGTGCCGCTGTTCGCGGGCTACGACCCCGATATCAAGGGCGGCCGGATCTTCTCCTACGACCCGACCGGCGGGCGGTACGAGGAGACCCACTTCTACAGCGTCGGTTCGGGCTCGCTGTTCGCCCGCGGCGCGCTGAAGAAGCTGTACCGCGAGGACCTGTCCGAGACCGACTGCGCGACGGTGGCGATCCAGTCGCTGATCGACGCGGCCGACGACGACTCGGCGACCGGTGGCCCGGACATGCTGCGCCGGATCTTCCCGGTGATCGGCGTGGTCACCGTCGACGGCTACCGGCGGCTGCCGGAGGACGAGGTGGCGGCGCTGGTCGACGCCGCCTGGGCCCAGCGCCACGAGCGTCCCGACGGCCCGGCCGCGGCGTCCCTGACCTGACCATCTCGATGATCATGCCCGATCGACTGATTAGAGGACGACACCTTCGATGAGCGTTCCGTTCTACGTCTCGCCCGAGCAGCTGATGCGGGACCGGGCCGACTTCGCCCGGAAGGGCATCGCCAAGGGCCGCAGCGCGATCGCGCTGCAGTACGCCGACGGCATCCTGTTCGTGGCGGAGAACCGCTCGCCCGCCCTGCACAAGGTGGCCGAGATCTACGACCGGATGGCGTTCGCCGCCGTCGGCCGGTACAACGAGTTCGAGAACCTGCGGATCGCCGGAGTCCGGCTCGCCGACATGCGCGGGTACTCCTACGACCGGCGCGACGTCACCGGCCGGGCGCTGGCCAACGCGTATGCGCAGACCCTCGGCGCGATCTTCTCCTCCGGCGGCGAGAAGCCGCTCGAGGTGGAGATCCTGGTCGCCGAGATCGGCGCCGGCCCGGCCGACGACCAGATCTACCGGCTCACCTACGACGGCTCGATCGCGGACGTCCGCGGGTACGCCGTGATGGGCGGCGCCGCGGAGACGGTCGCGGAATACATCGGCGAGCACTACTCCGACGGCATCTCGCTGGCCGGCGCGGTCCGGCTGGCAGTGGACGCGCTCGGCCACGACAGCACCGAGGTCCGGGAGCTCACCCCGGACCAGCTCGAGGTCGCCGTCCTGGACCGGACCCGGACCCAGATGCGCAAGTTCAAGCGCATCTCCGAGGAGTCTTTGGCCGGCATCCTGAGCGAGTCCAGCCCGGCGGTGGACGCGAAATCGGAGTCGGACCCGGGTTCGGACGCGAGTGACTCCAGTGAGTCGTCTACGGGTGACACTCCAGTCGCACCGCCGGCGGACGACGCACCGGTAGCGCCGCCGGAAGACTCGGACGACGACCGTCCGCTGTGACGGACCAGATCGAGAACTCAGCCGCTACCGACAAGGTGGCGGCTGAGCTGTCTCGTCCGGCCGACCCGGCACCTTGGGAGCTGCTGGGGGAGGAGACGGGGTTCCACCGGTTCCTGAGCGTGAACCTGCGCCGGTACCGGATGCCCGACGGGCGCGAGGTCGACTGGGACGTGCTCGGCCCGAAGTCCGACGCCGGGATCACGTCCGGCGTGACCGTGCTGCCGTTGACGCCTGAGGGCCGGATCGTCACGGTGCGGATGTTCCGGGCCGGACCGGACCGCGTCGTCACGAATCTGCCAGGTGGGTACGTCGAGCCCGGCGAAGACCCCGCGGTGGCAGGTGTCCGGGAGCTCGAGGAGGAGACCGGCTACGTCTGCGAGTCGCTCGAAGTCGTCGGCTGGCAGTGGTCGGCGGCCTCGTCGACGTACCGCAAGTACGTCGCGATTGCCCGCGGCTGCCGCCCCGACGGGAAACAGCAACTGGACGAGACCGAGGACTGTGTCCCGGTCGAGCTGTCCCTGGACGCGTTCCGTGCGGAGTTGCGCACACCCGGTGCGATGACGGGAATCGACGCCGCCTATCTCGCGTTGGACCACGCAGGTTTGCTCTAGCAACCAGCAATCTGTGGAGGAATCGATATGAGCGACTGGAACGCCAACATCATCACCGAGTTCCGGGACAACGAGGGCAAAGTCGGTGGGCAGTTCGAGGGCGCACCGATGGTCCTGCTGCACCACTACGGCCGTCGGAGCGGGCAGGAGTACGTCGCTCCGACGATGTACCTCGCCGACGACAGCCACCCGGACCTGATCTACGTCTTCGCGAGCAAAGGCGGCGCCCCCACCAACCCCGATTGGTACCGCAACCTCACCGCAGCCGGCAAGGCCACGATCGAGCGTGGGACCGAGACGTACGAGGTGATCGTCAAGGAAGTGACCGGCGCCGAGCGCGACCGGATCTACGCCGAGCAGGCCCGGCGGTATCCCGGCTTCGCCGACTACGAGCGCAGTACGGCCGGCATTCGCACCATCCCCGTGCTCGAGCTCAAGCGCGCGTAGGAATCCAGGCGAGCTGATCGGCGCGGCGAGCGGGCCGGTATCCTGACAGCGGACCGCGACTGGCGCTGAGGTGGACGACCACCGGGGAACGGTCTGCCATCCGGCTTCGCCGCGCGCCTGGGCACACTTCTGACGCAGAGGAGTGCGCCGATGAGCGCAGAACTGATGATCGGGACCGACCTCGCCGCCGACATGGTCGCCAAGGCGGCCGAACGAGCACGGGTCCTGCAGGAGAGGTACGGCGTGCAGCCGTGTCTGGCGACCGTGCTGGTCGGTGACGACCCGGCGTCGGCGACGTACGTGCGGATGAAGCAGAACCGCTCGAAGAAGGCCGGGATCGCGTCGCTGAGCGTCGTACTGCCGGCCGAGACTTCCACCGCGGAGCTGGTCGCGGAGATCACCAAGCTCTCCGAGGACCCGGCCGTGCACGGGATCCTGCTGCAGCACCCCGTGCCGGCGCAGATCGACGAGCGGTCCGCGTTCGAGGCGATCGACCCGGCGAAGGACGTCGACGGCGTGACGATGCGGTCGTTCGCGGCGATGGCGTTCGGGGATCCGGGTTTCCGCTCGGCCACCCCCGGCGGGATCATGCGGCTGCTGGCGGCGTACGACGTACCGCTCGAAGGGGCGCACGCCGTGGTGATCGGCCGCAGCCCGATCCTCGGTAAGCCGGCCGGCATGTTGCTGCTGGCATCGAACGCCACCGTCACGTACGCGCACTCCCGGACCCGGGACCTGCCCGAGCTGGTCCGGACCGCGGATGTGGTGATCGCCGCGGTCGGCAAGGCGAACTTCGTCCGCGGCGACTGGCTGAAGCCGGGCGCGGTCGTGGTCGACGCCGGGTACAAGGAGGGCAACGTCGGCGACGTGCACTTCGCGGAGGCGACCGAGGTGGCCCGGCTGATCACGCCGGTACCGGGCGGGGTCGGGCCGATGACGATCGCGCTGCTGCTGGAGCAGACGGTCGACGCCGCTGAGACGGCTGTCCACTCTTTGACTACTCTGGCCTAGGGTTGGGGGACAAGATCTAAGGAGGCGGACGTGGCGGTACGGGCGATCCGGGGTGCCACCCAGCTGGACGTGGACGAGCGCGAGCACCTGCTCGAGCGGTCCGCGGAGCTGGTGAAGGCGGTCCTGGAGGCGAACGATCTGGAGAACGAGGACCTGATCAGCATCCTGTTCACCGTCACGTCGGACCTGCGTTCGGAGTTTCCCGCCGTCGCGGGCCGGCAGATCGGGCTGACCGACGTACCGCTGATGTGCATGCAGGAGATCCCGGTGCCGCATGCGCTGCCGCGGGTGGTGCGGCTGATGGTGCACACCGAGACGCCGCGGTCCCGGGACAAGATCCAGCACGTCTACCTGCACGGAGCAGTCGCGCTCCGCCCGGACCTGACCGGCGCCCAGTGAGGGCACAGTGAGTGAGTTGCGCGGGCCGGTTCGCATTGTCGGCACCGGATTGATCGGTACGTCGATCGGTCTCGCGCTGGCACGGCTCGGTGTGGTCGTGGAGCTCGTCGACGGGAACCCGGACAACGCGCTGATGGCCGAGCGGATCGGCGCCGGCTCGCGGCTGGTCGAGATCGAGCCGCAGCTGGTCGTGGTCGCCGTACCGCCGGACCACGTCGGCGCCGTCGTCGCCGAGCAACTGGAGGCGACTCAGGCCATCGTCACGGACGCGGCCAGTGTGAAGTCCAAGCCGCTGACCGATGCGCGCCGGCTGACCGGTGACGTCAGCCGGTACGTCGGTAGTCACCCGATGGCAGGCTCCGAGCGCAACGGCCCGCTGGCCGCACGCGCCGACCTGTTCGACGGAGCCACCTGGGCGATCACCCCGCACGCGACGAGCGCTCCGGAAGCGATCGATCTCGTACGCCGGCTCGCCGAGGCCTGTGGTGCCCGGACGGTGGAGCTGTCGGTCGAGGACCACGACCTCGGCGTCGCCCGGGTCTCGCACCTCCCGCACCTGATGTCGGCGCTCGCCGCGGGCACGCTGGCGGACGCGCCGTCCTCCCATCTCGAACTGTCCGGCCAGGGTGTCCGCGACGTGACCCGGATCGCGGCCGGCGACCCGCGGTTGTGGACCCAGATCGTGTCCGCGAACTCGACCGCGCTCACCGGCCTCCTGGAGCAGATCCGCGGCGAGCTCGACCGGCTGCTCGTTGCCCTCGGCAAGGAAGAGGCGGCCGACGAACTGACCGCGATCCTCGGCCAGGGCGTGTCCGGCGCGGTCCGCGTTCCGGGCAAGCACGGTACGCCGCACATCGACCTGGTCACGGTCCTCGTCACGATCCCCGACCGCCCCGGCCAACTGGCCCGGCTGTTCGCCGACGCGGCCGAATCCGGCGCGAACGTCGAGGACCTGCGCATCGACCACAGCCCGGGTCGCCCCGTCGGTGAGGTCGAGCTCGCCGTCAAACCGGGATCGGTCGACCAGTTGGTCGAGGTCCTGACCGACCGCGGGTGGGTAGTCCACCGGTAGGTTGTCCCCGGCCGAAGGTAATCTTCGGGGCATGATCATCGCTGTTGACGGGCCGAGCGGCTCCGGTAAGTCGAGCACCGCGCGTGGAGTGGCCACCCGCCTCGGTCTGCGGTACCTGGACACCGGTGCGACGTACCGTGCGGTGACCTGGTCGGCCGTCGATCGCGGACTGGACCTGGACGACACGGCGGCGGTCGCGCAGCGTGCGCGGGAGCTCGAGCTGGAGGTCAGCACCGACCCCGGCCACCAGTTCGTGATCGCCGACGGGACCGACGTCACGGCCGCGATCCGGGAGCCGCGGATCAGCGCGGTGGTGTCGAAGATCGCCACCAACCTCGACGTCCGCAAGGAGCTGATCCGGCGCCAGCGGGAGATCATCGACGACGCCCAGAATTCTCCGCAGTCGGGCGGCGGGATCGTGGTCGAGGGCCGCGACATCGCCACCGTGGTCGCCACCGACGCCGAGCTGAAGGTCCACCTGACCGCCGACCAGGACGCGCGGATGTCCCGCCGCGGCGCCGAGCTCGAGTCCGGTTCGGTGACCGCCGAGCAACTGCGGGACCAGATCGTCCGCCGCGACGCCGACGACGCCACCGTTTCGCAATTCCTGGTCGCCTCCGACGGTGCGGTGACCGTCGACTCCACCCATCTGAGCCTCGAGGAGGTCATCGACGTGATCAGCAGACTCGCCAAGGAGACCGTCCCTCAAGGCCGGGAGCGATGAGGGCTGAAGTCACCGGGCACAAGGACCTGCCCCGGACCGACGATCTGCCTGCACTGCCGTACCGGATGGCGCTCCCGTTGCGGAGGATCGCCAGGCCGTACTTCCGCCGCAAGTACAAGCTGACCGTGCATCACGAGGACCGGTTCCCGCTGACCGGTCCGCTGCTGATGGCGCCGAACCACCTGAGCCTGCTCGACGGGCCGCTGCTCGGTGCGATCGCCCCGCGGATGCTGCACCAGCTCGGCAAGATCGAGGCTTTCGGCGGCCTCCAGGGGGCGATCCTGCGCCGGATCGGCCAGATCCCGGTCGACCGGTCGACGTACGACATGCTCGCGGTCCGGCAGTCGATCCAGGTACTGCGGAGCGGCCGGGTGCTGAACATCTACCCGGAGGGCACCCGCGGCCCGGGCGACTTCAGCCGGATCCGGACCGGGGTGGCGTACCTGGCGATGGTGACCGGGGCCCCGATCCTGCCCGTCGCGCTGATCGGGACGCGGCTCCCAGGGGGCGACGTGGAGGGCTTTCCGCCGGCCGGGAGCCGCATCGACGTGGTGTATGGCGAGCCGTTCGCGATCGAGCGCGTACCCTTTCCGAGGAGGCAATCCGACGTACAGGCGGTTGCCGACCAGATCGGTGACGTGCTGCGCGCCCATGTGCAGGCGGCCGTCGAAGCTACCGGCCACCCGCTTCCGGGCTGGCAAGACCCAGAAGGACCCTGATGACTGACCTGCCCACCGAAGCACCGACGCACGACCGCGAAGACACCGGGCCACTGCCCGTCCTCGCGATCGTCGGGCGGCCGAACGTCGGCAAGTCCACGCTGGTCAACCGCATCATCGGCCGCCGCGAGGCGGTCGTCGAGGACACCCCGGGCGTCACCCGGGACCGCGTCTCGTACGACGCCAACTGGGCCGGCCGCGAGTTCACGGTCGTCGACACCGGTGGTTGGGACCCGGACGCGGTCGGCATGGCCGCCCTGGTCGCCGCCCAGGCGGAGGTCGCGATCAACGCCGCCGACGCGGTGCTGTTCGTGGTCGACGCCGTGGTGGGTATCACCGATGCGGACGAGGCAGTCGTCCGGGTGCTGCGGAAGTCCGGCAAACCCGTCGTACTGGCCGCGAACAAGGTCGACGACCAGCGCATCGAGTCCGAGGCGATGAACCTGTGGAGCCTCGGGATCGGTGAGCCGTACCCGGTGTCCGGGATGCACGGCCGCGGCACGGGCGACCTGCTGGACGCCGTTCTCGCGGCGCTTCCGGAGGCACCGGCCGAGCGCGACGGTGAGGTCGGCGGACCGCGCCGGGTCGCGATCGTCGGCAAGCCGAACGTGGGCAAGTCGTCGCTGCTCAACAAGGTCGCCAAGGAGGACCGGGTCGTCGTGAGCGACGTCGCCGGTACGACGGTGGACCCGGTCGACGAGCTGATCACGCTCGGCGGTCAGGAGTGGCGGTTCATCGACACCGCGGGCATCCGGCGCAAGGTGAAGAACGTCCAGGGGCACGAGTACTACGCCTCGCTCCGGACAAATGCGGCGATCGAGCGGGCCGAGGTCGTGGTGGTTGTGATCGACGCCTCGGAGTCGCTCACCGAGCAGGACCTGCGGATCATGAACGCGGTCGAGGAAGCCGGCAAGGCGCTGGTGATCGCGTACAACAAGTGGGACCTGATGGACGAGGAGCGGCGTTACTACCTGGAGCGCGAGATCGACCGCGACCTGGTGCAGTTCCGCTGGGCGCCGCGGGTGAACATCAGCGCGCTCACCGGCTGGCACATGGACAGGCTGGTGCCCGCCATCGAGGCCGCGCTGGAAGGCTGGCAGACGCGCGTCCCGACCGGGCAGCTCAACGCCTTCCTCGGCCGCCTGGTCGCCGCCCATCCGCACCCGGTCCGCTCCGGCAAGCAGCCGAAGATCCTCTTCGGCACCCAGGCCACCACGATGCCCCCGACCTTCGCCATCTTCACCTCCGGCCAGATCGAGGCGTCGTACCAGCGCTTCATCGAACGCCGCCTCCGCGAGGACTTCGGCTTCGTCGGCAGCCCGATCCACGTCCAGATCCGAGCCCGCCAGAAGAACAAGAAACGCTGACCGAACCCGGTCCGAACCACCCGGTCGGATGAGGTAAGGTTTACCCCGGCTCGCTCTTCGGAGCGTCCATCGGGCTGTGGCGTAGTTTGGTAACGCGTCTGGCTGGGGGCCAGAAGACCGCAGGTTCAAATCCTGTCAGCCCGACATTCGAGGGGCACCGAACAGGTGCCCCTCTTCTGCATTTCAGTGGACGTCGGCCAGTTGCCTGGGCTCGGGCTCGTCGGCGATCTTGAGGGACTCGCCCTCGATGTCGACGCGCGGGGTGATCCGGTCCAGCCACTTCGGGAACCACCAGGCCCGGTCGCCGAGGAGGCTGAGGATGGCGGGAACCAGGGTCATGCGGACGACGAAGGCGTCGATCAGGACACCGATGGTGAGGCCGAAGCCGATCGCCTTGATGATCGGGTCCTCGACGAGGATGAAGCCCGCGAAGACCGACGCCATGATCAGCGCCGCGGCGGTGACGACGCGCGCACCGTGACCGAGGCCCTGGACGGTCGCGTCGTTCGCGTGCCGCCCGTGCACGAACTCCTCCCGGACCCGGGACACGATGAACACCTCGTAGTCCATCGCCAGCCCGAACAGGATGCCCATCATGATGATCGGCAGGAAGCTCACCAGCGGGCCGGGGGAGTCGATCCCGACCAGGCTCGCCAGATGCCCTTCCTGGAACACCGCGATCGTGATCCCGAACGTCGCCCCGATCGTCAGCACGAACCCGAGCGTCGCCTTCAACGGCACCAGCACCGACCGGAACGCCAGCAGCAACAGCAGGAACGAGAGCCCGATCACGACGAACAGGTACGTCGGCAACGCGTCGGACAACTTGTTCGACACATCGACGCCGACCGCCGTGTTCCCGGTCACCGAGATACTCGCGTCGCCCGTGGCGAGCGGCTGCACCGCCGACCGCAGGTTCTTCACGAGATCAGCGGTTTCCTCGCTGGCCGGCCCGCTCTTCGGGATCACCTGCAGCAATCGCGTCGTACCGTCCTGACTCGCCGCGGCCGGCTGCGCCGCGACCACATCCGGCAGGCCCTGCGCCTTGCCCAGCGCCTGCTGTACCAGCGCGTTGGACGTCGCCGCGCTGTTGCTCTTCACAACAACCACGAGCGGCCCGTTGGCGCCGGGGCCGAACGCCGCGGCGGTCAGGTCGTACGCGACCCGCTGGTTGCTCCCGGCCGCTGCCGAAGCGCCGTCCGGCAGCGCGAGCTGCATGTCCTTCGCCGGGATCGCGAGCAGGCCCAAGCCGATGATGCCGACAGCAACGATCGGCACCCGCAATCGGGTCACCAGCCGGCCCCACCGGAAACCGAAGCCTTCCTTGTGAGTCGCCGCAGCCGGTGACTTGCGCAGCTTCCGCGGCAGCACCCGGTTCCCCACGAACCCGAGCAGTGCCGGCAGCAACGTCAGCGCCACGAGGACGGCGGTCAGCACGGTTGCCGCTGCGGCCAGGCCCATCGCGGTCAGGAACGGTACGCCGACCACGGACAACCCGGCGAGCGCGATCACCACGGTCGCGCCGGCGAACAACACCGCTGACCCGGCCGTCGCAGTCGCTCGCGCGACGGACTCCTCCGGATCCATGCCTTCGCCGAGCTGCGACCGGTGCCGCGAGCTGATGAACAGCGAGTAGTCGATCCCAACGGCGAGCCCGAGCATCAGCGCCAGGATCGGCGCCGTCGACGACACGTCGGTGAACGCGGTCACGATGAACAACCCGGCCATCCCGGCCAGCACGCCGAGCAGCGCCGTCACCAGCGTCATCCCGGCCGCCACGAGGGACCCGAACGTGACGACCAGTACCACAGCCGCGAACGCCACACCGAGCACCTCGGTCGCGCCGATCTCCGGTACGCCGGCCTTGATCTGTCCGCCCGGCACTACCTGGAGATCACCCGAGCTGAGTCCGCTCAGTCCGTCGTACCCGTCGCGGCTCTCGTGCGACAGCTCATCGGCCGGCTTGTCGAACTGGACGCTGATCAATCCCGTCGTACCGTCCGGGCTGATCGCCTTGCTGGTGAAGGGGTCGATCGCCACGATCACCTCAGGCACCTTCGCGACCTTGGCGACGGTGGCGCCGACGGCGGCCTTCACGGTCGGGTCGGCGAGTGTTTTGCCGTCGGGCGCCTTCACCACGACCGTGGCGGACGCACCGCTGGCGGCCGGTAGCTCGTGCTTGAGCGCGTCGAGCGCGCGTTGCGACTCGGTGCCCGGGATCGAGAACGTGTTCGCGGTCTTGCCGCCCAGCGTCAGCGCACCGACGCCGAGGACGACGAGGAACAGCGCCCACAGGGCGGCGACCAGGCGCCTGCGCTGATAGGAGAACCGGCCGAGCCGGTACAGCAGATTGGCCATCGTGAAGAGCGTCCGTTCAGATCGGTACGGCGTACGGGCAGAAGTGATCGCCCCGTGGCGGCGGGGGAGTCGGGTCGGGGCTCAGGCGCGGCGGAGGATTCTCCGCAGGGCGATGTCGCAGAGTCTTCGGAGGTCGTCGTCGGTGCGTTCCTGCGCGTGCCGGCACTCGCCGAGGAGGCCGTTGATGGCGAACTTCGCCAGGTCCTGCTCGAGTGGGTCGTCGGACCCGGCCAGGTAGTCCGAGAGTTGCATGCCGTCGGCGACGAGTTGCGCGACCTCGGGCATCTGCTCGATCACCGGGAGGATGTCCTGGAGCACGTCGACCACGCCGCGATGGACGACGGCGAGATCGATGAAGCTCCGGATGGCGAGCTCCTGTGCGTCGGCCCGGGACAGCCCGGCGGCCGCCTTGACGAGCGCGGCCACGTCGGCGGCGGCGGGCTCGAGGACGGCGGCGAGGACGGCGGGCTTGCCGCTGAAGTGGTACAGCACTGTCGCCTTGGAGCAACCGGCTGCGGTCGCGATGTCCTGCAGTGACGTCGCGTTGTAGCCGGCGGCCTGGAACAGGTCCATCGCCTGACGCACGATCTCGCGCCTGGTCCGCTCCCGCGCCGGGGTGGTAACTGCCATGTCATGCATCATGACTGACCGATCGGCCAGTTTTCAACCGATCGGTCAGTTTTGTGGTCCGGGCCACGTGGTTGTCTTCGGTGTAATGATGTAATTCAGGAGGCGAGAGCGATGGCTGACGAGATTGCCGACGGGGTGGCCGGGGACGACGTACTGGACGCCTACTCCCGGGTGGTCTCGGGCGTGGCGGCACACCTGATCCCGCGGGTCGCGAGCCTGCGGATCCACAGCCGGCGCGGCGACTCGTCCGGCTCCGCCGTCGTCCTGACCGGCGACGGGCATCTGCTCACGAACGCGCACGTGGTCGGCGACGGCGTCGAGGCGTCGGCCGAGTTCGCGGACGGTACGACGGCGCAGGCCCGGGTGGTCGGGGTGGACCGGCTGTCCGACCTCGCCGTACTGCGGGCCGACCGGGAGATCCCAGATCCGCCGGAGTACGGCGACGCGGACGTGCTGAAGGTCGGGAACCTGGTGGTTGCCGTCGGGAATCCGCTCGGCCTGGCCGGGAGCGTGACGGCCGGCGTGGTGAGTGCGCTGGGCCGGTCGTTGCCGGTGCGCAGTGGCTCCGCTCAGCGCATCATCGAGGACGTGATCCAGACCGACGCAGCGCTGAACCCGGGCAACTCAGGCGGGGCGCTTGCCGACGGCAACGGGCGGGTGATCGGGATCAACACCGCCGTGGCCGGGATCGGGCTGGGTCTCGCGGTGCCGGTCAACCAGACCACGCGCCGGATCATCTACTCGCTGCTGCACGACGGTCGCGTGCGTCGCGCGTACCTCGGGCTCGTGACCAAGCCCGCGCCGCTGCAGCCGGCGCTCGCGGAACGGTTCGATCAGCGCTCGGCTCTGCGCGTCGTCGAGGTCATTCCGGCCAGTCCGGCGGCGGCCGCGGGTCTACGGCAGGGCGATCTCGTCCTGGCCGTGAACGGCGTACAGCTTCGGGATGCTCAGTCTCTGCAGCGTCAGTTGTTCGAGGACGCGATCGCGCGCCGTACCGAGATCACCGCGATCCGGAACAACGCGCTCGTGGACGTGATCGCCTACCCGGCCGAGCTCAGTGATTGAGTTCGGCACGCAGGAGCACACAGGTGCCGGGTTTTAGGGGCGCGTTCGGGAAGGTGAAGTCGCGGGTGACCTCGCTGAACCCGAAGCGGCGGGTGAGATCGAGAATGGCGCCGTTGGAGAGATTGACGAAGGTGTAGATCTCGTCGGCGCGCTCGGTGGTCCAGCGGATGCGGTCCTGGGTGAGCAGGTCGCCGATGCCGTGGCGGCGCCACTCGTTCGAGACGATCAGCCCGATCAGGTAGTACCCGTCCGGAGCCGTTGTGGGCGGGTCGGCGGGGGAGATCTGGTGCCGGATCACGGCGCCGTACCCGACGACTTGACCATCGATCTCGGCGACGGCGGTGTACCGGTCGGGGTTCTGGAGGTCGGCTTGGAGCTTGCTCCGGCGCTCGTCGACCGACCCGCCGGTTCGCGTGACGATCAGCTCGGCGCAGGTCGTGAGATCCGCGTCCACGGCCGGGCGCACGAGGACGTCGGCCGTCTTGCGAGCGGCCCCGGGCTCATATTCCGCGAAGCCGGTCATGCAGGCATCCTAGGATCGGCCGGGTGGACGAACTCATGCGGCAGGTCGACGAACTGTACGAGCGGGCGATCTTCAACGGCGAGTACGACGGCCTGCCCGCCGCCGACCGCGCACTGGACACGGTCGAGGCCCGGCTGCTCCTGCAACGCGGCCGAATCCTCCACTGCCGCTTCCTGCAACCGCACGCCGACCCGCCGGAAGACGTCGACCGGTCGCAGTCGCGCGCCGAGCAGCCGGGAGAGTCGCACGTCGACCCGGTGGAGGAGCTCGCGTACTTCGAGCGTGCGGCGGACCTGTTCCGTGGCGCCGGCGACGAGCGCGGCGAGGCCGAGGCGTTGTTCTGGATCGGCTGCTTCCATCAGGTCGTCCGCGACGACAACCCGACCGCCATCCCCTTCCTCAGCCAGGCCGCGGACCTGTCCCGCAAGACCGGCGACCAACTAACCCTCTCGTACGCCCTCCGCCACCTAGGCATCGCCGCCCACATGGCCGACGACTACCCCAAAGCCCGCGACCTGCTGGAGGAGTCCACCGCACTCCGCCGCACCCTCAATTTCACCGCCGGCGTCGCCGCCAACCTGGTGGGCCTCATCTACCTGGCAATAGCCCAGAACCGCCCCGACGACGCCCGAGCCCTAGCCGCCGAAGCCACAACCCTCGCCACCACATCTGGCGCCACAAAGATCACCGAACAAATCGAAGCCGCCCGCTCACGCATCTGATGGCGGGGTGAGCAGTTGGACAGGAGGTATCGGTTGGCTGGGTAGTGCACCTCAGCGTGATTGTGGTTGTGCGTACAGCGTCTCGCTGGTGCTCTACCTGTCGAGCTGCACACGACCAGCTGACCGCGAGTGGTTACCAGCCCCGGTTGCGCCATTCGGGGAGGTTGGGGCGTTCAGTGCCGAGGGTGGTGTCGGAGCCGTGGCCGGGGTAGACCCAGGTTTCGTCGGGGAGGTCGGCGAAGAGTTTGGTCTCGACGTCGTTCAGGAGTGAGGTGAAGCGCTCGGCATCGCCCTGGGTGTTGCCGACGCCGCCGGGGAAGAGCGAGTCGCCGGTGAAGAGGTGGGGTGCGCCGTCGGGGTCGTCGTACAGGAGTGCGATCGAGCCCGGGGTGTGACCGACGAGGTGGATGACGCGGAGGCTGCACCGGCCGACGGCGATGTGGTCGCCGTCGTCGACGGGCTGGTCGGTGGGGACCGGGATGCCCTCGGCGTCGTACCGGCCGGCGACCGTGGTGGCGCCGGTGCGGGCGACGACCTCGGCGAGCGCCTCCCAGTGGTCCTGGTGGCGGTGTGTGGTGATCACCCGCGCGAGGCCGCCGTCACCGATCAGCCGCAGCAGGGTGTCCGCTTCGTTCGCGGCGTCGATCAGCACCTGCTCGTCGGTATGCCGGCAGCGCAACAGGTACGCGTTGTTGTCCATCGGCCCGACCGCGACCTTGGTGATCATCAAGTGGGCCAGCTCGTGCGTCTGCGCTGCCCCGCCGACCTTCACGTTCCCGTGGTACTCCGGCATCTCGCCTCTCCCTGATCTCGGTGACACGCCGATCCTCGCACCTCCCGACCACCGGTGCAGCCACCACCTGCGCCGATCGAATATACTTTCGAAGAGGCTTCCGGATTCGGCAGGCGGAAGTTTTTGTCGGTGGGCCTCGTTAGCATGACCGGGCATGCCAGAGATGCACCCCCAGCACCACCCGGAACCCCTCGAGAACGGCTGAGAGTGAGCTTGTGTCTGACCGTCTGATCGTGCGCGGAGCGCGTGAGCACAACCTGAAAGACGTCTCGGTCGACCTGCCGCGGGACGCCATGATCGTCTTCACCGGCCTGTCCGGGTCCGGGAAGTCCAGCCTGGCCTTCGACACGATCTTCGCTGAGGGTCAGCGGAGGTACGTCGAGTCGCTCTCGGCGTACGCGCGGCAGTTCCTCGGCCAGATGGACAAGCCGGACGTCGACTTCATCGAGGGCTTGTCGCCGGCCGTCTCGATCGACCAGAAGTCCACCTCGCGGAACCCGCGGTCCACCGTCGGCACGATCACCGAGGTGTACGACTACCTCCGGCTGCTGTTCGCCCGCGCCGGGCGGCCGCACTGCCCGGAGTGCGGCGAGCCGATCGCGCGGCAGACGCCGCAGCAGATCGTCGACCGGGTGCTCGAGCTGGAGGAGGGCACCCGGTTCCAGGTGCTCGCGCCGGTCGTCCGCGGCCGCAAGGGGGAGTACCTGGATCTCTTCCGCCAGCTGACCGGTCAGGGTCTGTCCCGGGCCCGGGTCGACGGCGAGACGATCCAGCTCACCGACCCGCCGAAACTCGACAAGCAGAAGAAGCACGACATCGACGTCGTCGTCGACCGGCTGGCGGTGAAGAGCTCCGCCAAGCAGCGGCTCACCGACTCGGTCGAGACCGCGCTCGGTCTGGCCAGCGGGCTTCTCGTGCTGGACTTCGTCGACCTGCCGGAGGACGACCCGCACCGCGAGCGCAGGTTCTCCGAGAAGCTCGCCTGCCCGAACGATCACCCGCTCGCGATCGACGAGCTCGAGCCGCGGTCGTTCTCGTTCAACTCGCCGTACGGCGCCTGCCCGGTGTGCACCGGTCTCGGGACCCGGATGGAGGTCGACCCGGAGCTGCTGGTTCCGGACCCGTCCAAGTCGCTCGACGAGGGCGCGATCCAGCCGTGGGCGGGGCAGAACGTCTCGCAGTACTTCGAGCGGCTGCTGGAGGCGCTGGCGAAGGACCTGAAGTTCAAGACCAGCACGCCGTTCGGGGAGCTGCCGGCGAAGGCGAAGAAGGCGCTGCTCACCGGCCACGACAAACAGGTCCACGTCTCGTACCAGAACCGCTACGGCCGCGAGCGGTCGTACTACACGAGCTTCGAAGGCGTCATCCCGTACGTCGAGCGGCGGCACGCGGAGGCGTCGAGCGACACCGGGCGGGAGCGCTTCGAGGAGTACATGCGCGAGGTGCCGTGCCTGGCCTGCAACGGCGCGCGGCTGAAGCCGATCTCGCTGGCGGTCACGCTCGGCGGGAAGAACATCGCGGAGATCAGCGCGATGTCGATCGACGAGGTGCACGGATTCCTGTCGCAGATGGAGTTGAGCCCGCGTGAGAAGCAGATCGCCGAGCGCGTGGTCAAGGAGATCGGCGAGCGGCTGCGGTTCCTGCTCGACGTCGGTCTGGACTACCTGGCGCTGAGCCGGCCGGCGGGTTCGCTGTCCGGAGGTGAGGCGCAGCGGATCCGGCTGGCGACGCAGATCGGTTCGGGTCTGGTCGGCGTACTTTATGTGCTCGACGAGCCGTCGATCGGCCTGCACCAGCGGGACAACCGGCGGCTGATCGACACGCTGGTCCGGCTCAAGGAGCTCGGCAACACGCTGATCGTCGTCGAGCACGACGAGGACACCATCGACCACGCGGACTGGGTCGTCGACATCGGCCCGGGCGCCGGTGAGCACGGCGGCCAGGTCGTCGTGTCCGGCACGGTCGAGGACCTGCGCAACCACCCGGACTCGATCACCGGCGCCTACGTGTCGGGCCGACGGGAGATCCCGATCCCGGCGGTACGGCGGCCGCTCACCGAGGGCCGCGAGCTGACCGTGTACGGCGCGCGCCAGAACAACCTGAAGGATCTCGACGTCACCATCCCGCTCGGGGTGTTCGTCGCGGTCACCGGGGTGTCCGGCTCGGGCAAGTCGACGCTGGTGAACGACATCCTCTACACGTCGCTGGCGCGGCAGATCTACGGCGCCCGCGCGGTGCCCGGACGGCACACGAAGATCTCCGGGATGGAGCTCGTCGACAAGGTCATCCACGTCGACCAGTCGCCGATCGGCCGCA
Organism: Kribbella sp. VKM Ac-2566; assembly: GCF_004366005.1. NCBI lineage: Bacteria > Bacillati > Actinomycetota > Actinomycetes > Propionibacteriales > Kribbellaceae > Kribbella > Kribbella sp. VKM Ac-2566. The sequence continues at coordinate 186,098 of NZ_SODT01000010.1, read as the reverse complement.
CGCCGCGGTCCAACCCGGCGACGTACACCGGCGTGTGGGACCACATCCGCAAGCTGTTCGCGGACACGCCCGAGGCGAAGGTCCGCGGGTACCAGCAGGGTCGCTTCTCGTTCAACGTGAAGGGCGGCCGCTGCGAGGCCTGCTCGGGTGACGGCACGCTGAAGATCGAGATGAACTTCCTGCCGGACGTGTATGTCCCGTGCGAGGTGTGCCACGGCGCCCGGTACAACCGCGAGACGCTCGAAGTGCACTACAAGAGCAAGACGGTCGCGGACGTGCTGGACATGCCGATCGAGGAGGCGGCCGAGTTCTTCGCGGCGATCCCGGCGATCTCGCGGCACCTGAAGACGCTCGTCGAGGTCGGCCTCGGGTACGTGCGGCTCGGGCAGCCGGCGCCGACGCTGTCCGGCGGTGAGGCGCAGCGCGTCAAGCTGGCGTCCGAGCTGCAGCGGCGGTCGACAGGCCGCACGGTGTACGTGCTGGACGAGCCGACGACGGGCCTGCACTTCGAGGACATCCGCAAGCTGCTCGGCGTTCTCAACGGTCTGGTCGACAAGGGCAACTCGGTGCTGGTGATCGAGCACAACCTCGACGTCATCAAGACCGCCGACTGGATCATCGACCTCGGCCCCGACGGCGGACGTCGCGGCGGCACCCTGGTTGCGGAAGGTACGCCGGAGCAGGTCGCGGCCAACCCCGCGTCGTACACCGGGCAGTTCCTCGCCGAGATCCTCAGGGGTCGCGCGGCCAAGCCGAGCGCCAAGCAGGCCGCGGCGAAGTCGGTGCCGGCGAAGAAGGCGGTTGCGAAGAAGACCACCGCAACAAAGAAGACGGCCGTCGCAAAGACCACCGCCGCGAAGAACGGCGGTGCCAAGAAGAGCACGGCGGCCAAGAAGGCTGCGCCGGCGAAGAAGACGGCTGCCAGGAAGCGCGTCGCAGGCTGACCAGAGAGTCAGCGACGGAAGAGCTGCTGCCAGAGGTGCCGGACCCAGGTGCGGCGCGGTGACGGCAGCAACGCCGCCGGCAGCATGACTGCCGGCGGCTTCGCGAGCGTGACCGGCACCTGAACCATGCGGTCACCCTGCAACCAGTACAGGTCGGGGCTGCACTGGTCCGGCGCATCGCGGTAGGTGTCGGCGACGTACTGCGCCAACCGGTCGGCGGTCTGCTGTCCCGCATCGGCTGCGCAGAACGCGACGCTGCTCAACCTCGGTACGCCGACCAGCACGCCGAGTCCGATGGAGGCCTGGGGCAACAACTTCTCGCGGTCGACGATCGCCATCGACACGAGTGGGTCGTCGTCGCGGGAGAGCACCGAGAAGCCGTCGTGCTCCACCGGCCGCAGGTCCGAGATGTGCTCGAGCGTCAACTGCACCGGCGACGGTACGTCGGGATCGCCGAGCCCGAGCATGGAGCGCCGTACGACGGTCAGCCGGCGGTAGTCCGCACCGGTGCCGATGAAAACCACGACCTCGAAATGGTCGCCGAACGGGATCAACGCGTCCGCCACCGGACCAGAGGTTCGCGCCGACCAGCCGCGCTGCAGCAGCATCGCACGCTGACGTACGGCGACGTCGCCGAACCGGTGTTCCTCCGTGGCCAGCTCGCCTTCCGCGACGACCGCGCGCAGCCAGGCCTCGATCTGCTCGGCCCAGAGCTGCTGGGGGAGCTGACGGCACCGGTCGATGATCTCGCCGAGGCCGACGACGGCCGACATCTGCAACGCGCCGCGGCCCCAGCCGACCTCGACCGTGCGTTCGGCGGTATCGACGACGCATCCCGGCATCCACATCGGCGCCAGGTCCGCGATCGCCTTCAGAACCGTCGAGTCGTTCGTCGTACCAGTCATCTCCAGGCCTCTCCCACCACTAAAGTGTGCCGGGCGATGACTGAGTCTGACTGGCAGGGGGACATGCTGCGCCGAATGTCGGGGCAGTCGGCACCACCTGAACAGACCCAAGAACCCGAGCAACCCGCGCCTCAGCCCTCACTCCCGCCTGCAGATCAGACTCCGATCCAACCCCAGGCGGACCAGCAACAGCACCCCCACCAGCAGCATCAGTACGAGCAGCTCCCGGCGCAGGCGGCGTACCAGCGGGACCAGCCGCCCGCGGATTGGAGGCGCTCGGCGGGGGACAGCGAGGAGTCGGTGTTCGACAAGTTTCGGCGGGTTGCGGCCGAGGCAGTGTACCTGGTCGGTGGATCCGGCCGCCTGCAGCATGAGGTTGACCTGATCGCCACCTGTCGCCGCCCGATCGCGATCACCTGCTGGGTCGGGGTGACGAGCCCGGTGCTGAACGGCGGTACGTCGACGGTGACGGCGCTGCTGTCCACGACGCTGGCGGCCCAGCGGGCGGACCGGGTGGTTGCGGTCGACGTCGATCCGGGCGGTGCCGAGCTGTCGCGACGGCTCGAGCTGACCCGTGGCTCGGGCGCGATCGAGGGTGCGAGTCTGGTCCGCAGCGACCCCACCGTTCCGGCGCTGCGGTCGACGCTCGCCGCCGCGCAGAGTCAGGGTGCGCGCGACGTCGGTCTCGCCGTCGTGGACTGCCCGGGCAGCATGTTCGACGAGATCGCCACCGAGATGGCGAACACCGGACACTGCACGGTCCTCGTCGTACCGTCGGCGCCGGACATCGCGGCGTACTGCCTGCAGCAGCTCGATCAGCTGGCGCCTGCCGGACAGGACGTGCTGCTCAACCGCGGCGTCGTCGTGATCACGGTGGTCGACAGTTCCACTCTCGACACAGCCCGTTGGCTGGTCGACGCGTTCCGGCAGCGCGGACTGGATCCCGTTGTGGTGCCGTACGACCCGCACATCGCCGGCGCCTGGCCGCTGCACTCGAGCGAACTGGAGACCGAGACGCGGCGCGCCGTCCTGGAACTCGCGGCCCGTGTCGTCGGGATCGTGACGCGGACTGCCAGCTGATTCACAGCAAACCTTCAAACTGCGGTTCAATCCCAGCGGCGTTGAACCGTTCGCCCGATCCGCCCGTTTGACTCGGTATATAGCGTTCAACTACTTCGATCAGCAGGCTCCTGGAGGTCCGGATTCATGAGCGATGACACGATGGCACCAGCCACCACACCGCCGCAGGCCGATGGACTGGCCAAGGCGGCCGACGGTCTGCGCGACCGGAGGACGGTGCTCCGTTGCGCGGCGATGGTCGCGCTCGCGGGTGCCAGCGCGCCGATCCTCGCGGCCTGCGGTGGCAGTGACGACGCCTCGGGCGGCGGTACGACACCGTCCGCGAGCGGCTCGAACTCGGCGCCGAGCGCCAGCGGCAGCGCCTCGTCGAGCGCCCCTTCGTCGAGTGCCCCGTCATCGAGTGCGCCGGCCGGTGGCGGTGCGGTGCTCGGCCCGGTGTCCGACGTACCGGTCGGCGGCGGGAAGGTGTTCACCGACGCGAAGGTCGTGGTGACGCAGCCGACCGCGGGGCAGTACAAGGGTTTCTCCGCGGTGTGCACGCACCAGGGCAACCCGATCGGCTCGGTGGAGGGCGGCCAGATCGTCTGCCCGTTCCACAACAGCCACTTCAGCATCACCGACGGCAGCCCGGTCAGCGGACCGGCGCAGACGGCCCTGCCGGCCGTGAACGTGAAGGTCGAGGGCGGCAACATCGTCGAGTCCGCCTGACCGATTTGCTGGGCTGACCAGTCAAATTGGTGGGTCCACCAGGCAAATGGGGGGTTCCCCACCCGGAATCAGGGTGGGGAACCCCCTATCTCATGGGTCAACCCATGAAATGGGTCAGGACTGGTCGGCTGCTCCGACGAACAGGAGCTTGTTCGGCGAGCCTGTGCCCGGGTCGCCGACCTTGTCGGCGGTCGAGGTGTCGACCAGTGCCTTGGCGACGTCGGCCGGTGTGGCGTCCGGGTGGTCGGCCAGGTACAGCGCGACCCCGCCGGCGACGTGCGGCGTGGCCATCGACGTACCGCTCATCTTCGCGGTGGCGTCCGGGCCGGTGATGCCGACCGAGGTGATGTCGACGCCCGGTGCGAACAGGTCCACGCACTTGCCGAAGTTCGAGAACTCCGCGCGCTTGTCCTGGTCGTCGGTAGCGCCGACGGTGATCGCCGAAGGCTCCCGCGCCGGCGAGCCCTGGCAGGCGTCCGCGCTTTCATTGCCGGCAGCAACGGCGTACGTGACACCGGAGTCGACCGAGGCCTTGACCGCCGCGTCGAGGGCGTCGTCGGCGCCGCCGCCGAGGCTCATGTTCGCGACCGCCGGCTTCTTGGCGTTCTTGGTCACCCAGTCGATCCCGGCCACAACAGACTCGGTCGAGCCGGAGCCCTTGCAGTCGAGAACCCGGACGCCGACGACCTTCGCACCCTTGGCCAGGCCGTACGTCGTGCCCGCGATGGTGCCGGCCACGTGGCTGCCGTGGCCCATGCAGTCGACGCCGTTCTGGCCGTCGCCGACCGTGTCGGTGCCGACCGACGCCCGGTCGCCGAAGTCCTTGTGGGCGGCATAGATCCCGGTGTCGATCACGTAGACGTTCACGTTCTCGGCGGTGGTCGACGCCTCGTACTTCTTGTCCAGCGGCAGGTCGCGCTGGTCGGCGCGGTCCAGGCCCCACGGCGGGTCGTCCTGGCTGACCGTGATCTTCTGGTTCTGCTGGACGAACGCGACCCGCTTGTCACCGGCCAGCTTCTTCGCCTGGTCCTCGGTCATGCCGGCGGAGAAGCCCTTGATCGACGAGTCGAACTGCTTGTTGATCTTGACGTCGTAGCCCGAGGCCAGGCTCTGCGTCGCGGCCCGGGTCTGTGCCCGCGAGTTCTGGCCGGCCAGTACGACGATGTAGCTGCCGGGGATCGCGTTCGAGCTGCCGGCGCCGCGGATCGTCGCGGGAGCGGTTTGCGACGCGTCACTACCGGCCGCGGTGGCGGCGATCCCGGTGACGGCGAGCGCGGATGCAGCTGCAGCACCCAAAAGACGGCGCTGCAGGGCGCGTGATATCCGAAGGGGTGGGAACATGGGCGGAACTCCCTCGAGTCAGCGCAAGGCCTTGTTGCCTCACGCAAAGGACCTGCGCATCTACCCTGGTCCACACGCTAGGGAGCGCGCCCATCCCAGCCGGGGGTCAACTCAGCCTTATGACTCAACCCGCAATACGACCGCAATCTTCAGCTGGTTTGCCGCATCTGGTGATTGGAATACTTGCGCGCCGCGAACTCGTACGCCTCCACGATCAACGGGAGCAGTTGGTCCAGACCGGTCGGGTCGACGATCGCGACCCAGTGCTGAGCGGCATAGAACGGATGGGGCATCAACACGTCACGGGCGGCGTAGTCGTGGCCCGAGTCGAGCACCCAGTCGGCGTCGCGCTCGGTCGGTACCGGTCCGAACAGCGACGTGTACGTCGTCTTGGTGAGGCCGAGGTTGAGACGCCAGGAGCCGGGCTCGTCGAGCCGGGACACCTTCTCGTAGTGGTCACCGGTGACGATGGTGGCGAACGGTTGCTGCCGCTCCGCGGGCAGGTCGGCGGCCGGGTCGTACAGGTAGAACAGGTCGTCCTGGGCCTCGAGCACCCGGACGCCGTCGTACGCGCGAATCAGTCGGTCCAGTTCTTCAGCTCTCATACCTTCAAGTCTGTCATTGAACCTGCGTTAAAAACTTTCCCGCGATCCCGGATTTGTCGGCAGGCCGAACTAGGGTGGTTGGGTGGCTGATCCGTCCTCGTACCGTCCCGCTCCGGGATCGATCCCCGACTCGCCCGGTGTCTACCGTTTCAGCGACTCCGGCGGCCGGGTGATCTACGTCGGCAAGGCGAAGAACCTGCGCGCGCGGCTGTCGTCGTACTTCCAGGACGTGGTGAACCTGCACCCGCGCACGCAGGCGATGGTGACGACGGCCGCGAAGGTCGAGTGGACGGTGGTCTCGACGGAGGTCGAGTCGCTGCAGCTGGAGTACTCCTGGATCAAGGAGTACGACCCGCGCTTCAACGTGAAGTACCGCGACGACAAGTCGTACCCGTGGCTCGCGATCACCCTCAACGAGGAGTATCCGCGGGTGATGGTCGGTCGCGGCCAGAAGAAGAAGGGCGTGCGGTACTTCGGTCCGTACAGCCACGCGTGGGCGATCCGGGAGACCGTCGACCTGCTGCTCCGGGTGTTCCCGATGCGCTCGTGCAGCAAGGGCGTGTTCAACCGGCACCGCCAGATCGGCCGGCCCTGTCTGCTCGGGTACATCGGCAAGTGCGCCGCGCCCTGCACGGGGCAGGTGACCCAGGAGGAGCACCGGCAGATCGTCGACGATTTCGCCGCGTTCCTCTCCGGCCAGACCGCGACGTACGTGCGCCGGCTGCAGAAGGAGATGCAGGCCGCGGCCGCCGAGCTCGAGTACGAGCGAGCCGCGAAGATCCGCGACGACCTGGCCGCCCTGGAGAAGGCGCTGGCCAAGAACGCGGTGGTCCTCGGCGACGGCACCGACACGGACGTGATCGCGCTCAGCGAGGACCCGCTGGAGGTCGCGGTCCAGATCTTCTACGTCCGCGGCGGCCGGATCCGCGGTGAGCGTGGCTTCATCGCCGACAAGGCCGACGGTACGGCGTCCACCGCCGACCTGGTGTCCCGGTTCATCCAGCAGACGTACGCCGGGGACTCGGCCGACGCGATCCCGCGGGAGATCCTGGTCCCGACGATGCCCGAGGACGCGGCCGCGCTGACCGAGTGGCTCGAGGCGACGCGTGGCGCGCGGGTGGACATCCGGGTCCCGCAGCGCGGCGACAAGAAGGCGCTGATGGAGACCGTCGAGCGGAACGCGCTGCAGACGCTGACGATGCACAAGACCAAGCGGGCCAGCGACCTGACCACGCGCAACCAGGCGCTCGAGGAGATCCAGGCCGCGCTCGACCTGCCCGAGGCGCCGCTGCGGCTGGAGTGCTACGACGTCTCGAACCTGCAGGGCACCGAGGTGGTCGCCTCGATGGTCGTGTTCGAGGACGGCCTGCCGCGCAAGAGCGAGTACCGGCGGTTCGTGATCAAGGGCGTCGACGGGCAGAACGACGTCGCCTCGATCGCCGAGGTGCTGACCCGGCGGTTCAAGCGGCTGCTCGACGAGCGCGCGACGATGACCGGTGACGAGGATCCGAGCGGCACGCTGATCGACCCGGAGACCGGGCGGGCGAAGAAGTTCTCGTACGCACCCGGCCTCGTGGTCGTCGACGGTGGTCCTCCGCAGGTCGCGGCGGCCCGGCAGGCGATGGACGAGCTCGGCCTCGGCGACATCCCGGTCTGCGGCCTGGCGAAGCGCCTGGAGGAGGTGTGGCTGCCGGACGAGGAAGACCCGGTGATCTTCTCGCGGACGTCGGAAGGTCTCTACCTGCTGCAGCGGCTCCGGGACGAGGCGCACCGGTTCGCGATCACGCACCACCGCAACCGGCGGTCGAAGTCGATGGTCGAGAGCGTCCTCGACGAGGTGCCGGGGCTTGGTGAGGTCCGGCGGAAGACGCTCCTGCGGCACTTCGGGTCGCTGAAGAAGTTGCGGCTGGCCACGATCGACGAGGTGGCGGATCTGCCCGGTTTCGGGCGCCGTACGGCGGAGTCCGTCGTACTCGCGGTTAACGCTGCCGCAACGAAGGCGGAAACCGGCCGGGCTCCGTCGGTGAACACGGCCACAGGCGAGATACTGGGGGACGACGTCCCGGCGCCGGCCGAGACGCCTGACGGGGATCCAGGGAGAACTGAGAACTGATGGACGACACAGGCGGCAACCTCATCATCGTGTCCGGTATGTCGGGCGCGGGACGGAGCTCCGTCGCCGACGTACTGGAGGACCTCGGCTGGTTCGTGGTGGACAACCTGCCGCCGATGTTCCTGACCACGCTCGTCGAGCAGGTCGTCGGGACCGGCGCGGCACCGCGGCTCGCGGTCGTCGTCGACGTCCGGACCGGCCTGTTCTTCGAGGAACTGAGCTCTGCGATCCACGACCTGCGGCTGAAGGGGTACCGGCCGCTGACGTTGTTCCTGGAGGCGTCCGACGACGTCATCGTGCGCCGGCAGGAGAGCGTCCGCCGGCCGCACCCGCTGCAGGGCGAGGGCCGGTTGCTCGACGGCATCCAGCGTGAGCGCGAACTGCTCGGCGACATCCGGGCCGGCGCCGATCTGGTGATCGACACCTCGAGCTTGAACATCCACCAGCTCGCCGCGAAGATCGTGAACGCGTTCGGCGACGAGGAGAACGCGGAGCTGCGAGCGACCGTGGTGTCGTTCGGGTTCAAGTACGGCATCCCGGTGGACGCCGACGTGGTCGCCGACATGCGCTTCATCCCGAACCCGTACTGGCAGCCCGACCTGCGCCCGATGACCGGGCAGGACAAGCCTGTGTCAGACTTCGTGCTCGGCCATCCGCTGGCCCAGCAGTTCCTGCAGAACTACGTGGACGTGCTGGACACCCTGCGGACCGGCTACCTGAACGAGGGCAAGCGCTTCGTCACTGTCGCGATCGGCTGCACCGGGGGTAAGCACCGCAGCGTTGCGATGGCGGAGGAGATCGCCCGCAGGCTGCGCGAGAAGGGGTCACCGACGTTAGTGGTACACCGGGATCTGGGGCGGGAGTGAGCCGGGCGCCCAGGGTCGTCGCACTGGGTGGGGGACATGGCCTGGCCGCATCCCTTTCCGCGCTTCGTCATGTCACCGATCAACTGACCGCCGTCGTCACGGTCGCCGACAACGGAGGCTCGTCCGGGCGGCTGCGTCGAGAGCTCGGCGTACTGCCACCAGGTGATCTGCGGATGGCGCTGGCCGCGCTCTGCCGTGACGACGAGTGGGGCCGGACGTGGGCCGACGTACTGCAGCATCGCTTCCGCAGCAACGGTGAGCTGCACGACCACGCCGTCGGCAATCTGCTGATCGTCGCGTTGTGGGAGCTGCTCGGCGAGGCGGTCGACGGACTCGACTGGGTCGGCCGGCTGCTCGGCGCGGAGGGCCGGGTGCTGCCGATGTCCGCCGTACCGCTGGACATCACTGCGCGGGTGCTCGGGCTGGATCCCGAGCATCCGGAGCTGATCACGGAGATCCGCGGTCAGGCCGAGGTGGCGTCGACCGAGGGCCACGTCGTCGACGTCGCGCTGGATCCGGCCGACCCGCCGGCTTGTCCCGAGGCCCTGGTGGCGATCGCGGAAGCGGACTGGGTCGTGGTCGGGCCGGGATCCTGGTTCACCTCCGTCATCCCGAACCTGCTGGTGCCCGCATTGTGCCGCGGTCTCGAGCAGACGAGCGCCCGCCGGCTCCTGACATTGAACCTGGGGGAGCAGAAGGGGGAGACCGACGGGTTCTCGCCCGAGACGCATCTAGAGGTGCTGGCCGGCCACGCGCCGGATCTCCGGATCGACGTCGTACTCGCCGACGCCGGTCACGTGCCCGACCCCGAGTCGCTCCGCCGTACGGCGGAATCCCTCGGGGCCGAGCTGGTGATCGCCGACATCGCCGACGAGGACCGCGAGCTCCACCACGCACCGGACAAACTCGCCAAGGTCTACCGGGAGATCTTCTTAAGGCCCTAGTCGAAGTCGGCGTCCACGTCCTTCTTGGCGGTGTACACCTGCTTGCCCTGGGCGTCGTACCCGCGAACTCGGACGTTCTTGATGTCCGAGTTCCCGCCGGTGAGACCCCAGATGTAGTAGCCGTTGGAGATCAGCGCGCGGGTCGGGCCCTGCTTCGGCAGGTCGACGACGAGCTGTGCGACGCCGTCCGGCACCATCCCGAAGCTGAAGTTGTCGGCGAACTTCCCGTTCGCCTGCACGGCGCTCCGCGTGTAGTCGTACGCGCCCTTGGCCGTCGGCGCCAGCATGTGGCACCACGCGTACACCTTCTTGTCCGGCGAGATCAGTACGGTGGTGAGCTTCTTGCCGGTGCCCGTCTTGAGCGCGACCTGCCACTCCTTCGTGACCGGGCCGGCGGCCTTGATCCGCGGATCCTGAGCTCCACTGCTGCCACTGAAGTAGATGTCGTCCACTTCACGGCACCGCGTGGTGACCTGCTCGTCGGTCAGCGGACTGACCGGCGGCGCGGGAGCGAGAGCCTTCCCGGTCAACGGGTCTTTTGTCAGTACGACGTTCGGTGTGATCGGCTCGGCGGTCTTGACCGTGACGCTGTCCGGGACAGAGGGCCTCGTGGTCGGGAGCGGCGGTCGTGTGTACTCGAAGACCTTGCGGCCTTGCTCGTCGTACCCGCGGACCTGCCGCACCCGCCCGCTGGTCGAGGCGTCGAATCCCAGCGAGTAGAAACCATTCTCGCCGAGAAGTGCCTGCCGCGGCTCGGTCTCGCCGTCAAGGTTGACCAGGACCTCGCGGACACCGTCCGGAACCCGGTTCGCCACCCCGCCCGGAGACTTGATCGACGCGTCCGCCTTTGTGCTCACCCGGCCGTATGACTGCGCCTGCCCGACGCTGATCAGCGTGCAGGTGCTGACGATGGACCGGTCCGGCGACAGGAAAATCGCCTGTACTCGGTTGCCGGTGCCGGCCTTCGCGACGACCTTCCAGCGGGCGTCGAGCGGCTGAAGTTTGTCGAGGGGGTTGGCACCGTGCTCGCGCAAGAAGTCGACGTACTCCTTGTCGGCCTGCTTGCACTGGTCGCGCAGGTTGGCATCGCTGAGCTGGCTGACCGGCGGAGGCGCCTGGACCTGCGCGCCGGTCTCGTCCTTGATGACCCGACCGGTCGTCGGATCCAGCGTGAGCCTCGGGCCGTCCGCTGGACCGGTGGTCTCGCTGCGGTTCGCGGACCACGTGGCGACACCGGCGATGATGACGCCCGTGGTGAGGACCGCCGTCGAGACCGTTGCGATCCGGGTCTTCCGCACGGAGCGCCGGGCCCGGACGAGCAGATCGTCGACGTCGGTGGTCAGTGGCTGGTCGGAGTCGTCGGCGGCAGCGGCCAGCAAGCGTTCGATGTCCGTGGTCATGAGGCGCTCCTTTCGGTCTGGTCGAGAAGTTCGCGGAGGCGGGTGAGGCCGCGGGACGTCTGGCTCTTCACGCCGCCGACGCCGATACCGAGGATGTCGGCGGTCTGTTCGAGGCTGAGGTCGGTGTAGTGCCGCAGTACGACGCACGCACGTTGGCTCGGCGGCAGCGCGCCGAGCGCCTGTACGACGAGCATCCGGTCGTCGACGGCGCCGACCGGATCGGGCTGCGGCCCGGTGTTCTCGTCGGCGTCGACGAGCCGCTCCCGCCGCCACGGTTTCCTGGACTGGTCGAACACGGCCGTGACCAGGCATTGATGCGCATACCCGTTCAGCCCTTGGGTGCGGTCGATCCGGTGCCAGCGGCGGTACACCTTCACCAGCGCGTCCTGCGCAGCGTCCTCCGCCCGGTGCCAGTCGCCACACATCAGGTACGCCGTTCTGCGCAGCCGCCGGATCGTGGTCGCGGCGAACTCGGTGAACTCGGCGTCGTCCGGTCCCTTCATGCCCCTCCTCTCAGAACTTCGCCGGAGTAACGCACTCAGCGCGCGGAAAGGTTGCAATGCGCGTAACCGGGGCAGCTTCCGCCCGTTGGGTCTTTGACACGGGTGGGAGGATGGCCTTCATGGCGATGACAGCACAGGTGAAGTCCGAGTTGACCAGTATTCAGGTGACGAAGCCGTGTTGCCGCAAGGCTGAGGTCTCGTCGATCCTGCGGTTCGCCGGCGGGCTGCACCTGGTGTCCGGACGCATCGTCGTCGAGGCCGAACTGGACAGCGGCGCCGCTGCCCGGCGGCTGCGCAAGGACATCGCGGAAATCTTCGGTCACCCGTCGGACGTGGTCGTGATCTCGCCCTCGGGCATCCGGAAGCAGACCAAGTACGTCGTTCGCGTCGTCCGGGACGGTGACGCGCTCGCGCGGCAGACCGGCCTGGTGGACAACCGTGGGCGTCCGGTCCGCGGGCTCCCGCCCGCGGTCGTTTCCGGTGCGTCCTGTGACGCTGTGGCGGCCTGGCGCGGTGCGTTCCTCGCGCACGGTTCGCTGACCGAGCCGGGCCGGTCGTCCTCACTCGAGGTGACCTGCCCCGGGCCGGAGGCGGCGCTCGCACTGGTCGGTGCGGCGCGGCGGCTCGGGATCGGTTCGAAGGCGCGCGAGGTGCGGAACGTGGACCGCGTGGTGATCCGCGACGGTGACGCGATCGGCGCTCTGCTCACGCGCCTCGGTGCACATGAGTCCGTGCTGGCGTGGGAAGAGCGGCGGATGCGTCGCGAGGTCCGCGCGACCGCGAACCGGCTGGCCAACTTCGACGACGCGAACCTGCGTCGCTCCGCACGAGCCGCGGTGGCCGCGGGCGCGCGCGTCGAGCGGGCGCTGGAGATTCTCGGCGACGACGTACCGGATCACCTGCAGGTCGCGGGCAAGCTGCGGCTGGAGCACAAGCAGGCCAGCCTCGAAGAGCTCGGCCAGCTGCACGAGCCGGCCCTCACCAAGGACGCCGTCGCCGGCCGGATCCGCCGGCTGCTCGCGATGGCCGACAAGCGCGCCAGCGACCTCGGCGTCCCGAACACCGAAGCAAACCTCACCCCGGAGATGCTCGACCCGGCCTGACCGGATCGTTAGCGGCAGCAGATGGATGAACGGCCAAGCCGGACAGACCGCCGACGGCGCGAAGGAGAGGGCGGCCGGATCACGGGCCGCGAAACCCGCGCTCGGTCTCGGCTGATCGAGCGCTGATCTCCGTTCGTCCCACCCCCGGATGACTGCGGGGGCGGGGCGGCGCGGCCGAAGGTTTTCCCGGGATTTCCGGGGTTTTCGAACCTGACCGGTTCCTTTTGGCGGTTGGCTCGCCGAGGGTGTGCGTGCCCATTCGCGCACATCCTGTCCCGGATCGTGCGCGTCTCCCGCCCAAGGAGTAACGCATGAAGCGCATTCATCGCGCCGGTCTGGCCGCGACCGCGATCGCCGGTCTGGCCGTCGTCACCATCACCGTGAACGTGCAGGCCGCCCAACCCGGTGGCTCCGCCGTGTCCCCGGTGGCCGCTGCCCGCGCCAACGCCGCACAGCTCGGCATCGGCGACGGCAGTGACCTGGTCGTCCGTGACGTCATCGTGGACAGCGACGGCAGCAGCCACGTCCGGTTCGACCGCACGTACCAAGGTCTGCCGGTCGTCGGCGGCGACGTCGTCGTACACCAGGACAAAGCCGGCAAGAGCCGGTCGGCGACTGGTGGGGTCGGCAAGCTCGCGCTGTCCGTGAAGCCTGCTGTCTCTGCCGCGTCCGCAGCCGCTGCCACCAAGCAGAAGTCCGCCAAGCAGCAGCTCGTCGTCTTCGTCACGAACACCGGCCAGTCCAAGCTCGCGTACAAGGTCGTCAGCGAGGGCCGCAAGGCCAACGGCGAGCCGACCGGTACCGAGACGTACGTCGACGCCCAGAACGGCAAGGTCCTGGACAGCTGGACAACGGTGAACGACGACCTCGGCAGCGGCACCGGCCTGTACGTCGGCACCGTCGGCCTGGACACCACGAAGTCCGGCACCAGCTGGACGATGGTCGACCCGGTCCGCGGCGGCAACGCGACGTACAACGCCGGCACGCTGTTCTCCGACGCCGACAACGTCTGGGGGACCGGCAGCAACTCGAACGCGCAGACGGCCGGCGTGGACGCTCACTACGGCATCGCCAAGACGTGGGACTACTACAAGAACGTGCACGGCCGCAACGGCATCGCGAACGACGGCAAGGGCGCGAAGTCCTACGTCCACGACGGCGCGTACGTGAACGCCTCCTGGAGTGACTCCTGCTTCTGCATGAAGTACGGGGACGGCGACCCGAGCCAGGGGATCGGCCCGCTCGTCGAGCTGGACATCGCCGGGCACGAGATGAGCCACGGCGTCACCAGCCGCACGGCCGGCCTGCGCTACAGCGGTGAGTCCGGCGGCCTGAACGAGTCCACGTCGGACATCTTCGGCACGGCCGTCGAGTGGTACGCCGCCAACAGCCAGGACACCCCGGACTACGTGCTCGGTGAGGAGATCTTCACCGACTACAACCCGGCGACGAACTACATCCGGCGGCTCGACAAGCCGTCGCTGGACGGCGCCTCCGCCGACTCGTGGTCGAAGAGCGTCGGCCGGCTCAACGTGCACTACTCGTCCGGTGTCGGCAACCACTTCTTCTACCTGCTGTCCGAGGGCAGCGGCGCGAAGACGATCAACGGCATCGCGTACAACAGCCCGGCCGCCAACGGTGTCACGGTCACCGGGATCGGCCTCAGCAAGGCCGAGAAGATCTGGTACCGCGCGCTGACGACGTACATGACGTCCCGGACCGACTACCACGGCGCCCGGACCGCGACGCTGAACGCCGCCACGGACCTGTACGGCGCGAGCAGCGCCGAGCGGGCCGCGGTGGCCAAGGCGTGGGCGGGGGTGAACGTTCTGCCGTAGTTGAGTGAACAGCAGTGCGAACGGCGGTTTCCGGAGAGACATTCCGGAAATCGCCGCTCGTCGTACCAGCCAGTGGTCTGGTCTGAAGCCGTGAAAAATAACCGGTGGTCTCATCTGGACGCTACCAGTTGATCGAGTGGGCTGTTGGGCTAGTGTTCGGGCTGTAGCGGCAGTGCCAAAGCTAGTTCTGAGGAGACGCAGACCCGTGACCGTACGCGTAGGTATCAACGGCTTCGGCCGCATCGGCCGTAACTTCTTCCGCGCCGTGCAGGCGTCCGGTGCCGACATCGAGGTCGTCGCCGTCAACGACCTGACCGACAACCAGACCCTCGCCCACCTGCTGAAGTACGACTCGATCCTGGGCCGGTTCCCGGGTGAGGTCTCCGCCACCGAGGACGACATCACCGTCGGCGGCAAGAGCTTCAAGGCGTTCGCCGAGCGCGACCCGGCCAACCTGAAGTGGTCGGACGTCGGCGCCGACGTGGTGATCGAGTCCACCGGCTTCTTCACCGACGCCACCAAGGCCAAGACGCACGCCGACAACGGCGCCAAGAAGGTCATCATCTCCGCCCCGGCGAAGAACGAGGACCTGACCGTGGTGATGGGCGTGAACCACGACCTGTACGACGCCGAGAAGCACACCGTGATCTCGAACGCGTCCTGCACCACGAACTGCATCGCCCCGCTGGCCAAGGTTCTGAACGACGCGTTCACGATCGAGAAGGGTCTGATGACCACGATCCACGCGTACACCCAGGACCAGAACCTGCAGGACGGCCCGCACAAGGACCTGCGCCGCGCCCGCGCCGCCGCGCTGAACATCGTCCCGACCTCCACCGGCGCCGCGAAGGCGATCGGCCTGGTGCTGCCGGAGCTCAAGGGCAAGCTGGACGGCTACGCGCTGCGCGTCCCGGTCCCGACCGGCTCGGCGACCGACCTCACCGTCACCGTCGGCCGCGAGGTCACCGTGGACGAGGTCAAGGAGGCCTACAAGGTCGCCGCGGCGGAGGGTTCGCTGAAGGGCTACCTGACCTACACCGAGGACGAGATCGTCTCGACCGACATCGTCACCGACCCGGCGTCCTGCATCTTCGACGCGGGCCTGACCAAGGTGATCGGCAACCAGGTGAAGGTCGTCGGCTGGTACGACAACGAGTGGGGTTACTCGAACCGCCTCGTCGACCTGGTGAACCACGTCGGCGCGTCGCTCTGACATTCCCACAAGCTTTGCGTCCGAAGGCAGCCCTGGTGCTTCTTCGGGCGCAAAGCTCGTTCTCACGAGGAAGCTGAACTGTGAAGACCATCGAAGACCTCGGCGACCTGGCCGGGCAGCGGGTGCTGGTCCGGTCCGACCTGAACGTGCCGATCAAGGACGAGGTGATCGGCGACGACGGCCGGATCCGCGCGTCGCTGCCGACTCTGGTGAAGCTGGCGAAGGCGGGCGCGAAGGTGATCGTGACCGCGCACCTCGGCCGTCCCAAGGGCGAGCCGAACCCGAAGTACACGCTGGCCCCGGTGGCCAAGCGGCTCGGTGAGCTGCTGCAGCCCGAGGGCATCACGGTGCGCTTCGCCTCCGACGTCACCGGCGACGCGGCGCAGACCGCCGTACAGGATCTCGACGAGGGCGAGGTCCTGCTGCTGGAGAACGTGCGCTACGACCCGCGCGAGGAGAGCAAGGACGAGGCCGAGCGGGGCGCGCTGGCCGATGAGCTCGCGGCGCTGGCCGACGTGTTCGTCAGCGACGGCTTCGGTGTCGTGCACCGCAAGCAGGCCAGTGTGTACGACGTCGCGCGCAAGCTCCCGCACGCCGCGGGTGGCCTGGTGCTCGCCGAGGTCGGCGTACTGAAGAAGCTCACCGAGGACCCGGCCCGGCCGTACGTCGTCGTGCTCGGCGGCGCCAAGGTGTCGGACAAGCTCGCGGTGATCGACAACCTGATCGCCAAGGCCGACAAGCTGCTGATCGGCGGCGGCATGGTCTTCACGTTCCTCAAGGCGCAGGGCCACGAGGTCGGCAAGAGCCTGCTCGAGGACGACCAGCTGGACGTCGTCCGCGGCTACCTGAAGGATGCCGGCGACAAGATCGTGCTGCCGACCGACATCGTGGTCGCGCCCGAGTTCAAGGCCGACTCGCCGGCCACCGTGGTGGCCGCGGACGCGATCCCGGCCGACCAGCTCGGTCTGGACATCGGCCCGGAGTCCGGCAAGGCCTTCGCCGCCGAGGTCGCCGCGGCGAAGACGGTCTTCTGGAACGGCCCGATGGGCGTGTTCGAGATGGCGGCGTTCGCCGGCGGAACCAAGGCCGTCGCGCAGGCGTTGACCGAGGTGGACGGGCTGAGTGTCGTAGGCGGCGGTGACTCCGCGGCCGCCGTACGGCAGCTAGGCTTCGCCGACGACGCGTTCGGCCACATCTCCACCGGTGGCGGCGCGTCGCTCGAATACCTGGAGGGCAAGGAGCTCCCGGGTCTCGCGGTACTGGAAGAGGACTGAGATGGCAGGCGACAACTCAGCTGCCCGTACGCCGTTGATGGCGGGCAACTGGAAGATGAACCTGAACCACGTCGAGGCCGTGCACCTGCTGCAGAAGCTGAGCTGGACGCTGCAGGACAAGAAGCACGACTTCGAGCGGGTCGAGGTGGCGGTGCTGCCGCCGTTCACCGACATCCGCAGCGTGCAGACGCTGGTCGACGGTGACCGGATGAAGATCAAGTACGGGGCGCAGGACGTGTCCACGCGCGACGCCGGCGCGTACACCGGCGAGATCTCGGCGGCGATGCTCACCAAGCTCGGCTGCACCTACGTGCTGACCGGGCACTCCGAGCGCCGGCAGTACCACAACGAGACCGACGAGGTCGTCAACGCCAAGACCGCGAAGGCGCTCGAGGCCGGGCTGGTCCCGATCATGTGCGTCGGCGAGGGCCTGGAGATCCGGAAGGCCGACGGTCACGTCGAGCACTGCCTGGGTCAGATCGACGCCGGGCTGGCCGGACTGAAGCAGGACGACGTCCGCAAGGTCGTCATCGCCTACGAGCCGGTCTGGGCGATCGGCACCGGAGAGGTCGCGACGCCGGAGGACGCGCAGGAGGTGATCGCCGCGATCCGGGGCCGGATCGAGGAGACGATCTCACCCTCGGTCGCCGACTCGGTACGGATTCTTTACGGTGGGTCGGTGAAGATGGCCAGTGCAAGTGGCATCATGGCCCAACCGGATGTCGACGGCTGCCTGGTCGGAGGTGCGAGCCTTCAGGTGGACGAGTTCGCCGGCATCTGCCGTTACCTGGACCTTCAGTTAGGCTACTCCTCGTGATTCTCGCTTTCTCGATCGTCGTGATCGTCTGCAGCCTGTTCCTGACGCTGCTGGTGCTGCTGCACAAAGGCCGCGGTGGCGGCCTCTCGGACCTGTTCGGTGGCGGTGTGTCGTCCAGCCTCGGCGGCTCGTCGGTCGCCGAGCGGAACCTGGACCGGATCACGATCGGCGTCGGTCTGATCTGGTTCGCCGCCATCGTCGCGCTCGGCCTGCTCTACAAGCTCGGCTGAGGGGAGTAGGTTCGCGTGGCTGGTGGTGGCAGTGCGATTCGTGGCAGCCGGGTCGGTGCCGGGCCGATGGGCGAGGCGGAGCGCGGCGACACCGCGCCCCGGCAGCGCATCGTGTTCTTCTGTGCGAACGGGCACGAGACCGCAACCTGGTTCGCGGTCGAGGCCTCCATCCCGGAGGAGTGGGACTGTCCACGGTGCGGTCTGCCGACCAGCACCGATGTGAACAACCCGCCCCCGCCGCCGAAGATCGAGCCCTACAAGACCCACCTGGCCTATGTGAAGGAGCGCCGCTCCGAGCAGGAGGCGCAGGAGATCCTCGACGAAGCCCTCGAGAAGCTCCGCGCCCGCCGCGCCCGCGGCGAGGTCATCTTCTAGCAAGTACGTCTGAGCCCGGACCGACCTGGTCCGGGCTCAGACGTACTTGTACCCCCTGTGGTCGGGTGGGCGCAGCGCGCTAGGGTCGGCGGCATGAAGACGTCGATCGCGCCCGTTCGCTGGACCCCGCCGCCCGCACCGCCGGTGCGGCATCCCAAGGGCATCGACGTCGAGGTCGTCGCGTTGCCCGGCGCCGGCCCCGAGGACACGCTGATCGACGACGACGGCAGCGTCCTCACCGGTCTGTACGACGGCCGCATCCTGCGCGTCAGCGCCGACGGCAAGACGATCAGCACCCTCGCCGACACCGGCGGCCGGCCGCTCGGCCTGGAATGGCTGCCGGACGGCAAGGTGCTGATCTGCGACGCGAACCGCGGCCTGCTGACCCTCGACAAGAACAATCGGATCACCACCCTGCTGTCCGAGATCGACGGCCGCCCGATGCGGTTCTGCAACAACGCGGACGTCACCGAGGACGGCACGATCTACTTCACCGACTCGTCGACCCGGTTCGGCATCGACGAGTGGATGGCCGATCTCCTCGAACACTCCACGACCGGCAGCGTGTACCGCCGTACCCCCGACGGCGAGGTGACCCGGCTGGCGACCGGTCGCGGCTTCCCGAACGGCGTGGCGCTCAGCAGCGATCGCCGTACCCTCTTCTGGGCCGAGACCGCGATGTACGGGCTCTACAAACTCGACCTCACCACCGAGGGCGCGGCGCCGGTGCAGATCGCGTCGATCCCGGGGCTGCCGGACAACATCGCGCGTGGCTCTGACGGCCTGATCTGGGTCGCGGTCGGGTCGCCGCGCAACGCCGTACTCGACCTGCTGCTGCCCAAGCCCCCGGTGCTCCGCAAGGTCGTCTGGTCGCTGCCGGACGCGCTGAAGCCGAAGGCCGCGGACATCATCGAGATCCAGGCGTACGACGAGACCGGCGAACTGATCCACGACCTGCGCGCCAAGCACCCGAACTTCCACATGCCCACCGGCGTCCGCGAACGCGACGGGAAAGTGTGGCTAGGAAGCATCGGCACGAGCTCCCTAGCCACGTTCCCGACGCCGGCCCGTTAGGGCTTAGGCGGCGGGACCTCGCCCCGCGGCTGCGGTGACTCCGGGACCTCGGTGCCGGCGTCGTGGCCGTTGCCGGCGACGACGAGCGAGAAGGCGTCGCCGTGGTTGCTGACTCCTTCGATGACCGCAGCCTCGACCGCCTCCGAGCCGATCTCGCTGCGCAACATCAAGGGGTCGGTGCGCAGGTCCTTGGCGAGCGCGACCGCGAGTCCGACCATCACGACCGCGAACGGCAACGCCGCGACGATCGTGAGGTTCTGCAGGCCTTGCAAGGCGTCCGCGCCACCTCCGCCGGCGAGCAGCATGACCGCCGCCACCGCACCGGTCAGCACGCCCCAGAAGATCACCAACGGTTTCTTCGGCTCGATCGCACCACGCTCGGACAGCGTGCCCATGACGATCGACGCGGCGTCCGCACCGGACACGAAGAAGATCGCGACCAGCAGGACGACGATGACCGTCGTGACCGCGCCCAGCGGGATGTGGTCGAGCATGCCGAACAGCTGACCCTCGGTCGTCGACGCGCCGGCGATGTCGGTACCGCCACGCTGGATGTCGATCGCCGTACCGCCGAAGATGCAGAACCACAGCACACTGACCAGCGACGGCACCAGCAGGACGCCGGTGACGAACTGCCGGATCGTGCGGCCGCGGCTGATCCGCGCGATGAACATGCCGACGAACGGCGTCCACGAGATCCACCAGGCCCAGTAGAAGACGGTCCAGCCGGACAGCCAGGTGGCCATCGCGTCGCCGCCGCTGGCCTCGGTCCGCGCGGCCATGTCGGCCAGGTCGCGGAAGTAGTCGCCGATCGCGGTCGGCACCAGGTTCAGGATCAGCACGGTCGGGCCGACCACGAACACGAAGACCGCGAGAACGACGGCCAGCACCATGTTGATGTTCGAGAGCCACTGGATGCCCTTCGCGACGCCGGAGACCGCCGAGGCGACGAAGGCCGCGGTGAGTACGGCGATCACGCCGACCATGACGGCGTTCCCGGTGTTGTCCAGCCAGCCGAGGATCCGGACACCGGAACCGATCTGCAGCGCGCCGAGCCCGAGTGACGCGGCCGACCCGAACAGGGTCGCGAAGATCGCCAGCCCGTCGATCACCTTGCCGATCGGTCCTTCGGTACGGCGTCCCAGCAGCGGAGCGAACGCCGCGCTGATCAGCTGCGACCGCCCGCGCCGGAACGTGCCGTACGCGATCGCGATGCCGACGACGGCGTAGATCGCCCACGGGTGCAGGGTCCAGTGGAACAGCGTGGTCGCCATCGCGGTCTCGAGGGCCTCCGGCGACCCGCCCTGGACGGTGCCGGGCGGGGGACTGGTGAAGTGCGAGAGCGGCTCGCTGACGCCGAAGAACATCAGCCCGATGCCCATGCCGGCGCTGAACATCATCGCCACCCAGGACACGGTCCTGAACTCGGGTTCCTCGTCGTCCCGGCCGAGCGGGATCCGCCCGTACCGTCCGGCGGCGAGCCAGATCACGTAGACGACGAAACCGGAGGCCAGCAGCACGAACAGCCAGCCGGTGTTCTCCTCGACCCATCCGAGGGCCGAGGTGGACGCCGTACCGAGACCGGCGGCGTCGGCGATGCCCCAGGCGACGAAGGCCAGGGCGATGACCGCGGTGACACCGAAGGTGACGCGGTCGAGTCCGGAGCCGCGACTTCGGCTGCCGGGTGCTGGGGGTGTTGCGATGGCGGGATGGGGTGCGGGGTCTCGGGTGTCTGCCTGGTTGTCGATATCGATCGCCACAGGTAAGTCACGCCTCGCTTAGGCGCGCCTCCGTTCTGTTGTGTCGGGAAAAGTGCCTTACGACCGTGTCGAAGATCGTGGCAAAACGCAACAATCGTGCTTTCGGCCACACTCGGTAGGGTGCGGTCATGCGTTTCGGGATCGCGATTCTGCCGGAGTACCGCTGGCACGACGCCGCGCCGCGGTGGCAGCGAGCCGACGAGTACGGCTTCGACCATGCGTGGACGTACGACCACCTGACCTGGAGCGGCCTCCAGGACTCACCGTGGTACGGGACGACGCCGACACTGACGGCGGCCGCACTCGCCACGTCGAGGATCAAGCTCGGCACGTTCGTCACCTCGCCGAACTTCCGGCACCCGCTGGCGCTGACCCGCGACATCCTCGCGATCGACGACGTGTCGGACGGCCGGTTCCTGTGCGGGATCGGGGCCGGCGGCAGCCTGGACGCGACGATCCAGGGCGGGCCCGACCTGACGCCACGGCAGAAGCAGGACCGCTATCAGGAGTTCGTGCAGCTCCTCGACACCCTGCTCACCACGGACGGCGTCGACTTCAAGGGCGAGTACTTCGAGACGCGCAACGGCCGGACGCTGCCTGGTTGCGTCCAGCAACCACGTGTCCCGTTCATCCTGGCCGGCAACGGGCCGCGCTCGCTCAAGTTCGCCGCCCGGCACGGCGACGGCTGGATGACGACCGGGGGAGCGGCGGACGACCTGGACAGCTGGTGGGCGTCGGTCGCCGACCTCAGCCACCGCCTCGACGACCTCCTCGAAGGTCGCCACCTGGACCGGTACCTGTCCCTCGACTCCAAGGTCTACGCGCTCTCCAGCCCGTCCGCCTTCGAGGACGCCGTCGGCCGCGCCGCCGCTCTCGGCTTCACCGACGTCATCACCCACTGGCCCCGCACCGAGGGCGTGTACGCCGGCTCCGAAACCGTCCTCGAGCAGATCGTGAGCGACGTCGTACCGCGATTGCGCTGAGCGCGGTAATGCGGCGAAAGGGCCGCACACCTGATGGTGTGCGACCCTCTCGTCAGTGTGCTGGAAGGGCGATCAGGAACCGATCGCGCGGATGTTCTCCGCCTGCAGACCCTTCTGGCCCTGGGTGATCTCGAACTCCACGCGCTGGTTCTCGTCCAGCGAACGGAAGCCCGACATCTGGATGGCGGAGTAGTGCGCGAACACGTCCGCGCCACCGTCATCCGGGGTGATGAAGCCGAAGCCCTTGTCAGCATTGAACCACTTGACAGTACCGACAGCCATTTGTCTATCTCCTCGATGGCTATTAACAATCCGCGACCCACACCTCATGAGCCGCGCGTCGCCGAAAGGCCCCAGACGACAGACCGGCCATGCAGCACAGCAAAAGTCAGGGAGTCCAAAACTGCAACGCCATAACTGTAGCCGTTCTGCGGCCTGATGGTAGAGGTGACCACAAACACGTGTCGCTGATTGTCGCGACTCGCTACCCTCCGTGCACGCCCGAATCTGGGCAGCACAGGGCCGGTCCAGAACCGGAAATCCCGCGCGACCTGCTGTTTCGCAGCCGCAGGTCGGGACGGGACGTTGGCAACGAAGGACAATGGCCCGGTACGCCGGGTGATGGGCGCATGATTCTGATCGGAGTCACCGGCGTGTCGCGCGGCTGTGGACAGTTGCGCGACAGGCAACGCGGCAGGAACAGCGAGGAGGCAACGATGATCGTCAGCGTGACCCGGAGCGGTGGTTTCGCCGGCCTGACCAAGCAGGCCGAACTCGACACCAGCGACCAGCCGGACGCCGACCGGCTGGAGGCCGCAGTCCGGGAGTTGGGTGCAAAGGACCTGGGCACCGGCCGGCCGCAGCCGGACCGGTACGTGTACCGGCTGGAGGTACGTGACGCCGCCGACGTCACGCACCACACGGTCGCAGAGCAGGACATGGACGCGACCACAGCCTGGCTATTGGACCGCATCCTGAGCTAGCGCCAGTCGATCTCAGGTGACCGGTAGAAGTTGACGTCGAGCACCTCCCAGCGGGGCCCCTGCTCGGCCAGCCGGTCGCGGTACGTCGTCCAGTCGAGCGCGGACTCCTGCGACCATCCGAGCTCGGCGATGCCCGGCAGCCGCGGGAACGTCATGAACTCGACCTTCTCCAGATCGTCGAGCGTCTCTGTCCACAGCGGCGCCTCGACGCCGTCGATCGCACTCGCAGGCACGTTCGGGACCAGCGTGGCCGGGTTCCAGCTGTAGGACTGCTCGACGCTGACCAATCCGGCCCACTGCAGACCGAGCGGCGTCTCCTCGTGGTACTTCATGTCCAGGTACGCCCGGTTGGCGGGGGACAGCACCAGAGTCGCCCCCTGCTCCACTGCCTTCTGCGCCAGCACCTGAGCCTTGGGGTCCTCGGTGCCCCAGTACTGCACGACAGTGCCGGCAGGCAGCGACCCGTCGGCGATCTCGTGCCATCCCATCACCCGCTTGCCGTGCTTGACGACCAGCTCGGCGGCCTGGGGTACGAAGGCGAGGTACTCCGAGTGCGGGGTCGAGTGGGCCTCGTCGCCACCGAGGTGCAGGAGCTCACCGGGCGTCTGCTCGGCCACCTCCCGGAACACGTCGTCGAGGAACGCGTAGGTCACGTCCTTGTCGATGGCGAACGAGCTGAACCCGACCTCGGTCTCCGTATAGAGCTCCGGCGCCTGGTCACCCTTGTTCAGCTCGGGGTACGACGCCAGAGCCGCATTGGTGTGTCCTGGCGTGTCGATCTCCGGTACGACGGTGATGTAGTGCTCCGCGGCGTACTGGACGAGCTCGGCGTACTCCGCCTTCGTGTAGTAGCCGCCTGTGCCGCCGCCGACCTGCAGACTGCCGCCGTACTCCGTGAGGCGCGGCCAGGAGTCCACCTGGATCCGCCAGCCCTGGTCGTCCGAGAGGTGCAGGTGCAGCCGGTTGATCTTGTAGAGCGACACCAGGTCGATGAACTGCTTCACCTGGTCGAGGGTGAAGAAGTGCCGCGACACGTCGAGCATCACGCCGCGGTACCCGTACCGCGGGAAGTCGGAGATCGTCGTACCGGCGATCTCCCACGGACCCTCTTGCTCGCTGTTGGCCTCGGCCTTGGCGGGGAGAAGCTGCCGGAGTGTGGTGACGCCGCGGAACAGGCCCTCGGTGGTCGCCGCAGTGACGGTCACCCCGGACGCGTCTGCGCGGAGCTCGTAGCCCTCAGCACCCAGCGACTCTGCGCCGTCGGTGGACAGCGTGATCGTGCCGGTGCCTTCCTGGACAGGCAGCTCGAAACCGGTCGACCGGCGGAGCTGAGCGGCGAACCGGTCCGCGATCGGTTGGGCGGAGGAGTCGGCGATGCCGATGGTGGCGTCGGGCTGCAGCGTGAAGGTCTCGTCGGGGAGTGCCTGCTGCGCCGTGGGCTGCGGAATCATGATCGAAAGTGTTCGCGGCTCCCGGCATTACGTCAAGAGGCTTCAATACCGCTTGGCCGACTCGATCGCCTGCGCCACATAGCTGCCGCCGAACAGCACGACATGCACCAGCAACGGGTGCAGCTGGTGCAGCTGGTGCAGCTCGATCCGCTCTCGCCACCCGTCTCGCAGCGGGTGCGCCTCGTCGTACGCGCGCAGCACGTGGTCCAGCCGCGGTAGCCCGAAGAGCGCGAGCATGGCGAGGTCCGTCTCTCGGTGACCGCCGTGAGCAGCCGGATCGATCAGGTGTACGCCGTCCGGCGTCCAGAGCACGTTGCCGGACCACAGGTCGCCGTGGATCCGGCACGGCTCGTCGGACGGGTCGTCGTACGCACCTGCCTCCAGGCGAGTGCAGACGCGCTCGATGAGGTCCAGGTGGATGCCGTGGTCGTGGGCGGCCCGCAGGTACGGCCGTAGCCGCAGGTTCGCGTAGAACTCGCCCCACGACCGCACGGGCTCCACTGCGTGCGGCAACGGGACGGTGCCGATGTAGCCGTCGCCACTCCACCCGTCGGGCGGTACGCCGAAGTAGCGGGCGCCGGCGTCATGCGTGACAGCCAACCGCTGCCCGAATTCCTCGGCCGCGGACTCGGTCGGCGCAGACGTGTCCAACCTGCTCGTCGCCAGCTGAGTGGGGGAGACCTGGAGCGGCTCAGCGACCGGCACTCCGCCAGGAACCGCCAGCCAGCGCAGACCGGCCGCCTCGACCTCGAAGAAGCCCGCGGGTGCGTCAGACCGGCTCTTCACAAACGGCGTGGTCATCCCGGCACTCTGGCACGGTCCGTCGCTGTCGAACCAGCAGGGGCTCGCTGAGCATGACGAGAGTTGCGGCCGCGGTCAGCAAGCCGCCGACGAGTGCTACCGCTCGTACAGTAGTGGTGTCGATCAGTGCGCCGCCCACGAACGCTCCGGCGGCGATGCCGACGTTGAACGCCGAACTGGTCCCGGCAGACGCGATGTCGGTGCTGCCCGGGGCGATCTGCAGCGTCCGGCTCTGTACGGCGACTGCGAGCCCGCTGAACGCCAGACCGATCACTGCGATCAGCGCGACCGTCACGACCTGCACCTGTCCCAGCGCGTACAGCCCCAGCAGGCCGATCGTGATGAGGCCGAGCGGCAGGACGGTCGCGCCCCACGGGTACCGATCCAGGACGCGTCCGACGATCACCGTGCCGGCCAGTCCGCCCGCACCGCTGGCCAGCAGCATCGGACCGAGCACCTCGGACGAGAACCCGGAGATGTCCAGCAAGAACGGCGTGATGTACGTGTTGAACGTCAGGAATCCGGTCACGCCGACAGCGGACGCGACCAGCAGGACGACGTACCGCCGCAGGTCGGGGGAGCTGCCCCGGCGGGACGGACTGTCCTGCACCTCGGTGCGCGGCAGCAGGACGGCGATCCCGACGCCGGCGGCAGCTCCGAGCACCGTCATCACCACGAACGGCACCCGCCAGCCGGCCTGCTCTCCGAGCCAGGTGCCGACCGGGATGCCGAGAATCGGCGCCAGCGCGGTACCGATCGCGAGCCGCGCGACCACCCGGCCGCGAAACTCCGGCGGGAACAGACTGGTCGCGATCGGCGGGGCGATCGACCAGAACAGCGCCTGTGAGAGTGCGATCAGCAGCCGCGCGGCGAACAGCGTCTCGTACGACGGAGCGGCCGCCGAGAGCGCCGTGGCGGCGGTCAGGACCCCGAGGGTGCCGGTCAGCACGACGCGACGGGGCAGGTGGTGGGTGAGTCGGGCCAGGGGGATGGACGCGAGTACGACGACCGCGGCGTACCCGGTGACGAGGAGGCCGACCTGGGAGCGCGATCGCTCGAGGTCGTCGGCGATCACGGTCAGCAGACCGATCGGAAGCACCTCGACCGTCACGAACGAGAAGGTCGAAACGCCGAGGAACACCAGTGCGGCGGTTGCTCGGCGGGACGAGAGAGGCATGAGTCACCTGATTCCAGTAAAGATTCGGACAGTGGTAGCATCTCATCCATGACCGACAGTTCTCACGCGGAATACCGCATCGTGGGCGGACATCCCGTTCTCGACCTGGTGAACACGGTCACCCCACGGTTGCGGGGCGGCGACCCGGAGCGGGACTACCTCACCTCGCCGTCCGAGCTGATCGCCTGGGCGCATCGGATCGGACTGATCGATCTGCGGGACCACAGCGCCGTCGAAGGCACCTGGCGCTCGGCGCCGGAGCTGGCCACGAAGGCCCTCAATGCGACGCTGGAGATCCGCGAGGCGGCGTACGACGTGTTCGCGCCGCGAGCGACCGGTGCTGTGGTCGCGGGCGACGGCGTCAAGCACAGCGAGGGTTCCGCGTTCGAGCGGTTGATGCTGCGCTGGTCGGCGGCCGCCGCGCGGTCGATGCTGATCCCGGATCCGGGCCGGGACCGCGGGATCGCGGAGCTGGTGGTCGGGACGTCGCCGGCGCAGTTGATCCCGGATCGGCTGGTGGTGGCCGCGGTCGAGCTGGTGCGCGGCGTCGAGCTGCGTCAGTTGCGGGCCTGCCCGGTCGCGGACGGAGGCTGCGGCTGGCTGTTCCTCGACCGCAGCCGGAACGGTTCGCGGCGGTGGTGCGCGATGGAGGACTGCGGGACGCGGGCGAAGATCCGCAAACTCGGTGAGCGCCGACGTGCTACCGGCGTACAGCGGTTTGAGGGGTAGCGCGCTCGAACCTTCACTGTCAGCGACCGGCTCAGTGGCCGAGAACGCGTGTCGAAAGGTGCGAATTGTCCCCGCGACCTGTCATCGTAGGCGGCCGGGCCTTCCGACAAGAGGGCCCTGGCCGGACCTGCCCCTCATGAGGGACAGGCTGACGAAATTGATTGTGGAGGACAGATGACGCAGGTGGCAGAGCAGCCGGGCAGTACTGCCGGGCGGCTCGGCTCGGTGGTTCTGGATTGCCCGGACCCACTCGAGCTCGCCCAGTTCTACTCGGCGCTGCTGGGGCTGGAGATCGACGAGAACGGTGACGAGGACTGGCGGAGCCTGACCGGCCCGGGGTCGTCGCTGGGGTTCTCGACGCTGGCCTTCCGGCGCTCGGAGGAGTACGTGCCGGGCACGTGGCCCGGCACCGACGCGCAGGATCTCCACCTCGACCTGATCGTCGAGGACCTCTCCAGCGGGCATGCGACGGTGGTTGCCCTCGGCGCCGAGCCGCTCGATCCGCTGGACCCGCCGCCCGCCGAGAACGCGCGCGGCTGGCGGATCTACGCGGATCCCGCAGGGCATCCGTTCCGGATCTGCCTCGAGTGAGTCACCGAAGAGCCCGCCCCTTTCCCGGGGCGGGCTCTTCACTTGTTCAGGCGCCGGCGAACGGGAAGTGCCGGCCCTCGACGTACCGCGGCCGCGGCTGGTAGCTGTTCACCCCCGGCTCACCGCGCAGATGGAACGCGCTCGGGTACGGCGACTCCGGATCGGTGATCCGCGTCGACGTCGGGATGTAGCGGATGGTCAGCCCGCAGCGCCGATCCGGCGACGTGTTCGCGTTGCTGCCGTGCACGATGTTCGGATGGTGCACCTCGACGTCGCCCGGCGCGAGCACCATGTCGACGGCCTGCGACTCGTCGACCTCGACCGCGATCTCCTTGCCGAGCACGCTCTCCACGTCGGTGTTGTCACGCATCCCGGCGACCCCGGAGCGGTGACTTCCCGGGATCACCCGGACGCACCCGTTCTCCGGCGTCGAGTGGTCGACGGCCAGCCAGAGCGTCACCACCTCCATCGGATCGAGCGGCCAGAACGCGGCGTCCTGATGCCAGAGCACCGGCTGCCCGGAGTACGGCGGCTTGGAGATGTAGTGGGACGCGAACAGCGCGATGTCCGGCCCGACGAACTTCTCGGCGATGTCGACGAGCCGGTCGTCGCTCACCAGCCGGACCCAGAACGGGTCGTCCTTCAGGTAGATGTGGCCGAGCTGCTCGGGCCGTACGTCGGGATGCCGGGCCTGCAGCCACTCGACATGATCGTTCACTTCCTTGATCAGGTCTTGGTCGATGACGTCGCGGAAGATGACATATCCATCGGTTTCGAACATGCCTCCAGCGTCCGGGGGTGACGCATCCGAGGGCTAGCAGCCGTACGACGAGAATTTGTACTGTCTTGATGTGGATCAGATCCTGCGCTTCGAGGCGCACGCGTTCGGCCGGCCGTACCACGCGGCGCGGGTGCGGATCCCGGCCCGAGCCCGCGACACCGAACTGCACACGCACGCCGACTTCCACGAGTTCATGGGAGTCGTGTCCGGCAGTGGCGAGCACCTGCTGACCACCGGCGCCGTGCCGCTGCGTGCCGGCGACGTCGTCCTGGTCCGGCCGAGCGACCGCCATGCGGTCCGCGGGGCGGCGCCCGACGGTCTGGAGTTCGTCAACGTGGCGTTCCCGAGCTCGATCTGGCAAGGGTTCCTGGACCTGACCCGCACCCCGACCTGGACCTCCCGGGGCCCGGTCAGTTTCCATCAGCCGGCCGCCGTACCGCTCTTCGAGCACGCCCTCGACCGCTTCCAGAACGCCCCGACCGCCTACCACCTCCTGCGCTTCTGGACCGACCTTCTCGACCTGCTGGCACCAGGAGACCCCGGCGGCTCAGGGATCCCGGACTGGCTGGCCAAGGCATGTACGTCGATGCGCGCCGAGGAGAACCTCCGCGGCGGCGTACCGCGCCTCCTCGAACTCGCCGGCGTCAGCGCCGCACACCTGTCCCGCTCGATGCGCGCGGCGTACGGCGTCACCCCGACCGCCTTCGTCACCGACCTCCGAATGGAACACGCCGCATCCTTGCTAGCAGCCACCAACGCCACGATCGCCGCCATCGCATCCCGCTGCGGCTTCACCAGCCAGTCCTACTTCACCCGCTGCTTCACCACCGCCCACGACCTCTCACCACGAGATTTCCGCCGCCGATCCCAACGCGCCTTCGTCCCGTAATCTACGTCACGTTGAGAAAAATCGACACCGTGTAGAATTTGGGGCATGGAGAAGCAGAACTGGCTCATCACCGGCGTCAGCACGGGGCTCGGGCGTGCGTTCGCCCAGGCCGCCCTGACCGCCGGTCACACCGTCGTGGGGACGGTCCGCTCCGAGGAGGACCTGCGTGCCTTCGAGCAACTGGAGCGCGCGCACGCCCGCATCCTTGACGTGACCGACTACGACGCGGTCACTCGCGTGGTGGCGGACTTGGAGCAGAGCGTCGGCCCGTTGGATGTTGTCGTCGCCAACGCCGGCTACGGCCTGGAGGGCACCTTCGAGGAAACCCCGTTGGCAGACGTACGTCGGCAGTTCGAGGTCAACGTCTTCGGGGCAGCGGCCACTCTGCAGGCTGCGCTCCCGTTCATGCGTCGCCGCCGCCGCGGACACCTGATGGCGGTCACGTCGATGGGCGGCTTGATGGCCGTGCCCGGTATGTCGGCGTACTGCGGGAGCAAGTTCGCAATGGAAGGCATTCTCGAGGCGCTCGGCAAGGAGGTCGCACAGTTCGGCATCCACGTGACCGCGATCGAGCCCGGGTCGTTCCGCACCGACTGGGCCGGGCGCTCTATGACACGCGCCGGGCACTCCATCGACGACTACGACGAACTGTTCGTTCCGATCCGCGCGGCGCGGCAGAAGGCGAGTGGGAACCAATTGGGCAACCCGGCGAAGGCCGGCGAAGCAGTCGTCCACATCGCGTCGGTCGATCAACCTCCGGCGCACCTCGTCCTGGGCTCGGACGCGCTGCGCCTGGTCACGGCCGCACGTTCCGCCACCGATGCGGACATCCGCGCTTGGGATGCCCTCTCCCGGACGACCGACTTCGCGGAAGGTGCGCAGCTCTGATGACCGGCCGGCGCGCTGTCGAACGCAAAGGCGATGTCCGTGAGCGAGCCATCCTGGACACCTGCGAGGCGTTGCTGGCGGACAAGGGGTACGACGCGATGTCGGTCGGCGACATCGCCCAAGGCGCCGGGATCACGCGCGGCGCTCTGTACTTCTACTTCGGCTCCAAACAGGAAGTCGTCACGGCACTGGTGGCTCGGACCGTCGAACACCTGTGGGAGAGGTCCCGCGTCGCCGCCGAGTCCGACGAGCCGCGCGAGGCCATCGCGGCTGCCATGCAGCGCACGGTCGAGCTGTGGAACGAGCACGGCCTGGTGATGCGCACGGCGATCGACCTGTCGTTGACCGTCCCCGAGATCGGCACGCTGTGGAGCCGGACCGCCGACCTGTTCATCACGGCCATCACCGCAGTCCTCGAACGCGCCGGCGTACCGGCCGGCACCGCACCGGATCAGGCGTCGGCGATGGCCCGTGTCCTGTGCTGGATGATCGAGCGAACCTTCTACCACGCCTCGCAGGAGTCGCCCGTACAGTTGCAGCAGGCGTCCTCGACCTGCGAACACATCTGGCTGCTCAGCGCGGGGCTGATCACAGCGTCTCGAGGTACTTGATCGCCTCGGTCTGCTGGAACCACTTCGCCCAGCCGAGTACGTCGGCCTGGAACTGGCCGTCGGTGATCGACAGATCGGCCCCGCGTTCGACCAGGAACCGCAGGATCTCCAGGTTCCCGGTTCCCGCGGCCAGGTGGGCCGCCGTACGGCCGCTGGTGGTCTTCGCGTTCAGGTCGAAGCCTTGGTCCGCGAGCTCGGGGATGAGTTCCCAGTGGCGTGCGACCGCGGCCTCGGCCAGCAGGGCCGGGCGCTCGCCGGGTGTCAGTTTGCCGGTGAAGCGGTTGTCGGGGTGGGTGCCGTGGTAGAAGTCGCGGACCGTTCCGACCTCCGCGCCGTGGTGGATGAGCTCGTCGAGGATGTGCAGGGCGAAGTCGGCTCCGTTGTCCTCGGCGTACGGTCCGGCGATGGCGCCCATCGGGCGGTCGAGATCGTCCTGGGTGAGCGCGGCCAGTCGCCGGCGCCAGACAGCGTAGGCGTGGTCGAGGGAGTCGATGGCGTCGGCGACCGAGCCCGGGACCGGCGGCGTACCGTCGTCGGCGGCAGGCTCCTGGCCGAACCAGGTCGCCGTGCGCTCCGCCTGCAGGACATCGACGATGTGCGCGACCCGCCATGCCAGCGTCGTGAACGGCGGCGGCTCCGGCGGAATCCGGTCCCAGTCGGCCACGAACCCGTCATCCGTCGCCCGGACGGTCCAGCAACCGTCGAACGGCTCCCAGAAGTACTCCTCGTCGGTCAGCCCGCCGAGCCGGTCACGGAGGCGCTGCCAGGCGAAGTCGGACAGATCCAGCAAGCTCTGCGTCGTGGTCATGAATCCACCGTAGAGCGACCTGCGGACAGGATCGGTCCGCAGGTCGAGGCAGAATAGCCACGATGGATACCGCGGCCCGGCTGCTCCGATTGCTGTCCTTGCTTCACTCGCGCCCCCAGTGGGACGGTGCCGAGCTGGCAGCAAGGCTCGAGATCACGCCTCGCACCGTACGGCGGGACATCACCAGGCTGCGGTCGCTCGGCTACCCGATCGACGCCGAGGCCGGGATCGGCGGTGGCTATCGCCTCGGACCCGGTGGACGCCTGCCGCCGCTGCTGCTCGAGGACTCCGAGGCCGTCGCGATCGCGGTCGGTCTGCGGGTCGCGACGACCACGACGGTGTCCGGCGTCGAGGAGGCGGCGATCTCGGCGCTCGCCAAACTCCATCAGGTGCTGCCCGTCCGGCTCCGGGAGCAGGTCGACGCGATCGGGGCACACACGACTCAGTTGCCGCAGGGCGAACTGCCGCCGGTTGACGGCGGCGTGCTGGTCACGCTGGCGGCGGGTTGCCGGCACGTCGAAGGCATCCGGTTCCGCTATCGCACCCATGACGGCTGCGAGTCGGAGCGCAGCGTCGAACCGCTGCAGATCGTGCACACCGGCCGGCGCTGGTACCTCGTCGCCCGCGACCGCGACCGGCAGGCCTGGCGAACCTTCCGGGTCGACCGCATCGAGCAGCCGATGCTCACCGGCTCCCGGTACCGCTTCGACGACCCGCCGGACCCGGTCGCACTCGTTGCCGAGGGCACCGGAGTGTCGCCGTGGGACATCGTCGCCCGGATCCGCGTCCAGGCCCCCGCCGCCACCGTCACGAAGATGATCCCGCCGAGTCAGGGCGTGGTCGAAGAGCTCGACGCCGCGACCTGTGAGGTCCGCTTCGCCGCCAACGAACTCGGCCCTCTGGTTGCCCAGGTCTGCCGGATCTATTGGCCGTTCGAGATCCTCGAGCCACCCGAACTACGCACCGCCGTCCACGAGCACGCCCGTCGGCTACTGGACTCCTAGCTGTCGGCCAGGGCCTTGCGGATGCGTTTTTCGGAGACTGGGTACGGCGTGCCGAGGGTTTGGGCGAACAGGCTGATGCGGAGTTCTTCGAGCATCCAGCGGACCTCGAGCAGTTCGGGGCTCGGGTACTTGCCTGTCGGCACCGCGCGGAGTCTCTTGCGGTACTCGTCGGTGAGCATGTCGACGACGGCCATCCCGGAGCGGTCGCGCGCCGCGTTTGCGCCGAGCTTGTCCAGGCGCAGCTCCATGCCGCGCAGGTACCGCACCAGATCGGGCAGTCGCTTCGCCCCGGTCTCGGTGATGAAGCCCGGATGCACGAGGCCTTCGAGCTGACCGCGGACATCCGACAGGGCAGCGAGCAACGCGGGGCTGGCCGCGCGGGAGATCTGCTTGTCCACGGTCCGCGCATGCCCGAGCACCTGCTCGACCTGCTGCAGAATCGTCAGCACGGTGTCCGCGAGTTCCGACCGTACGGCGTCCCGCAGGATCGAGAACGCGGTCAAGTTCCACGCCGGCCCGCCTGCCGCTGCCATCAGCTGATCGACAGCCGCCGCGATCGCATCGTCGAGCAGCTCACCGACGTTGCGATGCGGACCCGCCATCAGAGTCAGCTTCTGCGCACTGCTGAGTTGGCGTTGTACGACGTCGATCACCGACGGCATGGTCAGCAGCAGAAGCCGCCGCGTGCCCGCCCACATCGCCGCGGCCTGGTCGCGCTCGGTCTCCTGCAGGCGTATCGCGACGCTCTTGCCCTCGTCGACGAGCGCCGGGTAGCCCGCGACCGTCAGCCCGTTGCGGTGCTCGGAGAAGCTGCGGGGGAGATCGCCGAACGTCCAGTCGGTCAGACCGGCCTTCTCCAGTCCGCTGACTGCCTTCGACGCGACCTGTGAGATCGCGGCCTTCGTCTTCGGCTTCAGCTTCTCCTTCAGCTTGGCGAGATCCTTGCCCTCGGCCACTGTCTTGCGTTTGTCGTCCTCGACCCGGAACGTCATCCGCAGGTGCTCGGGCACCCTGGTCCAGTCCCAGTCCTCGGGCTCGATCACCACGCCGCGCAGGTCCCGCAAGGCGCGTGCCATCGCGTCGGTGAGCGGCCCGGACGCCGGGTCGAGC
Organism: Kribbella sp. VKM Ac-2566; assembly: GCF_004366005.1. Classification (NCBI taxonomy): domain Bacteria; kingdom Bacillati; phylum Actinomycetota; class Actinomycetes; order Propionibacteriales; family Kribbellaceae; genus Kribbella; species Kribbella sp. VKM Ac-2566. Next base: position 152,199 of record NZ_SODT01000010.1, on the reverse strand, counting down.
TCGGGGAGAATCTGCCGCGCATGGTCCGGCGCGGGCACGATGTTCCGCCGTACAGCCTTGGGCAGCGACTTGATCAGCGTCGTGACCAGTTCCTCGCGGAATCCGGGAACGCTCCACTCGAAGCCGTCCGCGGTCACCTGGTTCAGGACGAGCAGCGGGATGTGCACGGTCACGCCGTCGGCATCCGTGCCGGGCTCGAACGCATAGGTCAGGTCGAACGTCATCCCGTTCTGCGTCCAGTGGAGCGGGAACTCGTCCTCCTTGACGTCCGCGCCCTCGCGGACGATCAGCGAACGCTCGAAGTCGAGCAGGTCGGGGTCGCGCTGCCGTGCCGTCTTCCACCACGTGTCGAAGTGCCGGCCGGTGACGACCTCGGGGCCGAGACGCTCGTCGTAGAACGCGAACAGCGTCTCGTCGTCGACCAGCAGGTCGCGTCGCCGGGTCCGCTCCTCGAGTTCCTCGACCTCTTCGATCAGTTTGCGGTTCTCGTGGAAGAACTTGTGGTGGGTGTCCCAGTCGCCCTCGACCAGCGCGTGCCGGATGAACAGCTCGCGCGACACCTCCGGGTCGACCTTCCCGTAGTTCACCTTGCGCCGGGCAACGATCGGTACGCCGTACAGCGTGACCTTCTCGTACGCCATCACGGCGCCGGCCTTGCGTTCCCAGTGCGGCTCGGAGTACGAGCGCTTGATCAAGTGCGGCGCGAGATCCTCGGCCCACTCCGGCTCGATCTTCGCGTTCACCCGCGCCCACAGCTTCGACGTCTCGACCAGCTCGGCGGCCATCACGAACTGCGGCGGCTTCTTGAACAGCCCGGAGCCGGGGAAGATCGCGAACTTCGTCCCGCGCGCGCCGAGGTACTGGTGCTGGTTCGCGGGATCCTTCATCCCGAGGTGGCTGAGCAGGCCGGACATCAGCGCGATGTGCACGCTCTGCGGGTCGGCCGGCTCGCCGCTGTTGAGTTTCACGCCGATCTGTGTGGCGACCTGGCGGAGCTGCGCGAAGATGTCCTGCCACTCGCGGACCCGGAGATAGTTCAGGTACTCGCTGCGGCACATCCGGCGGAACTGGTTACCGGACAGCTCCTTCTGCTGCTTCTTCAGGTAGCCCCAGAGGTTCAGGTACCCGAGGAAGTCGCTGTTCGGGTCGCGGAACCGGGCATGCGCCTGCTGGGCCTGCGCCTCGGCATCGGTCGGGCGCTCGCGCGGGTCCTGGATCGAGAGCGCGGCCGCGATCACCATGACCTCGCGGACACAGGCATGCTTGTCGGCCTCGACGATCATCCGGGCCAGCCGCGGGTCGAGCGGGATCTGCGCGAGCTGCCGGCCGATCGGAGTCAGCCGGCCGCCCTTCGGCGTATCGATCGCTCCCAGCTCGGTGAGCAGCTGCAGGCCGTCGGTGATGCTGCGCTTGTCGGGTTCGTCGATGAACGGGAACGCGGCGATGTCGCCGAGCCCGATCGCGGTCATCTGCAGGATGACGGAGGCGAGGTTGGTGCGCAGGATCTCCGGGTCGGTGAACTCGGGCCGGTTGGTGAAGTCCTCCTCGGAGTACAGCCGGATGCAGATGCCGTCGCTGGTCCGGCCGCTGCGGCCCTTGCGCTGGTTCGCGCTGGCCTGCGACACCGGTTCGATCGGGAGGTGCTGGACCTTGGTGCGGTGGCTGTAGCGCGAGATCCGCGCCGTACCGGGGTCGATCACGTACTTGATGCCCGGGACAGTCAGCGAGGTCTCGGCGACGTTCGTCGCGAGCACGATCCGGCGGTTCGAGTGCGGCTGGAAGACCCGGTGCTGCTCCGCGTTGGAGAGCCTGGCGTAGAGGGGAAGGATCTCGGTCGTACGGCGTTCGCCGCGGAACTTGTCGTTCAACGCGTCGGCGGTGTCGCGGATCTCGCGCTCACCGGACAGGAAGACCAGTACGTCGCCGTCCGCCTCGTACTCGAGCTCGTCGACGGCGTCCAGGATCGCCTGGGTCTGGTCGCGGTCGATCGTGCTCGGGTCCTCGGGGTCGTTGACCGGGCGGTACCGCACCTCGACCGGATAGGTGCGGCCGGACACCTCGACGATCGGCGCCGGGGTGCCGTCCGCGGCCGCGAAGTGCGCGGCGAACCGCTCCGGGTCGATGGTCGCCGAGGTGATGATCACCTTGAGGTCCGGGCGGCGGGGGAGCAGGCGCTTGAGGTAGCCGAGGATGAAGTCGATGTTCAGGCTGCGCTCGTGCGCCTCGTCGATGATGAGCGTGTCGTACCGCGTGAGGTCGCGGTCGCGCTGCAGCTCGTTCAGCAGGATGCCGTCGGTCATCAGCTTGACCAGCGACCGCTCGCTGACCTTGTCGGTGAACCGTACGGCGAAACCGATCGTCTCACCGAGCTCGGTGCCGAGCTCCTCCGCGATCCGCTCCGCGACCGTGCGCGCCGCGAGCCGGCGGGGCTGGGTGTGGCCGATCATGCCGTGCACGCCACGGCCGAGCTCGAGGCAGATCTTCGGGATCTGGGTGGTCTTCCCGGACCCGGTCTCACCGGCGACGACCACGACCTGGTGGTCCCGGATCGCGGCGGCGATCTCGTCCTTCAGCTGGCTGACCGGCAGTTCTTCCGGGTAGGTGATCTCGGGTACGGCGTTGCGCCGTACGTCGACCCGCCGCTCGGCCTGCTCGACCGCCCCGGCCACACTCTGCAGCTCGGCGGCCCGCTTGCGAGCGTCCGTCGTACGCCGAACCCGCTCGAGCCGCCGCCCGAGATGCTCCCGGTCGTACGCCGTCAGATCGTCGAGCCGAGCCACCACGTCCGCAAGATTCAGCTCCCCCTCGGCAGCACCGGTTGCGGTTGCCGGGGCGGCGGGTTGGCGTCCCTTTCCGCCGCGCCGACGGCGCCGGCGATTGGCCGGGTCCTGCGAGGGGGCTGGGGGTGGACTCGTGGACTCGGTCCGGGCATCAGGCATAACCAGTCCAGTTTAGAGGCCCGGCCCCAGCACCTCACCCGGATTTCAGTCGTGGGGGGACGGGACCTTGACGGCGAGGACCGGGACGGGGGACTCGAGGAGGACTCGTTGGGCGGTGCTGCCGAGGATGAGTTTGCCGACCGGGCTGCGGCGGCGGAGGCCGAGGACGATCAGGCCGACGTCCTCGGCGGCAGCCGCCTTCAGGAGGGCGCCGGCCACGTCGCCCTCGGAGACCGCCTGCTGGATCGTCACCTCGACGCCGTGCTCGCGCAGCTTGGCCTCGGCGGCCGCCAACTCGTCGGCGTTGGCGTAGCGGGCGTCGATGTAGGCGTCGCCCCGGCTCGTGTTCAGCAGCAGGATCGAGGCCCCGCGCAGCTCGGCCTCGGTCGCTGCGGCGGTCAGCGCCGCCTCACCCTCGGGCGTTGGTACGTATCCGACGAGAATCTTCACGGTTCTTACTCTCCCATGCCGGACCTGCGCCACTCACCAAGCAGCCCGAAGCCGAGCAACCCACGCTCAGCCACAGCCGCGAACGAGCCCGCTGCGGGGGTTGGTGAGTGGCGCAGGTCCATCAACCGTCCTCGCCGCCGGTTAGGGTCGAGCACATGGTCGAACTTCAGGTGGTCCTCCCGGACGAGTCGGCGACGATGCCGCCCGAGCGACTGGTCGAGCTGGCGATCGCCGCGGAGGACCTGGGCTACGGTACGGCGTGGTTGCCCGATCACCTCCTCCCGCCGGGTGAGTTCGGCCCGACGTACGGCGGCGTGTACGAACCTCTCGTCACGATCGGGTACCTGGCGGCGCGCACGAGCCGGATCCGGTTCGGGACCTCGGTGCTCGTGCTGCCGATGCGGAGTCCGTACGTGGTCGCCAAGCAGGCGGCGACACTGCACCGGTTGTCCGGCGAGCGCGTCGTACTGGGGATCGGCGCGGGGTGGGCGAAGGACGAGTTCGCGGCAGTCGGTGCCGTGTTCGAGGAGCGCGGCCTCCGGACGGACGAGTCACTCGGGATCATCCGTGATCTCTTCGAGGGCCGGGACCGCGGCGGGGTGTTCGAGCCCAAGCCCCGGGCGCCGCTCCCGCTCATGATCGGCGGTACGACGGTGCCCGCGTTGCGCCGCGCCGCGCGCTACGGCGACGAGTGGCAGGGGCTCAACCTGGACGGTGCCGGATTCGCGGCGGCGGTATCGCGGCTCAGGTCGTTCGGTGACCGGCCGATCAAGGTCGGGACGCGGCTCGACTGGTCCGACGGCGATCCCGACCCGGTCGTCGCCATGGCTCACGAGCTCGTCGACGCCGGCGCGGAGACCGTGGCGGTGTCCTTCGGGGACGAGGCCAGCGCGCTGGACCGGATGACGAGGTTCCGGAAGCTCTTCACGGCGGGGTGAGTTTGCCGCGCAGGACCTTGCCGGTCGCGTTGCGCGGGAATTCGTCGAGGACCACGATCCGGCGCGGGGTCTTGTAGCGTGCGAGGTTGGCCTTCACGTGCGTCAGCAACTCGTCCTCGGTGGCCGGCGAGTCGAGTACGACGTACGCGATCAGCCGCTGGCCGAACTCGTCGTCGGGGACTCCGGCAACGACCGCTTCGGCGACCGCGGGATGTGCGGCGAGGCACTGCTCGACCTCGACCGGATACACGTTCTCGCCGCCGGACACGATCATGTCGTCCTCGCGGCCGTCGACGAACAAGCGCCCGGCCGCATCGACGTGACCGAGGTCGCCGGTGCTCATCCGCCCGTCGACGACGGTCTTGCTCGAACCGTCCGAGTACCCGCCGAACACCAGCCCGCCGCCCGCGAAGATCCGCCCGGTCGTGCCGGTCGGCACCGTGCGGTCCTGGTCGTCGAGGATCCGGATCGTGCTGCCGAGACAGGGCCGCCCGACGGTCCCGGGCGCGGCGAGCAGGTCGGCGGACGTCGCGATCGTGGCGATGCCGACCTCGCTCGACCCGTACGCGTCGCACAGCACCGGCCCGAACCGTTCGATGAACCGCTCCGCCAGCGGCGCGCCGAGCTGGGACGCGCCCGAGATGACGGCCCGCAGCGAGCGCAGGTCGTGCTGGGCGGTGGCGTCCGGACCGAGATCGAGGATTCGGCGCAGCATCACCGGTACGGCGACGATCGCGCCGGCGCGGGTCGCCTCGACGTCGGCGAGCAGGGTGGCGGCGTCGAACCGCGGTCGCAGGACGAGTGGCGAGCCGAGGAACAACGCGAGCATCGAGGTGAGGAGACCGAGCCCGTGGAACAGCGGCGGGCAAACGACCATCGGCTCGCCCGCCCGGAGCCCGAACCGGCTGAGCGCGCTCCCGGTCAACCCCGCCAACCCCACCGCGGTCGGCACCCGGGGCGCCGCCTTGGGCGTACCAGTGGTTCCCGAAGTGAGAATCGTGATGTGCCCGGCCGTGTCAGGCGCAGGCGCAGCCGGGCCGCCGCTCCGAGCGAGGTCATGCAGGCTCCGAGGTCCGCGGCTGTCCTCGTCCGTCCCCGCCCCGGCCGGCCTCAGGCCGGCTGACGCCGACAGAACAGCAGGGAGGTCGGCCGGCGGAGTGAACTCTTCGTCATGGACCAGGAGATCCGGCCGATGCCGTTCGAGGACCGCTTGGAGTTGCGGCGGTGCGAACTCGGTGTTCACGAACAGGACGTCCGCGCCGATCCGCGACGCCGCCAGCGTCGCCTCGAGGAATCCGCGGTGGTTGCGGCACAGCACCGCCACCTTGCTCCCGGCAACGATCCCGTACTGCGCCTGCATCCCGGCCGCGATCCGTTCGCACCGCCGATCCAGCTCGGCGTACGTCATCACGTCGTCCCCGGAGATCACCGCAGGCCGCTCCGGATACCGGATCGCCGCGATCACCCCGAGCGCCGCCATCGACTGACCCCAGGTCCGCAGCGCCCGTTCGATCCGCACGAGCTGCGCCGGCCCCGCCGACCTCCACACCCCGGACTTGATCAGTGCGACCGACAAGCCGCCGACCTCGGCCGCGCTCTGCACCAGCCATGCCGGCGGCCGCAGCGGTGGGATCGGGCGGATCGTCCTCATCGCTTCTTCCCGCCTCCGGTACGCCGGAAGTACTGCTCGAGCAACCGATCCGTCGGCACCCGCAACAGGTTGCCGATGGCATCGGCCGGCCGGACGAACGGCGGCGTGATGTTGTGCGGGCGCTCGGCCACCGCCGTACACACCTGATCGGCCGCCTGCTCCGGCGTCAGCCCCGGCAACTTGTTCAGCAGCGGCGTCGGCTCACTCATCCGCGTGTGCACCAGCCCCATGTAGACCGTCGAGGTCGTCACCCCGTCGCCGCGGACCTCCTGCGCCACGCACCGCAGCCACACGTCGAACGCGCTCTTCGACGCCAGGTACGCCGACCAGCGCGCCATCGGCGGCGTACGGACGCCGGCCGTCGACACGTTCACGATGTGGCCGGACCCGCGCTCGCGCATCGACGGCAGCAGTTCGAGCACGAGCTTCGCCGGCCCGAGGTAGTTGACCGCGTTCGTCCGCTCGATGTCGTGGAACCGCTGGTACGTGTCCGCGATCGATCGCCGGATCGACTTGCCGGCGTTGTTCACGAGTACGTCGACCCGCTCGTGCTCGGCCAGCACGGTCCGCACGAGTTCCTCGACCGCTGCCGGGTCGGCGAGGTTCGCCGGATACGCGTAGGCGGTCCCGCCCGCGGCGCGAATCTCGTCGGCCACTGCCTGCAGTTGGTCCGCCGTTCGCGCGACGAGCAACACCGTCGCGCCTGCAGCAGCCAGTCGCCGTGCAGTTGCCTCACCGATCCCGTACGACGAACCGGTGACCAGCACCACCTTGCCCCGGACAGCCGCGTCCAGCCGCTCGTCGGAAATCCTGGTGCGACCGTTGGTGAGCGCGACAAGCAACGGCCACCCCGGAGCACGCTTCCCAGTCACCATGCGCCCGACATTACCCGCTGGTAGCCGTCAGTGGCAGGGGGTGATTCAGTCGGCTGCCGGCTGCGGAGCGCTCCAACTCGCCAACAGCCGGAGACGATCCGCGGTGGGCGAGCCGGGCTCGACCTGGTAGACGCACAGCGTCTGCTCGGCGTCGCCAGGCACCTGGAACGACTCGTACGCGAACTCCAGATCGCCCGCCACTGGGTGGTGATAGACCTTCGCGCCGTGCGTCCGGCGCAGGACCCGGTGGTCGTTCCACCAGCCCGTGAACTCGGGGCATTGCAGCGTGAGCTCCCCGACGAGGTCGGCGAGCTGACGGTCGTTCGGGTGACGGCCGGCTTCGAGCCGCAGCATCGCGACGGTCTCGGCCGCGATCCGTTCCCAGTCGCCGACCTGCCCGCGGGCCGCGGGATCGAGCAGGTAGTAGCGCGCGAGGTTACGGCGGGTCGCAGGCATCGCGTCGAAGTCCGTCAGGACCTCGCGGGCGAGCCGGTTGGTCGCGAGTACGTCGGTGCGCCGGCCGAGGATGAACGCCGGGATGTGATCGAGCGTCTGCAGCATCAAGTACAGACCTGACCGGACCCGCTGAGGGCTTGCGGGAGTACGCCGGACCGGTGCCCGCCGCGTCAGAAGGTCGCTGAGGTGTTCGCGCTCGACCGCGTCGAGTTGGAGGGCGCGAGCAAGCGCGTCGAGCACCTCGGCCGACGGGTTGCCCGCCCGACCTTGCTCGAGCCGGGTGTAGTACTCCGTGCTGACGCCGGCCAACCGCGCGACCTCGTCACGACGCAGACCGGGGACGCGCCGCTTGCGCCCGTCCGCGGGCAGGCCGGCCTGGTCGGGTGCGATCGCGGCCCGCCGCGAGCGGAGGAAGTCGGCGATCTCGGTACTGCGCTCCATGGCTCCAGTGTCTCGAACGCCGCGGCCGATCCGTGCTGCCAAGGTGGCCCTGCGGGTACCAGCTTCGCCGATACCTGCCCGGACAGGGGCTGCTCAGGCGCCCAAAACACCTTCTGTGACTGGTGTTCTGGAGTCACGGCCGGCAAGTCGCCGACCGAATCACCCTGGAAGGCAGCCAGAAATGTCTGTGCAAGAAGAAGGCAAACCGCTCGCAGGCCGGGTCGCCGTCATCACCGGCGCGTCGAGCGGCATCGGCGAGGCCGCGGCCGAGCATCTGGCCGGTCTGGGCGCGACCGTCGCGGTGTTTGCCCGGCGAGCGGATCGCCTTGGCGAGCTCGTCGCCCGGATCGAGAAGGACGGCGGCAGCGCCCTCGCCGTGACCGTCGACGTCACCGACGCTGCTGCGGTGCAGGCCGCAGCCGAGCGGGTCCAGGCCGAGCTGGGCGGCGCCGACCTGCTCTTCAACAACGCCGGTATCATGCTCCCCGCGCCCGTCGAGGAGCGCGCGACAGAGCAGTGGCAGCATCAGATCGACCTGAACATCACCGGCCTGATGAACGCCATCGGCGCCTTCACCCCGCAGCTGGTTGCGGCCGGAGCCGAGCGCGGTGTCGCTGACCTGATCAACACATCGTCGATCGCGGCGCAGAACATCTTTCCGAACTTCGCCGTCTATTCGGGCACCAAGGCGTACGTCAGCCACCTGTCCCGGCACCTTCGCGCCGAACTCGGCCCGAAGAACGTCCGGGTCTCGGCGATCGAACCGGGCATCGTGGGCACCGAGCTGCAGAGCCACGTCACCGACGAGGGCGCACTGGAGTGGCTGGACGGGTCCAAGCAGACCATGGAGTGGCTGACGCCCGACGATGTCGCGCAGGCGGTCGGCTTCATCGCCACGCAGCCGCCCCGGGTCAACTTTCAGCAGGTCACGATCATGCCGACGGCTCAGACCAGCTGAGGCGTTGCAGCCATTCGCGGATCAAGGCGCCGAACAGCGCGGGTTGTTCCAGTTGGAGGTTGTGGCCGGCGACGTCCAGTACGGCGTACGTCGCGCGCGGGTAGTGGGGGAGCAGACCGAACTGGTCCTCGTACCCGGTCACGGCGTCCTGCCGGCCACACACGATGAGAGACGGTCCGTCGTACGGCGGACCGCTCTCCGGTGCCGTCGACAGTGCCCAGTTCTTCTGGATGCGTTCGAGCGCCGCGGTGTCGGCCACCTCGAGACCCGGCGCCACGTCCGCGCGGTACGCCGCCAGCGCGTCGGCGGTCTGTACGACGGCCAGCTCGGTGAAGTCCTCGCCCTCGGTCAGCGACTCGAGAACGCCCGGCTCGGACCGCAGAACGACGTGTTCGGGCAGCTTCCGGTCCTTGTGCCAGAGCGTGCCGATCGGGCAGATCAGTCCGATGCCCAGGATCTGCTCGGGCCGCTCCACGACCAGGCCGCGGGCAAGATATCCGCCGTACGACTCGCCGATGAGCACGAACGGCTCGTCGCCGATCTGCTCGTCGATGAACGCGCGCACGGCCGCCATGATGCCGTCGGAGCTGTCGATGTCGCCGGCCGGACTCCGACCCATCCCGGGCAGATCGGGGTAGAGGCGGCGGTAGCCGGGCAGCGCCGATGGTCCAGTGAAGATCGGCTCCAGGCAGCCGGTCATCAACCGGTGGTCCGGTGTCCAGCCGTGCAACGCGAGAACCGGTACGCCGTCGCCGAAGGACACATGGTGCAGGGTCATGGGGCAAGTTGTAGCAACCCCTCCCGACAGTTTTAGAGTCAGGCATGGCCCGTCGCTCAGCACTTCCTCCCGTCCATGATGTCGCCGTCCTCCGCGCCCGCCTCGACCGTGCCCGCGAGGCCGCGGCCGGCACCGGTCTGGTGATCACGCCAGGCTCCGATCTGCGCTACCTGATCGGTCAGCCCGGCGGCTCGCTCGAGCGCCTCACCACGCTGGTGATCCCGGCCGACGGCGCCCCGGCACTCGTCGTACCGAAGCTCGAAGCGCCCGGGTACGAGGATCTGCCCCTGGCGGAGCTGGGCGTCGACGTCATCACCTGGGTGGACGGCGTCGACCCGTACAACCTCGTGGCCGAGCGGTTGAGTGGCGCCGAGCGGGTCGCGGTGAGCGACTTCACGCCGGCGCTGCACGTCTTCGGGTTCCGGGACGCGTTGCCGAAGGCCGAGCAGGTGCTGGCCGGGCCGATCGTCCGTGAGTTGCGGATGCGGAAGGACGCGGCGGAGATCGAGGCGCTGCGGAAGGCGGGCGCGGCGATCGACCGGGTGCACGCCCGCGTCGGGGAGTGGCTGCGTCCCGGCCGGACCGAGGCCGAGGTCGGTGCCGACATCGAGGCCGCGATCGTCGAGGAAGGCCACACCGGGGCGGACTTCATGATCGTCGGCAGCGGCCCGAACGGCGCGAGCCCGCACCACGCCCTGTCCGGCCGCGTGATCGAGACCGGCGACGTCGTGGTCGTCGACATCGGCGGTCCGGTTGCCGAGGGCTACAACTCCGACTCCACGCGGACGTACGCCGTCGGTACGCCGCGGGACGCCGACGTCGCCGCGACGTACGCCGTACTGCAGGAGGCGCAGCAGGCCGCGGTGGAGGCTGTTCGGCCCGGTGCGACCGCGGAGTCGATCGACGCCGCCGCCCGGGACGTCATCGCGGCGGCGGGCTTCGGCGACTACTTCATCCACCGGACCGGCCACGGGATCGGGCTGGACGTCCACGAGGAGCCGTACATCGTCGCGGGCAACGACCTGCCGCTGGAGCCCGGTATGGCGTTCAGCGTCGAGCCGGGCATCTACCAGGCCGGTCGCTGGGGTGCGCGGATCGAGGACATCGTCGTGGTGACGGCGGACGGCGTCGAATCGATGAACAACCAGCCGCACGACCTGGTCGTTCTGACCTAACCCGCCCGGAACGTCTTGCGGTAGGCGAGTGGAGAGACGCCCAGCTCGGACCGTAGGTGGTGTCGGAGGGAGGCCGCCGTACCCAGGCCGGCCTCCTCGGCGACGCGGTCGACCGAGAGGTCGGTGGTCTCGAGCAGTTGACACGCGTGCCGCACGCGCTGCTGCAGCAGCCAGGTGCCGGGCGACTGTCCGGTCTCCGACTTGAAGCGCCGGCTGAACGTACGCACACTCATCCGCGCATGCTCCGCCATCGCCGCGAGACTGATGTCCTCACCGAGCCGTTCGAGGGCCCAGGCCCGCGTCGGCGACGTACCCTCACTGCCTTCCTCGGGTACGGCGCGCTCGATGTACTGCGACTGCCCGCCGTCGCGCCACGGCGGTACGACGCAGTGCCGGGCGGCCCGGTTGGCGACCTCGCTGCCGAAGTCGCGGCGGATCAGGTGCAGGCAGAGATCGACGCCCGCGGCCAGGCCGGCCGACGTGAGTACGTCGCCGTCGTCGATGAACAGCTTGTCCTCGTCGAGCTTCACCTGCGGGTACACGCTGCGGAACAACTCGGCCCGTCGCCAGTGTGTCGTCGCGGGCCGCCCGTCCAGGTAGCCGGCCGCGCCGAGGACGAACGCCCCCGTGCAGATCGAGGCGATCCGCGTACCCGGGCGGATGGTGGCGAGAGCGGCGGCCAGGTCGTCGGGCAGCGTGCCTTCGTACCGCGGCTGGGGGATGTAGGTTCCTGGGACGATCACCGTGTCCGCCTCGGCGAGCGCCTCGGGGCCGTGGTCCGGGACGAGGCTGAACCCGGCACCGGCCCGCACCGGTCCGCCGAGTCCGCAGATGCGGACGTCGTACAACTTGGTGCCGTCGGCCTTGGTGGCGGCACCCAGGACCGTCGGCGGGATCGTCAGGTCGAACCCGACGACCGGCTCGAGCGCGAGGACGGCGACCACGTGCGGACCGACGGCGGCCAGATGACGACTCATGGCCACATCTTGACACATGTTGGCTATCTGGCCACTAGTTCGATGACGATCGAACCCTCATCCTTGATCGGGTGACGCAGATTCTAGAGACGAAGAAGGCCCCCAGGGTGCACCTGGCCTGGGCGGTCGCTGTGGTCGGGTTCGTGACGCTGATCGGCGCGGCCGGGTTCCGGTCGGTGCCGAGTGTGCTGCTCGATCCGCTGCACGAGGAGTTCGGGTGGTCGCACGCGACGATCTCGGCGGCGGTGTCGATCAACCTGCTGCTGTTCGGTGGGATCTCGCCGTTCGCCGCCGCGCTGATGGACCGGCTCGGGCTGCGGAAGGTGGTCAGCGGTGCACTGGTCCTGATCGCGCTGGGCAGCGGCCTGACCGTGTTCATGACCGCGTCCTGGCAACTGCTGCTCTGCTGGGGCCTTCTGGTCGGCGTCGGCACCGGGTCGATGTCGATGACCTTCGTAGCGACGATCACCGGGCGCTGGTTCGTGCACCGTCGCGGCCTGGTGACCGGGATCCTCACAGCGGCCGGTGCGACCGGTCAGCTGATCTTCCTGCCACTGATCGCCTCGCTGGCGTCGAACTACGGCTGGCGGGTGCCTGCGCTCGTAGCGGCCGGTGCGGCGTTGGCCGTCGTACCGCTGGTGCTGTTGTTCCTGCGGGACTACCCGAGTGACGTCGGGCTGCGTGCGTACGGCGCCCCGGAGGGCAGTACGGCGGGGCAGCGGGCGGAGACGACCGGTAGTAGTGCCATGCGAGCGCTCAACGCCCTGCGCATGGCGGCCCGGCGTCCCGCGTTCTGGATGCTGGCGGGCGGGTTCGCGATCTGTGGCGCCTCGACGAACGGTCTGGTCGGCACGCACTTCGTGACGGCAGCGCACGACCACGGCATGCCCGCTACGACTGCTGCGTCGCTCCTGGCGCTAGTAGGCGTGTTCGACGTGGGCGGGACGATCTTCTCCGGGTACCTGACCGACCGGTGGGACCCGCGGTACCTGCTCATCGCCTACTACTCGCTGCGCGGCCTCTCGCTGCTGGTGCTGCCGTCGCTCCTCGGACCGACCGCTGCGCCGAGCACCTGGGTGTTCATCATCTTCTACGGCCTCGACTGGGTAGCGACCGTGCCGCCGACCGTGGCGCTGTGCCGCGAGTGGTTCGGCGAGGACGGGCCGATCGTGTTCGGCTGGGTGTTCGCGTCGCACCAGGTCGGTGCGGCGCTGGCCGCGACCGGCGCCGGGGCGATCCGGGACGCGCAAGGCAGCTACAACCTCGCGTGGTACCTGGCCGGCGGGCTCTGCGCGGCGGCCGCGTTGATGTCCGCGAGCATCGGTCGCCGCCTCGTAACCGCCTGACTCTTTCCGCTAGCCTCGATCTAAGTTGAGGTTGAAGGGATGAGCGATGGACATCGAGCCGGGTGAGTTGACGGTCGGGCAGCTGTCGCAACGCAGCGGCGTGGCGATCTCGGCTCTGCATTTCTACGAGCGGCAGGGGCTGATCCTCAGTCGCCGTACGTCGGGGAACCAGCGTCGCTACAAGCGGGACACGTTGCGCCGGGTGGCGTTGGTCAGGATCGCCCAGCGGGTCGGCGTACCACTCGCGGAGGTGGCCGCGATCCTCAAGCTGCTGCCGGAGAACCGTACGCCGACGCGTGCCGACTGGGAGCGCATCTCGGAGTGCTGGCAGGCCGAGCTCGACCGCCGCATCGTGCACCTCGAACAACTCCGCGACGACTTCAAGGACTGCGTCGGCTGCGGCTGCCTCTCCATCGACCGCTGCGCCTTGGCCAACCCCCACGACACCCTCGCCACCACAGGCCCCGGCCCCCGCCGCCTGGTCGCCACCACCGGTGAACCCTGCCACCCCGGCAAATGCGCCTAGTCCCACCGCACCGCCTCGCGCTACCGACGCGGGTCGGGAGGGGTTGGAGGCCGGCGCGCGGGGAGTTGGATCGGGTTGTCCACAGGGTGGGCGGCAGGCGCGCGCGGAATGGGGGTGGGGGCGTCTAGTGTCGTCGGCATGGGCGAGACTGCGGCGATGCTGACTCTGACCGACGACCGGGCGAAGGTTGCGGGTGACCTGATCCGGGCGATCGCGGGCGACGAGGCGCGGCTGCGGACGGATCAGGAGACCGCTGTTGCCGCGTTGTGCGAGGCGGCCGCGCGGGTGCTCGTGGTCCAGGCGACCGGCTGGGGGAAGTCCGCGGTCTACTGGGCCGCGACGGCGATCCGGCGGGCTGAGGGGTTCGGCCCGACGCTCGTGGTCTCACCGCTGCTCTCGTTGATGCGTGACCAGGTCGCCGCGGCCGGCCGTGCAGGACTCCGCGCCGCCACGCTCAACTCGAACAACATCGACGAGTGGTCGAGCATCGAGCACGATCTGCGCTCCGGTGCGGTCGACGTACTGCTGGTCTCCCCGGAGCGCCTGGCGAACCCGGGCTTCGGACGGCGCGTGCTGGACGGCCTGGCCGGGCAGATCGGTCTGCTGGTCATCGACGAAGCGCACGCGGTGTCGGACTGGGGTCACGACTTCCGCCCGGACTACCGCCGGGTGTCCGAGGTGCTGCAGCAGCTGAACCCGAAGACACCGGTGCTGGCGACGACAGCGACGGCCAACTCGCGCGTGACGGAGGACGTCGCGAAGCAGCTCGGCGAGTCCACCTTGGTGCTGCGTGGTCCGCTGGCGCGATCGAGTCTGCAGCTCGCGGTGGTGGATGCGCTGTCGCCGCTGGATCGGTTCGCGTGGGTCGTCGACGTACTGCCGACGCTTCCCGGGTCAGGGATCGTGTACGCGTTGACGGTGGCCGACGCGCAGCGGCTGGCTGCGGTGATCCAGGAGGTCCACGGGCCAGATGTCCCGGTCGCGGCGTACACAGGTCAGCTGGAGGCGGGGGAGCGGGAGCGGCTCGAGGACGCGCTGCGCGCCAACCAGCTGAAGGCGCTGATCGCGACCTCGGCGTTGGGAATGGGGTACGACAAGCCGGACCTCGGTTTCGTGGTGCATGTCGGGTCGCCGCCCTCACCGGTCTCGTACTACCAGCAGGTCGGCCGTGCAGGGCGCGGCATCGACCATGCGGTGGTGGCGTTGCTGCCGTCCGACGCGGATGCGGGCGTCTGGGACTACTTCGCGACCGCGACGATCCCGGTGCCCGAGAACGTGCAGCGCTTGCTGCGGGCGCTGGAGAGCTACGGACCGGATCAACCCGCGACCGTGCCGGCGTTGGAGGCCGAGACCGGACTGCGCCGGACCCGGGTCGAGCTGATGCTGAAACAGCTCGCCGTGGACGGAGCCGTCGACAGGGTCGAGCGCGGATGGGTCCGGACCGGTGCCGAGTGGACGTTCGACGCGGCGCACTACGACGGCATCGTGTCCGTACGGCGGCGCGAGGCCGACATCATGCGCGCGTACACCCGCGGCGATCGTTGTCTGATGCAACTTCTCCAGGAGTCGCTGGACGATCCGTCGGCGGAGCCCTGCGGCCGGTGCTCGGTGTGCCTGGGCGCGTTGCCCGAGCCGTTGGTGGAGCGGCCCGATCCGGAGACCGTCGCGACGATCACGCGGTCGCTGCGCGGCGAGGTCCACGTGCTGGAGACGCGGAAGATGTGGCCGGGCGGTGCGTTCGGCGCCCGCGGGAAGATCCCACCCGCCCTCTCCGCCGAGCCGGGCCGCATCATCGTGTACGCCGACGCGCCCGAGTGGCGCGAGGTTTTGCAGGGTGCATTCAACGGATCGCCCGCCCCTGAGGCAGTCGAGGCGTTGCAGGCCGGTGCGGTCGCGGCGCTGTCCCGATGGCGTGGTTCGTGGTCGGCTCGGCCCGATGTCGTCGTACCGCTTGCTGCCGGGGGTTATCGGGACCTCACGTCCGCGGTTGCGGATCACGTTGCCGAGGTCGGCCGGTTGGAGCGAGCGGAGTTGACCATCGACCGGACCGGCTACACCGACGACCTGTCGTCGGCCGAGGAGGCGAAGGTCTGGCGGGACGGTCTCCAGGTGGACGGCGTCACCGCCCAGGCCGTCACAGCACGCACTGTGCTCCTCCTCGTCGACTCCACGTCGTCACAGTGGCCGGTCACGGTAGCCGCGGCGAAACTGCGTGAAGCAGGCGCCGCGGCTGTTCTCCCGCTGGTGATCCACAAGCGTCCTTAGGACTCCTGATGCACGGTGGCGACTGATGTCTCCAGCAAGGATTTCAGGTCCGCCAGCAGGCGCGGCCAGCCGTCCTGGATCATGGTCCGGATCGTGCTGTCCGGCTCGAAGCCGCTGTGGATCACGGTGAGCTTCACCTGGTCGTCGATCGGCTCGAGCTCGAACGTTGCCGTCGACAACGGCTCACGGCTGGTCCGCTCGTAGGTCGCCTCGTCGAACCCGACCGCCTTCGCGAATTCGGGCGTGATGTGGTGCCAGGCGTAGGACAGCCGGATGTACGGCGTGTGCTCGACCACCACCTGCCCCGGTCCGGAGATCACCACGTCGCCCTGGTGCCACACCATCGGGGAGCCGGGCGTCCAGTCCGTCTCGTGGTGGAGCTGCCAGTACTGCTCCGTGAACGCCGGGTCGGTCAGCGCCTGCCACAGCCGCTCGGGCGTGGTCCGGATGTACGTGGTGTAGACGAAATCGTTGTTCGTCACTTCAGCCTCCAGTGCCGTCTTGAGGTCGGCGAAGAGCTGAACCCGCCGACGGTCGTACTGATGGATCCAGCGATCGGCGATGGCGTTGATCGGCTCCGCGTTCAGGTGGTGCAGCTTCTCCCGGCCGCGCCACACGGTGCTGATGAGGTTCGCGCTCTCGAGGACGGCGAGATGCTTGCTGACGGACTGCCGCGCCATGTCGAGCTCGGCGCACAGCTCGCGCAGTGTCTGCCCGTTGCGCAGGTTCAGCAGGTCGAGCAGCCGTCGCCGGCTGGGATCCGCGAGCGCCCGGAACACCTCGTCGTCCATCACCCTCCGATCGCTTCATGCAGCCTTTTGGCTGCCTTTCCAACATAGGCAGCCGATTGGCTGCATGTCAACCACTGCATCGTCAAAGAAGGCGATTGACGACTGGGTGAGGATGTGGAGGTGGAGATCAAGAGCCTGGGGTACCGGACCGATCTGTTGCTCCTGGAGCTGGGCGGAAGCACGCTGCGCGACACGGGGGAGTACGTCGTGGTGCGCACGCCAGGCAACCCGGGCTTCTGGTGGGGCAACTTCCTGCTCTACCGCACGCCGTTCGCGCCCGGCGACACGAAGATCCGCCTCGACGACTTCCGGCGGGAGTTCCCGGACGCGAAGCATGTCGCCCTCGGCATCGATACCGTCGACGGCGTGATCGGGGCCGAGGACGAGCTGACCGCCGCCGGGTTCACTGTCGACAGCAGTGTCGTGATGACGGCCGATCGGGTCCTGCAACCGCAACGGCCCAATACGGACTCGACGTACCGCTTCCTGAACAGCGACAACGACTGGGAGCAGCTGTACCGCCAGAGCCTCGCCACCGCGTCCATGAAGGTCGACGCGGCGTACGAGGAATTCACCCGGCGCAGGTTGGCGGCGAAGCGCGAGCTGGTCGACGACGGTCACGGGAAGTGGTTCGGCGCGTTCGACGGGGATCGGCTGCAGAGCGCGCTCGGGTTGATGTTCGACGGCAGCGGGCTGGCCCGGTTCCAGGATGTGCAGACGTCCCCGGAGGACCGTGGTCGCGGGCTGGCGACCACACTCGTCCACCACGCGTCGACCTACGGGCTGACCGAAGGCGGTGCGCGGACCCTGGTGATGGTCGCGGATCCGGAATACCTCGCGATCCGGATCTATCGCTCGCTGGGATTCACCGACTCGGAGACCCAGCTCGGGTTCGCGAAGCCGCCCGCGTGACCCCACATGAAACAGTAGGACCATGACTGACGGACGTGGAGTTGTACTGGTCACCGGTGGAAGTCGCGGGATCGGCGCGGCCGCGTCGCTCGCGCTCGCGGCGGACGGCTGGGACGTCGGGGTCAACTACCGGACGCAGGCCGACGAAGCCGCGCAGGTCGTGAAGGCCTGCGAAGAGCGCGGCGGTCGCGCGATCGCCGTCCAGGCGGACGTCACGGAGGCCGAGCAGATCGAGCGGCTCTTCGACACGGTCAGCGCGGAGCTGGGCCCGATCACCGCGGTGATCAACAACGCGGGCGTCGTCTCGCCGGGCGGGCGGGTCGCGGAGTACGACGCCGAACGGCTCGACCGGGTGTTCCGGATCAACGCGATCAGCGCGTTTCTCGTGGCCGGTGCCGCGGTCCGCCGGATGTCGACGGCGTACGGTGGCGACGGTGGCGTCATCGTGAACGTGTCCTCGCGCGCGGCGGTGCTCGGATCGGCGGGAGAGTACGTCGACTACGCGGCGAGCAAGGCCGCCGTCGACGCGCTCACGACCGGCCTGGCGAACGAGGTCGCGAAGGAAGGCGTCCGCGTCCTTGGGATCCGGCCCGGCCTGATCCAGACCGACATCCACGAGCCAGGCCGCCTGGACCGCCTCGGCGCGACCCCGCCGCTGGCCCGCCCCGGCAAGCCGGAGGAGGTCGCCGAGGTGATCGCCTTCCTCGCCTCGAACCGCTCCTCCTACATGACCGGCACGACGGTCGACGTCTCGGGCGGCCGGTAACGGATGGGACTGCGGCCGGTAGACCTCGCGCGCCGGGCCGGGGTATCGACTCAGCTCGTCCGCAACTACGAGGCGGCCGGAATTCTGCCGCCGGCGCCGCGGTCGGACACCGGGTATCGGCAGTACGGTCCCGAGCATGTCGCGGCGTTGCTGACGTACCGCGCGCTCGCTCCCGGCTTCGGCGCCGAGACCGCCACCGAGATCATGCGCGCCGTCCACAACGGCGACGAGGCGCTCGCCTACAGGCTGGTGGACGCGGCCCACGCCGCCCTGCACGAGCAGCGACTCGCGACCGATGCCGCCAGTGAGGCGCTCGGCGCGCTGGCCGCTGAGTACGTCGACGAACAGCCGGTCACTGGCCCGTCCCTACTCGTCGGCGAACTCGCACACCGCCTTGGCGTCCGTACCTCGGCCCTCCGCGTCTGGGAGGCTGCGGGCCTGCTCGCGCCGACCCGGGAACCAGGCACCAAGTACCGCCGCTACGGGCCCGAACAGGTGCGGGACGCGCGGATCATTCACATGCTCCGTCAGGGCCGGTACTACTTCGAGCAGATCAAGCCGGTACTCGACGGTCTCCGACGTACGGGCAGCACCGACGCGTTGCGCACCGCGATCGCCGAGCGTCGCGCCGCCCACGACCGTCAGACGAAGGCGATGCTGTACGGCGCCGCGCTGCTTCACGAGCTGATCACTGCGGGACAGCAAGACGGGTCGGCACCGACCGCCCTCGCACAGTGACCAGGTCGCTCTGCCGCCACTGATCGGACTCGGCCGGCGCAGCCTTCTCGACGGCTGTCATCGACGCGATGAGCCGCCCGGGTGCTGTCTTGGCCAGTTCGCTCAGCCGCGCCGCCTCGTTCACCGGGTCCCCGATCACGGTGTACTCGTGCCGCCGTACGTCGCCCACCGTGCCGGCCACCACGATCCCCGCCGTGACACCGATCCCCGCGGTTGCCTCCGGCAACTCGTCGGCGAGCCGCCGGGACAGCTCCCGCCCCGCGGTCAGAGCGCTGCCCGCCGGGTCCGCCAGCTCGGCCGGCGCCCCGAAGACCGCCAGCACCGCGTCACCGGCGAACTTGTTCACAAACCCGCCCTGCCGGTCCACCTCCGCGACCACGATCGCGAAGAACCGGTTGAGCAACTGCACCACCTCGGCCGGCGGCCGCTGGGCAGCGAGCTCGGTCGATCCGACCAGGTCGACGAACAGCACCGCGGCGTACCGCTCCTCGCCGCCGAGGCTGTCGCTGGTCAGCGCCTCCTGGACGACATCCGTCCCGACGTACCGCCCGAACAGGTCCCGAATCCGCTCCCGCTCGCGCAGACCGTCCGCCATCCGGTTGAACCCGGCCTGCAGCGACCCCAGCTCGGTGCCGTCGAAGACCGGGATACGTACGTCGAGGCGTCCCTCGCCGATCAGGTTCAACGCGTCCCGCACCGACCGCACCGGCGCCACCACGGACCTCGCCGACAACCAGGTGAGCAGGCAACCGTTGCCGAGCGCCACGATGCCCAGGGCAAGAATCACGACCGAGAGCCGGGTCGAGGTGACGTCGCCCTCGATCAGCGCGAGTACGGCGGCCAGCATCAGGCCGGCCACGGGTACGCCGGACCCGACCGCCCAGAAGAACACCGTGCGGGCCTTCAACCCGGCCGCGAGCAGCCGCCTCGGCGGCGGGGAGTCGACGAGCGCCCGTGCGGCGATGGGCCTGAGGGCGAACTCGGTCAGGAGGTACGAGACCGCGGAGGTGATGATCATCCCGTCGATGACCGTGAGGGCCACCCGGAGTGCGTTCTCCGGCTGCAGGACCAGCGTCATCACCGTGAACAGCACGGCGGCCCCGAACCAGAGCAGCACCTCGATCAGTGTGAGCCGCAGCGGCAGTTGCAGCGTGGCGATCTGCTCCCGCCGGGTGGCGGGCCGCTCGAGGTCGATCCAGCGGGTGACCCGCTTCGTCAGGCGGCTGCTCCAGACGTAACAGATCCCCATCGCGAAGAGGAAGTACGCCGGGATGACGATCGCGTCGAGGAGCTGGAGCTGGTCGACCAGCGACGGACCCGGCAGTACGAAGACGGCGAGGACGAAGGTGACGAAGGCACCGATCAGGTTGGTGCCGATCGAGAACACGGTCAGCAGCAGGTGGAGGCGGATCCGCAGCCGTTTCGTGCTCTGGTCGGCCGGGCCGAGCAGCCAGGACCCGAAGGGGCGCCTTTTCAGCACCAGCTCGGGGCTCCGCTGGGACATCCGCTGGGACATCATCGTCCTAGTCTGCCGTGTCAGGACCGAACCAGGGTTTTGGCACGGTGGTGCGGCTGGCCCAGATTGGTCGTCCGATCCGCCCGCGACGTGGGTAGTGTTCCCCGGACGCCTCACCTGGGGAGCATCCCTTGACGCACGATCGCCACTCCTACGCCGAGCCGCATGTGGTTCGGACCACCCACCTCGAACTCGACCTCGCGCTCGACTTCGACGAGAAGGTGCTGGCCGGCAGTGCCACGCACACCCTCGCCTGGACCGGTGCGACCAGCCGGCTCGTCCTGGACACCCGCGACCTCACGGTGCTGGGCGTCGAGGGACTGACGGCCGACGGCTGGGAGCCGCTGGAGTACAGCCTCGCGGTTGCGGACCCGGAGCTCGGCTCCGCGCTGACCATCCGGACGGCGGGCCAGCCGCGGGTCAAGGTGAGTTACCGGACCGCGCCGACCGCGACCGGTCTGCAGTGGCTGGATCCGGCGATGACGGCGGGCGGCGTGATGCCGTTCATGTTCAGCCAGTCGCAGGCGATCCACGCGCGTAGCTGGGTCCCGGTGCAGGACACGCCGAGCGTGCGGTTCAGCTACGCCGCGCACGTGACGGCG
This sequence comes from Kribbella sp. VKM Ac-2566, assembly GCF_004366005.1. Classification (NCBI taxonomy): domain Bacteria; kingdom Bacillati; phylum Actinomycetota; class Actinomycetes; order Propionibacteriales; family Kribbellaceae; genus Kribbella; species Kribbella sp. VKM Ac-2566. The sequence continues at coordinate 131,099 of NZ_SODT01000010.1, read as the reverse complement.
CCGCCCGAGCTGATGGTGCTGATGAGCGCCGACAACGGCACGATGTCGCGCCGTACCGGCTCGTACGACGTGGTGATGCCGGAGCCGATCCCGTCGTACCTGCTGGCGATCGCCGCGGGCGACCTGGTGTTCGAGCCGCTCGGCGAGCGGTCTGGCGTGTGGGCCGAGCCCGCGACCGTGCGGAGGGCGGCGACCGAGTTCTCCGACACCGAGGAGATGATGCGGGTCACCGAGGAGCTCTTCGGCCCGTACCGCTGGGGCCGCTACGACCTGCTCGTGCTGCCGCCGTCGTTCCCGTACGGCGGCATGGAGAACCCGCGGATGACGTTCGCGACCCCGACCGTGGTGATCGGCGACAAGTCGCTGGTCAGCGTGATCGCCCACGAGCTGGCGCACAGCTGGTCCGGCAACCTCGTCACGCAGGACAGCTGGGACGACATCTGGCTCAACGAGGGCTTCACGTCGTACGTCGAGAACCGGATCGTCGAGGCCGTCTACGGGACCGAGTTCGCGGTGATGGAGACCGCGATCAAGCAGCACGCGACCGTGGTGAAGCTGGACCCGCTGACGCCGGCCGAGCTCGCGGTCGAGCTGCCGGGCCTGCACCACCGGTCCGAGTACCACGGCACGACGTCGACCGGCCCGCTGAAGGGTTCGTGGTTCCTGTCCTGGCTGGAGGAGCGGTTCACGCGGGAGGTGTTCGATCCGTTCCTGCGCGGGTACTTCGACACGTTCGCGTTCCGCAGCATCAACACCGACAACTTCGTGCAGCATCTGCGGGAGCACCTGACGACGCCGCATCCGGGCGTGGTGACCGAGGACGAGCTGGCCGCCTGGCTGTACGAGCCGGGGATTCCGGCGTTCGCGCGCCGCGCGGTGTCGGCACGGTTCGAGGTCGTGGACGAGGCACGCGGACTGTGGCTGACGACGGGCGAGCTGCCGCACGGCGCGGAGCGGTGGACGACGCAGGAGTGGCTGCGGTTCCTCGACGCGGCTCCCGACGTACTGAGCCCGGTCCTGTTGCAGCAGCTCGACCGTGCGTTCGGCCTGACCGGTACGGCGAACGGTGAGATCGCGCGGCGCTGGTACCAGATCGTTGCCGCGAGCAGCTATGAGGCGGCGTACGCCGAGATGGCCGAGTTCCTGACCACGGTCGGCCGGATGAAGCTGGTCCTGCCGGTGTACCAGGCACTGGCCGGTACCGACCGCGCGTTCGCCGCGGAGGTCTTCGCCAAGGCCCGCCCCGGCTACCACCCGATCACGACCGCGGCGGTGCTGAAGATCCTCGGCCAGTAGACTGGGTCGCATGATGACGCGAATTCCTGACGGGAGGATCGATCCCGCTACTCGATGAGCGGGATCCGGGTGCGGAGCCGCAAGGACCTCAAGCACCAACGCCGCCGCAAGTCCCACTCGTGCTGGGACCATCTGCTCATCGCGCCGCTCTGGCCGATGTACGACGTGAACCTCGGGACGCTGCTCCGGACCTGTGACGCGGTCGGCGCGTGTCTCGCCGTACCGAAGCTGCCGTGGGTGCCGGATGCGCTTGCCAAGGGCAACACACTGCGCAGACGGACCTGCGTGCACTGGACCGGGCACGACCCGGTGCGCTGGCTGATCGATCAACGGAGCCGACCGGACACGACGGTGATCGGGGTCGAGTTGGCCGACGAGGCGATCCGGCTGGCTGATCTGCCGCCGGCGCGGAACCGGACGATCGCCGTTCTCGGGCACGAACGCAGCGGGATCCCGCCCGAGGCGGTCGACGAGTTGGACGTCGTCGTCGAGATCCCGATGATCGGGACCGGTGCCAGCCTCAACGTCGCGGTCGCCGGTTCGCTCGTGCTCTACCGGCTGGCCGGGTTGCTATAGGTCGAGGGTGCGGCGGTGGACCTCGTGCTGCGGCCGATAGCCGAGGCGCTCGTTGGTGCGCCGCATGGCTGTGTTGGTGTCGACCGTATCCGTGAGGAGGCCGTCGAGGTCGGGGAACCGGCGACGGGTCTCGTGGATCTGGGCGGCCTTCATCCACAGCGCGAGCCCACGGCCGCGATGCTCGGGAAGGACGGCGGTGCCGTAGTTCTGACCGTCGCCCTTCCCGTCTCCCGCGACGACGACCTCTGTGAAGCCGGCGATGCGGCCCGTGCTGTCGACCGCCACGACGACCAAGAGACGCTCGCCGCGCTGCTCGATCAGCTGCGCAGCAGACCTCGTCCGCTCGACGTCCCACACGTCCACGCCGGCGTCGATCGTGCCTGACGGCGCGTCGTTCATCCCGGCGCGCGCATCGGTGAAGGTCTGCACCAGTTCTTCCGGCGGCGCCCCTTCCCAGGACATCAGCCGGTAACCAGGGACTTCTGGTACGTCGGGAGTGCTCGTCGACAGATCCAGCCGCGCGTAGATCAGCGTCAGGCCGATCGTGAACCCGCGCCGCTGGAGGAAACTGTCGCCGATCGAGTTGACGTCGACATCCGTGACCAGCGTCCGTACGCCGTGCTCGCGCGCGGCGCTGACGACGGCGCCGAGGAGCAGCGTGCCGGTCCCGCGGCCGCGCTCGGCCGGGTGCACGTTGATCTCCACGTCGCCGAGGTCCGCGTGGGCCTTGCGGCTGTTGAGCCGCAGGAACGCGGAACCGACCGGCGTACCGTCGGCCTGTGCGGCAAGCCAGGCGATCCGCCGGCTGAACGGCTTGTGGTCGGGATCTGTCAGGGGAATCAGTCGGATGCTCAAGCCGTCAACATAACGCTGCCCCGGGATCACGTGCCGCGTGGCGATCGATCGGCTACCGTGGCGCGCAGGCCGAACGGGGAGCGGGGAGAGGAGCCAGGGGTGGAGCAGCTCGACGAGGACGCCCGCCGGGACCGGACGGTCCGCACGATCGGTGCCGATCACATCGCGCTCCGCGAGCAGGTGCTCGCGGAACTGCGCCGGCGGATCGTCGACGGTGAGTACCACGAGGGCGAGCGGCTGACCGAGACGCGGCTCGCGGAGGACTTCGGGGTGTCGAGGAATCCGGTCCGGGAAGCACTGCGCGTGGTCGAGGCCGAAGGCTTCGTGCACATCCTTCCGCGCCGGGGCGCGGTGGTCGCGACCCTCGACGAGACCGCGGTCCGGGACCTGTTCGCCGTACGGCAGCAACTCGAGACGCTCGCGGCCGGACTCGCGGCGGAGCGGGCGACTCCTGCGGGGATCGCGACGCTGCGCGGGCTGGTCGAGGACGCGAACGCGGCCGCGAAGGCCGAGGACTTCGACCGGGTCGCCGAGCTGAACAGCGCGTTCCACCGGGCCGTGATCGAGGTCAGCGGGAATCGCTGGCTGCACTCGATCTCGGCCGCGATGTACCACCACGTGCACTGGGTGTTCCGGGTCGGTGCGGCCCAGCGGGCGCCGCACTCGACGGAGGAGCACCTGCGGCTCGTCGAGGCGATCGAGGCAGGCGATGCGGCGGCCGCGAGTACGGCCGCCCGCCTGCACGTCGAGGCTGCCGCGAAGGCAGCACTAGGCTCCAAGGCCTGACTCAGCGCCCGACCGCGTAGCCTTGCATACCGCGAGGGTTGGCTGCGGCAGCCAGGACGCCGTCGGCCTCCTTCCGTACGGCGCAGAGCCGGCCGAGGCTCCACGGATCGGACTCGGTCACGACGTGCCCACGCCGCACCAGCTCGTCGCGGATGCCCTTGCCGACCCGGCTCTCGATCACGAGCCCGCCTGGTTCCGTGGTGCGCGGGTAGAACGACGACGGGAAGCCGGTCGTGTGCCAGGCAGGCGCGTCGATCGCCTCCTGCAGGTCCTGGCCCGCGACGAGGTGCCGAAGCAGGAAGAGCAGCTGCCACTGGTCCTGCTGGTCGCCGCCCGGTGATCCGCAGGCCATGATCGGCTCGCCGTCCCGGAGTACGAGCGTCGGCGTCAACGTGGTGCGCGGCCGCTTGCCAGGCGCGAGCGAGGCCGGGAGCCCTTCCTCGAGCCAGAACATCTGCGCGCGACTGCCCAGGCAGAACCCGAGCTCGGGAATCGCCGGCGATGACTGCAGCCAGCCGCCGCTGGGCGTCGCCGAGATCATGTTGCCCCAGCGGTCGACCACGTCGACGTGGCAGGTGTCGCCGCGTGTCTCACCGACCGGGGAGACGGTCGGCTCACCGGTCGTCGCGTCGCCCGTCTCGTTGCCTGCAGCAAATGAAGGCAGCTTCGGTGTGCGCCCGTCCGGGGCGCCCGGGCGGAGGTCCAGCGCGGCGTCCGATCCGATCAGCTTCGCTCGCTCGGCGGCGTAGGCGGGGGAGAGGAGCGTGTCGAGCGGTACGTCGGCGCCGTCGCCGTACCAGGCCTCGCGATCGGCGTACGACAGCTTCATGACCTCGACCGTCGTGTGTACGCCCTCGGCGGAGTCGAGGTCGACGTCGCCGAGCTCCGCCAGTACGGCGAGGGACTGCAGCAGGGCGGGGCCCTGGCCCCAGGGACCGGTCTTGGCGACCGTGTACCCGTTCCAGTTGTACGTCGCCGCATCCTCCCAGGTCGCCTCGAACCCGGCCAGGTCGTCGCCCGTGATCAGGCCGGCGTGGTCCTCGCCGCTGGAGTCGCGATGCGGCAGCCGCGAGAACTTGTCGATCGCCTCCGCGACGAACCCTTCCCGCCAGGTCTTCCGTGCCCGCTCGATCTGCGCCTGCCGGTCCGCTCCGGCGGCCTCAGCCTCTTCGACGAGCTTCTCGAGCGTCGCGGCGTACGCCTCATTGCTGAACCGGCCGGTCACGGGGCTGCCGTTCTTGAGCCAGAGCGCGGCGGACGTCGGCCAGTGCTCCTCGAAGAGCTGCTGCACGGTACTGATGGTGTCGGCGATCCGCGGCACGAGCGGATGCCCGTTGCGGGCGTAATCGATCGCTGGCTCGAGTACGACGCTCAACGGCAACGTGCCGTGGTCGCGCAGCAGGAGCAGCCAGGCGTCGACCGCGCCGGGAACCGTGGCCGCGAGCGGACCGGAGCCGGGCACCAACGTGAGGCCGAGTGACCGGTAGTGCTCTATGGTCGCACCGGCCGGCGCGACGCCCTGACCGCACAGGACCCGCGGCGTCGGGTCGTCGGCGGTCGCGATGATCGCCGGCACTTCACCGCCCGGCCCGTTGAGGTGCGGCTCGACCACGTGCAGCACGAAACCGGCCGCGGCACCCGCGTCGAACGCGTTGCCGCCCAGCTCGAGGATCCGCATGGCCGACTGCGACGCCAGCCAATGCGTGGACGAGACCATCCCGAACGTGCCACGCAGCGTGGGCCGGGTGGTGAACGTCATTGGGCAACTCCTTCAATTGGTCGTACGTCGGGGCCGGTGCCGTCGTCCTTGACGAGGTGACAGGCGACCTGGTGTCCACCTTCGCCGATCGTCCGTCGTTCCGGGACGACTGTCCGGCATGTGTCCACCGCGACCGGGCAACGGGTGTGGAAGCGGCAACCGGGCGGTGGATCGATCGCCGACGGAAGGTCGTCACCGAGCAGGACGGGCCGGCGGGCACGCTGCTCGGCGGGATCGGGGACGGGCGCCGCGGACAGCAGCGCCTGCGTGTACGGGTGCGCCGGGTGCCCGAAGATCCTGGCGCGCGGCCCCTGCTCCACCAGTTGACCGAGGTACATCACCGCGACCTCGTCGGCGAGGTACTCGACCGCCGACAGGTCGTGGGTGATGAACAAGCACGCGAACCCGAGATCACGCTGGAGGTCGGCGAGCAGATTGAGTACGGCGGCCTGCACCGAGACGTCCAGCGCACTGGTCGGCTCGTCCGCGACCAGCAGCGCTGGTTCGGAAATCAGCGCGCGGGCAATGCTGACCCGCTGGCGCTGACCGCCGGACAGTTCGTGCGGTGCGCGCTGAGCGACCTCGGGGCGGAGGCCGACCCGGCGCAGCGATTCGGAGACCTTGGTCGAGATGTCCTTACGACGCATCAGGCGGAGCGGTTCGCCGACGATGTCGCCGACGGACAGCCGCGGATCGAGCGAGCCGGCCGGGTCCTGGAACACGATGGACACGTCGCGGCGGTGCGGTCGGAGCCGACGGCGGCTCAGGTGCGTGATGTCGGCTCCAGCGAGACGGACGGTGCCGCCCGTCGGTTCGAGCAGCCTGACGATGCAGCGGCCGACAGTCGACTTCCCAGAGCCGCTCTCACCGACGAGCGCAACGACCGTTCCTTGCCGGATCCGGAGCGTCACGCCGTCGACGGCCCGCACAGGGCCGAAGTGCATGACGAGATCCTCTACTTCCAGAGCATTGTCGACCATCAGACCTCCACTCGGTCGCGGACCGGGTTCCAGCACGCAACGCGGTGCGGACCGTCGGTGAGCTGCGGTTGGGACGACGTACAGGTGTCGACGGCTCGTGTGCAGCGGTCGGCGAACGTGCAGGCGTCGGGTTGCTCGCTGAGGACCGGTACGAGACCGGGAATCTCGTTCAGGCGCTGGGATTCCGCGTGCCGGCCGGCAGCAGGGGAGGCGCCGAGCAGTCCCACCGTGTACGGGTGCTCGGGGTGTGCGAACAAATCGTGGACTTCGGCGGTTTCCACGACGCGTCCGGCGTACATCACCGCGACCCGGTCGGCGAGATCGGCGACCACCCCGAGGTCGTGCGTGATCAGCACGATGCTCGTGCCGAGGCGCTCGCGCAAACCACGCAGTACGTCGAGAATGCCGGCCTGGATCGTGACGTCGAGGGCCGTGGTCGGCTCGTCGGCGATCAGCACCTTCGGGTCGCAGGCGACGGCCATCGCGATCATCACGCGTTGCCGCATCCCGCCGGACAGCTGGTGCGGATAGTCGCCCACGCGGCGCTCGGCGGACGGGATGCCGACCAGCTTGAGGAGTTCGACCGCGCGGGCGTGCGCCGCCTGGCGGTTGAGGCCGATGTGCGTCCGCAGTACCTCGATGATCTGGTGGCCCACGGTGAAGACCGGGTTCAGCGAGGTCATCGGCTCCTGGAAGATGTACGCGACCTCGCGGCCGCGGATCGAGCGGAGCGTGCGCTTGTCGGCGCCGATCAGTTCGGTGCCGTCGAGCTCGACGGAACCGTTGACGGTCGCCGTACGGGGGAGCAGGCCGGCGACGCTCATCGCTGTGACGCTCTTGCCGCAGCCGGACTCACCGACCACGGCGAGCACTTCGCCGTCACCGACCTCGAAGCTGACCCGGTCGACCGCCGACAGCGGCCCGTCCTCGGTGCGGAACGTGACGGACAGATCCTTCACTGCGAGTACAGGCTTCATCGGCGGCTCGCCTTCGGGTCGAGGGCGTCGCGGAGGCTGTCGCCGACGATGTTGAACGCCAGCGTGAGCAGCATGATCGCGACACCGGGCATCACCGCGGCCCACGGCGCCCGGGACGCGAACTGCTGCGCGTCGGCGAGCATCGTGCCGAGGCTCGGCGCGGGGGGCTGGATACCGAGGCCGAGGAACGACAGCACGGCCTCGCCGAGGATCGCGGCCGGGATGCCGACGGTGGCCTGGACGATGATCGCCGAGCCGGCGTTCGGGAAGATGTGCCGGCCCAGCACCCAGGCGTCACTCGCCCCCTCGACGATCGCCGCGGCGACGAAGTCGAGCGACTTGATCCGCAGTGTCTCCGACCGGACGATCCGGATCATGCCAGGGATCTGCGCGATGCCGATCGCGATCGCCGCGTTGCCGAGACTCGCGCCGCGGATCGCGGCCAGCCCGACCGCCAGGATCAGGAACGGGAACGCCAGCACCAGGTCGGTGAGCCGGGAGATGAGCGCATCGACGGTCCGGAAGTAGCCGGCGATCAGCCCGAGCGGTACGCCGACCACGAGCGAGAACGCGACCGCGAGGACACCGACGTGGAGGGACGCGCGGAGCCCGAACATGATCCGTGAGAGCACGTCGCGCCCGAGGTCGTCGGTGCCGAGCAGGTAGCCAGCAGTGCCAGGTGGGGCGAACGCGCGGTCGAGGTGAGTCTGGGTGGGTTCGTGCGGTGCCAGCCAGTTGGCGAACACCGCGAGGATCACCGCGATCGCTAGCACTGCTAGCCCGGTGAGCGCGAGCGGGTTGTGCAGGATCCGGCGTACCACTCGACGGCGGTTGCTACGGAGCGGGGCCGTCGGCACGGCCTCGGTGACTTCGGCGACTGCCATCAGGCCTCACCTCGCACGCGGATGCGCGGATCGATGACGGAGTACAAGAGATCGACCAGCAGATTGATGACGATGTACGCCGTCGCGGTGACCAGGACGACCGCCTGGATGACGGGGTAGTCGCGCTGGAAGACGGCGTCGACAGTGAGCTTGCCGAAGCCGGGGAGAGCGAAGATCCGTTCGGTGACGACCGCGCCGGAGATCAGCGCGCCCAACTGGAGGCCGACGATCGTGACGACCACGATCAGGCTGTTGCGCAGGGCGTGCTTTCCGACGACGGCCTTGGGCGAGAGGCCCTTGGCTTCCGCCGTACGGATGTAGTCGGCGGACAGCGCGTCGAGCATCGAGGACCTGGTCTGGCGCATGATCACGGCGGACAGGCCGGTGCCGAGGATCAGCGCCGGGAGGATGAGGTGGTGGAGATTGGCCACCGGGTTGGTGAAGAACGGGACGAAGCCCGAGGCGGGGAAGAGGCCAAGGGCAACGGACAGGTACAGGATCGCCATCAGGCCGAGCCAGAAGTGCGGCACCGACAGACCTAGCAGTGCTAGCGCGTTCGCGGCCCATTCCGCCGGCCGCCCACGCCGTACGGCGGCGATCACACCGGTCCCGACCCCGATCACGCTCGCGATCAGAATCGCCAGCACTGACAGCTCGATCGTCACCGGCAGCGCGCTGACGATCATCGACCGCACCGGCGTTCCGGTCCGGATCGACTGCCCGAGATCACCGCGCGCCGCATGGCTCACGAACTGCCAGAACTGCACGAGCCACGACTGGTCCAGTCCGTACTGCTCCCGGATCGCCCGCAGCGACTCCGGATCCCGATCCTCACCCGCCAGCGCCAGCGCCGGATCGCCCGGCAACGCCCGCACCCCGGCGAACACCACGATCGTCGCGAGCACGAGCGTCACCGCGGACTGCCACAACCGATTGAGCAGGTACCGCCTCACTTCGCGAAACCTGCGAACGCGGTGCGGATCACGCCGTCGGGGTAGACCTGGATGCCGAGCAGCTTCTTGGAGACGCCGGTCAGGTTGCGCTGGCGGTACATGTAGATGATCGGGTCGTCCTGCTGCAGCTTGGCGACGACCTCGCCGTACAGCTTCACGCGCTCGGCCTTGTCGGTGGCCTGGCGCGCGTCGGTGAGGAGCTTGTCGACGTCGGGGTTGCTGTAGCCGGAGACGTTCTGGCTGCCGGTGGTGCCGACGAAGTTGAAGATGTTCGCGTCCGGGTCGACCCGTCCCGACCAGCCGAGCTGCAGCAGCTCGAAGTCACCACGGTCCTGCTGGTCCAGCAGAGCGGCGTACTCGACCGGCTTGATGACCAGGTCGAACCCGCCCTCCTTCACCATGCCCTGCAACGCCTGCGCGAGCCGCAGACTGTCCGGGTTGTTCGACGTGATCATCTCGACCTTGTACGGCGTACTCACGCCGGCGTCGGCCAGCAACTGCTTGGCCTTCGCGGGATCGTGCGCCGGGCACACCTGCGCCGCGTCCGACGTGAACTCGCTCTTCGGCGAGATCGGCGAACAGGCGACCGTGTTGAGCCCGTTGAAGATCGACTTCACGAGCGCTTCCCGGTCGATCGCCAGCGCCAGCGCCTGCCGTACCTTCGGGTCCTTCGCGATCGGGGTGTCGAGCTGCTTGGGCGGATTGCCGATCCCGTTGGCGTTACCGATGTTGATCGTCAGGCCCTGGTACCCGAGCGACTGCGACTGCAGCACGCTGACGCTGTCGTCCTTCTGCAGCGTCGGCGCGTCCTGCGACGACAGCGAGTCCGCGACCTGCGCGTCCCCGGACTTCAGGTTCGCCGAGCGGATGCTGGAGTCGGTGATGATCCGGTACTCGATCGCGTCCAGGTGCACCTTGGCGGCGTCGTAGTACTGCGGATCCTTGACGACCTTGATCGAGTTCTGCGCGACCCGGCTGGCGAACTTGAACGGGCCGACGCAGACCGGCGCGTTGGAGAAATTCGCGCCGAGCTTCGCGACGGCGGCCGGGCTCAGCACCATCCCGGCCCGGTCGGCCAGCGCGGCGGTCAGCGGGGCGAACGGCTTCGAGAGCTTGATGACGACGGTCTTCGGGTCCGGCGTCTCGATCGAGGTGATCGGGCCGAGCTCGCTCTTGCGCGCCGAGCCGGCCAGCGTGAGATCGCGGTTCAGCGAGATCTTGACCGCGTTCGAGTCGAACGTGCCCCCGTCGGCGAACTTCACGCCCTCCTTCAGCGGGATCGTCAGGCTGAGCCCGTCGGAGGAGATCGTCGGCAGTGCGGTCGCGAGCTGCGGGACCAGCTTGGCGTCCGGGCCGAGGTCGTACAGCTTCTCGCACATGGTGTGGAAGACGTACCGCGAGTACAGGCTGCGCGACAGCGTCGGGTCGAGCTTGTCCGGGTCGGCGGAGAGCGCGACGGTCAGCGTGCCGCCCTGCTTCACCTTCGCCGCGTCGGCGGCCTCGCCGAACACGTCCTGCCCGCCTGCCGACTGACCGGTCGACGGATTGTCGCCGCCGCTCGGCTCCACCGGCGAGCAGGCCGTCCCGACGAGGGCCACCGCAACGACGGCCGCGCCGATCCCAGCCGCGGTACGACGGCGGGTGCCGGAGATGAAACGGTTCAGTGCGAGTCGACGAGTCATCGCGGTAGCTCCTGAGTAGGCGGGTTCCTGTCGACTGTTTCATGTATACAAGGCGGGTGCGCAAGTGATTCGGCGAGTTTGAGTGAACCTTTTACGACCGCCCGACGTACCTCGTTAAGGACCGCTCCGTGCCCGGGCCGACCCTCCCGTGGGGTCGGCCCGGGGCCGTGGCGTCGTCAGCCGGTGACGGGGAAGGTGAGGTTTCCGGCGGGTACTGCGTGGTTGCCGAGGGCGAGTGCCATCAGGTGCGGGCCGTCGTGCTGCGGGTGGTGGATGCCGAACTCGGTCGCCTGCCGGAAACCGAACCGCGGGTAGTAGTCCGCGTGGCCGAGGACTACGACCGCGGGCTCGACGCGGTCACGCACCGCCGCCAAGGCGGCCCGCACAGCCGCCCCACCGGCCCCCTGTCGCTGGTACGCGGGCATCACGGCGACCGGGCTGAGCGACAGGACCGGTACGTCGTCGACGTGACAACGGCTGAGGATCGCGTAGGCGATCGGCTCGTCGTCGGACGTGGTGGCGACGAACGAGAGCCCGGGAATCCAGGCGACCGGGTCCGCGCGAAGCGCGTCCAGGAAGTCGACCTCGAACTGCCGGCCGAAGGCCTCGCGGGTCAGGGCGCGGAGAGGTTCGATGTCGGACGGAGTCTCGACACGGGTGATCCAGGTGATGGACAACGGAGGTCCCTTTCGGAGGTTCAGCGGATGAGTTGGATGACCGATGGCGCCGCGGGACGTGCCGCAGCGCAGGCCGGCGCGGTCATCAACTCACCTCCTCCTGCTCCGAAGTCGTGACCAACTTTAACCGAGCGTGAGGCGTCTATCACCTCGAATTCGTCAAGCTGAACAAGGGGTCTTCAGTGAACGTGAATCGCAAGCATGCAGGCAGTTGGAGAAGGTATGCCCTGGGGGCAGGCGCGGTCGCCGCACTCCTCACAACCGCCGCGTGCGGGTCCGCCAGCGCGTCGGACGGCAGCAAGCCCTCGGACCAGCAGAGTACGACGACCTCGGCGAGCGCAACGACCTCGTCGAGCCCGGTGAAGCCGGTGACGGCGCCTCCGTCGAAGAAGCCCACCGGCGACTCCAGCGTCGACCTGTGCACCATGGCGGACCTGACCTTCACGGTCACGAACTACGACGCGCGGGGCGAAGAGGTCCGGCACCTCATGCTCGTGGCCACCAACAAGAGTGCCAAGAAGTGCGACGTACAGAACTATCCCGAGGTCACGCTCGGCAACGCCAAGAGCTACGCCCCGGTCAAGGAGGGGACCAACCCCGATGCGGCGGTCACCCTCGCTCCCGGAGAGAAGGCCTACGCAGGCGTGCTCGCCACCGGCGGCCAGATGGACACCTATCCCGTGAAGTTCATGACCGTCGGCCTCGGCAGCCCAGGCGGCGAGGCCGAGGCGGAGAAGCCGGTCAGGGTGAAGATGCCTGTCACCTCGTTCGAGGCCGACGACGGCCAGCGCGTCACGTACTGGGCGGGCACCGAGGGCCTCGCCATGCGTCCCGTCACCGAGCCCTGACTCTTACCACTCGACGACCAGCGGATCCCTGGAAGGCGTACCGGCCGGGATCCAGACCTCGTCGACGAGCCGGTACGGATGCCAGCGGCCGTCCCGGTCGAGGCGGAGCTGCGTGTCGGTGCCCAGCGTCAACCGGTTCGCCGACGTGCTGATGGTCAGGTCGTCGCCCGCGGCGAGCAGCTCCGTCCGCGCTCGGTTGAGCTCGGCAGGGTCGGGCGTCCAGGTGTGCTCGAGTACGTCGAGACCGGCCGCGCCGCCGTACTGCCAGGCTTGGATGCCGGGGGCAAGGTTCCGTCCGGTCGACTCGGTCAGCGCCGGGACGAGTTGCGGGAAGTCCGTCGCGAGGCGGACGGCGTCCTGCCATTCGTCGAGGGGCCGCGGTTCGGCGGTGCCGTGGAGGAGCGCGTTGAGGATCGATCGGGCGCGGCGGGCGGCATCGAGCACGAGCAACTGGAGCACCTGCGGCCCGAGGTCGCCGGGTGGCTCGATCCCCGCCACCGCGAGCTCGTCGAGACCAACGCGCGCGGGGAGCTCCGGTGGCTCGGGCAGATCGCCGGGAGTGCCGGCCAGTACGTCGGTGACGGCAACGCCCGCCTCGACGGGCTGGGCCGACGAGGCCTGCAGTTCGTCGAGCAGCGCCTCGCGGGTGCGGCCGCGGAGGAGCAGCAGCACGAACGGATCGGCGTCGAGGAGCCAGGCGACCTGGTAGCACAGGGCGGCTGCGTGCAGGCAGGGGAGTTCCCAGGCGTCGCACGTACAGCTCGGATCGAGATCGCCGATGCCCGGCAGCAGGGTGACACCGGCGTCGGACGCTGCTTCGACCAGCTTGTGCGGCATCTCGCCGTCGAGCAACGCCGCGATGTGACCGGCGCGCGCCGCGACCTGCTCGTGGAACCTGTGCCAGTCGTCATCGCTCAACTGGTCGACGTGGACCACGGCCTCGTACGTGTCCTCGGGCGAGTAGACCGTAGCTGCGATCCGTCCGGGGCTGACAGTGATCGTGCCGACCTGGCCGGAGTTCGCGTACCGGCGGCCCTTCTTGAGCTGACCGTTGTCCAGCGACGTGTCCTCCATCGCCTGCACCCAGGCCCTGGCCCACCACGACCGGCCCCGGGTACTGCGGTGTTGGGCCGCGAAGGCCGGGAAGCCTTGTGCCTCGGTCATCGCGCACCTCCCCGCAGCTCGACCAGATCGGCCAGTTCGGCGTCGGAGAGCTCAGTCAGCGCGGCTTCGCCTCCGGACAGCACGGCCTCGGCCAGCTCGCGTTTGGCGGCGAGCATGCCGGCGATCCGGTCCTCGATGGTGCCTTCGGCAATCAACCGGTGAACCTGCACCGGCCGGGTCTGCCCGATCCGGTACGCCCGGTCGGTCGCCTGGTCCTCGACCGCGGGGTTCCACCAGCGGTCGAAGTGCACGACGTGATCCGCGCGGGTCAGGTTCAGCCCGGTCCCGGCCGCCTTCAACGACAGCAGGAACACGCGCACCTCGCCGGCCTGGAACCGGTCGACCATCTCCTCACGCCGGGCGACCGGCGTACCGCCGTGCAGCAGCTGGGTCGGTATGCCGCGGTCGGCGAGATGCCGTTCCAGCAGTCGCGCCATCGCGACGTACTGCGTGAAGACGAGCACGGCGCCGTCCTCGGCGACGATCGTCTCGAGCAGCTCGTCGAGCAGTTCGAGCTTGCCCGAGCGACCGGTCAGCCGCGCGTCGCCGGGCTCCTTCAGGTACTGCGCGGGGTGGTTGCAGATCTGCTTCAACCCGGTCAGGAGCTTCACGATCAGCCCGCGCCGCGCCATCCGGTCGCTCGCCTGGACCTCCGCCATCAGCTCGCGGACCGTTGCCTCGTACAACACAACCTGCTCGCGGGTCAGCGACACCGCCTGGTCCGTCTCGGTCTTCGGCGGCAGCTCGGGCGCGATCCCCGGATCGGACTTCTTCCGGCGGAGCAGGAACGGTTTGACGAGCTTCGCGAGCCGCGCCGCGACCTCCTCGTCCTTGTCCGCCTCGATCGGCTGCGCCCACTGGTTCCGGAACGACCCGAGCCGGCCGAGCAGCCCGGGCGTCGTCCAGTCGAGGATCGCCCACAGCTCGGACAGATTGTTCTCCACCGGCGTACCGGTCAGCGCGACCCGCGCCTTGGCCGGAACGGTCCGCAGCGCCTTCGCCGTACCCGACGACGGGTTCTTCACATGCTGCGCCTCATCCGCAACCACGAGCGCCCACGGATGCTCGGCCAGCCGTACGGCGTCACGCCGCAGCGTCCCGTACGTCGTCAGCACAAAACCTTCCCGTGCCTCGTCGAGCGAACGGGACGTGCCGTGGAAGCGGCGTACTGGCGTGCCCGGAGCGAAGCGCTGCACCTCCCGCTCCCAGTTGCCGAGCAGCGACGCGGGGCAGACAACCAGCGTCGGACCGGCGGTGTCGGCGGACTGCTGGCGGTGCAGGTGCAGCGAGATGAGCGTGATCGTCTTGCCGAGGCCCATGTCGTCGGCGAGGCAGCCGCCGAGACCGAGCGACGTCATCCGGGACAGCCACCGCAGGCCGCGCAGCTGGTAGTCGCGGAGGGTCGCCTGCAGTCCGGCGGGCGCTTCGATCGGCTCGTCGGCGCGGTCCGGGTCGGCAATCTTGGCGCGCACGTCGTCGAGCCACTTGGTCGGGGTGACGGCGATCTGGCGTCCGTCGATCTCGGTGGTCCCGGTGAGGGCTGCGCCGAGGGCGTCGATCGCGGTGACGGGTTTGAGGATGCGTTCGCGGGCCTTGCGGGCGAGCTCGGGATCGATCAGCATCCACTGGTCCCGGAGCCGCACGACCGGGCGGGTCGCCTCCGCGAGCCGGTCGAGCTCGGCCTCGGTCAGCGGGTCGTCGCCGAGTGCAACCTGCCAGCTGAAATCGAGGGTGCGGTCACCGCCGAAGAAGCCCGGGAGATCGCTGGGCGGCCCGTCGGCCGAGGTGATCGCCGCGCGTGCCGTGAGTTCCCGGCCGAGGCTGCGTGGCCAGTGCAGGTCCACGCCTGCTGCGGCGAGCCGCTGTGCGGAACCGGCCAGCAGTTCGGCGACCTCTTCGTCCGCGAGGTCCATGCGATCCGGTACGGCGGAGTCGAGCAGGCGGCCGAGTGGTTGCCAGACGCGTGCCGCGCGGCGGATCGCCAGTGTGGCGTCGATCCGTGCTCGCGGTCCGAAACCGGGAACGTCGTCGGACCAGACATCGTCGGCGTCTCTGACGAGGGTTGGGTCCTTGAGGCTGTGCAGTTGGACCGCGGCGCTGAAGGCGAGTGAGTCGGCCAGTTCGATGCGGAGCGAGATCCGTACGCCGGTGTCCAGTCCGGCCGAGACTTCGTCGGCCCAGGTCCGCAGACGCTCGGCGCGCTGGGGCGCGGTCGCGGTGAAGAGGTTGGTCTGATGTGCCTTCGCTGCGGCGGGGGAGCGAGGCATGCCGTCGGCCACGGCATCCAGAAACTCCCGCAACAGCTCCTCAGCAACAGGAACCCGCACCTCACCTTGAGAAGAGTTGGTGAGTGGGAGTGCTCGGGCTGAGGCGGGCATTGCTTCGGCGAGGGTGAGGAGGCGGGTGACGTCGTCGGGATCGAGCGGGCCGACCCGCCAGGCGTCGTGACCGTCGGGGGTGACGCCGGGCAGGAGTTTGCCGCGGGCAACCAGTTGGAGGGCGACCAGGGAGGCGCCACCCCAGAAGGCCGCCGACGGGTGCGCCCCAGGCGCCCGCCGCATCCGCCCGAGGATCGGAACGGCCTCCGCTACCGGCAACTCGACGGCGCGGACGCCACCGCCTCCCGCCGCCGGTCCAGCGGGGGAGTCCGCGGCGACCAGGTCCAGCTCCACCTGGTCGCCGACCCCGAGGGGGAGTGGGCCGCCGTCCGGATCCCAGAACGCCACGCGACTTGCCCGTGGTGGATCAGCCGGCCGGAAAACCACCGCACACCCAGCCAGCTCCTGTCCCGTGCCCACCAACCCGACGACCTTCCACTCGCTACGGACAACAACAAGAAAATCAGACCGGAAGCACTTCGGCGCCTTCCGTCCCGGGCTGCTCGAACTGGGTCCGGTGCAGTTCCTCGTACCGTCCGGCCGCCGCGAGGAGATCCGCGTGCGTGCCGCGTTCGACGATCCGCCCGTCCTCGACCACGAGGATCTGGTCGGCGGCCCGGATGGTCGACAAGCGGTGCGCGATGACCACCGCCGTACGTCCGGAAAGGGCCTCAGTCAGCGCCGCCTGCACGGCGGCCTCGTTCGTCGAGTCCAGCGCCGCGGTCGCCTCGTCGAGGATGACCACCCGCGGCTGCGCGAGCAGCAACCGTGCGATCGTCAACCGCTGCCGCTCACCACCCGACAGCCGGTACCCACGCTCACCCACGACCGTGTCCAGCTGATCAGGCAGCGACCGGATCAACTCACCCAGCCGGGCACGCTCCAGCGCGTCCCACAGATCGTCCTCGGTGGCCTCGGGACGCGCGAGCAGCAGGTTCTCCCGGATCGAGTCGTGGAACAGGTGCCCGTCCTGCGTGACCATGCCGAGCGTCTCCCGCAACGACTCCGCGGACACATCCCGTACGTCGACCCCGGCGAGCTTCACGGAGCCCGAGTCCACGTCGTACAACCGCGGAATCAGCTGCGCGATCGTCGACTTCCCGGCACCCGACGAGCCGACGAGCGCGACCATCTGCCCGGGCTCGGCGCGGAACGAGACGTCGTGCAGCACCTCGACGCCACCGCGGGTGTCCAGCTTCGCGACCTCCTCGAGCGACGCCAGCGACACCTTGTCCGCCGACGGGTACGCGAAGCTGACGCCGGAGAACTCCACCGCCACCGGACCCTCGGGCACTCGTCCCGCGTCCGGCTTGTCCTTGATCAGCGGCTCCAGGTCCAGCACCTCGAAGACCCGCTCGAAGCTCACCAGAGCGGTCATCACCTCGAGCCGCGCACTCGCGAGCGCGGTCAGCGGCGAGTACAGCCGGGTGAGCAGCAATGCCATCGAGACGACCGCGCCCGCGTCGAGCTGGTCACGCAACGCGTAGAACCCGCCCAGCCCGTAAACGACTGCCAGCGCGAGCGCGGACACCAGCGTGAGCGAGGTGACGAAGATCCATTGCACCATCGCGGTCCGGACACCGATGTCGCGCACGCGGCGCGCCCGGATCGCGAACTCGAGGGACTCGCGAGCCGGCCGTCCGAAGAGCTTCACCAGCGTCGCACCGGGCGCCGAGAACCGCTCGGTCATCTGGGTGCTCATGGTCGCGTTGTAGTCCGCCGCTTCACGTTGCAGCCCGGCCAGCTTCCTCCCGATCCGGCGCGCGGGCACGACGAAGACCGGGAGGATGACGAGCGCGAGCAGGGTGATCTGCCACGACACGCCGAGCATCACGACCAGCGTCAGCACGAGCATCACCAGGTTGCTGACGACACCGGACAGGGTGTCGCTGAACGCCCGCTGCGCACCGATCACGTCGTTGTTCAGCCGGGAGACCAGCGCGCCGGTCCGCGTCCTGGTGAAGAACGCGATCGGCATCCGCTGGATGTGGTCGAACACGGCGGTCCGCAGATCGAGGATCAGCCCCTCGCCGATGCTCGCGGACAGCCAACGGGTGAGCATGCTCAGCCCGGCCTCTGCGACCGCGATGGCCGCGATCAGCAGGGACAGTTGCAGCACGACGCTGAAGGCCTTGCCGCCGACGATCGCGTCGACCACTCGCCCGGCCAGCACCGGCGTGGCGACGGCGAGCACGGCACCGCCGATGCTCAGCACCAGGAACGAGACCAGATACCGCCGGTGGGGCCGGGCGAAGGCAAGGATCCGTCGCAAGGTGGCTCGGGAGAAGGGTCTCTTCTCGTCCTGGGCGTGCATCGCGTGGTAGAGCGAGTTCCACGCGGTCATTTCCATACTCACGGCTGTGCTCCGCTGCATCGATCGGCTGGGACGGTCGATGATTCCGCACACCACCGACAAAACCTCACGCTAGAACCTCGACGGAACTTGAGGTCAACTGCGTACACTGTACGAAGAATAGCCGCTGACAAGGAATCACGCACATGAACCAGGAGCACAGCGGCAGCGGAGACCCCGCGAAGAGTCTCGAACTGCTGTGGCGCCGGCGTCCCGCGCCCACCCGCGGGCCGAAGCCGGCGCAGACCGTCGACGGGATCGTCGCGGTCGCTCTGCAGGTCGCGGACGCCGAAGGACTGGCCGCGATGTCGATGCGCCGGGTCGCCGACGAGCTCGGCGTCGGTGCGATGACGCTGTACCGCTATTTCCCAGGCAAAGGTGAACTGCTCGACGTCATGCTCGACACCGTGTACGGCGAGCTCCCGCGCCGCGTCGTACCGGGGGACTGGCGAGCAGCCCTCGACGAGGTCGCTCGGGAGAACCGGGAGCTGTACCTGCGGCACCCCTGGCTGCTCCAGGTCGCGATCAACCGCCCGCCGCTCGGGCCGAACGTGATGGCCAAGTACGAGTGGGAGCTGACCGCGGTCGAGGGGATCGGACTCACCGATCTGGAGATGGATGCGACCGTCGCACTCGTCAACGGCTACGTGCACGGGGCCGTCCGTACGGCGGTCGAAGCGCGCCAGGTGATCCAGCGGTCCGGGATGACCGACAAGGAGTGGTGGCTGGCGCACGTACCGCACCTGGATCAGATCGGGGACCTGGACAAGTTCCCCCTCTCGTCCCGCGTCGGGACGGCGGTCGGGAATGAGTTCGATGCTCCTTATGATGCCGAACATGCGTTCGAGTACGGTCTGGAAAGGGTCCTCGACGGCGTGTCCGTGCTGGTCGGGAACCGGACTGCGCCAGAAGGGTGAATGTAGTTGTGAGTGAGTACTCACTCAGTTACCTTTGAGGGCGTGAGCCCACGAGCGACCCCACTGCCTCCCGAGGAACGGCGCGCTGCCATCCTCGCGGCCGCGATGCCGTTGCTGGAGGAGTTCGGCACCGAGGTCAGCACCAAGCAGATCGCCGAGGCGGCGGGGATCGCCGAAGGGACGATCTTCCGTGCGTTCGGCAGCAAGGACGCGCTGATCGAGGCCGCGATGGCGACCGTGTTCGACCCCTCGGACCTGATCCGGGCGCTCGAGCAGGTCGATCGCACCTTGCCGCTGCGGGAGCGGACCGTCGTCGCGGTCGAGATCAGCCAGAAGCGGTTACGCCGGGTGTTCAAACTGCTGTTCGCGCTGCGGGTCCGCCGACCGCCTGAGTTCAAGCACTCGACACCGATGGACGAGGCCCGGCGCAAACATCAGAACGACCTGGCCAATGCCGCGTTCGCCGATCTGCTGCGGCCGGACGCCGACCAGCTCCGGGTTCCTCCGGAGGATGTCGTCCGGATGATCGGCATGCTCACCTTCTCGGCCACCCACCCAATGATTTCCGGCGGCCACGTGCTGACCGCCGAAGAGATCGTCGACTTCGCCTTCGACGGTCTCCGCAAGCACCACACCGGTCAGCCACCGGCCTCCGAGGACATCGTCGGGTTCGCGCTCGACGGTGCCCGCCATCACGACTCTGGGGATGATTGATGTTACTTCGCGTCTTGCGTACGCACCTGCGTCCGTACGCGGGAAACCTGCTCCTGGTGGTCGTCCTGCAACTGGTCGGGACGATTGCCTCCCTCTACCTACCCAGCCTGAACGCCGACATCATCGACAACGGTGTGGCCAAGGGTGACACCGGCTACATCATGGACACCGGCGGCTGGATGCTCGCGGTCAGCCTGGTGCAGATCGCCTGCACGATCACCGCGGTGTACTTCGGGGCGAAGACGGCCGCCCTGTTCGGACGCGACGTACGCGCCGCCGTGTTCCACCGGGTCGGCGAGTTCTCCGCCCGGGAGGTGAACCAGTTCGGTGCGCCGACGCTGATCTCCCGCAGCACGAACGACGTGACCCAGATCCAGATGCTGGTCGTCACCACCTGCACGATGCTGGTCGCCGCGCCGATCACGATGGTCGGCGGCGTCATCATGGCGGTCCGCGAGGACGTCGGCCTGTCCTGGCTGGTCGCGGTCGCCGTACCGCTGCTGGCCGGCTGTGTCGGCTTCATCGCCAGCCGGATGGTGCCGCAGTTCCGGAAGATGCAGAAGAACATCGACGGCGTGAACCGGGTGCTGCGCGAGCAGATCGCCGGGATCCGGGTGGTCCGGGCGTTCGTCCGCGAACCGCACGAGGTCGAGCGGTTCGGCGAGGCCAACGCGAACCTGACCGACACCGCGATCCGGGCCGGCCGGCTGATGGCGCTGGTGTTCCCGACGGTGATGCTGATCCTGAACGTGTCGAGTGTCGCGGTGCTGTGGTTCGGCGCCTCCCGGATCGAGAACGGGACGATGGAGGTCGGCGCGCTGACCGCGTTCCTGAGCTACCTGATCCAGATCTTGTTCTCGGTGATGATGGGCGTGTTCGTGATGATCATGGTGCCCCGGGCCTCGGTCTGCGCGGACCGGATCGCCGAGGTGCTGGACACCGACTCGTCGGTGCGGCCGCCGGTCACGCCGATCCGTAGCTTCACCGGTCGCGGCCAACTCGTGTTCGAACACGCCTCCTTCAAGTACCCGGGTGCCGCCGAGCCGGTGCTGCAGGACATCAGCTTCGTCGCGTCGCCGGGCCAGACGACCGCGATCATCGGCAGTACCGGTGCGGGCAAGACCACCCTGTTGTCGCTCGTGCCGCGATTGATCGACGCGACCGAGGGGCGGGTGCTCGTCGACGGTATCGACGTACGGGAGATCGCGCCCGAGGCGCTGTGGGAGCGGATCGGTCTGGTGCCGCAGCGTCCGTACCTGTTCTCCGGGACGGTCGCCAGCAACCTGCGGTACGGGAACCCGGACGCGACCGACGAGGAGCTCTGGGAGGCGCTGGAGATTGCCCAGGGCAAGGACTTCGTCGAGGCCATGCCGGAAGGCCTGAACGCGCCGATCGCGCAGGGCGGCACGAACGTGTCCGGCGGTCAGCGGCAAAGGCTCGCGATCGCGCGGGCGCTGGTCCGGAAGCCGGAGATCTTCCTGTTCGACGACTCGTTCTCGGCCCTCGACCTGGCGACGGACGCCCGGCTGCGGGCGGCGCTGCGCCCGGTCACCCGGGAGGCGTGCGTGGTCGTCGTCGCCCAGCGGGTCTCGACGATCATCGACGCCGACCAGATCGTGGTGATCGAGGACGGCGCGATCGTCGGCAAGGGCACCCATCAGGAGTTGCTCGACACGTGTCCGACGTACGTCGAGATCGTCGAGTCCCAGCGTTCCGCGGAGGAGGCGGCATGAGCGAGTCCCAAGAGCCTGCTGCGGACGGCACGGCAGAAAACAAGACTGTCAAGGCGACTGAGCGACCCACCACCGGGCGCGCGTTCGGGCCTCCGGGAGGTATTCCGGGGGACAAGTCGATGAACTTCCTGCCCTCGGCGAAGCGGCTGCTCAGGCGGCTGCGTCCGCACCGGGTGCAGGTTTCGGGTGTGATCCTGCTCGCGATCTTCAGCGTCGGCCTGTCGGTGCTCGGCCCGAAGGTCCTCGGTCGCGCGACCGACATCATCTTCTCCGGCGCGATCGGCAAGAGGTTCCCGCGCGGCGTGACCAAGGAGCAGATCATCGAGCAGACCCGCGCGTCCGGCAACGGCCGGCTGGCGGACCTGCTGCAGGGGATCGACCTGATCCCCGGTGTCGGCATCGACACCGATGCCCTGCGCAACGTCCTGCTGCTGGCACTGGCGTTGTACGCCGGCGCGTTCTTCCTGTCCTGGGCGCAGGGTTACATCCTGAACGGCGTCGTACAGCGGACCATTCTCGACCTGCGGTCCGAGGTCGAGGAGAAGCTGAACAAGCTGCCGTTGAGCTACTTCGACGGCGCGCCGCGCGGTGAGCTGCTCAGCCGGGTGACCAACGACATCGACAACATCTCGACCAGCCTGCAGCAGACGCTGAGCCAGTTGCTCACCTCGCTGCTGACGGTGATCGGGGTGGTCACGATGATGTTCGTGATCTCGCCGCTGCTGGCGCTGATCGCGCTCGTCACGATCCCGATCTCGATGGTGCTGACCGCGGCGATCGCCAAGCGGTCGCAGGTACGGTTCGTCGCGCAATGGCGGCATACCGGCGCCTTGAACGGTCAGATCGAGGAGGCGTTCACCGGGCACGAGTTGGTGAAGGTCTTCGGCCGGCAGAAGGAGATCGAGGCGAGCTTCGCGGAGAAGAACGAGGAGCTGTACAAGGCCGCGTTCGGGGCGCAGTTCATCTCCGGTCTGATCATGCCGTTGATGATGTTCATCGGGAACGTGAACTACGTGGTGATCGCGGTCGTCGGCGGTCTGCGGGTCGCCTCCGGCACGATGTCGCTGGGTGACGTCCAGGCGTTCATCCAGTACTCGCGGCAGTTCACCCAGCCGCTGACCCAGGTGGCCTCGATGGCGAACCTGCTGCAGTCCGGTGTGGCGTCGGCGGAACGTGTGTTCGAGGTGCTGGACGCGAAGGAGCAGGTGCCGGACGACGCGACGCCGCAGAAGGTCACGGACTCGCGGGGCCGGGTCGAGTTCGAGCACGTGTCGTTCTCGTACAAGCCGGACGAGCCGCTGATCACCGACCTGAGCCTGGTCGCCGAACCCGGCCAGACGGTCGCGATCGTCGGACCGACCGGTGCCGGGAAGACCACGCTGGTCAACCTGATCATGCGGTTCTACGAGCTCAACAGCGGCCGGATCACCCTCGACGGCGTCGACATCACCGAGCTGACCCGGCACGACCTGCGCTCGCGGATCGGCATGGTGCTGCAGGACACGTGGCTGTTCGGCGGCACGATCCGGGACAACCTCCTCTACGGCAACCTGAAGGCCACCGAGGAGGACATGCTGGCGGCAGCGAAGGCGACGTACGTCGATCGCTTCGTGCACAGCCTGCCGGACGGGTACGACACGGTCATCGACGAGGAAGGCAGCAACGTCAGCGCCGGTGAGAAGCAGCTGCTCACCATCGCCCGCGCGTTCCTCGCCGACCCGCAGTTGCTGATCCTCGACGAGGCGACCAGTTCGGTCGACACCCGCACGGAGGTCCTGGTGCAGCGCGCCATGGCCGCCCTGCGCTCCGACCGCACCAGCTTCGTCATCGCCCACCGCCTGTCCACCATCCGCGACGCCGACCTGATCCTGGTCATGGAGAACGGCGCCATCGTCGAACAGGGCAACCACATCGAACTCCTGGCCGAGAACGGCGCCTACGCCCGCCTCTACAACGCCCAGTTCAGCGGCGCAGTAGTAGACATCGACGAAGAAGCGGCCGCCATCGCCGCACCGGTAGCCACCCCGGCCGGCCGCCCAATGGCCCGCTGACCGAAAGGACGGGGACGCACCGCAGCGTCCCCGTCCTGCACGCCCTGTGGATAACTTCCGCGGGGTTTGCGCCGACTGTGGCGTACTTGAAGCATGGCGAGTGACGCAGACTCGGTGCGGCGACGTGGCAACCATTGGGCGCAGGTGACCGCATCGAGGCTGGGCCTCACCGATCCGGCCCACCTGGCCACCTTGCGGGACGCATACCTTGTCGCATACCAGTTCCCGGCGCCGTTGATGGTGCGGGTGGCCGACAACATGCTGGCCGATCTTCGGGCGGATGTGGGGTCTCGTCGTACCGACCGGATCCTCGCCCTGGGCCGTGACGGGCACCACCTGGCGTTCGCGATGAGAATGCTCGACGGCGACTTCTTCCAGCAGAACTGCTCCAACCTGGTGGTGTCGCGGGCGCTGGTCGAGAACGCACTGCAGGATCTCGAGAACCACCAAGGGATGCGGTTCCCGCAGCTCGACGGATTCCGGCGGGTCGCGTCACGCGTGGATCCGGCGGACACAGTCGGTGGTCTCCTGGTGTTGACGGAGTACCTGCAGATGCGTCAGGTGCCGGTCGGTCGGCCGGGGAGCAGGGTGAGCGTGTTCGACACGAGCTTCAAGGGCACGGTGCAAGAGCTCCTGTCTGCTGTGTATCCGGAGACAACCTTCACCGGGCGGTACGCGTTCCACGGCGAGTCGCCGTACGATCCGCATCCGGGGAGCAAGAAGGGGTATGAAGTACACCTGTCGGCTTCGGAAGGACGGGGCGGCCTGCCGCTCTACGAGCTGCCGCCGGATGTGTCCAAGACGTTCGCGCATCAGCTCGCGCTCAACAGTATCGAGGAGCTCCTGGACGGACCGATGTCCAGTCCGGTCCGAATCGGCTCCGCCGGTCCCGAACAGACCGGTCAGCGCCATCACCCGGAGCTTCTGGACGGACTGAGCCGCGGCCGGATCTCCCCGCGGTTGCAGCACCTTTCGGTGCGTGAAGGTGTCAAGGTGATGAACCTCCAAGCGGTTGCCGACCTCGCCGGAGATGTGGCGAGGGTGCGCGATGCCGGAGGCAACTACCGTCGCTGGCTGGACGACTGGGCACACAGGTACCGGATGGAGATTCGCGCCTGGATCAGCGGCGGATCGACCGATCCACGACTGGCGGAGCTTCTCGACTCGTTCGTGCACCGTGCCGACAAGACGCAGGCCGAGTTGCTGCAGAAGACTCTCGACCGGGCGCAAGTTCCTGAGGCCGCGCGTCAGTCGATCTGGACGGCGTACGAGCGATGTGGCAGCGACGGGGACAAGAAGGTCTTCGTAGAGAATGTTCTGAACTCGACTCGGGCAAGCGGAGGTTGTGATGGGCGGCGGGAAGGAAAGAGACCCGGAGGCCGACTGGATGGCCCTCGCAGGGACGACCGCGAGCTTTGAGGGGTTCGAGGAGATGGCGGACGCGATGATTCGGGACGGGCCTCCGCCACGGGTAGGCGTGCCGGCGATTGCCACAGCGCCGATGATCATCGACACCGATCTGGGTGGGGATCCGGACGACGCGGTGGCGTTGATGGTGGCGGCCCGGCGGGTGCCCGAGTTGCGGTTGGTGGTGACCAGCGACGAATACGGTGGTGAGCGGGCTCGGCTCGTGCGGTATCTGCTGGATCTCGTCGGACGGCCTGATGTACGCGTCGTGGCTGGGTCCGATCTGGGGAACAGCCGGATGTGGATCATGGATGGAGTCTGCCCGCCGGAGGTACCTCGGCAGGACGACGACGTGGTGGCGGTGGTCGACGAGATCTGCGCCGGGATCGAGGGGCGGATCCGATGGGTCGGCATGGGCCCGCTGTCGAATCTCGCTCGGCTGCGACGCGAGGAGCCGTTGCTGCTGCCGCGGTTTGCCGTCACCCAGATGGGCGGGGCCATCACCTATCGCGACCCGTCGCGGGCCGAGCACAACTTCAGGGTGGATCCCGCGGCGGCGATCCGGATGCTGCCCGAGCTCGGCCTCTGGAACCCGAGGTTCGTGGTTTCGGACGTGACGTTCAACCCCGCGATGGAGATCACCCGAGAGTCCGCGCTCTACCAACGCTGGGGCCGCCCGGACGCGCGACCGTGGGAGCGGGTACTGCGCGAGCACTTCGACCGGTGGATGGTGAAGTACCCGGGGTCGATGCAGCACGACGCGCTGGCGCTGGCGGCGGCGATGCTCTGGCCGGGGGTGCGGTTCATCCGGGAACACGTTGCGCTCGACGAGATTGCGCGCATGAGTCTGCACGCTGACGGCACCGAGATCGCGATGTCCGTGTCCGCCGACTACTCCGCGTTCATGTCCTGGCTGGCCGGCGCCCTGAGTTGATGCCGGAGGAGGGCCGCCATCCCGGACTGGATGGCGGCCCTCAGTTCGTCAGTCCTGGGGCTGCACGAGGTGGGGGCGGAGGGCCAGTAGGGCGCCCAGCGTGGCGTAGCCGATCAGGAGGTGGAAGCCGCCGACCCAGCGGGCGACGCTGTCGCCGATGAGCACGGCGCACGGGACGGTGATGATCGCCCAGCTCTCGGCGACCAGCGGCCACCAGCGGAGTGCGCCGCGCCAGCGCCCGGCGACGGCGATCTTGATCGCGATCACCATCATGCCGAGCATGGACAGCGGCCAGCAGATGTCCATCGGGATCAGCCACGCGGCGTCCTGCAGATTCGACGGCAGTACGCCGTGCAGGAGCGACCAGACACTGGCGATGCCGAGGATCACCGCCTCCACCTTCAGCAGGACCGTGGACGGTCCGGTTGCGCGGGTCCTGAACTGCACAGCCAGCAGGCAGAACACCCCGAGCTGGAACGCGAGGCCGGTCAGGTCCCCGATCCGCTCGGGCACCCCCTCGTTGACCGTGCTGAACGCGAAGATGCTCGCCGCCCAGGCCAGCGTGCCGACGGTCAGTCCGAGTCCCAGTCGCCGGATCGTGCCCTCCGCCAGGCCGGTCGCGGCCCTGAGCGTCGGTGGTACGTCGGTGCGGGCTCTGGCAGGTGTGGTTGTCATTTCGGTTCCTCCCCCTGAGGTTTGTCTTGGCACCGAGTCTTCGCGGCACACCGACCCGGGCGGCAGGGTCTGGCGTCCCGGGCGATGTCCCGACTCGAGAAGGGACAACTGACCCGCGACGGCGGGACACACTCTGGGTGACAATGCATCGGTGGGGGAGGAGACACGGAGGGGATGGGGGCCGGCTGCACTCGGTGCGGCCGCGCTCCTGCTGACTGCTGCCACGATCGTTCTCGACCTCCGCAACGGCACGAACGCACCGGCCGACGCACAGCTGGACGAAGGATGGACGTCGGCTCTGTCCGGCCTCGCACAGGTCGTGCCGGGTGTACTTCTCCTGCATCGCCTTCCGCGGCACCCGATCGCGTGGATCCTGACCGGATCCGGTCTGTTGTGGGTGGTCGACGGGCTCGCCTCGAGCTGGGCGACGTACTCGATCTACACGTCTCCGGGACTGCCTGGCGGGTCGGCGGCGTACTGGTTCTACTCCCGCTTCGGCGCGTTCCTGCTGCTCGGGCTGCCACTGCTCATCTTGCTCTTCCCGGACGGGAAGCTGGTTACGGCGAGAGTATGGCGCTGGCTCTCGATCGTCAGCCTTGCGCTGACTCTGCTCCTCCCAGTTCTCCTGCTCGTCGCGCCCATGGACGTGATGCAGCGCTACCACAGCGCCGAGCTGCCGCCGGAGATCACCAGGCTGGCGCTCGACCCGTTCAGCATCGATGCCCCGTACGACGTCTGGGCGGGACTGCTCCGGGTTGCGTACGCGGGCGTGATCGTCAGCCTGGTCGTGCCGTTCGCCGTCGCCGTTCACCGCTACCGCGCGGCCACGCGGGAGAGCAGAGCGCAGCTCCGGTGGCTGATGTGGGCCGCTCTGGTGGACATGATCGTCCTGATCGTTCCGTTCGAGAATCCGCCCGCGGTCCCGGCGATCATGTTCGGCCTGGCGATCGCGGTCACGTCGGCGGCCATCGTCGTCGCGGTCGCCAAACACCGCCTGTACGACATCGATCGGTTGCTCTCGGCCACCTTCCTGTACGGCGTACTCGCGGTGCTCGTGGTCGGCATCGACCTCGCCGTGTTCGCGATCGCCGGCGGGATGCTCGGCGAGCGGGACGCCGCACTGGTCGCGATCGCCGTCGTCGCCGTGGTCTACGCGCCGCTGCGGAGCCGGCTCTGGCGGTGGGTACGGCGCCTGGTCCGCGGCTCCCGGGATGATCCGTACGCGACCATGTCGACCTTGGCCGAGCGGCTCGAGTCGGCCGCGGACCCGGATCAGCAACTCCACGCGGTCGCGCGCACGGTTGCCGACGCGTTCCGGCTGCCCTATGTGCGGGTGGAGATCGAGCGTTCCGGCGGCGGGCTGGCGATCGTCGAGCACGGACGCGCATCGGGTCCGACGCATGCGCTGCCGGTCGGCTACCGCGGTGAGCCGGTCGGCCGGCTGGTGTTCTGTCCGGGCGACGGGACGGCGTTGTCGGAACGCGACCAGCGACTGCTGGGTGATCTCGTCCGGCAGGCGGCCGCGGCCGCCCGCGCGACCGAGCTGAGCACCGAACTGCAGCGGAGCCGCAGCCGGCTGGTCGCCGCTCGTGAGGAGGAACGGCGGCGGATCCGCCGGGACCTGCACGACGGTCTCGGCCCGAGCCTGGGCGCCGTGACGTTGCGCATCGAGACCGCCCGGAACCTCGCGAAGTCCGCCCCCGACGAGGCGGACCGGATCCTGGTCCAGGCGACGACCGAGATGGCCGCCGCGGTGGCCGACGTACGGCGGCTCGTCCACGACCTGCGACCGCCGGCCTTGGACGAGTTGGGTCTGGTGCGGGCGATCCAGCAACAAGCCGAGCCGTTCCGGCTCGCGGGACTCGCGGTGTCCGTGGACGCGGACCCGCTCGGAACGTTGCCGGCCGGCGTGGAGGTGGCGGCGTACCGGATCGCGTCGGAGGCGCTGACGAACGTCGCCCGGCACGCCGCGGCATCCCGGTGTGATATCGCCCTCCGGCTGGACGAGGCGGCGCTGGAGTTGTCGGTGCAGGACGACGGGATCGGGATCGGCGAAGACGTCGCGGCGGGGGTGGGGATGTTGTCGGTGCGGGAACGAGTTGCCGAACTCGGCGGAGTCTGTAGTGTCACGTGTCCACCGAGCGGCGGCACCGCCGTCCACGTGAGGTTGCCGCTGGACGCCGTACCGGAGGTTGCTCATGGATGAGTCAGTGCGTGTGCTGCTGGCCGACGATCATCCCGTCTACCGCGACGGGCTGGCCGCATTGCTCGGGTCGCTGGACGGTGTCGAGGTCGTCGGTACGGCGGCCGACGGGGTGGAGGCCGTGGACGGAGCGCGGGAGTTGCAGCCGGATGTCGTGGTGATGGACGTGCAGATGCCGCGGCTCGACGGGATCGAGGCGACGCGTGCGATCACCGCCGACAGTCCGCACATCGGCGTCGTCGTACTCACGATGGCCGAGGAGGACCAGACGCTGTTCGCCGCGATGCGGGCGGGCGCTCGTGGCTACCTGTTGAAAGGCGCGAGCCAGGGTGAGATCGTGCGTGCGATCACCGCGGTCGCCCAGGGCGAGGCGATCTTCGGTCCGGCAATCGCGCGCAGGGTGGCCGAATTCTTCGCGGCCGCGCCGGCGGCCACGCCCGGCAGCGCTTTCCCGCAGCTCACCTCGCGCGAGCACGAGATTCTCGCCCTGGTTGCTGCGGG
This sequence comes from Kribbella sp. VKM Ac-2566, assembly GCF_004366005.1. Taxonomy (NCBI): domain Bacteria; kingdom Bacillati; phylum Actinomycetota; class Actinomycetes; order Propionibacteriales; family Kribbellaceae; genus Kribbella; species Kribbella sp. VKM Ac-2566. The sequence continues at coordinate 101,796 of NZ_SODT01000010.1, read as the reverse complement.
CCGCTCGAACGCCCAGATCGCGAGCGAGCTCTACCTGTCTCCGAAGACGGTCCGGAACAATGTCTCGAACATCTTCACCAAGCTTCATGTCGCCGACCGGGCCGAAGCCATCATCCGGGCTCGCGACGCTGGCCTCGGTCGCTGAGTCGTCAGTCTGATCTGGACCGAGTACGGCGGGCGTAGGCGCGGGCGGCTCGGGTTCGGTCGCCGCAGCGGGTGGAGCACCAGTGGCGGCGGCCGTGGCGGATCAGGTAGCGGTTGCAGGGCGTGGACTCGCAAGCCGTGAGGGTTTCCGCTTCCTCGCTGGTGAGGAGGTCGGCTGCGCTGGCGGCGATGGTTGCCAGGGCGTGCTCGAGGATCTCGTTGGTGGGGCAGGGAGTGGCTCGGTAGGGGCCGGTCTTGTCGTCCCAGCGGAGGAGTGCGGCGGTCGGGACACGGGTGAGGGCGTCGTTGACGGCGTCGAGCGCCGCGGGGAGCGCGGGCGCGCCGGTGACTCGGGCGGCGAAGAGGGAGCGGACGTGCTCGCGGAGGGCGCGGAGCTGGGTCGCGCACATCTCCTGTACGTCGGCGTTCTCGGGCGCGAGGCCGCGCTCGGTGAGCCAGTCGTTGACGGCCGCGGGACTGCCGAGCAGGTCGACGTACTGACCGCCGGGGAGCGCGATCGCAGTGTTGGCGAAGTCCAGCGCGAGCCACGTGTCGGAGCCGGGAGCAGGCGGCAACGGCGCGACGGCGTCAGGCTGGGCGGGGATCGGGTCCGGCATGTTTCTCATGGTACAGGTTGCGAATATCCGTGAGAACGATCTACCGTTCTCACGGATAATTCATTGCCTATCCGTGAGGAACTCATGAAGCTGACGGCGTTGCTGGTGTGCGTGTTCGGAGTGACCACGGGAGAGTTCGTGGTGGCCGGGATCCTGCCGGCGGTGGCGGGGGATCTGGGGGTGTCGATCCCGGCGGCCGGGTTGCTGGTCACGGCGTACGCGCTGGGCATGATCGTCGGCGGCCCGTTGCTGACGGCAATCACCGCGGGACGGCCGCGCAAACCGCTCGTCCTCGGGCTGCTCGCGGTCGCTGTCACAGGCAACCTGCTGTCCACGATCGCTCCCGATTACGGCGTGCTGTTCGCCGCGCGGATCGTGACGGCACTCGTCACGTCCACGTTCTTCGCGAACGCGATCGTGATCGCGACCACCTCAGCGCCTCCGGACAAGAAGGCGTCCACGGTCGCGAAGCTTGCCCTCGGCATGAACCTGGCGATGATCCTCGGCGCACCGCTCGGCACCTGGATCGGCGACGAGCTCGGCTGGCGGACGACGTTCGCCGCGATCACAGCCTGCTGCGCGGCCGGCCTGATCCTGGTCGCCCGGTTCGTCCCGAATGATCAGCCCGGCGTACGCACCCGCGCGCTGCGCGAGTTCGCCGTTTTCCGCAACCGCGACCTGCTCCTCGCGATCGCCATCACTGCCGTCGCGAACATCGGCGCACTGATGGTGTTCACCTACCTCGCACCGCTGCTGACCGGCCCGGCGTCGTTCCCCGCGGGGGCCGTCGCCCCGATGCTGCTGGTGTACGGCGTCGGCGCGACGATCGGCAACCTGGTGGGCGGCCGCCTGGCTGACCGCGCCCTGCTGCCTTCGCAACTCGGCGCGCTAGCGCTGCTAGTTCTACTGCTCATCGCCCTCCGGATGAGCCCAGCCGCGATCCTGACCGGTGTGCTGGTCTTCGCCCTCGGCGCCGTCGGATTCTCCGTGATCCCCGGTATGCAGGCCCGCGTCCTCGCCACAGCCGCCGCGGCCCCGACGTTGGCTATCGCCGTCAACGCCTCGTCGTACCAGGTCGCGGCCGCTTTCGCAGGCTGGCTGGGCGGCCGGGTCATCGCCGGACCCGGCCTGCCCACGATCTACTTGGTCGCCGCGGCGACGACGGTCCTCGGGCTCGCGCTCACCGGGCTGGCGTTAGCGCGCGAGGCGACGTACAGCGAGCTCCGCCAGTAGGGCGGCGGCGTCGGGGAGGACCGAGTCGTCGAAGTTGGCCAGTGGGGAATGGTTGTCGGCGGCTGCGTCGGGGTCGGGGGAGGCGCAGGCGCTGAGGTTGAGGTAGACGCCCGGGACCTCCTGCAGGATGTAGGAGAAGTCCTCGGCGCCGCAGCGTGGATTCGGCCGTTCGCGGAAGCGGTCCGGGCCGAAGACGTCGACGATGGTGTCGCGGGCGAAGTTGAACTCCGCTTCGTCGTTGACCGTCACCGGATACCCGACCCGGTACTCCGCCTCTACCTGCAGCCCGTGCGCGGCCGCGAGCCCTTCGACGAGCTCGATCGACGCCTCCTGCACCTTCGCGCGGGCCACCTCGGAGAACGTCCGCACGGTCGCGTCGAAGAACGCGTCGTCCGGGATGATGTTCTCCTTGGTGCCGCCCGCGATCCGGCCGACGGTGAGCACCACCGGGTCGAACACGTCGAACTGCCGCGTGACCATCGTCTGCAACGCGGTCACGATCTCGCAGAGCACCGGAATCGGGTCCTTGCCCCGGTACGGCGTGGAGCCGTGCGTCCCCGCGCCGACAACGCGGACGGACAACTGGTCGGCCGCCGCCATGAACGATCCGGGCCTGCTGCTCCACATCCCCAACGGCTGCGAGGACGCCCCGACATGCAGCCCGTACGCCGCATCCGCCCGGCGGCCGGCCGCGTCGAGAACCCCTTCGCGGATCATGATCGGCGCGCCACCGGTCGTCTCCTCGCCCGGCTGGAACATGAACACCACGTCACCCGGCAGCTCGTCCCGCAGCGCGCACAGCACCTTCGCGGCGCCGACGAGCCCCGCGACGTGCAGGTCGTGACCGCAGGCGTGCATCATCCCCGGATGCAAGGACGCGAACGGTACGTCGGTCCGCTCAGTGACCGGCAGTGCGTCCATGTCGCCGCGCAACAGTACGACGGGACCTGGCCCGCCACCGCCGCGCAGTACGGCGGTCACCGACGACAGCTCCTTGCCTAGCGTGATCTCCAGGGGCAACCCTTCGAGCGCGTCCAGGACCAGCTGCTGCGTCTTCGGCAGGTCGAGGTCGTACTCCGGGACCTGGTGCAGCGCCCGGCGCAACGTGACGATCTCCTCGCGGAACAGCTCCGCCAGCTCGCGCGTCCGCACGCTTCCGGCGCTCACGCTTTCGGCCCGAGGTCGAGCGCCGCCATGACCCGTTGGGCGCTGCTGCCGAGCTCGAGAAGTTCGACGAGATCCAGCCAGCGCTCCGGGTCCTTGATCGTGCGCGGGAGCGTCGCGTCGTACGTCCCGACCGGCGCGTCCTTCGCCACCGCGACCACCTTGGGGGCGACGTCGAGGTAGTCGCTGTCAGCCAGGATCTTCTTCTTCACCCCGGGCGCCATCGGCGTGGTCGGGTCGGCGGCCGCGGCGCGGATCGCGTCCAGATCGCCGTACGCCGTGACCAGCGAGGCGGCCGTCTTCTCGCCGATGCCCTTCACGCCGGGCAGCCCGTCGGACGCGTCACCACGCAGCGTCGCGAAGTCGGCGTACCGCTGAGCGGGGACCTCGTACTTCGCCAGCAGCGCCTTCTCGTCGTACACCTCGGCCCGGCCGACGCCGCGGGCGGCCGTATAGACGACCCGGATGCCGCGGCTGTCGTCGATCAGCTGGAACAGGTCACGGTCCCCGGTGACGACGTCGACCGGCATCGTCGCCTGATGCGACAGCGTGCCGATCACGTCGTCCGCCTCGTGGTCGGGCGCCCCGACGACGGTGATCCCGATCGCCTCCAGGCAGGCCCGGATGTACGGCACCTGCACCTCCAGGCGGTCGGGCACGTCCTCGATCTGCTCGCCCTTCGGCGTCACGAACTCGACCCGCTGCGCCTTGTACGACGGGATCAGCGCGACCCGCCACGACGGCCGCCAGTTGTCGTCCCAGCAGGCGACCAGATGGGTCGGCTTGTGGTTCTCGGCCAGCCGGGCGATGAAGTCGAGCAGCCCCCGGATCGCGTTGGTCGGCGTACCGTCGGCAGCCTTCATCGTGTCCGGTACGCCGAAGAACGCACGAAAGTAGAGCGACGCGGTGTCGAGCAGCATCAAACGCTCGGGTCTGTCAGCCATGCCCAGATGCTTTCACAGCCCACCGACAGCCCGCGAGATCGCATGCGGCCGGGCCGGTCGCTCCAGTACTGTCTTGAGGATGGAGGACCTGGACCGCAAGATCGTCGGGCTGCTCGCTTCCGACGGCAGGATGAGCTTCACCGACCTGGGCAAGGCGACCGGCCTGTCCACGTCGGCCGTACACCAGCGGGTGAAGCGGCTCGAGCAGCGCGGGATCATCCAGGGGTACGCCGCCACCGTCGACCACACCGCGCTGGATCTGCCGCTGACCGCGCTGATCTCGATCCGGCCGATCGACCCGTCGCAACCGGACGACTCCCCGGAGCGGCTCCGGGAGGTCCGCGAGATCGAGTCCTGCTACTCGGTCGCCGGCGACTCGAGCTACATCCTCGTGGTCAGGGTCGCCTCGCCAGGCGCGCTCGAGCACCTGCTGGCAGTGATCCGGGCACGCGCGAACGTCTCCACCACCACGACGATCGTCCTGAGCACGCCGTACGAACGTCGTCCACCGGCCCTGTGAAGGTCCTGCTCAGCGATCTGTTCAGCACGCTGGTCTCAGGCGGCGACGCCGAGCGGGACGTGGTCAACGCGCGGATGGGCGCGGTGCTCGGGGTCGATGCCGTGGCGTTCCAGCGGGCGTTCGACGCGTCGTCGTACGAGCGGTTCATCGGTGCGTACGGCGACCTGCCGAGCACACTGCGCGTGATCGTCGAACGGTGCGGCGGTACCCCGACCGACGAACAGGTGCAGGAGGCAACCGACCTGCGCCGGGCGCTCGCCCAACGGCTGCTCGGCCGGGCCCCTGTGGCGACGCTGGAGACGTTGGCCGCGTTCAAGGCGGCCGGCTGGCGGATCGGGCTCGTCAGCAACATCACCGCCGAAACCCAGGTCCAGTGGGCGGCCAGCCCGCTCGCGCAGTACTTCGACGCGACCGCCTTCTCCGCCGAGGTCGGCGCCGCCAAGCCCGAGCCCAGGATCTACGAGACCGCCTGTGCAGCCCTCGGCGCCGACCCCAGCGACTGCATCTACGTTGGCGACGGCAACGACAACGAACTGCCTGCCGCCGCCTCCCTCGGCATGCACGCGATCCGTACGACAGAACACGCGGACAGCGACCCGACCTGGCCCGGACCGACCATCAAAACCTTCGCCGACCTGAAGGCCCACCTGGTTCAGTAGCCACCGGCCTCGACGAGTTCGTCGGCGGTGGAGAGGATCCGGATCTTCGCCCCTTTGGGCGGAACGACAAGGGCGGCCTGATAGAGGGTCGTGCTGGTGATGGCGCTGTCGTACTTCGTGGTGGGTGGACTGAACGCGGAACCAGGGCTGCCCTGAGCCCAGTAGATCGAGAGGTTCGGGCCGACCTGAAGCTGGAACTCCTCAGTGAGTGAGAGGAACACCAACGCCTCGCCGGAGCTCGTCATGAAGGCGGTCGGTGTACCGCTGAGCCTGAACGTGTCGATGACCGCGCGATATGACTTCGGGTCCTTCAGCAACGATTTGGCGTCCGCGACGGTCCTGAGGATGCTGGTGACGTCAGCGGACGGCGCGAAGAGAGCGGCGTGCGACGACTTGGTGCCGGCGTTGAAGTATCCGGCCAGTGCCTTGCCCGCGGCTTCCGGTGAGGCTGCGAGCTTCTCGTTGTCCGCGGCGGTGACCGGACGCAAGCCCTTGAGGGGCGGGAGCTTGACCTTCTTCTCAGGCGTGACCTGATGGCTCACGAGCCAGGGCTCACCCGCCGACCTGCGCTCCCAGAGGTCGAGCACCTGGTAGTCCTTGTACGCCGACATGCCGGCCGAGGCCACGAACCGCATCGGGTACCCGCCGTACGACGGCACGCCGATGCTCGGCTTCACGTGAGTGGTCGGGTCGGCAATGCCCTTGCCGGCCTTGTCCAGCACCCTGTCTATGCGGTAGCCGGCCTGAGACAGGCGGAGCACGTCCCCCGTCTCGACAGTCGCGATCAGCTTCTCGTCGCGGCGCTTGGCGGCGGCGTTGCTGACCTCGTCGTAGTGCTTGATCGCCGCTGCCGCGACCTGCTCGCTGATCGCGGGACGGGTCAGCACCGTCACCGTGTCTGCCGGCGGAACGGCCGAACACCCCGTCGTCAACCCGAACGCGATCCCCACGACGACAACTCGCTGAGCGGCCGCGATCCTGGAAGCCGGCTGCTGGACCGGCTGCGGTGGGGAAGTCGCGTTCTGCGCCGGGTGTGGCTTGCGGGGACCGCGGCGGAAAAGGACGAGGAGGATGCCTACGGCAAGGAGAATGATGCCGGCGGCGAAGACGCCCAGTGCGCTCGTGAACGCCTTCGGGATCTCGATGCCCAGGTCGACCTGTACGTCGGGAGCCGTCTTCCCGTCGGCGTTCATGATGACGACGTCGTACGGGCCGTCCTCGATGGGCCAGGCGATCGACTGTGTGCCGGTGCCGTTCGCCTTGGTGACCCACCAGTCGAGCGTGGCGGGTGCCGCGAGTGGACCCGCCGTGCCCTTCTCGTCCTCGGTCGACAGCGCGATCGGGAATTGCACCTGCACGAGCTTCGTGTGCGCGATGCCCTTCAGATAACTGCTGACGTCGAAGTCCCGAGCCACCCCGACGAACACCGGCTGGTTCTTGCTCGACCGTACGTCGACGTGCAGCACCGGACCGTGCCGGTTCAGCAGCTCCGGCGTCGAAGCGATCGCCAGTCCCTTGCTGCTCAGCGACTGCTCACCCGAATGCACCGTGTCGTCCGGCCCGATCAGCCAGAACGCGGCGACACCGCCGACCACAACAACAATCAGTCCGACCAGAGCCAGCAGTACGCCGACAATCCTGCGGATCACACGCAAGAGTTCTCCCGAGATCGCGGCGTACCCCAGACAAGCCGCCCGACAACGCTCCGCGATGGTAGCGGTTGCCCAGCGCATCGAAGCCCTCACGCTCGGACAGTTGCATCAAGTTGCAATCCCGTCGGTGGCCACACCGGCCAACCCCAACCACGCCTCAAACCCGGAGGTTGCCCCTCAACTGCAGCGTTGCCCACCGAGAAGCCGAGGGGGCAACCCACCACATCAGGGGGCAACCCGACGGATGCAGGAATCAGATGCCCGCTGCCGACGGAGCCCATCACAGCCTGAACTCCGGACCGAGGAGGATGACCCGCCGGATCCGGTACGCGCGCCTGCCCACTATGAGCCGGTGCGGCAACTCCGACCGTCGTCGACTCCTGAGGCGGAGTGCGTGACGGCCTGTTGGGAAACAAATGTGCACATGCCGACGATTTGTTTCCCATCAACGGGACTGACGGCCGGCCAACGCCCGTACCTGAACGGCATTGCGTTGATCCCCGCGCGTGCCAACTGACGTCCACGGAGGCAGGCTGAGTCTTCGGTGCCGCCCCCTGCGGTGGCACCGAAGACGGATCGGGTCAGTTGATGTCGAGGAGTTTTTGGGCCTCGGCGGTGGTGCGGGAGGCGGCGGCGCGGGCCTCGGCTTCGGCCAGGTGGTTGCCGGCGTGCTGGGACCACCAGTCCTGGCCCTCGACAGGCAGCGTGTCGATCGGGTCGTAGTACTCGTAGGTCCGGTTCAGCGCGTCAGGATCCTGCTGCTCGATGCCCGTGCGGTAGTTCTTCTTCCAGTACGAGATTCCGCGGACCTCGTCGTACTCGGACAGCTGGTGCACCCAGCGCTTCCCGACGTACGGGACGTCGCACACGATGCGCGGTGTCGCGAAGCCGGGGAGGTAGCCGAGGATCCCGTGCTGCAGGTGCTGCGCGTCGCGGACCGACACCCGCCAGTGCTCCGAGAACGGGATCATGTCGCACATGTAGAAGTAGTACGGCGTGATGTTCGCGCCGTCGAGCAACGCGAAGCACAGGTCGAGCAGCTGCGGGATCGAGTCGTTGACGCCGCGCATCAGGACGCCCTGGTTCCGCACGTCCCGCAGACCGGCCTCGAGCATCGCCTTCGACGCCTCGGCGACCAGTGGGGTCACGGACTGCGCCGCGTTGACGTGCGTGTGCATCGCGAGCATCACGCCACGGTCCCGGGCGACACCGGCGACGCGCGCCACACCGGACCGGACGTCGTCGGACAGCCAGTGCTGCGGCATGCCCATCAGCGCCTTGGTGGCGAGCCGGATGTCGCGGATGTTCTCGATCTCGAGCAGGTTCATCAGGAACGCCTCGAGCCGCGGCCACGGCATGTTCGCCACATCGCCACCGGAGACGACGACGTCCCGGACTCCCGGCGTACGGCGCAGGTAGTCGAGCATGTCGTCGAGCCGGGTCTGCGGCTTGGCGACGAACTTGAGCTTGTCGATCACCGGCGTCGAGTTCCCGACCAGGTCCATCCGCGTGCAGTGACCGCAGTACTGCGGGCACGTCGGCAGGACCTCCGCGAGGACCTTGGTCGGGTAGCGGTGGGTCAACCCCTCCGTGGCCCACATCTCGTGCTCGTGCAGCGAGTCCCGGGCCGCGTGCGGGTGCGACGGCCAGTCGGTACGGCGGTCGCTGAACACGGGCAGCATGTACCGGCGGACCGGGTCGGCGTAGAACGCCTCCGTGTAGTCAGCCGCACCGGAAGGAACGATGGTGTTCAGCATCTGCGGCGGCAGCAGCATCGACATGGTCGCGCGCTCGGCCTGGTCCCGGGTGAGGTCGTCGTACAGCCGGTCCTCGAGCAGGTCGCCCATCACCTCGCGCAGCTGCTTCACGTTCTTCACGCAGTGCGACCGCTGCCATTGCGCCGAGCGCCACTCCTCGGCCGTGACGTCCTTCCAGCCGGGCAGCCGGGTCCAGTCCGGTTCGACCAGCTCGGCGCGCCGATAGAGGTACGGCTGGCCGTCGCCAGGCTCCGAACGAGCCAGCTCCGGGGTGATCAGGTCGGTCACAGGTCCTCCGCGGGGCTTCAGGGGTATTGCTGTCTCATGTGAGGATAGCGACAGAACGTCCTTCAGATCCAACAGTACGCCGCAAGAATTCCCGTCAGGACATGCTGTGAGTAGTATTTTGCCCGACCGCACAGAGGAGGATCCGTGTCATCCAGCCCGGTAGGACTGCACCGTGTACTCGCGCCGTCCGGCGTGTTGCCGCAGGCGGCGGAGAAACTCGACGCACGTCCCGGGATCTGGCCCGACGAGGTCCGCATCGCGGTCGAGCGGCTGAACCTGGACGCCGCGTCGTACCGCCAGCTCGCCGAAGCGCACGGCGGTGACGGTACGGCGATCCGCCGCGCGGTCCTGGACATCGTCGAGACCCGCGGCAAGATGCAGAACCCGGTCACCGGGTCCGGCGGCATGCTGGTCGGCGTGGTCGACGAGGTCGGTCCCGACTCGCCCCTCGGTCTCGCGCCTGGCGACCGGGTGGCCACGCTGGTCTCGCTCACGCTGACCCCGCTGCAGATCACCGACGAACTGCGGGACTGGGACGGCAAGAGCGAGCAGGTACCGGCGCAGGGGCACGCGATCCTGTTCGCGCGGTCGATCGTCGCGAGGCTCCCCGACGACCTGAAGCCGGAGCTGTCGCTGGCCGTGATGGACGTCTGCGGTGCCCCGGCCCTGACCGCTCGCGTGGTGCGATCGTATGTCGACAAAGGCATAAAGCCTGTCGTGTCAGTAATTGGTGGCGCAGGTAAGTCCGGTTCGTTGTCTTTGGCTGCCGCACGCGTCGCCGGGGCTGCTCGCACGATCGGTGTTGTGCCGGTGCAGCCCGAGCAGGATCGCCTGATCGAAGCCGGTCTGGCCGATGTCGTGACGCTGGCCGACGCCCGCGATCCGGTGGCGCTGGCGAAGGCGGTCGAGGACGCCGGGGGACCCGCGGACATCACGGTGGTGTGCGTCGACGTACCGGGGTGTGAGCACGGAGCCGTCCTGTCGACGGCGGCCGGCGGCACTGTGATCTTCTTCTCGATGGCGACCTCGTTCTCCGCGGCGGCGCTCGGCGCAGAAGGTCTCGCCGCGGACGTCACGATGCTCGTCGGCAACGGGTACGTGCCCGGGCATGCGGACTATGCGATGGAGCTGTTGCGGACCGAGCCGGGTGTCCGTGGTCTGTTCGAGAGCAGGCTGGCGGAGGATTAGGGCGTGCGCACACTTCTGACGAACGGTTCCGTCTACTCGCCTGCCGACCCCCACGCGACCGCTATCGCGTTCGACGACGGGGTGGTGACCTGGCTCGGTGACGACACGGGCGCGAGTTCGTACGCCGACGGCGCGGACGAGGTGATCGACCTCGACGGAAAGCTGGTGACACCTGCCTTCGTCGACGCCCACGTCCACACGGCTGGTGCGGGCGCGATGCTGACCGGTCTCGACCTCGCCGGTTCAACCTCGCTGACAGACGCTCTCGATCGCCTCGCGGCGTTCGCGGCGAACCTCCCCGAAGACGCGGTCATCGACAGCGCCGGCTGGGACGAGACCGCCTGGCCGGAGGGCCGCCCGCCAACAACGGAGGAGCTCGACCGCGCAGCCGGCGGCCGCCGCGTGTACCTGTCCCGCATCGACGGCCACTCCGGCGTCATCTCGTCGGCCCTTGTTCCGGTTGCGAAGAACCAAGAGGGGTACGACGAGACCGGCCGCGTGGAGCGCTCCGCGAATCACGCCGTACGGGATGCCATCGGTGACCTGATCGGACCGGACCAGCGACGGCAGGACATCGAGGCCGCGCTCAAGGCCATGGCCGCCAAGGGAATCGGTGCGTTCCACGAGATGGCTGCGCCGCACATCGGGCCGCTGTGGGAGTTGCCGATCGTGCGTGCGACGGCCGAGCAGCTCGGCCTGGCCGCGACGCTGTACTGGGGTGAGCCGGGCGCCTTCGAGCACCTCGGCACCTACGGTCTCGCCGGTCTCGCCGGTGACCTGAACGCGGACGGCGCACTCGGTTCACGTACGGCGGCTTTGCGGGAGCCGTACACCGATCGCGCCGACCACCGCGGCCACGCGTACCTGACGGCGGAGCAGATCGCCGAGCACGTGATCGCCTGCACCGAGCGGAATGTGCAGGCCGGATTCCACTGCATCGGCGACCAGGCCCTCGACAACATCGCGCGCGGGTTCGAGCTCGCTGCCGAGAAGGTCGGCGTACAGGCGCTCGTCGCGGCGCGGCACCGGCTCGAGCACGTCGAAATGGTCGACGAGGCAACGATCGCGACGCTGGCGCGCTGCGGCGTGGTGGCGAGTGTGCAGCCGATGTTCGACGGCCTGTGGGGCGGTCCGGACGGCATGTACGCCGAGCGCGTCGGCGACCGCTGGCAGGGCATGAACCCGTTCGGTTCGCTGGCCCGTGCCGGCGTCGTCCTCGCGTTCGGCTCGGATGCGCCCGTGACGGAGCTAGGTGGTTGGGAGGCCGTTCGGGCGGCCGCGTTCCACCACGAGCAGTCGGAGCGGATCACTGTCCGGGCGGCGTTCCAGGCGCATACGCGCGGCGGTTGGCGGGCAGCCGGGATCGATGACGCCGGAGTGCTTGCGCCCAGCACGGCCGCGACGTACGCGATCTGGCACAGCGATGCCGACCTCGTCGTACAGACGCCGGACACGCGTGTCGCCGCGTGGTCGACGGACCCGCGGGCCGGCGTACCGGTGCTGCCGGATCTGAGCCAGGGAACACCTACCTGCCTGCGAACCGTCGTCGGTGGTCGTGTGGTCTATGAAGCCGAGGGATGGTCGCAATGAACAAGAAGCTGGACCTCGATCCAGTCACCGTCCGGAAGGCGCGCAGCCTCGCGCGCAAGGCCGGGAAGCCGATCGTCAACCTCGCTCGGCAGCACACCACGGTGTCGGTCGAGCGAGCTGTACTGCGGCTCGCCGGGCTGACCGGTGCCGACACCGAAGGCATCCCGTGGGTGAACCGGCTCGCCGACACCGTGCGTGCGGACGTCGGCCTCGAGCACGGTCTCGCGCTGCCGGTGTGGGACGCGCTGCTGCGTGGTGAGGCCGAGGACCTGGCAGTGCTGGCGCAGAAGGCCGCGTCCGGTTCCGTCACATTCCGGATGCCCGAGGGCCGCGACGCCGTACGGGCTCGGTCCGCCGCACGCAAGGCCGCGACCGCCGGGATGAAGCGTATCGACGGGCGGCGGCGGGAGCGGGACCGGCTGATCAAGCGGCACGGCGACCCCGAGCAGCGGCCGTGGATCTACCTGATCGTTGCCACCGGCGACATCTACGAGGACATCCCGCAGGCGCAGGCGGCCGCGCGGGAAGGCGCCGACATCATCGCGGTGATCCGGTCGACGGGTCAGTCGCTGCTCGACTACGTGCCGGAGGGCCCGACTCGCGAGGGATTCGCCGGCACGTACGCGACGCAGGAGAACTTCCGGCTGATGCGTGCCGCCTTGGACGAGTCGTCCAAGGAGCTCGGCCGCTACGTGCGCCTCACGAACTACGCGTCCGGGCTGTGCATGCCGGAGATCGCGACGCTGGCCGGGCTCGAGCGGCTCGACATGATGCTGAACGACTCGATGTACGGGATCCTCTTCCGCGACATCAACCCGATCCGGACGTTCGTCGACCAGCGGTTCAGCCGCCAGATCCACGCCCGCGCCGGGATCATCATCAACACCGGCGAGGACAACTACCTGACCACCGCGGACGCGGTCGAGGCCGCGCACACCGTGACGGTCTCGCAGCTGCTGAACGAGTACTTCGCCAAGGAGGCCGGGCTCGAGGACTGGCAGCTGGGCCTCGGGCACGCGTTCGAGATCAACCCGGACATCCCGGACTCGTTCCGGCTCGAGCTCGCGCACGCGATGCTGGCGCGGCAGCTGTTCCCGAACGCGCCGCTGAAGTGGATGCCGCCGACCCGGCACATGACCGGTGACGTGTTCCGCGGGTACCTGCTGGACGGGTTCTTCAACCTGGCCGGCGCGATGACCGGACAGGGCATCCTGCTGGTCGGCATGATGACCGAGGCCGTCGTGACGCCGTGGATCTCGGACCGCGACCTGGCACTGCAGAACGTCCGCTACGTCTTGGGTGCCGCGGGCAACCTTCACGAGGACTTCCGGCCGGAGCCGAACGGGTTCATCGCGTCCCGGGCCCGCCAGGTGCTCGGCGAGTCGGTCGAGCTGCTGGACCGGATCGTCGACGACGGCCTGCTGAACGCGATCGGCGACGGCACCTTCGGCCTGATGAAACGTCCGCAGGACGCCGGTCGCGGGCTGGACGGGGTCGCGCGCAAGTCGCCGGCGTACTACAACCCGGCGATCGAGCTGTTGGAGGAGGGCCAGTGAGCATCATCCGGCCGTACGGCGACACCACGGGCGACGGGATGGTGCAGCTGTCGTTCACGTTGCCCGTCCCGCACGACAAACGCGCCGAGGGTGCGGCGGTCCAGCTGGCCAACAAGATGGGCATGGACCCGGCCCTGGTCGTGCACTCGAAGCCGATCGGCCCGGACTTCACGTTCTTCGTGGTCTACGGTCCTGTGAACCACCTGGTGGACACGTCGAAGGTCGAGGTCATCGAGCGCGACTACCCGCTGCTGTCGCCGAAGGAGGTCAACCTCGCGATCCGCAAGGGGCTGCGCCGCCGGCTGACCGTGGTCGGCGCGTGCATCGGCACCGACGCGCACACGGTCGGCATCGACGCGATCCTCAACATCAAGGGATTCGCGGGGGAGAAGGGCCTGGAGTACTACCGCGAGGTGAAGGTCGTGAACCTCGGCGCGCAGGTCGCCGTACCCGAACTGGTCCGGCGCGCCAAGGCCGACAAGGCCGACGCGATCCTGGTGTCGCAGGTGGTGACGCAGCGCGAGGCGCACGTACTCAACACCAAGGAGATGTCCGCGGCGTTCCGGGAGGCGTACGCCGAGGACACGCGCCCCGTACTTGTTGCCGGCGGCCCCCGTTTCACCGAGCAGATGGCCGGCGAGCTCGGCGTCGACCGGGTGTTCGGCCGGGGGACCACGCCGGGTGAAGTGGCCAGCTATCTCGTCGACGCGCTCGTGACTCGGCGTCATGCCTACAGGAAGACTGCATAAAGGTGTCAAAGGCAACCGTTGGACTGACCGTCACGCACCGGCGCTACGTCCCGTACAGCCACGCGCACTACGCCGGCAACCTGGTCGACGGCGCGTACGTGCTCGCGCTGTTCGGTGACGTCGCGACCGAGGTCTGCATCCAGGCGGACGGTGACGAAGGCCTGTTCGCGTCGTACTCCGACGTGCAGTTCCTGCAGCCGCTGCGCGCGGGTGACGTGGTCGAGGTACAGGCAACGATCAGCCGGGTCGGGAACCGCAGCCGTGACATCGACTTCAGCGCGTACGTCGTGTGCCGCGGACGTCCCGACCGATCCGCGTCGGCGGCCGAGGTGCTCGCCGAGCCGCTGGAGATCACCCGCGCCAAGGGAACCGTCGTCGTACCGGTTGGGTGACGTTTGGTTGCCGTGGGTAACGATCACGTGGAGTGCTGATATCGCTCTGTAACGTGACTCGGCTGAAGGATACTCGTTTTCCCTTGTAGGGCAGGCGATCGTGTTACAACGGGCTCAAAGAGCCGGGGGAGAGGTTGACACCGTCGCCGCCAGCGAGCATCGTTTTGGGAGTCGTCACAACCCGTTCGTTCAACGGTCACACGAAGTTCGGCCACCGGATGATCCCGCGACGCTGACCAGGTCAGAGCCAGGCTTGAGTCGACGGGGGCTGAGATCACCGGCGGTGAGCCCCCCGCGGGGCAGAGGTGGAAGAGGCTCGGCGGCCAGTAGACAACAGCCCGACAGTGCGCAGCCAGCGCATCGACGGTTGGTCCGAAGGCACGCCGAGCCTCTTTCCTCTTTTCCCGGCCCCTTCACTCCGATGCCGGCAGCCGGAATCCCAGGCGTGTAGTTCCCCGCCGTCCGGTCCGGACACCGTTCTGGCTACTGACCGGATACATTCGCGTGCCCCGGACGTTGTACGGTCGTGCGACCGGCGTCCGCCGGTGCGGTGAGGACAAGGGGTACGGCGTGGACCGGTTGAAGGCGCTGGGGCGGCTGCTGCCGCGGGTGGCGGTGGCCGTGGTCGCCGGCGTGCTGCTCGGCTTCGCGTTCGAACCGCACGACCATCCCTGGCTCACCGTCATCGCCGTACCGCTGCTCCTGGCCGCGCTGAACGGGATCTCGATGAAGGCCGGCTTCCTGGTCGGCGCCGGGTTCGGGATCGCGTACTACGCCGTCCTCGTGCCGTGGCTGAGCATCATCGGCGGCGACGCGGCGATCGCGCTGGCGATCCTCGAGGGACTGTTCTACGCAGTCTTCGGACTGTTCGCGACACAGGTCCTGAAGCTTCGGCTGTGGGCGCTGTGGATCCCGTGTCTGTGGGTGGCGACCGAGTTCGCGACCGCGTCGGTGCCGTTCGGCGGGTTCCCGTGGGGCCGGCTCGCCTGGGCGTTCTCCGACGACTCGCTGGGCAAGCTGGCCGCGTACGTCGGCATCCCCGGCCTGAGCTTCGTCGTCGCGTTCGTCGGCGTCCTGCTGTACGCCGTACTGCGCCGGGAGACCGCACTGCGTCTGCGGGCCGTGGCGCTCGTTGCGGGGCTGGCCATCGTGTTCGGGAGCGCCTTGATCCACCTGTCGATCGCGGGCGACGGGCAGACTGTGCGGGCCGCGATGGTGCAGGGCAACGTGCCGGGCAAGGGGCTGGAGTTCCTGGGCCGGGCGCGGACCGTGACGCGCAACCATCTGCAGGCGACTCTCGACCTGCAGAAACGCGTCGAGGCCGGCACCGAGATGAAGCCCGACGTCGTGATCTGGCCGGAGAACTCGACCGACATCGACCCGTACAAGGACGCGGAGACCCGCGCCGATATCGAGACCGCGGTGAAGGCGGTCGGCGTGCCGATCCTGGTCGGGGCCGTCACCGAGGGGCCCGGCGAGAACGAGCGGCAGACCACCGGAATCGTCTGGGATCCCGCCACCGGGCCGGGGCAGCGGTACGCGAAGCGGCACCCGGTGCCGTTCGGTGAGTACATCCCGTTCCGCGACCAGTTGCTGCCCTACATCAAGCGGCTGGAGATGATCGGCGCGCAGACCGTGCCGGGCGTGGGGCCGGGCGTGATGCCGATCCGCGGGGTCACCTACGGCGACGTCATCTGCTTCGAGCTTGCGTACGACAACGTCATCCACGACGTGGTCAAGGGCGGTGCCCAGGTGCTGATCGTGCAGACCAACAACGCGACGTACGGCGGAACAGGTCAGCCCGAGCAGCAGTTCGCGATCACCCGGATGCGCGCGATCGAGACCGGGCGCACCGTACTGATCGCGTCGACGAGCGGGATCTCCGGCGTGATCCGTCCGGACGGCAGCGTCGAGCACAAGTCCGCGCAGTTCGTGCCGGACGTGTACGTCGCGACCGTTCCGGTGCAGGACGGGCAGACGCTGGCCATGACTCTCGGCGGCTGGCCGGAGTGGGTCCTCACCGGGCTCGGCCTGCTCGGTCTCGTCCTGGCGCTGATCGACCGCCGCCGGGGTCGCACGGACAAGACCCCGCCGCCGGCGGCCGAGACGCCGAGCCGCGAGAAGGTCCCGGTCTGAGTCAGGGTTCACTCAGGGTTGGTCGTGCCCACTCGTTCCGTACGCTGGTGTCTCAGGCAGGAAGGGGTAGGACATGCCGTGGTTCGTGGCGCTCGCGTTGCTGGTGGTTCCGATCGCGGAGATCTTCGTGATCATCCAGGTCGGTCAGGTGATCGGCGGGTGGCCGACGGTCGCGCTGCTGCTGGTCGAGAGCGCGTTCGGCGCGTGGCTGATCAAGCGCGAGGGCCGGCGGGCCTGGCGGGCGCTGCAGAGCTCGTTCGAGACCGGGAAGATGCCCGGCCGCGAGCTGGCTGACGCCGCGTTGGTCCTGGTCGGCGGGACGCTGCTCCTCACCCCGGGCTTCATCACCGACATCTTCGGCTTCTTCTTCGTCCTCCCCTTCACCCGCCCCCTGGCCCGCCGCGCCATGACCGCCTTCTTCAGCCGCCGCGTCACCACCCAACTAGGCACCCCCGGCCTCGGCACCTTCATCCCCGGCCCCGGCACCCCCGGCCCCCAACGCCCAACAAACGACGTAATCCAAGGCGAAGTCATCGACCCAGAAAAGAAGTAGCCGTCAGGTGCGGTAGCTGGCTTTCGCGGTCTGGACGAAGGACCGGGTCAGCGGGGTTGTCTCGGTCCAGGCGATGACGAGGGGGCTGGGCGGGAGGTCTTGGATCGGGATGGTGACCAGTTCGTCGCCGGGGTTGTGGTTGGTGAGCGGGGCGAGGCCGATGGTGCCGTTCCAGAGGACTGCCTGGAGGCATTCTTGGACGGCTCGGACCACTGGTCCTTCGCGGTGTCGGCCGCCGTTCCAGTAGGACTGCCAGATCGGATCGGTGCCGGGCGGGAACTGGAACCAGCGGCGGCCGTCCAGGTCGGCGAGCCGCAACTGGGAACGGCCGGCCAGTGGGTCGTCGGCCCGGAGTACGGCGCCTACCGGATCGGAGCGCAACTCATGGACGCGCAGACCGGTCTCGTCGAACGGGCCGCGGGTCAGGGCGATGTCGACGTGCCCGGCGCGCAGGCCGCAGGTGGGGTCGGTGAGGTCCGTCTCGCGGATGTGGATCTCGACGTTCGGGTGTTGCGAGCGGTACGCGGCGGCGAGTCTCGAGATGTCTGGATCCGTGCTGTCGCTGAGGATGCCGACGGTCAGGGTTGCAGCGCCGGCGGCCGCGGCGACCCGGGCGCGCACCTGCTCTGATTGGACGAGCAGCTTGCGGGCTTCCTTCACCAGTGCGGCTCCGGCGGGCGTCAGGCTGACACCGGCCGAGGATCGTCGGAACAGAGGCGTGCCGAGATCGGCTTCCAGTTGCTGGATCGCCCGGCTGAGGGGCGGTTGGCTCATGTGCAGGCGCGCCGCGGCCCGCCCGAAGTGGAGCTCCTCGGCGACCGCCACGAAGTACCGCAAGGTCCGCAGTTCCATCACCTGCGACGATACCCGCTGGGTATCGACAATGCGGGACTGGTCTTGGACGCGCCTCCACCTCCGGTGCTGAGGTGGAGGCATGTCCGACTACCCGTACGCCGATCCGATTGTCGACCTCGCCGACGTCCAGGAACTCGCCCGCGACCTCATCGTGATCCCGAACCGCAACGTCGACCTAGTACCCAACATCGGCCTCATCGGCGGCACCCATTCGGTGCTCGTCGTCGACACCGGCCTCGGCCCGCGGAACGCGGAGCAGGTGGTGCGGTTCGCCTCGTCGTACGCGAACGGCCGGCGGCTCTACCTGACGACGACGCACTTCCACCCCGAGCACGCGTTCGGAGCGCAGGTCTTCGCCGACGAGGCGACGTACCTGCTGAACACCGCGCAGGCCGACGACCTGACGACCAAGGGCGAGGGCTACCTGGGCATGTTCCGGCAGCTCGGCGAGCCGGTCGCCCGTGAACTGGAAGGCGCGCGGATCCCCGTCCCCGACCAGACGTACGACGGTACGTACGAGCTCGACCTCGGCGGCCGGTCCGTGCAGCTGCGCCCGACCGGACGTGCGCACAGCAAGGGCGATCAGGTCATCACGGTCCCCGACGCCGGCGTCCTGTTCACGGGTGATCTGGCCGAGGCGGACCAGTTCGCGATCTTCCCGTGGTTCCCGCCGTACGACGTCGACGTGTCCGGCGTCCGCTGGATCGAGGTCATGGACCGCCTCGCCGCGGAGCGGCCGCAGATCGTTGTCCCCGGCCACGGTGAGGTCAGCGACGCGCAACTGCTGACCCAGGTACGCGACTACCTGGTCGAACTCCGCGACGAGACCTGGCGCCGGCGGGACTCGGGCCTGTCGGAGGAGACGACCGCCGCCGAGATCCGGGCCCTCATGATCGAGCGCCACCCGGACTGGCGGCTGCCGGAGTGGATCGAGCGCGGCGTCGGCTGCCTCTGTGCGGAGCATCGTCACTGACTCTGCATGAAGCCTGGGTACCGGTCCGTCGTACGACTATCGGATTCGGGACGGTGACAATGCGTCGAGCAGTAGCTGTGGCAGTGCTGATGGTGATGGTTCTGAGCAGCTGTGCCGACCCGGACCAGAAGCTGCGGTCAGCAGCCGCCCAGTCGGCCCGCGATGCAGCGTCCGAGGTGCGCACCACGCAGCTTGCCCTCGAGCAGCTACGGGCCCACCAGCTGTGGTCGCAGTCCGCGGGGCAGATCGTCGGAGATGCCGAGAAGGGCGTCGAGAAGGCCACGAGTTCGTTCTCCGCCCAGCAACCGTCGACGGAAACCTCGACACGGCTCTACGAGCAGGTCACGAAGACTCTGGACGACGCGCAGACCGCGGTGACGGCGGTCCGGATCGCACTCGGCAACGGCGATCTCGCGGCGGCTGAGCAGCAGCTCACGGCGCTTCGGCAATCCGGTGCCGATCTGGGCCGGATCGGAGAGCTCGCCAAATGAAGAAGGTGCTCGGCGTCACGCTCGGGATCCTGACCGCGATCGGTGGCTTCGTGGACATCGGTGACCTGGTCACCAACGCGCTGGTCGGCGCCCGGTTCGGAATGCACATGGCGTGGGTGGTGGTCGTCGGCGTGATCGGGATCTGCCTGTACGCCGAGATGTGCGGACGGGTCGTGGCGATGTCCGGACGCCCGGTGTTCGACCTGGTCCGCGAGCGGCTCGGCCCCCGGACGGGACTGCTCACGTTGGTGGCGTCGTTCTTGGTGACGCTGCTGACGTTGATCGCCGAGATCGGCGGTGTGGCACTCGCACTCGAGCTGGCGAGTGGCGTGCACTACCTGCTCTGGATGCCGCTGGCCGCGTTCGCGGTGTGGCTGGTGATCTGGAGGGTGAAGTTCTCCCGGCTCGAGCAGGTCTTCGGGCTGCTCGGCCTGCTGCTGGTGGTGTTCGCGGTCGCGTTGTTCAAGCTTGGACCTGACTGGGGCCAGTTGCTGCACCAAGCGACGCGGCCGCATCCGATCGGTCACGAGGACTGGGCGACTTACGCGTACTACGGGATCGCACTGTTCGGTGCGGCGATGACGCCGTACGAGGTGTTCTTCTTCTCGTCCGGAGGGGTCGAGGAGAAGTGGACGCGGAAAGATCTGGTGACGGCGCGGTCCAACGTGTTCGTCGGTTTCCCGCTCGGCGGGTTGCTGTCGCTGGCGATCATGGGCTGTGCCGCGGTCCTGTTCCTGCCGGCGGGCATCAAGGTCGAGACCTTGGGCCAGGTGGCGCTTCCGGTGGCGGTTGCCCTCGGCAAGCTCGGGTTGGCGATCGTCCTGATCGGGGTGTTCGCGGCGACCTTCGGCGCGGCCCTGGAGACGGCGCTGTCGTGCGGTTACACGATCGCGCAGTACCGCGGCTGGCAGTGGGGAAAGTTCGTCCGGCCGCGGGAGGCGTCGCGGTTCCACGTGGTGATCATCGTGTGCCTCGTACTGGCGATGCTGACGCTGCTGACGGCCGTCGATCCGGTGCAGGTGACGGAGTACTCCGTGGTGTTCGCGGCGGTGGCCCTGCCACTCACCTACCTGCCGATCCTGATCGTTGCCAACGACCCCGACTATGTCGGCCAGGAGAAGAACGGCCCGGTGCGCAACGCGGTCGGCCTGGTCTACCTGGCTCTGCTCACCGTCGCCTCGCTGGCCGCGATACCGCTGATGATCATCACGAAAGGAGGGCAGTGACCATGCCAGGGACACCCGGCGAGTCGGGGCGAGTGCTGCACGCACAGCTGCATCTCCTGGACCGGCAGTTGATCGACCAGGCCGACGGTCACCTGGCCGGGAAGGTCGACGACGTCGAACTCGACCTGGACGCCGATCCGCCGGTGGTGGCCGCACTGATCACCGGCCGGGAGCGGATCACGGCCCGCCGGATCGTCGGTATCGACACGGCGGTGACGGTCTCGGTCGAGGACCTCGATCTCGACTACTACGACGACTGGGTCGAGAACCACGTCATCGCGAAGATCCCGGGAGCCCGCCATGCGGCTGAATGACCTGCTCGGTCGCCGCGTCCTGGACGCCGAGGGCGACGTCATCGGCAACGTCGCGGACGTTCGCCTGGTCCAGGACGGCCCGATGCTGGTCTCGATGCAGCGCGCGTTGCGGGTCGACGGTCTGATCGTGGTGGAGAACCGACACACGCGGCTCTTCGGGTACGAGCGCCACGTCGGCCCCGAGCTGCTCCGCCGGCTGATCCACGCACGACTCGGCGAGGTCTGGTACCTGCCCTGGGACGATATCGAGGAGATCACCGACGACGGTGTCACGATCGCTCCCAGGCGCGCCGACCTACGTCCTCTGGAAGACCTCGCGCGCTACTGAGCCATCAGCCCCGGGCGTCACCTGTGAAAGGGCCTTTGGGCCCGAACGCGTGATCGGTGAAGCGGGTGGCGAGGAGGTCGTGCGTGGCGGCGTCGGGGTGGAGGTCGTCGGGGAGGGGATGGGCGACGTTGTCTGCTTCGCCGTACAGGTCGCGGCCGTCCAGGTAGTGGAGGTTGGGGTCGGTCAGGGCGCGTTGTGTGACGATGCGGGCCAGCTCGGTGCGGATGACCGACAGGGTGAGTTTGCCGGCCGGGATCTCGTCGGGGTTGCCCGTGGCGGTGAAGCGGAGTTCGCCGGCGGCCAGGGCGGACAGGTCCCAGTTGGTCGGTCCGGGGGTGTCCTCGTGGATCGGGCAGAGGATGGGGGAGACGACCAGGAGCGGCGTGTCGGGATGGCCGTCGCGGATGGTGTCGATGAAGCCGTGGACGGCCGGGGTGAAGCTGCGGAGACGGAGCCCGTCGCTGTTGACGATGTTGATGCCGAGTTTGAGGCTGATCAGATCTGCGGGCGTGTCGCGGATGGTGCGGGCGATGAACGGCTGCAGGTACGCACTCCCGCCGAAGCCCAGGTTGACGAGTTCGACACCGGCCTGAGCGGCGGCCAGGGCCGGCCAGGTGCCCTTGGGGTGGGTGGCGTTGGATCCGTGGCTGATGGAGCTGCCGTGGTGCAGCCAGACCCGGCCCGCGACCGGAACCGGCTCGATCGGAGCATCGGTGCGCAGGGCAACGAGTTCAGTGGTCTCGTCGTGCGGCAGCCAGATCTCGACGGTCTTCGGTACGGCGGCCAGCCCGGCGACTCGTAGCGTTTCGGGCTGTCCAGGACGCTGCGAGGTGGCACCTGTCATCAGGTCGATGGTGACGACGTCGCCGCCGGTCGCGGTGAGCTGCGTCACCAGTTGGCCGTCGACGAGTACGTCGTACACGCCGTCCGGACGTGGGGGAGCGCCGATGTAGTCCCGTTTCGTCGGCAGCGTCTCCAGTTCGACGACGGTGGCCGACGTACGGAAGACGAGGCGTACGCCGGAGGGTTGTGACTCGACCATCGACATCTGGCCGTCGTCGTACTGGGCTCGTGCCCAAGCCGGCAGGCGGTGCGGGAGCACGCCGCGATCGGTCTGCTCCAGGTCGAGCGCACCGCGGAGCAGGTCGCCGGTAACAGGGGTAGTGATCATGTCAGCTCCAGCTGCGGAGGAGGGTGTCGAGCGCGTCGATGATGCGTGGCCAGCTTTCGCCGGCACTGGGCTCGCTGTGCGAGAAGGAACCAGCGAGCTCGAGGGTGATGTAGCCGTGGATCGTGCTGCCAAGGAGGCGTACGGCGTCGGTCTGGGCGGGCTCGCCGAGGTCGTACCCGCGAAGGACTGCGCGGACGAGCTCCGAGTGCCGACGCCCCGCAGCGACGTACTGCTCGCCCAGAACTGAGGCAGCGGCAGTGTGGCGTGTGGCGGCGTAGCGGCCCGGGTGGGCACGGGCGTAGTCGCGGTAGACGTCGGCGAGGGTGTGCAGGGCGTCGCGGCCGGCGCGACCAGCCAGGGCAGCGGCCGCCTGGTCGGCCAGTTCGGTGAGAGCGACCGTGGCGATGCGGGCCTTCAGGTCGTCGGAGTTGCGGACGTGCGAGTACAGGCTCGCGACCTGGACGCCGAAGTGGCGAGCCAGCGCCGACACAGTGACCTGTTCGAACCCGACCTCATCGGCCAGCTCGGCACCGGCCAGAGCCAGCCGCGCACCGCTCAACCCCACTCGTGCCATAACTCATTATGTGATTGCCTAAAGGCTTTAGGCAAATCAGGGCGAAAAGAAGCCCTCACCGCGCCGTTGCGGTGAGGGTTCCCAGTGAATCAGCGCCTGGATCAGGCGGTGCGCTTGGTCCGGTGCAGGTGCGCCGGGCCGATCTCGCCCTTGCGGAGCAGGTCGACCCGCTCGGCGAGCAGCTCCTCCAGCTCCGAGATGCTCCGGCGCTCGCGCAGCATGTCCCAGTGCGTACGGGCCGGCTTCTCCTGCTTCGGCTCCGGCTTCTCGCCGGTGGACCGGGCGGCCTCGCTGCCGCAGTGCGGGCATTCCCAGATCGCGGGCACCTCGGCGTCGTGCGCCATGGTCACCTCGACCACGTGGCCGCGGGGGCAGTCGTACGTGATCATCTGGCGCGGCGCGAACTCGACACCGCGGTCATCCTCGAAGCTGACCCCACCCAGCCCCGAACCACGCAGTACGCGATTAGACATGTCAAACCTCCGAGATCGTCATCCGAGCCAACGGTCGGCCGGCCCGGATCATTCCCATTTTGGCATGTCCGAGCCATATGTACGCACCTGACACTGTCGTCGTGACCTGCTGTCATCGACTGTTCACAGATCTCGCTGTGTCACCGCGTGCCGCAAGCCGCCCGACGTACGACGCATCAAATCGATACCTGGTTCACAGCCTGTTGCCAGGAATCGAGGATCTACTCCTCAGCAACCGACCCTAGCCTCAGCGTCCATGGTGCTACCCCGCCACAAGCTCCGTGGCCTCAGTTTCGTGAACGTGGCCCTGGTGGCCATCGTCCTCGCCATCGCCGTCACCGCCTACTTCCTGTTCTTCAAGAAGGATCCCCCGGCCGCCAGCGCGACCCGGCCGTCGGTGGCCGTACAGCGCGGCGAGGTGACCGCGAGCGTCAGCTCGAGCGGCACGCTGCAGAGCTCGCAGACCGCATCCCCGCAGTTCGAGACGTCCGGCACGGTGACGCAGGTGCTCGTCAAGGTCGGCCAGGTGGTGGCGAAGGGCGCCGCGATCGCGAAGATCGACCCAGCCGCCGCCGAGCGGCAGTTGCGGATCGCACAGCAGAACCAGATCGCGTCCGCAAACTCGGTCACCGCGGCCGAGGAGACCCTCAGCGACGCACAGGACGCCCTCGAGGCGGCAGAGGAAGCGTCCGCCTCACCGTCGCCGACCCCCACCCCGAGCAACGGCCAGCAACAGCAGACCCAGCAGTCTCAGCAGTCTCAAGGTCAAGGGCAGAGTCAGAGTCCTGAGGTAGCCGTCAGCAACGCCGAGGCGAGCCTGGCGAAGGCGAAGGCGGACAAGGAACAGTCCGACCAGAACGTCGAGGCGGCCGAGGCCGCGGTCGACGCGACCACACTGAAGGCGCCGATCGCCGGCACCATCACCGCGGTCAACGGCACGGTCGGCGCGGTGACCGGCGGGTCCAACTCGAGTTCGAGCTCCAGTTCAGGCAGCGGCGGGCAAGGCTCGACCTCAGGTCAAGGTTCAGCCTCGGGCTCCGGTACGTCGACGACGTCCGGCACCGGCTTCGTGGACATCGCCGACCTGAAGGCGCTCCAGGTCGTGGCCGCGTTCGCCGAGGCCGACGCGATCAAGATCAAGGCCGGCCAAGCGGCGACGGTGACGCTGAACGCCGAGCCTGGTACGACGCTCACCGCGTCGCTGGCGACCGTGTCGCCGACCCCGACCACCACCAACGGCGTGGTCTCGTACTCGGCCACCTTCAGCCTCGCCAAGCTCCCGGCCAACGCGCGGATGGGCCAGACCGCGAACGTCACGGTCCAGACCGCGAAGGCGGCCAACGCCCTGTACGTCCCGAGCACGGCGATCGCGACCAGCGGTACGACGTACACGGTCACGATGGCCGACGGCAGCGGGACGCGTGAGGTTCAGGTCGGCGTCCGGGGCGACAGCTACACCCAGATCACGTCGGGCCTGAACGAAGGCGACCAGATCGAGCTGCTGCAGGGCGCGATCGGCGGTACCGGGACCCAGAACGGCCAGGGCCGGCAGGGACAGCTCCCAGGCGGCGGCCAGTTCCCAGGCGCAGGCGTCGGCCAGGGTGCGGGGGGCTTCCGTGGCCGCTGAGTCCCTGATCGAGATCCGGGAGGTCACCAAGACGTACGGCCAGGGCGAGACCGCGGTGCACGCTCTCCGGGGTGTGTCGCTGCGGGTCGAGGCCGGCGAGTACGTCGCGGTGATGGGCTCGTCCGGATCCGGCAAGTCGACGTTGATGAACATCCTCGGCTGCCTCGACGTACCGTCCCGAGGGGAGTACTGGCTGGACGGCAGCGACGTGGCCCGGCTGAGGGAGGACCAGCAGGCGCTCGTCCGGGGCCGGAAGATCGGGTTCATCTTCCAGTCGTTCAACCTGATCCCGCGCACCACGGCGCTCGCGAACGTCGAACTGCCTCTCACCTACGCCCACCTGCGCCGCGGCGAACGCCGCAAGCGCGCGAACCGGGCGCTCGAACTCGTCGGTCTCGCCGACCGCACGGGCCACCGGCCGAACGAGCTGTCCGGCGGTCAGCAGCAGCGGGTCGCGATCGCCCGGGCGCTGGCGACGGGTCCGCGGATCCTGCTGGCCGACGAGCCGACCGGCAACCTCGACGCCCACTCGACCGCCGAGGTGCTCGGCATGTTCGACGACCTGCACGCCGACGGTCGCACGATCATCGTGATCACCCACGAGCACGACGTCGCGGCCCGCGCCCGGCGGCTCGTGCAGGTCTCCGACGGCCGGATCGTCTCCGACGAGGTGACCCGCTGATGTCCCCACGCGACCTGATGGGCGCCGCACTCCGCGGCCTCACCGCCAACAAGCTGAGATCGCTCCTCACCGTCCTCGGCGTCTCGATCGGGGTCGGCGCCGTGATCGTGCTGGTTGCGGTCGGCAACGGCTCCGGGAAGGCGGTACAGGACCGCCTGGAGGCGATGGGCACCAACCTGCTCACGGTCTCCACCACGGGCGGTGGCGGCGGCTTCGTCCGCGGCCAGGCCGGCCCGGCCAACCAGCAGTACAGCCTCACGCTCGACGACGCCGCCGCGCTCGCCGACAAGAACCTGGCTCCCGACATCTCGTCGGTCGCGCCGGTGATGACCAGCTCCGGTACGGCGACCAACGGCGACACCAGCTACACGGTCAACCAGGTGATCGGCACCACGCCGGCGTACCTGCCCGCGACCAACACTCCGGTGCAGATCGGGCGCTCGTTCACGCAGGCCGACGTGGACACCTCGCAGCGGGTCATCCTGCTCGGGCAGACGGCCGCGACCGAACTGTTCACGCGGCCCGCGAGCGCGGTCGGTCAGACGATCAAGCTCGGCGCCGTCGACTTCACCGTCCTCGGCGTACTCGCGAGCAAGGACAGCACCGGGTTCAACGACCCGAACGCGACCGCGATCGTCCCGATCACCACGCTTCGAGCGACCCAGGCCGGGTACGGCGCCCTGAACCAGATCGTCGTCCAGGCGACAGGCCAGGACCGGGTCGACACCGCGCAGGCCGAGGTCACCCAGTTGCTGACCGCCCGTCACCAGGTGCCCGCCGACGAGACCTCGCCGTTCCGGATCACGAACTCGGCACAGATCCTGCAGACCAGCCAGGACACCGCGGCGACGTTCACCGCCCTGCTCGCGACGGTCGCCGCGATCAGCCTGGTCGTGGGCGGGATCGGGGTCACCAACATCATGCTGGTCACGGTCACCGAGCGGACCCGGGAGATTGGGATCCGCAAGGCGCTCGGCGCCAGGCGGCGGACGATCCTCGGCCAGTTCCTGATCGAGGCGACGCTGCTCAGCCTGATCGGCGGCGCGGTCGGGGTCGGGGCCGCGCTGATCGTCACCCGCTTCCAGTTGGCCGGCGTGCACCCGGTGCTGGTGCCGTCGTCGATCGGGCTCGCACTCGGCGTGTCCGCGGCGGTCGGCCTGTTCTTCGGCAGCATGCCGGCGCACCGAGCCGCCGGCCTCCGTCCCATCGATGCACTACGTCACGAGTGAGAGGTCTCTTCTGATGAGTAACCAGACGCCCGACGAGTTCGCCCAGATCGGGTCCGACGAGGAGGTCGAGGCGGCGCTGAAGCCGAAGAAGACCCTCAACCTGCCGCTGGCCACGGCGATCCTGACCGGGATCGTGGTCCTTGCCATCGGTCTCGGCGGCGGCGCCGGGCTGCATGCGGCGTTCGCCTCGGACAGCTCGTCGAACCAGCCGCAGGCCGGTGGTCGCGGTGCGGGCGGGTACGGCGGGTTCCGCGGCCAGAACGGATACGGCGCACCCGGTCAGGGGCCTGGCGGTGCGCAGGGCGGTGGCGGGACGGTCGGCACGGTGGTCTCGGCGAACAGTTCCGAGCTGGTCGTGAAGACCCAGTCCGGCAACGTCACCGTGAAGCTGACCGGAGACACGACGTACGAGATCACGTCGAAGGGCACCGCGGCGGACCTGAAGGCGGGGCAGCAGGTCGTCGTCAGCGGCCAGAACACCAACGGCACGATCACCGCGAACACAGTCCGCCAGGGCACCTTCGCCCCCTTCCGCAACCCAACCGCGTCTCCGTCCACCCGCTGAGGATCCCCAGGCCATCACAATCGCACCCACACCCCACCGCCAAGCGTGCCGCGGACATCCGGCGGTGAATTGTGATGGCCTGGCGATCCGCCTCAACATCAGTTGGCTGGGCGGTGGCCGAGGGAGGACTGGAACCGGATCAGGTAGCCGTCGGGGTCCGTGACGAGGAACTGCTCGACACCTGCCTCGCCGTCGCCGGTTCGGTACCACTTCGTTTCCGGCTGCATGAACAACGACCATCCGGCCGTGCGCAGCGACTCGACGATCGGCGTGATCGATGGAACGGCGATCTGGAAGTTGACACCGCGGCCCAGCGGCGGGCGCAGCCGTCCGGTGATCCAGTTCCGGCCGACGCCGATCTGCTCGAGCATGACATGTGCGTCCCCGGACGTGAGGTACGCGAAGCCCTCCTCTGGCCGGTCGTACAGCACCTCGAATCCGCACAGCTCACACCAGAAATGCGTGCTGGCGGCAACCGACTTCACGAGGAGCTCGGGTACCAGTGTGGGCGGACTCACCGTGTCATCGTGTCAGGTCCGGGTGGCGGTGAGGGTTACGGCGATGGAGTCGAGGGTGAAGGTGCCGCCGGCGGCGTCGATTGCTGCGCCGGTGCCTTCGAGTACGGCGTCGAGTTTGCCGGCGTCGGCGAGGGGTTTGGCGATGCCGCTGGTGCGGAGTTGGTCGAGCCACTCGTCGCGGGTGTACGTGCGGGACCAAGGAAACGTTGCGCGGGAGATGTCGGTGAAGGCGTCGGTGAGGTTGTCGGCGGTGCGGTCCAGGAAATGTTCGTACGCACCGAGGGGCGAAGCGGCGGCGCGCGCGGCGGCTGGGTTCTCGGGCAGTACGTCGCGCTGGACGGCGGCGAACGCCGCTCCGAGGTCGGATGGTGGTTGCAGGACGTACCAGAAGACGGCGAACGTCCCGCCGGGGCGGAGTACGTCGGCGGCCTTTGCGGCGCCGACCGCGGGGTCGATCCAGTGCCACGTCATCCCGGCGACGAGCGCGTCGAAGGTACGACCCGCCGCGTCCCAGGTCTCGAAGGGGGAGACCACGGCGTCGACTCCGGTCGAGCGTGCGTACGCCGCCATTCGCTCGTCCACGTCGACGCCGAGCACGCGGCATCCCGCCGCCTGGAGCTGGCGGGACAGGATGCCGGTCCCGCAGCCGACGTCAAGGAAGTGGCGCCCAGGTGCCGCGGCGACGAGTGCGTCGATGAGGGCGGTCGGATAGGACGGCCGGGCCCGGTCGTAGAGCGCCGCGTCGGCGCCGAAGGACTCGGCCATCTCACGATGCCGATGCGGATCGGCGTCGGTGGGCCGCAGCGGGTCGGTGGGCTGCTTCGGGTCGGGGTCCGGCGCTAGAGTGGGCATGTGCCCACGATAGTGGGCGGTTGCCCATTTGCGTCAAGGGAAGGTGTGCATGCCGACCGGTGTGGCGATGCGGGACGCCCGGGAGCAGCTGTTCGACGCGGCCGAGCGGGTGCTGCTGCGGGACGGGCCCGAGGCGCTGACCAGCCGGGCCGTGACCGCCGAGGCGGGGTGCGCGAAGGGCGTGCTGCACAAGCACTTCACGGACTTCGACGGATTCCTCGCCGAACTCGTCCTCGACCGGATCCGCCGCCTCGACGACCAGGCCGAAGCGCTGCTGAAGGCCGCGGGGCAGGGGAGCGTCGTCGACAACCTGACCGCGATGCTGACCGACCTGTTCGGCTCGGTCGCCGTCGCGATCGTCAGCCTGACGATCTCCCGCGACGGCCTGCGCGCCCGCCTGCGGGAGGCCGTGCCCACCGGCGTACCGATCCTCAGCGAGGCCGGCCGGGCCATCCGGGACTACCTCGCCGCGGAGCAGACCTACGGCCGCATCCGCTCGGACGCCAACATCGATGTCCTCGGCCTGACGCTGATCGGCTCGAGCCACATGATGTTCGCCGACCGCACCGGCACCCGCCCGACGGCCGCCCAGGTGCGTGAGTTCGTCGCTTCCGTCGTACCGATGTAACCGAACCCTGCCGGCGAGAGATCCGATGAGTCATTGACTCCCTCGCTTGGAAAGCGCTATCTTGCGACGAAATAAGGCTCAAAAAGTACAAAACGGCCTCAGAAGTGGCGGACTGTGCGATGAGGACGACCCAGAAGAACGCAGTAGGAGAGCAGGAGATCATCCGGACGTATCTCGACCGGCTGCGGCTGGATCTGGTCGTCGCGGCCCGAATCACGAAGGTGCACCGTGAGTGGTCCCGGGCTCTGATGCCGGATCCGTTCTCGCGCCTCTATCTGATCCTGGAGGGGGAGGGGCGTCTCGTCGTACGGGACCAGGAGCTCTACCCGCGGCCCGGTGAGCTCGTCTACCTGCCGGCCGACGTGCCGGTGTCGTACGAGGCGATCAGCGACAACGTTTTCCGCAAGCACTGGCTGCATTTCTCGGCGCTGATCGGCGACCGCGACATCGGCGAGATGCTGACGCTGCCGTACGTCGTCCCGAGCAAGGCGCCCGAGGAGGCGGCGGCTCTGTTCGAGCAGGTCGGTGCGGCCGACCGGGACCCGCCCGGTCTCGCGACGCCGCTGCGGCTGCGTTCGGCGCTGACCGCGTTGTTCGCGCACTATCTGGACAGTGCACCGCCAGGTTCGGTGCGCCTGTCGGAGCGGCAGACGAGCGAGTCCGGGATCGTGCAGTACATCCAGGACAATCTTGCGACGCTGCCGAGCGTCGAGGAGCTCGCGGCCGTGTTCGGCTACGACCTGTCGAGTTTCCTGCGGCATTTCCGCACCGAGTTCGGATTGTCGCCGAAGCAGTACATCAAACGGGCCCGGATCGAATGGGCCCAGCGCGAGCTGACGACGACCGAGCGCCCGATGGAGGAGATCGCGGCCGAGGTCGGCATGGACCAGTCCTAC
Source organism: Kribbella sp. VKM Ac-2566 (assembly GCF_004366005.1). Taxonomy (NCBI): domain Bacteria; kingdom Bacillati; phylum Actinomycetota; class Actinomycetes; order Propionibacteriales; family Kribbellaceae; genus Kribbella; species Kribbella sp. VKM Ac-2566. The sequence goes on along the minus strand of NZ_SODT01000010.1, from coordinate 71,252 downwards.
TTCTCGAAGGTGTTCCGCCAGGTGAGTTCGGTGACCCCGAGCGAGTACCGGAAGTTGTACCGCCCACACAACTAGGAGCCTCGTCATGGACCGTCGTACCTTCCTGGCCGGCAGTGGCGCCGTCGCAGTTTCCTTGGTGGGCGCGCGAGCAGCGCTCGCCCAGGAGACGGCAACCGTGACCTCGCTGGCCGAGTTGCAACAGGCAATCAACAGGGCCACCGCCGGCACCACGATCACGATGGCGAACGGTTCGTACGCCGTACCGTCGGGGTCGCCGATCACCATCACCAACCGGCACGGCAGCAGCCGCGCGCCGATCACGATCGTGGCCCAGAGCCGCGGCGGTGTGACGCTCACCGGCGCGCAGAGCTTCGTGTTCTCGGGATCGTCGGACATCACGATCAGCGGGTTCGCGTTCCGGCAGAGTTCGACGCTGGAGATCCCGGCGGACTGCCCGCGGATCCGGCTGACCCGCAACGACCTCGCCCTCGCGGCGTCGACCGGCCACTGGGTCGTCGTCCGCGGCGACGACGCGAAGATCGACCGCAACGTCTTCCACGACAAGTCCACCCTCGGCGTGTACCTGGTGATCGACGGCCCCGGCTCGGAGGCGATGGCACAGCGCACGCACATCCTTCGGAACTACTTCCGCGACCACACGTACGGCGGGGCGAACGGCGGGGAGCCGATCCGGCTCGGAGTGAGCGGCCGGGCGCTCAGCACCGCCGACGCGACGGTCGAGTACAACCTGTTCGAGCGGTGCAACGGCGACCCCGAGGCGATCTCGGTGAAGTCGTCGGGCAACACGATCCGGTACAACACGATCCGCTCGTCCCTCGGCGGGCTCGTCCTGCGGCACGGCAACGACAACCGGGTCGAGAGCAACTATCTGCTCTCCGGGCAGAACGGGATCCGGATCTACGGCAACGACCATCTGATCGTGAACAACTACGTCAGCGGGATCGCGGGTGCCGGCGTGGTGCTCGGCAGCGGCACGGAGCGGGACCACTACGAGGGCGAGCCGTCCAGTTCCCGGACCGGCAACGACGCGCCCGACCGCGTGACGATCGCGCTGAACACCCTCCGGAACAACGGCCAGGCCCTCGTCGGTGAGAGTCAGCGCACGGTGCCTCCGCTGGATTGTGTGGTCGTTGACAATCTGATGGTCGGCGACAGCGGCGAGCTGGTCGACATGCCGTACCTCGACGGCCTGACGTGGGCGGGGAACATCGTCTGGGGTCAGGCGACCAACGGCAACATCCCGTCGTCGGGCGTCACGCGCGCCGATCCGAAGCTGACCGCGGGCACCGACGGCGTCTACCGGCTCGGTCCGGGGAGTGCCGCCGTGAACGCCGCTGCCGTCGACCACACGGGTCAGATCAGCGACGACGTCGACGGGCAGGCCCGGACGGTGCCGTACGACGTGGGCGCCGACGAGTACTCGACCGCGGCACGGGTCCGACGCCCACTCACCTCCGCGGATGTCGGCCCCGGCGCTGCTTAGACCACGGTGGGCTGGCTGTTGCCGGCTTCGTCGATACCGCGGCGCATGTCGACGCGGACCAGCAGGGCGAGGCCGACGACGAAGAAGAGGCCGAGGGCGACGATCGCGGGACGGTACGAGCCGGTGAGCTGGTGGACGAGACCGAACACCAGCGTGCCGAGCCACGACGTCCCCCGTTCGCCCGCCTGGTAGAGCGAGAAGTACTCCGCCTCGCGGCCCTTCGGGATCAGTTGGCTGAACGCCGACCGGGACAACGCCTGCGTCCCGCCGAGCACGATCCCGATCGCCAGCCCCATCGCCAGGAACGGGACGATCTGGCGCTCGGGCAGCAGGAATCCGGCGATAACGATCAGGATCCAGACGACCAGGCCGCCCGCGATCGTGCGATGCGCGCCGTACCGCTGGGCGAACCGGCCGAACGCGAGCGCCCCGAAGAAGGCCACGAACTGGACGAGCAGAATGGTTGCGATCAGCACCTGTGTCTCGAACCCGAGCTGCTTCTCGCCGTACGTCGACGACACCGAGATGACCGTCTGGATCCCGTCGTTGAAGAACAGGTACGCGATCAGGAACAGCATCGTCATCTTGTAGCTGCGCAGGTGCTTGAGTGTGGCGGCCAGCTGACCGAAGCTCTGACGCACGAGGCTGCCGCTGCGCACCTGCACGACGTTCGTCGGCGGCCGGTTCCGTAGCCGGAGGAACGGGAAGAACGTGAAGATTCCCCACCAGAGCCCCGCACTGAGCAGGCTGAGGCGGACGGCCGTGCTCTGGCTCAGCCCGAGCGCGTCGTGGGCGGTGACGACTGCCAGGTTGACCAGGAGCAGTAGAAAGCCACCGGCGTACCCGAACGCCCAGGCGCGGGACGAGACGGCGTCGCGCTGATCCGGTGGAGCGATGTCGATGAGGATCGAGTCGTACACGACCAGGGACGAGCCGAGGCACAGGTTCCCCACGAACAGCAGCAGCGCGCCGAGCTGCCAGCGTCCGTCGTCGACGAATACCATGCAGGAAGCCGCGAGCGCTCCGGCCCAGGCGAAGCCGCACATGAGCAGCTTCTTGTGCGACATCCGGTCCGCGATGGCGCCGACCACCGGCAGGAACAGCGCGGACACCAGGGTCGCGACCGTGACGACGTAGAACGCGAGCGAGCCGGGGGAGATGCCGAGCCCGAGCACGTCGAGGTTCGTGTGGCACGGGTTGTCGGTGGTCCCGACGAACCCGCAGGCGGCCTTCTCCGCGACCGATGTCAGGTACGGCGCGAACAGGACGGTGCCGGTGGTGGTGACGTAGCCCGAGTTGGCCCAGTCGTAGAGACTGAATCCCCAGTACTCGCGCTTGTCGACCGCCGGCGGGGCGGAGAGGAATCCCATGCGCGGAAGTGTGTCAGGTCCGGGGGACGATGCGGCGTACCCGCGGATAACACTTCAACTCCACTGCCCCCGCTCTTTCAGGACGTCGCGGAGCAGGTCCGTGCGGTCGGTGATGATGCCGTCGACGCCGGCGTCGAGCAGCCGGTTCATCGCGTCCGGGTCGTCGATCGTCCAGACGTGCACCTGCTTGCCACGAGAGTGCGCGCGCTTGACCAGGCCGGGCGTGAGCACGTGGAGCGCGCCGTACCGCTCGGGGATCTGCAGGCAGGCGCCGGCCGCGTTCAGGGCGAACGGCAGGAAGCGGATCAGGGCGATCTCCCACTCGCCGTACCCCGTGCACAGCCGCGGCCCGAGCAGCTTGCGGATCCGGCGGACCCGCGACTGGGAGAACGAGGACACGCAGATCCGGTCGATCGCGTTGGCGGCCCGCAGGACCTTCGCGGCCGGTTCGAGGCCGCCCTCGGCCTTGATGTCGAGGTTGAACCGGGTCTCCGGGAAGTGCTCGAGCAGCTCGTCCAGGCGGGGGATCGGCTCGTGGCCGTTGATCTTCGCCTTGCTGACCTCCGACCACGGCAGCTCCGCGATCACGCCGGTCCGGTCGGTGACCCGGTCGAGCCGGTCGTCGTGGAACGCGATCACGACGCCGTCGCTGGTCGCGTGCAGGTCGGTCTCCAGGTACCGGTACCCGAGGTCGACGGCGTTCTGGAACGCGTGCAGCGAGTTCTCGTAGCCGATGTTGTCCGGGTGCTTGGCGCCGCCTCGATGGGCCATCGCGATCGGTCCGTCATGGTCGAGGTAGGGGTGCACGTGTGCAGTATGTACCGTTTGGGTGGTGACAGTACTCCGCTCCCGCCCCGATCTGTGGACTCTCGATCCCGGCGTTCTGCACCTCAACCACGGTTCGTACGGCGCTGTGCCGCGCCGCACGCAGGAGGTGATGGCCGGCCTCCGCGCCGAGATGGACGCCAACCCGATGGTCTGGTTCCGGACCGTCGCCGACCGGCTGACCGCGAGCCGCCTGGCGCTGGCGGCGTACCTGGAGACCGACCCTGACGGGTTCGCGCTCGTCCCGAACGCGAGCGCGGGCGTCACCGTCGCGCTGCAGACCCTGCCGATCCCGGCCGGCAGCCGGATCGTGCTGACCGACCACGCGTACGGCGCGGTGCGGTTCGCGGCCGAGCGGTTCGCGAAAGCGCACGGCGCCGAGGTGGTGATCGTCGAGATCCCGATCGAGGCCGACGACGAGACCGTGGTCGCGCTGATCGCGGACCGCCTGGACGGCGCATCCGTCCTGATCGTGGACCAGATCACCTCCGGTACGGCGAAGGTCTTCCCGATCGATGCGCTGGTGGCGGCCTCCCATGAGCGCGGCGTACCGATCGTGGTCGACGGCGCGCACGCCCCGGCGCTGATCGACGCACCGGCCGCCGCGGGCGCCGACTTCTGGACCGGCAACTTCCACAAGTGGCCGGCCGCGCCGCGGGCAACGGCCGGGCTGGTCGTCGCCGAGCGGTGGCGTACGGCGTCGATGCCGCTGATCGTGTCGTGGTCGGAGTACGACGAGCGGATGCCGGAGCGGTTCGACATGCTCGGCACGTACGACTACGTGCCGTGGATCGCGGCCCCGGAGTCGTTGCGGGTCCTGGCGGACCTGGACTGGCCGACCCGTCGCCCGCAGCTGACCACGTTGGTCGAGGAGGGCGCGAAGGTCCTGGCGAAGGCGCTCGGGACCGGCGTGGCCGAGGTGGCGCACCCACCGGCGACGATGCGCCTGGTCGAGCTGCCGTCCTCGGTCGATCTCAGCGGCGGCGACGCGCTGAAGCTGCGGGTGTCCCGCGAACTGAAGGCCGAGATCACGCTCACCGGCTTCGACGACCATGGGTTCATCCGGCTCTCGGCGCACGCGTACAACTCGATCGCGGACTACGAGAAACTGTCGGAGGGCCTTCCTAAGGTTCTGGCGTGAACGATATCCAGGGTTCGTACAACGCCGCTGCCACCGACTACCACGCGATTCTGCGCGACTATCACCGCGCGGATCCGTTCGAGAAAGGGGCCCTCGACTACTTCTGCCAGCTGGTCACCGACGGACCGGTGGGGGATCTCGGGTGCGGCACCGGGCGGATCACGACGTACCTGGCCGGCCGCGGGATGGACGTGTTCGGGGTCGATCTGACGCCGGGGATGATCGAGGTGGCCCGGCGGGAGTACCCGGAGCTGCGGTTCGAGGTCGGGACGCTGTACGACCTGGGTCTGAAGGACGGTGAGCTGGCCGGTGCCCTCGCGTGGTATTCGCTCGTTCACACTCCACGCGAGGACCTGCCGGCGGTGTTCGCGGAGCTGTTCCGCGTGCTGCGGCCCGGCGGCCACCTCGTGCACGGCTTCAAGGTCGGTGCCGGCAGCCGGCACCTGAGCACCGGCTACGGTCACGACATCGACCTCGAGGTCTACATGTACGACGTCGCGGACGTCGCCGGGCTGCTCGCGAGCGCCGGGTTCGCCGAGGTGGCGACCCTGACGCGCGCGGCGCTGCCCGGTGAGAAGGACGCGGGCCAGGCGGCCCTGATCGTCCGCAAACCGGCTACCCCTTGACCGCTCCGGACGTCATACCCGCCACGATCTGCCGGTTGAAGAACAGGAACATGATCAGCGGCGGGATCGTGATCAGCAGGATGTCCATGAACAGCAGGTTGTACTGGGTGCTGAACTGGCCGGAGAAGTTGTAGAGGGTCAGCTGGACGGTGGCGTTCTTGTCGCCGGGCAGGAAGTACAGCGGGTTCACGAAGTCGTTGAACACGTTGACCGACTGGACCACGACGACCGTGATGATGACGGATCTGAGCAGCGGGAAGATGACCCGGAAGAACAACCGCAAGGGCCCGGCTCCGTCGATGATCGCGGCCTCGTCCAGTTCGCGGGGAATGGTCGCGACGAAGGCCCGGAACAACAGGATGCAGAACGACAGCCCGAACGCGATCTCGATCAGGATCAGCCCTGGCATGGTCTTGAACAGCCCGAGCTTCTGCAGCACCCAGATCGTCGGTACGACGGCCGGCGGGATGATCAGCCCGGACAGCACCAGGAAGTTGATGAAGCCGTTCCACTTGCTCTTCCGCCGCTGCAGCACGAACCCGGCCATGGCCGCCAGCACCACCATCCCGGCGACGCTGGCCACGGTCAGGATCGTGCTGTTGATGAACGCGATCACCAGCATGTAGTCGCGGGCCTTGACCACGTCGACGAAGTTCTGCACGAACTGGAACTGGTGCGGCCAGGAGAAGTCCAGGTCCGCGGACTGCTGCCGGTCCTTCACCGCGGTCAGCACGATGAAGGCGAACGGGATGATGAAGACCACGATCGAGGACACGATCGCGACCGCGCTGAGCACGTAGCTCCGGCCGGGCCGGTGGTTGACGAGTTCGGCGGTACTCACATGTCCACCTCCTTACGGTTCAGGAACCACGACAGCGGCAGGATGATCGCGGTGACGACCACGAACAGGATCACGTTGCCGGCCGTCGACAGGCCGTAGAACCCGGCCTGGTACTGCTTGTAGATCACCGACGAGATCACGTCCGAGGTGAACCCGGGCCCGCCGCGCGTCATCGCCCAGATCAGCTCGAACGACCGCAGGCCGCCGATCAGGGACAGGATGATCACGGTGACGGTGGCCGGCTTGCACAGCGGCAGCACGATCCGTCGGAACGACTCCCACGACCCGGCGCCGTCCACCCGGGCGGCCTCCATGTACTCCCGCGGGATCGACACGATGCCGGCGATGTAGATCAGGGTCGCCAGCCCGACGCCCTTCCAGACATCGACCGCGGCGATCGACATCAGCGCCCACTTCGGGTCGGTCAGCCACCCAGGGCCCTGGATGCCGAGCACACCCAGGGCGCCGTTGATGATGCCGCGCTCGGGGTTCATCAGCACCTGGAACAGCAGGCCGACGCCGACGGTGCTGACCAGCACCGGGAAGAACACGACCGACCGCAGATACCCGCGGCCGACGATCCGCGAGGTCAGCAGGACGGCGAGCAACAGACCGAGCACGACCTTCGAACCCGACGTCACCACGGCGTAGATCAAGGTGTTGGTGAAGCCCTTGACCAGCGCCGGCTCCTGGAAGAACGTGACGAAGTTGTCGAACCCGATGAACTTCGACTCGAACAGGCTCCACCGGGTCAGGCTGTAGTAGAACGACGCGAACGTCGGGACCAGGAACAGCACGGAGTAGAGCACCGCGGTCGGCAGGTAGAACCAGAACGAGTACGGCGTGTAGACCTTCCCCCCGCCCGCAGGCGCGGCCGGGGTCGAGTCAACGCGGTCCTGAGGACGGGCCGAGGTAACGGTCATAACCTCACCAGCCCGCCAGCCCGAGTTGCTGGGCCTGCTTCTTGACGTCCTCGTCGTACCGGGCGGCGCCGTCCTTCGCCTTCCGGATGCCGGACCCGACCTCGACGGTGATCTGCTCCAGCGACGGGCCCTTGACCGGCGAGAGGAACTCCAGCGCCAGGCTGGACGCGCCCGGCTTGTCGAGGTACGGCTGCATGTCCTTGATGGCCCGCGGTACGTCGTTGCCGAGCGTGCAGCCCTTGACCGCGTACGGACCGGTCGGTGCGCCGGCCTTGGTCTGCGACGCGCAGCCGTCCGGACTGGCGACGAAGGCGAGGAACTTCTTGGCCGCGTCGAGCTTGTCGCCCTCGGTGGTCTTCGGGATGTACAGGCCGCCCGGCGTCCACAGCGTCAGGCCGTTCTTGCTCGCGTCGTCACCAGGGAGCGCGAACAGTCCGACGGTCTTGGCCGCGTCCGGGTAGGTGGCGATCATGTTGGCGACCACGCCGGACAGGATCGGGTAGTGCGCGCCCTTGCCAGTGGCAAGCATCTTGAGACCGTCCGGCAGCTTGGCCGAGGCGAAGTCCTTGTTCTCGTAGCCGGCGTCGTGGACGGCCTGGGTGTGCTCGAATCCCTTGAGCGCGGCCGGTGACGTCGCGTACTTCGCCTGGTTCTTGGTGTACTTGTCGGCGAAGTCCGGCTCGGCCGCGGAGACGTTGTGGAAGTCGCCGAGGACGAACAGTTGCGACGTCCAGGTTTCGCCGTACGTCTGGATGACGGGGGCTACGCCGCCACCGCCGGCCTTGATCTTGGCGTTGTTGGCCATGAACTCGGCCCACGTCGTCGGCACCTTGAGGCCGAGTTTCTCGTAGACCGGGATGCTGTAGAGGACCGCGCCACCCATGAACCCGCCGACGGGTGCGCCGTACACCTGCCCGTCGGCGGTCACGGTCTTCTTGAAGTTGTCGTCCAGGTTGGCGACCCACGGCTCGTCGTTGACCGAGAGCAGGTTCTTCTGCGGCGCGATCGCGTTGAACAGCGACCCGGTGTTGTAGTTGAACACGTCGACCATGTCGCCGGTCGACAGCCGGGTCTTGATGATGTTGTCGCCCTCGGTGCCACCCGGCCGGGTCTCGACCTTCACGGTGATGTTCGAGTTCTTCGCGTGGAAGTCCTTGGCGAGTTGCTCGGCCTCCTTCACGTCCTGGTCCTGGTTCGTGGTCAGGTACGTGATCTCGACCGCGCCGCTGCCACCGGCGTCGTCGCTGGATCCGAGACTGCCCGCGCTGCACGCGGCAAGGGTTAGGGAACAGACAGCCAGCAGTGCGAGACCGCTGGCTCCTGGGCGGAACCTCATCATGACCTCCAAGGGATGTACATCGCGGCAGCGGGGCGGTCGGTGAGTTGGGTTAGTGGGTCAGTGGCTGAGCCGTGCGTCGAGCTCGGCCTGCAGGGCCCGGGCGTCGGGGTTCTTGCGGAAGCGGCCGAGCACAGGGATCAGATCCGCGGCCGGCTGGTCGAGGTAGCGCTCCAGGCGGGTGGTGAGGTCGGTGTCGGCGGTGACCACCTCGTCTTCGACGGCGGCCGCGACGATCGCGGTCCAGGCCGGTGCGTTGTCGATGAGCTGGCGGATCGTGGCGTCGGCAGGCACGCCCGGCGTCTCGGCGTACGGGTCGTCGGCGGTCCACTCGTGCGTTCCGTGACCGACCTCGACCGGCTCGTCCTGTCCAGGAACGGCGACCTTGGCCTTGGATCCGACCGGCACCGTCACGGAGAGGGTGACCTGACCGTTGTCACGCACCCACGCCACGGAAGCCTCGCCGTACGGCGTGAGGTGTTTGGCGGATGCCTTCGTCAGGTGGTCGGTGAGGAGCGGGCGCACCTCGAAGGTTCGGTAACCGGGATCGACCGGGGCCAGCCCGGCCACCCGGCGGTGCATCCAGTCGGCGACGGCGCCGAGGGCGTAGTGGTTGAACGACGTCATCTCGCCGGGGTTGATGCTGCCGTCGGGCAGCATGCTGTCGTAGCGTTCCCAGACCGTCGTGGCTCCCATCGTCACTGCGTACAGCCAAGACGGGCACCCTGTCTGTAGCAAGAGGCGGTATGCCAGGTCAGGATGTCCGGAATCGGCCAGCGCGTCGGAGATCAGCGGCGTTCCGACGAATCCGGTACTGATCCGGAAACTCGACGTCCGGACGAGATCGGCGAGGCGCTCGCCGGCGCCGCGCCGCTGGGTGTCGGTCGGTAGCAGGGCCCACTGCAGGGCGAGGGCGTAAGTCGTTGCCGCATCGCTCAGTACCCGGCCCCCGGCGGTGACATACTCGGCGGCGAACGCCTTCCGGACACCGTCGGCCAGAGTGGCGTACTGACGGGCGACGTCGGGCTGGCCGACGATCTCGGCGGCCTGCGCGACGACCTCGGCCGACCGGGCCAGGTGCGCGGTCGCAACCACGTCGGCGTCGGCTTTCGCCTTGAACGCGTTCTCCGGGGGAGCCGTCGGGTCGAGCCAGTCACCGAACTGGAAGCCGCCGGACCACAGCAGGTTGCTGCCGGCCAGATCGGCCATCTTGTCGACCCACGCGCGCATGCTCGGCAGTTGCCGGGCGAGCAGGCCGGCGTCGCCCGTGCGCTGGTAGATCACCCAGGGCACGATCGTTGCCGCGTCACCCCAAGCCGCGGTCGCCGGGTGCTCGTCCTTCAGCACGTCCGGGATGACGTACGGCACGGAGCCGTCCTTCTGCTGCTCGGCCGCCAGATCGGCGAGCCAGTTGGTGAGGAATCCGGCGGTGTCGAACAGGAACGCCGCGGTCGGCGAGAAGACCTGGATGTCGCCGGTCCAGCCGAGGCGCTCGTCGCGCTGCGGGCAGTCGGTCGGTACGTCGACGAAGTTGCCGCGCATGCCCCAGACCACGTTCTCGTGGAACTTGTTGAGCAGCTCGTCGGACGATTCGAACCAGCCGGTACGGCGCAGGTCGGTGCCGACGACGACCGCCACGATGTCGTCCTTCGAGAGCGCGCTCACTCCCGATACTTCGGCGTACCGGAAGCCGTGGAAGGTGAGTGGCGAGTCGAGGGTCACCTCGTCGGGGCCGGCGAGGATGTAGGTGTCAGTGGCCTTCGCGGTGCGGAGCGGCCGGACGCCGAGCTCGCCGTTCTCCAGGACTTCCGCGTGGCGCAGGACGATCTCGTCGCCCTCGGCCTGGCCGCGGACAGTGAGGCGGACGCGGCCGACGAGGTTCTGGCCGAAGTCGACGAGGGTCTTACCGGAGGGGGACGTGGTGATCTCGACCGCGGGCAGGACGTCGGTGATCCGGACCGGCGGGCCGTCGGGAGCGACGAGCAGGTTCAGGTCGGCGTCGAGAACGTCCACCAGAGAGCGCTGTCCGGGTTCTCTGCGCAGGTCCGTGGTCTGGCCGTCGTACAGGTCGTCGGCGAGGACGTTGCTCTCCCGGGAGGTCCAGGTGCCGTCGCTCGCGAACGTGTGGATCTGGCCGTCCTCGGTGGTGACCTCGAGTTGGGCGAGGACGGCGAGGCGTTCGCCGTACAACTGCTTCTGGTGCTGGAAGCCGATCCGGCCGCGGTACCAGGCGTTGCCGAGGAGGAACTCGAGCGTGTTCTCACCAGGTCGAACAAGCTCGGTGACGTCGTACGTCTGGTAGCGGAGCCGGAACTGGTACGACGTCCAGCCGGGCGCCAGCTCCTCGTTCCCGACCCGTTGCCCGTTGAGCTCGGGGATGTAGATGCCGTGCGACGTCGCGTACAGGCGGGCCTTCACGACGCCGTCCGGGAGGTTCGCGGTACCGGCGATCAGTGGAGCGGGGGAGCCGTGCGGGTTGTTCTTCGGGCTGACGAACCGGGCCGTCCAGTCGTCCGGCGTGAGCAGCCCGGTCTCGACCGACGCGGGCTCGCTCCATTCGCTCCAGTCGTCGTTCCCCCGGACGCGGACCCGCACCTGAGCGGACTCACGCGAGGCGAGCGCCGCGCCCGGCCACGGCACCAGGACCTGGTCGGGGGACTGGACGGTGAAGACCTCGGTGGTTCCGGTGGTGATCTCGACCTCGTACGCCGTCTGCGTGTAGCCGGCGTCCGCGGCGGGGACCTGCCAGGAGATCCGCGGGCTCGCGGTGCCGAGGCCCAGAACGGTGCCGGATTCTGGCGCCTGCTGATGCTCGAAGCGGAGGGCGGTGGGTGCGGCGAGTTGCGACATGTGACTCCAACCAGGGCGCTGATCAGGACGGTCTGTGAAACGATTCATTGGGTGCTCTGACAAAACGCTCGATCTTTGGCTGATGGACCGGCGAGGACGTTTCGCCTGTTCCCTGATCCTGCGACCGGCAGTCGCCGGCCACTAGCCCGATGTGCACTCGATCTAGCACGATCTGCACCTTGGCTCGTATCGTGAGGCATGGCCGACGAGCCGGTGAGGACCCGCGGGACCGTGCTGCACTTCGTCGAAGGGACGGTGGTGCACGCGGGTACACACCTGCACCAAAAGGCGCACCCGCTGCACACACACAGCTTCTTCGAGTTGCTGCTCGTCACGGCCGGTGAAGGCGTCCATCACAGCCTTGCCGGACGTCAGCGACTGCGGGCCGGCGACGCGATCCTGCTGCGTCCGGGGGTCTGGCACGAGTACGTCGATTGCGACGGGCTCGAGGTCTACAACTGCTGTTTCTCCGCCGACCTGATCCGGCGCGAGCTCGCCTGGGCGCGTGAGGATCCCTTGCTGGGCTACCTGTTGTGGACCGGTCCGTTCTCGGCCCAGCGCCGCGGCATGATCGCCACCCACCTCGATCCGGCGACCGTGAACGAGGCGGTCGGCCACCTCGACGGACTGCGCCGGCTACGGAACCAGCCGCCGAACCGGCACCGCGGCGAGATCATCGGCTGGCTGTCGTTGTATCTCAGTTGCGTCGCGCGAACCGTCGCGGAAACCGACCAACGCGGCGAGTACACCCATCCGGCCGTCGTCGACGCGATGCGGATGATGGAGGCCGACCCGGCCCGGCACTGGACGCTGACCGATCTCGCGGGGGAGCTGCACCTCGCACCCGGGTACCTGGTCCGCCTCTTCAAGTCGGTGACCGGACTGCCGCCGATGGCGTACCTGTCGCGGCACCGCGTCGAGCTCGCGGCCGATCGCCTGCTGCACACGGACCTGCCGATCAACCGGATCGGGGAGTCCGTCGGCTGGCCCGACCAGAACTACTTCGCCCGCCGCTTCAAGTCCCACTACGGGCTACCCGCGTCGCTCTATCGGCAACGTTTCAATGCGATCCGGCACAGCTATCCGGCCGCGGACGAGAAGGTCTAGTCCGTCCAGGATCCGCTGCAGACCGAACTCGAGTCCCTGGTTCTCGCTGCCCGCCGACGTACGCATCGCGGCGGTCAGGTGCGGGAACCGATCGGCCTGGGTGGTGAGGATCTCGGCGAGCGACTGCTGCATGTCTTCCTCGCTCAGCCCGTTGGTGTGCCCGGGGAAGGTCGTGGATTGCTGGGCGATGTTCCGGACGTGACTGGTGAGGACCAGGATCGAGTCGAACTGCTCGCCGCCGGTCAGGCCCGTGCCGGCGAGTGCGGCGAGTCCGCGCTCCATCCAGGTGAGCTCGTTCGGTCCGAGGAGCCGGCGTCCGATCGTCGACTGCAGCAGCCACGGGTGCCGCGTGAATCCGTCGTACAGGTCGATCGCCCACGTCCGGAGCGCCTCGCGCCACGGTAGGTCGGGACGTTCCGGTGGGCTGCCCATCGCCAGGTCGCTCATCACCGCGACCAGCTCGCTCTTGCCGGGGACGTACCGGTAGAGCGCCATCTTCGTGACCGGGAGCTCACCCGCGACGCGTTGCATCGAGACGGCGTCGAGGCCTTCGGCGTCCGCGATCGCGATCGCGACCTCGGCGATGGCGGTCAGCGTGATCGCCGGCTTCGGGCCGCGGGTCCGCGCCGGTTCCTTGCCCCAGAGCAGTTCGGTCATCGCCTTCCTTTCTGCAATTCGCTTGAACTGTGTCTACCATACACATTACTGTGTCCGGCAGACACAGTTACTCGATGGAGGCGATGATGAAGGTTCTGGTTTCGGGTGCGAGCGTGGCGGGCCCGTCGGTGGCGCTCTGGCTGGGCCGTGCGGGACACGACGTGACGGTGGTCGAGATCGCGCCCGCGCTGCGGCAGGGCGGGTACGCGGTGGACTTCCGTGGTGAGGTGTTCACGACCGTCCTGGAGCGCATGGGCGTGCTCGAGGACCTGCGGTCGCTACAGACCGGTGGGAACGCGATGCGGTTCGTCGACGAGTCGGGCCGCAAGCTGATGCGGCTGCCGGCCGAGTTCGCGGGCGGAGAGCTGGAGGTACTGCGGGCAGACCTGTCGCGGGTGTTGTACGAGCACAGCCGCGAGCAGGCGACGTACCGCTTCGGCGACTCGATAGCCAACCTGGCGGAGCACGCGGACGGCGTGGACGTGCGGTTCGAGAGCGGTATTGAGGAGACGTACGACCTGGTGATCGGCGCGGACGGGATGCATTCCGTCGTACGGCGGCTGGCGTGGCCGGCGGACCAGGTCGTCGAACGGCACCTCGACTACTACGTGGCCGGCTGGGAGGTGCCGAACACGCTGGGGATCTCCGGCGACACGCTGATGTACAACGTCCCTGGGAAGCTCGCGAGTGTCGGCGCGGACCGTCGCGATCCGGCATTGGCGCAGACGCTGTTCGTGTTCAAGTCTCCGGAGCTGGAGTACAACCGGCGCGACCTGGACCAGCAGAAGGCCATCCTGCTGGCGCAGTTCAGCGGTCTCGGCTGGCACGTCCCGGAGCTGCTCGAAGCGTTGCCGGCGGCAACGGAGCTGTACTTCGACTCGATCAGCCGGGTGCGCGTGGACCGGTGGTCGACCGACCGGATCGTGCTGCTCGGCGACGCGGGGTACGGAGCGACGTTCGGTGCGCTCGGCACCGGTACGGCGGTGGTCGGCGCCTACGTCCTGGCGGGGGAGTTGGCCCAGGGAGACTTGCGGACCGCGTTCGACCGGTACGAGGAGCGGCTGCGGAAGGCTGTGTCGAAGACTCAGGACGGCAGCCGCTCGGGTCAGTTCATGGCGCCGGCGACCCGGTTCGGGATCGCGGCGCGGAACAAGATCCTCGACCGGCCGTTCTTCCTCAACCAGATGCTCAAGATGGCGCAGAACATGAGCGAACTGGTCGAGTTGCCGACGTACTCAGCCCAGCAGGGGGAGTTTGTGCAGGAATGACTCCCACGAGTCGGGCAGCCAGCCCGGCACGCCGAGCACGGCCAGGTAGAGCCAGATCACGACGAGCACGCAGACGAACAGCGCGAGTGTCCCGAGCGCCTTCAGCCAGGCGGGTTGCTTGCCGGTCCAGGCAGTGAGCGCCTTCACCCAGTCCTTGACCCGGTACAGCAGCCGCTGGGCCCACTCGAACTCGCTCGCGAGCACGGCGAGACCCGCGATGAACAACGGGATCCCGCCCGGCCCCGGCAACCATCCGGTCAACGGCGCGGCAATGATCAGCAGTCCGCCGAGAACGCCCACACCGATCCGGTACAACAGCAACTTCCGCGGATTCTCGCGAATCCGTCTCCGCCATTCCCACCGGTCGTCCGCCGCATCGAGCGTGAAGTTGTGATCGGTGCGGTCGGGACTCCGTTTCTCGGCCACGCCCCCAGCCTACCGGGCGGTCAGGAGGTGGCCGGGTTGCCGAACTCCCAATGCCACGGCTCTTCCCGGTTACCGCCCTGGTCGGCCCAGGCCGGGTGCAGCCAGCCGTACGCCGACGCGTGCGACTTCATCCACTGGTATTGGGTGGTGTTGTACTTGTCGACGCCTCCGCAGAGGTCGACCGCCACACCCCAGCCGTGGTTGGACGTGCCCGGGAGCGCGGCCAGGGAAGGCTTGCGCTGATAGAGGCTGACCTGGGACGCGTACGAACGGTAGGAGTCGGTGATGCAGAGCGACTTGCCGAACTGCGCACGGTAGGCCGAGGCGAGCTTCAGGTAGGCCGCGGCGGCGTCGCACCTGAGCATGTGACCGGACCCGAGCGCGCACAGCTTGCCCGACGGAATCATGCCGTTGCTGTAGCCGCCCCACCCGGTGCTCGCGGACCCGGTCGCCAGGAACGGCATCGGGTTGACGGGGTCGCCGCCGAGCCGGACCTCGAAGTGCAGGTGCGGCCCGGTCGAGTTGCCTTCGGTGCCGACGGCACCGATCTGCTGCCCGGCCGTCACCTGCTGCCCGTCCGCGACGTCGACCCTGCTCAGGTGGGCGTAGAGCGTCTCCAGGCCGTTCCCGTGGTCGATCCGCACCAGGTTGCCGGCCCAGGCGGGGTGCTCGACGCGTACGACGCCAGACGTCACGGCGCGTACCGTCGTACCGATCGAGGCCGGGAAGTCCTGGCCGGTGTGGGATCCGGTCGACCACATGGATCCCGACTGACCGAACGGCGTACCGATCTCGTAGGTCCCGTCCGGCAGCGGCCAGGTCCAGGAGCCCGAACCGACGTCGTACGACGTGGCCGTGTTGCCGCACCGGAACGCGTACGCCTCGGACGTCGCCACCGGCGCGACCTGGGGCTTGGCCGGGGCGCCGAGCGTCGGACGGAGCGCGGCGTACAGGTTGTCGGGCACCGTCGTGACGACGACCGACCCCTTCGACTCGTCGGCGGCGATCATCTCGCCGTTGTCGAGCGCGACGCCGATGTGGACGAGGCCGAGGGACCTGCTGCCCATGACGAGCAGGTCGCCGGGCTGGATCTGCGCGTTCGGGACGGCCTGGTAGTTCGGGTAGACCTTGCCGACCAGGTTCGGCAGGGTCGTGTACGGCTGCCACGCGACGCGGGCCGCGCCGAGGCAGCCGTACTTGTCCGGGCCGGTCGCGGCAACGCCGTACGGCTTCCCGACCAAGCTGAAGGCTTGGTTGACCGCCCGGATCGTCTCGGCCGACATCACGCGCACGGTCCGTCCGGCGACGGACACCGATGCGACACCCGGGACTGCCGCACCGCGGCGGGTCAGCGGAGCCAGCCCGTTCGGCAGTTTGCTCGGATTCTTGAGTACGGCGGCGGCCGGGGGAGTGACCTTCGTGGCGGCGAGCTCAGTCAGATAGGTCCGCCAGCGAGCGAGCGCCTGCTGGTTGCGCGCCAGCTGGAGCTGCTTCGAGAGCGCGGAGGCGACATCGAGATCGGCCGTCTGGTCAGCCATCGCCGCCGATGCGCTGGCAGCCTTGTGCTGGACCTGATTGCTGAGCTCCTGAGCCTTGGCGGCGGCCTCGTTCGCGGCGGTGCGCTTCGCGGTCGCGTCGGCCTTGAGCCGGTTGGACTCGGCTTCAGCAGCCATGGCCTTGTTGTACTGCGACACGTGCGTGCTGCCGAGCTGCGTGATCGCGGTCTGCCGATCGGCGATCTCCTGCAGGTTCTCGGCGATCGGGGCGAGCGACCAGAGCATCGACTCGGTACCCATCACGGTCGGAATACCCAGCTGGTACGCCTGCGCGGTGATCACGCCGAGCCGGCGACGCTCCGCGTCGGACAGGCCCTTGGACGCCGTCGCACTGGCTTCCGCCTTCTTCGCGGCGGCCTCGGCGGCCTGCGCCTCCTTCAGCGCCTTCGTGTAGGCGATCGTCGCCTTGGCGAAGTCGGCCTGGACGGCGGCGGCCTCGGCCTGGAGCTGCTCCAGCGAGCGGTTGACATCGGTGACAGAGGCAGGCGGCGGCTCGGTCGTGGGCGGCGTCGGGTCGGCGTACGCCGCCGGGACGGCGACCGCCGCCAGCAGTATGCCGAGTGCCGCGAGCCGCAGCCCCCGGCGTCTGCCCAGATCCATCCGTCCCCCATGCCTATCGCCTCACGCGCGAGCCCAGCGTAGGCGTCGTACGGTCCTGACGGAACCCTCGTGCACACACCGTGACCCTTCGGGCAACATGAGGCGGGCCACAGTTGCCGCCTCGGCGTCGGATCGGCTGGTGGCACCTATTAAAGTTCACTGCATGGCCTCGCACTTTGACGTTGTTGTCCTCGGCGCCGGTCCCGGCGGGTACGTCGCGGCGATCCGCGCCGCCCAGCTCGGGCTCAAGACCGCCATCATCGAGAAGAAGTACTGGGGCGGTGTCTGCCTGAACGTGGGCTGTATCCCGTCCAAGGCGCTGCTGCGGAACGCCGAGCTGTCGCACATCTTCCGGACGGAGGCGAAGACCTTCGGCATCAGCGGCGAGGTGACCTTCGACTTCCCGACCGCGGTGCAGCGCAGCCGGAAGGTCGCGGACGGCCGGGTCAAGGGCGTTCACTTCCTGATGAAGAAGAACAACATCACCGAGTTCGACGGCTGGGGCTCGTTCACCGACGCCAACACCCTCGACGTGACGCTGAACGACGGCTCGTCGGAGACGGTCACCTTCGGCTCCTGCATCGTGGCGACCGGCGCGACCACCAAGCTGCTGCCGGGCACCCAGCTCAGCGAGCGCGTGGTGACCTACGAGGAGCAGATCCTCACCGAGGAGCTGCCCGGCTCGATCGTGATCGCCGGCGCCGGTGCGATCGGTGTCGAGTTCGCGTACGTGCTGGCGAACTACGGCGTGAAGGTGACGATCGTCGAGTTCCTCGACCGGATGGTCCCGCTCGAGGACCCGGAGGTCTCCAAGGAGCTCGCGCGGGCGTACAAGAAGCTCGGCGTCGACGTGCTGACGTCCACGCGGGTCGACTCGATCGACGACTCCGGCGCCTCGGTCAAGGTCACCGTGACCGGCAAGGACGGCGTACAGCAGACGATCGAGGCCGACAAGGTCATGCAGGCGATCGGCTTCCAGCCGCGCGTCGACGGCTACGGCCTGGACAAGATCGGCGTACAGCTCACCGAGCGCGGTGCGATCGGCGTCGACGGCTTCTGCCGGACCAACGTGCCGAACATCTTCGCGATCGGCGACGTGACCGCGAAGCTGATGCTCGCGCACGCGGCCGAGGCGATGGGCGTGATCGCGGCCGAGACGATCGCGGGTCACGAGACGATGGAGCTCGACTACGCGATGATCCCGCGGGCGACGTTCTGCCAGCCGCAGATCGCCAGCTTCGGGTACACCGAGGAAGAGGCCCGCAAGCTCGGCCACGACGTGAAGGTCGCCAAGTTCCCGTTCACCGCGAACGGCAAGGCGCACGGCCTCGGCGACCCGACCGGTTTCGTCAAGGTGATCAGCGACAGCAAGTACGGCGAACTTCTCGGCGCGCACCTGATCGGTCCCGAGGTCACCGAGCTCCTGCCCGAGCTGACCCTGGCCCAGAAGTGGGACCTGACCACCAAGGAACTGGCCCGCAACGTCCACGCCCACCCCACCCTCAGCGAGGCTCTCCAAGAGGCCTTCCATGGCCTCGAAGGCCACATGATCAACTTCTAGCCGCAGTTGGGGAGGGTTTTGTGCCGTTCTGGGCGCAAAACCCTCCCCAAGTCATCAGTCGACGGCAGTGGCTTCGAGTTCGACCAGTTGGCCGGGGATTGCCAGGCGCGTGACGCCGAGCATTGTCGTGGTGGGTGCGACGCCCGCGGCTGCGAGGCGTGCGGCCAGTACGCCGTAGTGGGGGAACAGTAGGTCGACGTCTGTGGTGTAGACGTTGAGGCGGACGAGGTTCGTGAGGGACATTCCGGCCTCGGTGAGTACTGCCTCCAGGTTGTCGAGGCTCAGTGCCAGCTGTGCGGGCAGGTCTCCGTCGTGCTGGGGTTTGCCGTCGGCGTCCATCGCGGTCTGGCCGGAGCAGTACAGCGTCCGGGGGTGACCTTCAACCAGCTCGCCCTGGTTGAAGCCCAGCTCCAGCGACCACGGCACCGGGTTGACTGCGGTTCGTTCAATCGTCATGCCGGCGAGCTTTCCAACAAATCACGACATCCTTGGTCAGGTATTGTTTCGGGGTGCGCGCCGACCGGTTGGTCTCGCTGGTGTTGTTGCTGCGTCAACGCGGCCGGCTGACCGCAGACGTGCTCGCCCGCGAGCTGGAGGTGTCGACGCGCACGGTGCTGCGGGACATCGAGGCGCTGTCGGCGGCGGGCGTTCCGGTGTACGCCGAGCGTGGGCGGCACGGCGGATTCGCGTTGCTACCCGGGTTCCGCACCGAGCTCACCGGGCTGAATCACGACGAGGCACTGGCGTTGCTGACTGCCGGCTCGGGACGAGGCGAGCAGGTCTTCGGTCTCAGCTCCGCGCTGGCCTCGGCGATGCGCAAGGTGGTCGACGCGCTCCCCGAAAGCCACCGGACCACCGCGAGCGAGGCAGCCCAGCGGATCCTCGTCGACCCGGAGACGGACCTGCTCTCGCGTCGGCTGATCACCAAAGAGGTGCCCGATGCCACGATGCTCGAGGTCCGGCGCGCGGTGCTGGCCGGCCACAAACTGCGCATCCTGTACGCCGCCACAGGCCGGGAACCGCAGTGGCGCACGGTCGACCCGATCGGCCTGGTCACCGTCCGCGACCGCGGCTACCTGCTGGCCAGAAGATCCGGCGAGGACCGCACGTACCGGCTGTCGCGGATGC
Source organism: Kribbella sp. VKM Ac-2566 (assembly GCF_004366005.1). NCBI lineage: Bacteria > Bacillati > Actinomycetota > Actinomycetes > Propionibacteriales > Kribbellaceae > Kribbella > Kribbella sp. VKM Ac-2566. The sequence goes on along the minus strand of NZ_SODT01000010.1, from coordinate 51,533 downwards.
AAGCCGCCGAGGAGCTCCCCCAACCTGCGGAGCGTCCGAGCCGCGTCGACCTCGACCGCATCTGGCGCGATCGCTCCGCCCAGTTCCTCTCCGATGGCCACCTCACGGTCCTGGTACGGGTCAATCCAGCACGCCGCGAAGACCTGCTGAACGCCGCGGTGGCCGTCCGAGCCGAGGCCCCCGAACCTGACGCCGACGGCTGGCTCCACCTCGAACTGACCTTCCAAGACTCGTGGCACGCCGAATGGGCTCTCTGGCAACTAGGAGACAACGCGGAAGCCCTGAAGCCCCAGTCCCTCCGCACCGCCCTCCACAACCGAGCCACCACAATGGCCACTCGCTACGAGTCTCCGATCGACGCGGGGGTCAGCGTTCATGGATGTCGCCCAGAACGGGCTTGACGTCGACGACCGGTGTGTCGTCGAGGGCTTCCAGGTTGTTCACGTGCAGGCGGAGGCCGTCGACGGCCAGGACCGTGACTCGATGGAGGCCGAGGGGGTTGGGGCGGTCAGGGGAGCGGGTGCTGAAGACGCCGGTCGCCGGGCGGGACGTGTCGCCTCGCGGATGGACTGCCTGTACGGCGCGGTCGGCTCGGTCGAACCAGGTGATCAGGATGAGTTCGTCGCCCGCCGTGATGTCGGCGAGGGCAGCGCGGACCGACTCGTCGAAGACCACCCACGCGTCGGGGGCGCCTTCGTCGCCCTGACGGGGAGCGTCCGTGCGCTCCTGCAGGCTGGACTCGACCCGGGCGATCGGGTGCAGAACCAAGGGGCCCGTCATCGCGGGAACCTGTAGACGGTCTGGAGGGGTTCGCCCGGTACGTGGACGTGGAGGGCGAAACCGGGTTCGGCGGTGGGGTCGACCAGCGATCCGGTCGGGCTCTCGGGTTCGAAGGGGAGCGGGACCGACGAGCGGATGCCGGGGGCGACTCGGAGGGGGATGCCGGCGAAGGTTGCTGCGATGGCGTTGTGGACGTGGCCCGCGAACAGCGCGGTGACTGGCTTGCCTTGGAGCACGGCGGCGAACGGCTCGCGGGTCCGGAGCATCCACTGGTCCATCGTCGGGTGATGCAGGTTGAACGGTGGCTGATGGAACGCGACGAACAACGGTCCGTCGAACGGTTCCCGCAGTACGCCGTCCAGCCAGGCCAACGACTCCTCCGGCAGCAGACCGTGGTTCTCGCCCGGCACCGTCGTGTCGAGCAGCACGAAACGGGCCTCGCCGACATCACGAACCTGGTGCACCGGATGCGCCTCACCCGGCGCGTCGACGAACGACGCGAGCCCGGCGCGGAACGGCGTACTCACATCGTGGTTGCCCGGCAGGACGAGCACCGGCGCGGACAGCTCGAGCTCCGCGGCGAGTTCGGCGTACTCGGACTCCAGCCCGTGATCGGCCAGATCGCCGGTGACCAGGACGACGTCGACCGGGCGGCGGAACTCTCGCAGGTACGACGTGATTCGCCGGAGCCTCGATCGCGCCTCCTCCGAGCCGTCGAGATGCGGGTCACTGAGGTGCGCGATCACGTACATGGCAGCACCCTAGCCGCAGGATCCGTTCACTCTGACGTGGCGCCGGTGGAATTCCGACGCCGGTCCTCTTTCACCCCAACGCAGTCAGCAATTGCCGGTAGCCCGGAGCGAGCTGCCTGAGGGTTTCGGCTGCTTGGCTGAATTCACCCACCACCAATGGGTACTGGAGGCGGCCGAGAAGAGTGGACTGGTCGCGGGCGATGACGGCGGCTTCGGCCTCGCCGATCGAAGCCAGCCAGGTGGCGGCGTCGTCGAGGCGGCGGGCACCGGAGCGGACGGCGAAGGTCGAGAGGTGCCGCTGGAGGTCGTCGTCGATGCCGGCGGCAAGCATTCCGGCGAGCCGGTGGACGGCGCCGGCCGAGTCTCCGTTCGCGAGCCAGCTGACTGCCGCGGGCAAGGAGGCTCGGACTGCGTCCTCGACCCGCACGTCGCGGACTCGGCGAAATGCGTGCGCAGGACATGAGGAGCCGAGAAGTCGAGTTTCTCCGCCCGCCAAGCCTGCAGGAAGCTGTCGATCGGCAGCGTCGCGTAAGGGAAGCCGTCCGGGTCGTGCATCACGACGACATCGTCGGTCACCTCGAGTACGACGACCCAATGGTCGCCGCCGATCGCTGTACCGGCCGCCCAAGGCTGGTGCCTGAGCAGACCGATGTCCACGGGACCGACAAGCGCGGGGCCAGACGCAGCCCGCAGTCGGTCGAGGGCCTCGTCCGGCGAACCACCCGCGGAGCGTTCGCAGGTCCAGCCCAGCAGGTCGACGGCGGCGTCGAGGCCCAGGTCCGGGTTCCATCCGGGCGGGTCGAAGTACGGGAGGCCCGACGGTTCGATCTGTGCACCGTAGGGCGAGCCGGTCAGTACCTCGATCGCGGACGGCGGCGCAGAATTGCCGCCGGTCACCATCGCGAGTGAATTCGCGTAACAATAGCTACCGGAGCCGATATAGCGAGTCATACCGCCGACAGTGACATTTTCGGAATTCGTTGTCACCTTGGTGAATTCGGCGGCCGACGGGGGTGGGTTCGGCCGCGCCCGGCCGGTCTGGGAGATTGGGCAGCATGGCTGAACAGGTTGACGTGGTCGTTGTCGGGCTCGGAGTCGGCGGGGAGGAGACGGCGGGGCGGCTGGCGCAGGCCGGGCTGCGGGTGGTCGGGATCGAATCCCGGCTGGTCGGCGGTGAGTGCCCGTACTACGGGTGCATCCCGAGCAAGATGATGATCCGGGCCGCGAACCTGATCGCCGAGACGCGTCGCGTCGACGGCATCGCCGGTACGGCGAGCGTGCAGCCGGACTGGACGCCGGTCGCGAAGCGGATCCGCGAGGAGGCGACCGACACCTGGAACGACCAGGTCGCGGTCGACCGGCTGGTGAACAAGGGCGCGACCGTCATCAAGGACGTCGCCACGATCACCGGCCCGAACACGGTCCGCGCCGGCGACACCGAGTACGAGGCGGCCCGCGGCATCGTGATCGCGACCGGGACGGTCCCGTCCGTCCCGCCGATCGACGGCCTGGCCGGTACGCCGTACTGGACGAACCGCGAGGCGATCGAGGTCGAGACGCTGCCCGAGTCGCTCGTCGTCCTGGGCGGCGGCGCGATCGGCATGGAGCTGGCGCAGGTGTTCGCCCGCTTCGGCGTCCAGGTGACCGTCGTCGAAGGTGCTCCTGAGGTGCTGCCGATGGAGGAGCCGGAGTCGGGCGAGCTGGCCCGCGAGGCGATGGAGCGCGACGGTGTGACGTTCCGTCTCGGCGCGCACGCGCAGCAGATCGGGTACGCCGACGGCACGTTCACCGTCACGCTCGCGGACGGGGCGACGGCCACCGGCGAGAAGTTGCTGGTGGCAACCGGTCGGCGGGTGGCGACCGCGGAGCTCGGCCTGGACAAGCTCGGTCTGGACCCGTCGGCCCGGCGGGTCGAGGTCGACGAGCACGTCCGCGCGGGCGACAAGGTCTGGGCGGTCGGTGACGTCACCGGCGTCGGCGCGTTCACCCACAACGCCATGTACCAGGCCGACATCGCGGTCCGCGACATCCTGCAGGAGGCGGACGCGCCGACGGCGAGCTACCACGCGATGCCGCGGGTCACGTTCACCGACCCGGAGATCGGTGCGGTCGGGCTGACCGAGAAGCAGGCGCGGGAGGCGGGGCTGAACGTGCGGACCGCGTCGACCCCGATCCCGGCCTCGACTCGCGGCTGGATCCACAAGGCCGGCAACGAGGGCTTCATCAAGGTCGTCATGGATGCCGACCGGGGTGTGCTGGTCGGCGCGACGAGCGCGGGCCCGACGGGTGGCGAGGTGCTCAGCGCGCTGGCGGTCGCGGTGCATGCCGCCGTACCGGTGAACACGCTGCGTCAGATGATCTACGCGTATCCGACGTTCCACCGTGCGATCAGCGAGGCGCTCAAGGAGCTGTGAGATTGCTTGTTGCGATTCGGTCGCAACAAGAACAACAATGAGCGCGTGCATGTCCCTGACGGTTTCTTCAACGCGCCGACGTCCGTCGCCACCGGCCTGATCGCGGCCGGGGCGGTCGGCTTCAGCCTGCAGCGGGCGAACCGCGAGCTCCGGGAGACCGGTCCGGCGCTGGCCGGGCTGACCGCGGCGTTCGTGTTCGCGGTGCAGATGGTGAACTTCCCGGTCGGCGCGGGCACCAGCGGTCACCTGCTCGGAGGCGCGCTCGCGGCGGCGCTGGTCGGGCCGTGGACCGCCGTACTGGTGATGTCGACGGTGCTCCTGGTGCAGGGGCTGCTGTTCGCCGACGGCGGTCTGACGGCGCTGGGTACGAACATCACGTTGATGGGCCTGATCACGGTGCTCGTCGGGTACTTCCTGACACGGGCGCTGATGAAGGTGCTGCCGCGCCGGGTCGGCAGCGTCGTACCGGCCGCGACCGTCGGCGCGCTGGTGTCGGTGCCGGTCGCGGCCCTGGCGTTCACCGGGCTGTACTCGATCGGCGGCGCGGTCGACATCCCGCTCGGCAAACTCGCGACCGCGATGGTCGGCTGGCACGTTCTGGTCGGGATCGGCGAGGCGGTGATCACCGCGGCCGTGCTGAGCGCGGTCGTCGCGACCCGGCCGGACCTTGTGTACGCCGCCCGGCACCTGCAGCACGACCTGGTCCTGGTCGATGCCGACGGCAACACCTCCACGGTGTCACCGGACCGGCCGATCGCCGCGAAGCCGGCCGGCCGATCCCTCGGTGTGGGGATTGCGGTGACGCTGCTCGTCGCGGGCGGGCTGAGCCTGTTCGCGAGCGCGCACCCGGACGGGCTGGAGTTCGTCGGCGCCAAGCTCGGGTTCGAGGGTGCGGCGAAGGACTCGGCGGTTGCGGGCAGTCCACTGGCCGATTACGGCGTACACGGCATCGGAAATGCACAGGTTTCCGGCGCACTGGCCGGGATCATCGGCGTACTGGTGACGATCGTCGTCGGCCTCGCGATCGCCAAGCTCGCCTCACTCCGAACCAACAAGGCCTCATGAGTGGGGACGGCCTGCTCGTCGCGGTGGACAGCCCGGTCCACCGCGTCCCGGCGCAGGTGAAGCTCGTCGCACTGTTCGTGTTCGTCCTCGCGGTCGTCTCCACGCCGGCCGCGATCTTCTGGGCGTTCAGCCTGTACGCCGTGATGCTCGTTGCGGCTGTGGTCGTGGCGAAGTTGCCGGTGACCGTGGTGTCGCGACGGCTCGCGGTCGAGACGCCGTTCATCGTGTTCGCGTTGTTGCTGCCGTTCGTCGCGACCGGCCCGCAGGTCGACGTACTCGGGCTGCACCTGTCCCAGTCGGGTGTACTCGGTGCCTGGAACGTGCTGGCGAAGGGGACGCTCGGGGTGATCGCGGCGATCCTGCTGTCGGCGACGACCGCGCCGCGCGACCTGCTGGCCGGGCTCGAGCGGCTGCGGCTGCCCGCGACTCTCGTGGCGATCCTGTCGTTCATGGTTCGGTACCTGAGCGTGGTCTCGGACGACCTGCACCGGATGCGGGTGGCGCGGGAATCCCGCGGGTACACCGGTGGCCGGGTCGGTCATCTGAAGGCGGTCGCCGGGGGAGTGGGCGTCCTGTTCGTCCGCAGCTTCGAGCGGGGCGAGCGTGTCCATCTGGCGATGCGCTCGCGCGGCTACACCGGACGAATGCCACTGCTCAGCGTCTCGGGCGCGACCCGGGCACAGTGGCTCGAGGGTCTGGCGATCTCCCTCGCCGCGGTCACGATCGCGGTCGCGGCTAGGGTGGTGAGCTTGTGAGCGGTCCTGCGATTCAGGTCGAGCGGCTGGTGTTCGCCTATCCCGACGGGCGGCAGGCCCTGTTCGGCGTCGACTTCACCGTGGAGCGCGGCGAGCGGGTCGCGCTGCTCGGTCCGAACGGCGCCGGCAAGACCACGCTCGTGCTGCACCTGAACGGCATTCTCGGGTCGGTCGCCGGTGGGACCGGGAGCGGCCGCATCCAGATCGGCGGCACCGGGCTGCACCGGGAGCACCTGACCGAGATCCGGCGCAAGGTCGGTCTGGTCTTCCAGGACCCGGACGACCAGCTGTTCATGCCGACGGTCCGCGACGACGTGGCCTTCGGGCCCGCCAACCTCGGGTTGCGTGGCGCGGAGCTCGACGATCGCGTCCACGAAGCGCTGGTCCAGGTCGGCATGCAGGACCACGCCGACCTCGCCCCGCACCACCTGTCGTTCGGTCAGCGCCGACGGGTCGCCGTCGCCACGGTCCTCGCGATGCGTCCCGAAGTACTGGTCCTCGACGAGCCGTCGAGCAACCTCGATCCCGCAGCCCGTCGCGAGCTCGCCGACATCCTTGCCGGGCTCGACGTCACGCTGCTGATGATCACCCACGACCTCCCGTACGCGCTGCAGCTGTGCGAGCGGAGCCTGTTGATGGATGGCGGCCGGATCGTGGCTGACGGCAAGACCCGTGACCTGCTCGGCGACGCCGACCTGATGGCCGCACATCGTCTCGAGCTGCCGTACGGATTCGATCCCCTCTCCGTCCCCGGTCCGGAGCGTTCATGAAGATCACTGCGGTCACCGTCGAGGTCACGTCGGAGCCCAAGGCCCATCCGGTGCGCGATGCGATCCAGCTGCTCGATCGCAATGGTGTCACCAGGGTCCGCATCGACACCGACGAGGGCGTCAGCGGCGTGAGTACGACGTACTTCGGTCGCGTCGAGAGCTCACCGGACGTGCTGGCGAAGATCGTCACCGACCAGCTGGCGCCGGCGATCATCGGCGAGGATCCAGCCGTCATCCGGGGGATCCGGCAACAGCTGCAGACGCTGACCGACTACCAGGGGACGGCGGGGCTGTCGTCGTACGGGATCTCGGCGATCGACCAGGCGCTGTGGGATCTGCTCGGGAAGTCGTTGGGTGTGCCGGTGTGGAAGTTGCTCGGTGCGCAGCGGACCGCCATCCCGACGTACGCGATGGTCGGCTGGCTGGAGCTCGACGTTGCAGGTCTGGAGCGGGTGTCCGCGGAGGCGATGGAGCAGGGCTTCCGGGGCGTGAAGATGAGGGTCGGCGGCGGGCCGCTGACCGAGGATGTGCAACGGATCAAGGCGGTCCGCAACGTGATCGGGCCGGATGCGCCGCTGATGGTCGACGCCAATCAGGCCTTCGGGTTCGCCGAGGCGCTGCGGCGCGGCCGGGTGTACGAAGAACTCGACTGCCGGTGGTTCGAGGAGCCGCTGCCGGCGGGGGACACCGACGGTCATGTCCGGCTGGCGGAGAAGTTGGACATCCCGATCGCGACGGGCGAGAACCGCTACGGGCAGGCCGCGTTCCGGGACCTGATCGCGCGCGGCGGCGTGGGCGTCGTACAACCTGATCTGCGACGGGCCGGTGGGTTGACGGATTGTCTCGAGATCGGGTTGATGGCGGCCGGGTTCGGGATTCCGTACGCGTCGCACGGCGGCGGTGCGCACATTCATGTGCTGGCGGCCCTGCCGAACACGATCTACGTGGAGAGCGGGCTGCTGCCTGCCGGGGTGCAACTGGTGGACGGTTGTTATCCGTTGCCGACGGGACCGGGTTTGTCGTCCTGGGACGGCTAGTTGGTGACAGTCACCGGGAATCCACGGTGAATTTGTTACCAAGCCCTTGTGTGTTACTCGCCAGTCAGCGAAGGTGACGTTGAGTACTTCTGTCGCTACCCCCCGCTCAGGCAAAGGCGGTCCGCCCCCATGAAGTCATTCACCAGTTTGCTCACTGCCGCGGCCCTCGGTGCCGCGATGCTCCTCAGCCCGGGTGTCGCGCATGCCGCGGCACCGAACTACGTCGCGCTCGGCGACTCCTACGCCTCCGGTGTCGGAACCCGCTCCTACATCGAGAGCAGCGGCTCCTGCCAGCGCTCCACGAAGGCCTACGCGTACATCGACGCCGGCCGGATCGGCGCGAACCTCACGTTCGTCGCCTGCTCCGGCGCGCGGGTCGCCGATGTGACCGCGAATCAGCTGCCGTCGGTGACCAGCTCGACCAACATCGTCTCCGTCCAGGTCGGCGGCAACGACGCCGGGTTCTCGTCGGTGATCACCGAGTGCGCGAAGCCGTCCTGGCTCGCCGACTGCACCGGCGCGGTCGCGAACGCACGGTCGATCATCAACAACACGCTGCCGGGCCGACTCAACACGCTCTACTCGTCGATCAGGAGCCGGGCCTCGTCGGCGAAGGTCGTCGTGGTCGGGTACCCGCGCCTGTTCAACGGCACCGACTGCAACGCCGGCACGTTCTTCAGCCCCGACGAGATGACCAAGCTGAACGCCACCGCGGACCTGCTGAACTCGAAGGTCTCGGCCTCGGCGAGCGCGGCCGGTTTCACGTTCGTGGATCCGACGTCGAACTTCATCGGGCATGCGGTCTGCGGCAGCCCGGAGTGGATCAACGGGCTGTCCAACCCGGTCAGCGAGTCCTACCACCCCAACGTGACCGGCCAGGCGGCGTACGCCGGCCTCGTCCAACCCGCCCTCTGACCGATCCACGTTTGCCTGGCTGACCAGGCAAATGAGGGGTTCGTGACCCGGATTCAGGGTCACGAACCCCTCATTTCATGGGTGAGCCAGGCAAATTGCCGGGTCAGCCAGGCAAATTGGTGAGGGGGAGGGTGCGGACGGGGCTGGTTCGTGGTGTCATGCAGGAGTGGCGCGGAGGTCTGTGGGCTGGTTACTGGCAGCCAGGATGCAGGCCAACGGCCTGGCGCGTCCGGTGAACGAGGCCGGCCCCGGAGGGGTGGCCGACGTCGTACGCCGGGCGGGGGGACTCCAGGCCCAGACCTGGCGAGGAGCGGCGTACGCCGTCCGCGCCCGATCGACCGCGACCACGCTCGCCGACGTCGCGAGCGCCCAGGAAACCGACCGCTCCGTGATCCGCGGCTGGTTCATGCGCGGCACCCTCCAACTCGTCGTGACCGAGGACGCCGGCCCGCTGCTCGGGCTGCTCGGCCCGAAACTGATCAAGGACACCGAACGCCGGTACGGCGAACTCGGCCTCCCGGATCGCGTCCGAGCCGAGGCCGCCGACGTACTCGAGGACTGGTTGCTGACCCACGGCCCGAGCAACCGCGCCGAACTGGCGGACGTCCTGGTCCGCGCCGGACTGATCGCGGAGCCCAAAGGACAGGCTGTGTACGCGCTCATCCGGTACGCCGGTCTGCTCGGACGCCTCTGCTACGGACCCGGCGAAACCTGGGTCGCCGTCCGCGACTGGCTCGGCAAGCCACTGGTCCTCGAAGGCGACCCCGAGGACCTGGCCCGCCGCTACCTGACCGCGTACGGCCCAGCCACCCCACGCGACTTCGCCACCTGGTCCGGCCTGCCGGTCCCAGTTGCGCGCCGAGCGGTGGAGGCGGTGGCCACGACGTCCTTCGAGATCGAGACCACCGAACTCCACGCCGTCGACGATCTACCGGGCTGTTACGAAGTACGCCTGCTGGGCGAGTTCGACGCCTACCTACTCGGCTATCAGAACCGCCACTTCGACCTACCGACCTCGATCTTCCCCGGCGGTGGCATGCTGCGTCCCGCAGTAGTGCAAGCCGGCCGCCCGATCGGCACCTGGCAGCACGCCACCCTCGCGGTCGACCTCTTCGAACCAGCAGACCTGACCCAGGAACTAGCAGATATCAACCGCTTCTCAGGCCACTGACACGTACTCGCGGAGATGCTCCGCGGTGATGGTCGGGCTGCTCTCGACCAGGTCAGCGGGCGTTCCTGTGAAGACGACCCGACCGCCGTCGTGGCCGGCTCCCGGGCCGATGTCGATGAGCCAGTCGGCGTGCGCCATCACCGCCTGGTGGTGCTCGATCACGATCACCGTGTTGCCCTGATCGACGAGCGTGTCGAGCATGCCGAGGAGCTTGTCGACGTCGGCCAGGTGCAGTCCGGTCGTCGGTTCGTCCAGGATGTAGATCGACCCGGTCCGGCCCGTGTTGATCGCCAGCTTGAGCCGCTGACGTTCACCACCCGACAGCGTGGTCAGCGGCTGCCCGAGCCCGATGTACCCGAGCCCGACCGTCGCGAGCCGATCCAGGATCGTCCGCGCCGTACCGGTCCCGAAGAACTCCCGCGCCTCGGCCACCGTCATCCGCAGTACTTCGCTGATGTTCTTGCCGCGCAGCCGATACCCGAGCACCTCGGCCGTGAACCGGGCCCCGTTGCAGTCCTCGCACACCGACGCGACCTCGGCCATCATCGCGAGGTCCGTGTACACCAGCCCGATGCCCTTGCAGGTCGGGCAGGCACCGACCGAGTTCGCGCTGAACAACCCGGGCTTCACCTTGTTCGCCTTGGCGAAGGCCGCGCGAATGGGATCCAGCAACCCCGTGTACGTCGCCGGATTGCTCCGCTTCGACCCGCGGATCGGTTCCTGACCCGCGACGATCACGCCGTCCCGCCCGGCCAGCGAGCCGTGGATCAGTGAACTCTTCCCGGAACCCGCGACCCCGGTCACCACCGTCAGTACGCCGAGCGGAACGTCGACATTCACGTCCTGCAGATTGTGCAGCGACGCGTGCTCGATCGAGATCTTCCCGGTCGGCCGCCGTACGTCGTCCCGCACGGTCACCCGGTGATCGAGGTACTGCCCGGTGAGAGTCCCGGACGTCTTCAAACCGTCCACGTCGCCGGCGTAGCAGAGCCGCCCGCCGGACAGGCCCGCACCCGGGCCGAGGTCGACGACGTGATCGGCGATCCGGATCGTCTCCGGCTTGTGCTCGACGACCAGCACCGTGTTGCCCTTGTCCCGCAGTTGCAGCAGCAGGTCGTTCATCTGCTGGATGTCGTGCGGATGCAGGCCGACCGTCGGCTCGTCGAAGACATAGGTGACATCGCTGAGGCTGGACCCGAGATGACGCACCAGCTTCACCCGTTGCGCCTCACCACCGGACAGCGTCGACGACTCGCGATCCAGGCTCAGGTAGCCGAGACCGATCGTCACGAAGGACTCGAGCAGGTCCCGGAGCCCGTCGAGCATCGGACCGACTCCCGTATGCTTGACCCCGGCAACGAACTCGGCCAGATCATTGATCTGCATCGCCGAACACTCACCGATCGTCCGCCCGTCCACGGTCACACTCCGGGCCGCGGCATTCAGCCGCACACCGTGGCATTCCGTGCACGTCTCCTGCCGGATCGCGCGCTCGGCGAACGCCCGCGCGTGACTCTGCATCGACTGCGGATCCTTGCTCAGGTACTGCCGTTTCAGCTTGCTGATGAGCCCTTCGAAGGTCAGGTTGCTCTTCCCGACCCGGATCTTGATCGGCTCCTGGTACAGGAACTGCTGCCACGCCTCCGCCGGGTAGTCCTTCAGTGGCAGGTCCGCGTCGAACAGGCCCGACTGAGCCATCAGCTGCCAGTGCCAACTGTCGACCGAGTACCCAGGCGCCTTGATCGGGCCTTGATTGAGGGTCTTGTCGCGGTCCACGAGTTCGTCGAGGTTGAACTCGGTGGTCCGCCCGAGCCCCTCGCACACCGGGCACATGCCTTCGGCGCGGTTGAAGCTGAAGACCGAGGGCGGCCCGGCGTACGGCGTGCCGGCGCGGCTGAACAACACCCGGAGCATGGTGTGGGCGTCGGTCGCCGTACCGACGGTGGAGCGGGCGTTGGCGCCGATCCGTTCCTGGTCGACGATGATCGCGGCGGACAGGTTCCGCAGCGCGTCCACGTCCGGCCGGCCGAGGCTCGGCATGAAGTTCTGCACGAACGCGGTGTAGGTCTCGTTGATCAGCCGCTGGGACTCGGCGGCGATGGTGTCGAAGACGAGTGAGGACTTGCCGGAAACGGAGACTCCGGTGAAGACGGTGAGCCGGCGTTTCGGGATGTCGAGCGAGACGCCGCTGAGGTTGTTCTCGCGGGCGCCGCGCACCTGGATGACGTCATGACTGTCAGCAGGAAGCATCCTTCAATGGTCTCATTGAACCGCCCGTACGAACTTGGCTCAGCTTGTCAGCCCTCGTGGCTGGGTAAAAGTTTCAACGTCGTCAGGAAGGTTTGCGAGCGATGCGGGCGACCTCGTCGAGCAGATCCTGGAGCTGGCCCGCGAGCTGGGTGCGCGCGGTGGGGGACAGTGACGCGACCAGTTCGGACTCGCGCGTGAGCACCTGGTCGACCGTCCGCTCGATCAGGTCGTGCCCGGCTTCGGTGAGCGTGACGACGACCGCGCGACTCCCGTCGGCCGCGGACCGCCGGGTGACCAGTCCGCCGGCCTCGGCGCGGGCGACCCGCTGCGAGATCGCCCCGGCGGTGACGAGCGTACGGCGGGACAGCTCGCGCGTACTGAGCTCGTACGGCGTGCCCGCGCGCCGCAGCACGCTGAGCAGGTCGAGCGTCGCGGGATCCACGCCGGCGTCCGCGAGCACCCGGCGCCGGTCGTCGGCGAACAGCTTCGCCAGCCGCCACAGGGGAGTGACGATCTCTATCGAGTCGGTCGGCGTACCGGGCCGTTCCCGCTGCCAGGCGCGGGCGATCTCGGCGGCGGGGTACGGACTCGGAGCATCGAGCGGGTAGTTGTCGACCACGAGGCCCATGGTACGTTTAGATCTAAACATTTAGAGCTAAACGTGAGGATTTCAGATGAGGACGATCGTGGTGACCGGGGGAGCGACCGGGATCGGGCGGGCGACCGCGGAGCGGTTCCGCGCGGACGGTGACGACGTGGTGATCACCGGCCGGCGCGCCGACGTACTCGCGAAGACCGCCGCTGATCTCGGAGTCAGGGCAGTGGTGTGCGACGCGACCGACCCGGCGCAGGTGGAGCGGCTGCTGGACGAACTGCCCGAGCAGGTCGATGTCCTGGTCAACAATGCCGGTGGCAACACCGACTTCGGCCGGCCGGACGGCGATCTCGCGCAACTGAGAGCGAACTGGCTGGCGAACCTCGAAGCCAACCTGATCAGCGCAGTCCTGACCACAACCGCCCTCGCACCCCGATTGACCACTGCCGTCGTCCATCTGGGCTCGATCGCCGGCGCTCGCGGGCCGGGTTCGTACGGCGCCTCGAAGGCCGCGCTGGCGATGTGGAACGTCGACGTGGCGACCGAGCTCGGGCCCCGGGGAGTCACCTCCAATGTCGTCGCGCCGGGCTTCACCGCGGAGACCGAGTTCTTCCAAGGCCGGCTCACCGGCGAGCGCCGCGAGACTCTGCTCCGGGCAACGCTGACCAAACGCGAGGGCCAGGTCGACGACATCGCCGGGACGATCCACTTCCTCGCCTCACCCGCCGCCCGCCACCTCACCGGACAGGTCCTGCACGTGAACGGCGGTGCCTTCGTCACGCGCTGATACGTGACAACGTATGTCAGGTGTGACAATGGGCAGCATGCGTCCCACCGTCAAAGATGTCGCCAAGCTCGCCGGGGTGTCGCCGAAGACGGTGTCGAACGTGATCAACGGCGTCGTCTTCGTGCGCCCCGAGACCCGGGCCCGGGTGGAGAGCGCCCTCGCCGAGCTCGACTACGTGCCGAACATGAGCGCGCGTGGCCTCCGCAACGGCCGCTCCGGCATGATCGCGCTGGCCCTGCCCGACCTGCTCAGGCCGTACTCCGCGGAGATCGTCCACCTGGTCGTCGAGCTTGCCCACGAGCGCGGCTGGGGTGTGCAGATCGAGCAGACCGCGGCCGAGCCCAAGCGCGAGTTCGAGCTGCTCTCGAAGGCCCGCGCGTACCTGGTGGACGGCCTGATCCTGAACCCGGTGAACCTCGACGACAGCGCGGTGACGACGGCCGGTCCGCTACCGCCCCTCGTGCTGATCGGTGACGTCGACCAGGACGTGGTGAGCCAGGTCGCGATCGACAACGTCGCGGCCGCGCGGGACCTGACGAAACACCTGCTGGCGCAGGGCTGCCGGCGGATCGCGGCCGTCGGTACGCCGGAGATCCCGCGCGGCTCGAGCGGGGTCGGAGTCCTCGGCGGATCGGCCGAGTCCCCGGGTACGGCGGCGTCGCGGCTGCGGACCGCGGGGTATCGCCAGGCGCTCGAGGAGGCCGGCGTACCGATCGATCCGAGTCTGGAGATCAGCCTCGACCGCTGGCGGCCCGAGGGTGCCGCGACCGTGGTGGCGAAGTACCTGGCCGAGCACGAGTTGCCGGACGCGTTCTTCTGCTTCACCGACACGATGGCCTCCGGTACCTTGTCCACGCTGTGGAGCGCGGGCATCGACGTACCGAAGCAGGTCCTGGTGGCCGGGTTCGACAACATCCTCGACAGTCAGTTCATGATTCCGCCGCTGACCACGATCGCCTTCGACCGCAGAGAGTTCGTCGCCGCGGCCCTCGACCTGCTGGCCGAGCGCATGGCGGACAAGGACGCACCGCCGCGCAGGGTGATGATCCCCCACCACGTGGTCGAACGCGCCAGCACCGCACGCTGACGCGGCCCTGCTACCGCCGGCTTCGGTGGTCGGTAGGGTTCCTGGACAGTCGTTCCGGGGAACGGGATTCCGGTCACGATCCCTTGAAAACGTCGTCACTCTCAGCGAGGGTTGCCTGATCACTTCCGCGTCGTTTCCGGGTGCGGGAAGGACGGGGGAGTGTGCGGGCGTGCCGTGAGGACGAGGTGTTCGGTGCGACCGCAACCGCCAACACTCGGGGGCAGTAACGATGAGAAGGGGGAAGTGTGTCAGCGATGACAAGGCTTGCCGAGCAGTGCCGTGATGTGAGGAGTCACGGCAACGCGGGACTCGGGCGAGCTTCGATCCAACCGGCGGTGTGTACCGGCATCCACGAGGTGAGCTCGTCGATTCCGTCGGTGCGACCGCGACGCGTGGCGATGCTCAGACTGAGCAACGGTATGACGACCACGCTCCGACTCGGCGACGGTGCCCAGGCGCCGGCGCCCGGTAGCACTGTGTACGTCCAAGGTGGCCGGGGCATGGGTGATCAGCCCGCCTCAGGTGGGGTCATCCTCGCGTCCCGCGAACCCGTCGGGACGTAGACGGTCTGAGTCAGTGACTCGCCGGTCTCAGGTGTCCAACGCCCAGCTGAGGCCGGCAAGCCGCTGGACAGCTAGCTCTCCACCGGGTCGGTGAACGACCTGATCTCGATCGGCGAGTACGGCGCCTCTGGCAGGCGCGCGGCGATCTCGGTTGCGCGATCCAGGCTCGCACAGTCGACGATGTAGTAGCCGGCCAGCACTTCCTTGGCCTCGGTGAACGGTCCGTCCGTCACCGTCGGTACGCCGTCCCGCACCCGGACCACCCGCGAGTTCGCGATGGTCAGCGGCCTGTCGTCGACGTGCTCACCGCGCGCCTTCAGTTCGTCGATGAGCTCGCCGTGCTGTTCCATCACCTGGTCGATGCCTTCGGCGTGCAAGGTGTCCCACGTCTCGTCGTTCCCGTAGATCAGCAGCATGTATTTCATGGCTTGCCTCCATTCACCCGGGTACGTCGGAGCCCCGGACATCTTCTCGACATCCGGGGCCCAGCGTAGTGACTACCAGGTGGCGCCGGCGGGCTCCCGCACCGTGGTGTTGAGGCGGTTGAACAGGTTGGTGAGCGCGATCATCAGGATGATCGCCGACAGTTCCTTCTCGTCGAAGTGGTCGGCGGCAGCGTTCCAGATCTCGTCGGTGACCGCGGTCGGGTTGTCGGCCAGCCGGGTCGCGGCCTCGGTCATCTCGAGTGCGGCCCGCTCGGCGTCGGTGAACAGGTCGGAGTCGCGCCACGCCGCGACCTGGTGCAGCCGCTCGTCGGACTCACCGTTCTTCAGCGCCGACTTGACGCCGCCGAAAACGCACGGCGAGCATCCGTTGATCTGACTGGCCCGCAGGTGCACGAGTTCGAGCGTCTTGCCGTCGGCGCCGGACTGCCCGATCGCCTTGTAGATGTTCTGGATGCCCTTCGTGGCGTCGGGCAGAACCATTGCGGGGTTGGTCATCCGTGCTTGCATGGGAGGTTCTCCAAAAGCTCGTGTCTGTTGATTTCACTCCCTTGACGGATGCTGCGCGGCCGATGTGACAGCGAATCGCAGATCTCTTTCGAGCCTGGTCTCCACAGGTACGGCGGGATCGGAGTACTGACTCGTCAGGCAGATCGGGCCGGTGTACCTGAGCTGCCGCAGCGTCGCGAACACCGCCGGCCAGTCTGACAATCCGTCCTCGGCCTCGACGAAGTTCGTCGTCCAGCCGCGTTCCGAGCGGACGTAGTGGACGTTCTTCAGGTTCACGATGCCGAGCCGGTCCGCGCCGAGCTCCAGGGTCACCGCGGGATGATCCCCGGCAAGCGCGTCGTGCGCCGCGTCCCACACGAGCTTGAACCGATGAGGCAGCCCGTCGAGCAACTGCAGTACGCCGAGCGTCGACGAGACATATCGCCCGTGATGCGGTTGCACTCCGACCTGTACGCCGTACCGCTCGGTGAGTACGGCGGCGGTCTCGAGCAGCTCGCGATTGCGTCGTACCGAAGCGGCGTACCCGTCCGGGCCGAGGCCGGCCATGATCCGGATCATCGGCACGCCGGACTCCGCGCACCCCGCGAACACCTGCTCGGACAGCTCGCTCGCGACGCTGATCGGTTCGATGCCCTCGGCCCGTAACTGCGCGGTGAACTTCGGCAGCTCGGCCTCGGCGGTCGCCGGCGTCACGTACGCCGTTTCGCGCACCGGGACCTCGGCCCCGGCGAATCCGAGTCCGGAGATCAGCCGGCCGAGCTCGTCACCGGGCAACCCGATCCACGGTTTGGTGAAGACGGACCACAGATAGGTCATGTTCAACGGCCTCCCAGCCCACTCATCGTGATACCTCGGACGAACCAGCGTTGCGTGAGGAAGAACAGGACGATCAGGGGCACGGTGGTGACGGTCGCCGCCATCAGGAGAAGGTTCCACTGGGTGCCGTTGGTGTCCTGGAACACCTGCAGGCCGACCGATGCGGTCCGGGTGGCGTCGCTGTTGGAGATCACCAGCGGCCACAGCAGGTTGTTCCACTGCCCGATGAACTTGAAGACCGCCAGCGTCGCGATGGCCGGCACCGCGAGCGGCACGATGACTCGGACGAACGCCTGCCACCGGTTGGCGCCGTCCAACCGGGCTGCCTCCTCGTAGTCGCGCGGGATGCCGAGGAAGAACTGGCGGAGCAGGAACACGCCGATCGCGGTGAACGCGTGCGGCAGGATCATGCCCGGCCAGGTGTCGATCCCGTGCAGCTTCGCGACCAGCACGAACTGCGGGATCAGCGTCACCTGCGACGGGATCATGAGGGTCGCGAGGTAGATGCCGAACAGCCAGCTCCGGCCGGGAAAGTTCAGCCGCGCGAACGCGTACGCCGCGAGCGCCGCGGTGACCGTTTCGAGCAGCGTCGTACCGGCGGCGAAGTAGATCGTGTTCAGCAGGTACTTGCCGAGCGGGACGAGCTCGAACGCGCGGGTCAGGTTCTCGGGATGCCAGCTGCTCGGCCAGAACGACGGCTTCGCGGCCATCGACTCGCCGTCGGACTGGAACGCGACGAGCACCATCATGACGACCGGGACCAGCGTGATCGCGGTGACCAGGAAGCAGGTGAAGACAACGAGCTTGCGCCGGATCTCAGTTGTCATAGTGCACCAACTTCTGCTGGAACAGGAACTGACCTGCGGTGATGAGCACGATGAACGCGAACAGGACCAGCGACTGCGCGGCGGCGTACCCCTGGTCGTAGTTCTCGAAGCCGGTCCGGTAGATGTACATGACCAGCGTGGTGGTGCGGGTGCCCGGGCCGCCGTTCGTCATGATCAGCGCCTGGTCGAAGACCTGGAACGATCCGATCACCGACGTGACGATCACGAAGAACAGCGCGGGGGACAGCATCGGCACCGTGATGTGCCGGAAGCTCTTCCATGGCGACGTACCGTCCACGCGGCCCGCTTCGTAGAGCTGTTGCGGGATCGCCTGGAGGCCCGCGAGGAAGACGACCATGCCGAAGCCGAAGCTCTTCCAGACGCTCATCAGGATCAGCGCGGGCATCGCCCAGGTGTCGGAGATGAGCCAGGCCGGGCCGTTGATGCCGAACCATCCGAGCACGGCGTTCACCAGGCCGTCGTGCGGGATGTAGAGCCAGATCCAGACGAACGCGACCGCCACCGTAATGGTTGCGTACGGCAACAGCAACAGGGATCGGAAGACGGCGATCCGCTTCAGGCCCTGGTTGAGCAGGAGCGCCAGCGCAAGGCTGACCAGGATCGTCAGCGGGACGCTCACCAGGGTGAAGTACGCCGTACTGCCGAGCGCGGACCAGAACGTCGGATCGGGGCCGAGGCGGGCGAAGTTGTGCAGGCCGGCCCAGGTGGGTGCGCTGAACAGGTTCCAGTTCAGCAGTGAGATGACGCCGGCGGCGACGACCGGTCCGGCGGTGAAGATCAGGAAGCCGATCAGGCTGGGCAGGATGAAGAGCCAGGCAGTGAGCGCTTCCCGGCTGCGCCAACGCGGCGGCGGGGCCTGCTTGGCCGGTACCGGTGCGGTGGTGACAGGTGCGGTGTCTGCCGTGGAAATGGCCATCACGCTCACCCCTTCCTGGCCGTGGCTTGGCGGACGGTGTCGAGATGCTGCCGCATCAGTACGTCGAGACGCGGCGTCAGACCGTTGACGGCTTCCGGGACGCTGACCTGGCCGAGGAACGTCCGCGGGAGATCCTGGCCGAGCAACTGCTTGACCTGGTTCCAGTTCGTGGTGACGTCGAAGGCGTGGCCGCCGGCGACCTTGCCGGCCAGGATGTCCTGGACGATGCCCAGGTTGTCGGGCGGCGGCTGGAAGGCGCTCCCTGCGCTGAGCCGGGCCGGGTTGTTGCGGCCGGCCTTGGCGTAGATGTCGAGCGCGCCGGTGCTGGTGAGCGTCTTGAGCAGCTTCCACGCGAGGTCGAGCTCGGCCCCCTCGCGTACCCCCGATGGAATGGCGAAGCTGGACCCTGAGACGCGCGGCGTGCTCCCGTTCGCGCCGGCCGGGAACGGGATGATGTCCCAGTCGAACTTGGCCTTCCGGGCGTTCACGACCTGCCACGGCCCGTTCTGCATGAACGCGACGTTGCCCTGCATGAAGTTGGACAGTGAACTCTCGGTGACCAGGTTCTTGATCGGCGGCGTGACCTTGTCCTTCACGAACAAGTCGATGACGAACTGCAGCGCCTCCATCGCCTCGGGATCGCCGAGCGTACTGCGGCTCGCGTCGGCGCTCATCACGTTCCCGCCCGCGCAATAGATCCACGACACCAGGTCGTCGATGGCCGGCGCGCAGGTGAAGCCGTACTGCTCACCGGGTTTGGTGAGTTGCTCGGCGAGGTCGCGGAACGTTGCCCAGGACATCGGTTCGGTCCGGGACGGCAGCGGGACGCCCTGCTTCTTCAGCAGGTCCTTGTTGTAGTACATGACTGTCGGGGCGACGTCGAAGCCGATCGCGTACGTCTTCCCGTTGAAGCCCGAGATCTTCCGGCTGGTCTCGTAGAAGTCGTCGAGCTTGAAGTCGGGGTCGGCGGCGATCAGGTCGTCGAGCGGCCGGTGCGCACCGCGGGCGGCGTACGTCGGGATCAGGGTGCCGTTGAGCGCGGTGACCAGGCTCGCCGTGCCGCTGACGAGTTGCAGGTCGAGTTTGGTCGGGTAGCCGCTCGACGGGGTCAGGGCGGCGACCGACTTCACGCCGAGTTGCTTCTCGACGTACTTGCCGAAGTCCTCCCAGACCTTCTTCTCGGCGGCGCTGCTCGACCACATCGCCCAGGTGGCGGTGCCGGCCGGTGGCCCCGAAGAACAGCCGGCGGCGAGCGCGATGCCGGCCAGTCCGCCGAGCTGGAGCACGCTGCGGCGGGTCAGGTTGGTGCTCATCGATCTCCTCAACGGTAGAGCAGGTCGATCGACTCGGCGCGGATGCGCTCCTCGTCGACCTCGACGCCCAGTCCAGGGGCGGTGGGGACCGTTGCGACGGCCTTGGTGATGCTCAGCCCGTCCACGTACAGATCGGTCAGCAGCTCCGGCCCGTTGAGCTCGGCGGGCAGGGCGAGCTCGAGCTGACTGAACACGTGCAGTGCGGCGGCGAACGCGACTCCGCAGTCGGTCAGGCCGCTGGCGAGCAATTCCACGCCGCCCGCCAGCGCTGTCTGGGCGGTTTTGAGAGCGTTCCGCAGGCCGCCCGACTTGCAGACCTTGACGACGACCAGGTCCGCGGCGTTCAGGCGGATTGCGCGGGCGAGGTCCTGCGCGGAAAAGCTGCCTTCGTCGATCGCGACCGGAAGGTCGATGAGCTCGCGCACGCGCTGCATGGCGAGCGTGTCGGTGCTCGGGACAGGTTGCTCGACGCAATGGATCGTGCGGATGTGCGACGTCCGGTCGCGGAGTTGTTTCAGCGCGGCTGGTCGATAGGACTGGTTGGCGTCCAGCCAGAGCGGTTTGCCGTCGGCAACTTCCGCGACGGTCTCGATCGCGGCCGTGTCCGCGTCCAGATCGCCGCCGATCTTGACCTTGTACGCCGCATAGTCCGACGACTGGAGAGCGTGTTCGCGGACCGTTTCCTGGTCGCCGACCCCGATCGCGGAGCAGAGCGGGATCTCGTCGTAGATCTTGCCGCCGAGCAGTGCGTGGACGGGGACACCGGCGAGCTTGCCGGCCGCGTCGTGCAACGCGACGTCGACGGCGGCGCGGGCGAACGGGAAACCGTTGGAGACGGCGGGGCTGAGGCGTTTGGCGGCGCGCTGGTGGAACAGTTCGACGTCGAACGGCGTGAGTTCGAGCAGGATCGGGGCGAGGTGCCGGCGGATGACGACCGCCATCGTCTCGGCGGTCTCGTAGCTCCAGCTGGGGAGCGCTCGCTGCTCTCCCCAGCCGACCACACCGTCCTCGGTCGTGAGCTTCACGAAGATCACCGCGCCGGCCTGGTCGGGGGCGGCGTCGGGGGAGCCGACGGCGCCGCTGCCGAGCACGAACCGGCGAGCGAACGGCACCGCAACCGCAAAGACCTCAACCTGGGTGATGCGGGACAAGATGATCAGTCCTCTCTCGGTCTGCTCGGCGCGGTGGGTCAGGCGGCGATCGACCAGAGGGCGGGATCTACGAAGCTGGGGCCTCGGGTGCCGTCTTCGAGCCACTGGAGGGCGTCCTTCAGCACGTAGCCCGCGAGCGCGAGGTGGCCCTCGGCGGTGTCGCCGGCGATGTGCGGGGTGAGCAACAGGTTCTCCGCACGGAGAGCGCTCTCGGCAAGGTCCGGCGGCTCCGGGTCGTAGACGTCGAGCGCGGCGTAGATCCGCCCGGAGACAGCGTGTTCCAGCAGGGCCTGCTGATCGATCGCCGGACCGCGCGACGAGTTGACCACGACCGCACCGTCGGGCAGCCGCTCGATCAGCTCGCGCGAGATCATGCCCTTCGTCTCGGGCACGTTCGGCACGTGGATCGTCAAGAAGGCGCTCGCTGACGTTTCCGGCAGCTCGGCCAGCCGGACCCCGAGCTCGGCGGCGCGTTCGGCACTCAAGTACGGGTCGTACACGACCACGTCACAGCCGAACGGCTTGAGCAGCGTGATCAACGCACGCGCCGTACTGCTCGCGCCGACGATCCCGACCTTCGCGCCGGCCAGCTCGTGCCCGCGGTATCCGGTCTGCTTCCACCCGCCACCGCGGACCGCACCGTCGAACCGAGGCAGCCGCCGAGCCAGCGTGAGCATCGACGCCAGGCAGTACTCACCGACCGACCACGCGATCCGCGGACCTGCCGAGAACACCCCGACCCCCTGGTCGAGGATGACCGGATCGATGAGGTTCTTCACGGTGCCCGCGGCATGCGCGACGACCTTCGGACCGTTGCCGTCGGCCCACAGCTCCTTGCCGAGGTGCGGCGTACCCCAGCTGGTCAGCAGCACGTCGGCGCCCTCGGCCAGCAGCGGTACGGCGGCCGGGTCGAGCGCGGGCGGTTTCGCGAGCGAGCCGTTGCTCGTGGTGTGGTCGGCGGTTGCCCAGACCACGTTGAAGCGGTCCTCGAGCAGGCGGCGGGTCTCCGGGTCGATCACGTCGGCGGCGCGTTCGGGGGAGAAAAGGGCAGCGAGTTTCGGCACCGTGTCGGCTCCTTCGGTGGTCGGTGATCCGACGGTAGGCGCTTTCCGTTATGCAGGTCCAAGCCCATTTACGTATGGACCGATACCGTGCTTGCATGGCCGCCATGGACCTGTCGCTCCAGCAACTCCGTGGATTCGTCGCCGTCGCCGAGGAACTGCACTACGGCCGGGCCGCCCAGCGCCTGAACCTGACCCAGCCGCCGCTGACCCGCCAGATCCAGGGCCTCGAGCGCACGCTCGACGTCCGCTTGTTCGACCGCACCGGCCGCGGCGTGCGGCTGACCGCGGCCGGGAGAGTCTTCCTCGAGCACGCGCGCCGGGTGCTAGCACTGCTAGAAGTCGCACCCGAGGCGACCCGGCGCGCCGCGGACGGGACGACCGGGACGCTCCGCCTCGCCTTCACCGCGATCGGCGCGTACGCCGTACTCGCCGACTTCCTGACCATGGTCGGGAAACGGACGCCCGGGGTGACGGCCGAGCTGACCGAACTGGTGAGCCCGGCGCAGTTCGAGGCGCTGGCGAACCTGGAGATCGACCTCGGCCTGGTGCGCCCGCCGATCCCGGCGCAGTTCGAGTCGTTGCTGGTCCACTCGGAGGACCTGGTCCTCGCCGTACCCGCCTCGCATCCACTGGCGCTCGGCGACGGGGCGGTCTCGCTGGTGGACGTGACCGACGACTACATCGGGTACAGCCCGGAGGGATCGCAGTACCTGCACGACATCTGTGCGGCGATGATCGGCATGGATCGCTACGCCGTCAGCCAGTTGGCGTCGCAGGTGCCGACGATGCTCGCGCTGGTCCGCGCCGGCCTGGGGTGCGCGTTGATCCCACGCTCGATCATGGCGATGGGTGTCGAGGGCGTCCGCTACCGCGAGCTGGACGCGGCCGACGCGCACTCGGTCACTCTGCACGCCTGCTGGAGCCCCGACAACCCCAACCCGGCCCTGCAGCGCCTGGCCGAATCCCTGCGGCTCGATCCGCGCCTCACGACTTGACTTAGAGCGAACTCTAATTCGTAGGCTCGATGGCATGAGTGCACAACACAAGATCGGCTCGGGTTTCGGGCACGACAGCACCGCGGACGACGTACTTGCCGGGATCGACCTGACCGGCAAGCTGGCGATCGTCACCGGCGGATATTCCGGTCTCGGTCTGGAGACCACCAAGGCGCTGGCGAAGGCCGGCGCCCACGTCGTCGTACCGGCGCGTCGGCCGGACGCGGCGCGGGAAGTTCTCGGCGAGCTCGCTGAGGTCGACGAACTGGACCTGGGCTCGTTGGAGAGTGTGAAGGCGTTCGCGGACCGGTTTCTGGCTTCGGGCCGGTCGGTGGACATCGTGATCGACAACGCGGCGATCATGGCGTCGCCGGAGACGCGGGTCGGGCCGGGATGGGAGGCGCAGTTCGCGACCAACCATCTCGGGCACTTCGCGCTGGTGAACCGGCTGTGGCCGGCGATCGCGGCCGGCGGTGGCGCACGGGTCGTCTCGGTGTCGTCGACCGGGCACCGGCGGTCGGACATCCGGTGGGACGACCTCGAGTTCCGGCTGGGGTACGACAAGTGGGAGGCGTACGGGCAGGCGAAGACGGCCAACGTGCTGTTCGCCGTCCAGCTCGATGCGCTCGGCAAGGATTTCGGCGTACGGGCGTTCGCGCTGCATCCTGGCGGGATCCTGACGCCGCTGCAGCGACACCTCGAGAAGCAGGAGATGGTCGACTACGGCTGGATCGACGAGGACGGCAATCCACTGAACCCGGCGTTCAAGAGCCCGGAGCAGGGCGCCGCGACACAGGTGTGGGCGGCGACGTCGCCGCAGCTCGACGGGATCGGTGGCGTGTTCCTCGAGGACTGCGAGGTCGCCGAGGTGTCGACAGACGACGCGCCGGGAGTACGCCCGTACGCGATCGACCCCGCGTCTGCGGAGCGACTGTGGACCGTGTCGGCGCAGCTCACCGGCGTGAACGCGTTCGGGTAAGCTGACGCGGTCAGGTAACGGCAGACTGAAGGAGGTGGGACCGATCATCCAGGCAGGTCGGTTGCTCCCGCCTCGAGTGATCAGCGCAGGCTGATCGCGGGAGCCTCGTAGTTCTTAGGGGTTCAATGTGTCTGTTTCTTCTTCTGCTGTAGAGCTCGGCTCTGTTGTCGAGCGGCTGCGCGCGTCCGGTTGTGTGTTCGCCGAGGACGAGGCTGCGCTGATCGTCGAGACCGCGCGGGACGCGGCCGAGCTCGCAGCGATGGTCGACCGGCGGGTTGCCGGGTCGCCGTTGGAGTACGTCGTCGGCTGGGCGTCGTTCCGCGGGCTGCGGATCGCTGTCGATCCCGGGGTGTTCATCCCACGTCGCCGTACCGAGTTCCTGGTCGCCGAAGCGCTGCGGATCACCGTCGCGGACTCGGTCGTGGTCGACCTCGGCTGTGGCTCCGGTGCCCTGGGTGCCGCGGTCGCGGCCGAGCGCGAGGTGTCGCTGTACGCCGCTGACATCGAGCCGGCCGCGGTGCGATGCGCACGCCGGAACGTGGAGCGGTTTGGCGGGACGGTCTATCAGGGTGACCTGTTCGCGGCGTTGCCGGAACGTTTGCGCGGGAAGGTCGACGTACTGCTGGCGAATGTTCCGTACGTGCCGACCGACGAGATCCGGCTGCTCCCGCCGGAGGCGCGGCTGTACGAGCCGCACGTCACGCTGGATGGCGGACCCGACGGCCTCGCGACCCTGCGTCGCGTGGTCGTCGGTGCCGCGGAGTGGCTCGGGCCCGGCGGTCAGCTGTTCGTCGAGATGAGCGACCACCAGGCACCCGT
Source organism: Kribbella sp. VKM Ac-2566 (assembly GCF_004366005.1). Classification (NCBI taxonomy): domain Bacteria; kingdom Bacillati; phylum Actinomycetota; class Actinomycetes; order Propionibacteriales; family Kribbellaceae; genus Kribbella; species Kribbella sp. VKM Ac-2566. The sequence continues at coordinate 26,738 of NZ_SODT01000010.1, read as the reverse complement.
CGCGCGGGCGCTGATGATCGAACACGGGCTGGACGCCGAGATCACCACGGACGAGGACCTCGGCGCCAACGTCGTACACGGCATCAAACCCGGCGCTGCACATGCAGCAGGTACTCCCGGCGGTTGAGGGGGTCGTGGTCGGTACGCGGGCGTTCCGGGATCGGGCCGGTCACCGGCTGGTAGCGCTCGAAGGCCGACTCCAGGACCCCCTCGCCGCGGGTGAGAGCGGGGAGTTGCTGCTCGAGTTCGTAGACGGCGGCCGCGGGGATTTCTCCTTCCAGGGTTGAGATTTCCGCGGCCAGCGCCGGTACCTGGGGAATCGCCCGGAGCCGGGCGAGGGCCGCGAGTACGGCGCGGGTCGTGTCGGTCGGGATCTCCAGTCGGAAGCGGTGCATCGGCTCGTGCACCGTCGTACCTGCCTCCTGGAGCGCGGTCATCAGGACCAGCGGCGTGAGGAACCGGAAGTCGCCGGCCGTGCTGGACATGCTCTTGTCGAACACGGCGTGGGCGTGACTCTGGCGGGCGGAGTACCCCGAGTGCGTCATCACCACGCGGGCGTCAGGGATCTGCCAGCCGTGGATGCCCTGGTGCAGCGTTTCGCGGACGGTTTCCTCGACGGCCTTGATGAACGCGTACGGCATCGAGCCGAGTTCGACCTCCAGCTCGAAGGTGACCCCGGCGTCGACCGGTGCCGCTTCGACGCGGAGTCCGACGGTCGCGAGGAACGGGTTCGCGTCCTTCTTGTTGAACTCGACCGCCTGCCCGGTCCCGGCGATCCGCTCGATGCAGATCGTGGTGGTCTCGCGGAAGTCGACCTCGATCCCGAAGTCCGTTGCCAGCGTGGACTCGATGACCTCCTTCTGCACCTCGCCGTACAGGGAAACGTAGGTTTCCTGGCGCAGGTCGTCCTGGCGGAGGTTGATCAGCGGGTCCTGCTCCGCCAGTTGGGTGAGCGCCACGCGGAGGTTGCCCTTGTCGGAGCGCTTCCTCGGAGTGATCACCGTTTCGAGCGTGGGCGGGGAGAACGCCGGTGCGGAAACAATGTGTCGTTCCGTTCCGGAAACGTTCCGGAAATCGGTCAGGGTGTCGCCGATGCGGATTTCCGTCAGGCCCCAGAGGCGGCCGATCTGGCCGGCACGGATCGTCGTGGCGGGGCCTTCGCCGACGACCTCGAGCGCGGTGATCTTCCCGTCGGTGTCGCCGTACCGCACGCGTTCGCGCACGTGGGCCGTGCCGGAGAACATCCGGACGTAGGCGATCTTCTCGCCGGCCGGTCCGCGCTCGACCTTGAACACGGTGCCGTCGAGCGGTACGCCGGTGGTGCGGGCGCGGGGGAGCAGTTCCCGGATGCCGTCGGCGAGCGCTTCCGTGCCCGCGCCGGTGATCGCCGATCCGAAGTACACCGGGTGGACGATCGCCTGATGCGTCTGGGCGATGAGTGCCTCGTGCAACGACAGTGGCTCGTTGTCGACGTACCGCTGCAGGAGCGCGTCGTCGTGCCGGGTGAGGACCTCCAGAAGGGCGTCCTCCTGCACGATCGGCTTGAACGTCGCCTCGGGTGTGCCGAGGTACGCCGCCTCGCCCATCGGGACGATCTCCCGGGTGAGTTTCGCGGCGATCTGCTCCAGTACGCCGTCGTACTGCGCGCCGGTCCGGTCGAGTTTGTTGACGAAGATCAGCGTCGGGATGCGCAGACGTTGCAGGGTGCGCATGAGTACGCGCGTCTGCGCCTGGACGCCCTCGACCGCCGAGACGACCAGGACCGCACCGTCGAGCACGCTCAGCGCGCGCTCCACCTCGGCGATGAAGTCCGGGTGGCCCGGGGTGTCGATCAGGTTGATGCCGACGTCGCCGATCGTGAACGCCGCGACGGCGGACTTGATCGTGATCCCGCGCTGCCGTTCGAGCGCGAGCGAGTCGGTCTGGGTACTTCCGTCGTCGACGCTGCCGACCTCGTCGATGACTCCGGCGGCGTACAGCAGCCGCTCGGTCAGGCTGGTCTTTCCGGCGTCAACATGCGCCAGGATCCCAAGATTCAGTAGTTCCACGCCGCTTCATGTCCTTAGAACAGGTGCCATCGGTCTCCGCAACAGCCATGAAGCGAGGTCGCATGACGGACTCCTTTACCAGACACCTGTTCGTTCGTACGCCCCGAGTACACCAACCCTCTCCACCGACGAACAAACCATTTAGCTCCCACCTACACCCACCCGTAGGCTGACTCGGATGCTCGATCCCATCGCCCTCGCGGCACCGCACGTCGGCGCCGTCCTCCGTGCGACGCCGGTGAACGGCTTCGTCGGCAACGAGACGTTCCGCCTGGAGACCCGCGCCGGCGTCTACTACCTGAAGGCGGGCGCGACGGTCGCCGAGGAGGCCGATGCGTGCCGGCTCGCGCGGTCGGTGGGCGCACCTGCGCCGGAGGTGATCGCGTCGTCCCCTCTGATCACGCGGGAGCTTCCTGGCCGGCCGCTCGCGGCTGACTCACCTGACCTCGGCGCGGTGGTGCGGATGGTTGGAGAGGGCATGCGGCGCGTGCACACGATCGTCGACCCGTCGGCGTCCTGGCGAGATCGACTGCGCGGTGTCCTGGACGGGCTGGACGTGTTGCCGGATCGCCTCGCGGCGCGCGTGCGGGAGGTGATTCCTCCGTTCATCGACAGTGTCGGCGACGTGACGCCGGTGTTGTTGCACGGGGATCTGCATCTGCGGCACGTGTACGCCGAGGGCGCCGAGCTGACCGGGATCCTCGACTGGGGCGACACGACGTACGGCGATCCGCTGTTCGACCTCGCCCGGCTGTCCATGGCGGGACCGGACGTGACGGCGATGTTCCTGACCGGGTACGGCGACGTCGACGCGCCGCCGCGGACGCTGTCGACGTACCGCGTGCTGTGGTCGCTGATCGCATTGCAGGCCGAGCACGCAGCGGGCGGGGACTGGATTCAACCGCACCTCGAGGTGATCGCGCGCGACCTCAGTTGATAAGGGTCCCCAAGGGGGTGCCGTTGAGGATGGCGGAGGCGGCGCCGGGGCGGTCTATGTCGAAGACGTGGAGGGGGAGGTGGTGGTCGCGGGCGAGGATGAAGGCGGTCTGGTCCATCACGCCGAGGCCGCGCTCGATGACCTCGGCGTACGTGAGGTGGTCGAACCGCCGCGCGTCGGGATGCTTGTTCGGGTCGGCGTCGTACACGCCGTCGGTGCCGTTCTTCGCGACGAGCAGCGCGTCCGCGTCCAGCTCCACGGCACGCTGCACCGACGGGTAGTCCGTCGTGGTGAACGGCTGCCCGTTGCCGCAGGCAAGCAGTACGATCGAGCCCTTCTCCAGGTGCCGGAGCGCGCGCAGCCGGATGTACGGTTCGGCCAGGTTGTCGATCGGGATCGCGGTCATCAGCCGTACGCCGTGCGCCCCGAGCGCCGCGAGCCGCCCCCGCAGCAGCACCGCGTTGATGACGGTGCCGAGCATGCCGATGTTGTCCGCCTCGACCCGGTCAATACCCCAATCGTCGGCGCGATTGCCCCGGAACACGTTCCCGCCGCCGACGACGACCGCGACCTGGACGCCGGTGGCGCGCAGCGCGATCACCTCGGTCGCGAGATGGGTGAGCCGGTCGCCGGCGAAACCGAACTCGTTCGGGCCGGCGATCGCCTGGCCGGACAGCTTGAGGACGAGCCTGCGGTACATGCCGCTCCGTTCTGAAGGCGGGAGGCACGTCCGGTCGCGGCGTACCGACAGCAGATGTATCACGGAGCGGTTCCGCTGTGGGCCGTGGTCTGTAAAGCTGACGGGGTGACCGAGTTCAAGGCGCGGAATCTCACCGGGGCGCGATTCGAGAAGTCGACGCTGCGGGGCGCGGTGTTCCGGGACGTCGATCTCAGCGGTGCCTCCTTCGACGACGTGGACCTCAGTGGTACGACGATCCGCAACGCGCGACTGGTCGACGTGTCGCTCGACGGCGACATCAGCAACCTGACGGTCTGGGGCATCGACGTCGTACCGCTGGTCGACGCGGAGCTCAACCGCCTGTACCCGGGCCGCGAGCGGATGCGCCCGACCGACGCCGACGGCTACCGCGAAGCGTGGGACCTGCTGGAACAGCTGTGGTCGGAAACCGTGACGAAGGCTCGCCGCTTACCGCCGGAACTGCTGCACGAGTCGGTGGACGGCGAGTGGTCGTTCATCGAGACACTCCGCCACCTTGTGTTCGCCACTGACGCCTGGGTACGTCGTGCGGTCCTCGGCGTACCCGACCCGTGGCACCCCCTGGACCTGCCTCACGACGAGATGCACGACACCCCACCCGTGCCACGCGACCGCGCTGCTCGTCCCTCGCTCGACGAGGTGCTCGAGCTGCGGGCCGATCGGATGACGACGGTACGGACGGTCCTCGCCGACCTCACCGACGACCAGTTGACCGAGCAGACGACTCCCGTCCCGGAGCCTGGCTACCCGGCGTCCGAGAGCTATGAGATCAGCAGGTGCCTGGGCGCGATCCTCAGTGAGGAGTTCGAGCACCGCCGGTACGCGGAGCGCGATCTCGCGACCCTGCAGGCGAGAACTGTCGGCGCGGAGTCCTAGCCTCGGTTCATGGTGCCCGAGACTGGACCGCAGGACTGGCGAAAGCTCGCGCAGAAGCTGCACGCGAGATTCTTGATCGACGCCTATGCCGACGGCGCGCGCTTCGTGGCGGCGGTCGGCGAGGCCTGTCAGGATGCCGTACCTGAGGTGCGGCTCGGTGCGTCCTTCGTGGACGTCGCCACTCGCGACGCGCAGCTGGCCGGACGGATCAGCGCGATTGCGGCGGAGCACGGGTTGACCGCCGACCCGACGGCCGTGGCGCAGCTCGAGATCGGGTTGGACACGGCGGATCTCGTCGAGCTCGGCCCGTTCTGGGCAGCGGTGCTCACCGGCAGCACGGAGTCCTTCACGGGCAACGACATCCTCGATCCGACGGGCCGCGTCGCCAATCTGTGGTTCCAGGGCACGACGCCGCACGAAACGCCTCGCCAGCGGTTCCATCTCGACCTCTGGCTGCCGCCGGAGGTCGTGCAGGAGCGGATCGAGGCGGCGCTCGCCGCGGGTGGCAAGGTCGTGTACGACGAGGAGGCGCCGGCGTTCATCGTGCTCGCGGATCCCCAGGGCAACAAGGTCTGTCTGTGTACGTCGGAAGGCCGGTAAAACGCCAGCGCGGTACGGCGTGCTCTGCTACATTCGTGCTGAATCGAGGAGGTGTGTGATGGCTTGCAAGGTGATCCGGTTCCGCGCCATTCCCTCCCCGACTGCTGCCCGCTGAGAGGCTGACAGCTCTTCCCGGACCGATTGGTGCGTCGCGGCGTCTGGCCGCGGATCACGTGCGCCCTCGACCAGGTGCGCACTCCGTGCCGATCGAACCGGAGATCCCTCATGTCCTCCGTGGACATTCAGCTGCATGCTGCCCTCGCACGCGCCGTCGCCGGCGTGCCGCATCACGAACTCCGCGGCCGAGTCGCCGCGCTCTCACATCGCTACCGGACCGAACAGGTCGCCGACACCGCCCCGGGGATACGCGACGCGCTCGATGCCCTCGCGTACGCCGTCGTACGAATGCCGGCCACCTTCCGCGCTCTGCTCACCGCGGTGTCGACGGTGGAGCACCAGCCCAGCACCCATGTGGACCTCGGCGGCGGAACCGGCGCTGCAGCCTGGGCCGCCGCCGCGCTCTGGCCTTCCGTCACCACCGAGATCGTCGAACGCCAACCCGCCGCGATCCGCCTCGGCCGGCAACTTGCCGCAGGCAACTTCTCTCCCGACTGGCGCTGGACGACCGCCGACCTCCGCGACTGGACCTCACCGACCACGATCGACCTCATCACGATCGGCTACGTGCTGAACGAGCTGACCGATGAGACCCGGCGCGACCTGATCGGCGCCGCCGCCCGGTCGGCGAAGACGATCGTCGTCGTCGAACCGGGCACCCCCAGCGGTCACCGCCGTACCCTTGCCGCCCGCGACCTCCTGATCGAGCAGGGACTCACGATCGCGGCGCCCTGCCCGCACCAGGGACCGTGCCCGGCCGACTGGTGCCACTTCGCCGCGCGCCTGCCGCGCACCGAACTCCACCGCATCCTCAAGGACGGCACCCGCAACTACGAGGACGAGAAGTTCACGTACGTCGTCGCAACCCGCCGCCCGGTTCGCCCGACGCCGGCGCGGGTGATCGCCCGGCCGATCCGTCGCAAGGGCCAGGTCGTCCTGGACCTCTGCACCGCGGCCGGTACGTCGGAGCGGGTCGTCGTACCGAAGTCCTCTCCGTCGTACCGGACTGCTCGCGGCGCATCGTGGGGTGACGAATCGCCGACGATCAGGAGATGACAAGCCGGGTGATCCGGCCGTCGACCAGGGTGAACGTGAAGTCCAGGTCGGCGGTGCCGCCTGGGAAGTCGCCTTCGAGGTGATGGGTCGCGACGTAGGTCTGTTCGTCGACCTGCCGGGCGCTGGTGAGTTCGGTCGTGTAGCTGTACTCGGTGGCCGAGCTCGCCAGCCAGGCGCGGATCTCGTCGTGCCCGCGATAGGTCTTGCCGTCATCGGTGACCTCGGCGTCATCGGCGTACCAGCGCATCGCCGCGGGGACGTTCCGGGTGACGTGGGAGATCAGGTACTTCGTGATCGTGTCAGGCAGCATGGCGTGCTCCTCAGATGGTTGGAACGGTGCCGACGACGCTGCCTCCTCTCGGTGGGGGAGACGCAAGGAGTTGACTCTCTCCCCGGGGGAGGGTGCAGGCTGGGCGACGTGCGGAGCGGACTGACGATCGGAGAGTTCGCGCGGGCGACGCATCTGAGTGTGCGCACGCTGCGGCGCTACCACGAGAGCGGGTTGCTCGAGCCGGCGGCTGTCGACCCGTCCAGCGGCTACAGGTACTACGCGGTCGAGCAGATCCCGTCCGCTCAGGTCATCCACCGGCTGCGCGAGCTCGACGTACCGCTCGCAGACGTCGGCAAGATCATCGCCACCGACGATCCGGATCGGCGCGCGGACCTCGTAGCGGTCCATCTCGAGCGGCTGCAGGAGACGCTCGAACGGACCCGAGCGGCCGTGACCTCGCTGCAACGGCTGCTCGAGCCCGCTGCGGGCGACCTCGAGATCGCGCTCCGCTCGGAGCCCGCCACGTTGGTTGCCGGCATCACCGACATCCTGAGCCTGGACGAGGTTCTCCCGTGGTACGGCGGCGCGATGGCCGAGCTAGACGCAGCCGTCGCGCAGCCTGTCGGTCCGCCCGGCGGGCACTACGACGACGAACTCTTCGCCGAGGGCCGCGGAACCGTTCTCGTCTACTACCCCGTCGCGGAGGCGCCGTCGCACGGCCGGGTGCGCCCGGTCGAGCTACCCGCCGTCGAGCTCGCAGCCACGATTCACCACGGACCCCACGACGACATCGACGTCACCTACGGTCGGCTCGCGACCTGGGTGCACGAGCATGCCCTGGCCGTTGCGGGACCGGTGCAGGAGACGTACTCGGTCGGCCCGCGGGACGACGCGGATCCGGCGGCCTGGCGCACCGGCATCGCGTGGCCTGTCTTCCGCGTCGGCTGAGCGGTCTCAGAGTTCGTAGCCGCCTGAGGCTTCTACGGTCTGGGCGGTGATCCAGGCGGCGTCGGGGGAGCCGAGGAAGGCGATGACCTTGCCGAGGTCGTCGGACTCGCCGATCCGGCCGAGCGCGGTGCGTTCGGCGATCGGCGGGATCAGTTCGGGGTGCTGGGCGAACGCGTCGTCGCCCAGGCGGGTCCGGGTCACGCCGGGAGCGACGGCGTTGACCCGGATGCCGCGGGTGCCGAGCTCCTTCGCGAGGTACCGGGTGAGCACGATCTGCGCGCCCTTCACGCTCGCGTAGACCGAGTACCCGGGCGACGGGCGCGCAGACTCGAGTGCCGACGTACTCGTTGTGTAGACGATCGAGCCGTGGTCGGTGATCAGCGGGAGGAGGGTCTGGGTGAGGAAGTACGGGCCCTTCAGGTGGACGTTCACCATCTGGTCGAACAGGTCCGCGGTCGTGTCCTCGAACATCACCGGTGGCTGCCCGACACCGGCATTGCTGACGAGGAAGTCGAACGAGGTGCGGTCCCATCGCTGCAGTACGTCGGTCAGCGCGGCGCGGAACTCGATGAACGTGTCGGCGCGGGCGACGTCCAGCGGCAGCGCCACCGCCGTACCGCCGTCCTTCTCGATCCGCTCGACCGTCTCCAGGCCGCGTTCGCGACTGCCGCGATAGGTGACGACGACGGCGGAGCCGCGTTTCGCGAGCTCGAACGCCGTGGCCTGGCCGATGCCGGAACTCCCGCCGGTGATCACAGCTACATGCATGATCGTGCACAACTCCTACTGGTCAGGAACAGGTACCTCACCAGTAGACGTTTGGTTGCAGGGCGAGTGTTAGACCAATGCTCGCGACGACTTGCCTGATCCTGCTCGATCGCGGCTCGGCGGTGTACCGAACTCGCGCCGGTACTCGCGGCTGAACTGGGACGGGCTGTCGTAACCGACGGCGTACCCGGCACTCGTCACGTCCTCGCCGAGTCCGACCACGCGCAGCCGCGCCTCCTGCAGGCGGATCTTCTTCTGGTACTGGATCGGGGTCAGCTCGGTCACCGTGCGGAAGTGCCGGTGGAACGCCGACGTACTCATGCCGGCCATCGACGCGAGATCCTCGACCCGGAACGGCTCGGTGTAGTGGTCGCGGATCCAGCGGATGACGCGCGCGACGTGCGACAGGCTGCTGTCCGCGAGGCCGATGTCGCGGACGGCGGCGCCTTGTGGACTGCGGAGCAGGCGCCAGAGGATCTCGCGCTGGACGAGCGGCGCCAGTACGGGCGCGTCCTCGGGCTCGTCGACCAGGCGCAGCAGACGGATGACCGCGTCGACCAACTCCGTCGACGCGCGACTCACGGTCAGGCCGCGGACGGGTCCGCCCGGTTTCTCGGCCGCGTCGAGCAGGAGCTCCGCGATGACCTCCGGTTTCAACTCGAGACCGACGCCGAGACAAGGGGCAGTAGGCGAAGCCTCGACGAAGTGGCCCGTGACGGGCAGATCGACCGACACGACGAGGTAGTCGCCGGCGCCGTACTCGAAGACCTGCTCGCCGAGCGCCAGCCGCTTCCGGCCCTGAGCCACCAGCGCGAATGTCGGCGAGGCCAGGCTGGACGTCGGCGCGGTGGGCGCCGTGACGACCGACAGCAAGAGCCCGTCGACAGTGTCTTCACGCCCGATCGCTTTCACGATCAGCTCCCGCAACTCCTCCATCATGAGGTCAGACATCACGAGGTCAGGCGTCACGAGGTCAGGCGTCGAGGAAGGTGGTGACGGTGTCGAGGACCAGGGGAGTGCGGGCGAGGCCGGTGAAGTGCGTCGTACCGGGGAAGATCGCCAGTTGTGAAGCGGGGACACCGACGAAGTCGCCGTTGACGTCGCCGCCGCGGAGCTGGTGGAAGCGGACGGCGTGCTCGAGCTTCACCGCGTCGGAGTCGCCGAACGTCAGCAGCGTCGGCGCCTCGATACCTCGGATGTCGTCGTCGCTCCAGCCGCTGGTGCCGCGGTCGTAGCTGCCGAGCTTGTCGAGCAGCGTCTGCAGGTGCTCGTGATCGGGGTGCGGCGACTTCGCCAGGTAGTCGGCCTCCATCGGCGTACCGGCGATCATCTCCACCTTCATCGAGCCGACCGCCGCCGCGTTCTCCTCGCGGTCGCCGGACGGGTTGAACGAGACCGACGAGATGACCGCCTTCCGGACCAGCTCCGGGTACTCGATCGCGAGGTACAGCGCGACCGCACCGCCGACGCTGAACCCGAACAGGTCGGCCTTCGGTACGTCGAGGCGCGCGAGCAGCGCCACCACGTCCGAGGCCAGCTCCGCCGTACCGAGCGGGCGGTCGATGTCGTTCGTGTAGCCGTGTCCCTGGAAGTCCGCGGCGATGACCTTCCGCCCGGCCGACAACCCTTCGAGCAGTTCGCCGAACTGGAGGTCGATGTTGAACAGTCCGCCGTGCAGCAGCACCAACGGCGTACCGCCCTCGCCGTGCACCTCGTAGTACATGCGCAGCCCGTTGACGTCGGCGTACCCAGTCTTCTTGCTCACGGTTCTCCCACCAGTAGACAAAACGGATGCCCCGCCGGATCCGCCAGGACGAACAGCGGCTCGTCCTCGTCGGCGCTCCGGTCGTACAACAGCGTTGCACCGAGCTCCTCGGCCCGTTGCCGATGCCGATGAAGTTCGTCCACCGACAGTACGGCGTAGTCGAGGTGCATCTGCATCGGCACGTCGGGCGACGGCCACGTGGACGGCGTCAACTCGTCCACCTGCTGGATCGCCAGCTGACGATTCCCTTCGTCGTCAACAAGCACCAGCCAGCTGGCATCATCCGCCGCACCGTCCACCGGCGGCTCGTCCCCCGCCCGGTACCGCAACCCGAGCAACACCCGATAAAACTCAGCCAGCCCCCGCCCATCGGTCGTATCGAGCGCGGTATGCATGCGCCGCGGGTAGGTGTCCATGGCGGTAACCCTAGTCAGTCTCTGGGTTTGGGGAAGTGGTGCGGAACGAGCGTCGGTAGGTGTTCGGGGGGACGCCGACTACGCGTTGGAAGTGGCGGCGGAGGGTGGTGGCTGTTCCTAGGCCGGTGGCTGAGGCAACCTTTTCGATTGCGTCGTCGGTGGACTCGAGGAGTTGCTGCGCGCGGCGGACGCGCTGGGTCAGGAGCCACTGGAGAGGCGTCTGGCCGGTGACCGAACGGAACTGCCGGCCGAGGTGTCGCGGGCTGGTGTTGGCCCGCCTCGCCAGGTCCGTGACGGTCAACGGCTGGTCCAGGCGCTCTTGCGCCCAGCCCAGCAACTGCGCGAGCGAATGATCGCCGTTGACCTGCACCGGCGTCGCCACGAACTGCGCTTGCCCACCGGCCCGATGCGGCGGTACGACGAGACGCCGGGCAACCGTGTTCGCGATCGTGGCGCCGTGGTCGAGATGGATCAGATGCAGACACAGGTCGACCGCCGCCGCCTTCCCCGCCGCCGTCAGCACCTTGCCGTTGTCCGTATAGAGAACGTCGGGATCGACGACCGCCTTCGGATAGCGCGCGCTGAGTACGTCGGTGTGCCCCCAGTGCGTCGTGGCCCGCCGGCCGTCGAGCAGCCCGGCCGCACCGAGTACGAACGCGCCGGTGCACAACGACGCGACCCGCGCCCCGGCCTCGTATGCCGCCCGTACCGCATCCGCCAGTTCACCCGGCACCGGCTCGTCGACATCGGCGAGCGCCGGCACCAGCACGGTGTCCGCCCGCGTGATCGCGTCGAGCGGCTCGGTCGGCTCGACCACGAACGGCCCGACCTGTACCGGCCCCGGTCCGCACAGGCGTACGTCGTACCACTCGTCGACGCCGAGCGGTGGATTGCCGAAGATCTCGTACGCGATCCCGAGCTCGAAGTGGAGCAGGTGCCCGGCGGTGGCGAGCGCTACGGTGTGCATGTCCGAAAGTGTACGAATGGTGTCGTTCCGGACTCTCACACCGGCCTGGGAAACCGGCGAGACTCGTCGCATGAACGCAATCGTGGTGTACGGCGCCACCGGTCACACCGGCCGCTTCGTCGTCGAGGAACTCCTCCGGCAGAACCTTCCCACCGCTGTCTCCGGACGCAACGCGGCAGCCCTCGCTGCACAGTGGGGTGACCTCGACGTCCGACCGGCCGCTGTCGACGACCCGCACGCCCTCGACCTCGCCCTGAAGAACGCTGCGGCCGTCATCAACGCGGCCGGGCCGTTCGCCACGACAGCCGCCCCGATCATCGACGCGGCCGCCCGCGCGCGTATCCCGTACGTCGACGTCGCGGCCGAACTCGAAGCGAACGTGTCGACGTTCGCCCGAGAGAGTGCTCTCCCGGTGATCCCGGCGATGGCGTTCTACGGCGGACTCGGCGACCTGCTGACGACCGCGGCGCTGGGGGAGCGGACCAGCGCTGACGAGGTGCATGTGGCCTACGGGCTGAGCAGCTGGCATCCCACGGCAGGCACACGCGCCGCCGGTCAGGTTTCGCACGATCGGCGGAACGGGCAGCGCGTGCGGTTCAGCGGCGGGCGCCTGCAATACCACCAGGACCCGGCGGTCCAGGAGAACTGGACGTTCCCGGATCCGCTCGGCAACCGCCGCGTGATCGCCGAGTTCACGATGGCCGACGTGGTCACGATCCCGACGCACATCGCCGTACCCGAGGTCCGCACGTACATGACGCTCGAAGCCGCTGGTGATCTCGCGGATTCGGAAACGCCGGCGCCGGCTGCCGTCGACGAGCTGGGCCGGTCGGACCAGACGTTCGTGGTGGATGTCCGCGTGCGGACCGGCGGCGAAGAGCGGCGGGCTACCGCGACCGGACAGGACATCTACGCGATCTCGGCGCCGCTCGCGGTCGGCGCGGTACGCCGGATCCTCGCCGGTCAGACGCGTTCCTCGGGGGTGGCATCCGCGGGCGCGATGTTCGACGCCGTCGAGTTCCTCAAGGATTTACCGCTGACACTCGACCTGCCGTAACTCGGTTTCCTGCGGGAGAATGTTGGGCCCCTGCTGTGTTCAACGCCCACGAACAGCTGGAGGCCGCCCACCATGCCCAATATCCCCCTGCCCAACATCCCCCTGCCCCACAGCGATCTGTCCCGCCGTGATCTCCTCCGGCTGACTGCGGCCGGTGCGGTCGCGGGTACGGCGGGGAGCGCTCTCTCCGCGTTCCCGGCGTACGCCGCTGACATCGACTACACGGCGCGCAAGACGTTCGACGACTGGGATCGGCTGTTTCAGGAAGGTGGTCCTGGGCAGCCGGATCAGCCGAACGACAACACGAACCGGGACGGCCGGTCCGGCATGCTCGCCTGGAGTCAGTCGTACGTGCTGCTCGGTCTGGTCCGCATGTACGAGAAGTACCGCGACACCTACTACCTGGACCGCCTCATCGACAACGTCGACCAGGTGCTCGCCGTCCGCGACAGCGAACGCGGCGTCACCGACTACCGCGGTCTCTCGCTCCCCGCCTGGCGAGCCGACCACCCGTACACGACCGGCTACGCAACCCTTGCCGACAGCAACGGTCAGCCGCTGCTCGACCTCCGCGAGGCGCTGTCGTACGCCGAGGACACGACGGTCACGGTCACCGCCGGGACCCGCCCGGACACGTTCACCGTCCAGCTCGTCAACACGTTCGTGAACCGCACGGTCACGCTCTCCGACCTCTCTCTGGATCCGGCCAGTCCCGACTACGCCGTGAGCCGGATCTACGCAGCCGCCCCCGGCCCGCTCCAGCTCACCGCTGCGGATCGACGGCCGACTCCGCGCGCAGGCGACGTACCGCGGCTGGGCACCTACGAGATGCACTGCAAGCCGGTGATCTTCGCCGTTCACACCGGGATGATCACGTACCCGATCGCGAGCTTCGTCCGGCTCGTCGCCGGTTCCCCGGTTCTTCGCCGGCGCTACCAGCGGAAGGCGGCCGAGTACCTCACGGCCTGCCGCGAGGCGGTCGCCGTGCACGACTGGGAGTACGACGAGGAGGGCGGTCACCTGATCTGGCCGAAGGGTCAGCCGCTCGCGTACGACGGGTGTGAGCAGCCGATCAATCAGTCGGTCGGTCTCGGGCAGACGCTGGTCGAGCTCGCGCTGGCAACCGGAGAGAGCGGATACCGGCGGAAGGTCGCCGCGATGGGCCGGATGCTGGCCGGCCAGCTCACGGTGGACGCGGGTGACGCCTATCTGTGGCACTACTGGCCGGCGGGCGGCCGCATCTACGAGGGGTTCATGAAGACGGGAAACCCCGACAGCGATGTCTCGATCTTCACGCCGTCGGGCGGGCCGGCGCGGCAGTTCGAGGACATCAGCCACGGCGCGATCGACGTCGAGTTCGCCGTACGGGCGTTCCGGGCGCGGCTCGCGTTCACCGGCCTGGACATGGAGCGGCTCGCGCGCACGTTCACCCAGAACGTCGCGACGACCGACGCCGACGGCCTCCCCGCCGTACACACGACCGTCGGCGGCACGGCGATCGGCGCGGCCTCGGTCGCGCACCAGGCCCCGCGCTGGATGCAGGTGAGCCCGTGGAACCCGCAGGTCCATGCACACTGTCTCGCGCTCTACAAGCGCTACCAGCCGACACCGGAGCGCGACGGGCAGCAAGCGATCGGCTTCGGCTGGCTACTGGCCAACGTCGCGTATCTCAACTGGGGAGCCCGATGACCACGGCGTACCTGACGTACGACGTGTTGTGACATAGCCTGGTGAGGTGGAGGGGGAGCCGCCCGCGCGGCGGCGGGTGGGGATCGCGATCGCGGGACTGTTGCCATGGGCATGGTTCGTGCTGCGCGACCGGTTCGGCGTGGTCACCGACGTGACCGCGATCGTGCTGCCACTGGCCGTGCTCGTCACGGCCGTCGTCGCCCTCGTCGTCGCGGGGGCAGTGGGTGCAGCGGGCGCCTGGCGTGTCCCGCCGGGCCACCGTGTCTTGGTACGCCGGCGGCGGCGCCGGGCAGCGGTTGTGTTCGCCGTGTCGACGCTGCTGGTCGGGATCGTCGCCACGTTCGGGCCGTGGGTCCCGCACGGCACGGGCACGGTCGACAAGAGTCGCGCCGTCCGGATCGCCGCGGCCAACATCGGCAGCGGTGAGCTCGACGGTGCGGACAACCTGCTCGCACTCAAGGCCGACGTACTCGTGGTCTCCGAGATCGGCGAGCCGCTGACACAGCGCCTGTCCGAGTCGTACCCGGAACACGTCGCCGATTGGAAAGGCCCGTCGATCGGCGTCTTCAGCCGCTGGCCGCTGACTGTCATCGAGCAGACCGGCCCGGATCTCCCCGGGTTCGTGCTCCGGGTCCACGCGCCGTCGGGTGAGTTCGATCTGATCGCGGCGCACGTGCCGCGTCCGTGGTGGAGGACGGGCGGGTCGACGTACGCCTCGTCGACGGACGACGGGATTCCGTACCAGACGACGGTCGCCGAGCATCACCGGCTGATCGAGCAGCTCGCCGAACGGGCAGCGCGCGACGACCGCCCCGTCGTGGTGGCCGGTGACCTGAACACCACGGACCGCGGCCGCGACTACCGGGTCCTCACCGACCACCTCGACGACGCGATGCTCGACAGCTGGGGCCGCCCGTCACAGATCGGCAAATGGTCCGCGCTCATGGTCCGGATCGACCACCTGTTCGTGAAGCCCGGCTGGTGCTCCGACGACAACGACTGGTACTCGATTCCCGCGTCGGACCATCATGGTCTCGCCTCGACGATCGGACCTTGCAGATGACGACCGAACTCGACCAGCTCGTGGCGACGCTCGACAGCCTGCGAGCCGGCGTACTGAAGAAGCTGGCCGGCCTCACCGAGACCGCCTGCGCCGCCTCCAACGAGATCATCGCGAAGCTCGCCGACCCCGAAACCCCGGTGACCCGCAACGGCAAGACGCACAATCTCCGCTGGGCGATCCTCGCCGTGATCGGCGAGACCTCGCGGCACGCCGGGCACGCGGACATCATCCGCGAACAACTCGACGGCACCACCGGCCGCTGACCCGCGATGGCCGGGGGGAATGACTTCGGTCGGCTGACATGGCAGGATTCCTACGGTGAGTAGCGGTACGACGGAGGAACAGCGCCTGCAGGACCTGGCGCGGCTGCGGCGTGTGAAGGACCGGATCGACCGGGAGTACGCGCAGCCGCTGGACGTCGAGGCGCTGGCGCGTGGCGCGCACATGTCGTCCGGGCACCTGAGCCGCGAGTTCAAGCGCGCTTACGGAGAGTCGCCGTACGGGTATCTGATGACCCGGCGGATCGAGCGGGCGATGATGCTGCTGCGACGCGGTGGGATGAGCGTCACCGACGTCTGCTTCGCGGTCGGCTGCCAGTCGCTGGGCACGTTCAGCACCCGGTTCACCGAGCTGGTCGGGATGCCGCCGAGCGTCTACAAGGAGAACGCCGGCGACGCCACGCTCGGCATCCCGTCGTGTGTCGCGAAACAGGTGACGCGACCGATCAGGAATCGAGAAGCATCTCCGACCTCCGGCAGCTAGGTTGACGCCCATGGAGATCAAGATCCTCGCCAGCTTCCTGCCGCACACCGACCCCGAGGAGTCGCTGAAGTTCTACCGCGACATCCTCGGCTTCGAGGTCCGCACCGACGTCGGGTACGGCGGCATGCGCTGGATCACCGTCGGCCCGCCCGGCCAGCCGGACACGGGGATCGTGCTCTGCCCGCCGTTCGCCGACCCCGGTATCACCGAGGACGAGCGCCGTACGATCGGCGAGATGATGGCGAAGGGCACCTACGCCACCGTCGTGCTCCAGACCGACGACATCGACGGCCTGTTCGAGCGGCTGCAGGCGACCGACGCGGAGGTGATCCAGGAACCGGTGGACCAGCCGTACGGCGTCCGCGACTGCGCGTTCCGGGACCCGGCCGGCAACCACATCCGAATCAACCAGGCATCCTGAGTCCTTCCCGAGAGGTAGCAGCATGAGCCGCGACGAGCACGTTGCCGACAGCCACGACCTGATCCGGGTGACCGGGGCCCGGGTGAACAACCTGAAGGACATCAGCGTCGAGATCCCGAAGCGCCGGCTGACCGTGTTCACCGGGGTGTCCGGGTCGGGCAAGAGCTCGCTCGTGTTCGGCACCATCGCGGCGGAGTCGCAGCGGCTGATCAACGAGACGTACAGCGCCTTCGTCCAGGGCTTCATGCCGAACCAGGCCCGCCCGGAGGTCGACGTACTCGAGGGCCTGACCACCGCGATCATCGTCGACCAGGAGCGGATGGGCGCCAACCCGCGCTCCACGGTCGGTACGGCGACCGACGCGAACGCGATGCTCCGGATCCTGTTCAGCCGGATCGCGAAACCGCACGCCGGCCCGCCGACGGCGTACTCGTTCAACGTCCCGAAGCGGACCGCGACCGGTTCGATGACCGCCGACAAGGGCGCCGGGGAGAAGAAGGTCGTCCGCGAGGCCGTGTACGCCGGCGGCATGTGCCCGCGCTGCGAGGGCATGGGCTCGGTGACGGACTTCGACCTGACCGCGCTGTACGACGAGAACAAGTCGCTGAACGAGGGCGCGCTGACGATCCCCGGCTACAGCATGGACGGCTGGTACGGGCGGATCTTCCGCGGCGCCGGGTACTTCAACCCGGACAAGCCGATCAAGAAGTACACCAAGAAGGAACTGCACGACCTGCTGTACCGGGAAGCGACCAAGATCAAGGTCGACGGCATCAACCTGACCTACACCGGCATCATCCCGGCGATCCAGCGGTCGTTCCTGTCCAAGGACGTGGACGCGATGCAGCCGCACATCCGCGCGTTCGTCGAGCGGGCGGTGACGTTCACGATCTGCCCGGACTGCGACGGGACCCGGCTCGGCGCCGAGGCGCGGGCGTCGAAGATCAAGGGCAAGAACATCGCGGACCTGTGTGCGATGCAGATCACCGACCTGGCCGCGTGGATCCGCGAGCTGAAGGAGCCGTCGGTCGCGCCGCTGCTGAAGGCGCTCGGCGACGCGCTCGACTCGTTCGTCGACATCGGCCTCGGCTACCTGTCGCTGGAGCGGCCGGCCGGGACGCTCTCCGGCGGTGAGGCGCAGCGGACGAAGATGATCCGCCATCTCGGGTCGTCGCTGACCGACGTCACGTACGTGTTCGACGAGCCGACGATCGGCCTGCACCCGCACGACATCCAGCGGATGAACGAGCTGCTGCTGCAGCTGCGCGACAAGGGCAACACCGTCCTCGTCGTCGAGCACAAGCCGGAGACGATCGCGATCGCGGACCACGTGATCGACCTCGGTCCCGGCGCCGGCTCCGGCGGTGGCGAGGTGGTGTTCGAGGGGACGCTCGACAAGCTGCGGACGAGCGGGACACTCACCGGACGGCACCTCGACTACCGGGTCTCGGTGAAGTCGTCGGTGCGATCGCCGTCCGGTGCGCTCGAGGTGCGCGGCGCCTCGACGAACAACCTGCAGGACGTGGATGTCGACGTACCGCTCGGTGTCCTGGTGGTCGTGACCGGGGTCGCCGGGTCGGGGAAGAGTTCGCTGATCCAGGGGTCGGTCGCCGATCGCGAGGGCGTGGTGGCGATCGATCAGGGCGCGATCCGGGGGTCGCGGCGGAGCAATCCGGCGACGTACACAGGGTTGCTGGACCCGATCCGGAAGGCGTTCGCGAAGGCCAACGGGGTGAAGCCGGCGCTGTTCAGCGCGAACTCCGAAGGGGCCTGCCCGGCGTGTAAGGGCGCGGGCGTGATCTACACCGAGCTCGGCGTGATGGCGACCGTCGAGGCCCCGTGTGAGGAGTGCGAAGGTCGTCGCTTCCAGGCGGCCGTGCTGGAGTACACGTTCGGCGGGAAGAACATCGCCGAGGTGCTCGCGATGCCGGTCTCGGAGGCGTTGACGTACTTCGCCGACGGTGAGGCGAAGACGCCGGCCGCGGAGAAGATCCTGGAGCGGCTCGCCGACGTCGGGCTCGGGTACCTGTCGCTCGGGCAGCCGTTGACCACGCTGTCCGGCGGTGAGCGGCAGCGGTTGAAGCTCGCGACGCACATGGGGGAGAAGGGCGGGATCCTCGTCCTCGACGAGCCGACGACCGGCCTGCACCTGGCCGATGTCGAGCAGCTCCTCGCTCTACTGGACCGCCTGGTCGACTCGGGCAAGTCGGTCATCGTCATCGAGCACCACCAGGCCGTCATGGCCCACGCCGACTGGATCATCGACCTCGGCCCCGGCGCCGGCCACGACGGCGGCAAGGTGGTCTTCGAAGGCACCCCGGCCAACCTCGTCAAGAAGCCGAAAACCCTGACCGGAAAACATCTCGCGGAGTACGTCGCCTGACGCCACTTGAACGCGCCGTTGCGTCACGCCGAGCCGCGGAAGCGATAGCCGAAGCCGCGGACGGACTCGATCCGAGCGGCCGGCGCATCGGGCGATTCGAGCTTTCGGCGAAGTCGAAGAACCGCGAACTTCACCCGTTCCAGTCCGAGACCGCTCGGGTCGTCCCACACCTGGGCGAGCAACTGGGCCGGATTGAGGATCGAGCCCCCATGCCGGACCAGCACGGCCAGCAGCCGAAACTCCGTCGGCGTCAGGCGCACGTCCCGACCGTCCAGCGACACCGACCGCTGCTGTGGATCGATCCGCAGCCGGCCGTCGTCGTAGACCTCGATCGCCCAGGTGGGCTGCGCCGTACGACGCAGCAATGCCTCCAGTCGCGCGACCAGCTCGTTGCTGCCGAACGGTTTGGTCAGGTAGTCGTCTGCCCCGGCCCGCAGTCCGCGGACCTTGTCCGCCTCCTGGCCATGGCCACTGAGGATGAGGATCGGCAGGTCGCTGATGTCCCGGACCCGCTCGAGAACCTGCCAGCCGTCCATCCCTCGCAGCCCGATGTCCAGCACCAGCAGATCAGGACGCAGGGAGTGCACCGCCCGCAGACCCGCCCGCCCGTCCTCGACATGGTCGACCTCGTAGCCCGACCGTCGGAGCAGCACACCGAGCGCGAGTCCGACGTCGGCATCGTCCTCGATCACCAGGACGCGGCTCATCACCGCTCACCCGGTCGCCGCCACGGAAGCCCGACGCTGATCGTGGTGCCTTCGCCCGTGGTGGCGGCCTCGATGGTCCCGCCGTGAATTTCGGCGATCGCCCGGCTGAGCGCCAGTCCGAGCCCGGTCGTCGGTGTACCGGTCCGCGGGCGGTTGGATGCCTGGTGGAAGGCAGTGAAAAGCTGGTCCAGTTCACGCTCGGGGTGGCCGGGCCCGGAACTGGTGACCTCGATCCGCCACCCGGTGCGCGCCGGCGCGGCCCGGAGTACGACGGCGCCGCCTGGTGTAGCGACTTCGAGCCGGTTGACGACGAGATTGGTGAGCAACTGATGCACGCGGCCCCGATCACAGCTGATGAGCCGTCCGTCGGCCTCCTCACCGCGCAGGGCGACGACCGCCGACCGGGCACGGGGTTGCTGCTCCGCTACGACGGTCCGCACCAGCTCACGAACAGAGACGAGCGCCAGGTCCAACTGCAGTTCCCCTGACTCCAACCGGGCGATGAGAGCCAGTTCGTCGATGACGGCGAGCATGCGATCGCCGCTACGCCGGATCACCTCGGCGAACTGGCGGTTCTCCTCGGTCAGTCCGCCTTCCTCTGCGTCGGTCAGGAAGCTGGAGAAGGCGATCACCGACGTCAGCGAGCCCCGCAACGCGTGGCACACGGCGGTGACGAAGTCATGGCCGGCAACCGGGCCGTCGGGATGCTCCATCCGCTCGGCGACAACCTTTGCGAATGCGTCGAGGGCTGTCATCAGCGCATCGTCGGTCCCCGCACCCGCCGTACGGACAGACAGCTGTTGCGCATCGCGACCAATTCCGATGGACCAGACCAGATCGGTCGCCGCAGGCGAAGGCGGACCGACCGAGGCCGTGTCGAGTCGTGCGGAGCTGATGCCGGGCACTTCCGCCAACCGAGCGACGACGCCGTTGGCGTCCTCGTGGGTGCGGATGACCATGGCGGGGCCCAGCAGAGCGAGCACGGCGGTGACATCGGGCCGCACCGACCGAGGCCGGCCCACTGCGCCGACGCCGAACCCCGCTGTTGCCATCTTGTCTCGCCCGTCCCTCGCGCCCGGTCCGCGACAGCTTCGAGTACGCCGCAGGCCGACCCTTCACTATAGTCGAGACATCAGCAAGGAGTCATGATCCGCTTACCTTGGGTGAGAATTGGGCCCTGGATGGTTCTGAGAGCGAATCCACGGATCGGAGAACATGTATGGCTCCAGGGGAGTTCGTACTCGTCGTCGATGACGACGAGTACATCCGGGAGGCGATCCGGCGGATCGTCACCAAGTGCGGGTACTCCGTCCTCGCTGCCGCCGATGCCGGGGCCGCCCTGCGTGCCGCGCAGGCTGTGGAGGCTCCGATCACCTTGTTGCTCACCGATGTCTGGATGCCCGGAGACACCAGCGCTTCCGCCCTGGCAGAAGAACTCGCCGACCGCTACGCTGACCTCCGCGTGGTCTATGTCTCCGGGCTGCCGAAGGAACTCGCGGTCGGCAACGGGCTTGTGGCCTCGGACGCAAGGTTTCTCGAGAAGCCGTTCACCCCGGCGCGGCTGGTGGAGGCGATCCGCGCGGCCCTTGACGAGACCGGCACTCGGGCAGTCAGTTCGCCGGTGGACCAGGCGCGTCCAGAACGTCACGGACCATCGTGAGCAACTCCGTCTGTGCGAACGGCTTCTCGATCAGGGCGACACCCGGCTGCAAGGTCCCTTGCGAGGTCAGCACCGGCTGTGCGTAGCCGGACATGTAGAGCACCCGGAGACCCGGCCGGAGCGCGGAGGCCTCGTCCGCCACGTCCTTGCCCAGCATGCGCGGCATGACGACATCGGTGAGCAGCAACTGAACCGGTTCCTCGGTCGTGCTCAGCAACTCCAGCGCAGTGACCCCGTCGGCTGCGGTCAGCACCCGGTAACCCTTGCGCGTGAGCACGCGGCGGGTGACCTCGCGCATGGCGTCCTCGTCCTCGATCACGAGGATGGTCTCGCCCCCGCCGGAGGGCCGGCCGGACGACTGCGCCTGCGCCTGCGCCTGCGACCCAGGTTCTGCGCCCCCCAGATCGTCCGCCGGGATCACCGTGGCCGGGATCAGCATGAAGAACGTGCTGCCTTCGGATGGCCGGGACATGATCCGCACGAACCCGTCCATCCGCATGATGATCCCGTAGACCGTCGCCAGCCCGAGACCCGTGCCTTCGCCCTTCGGCTTGGTGGTGAAGAACGGTTCGAAGGCGTGCTCGATGACGTCCTGCGACATCCCACTGCCGTTGTCGCTCAGCCGCAGCCGGACGTACTGGCCCGGGCCGAGGCCATGATGGTTGGCCGCATAAGCCTCGTCCACCACGACATTCGCGGTGTCGATCCGCAGTACCCCACCGTTCGGCATCGCGTCCCGGGCGTTGACCGCGAGATTGACCAGGACCTGCTCGATCTGGCCGGGATCGGCCATCACCGGCCACAGATCCGGCGCCAGTACGGCGACCAGGTCGATCTGCTCGTCCAGGGTCCGCTGGAGCAGCTGCTTCACATTGCTCACGACCGCGTTGAGGGAGAGCACCCGGGGTCTGACCACCTCCCGGCGGCCGAAGGTGAGCAGTTGGTGGGTCAGCCCGGCACCGCGTTCGGCGGCGCCCTGGATCTGCTGAAGGTCCTTCAAGGCCGCATCCCAGCGCCCCTGGTCAGCGCCGCGGACGGCCTTGATCTCCTCCTCGACGAACGAGGCGTAGTTGAGGATCACGGACAGCAGGTTGTTGAAGTCGTGGGCCACTCCGCCGGCGAGCTGGCCCAGGCTTTCCAGGCGTTGCGACTGGTGCGACCGGTTCTCTGCCTGCTCCCGGTCCGCCTGAGCCCGGAGTACCTCGCGCTCGGCCTGCAGCTCGCGCCGCTCGGTGACGTCGCGGATCGCGGCGAAGGTAATCGTCCCGTTCTCGGTCGCGATCGGAGACAGTGAGATCTCGGCAGGGAACTGAGTGCCGTCCTTGCGGCGAGCTGTGAGTTCGGAGCTGCCGTCCATCAGGCGCGGCCGGGGCTCGACGACGTACCGCGCCCGTTTCGCCGGGTGCAGCGGGCGGGCGTCCTCCGGCACCAGGATCTCCACCGGCCGGCCGATGAGCTCCTCCCGGCTGTACCCGAACAAGGCCTCCACGCGGGCGTTCGCCAGGACGATGACGCCGTCGGACGTGACGCCGACGATGGCGTCCGGAGTCACCTCCAGCCATCCGACCGGCAATTCTGTCGGCTGCGCGAGCATCTGAGTCACCCCCGTGTGACGACCTCTGCACTATAAGCAACCAGCCCACCGCACTGCGGACCCGTCCACAAATGACACCCGTTCTGCAACCTGGCGGCACCGGCGCCCGCACCACAGGAGCCGCAGTGTCAGGACCAGGCGGAACCAACGCGCCCCCCGCCAGCTCCAGGTTTGCGCGACTCAACCCCAGCACGTGCACCACGAAGGAGATTGTCATGTTCAAGGTCCTGAGGAAGAAGCGAGTTGCCATCCCAGTGGCGGTCTTCGCGGTACTCGCCATCAGCGGTATCGCCTACGCGTTCTGGACCACCACCGGCGAGGGCACCGCGAAGGGCTCCACCGGCACCAGCACCGCGATGACGATCACCCAGGACGGTACGGTCACCGCCATGACGCCGGGTAGCACGGCGCAGCCCGTCAACTACACGATCAACAACACCGCCTCCACACCGCAGTACATCACCACGGTGACGATCGCGAAGGCCAGCGTCACCTACATCGGCGCAGCCGGCGCCGGAACCGGAACCACTGCCGCAGATCACCCGGCCGGCGCGGTTGCCGTGGTGTGCACGACCGGCGACTTCGCCGTGGTCCAACCGGACCCGGTGGGCCTCGATCTTCCCGTCGGCCCCACCGCCTTCACGCGAATCCTCGCTACGACGTACCAGAACAAGCTGAGCGGCACTGTCGCGATGATCAACTCCGCCTCGAACCAGGACGACTGCAAGAACACCACCCTCAACCTCACCATCACGGCCGCGTAGCAGCGCGGCTCCGATCCAGCCAGTGGGGTGGCGCGTGAGGCCGCCACCCCATTGGCTGCTCGACCTCGACGTACCGCCCGCGAGACCCGGGAGACATCATGAGCAAGACATTCCAGCGGCGCCAAGGCCGATGGATTGCCTTCCCGCTCGTCGCGCTCCTCGCCGGGGGGATCCATGCCATCGGGCCCGTCCAGCAGATGCCCGGGAAGCGGCCCCACGCCGTGACCGGGTCGGCCTCATCCACCGCTGCCGCTGATCGCCTCGCGATCAGCGGCAGCGTCACCAGCACGCTGACGCCGACGTCGACCGCCCCGGTCCTGCTGATCCTGACCAATGGCAGCGATGTCCCGCTCGGTATCACCGGCCTGACCGTCCAGGTGGCTGACATCACCGCGCACGGCGGTGGTGAGGCAGCCTGCGACCCGAGCCAGTTCGTGATCCGGCAGTTTGCCGGCAGGTACGGGTTCCACCTCGCTGCCGGCACCACCAGCAGTCTTGCCGAACTGGGATTCGTCCCGGCCCACTGGCCCCAGGTCACCATGCGGGACCTGCCCACGAACCAGGACGGCTGCAAGGACGTCGTGATCCTGCTCCGGGTGATCGGAACGGCCCTGGAGCCGACATCATGAAGCGCCGGGCGCGTTGGACGGCCGTGCTCGTCCTCAGCACGCTCGCCGCCGTCGCTGCCGTGACCGCCGACGCCTACTGGCCCGGATCAGCTGACGGAACCGCGGCCGGCACGGCCGGGGGAGCGCTGTCGATCACGATGACCGCCGGTACGCCGACGACCCAGCTGAGTCCTGGCGGGAGCGCAGGCGTGGCGCTGACGATATCCAACCCGAACTTGTTCGGCGTCCGGATCACCGCGCTGTCCTTGAACACCGGCGCCGGGACGGGCGGGTTTGCCGTCGATGCTGCCCACGCCGGATGTGCTGTCGCAACGCTGAGCTACACGCAGCAAACCAATGGCGGAGCCGGCTGGACCGTACCCGCGAAACTCGGTGCGGTGAACGGTTCACTGCCGCTGGATCTACCCGCTGCGCTGACGATGAACGTCGATGCGGCCAACGCCTGCCAGGGCGCAAGTTTCACCGTGTTCCTGTTGGCCGGCTGATGACGACCCGGGCCGCTGCGGGCCGTTCCACCCGCGTCCGCCCGCTCTGCCAACTCACCGGTACTGTCGTTGTTGCCGCAGTCACCATGACACTGGTCGCAGGCAATGCTGCGGCGTACTGGACCAGCGATTCCACTACTGGCGCGGGCGGAGCCGCGGCGACGACGGTGAACCAGGGCGCGACACCCACCGCCAGTGGGGTCGGGAACACAGTGACCGTCAACTGGGCCGCAAGCACTCTGGCGAACGGTACGGCGGTGGCGAACTACCTGGTCACCCGCTACGACGTCGCGACCCAGACTCCGCAACTCGTCTGCACGGTCACGGGCACGACGTGCACCGATTCGGCGGCGCCCGCCGGGCAGTGGGTCTACTCCGTCACACCGCGCGCGGGGACCAACTGGCTCGGCCTTGAGAGTGAGAAGAGCAACCAGGTCACATCGGACCTCGTCGCCCCCACCAACGCCGTCACCCTAGCTGTTGTCGCAGGCAACGCCTCCCTGAGCGGTGGCACGATCTTCTACCGCGGGCTGGCCGCAGGCTCGTTCCGGCTCCGCAACGCGATGACCGACGCCGGGTCGGGGCCTGCCTCGAGTACGACGACACCCCTGACCGGTGGGCCGACCTGGACACACAACGCGTCGAGCGTCTCCACACCCACGGGCGGGCCGTATCTCTCCGATCCGTTCACCTGGCCGGCAGCGACAACGAGCTCGCCCACCGAGACCATCAGCGGTCGCGATGTAGCCGGCAACGTGAGCAGCCTGCCGCTGACCTTCGTCGACGATTCCATCGCACCGACCGGTGGCACCCTGAGCTACGCGGCCGGCTATCAACCGGTCCCGTCGGTCCAGATCTCGTTCACCTCCGGAACCGACACCGGGTCAGGCATCGCCGGCCGCCAACTCCAGCGTTCCGCGGCGGCCACGAGCGTCGGCGTCTGCCCAGTCATCGGCAGCTACAGCGCCTTTGCCGACGTAGGCCCGCTCGACCCCGCTTCGCCGTACGTCGACGACCAAGTGACGACCGATACCTGCTACGTGTACCGGTACGTCATCACCGACCTGGTAGGAAACCAGTACATCGCGACGAACACCAACGTCGCGATCGTCAGCTACGCCGGTGCCGTCAGCACCACAGTTGGCGCTCTCAGCCTCTGGCGCTTCGGCGAAAGCGCGACCGACCTGATCTCAGCGGACAAGTTCACTGCGCCGACCGGCACGGAGTTGTCGGCTCACACCACCGATACCAGCTGGACCAGGTGGGCGGCGGACCTCAACATCGCCGTGATCACCGCTCAGGGCCGGGTTCGCCAGAACGCCGCGCTCACCGGCGCCGCCAGCTACTACACCTCAGCCACCCCGACGAGCCCCGACTACTCGGTTGAAGCCGACATCACCGTGAAGTCGGTCCTGGCGCTCGACGACGTCGGCATCGAAGGCCGACTTCAGCTCGGCAGCGGTCTGAGCGGCACGTTCTACCTCGCCCAGTATCACCTCGGCGCACTTGGCGTCGCCCAATGGCAGCTGCTCCGGTACGTCAACGGCACGCCCAGCTTGTTGACGACAGCTGTCGCGCAGTCGTCGGCTGTCGGGCAGACGTACCGGCTCCAGCTGGACATGGCCGGATCGACGATCCGGATGTTCGTCAACGGTGTCGTCGTCGCAACAGTGTCCGATCCGTCTCCCATCACTCCCGCCGGCCGGGCCGGCATCCGGCTCGGATCGACCGCGGTGATCGTCGGCCAGAGCGACACCACCGGTCTTCAGCTCGACAACTTCCAGTTGAATCTGTCGACGTACCCCCGCGCCGCAGACAGTCTGAGCACCAACACCGCCGACTACAAGAACGGCGTGAGCCTCGGCACCACCGGAGCATTGACCGGGAGGACCGACACCGCCGCCCGGTTCGACGGCCTCAACGACTACGCGCAGGCGGCCGGGACAACCGGCCTGCCGGTCGGCGCCTCGGCCCGGTCCGTGGAGCTGTGGTTCACGACGACGAGCTCGTCGAAGCAGATGTTGTTCGACTACGGCA
>NZ_SODT01000009.1:0-1434722 GCF_004366005.1 Kribbella sp. VKM Ac-2566 | reverse complement strand
CTGTTCCTAGACAGCTCAGAAACCTAGACAGAGAACGGCGTGCGCCACTCCAGGCACGCTCAAATCACCCACACATACAGCAGAAGAGCCGGATATCCCTTCGCGTTATGGGTTCTCCCCCGATACATGAAGGGAGAACCGTAACGCGAGCGGATATCCCCCTCGTGTTTTGCTGGGTCAGATGTAGTTCGCGTGGTCGGATTGGACTTGGGCTACCAGGTCTTTCACGCGTTCGCCGTCGGACAGTGGGCAGACCATGGTGACGTCCTGGGTGTGGACGATGATGTGGCTGCGGAGGCCCACGGCGGCGACCAGGTGGTTCGGGTCGTCGGTGACGATGATGTTGTCGTGGGAGTCGAGCAGGCAGCTCAGGGTGACGCTGTCGGTGCGGTTCCCGTTCGGGTCGGCGTCGTACGTGTCGGCGAGCGCGGCCCACGAGCCGACGTCCAGCCAGTGCACGGGCATCGGTACGACGACCACGTCCGCGTCGACCTTGCCCTGGGAAGCCGGCTCCATGACCGCGTAGTCGACGCTGATCTTGCGCAGGTTCGGGTAGATCTCCGCGAGCGTCGCCTCCCGCTCCGGGGTGTCCCAGACCGCGGCGACCTCACGCAGCCGCGCGGCCGATTCCGGCAGGAGCGTGTCGAGCACGTTCAGCACGGTGGAAGCCTTCCAGACGAACATCCCGGAGTTCCACCAGAACCGCCCGGTCGCCAGGTACTCCTCGGCCGTCGCCCGGTCGGGCTTCTCCCGGAAGCGGTCCACGACGTACGCCGACGTACCCTCGATCGGCGCGCCGCGCTCGATGTACCCGAGCCCGGTGTGCGGATGCGTCGGCTCGATCCCGAACGTCACCAGCGACCGGCCGCGCGCCTCCACCACCTCGAACCCGTGCTCGATCGCCGCCCGGAACTCGTCCTCCGGGCTGATCAGATGGTCCGATCCGACGAACGCGACCACCGCGTCCGGATCGTTGCGCGCAACCACAGCGGACGCGAGACCGACGGCGTTCGCGGTGTCGCGCCGGGCCGGCTCACCGATGATGTTGTGCGGGCCCAGCTCCGGCAACTCCTTGCGGACCACGTCGGTGATCGCACCGACAGTGCAGACGTAGATGTTCTCCGGAGCGACCAGTCCCAGCAGCCGGTTGTACGCCACCCGCAGCAGCGACTGTCCCGCTGCCAGCGGCAGCACCTGCTTCGGCCTGTCGTCTCTGGACATCGGCCACAACCGCGTCCCTGAACCACCCGCCAGGATCACCACGTTTCGCATGAGGAGAGACCCTACCGGTCGTCACCAGGTGGCATCGGAATCCTGAGGTGCTGGAGGTCCGGAGGGATCGGCGAATCCGCGGGCTGCCAGAACAACTCGGCCTCACCGTCGAGCGCCGTCGCCGGTGCATCCGTGAGCCGGAAGCGGTCCCGCAACCGCCCGTAGAAGTCCGGCGGACGCAGTCGCACCAGCCGCAGCCGCCGCGGCGAGCCGTAGACCCCGATCCAGTCCCCCGGATCGAGTACACCGCGCAGCTGCCCGTCGATGCTGACCGCGGCCTGCCCCGAGTGCGGCAGCACCCGCAGCGCGATCGGCTCGTCCGGCGCCGCGACGACCGTGCGGTTGAAGGTCATGTGCGGTGCGACCGGAGTGAACACGATCGCCTCGGTGTTCGGCGACAGGATCGGCCCGCCGGCGGCGAAGCTGTACGCCGTCGAGCCGGTCGGCGTCGCGACGATCACCGCATCGGCGGAGTACGACGCCAGCAGCCGGCCGGACAGGTACACGCCGAGCGCCACCTGGTGATCGCGCGCGAGCTTCTCCACCACGACGTCGTTCAACGCGGTCACGTCGAGCGCCATCCCCCAGCCGTCGCCCTCGGCCATCTCGTGCCGTACCGGCGGCGGAGGCAACGCCGGCCCGTGCCCGTACCGCAGCAGCGACTCGATCCCGCTCGGGATCTCCAACGGCCGCGACGCCCGCATCGTCAGCGTCATCCGTTCTTCGTACGTCGCTCCGCCGTGATGCACCGCCTCGAGCGCCTCTTCGACGTCCTTGCACGCGACCTCGGTGAGGAAACCGACCTTCCCGAGATCCACCCCGAGGACGGCGGCGTCGTTCTTGGCCGCGATCCGAGCGCCGCGCAGGAACGTCCCGTCACCCCCGAGCGTGACCACCAGATCCGGATCCCCGGCGTGATGCAACTCGTCGGTCCCGGTACGCCGTTCCTGATGGTCTTTCCAGACGTCGATGTCCGTGCAACCGATACCGTGTGCGGCCGCCCAGTTCCGCACGGTCTCCGCAGTCTGAACCGCCACCGGCCGCCCCTGATGCACCACAAGCCCAAGCCGCCTAACCGCCACAACCCCTCCTCCGCGCTCGCCACCCCCACCGTAACCCGGCAACTTTGTGCACCCACCAACCATTCTGAGCGCGCCGAAACGGTCGGTGGGTGCACAAAGACGCGTGGGTGAGTTAGTTCGGTGGGGTGGGGCGGGTCGCGGTGATGATGGGGTCGGTTTCGTCGTCGAACTCGCCGATGACCTCCTCGAGGAGGTCCTCCAGGGCTACCACGCCGATCGCGGTGTTGCCGCCGCAGACGACTGCCAGTTGGGCGCGTTCGTCGCGCATAGTGCGGATCGCCTTGGCTACCGGGGTGTTGTCGCCTAGTTCCAGGGCCTCCGTCATCAGGTCCGACGCGCGGCTCGTGGTGTCGCCGGCGGTGGTCACGCGGGCCGCGTCGCGGACATGCACGACGCCGCAGATCCCCGTGGATCCGTCGGGACGCGGCCCGACGACCGCGAGGCGGGAGTGACCCTCGCGGCGGCTGGTCAGCTCCACCTCGCGGGCCGATGCGGACGCCGGGACCGTGGACAGCCGTGCGATCGGCGTCATCACCTGGCCGACCGTGGTGTTCTGCAGCGCGAGCATCGCGGTCAGCAGTTCGTGCTCGGGTTGTTCGAGGGTCCCGTATTCGCGCGAGGACTCGATCAGCAGCCGCAGCTCGTCCGGGCCGTGCGCGTTGGCGATCTCGTTCTGCGGCGTCACGCCGACCAGCCGGACGCACCGGTTCGCGATCCAGTTGAGGACGCTCAGCAGCGGGCGGAAGACGTACGTGAATCCGCGGAACGGCATCGCCAGCACCAGGGCCGCTCGCTCGGGGTTGCTGATCGCCCACGACTTCGGCGCCATCTCGCCGAGCAGGACGTGCAGCAGGCCGATCCCGCCGACGGCGATGATCAGCGCGATCACATGCCCGACGCCTTCCGGGATATGCGCCAGCTCGAACAGCGGATGCAGCAGATGCGCGACGGCGGGTTCGCTCAGCGAGCCGAGGCCCAGCGTGCACAACGTGATCCCGAGCTGAGCACCCGCGAGCATCAGCGACAGCTCGCTGACACCGGCGATCGCGGCCCGGGCCGAACGGCTGCCGGACGCCGCCGCCTCCTCGAGCCGGTGCCGCTTGGACGCGACCAGCGCGAACTCGGCGGCCACGAAGAACCCGTTCAACGCCAGCAGTACGGCGGAGATGATCAGCGCCAGCGGCGTACTCATGCCGTCCGCTCCATCACGACGATGCCAGGCACCCGGCGCTCGATGGTCTGCACCGTGAGCCGCACGAACTCGGGCGGCACCGGCCGTCCGTCGTGGTCGATCCGGTGCGGAAGCTCGACGACGAGCGAATCACCGACGTCGGGGATCCGGCCGAGCCGCGCCATCACCAGACCGGACACCGTCTCGTAGTCGTCGCTCTCCGGCAGTTGTACGCCGGTCACCTCGGCGACCTCGTCGACCCGCCGTCGAGCAGGCACCACCCACGTCCCGTCGCCGCCCTGCACCAGCCCGGTCTCCGGCAGGTCGTCCTCGTCGCGGATCTCGCCGACCAGCTCCTCGGCGATGTCCTCCAGCGACACGATGCCCGCGAACCCGCCGTACTCGTCGACGACGATGGCGAGTTGCCGGCGCGCGACCCGGAGGCGCTCGAGGACCGCGGGCAGCGGGAGGGTCGTCGGTACGGCGACGGGCTGCGACGCCAGCGATCCGACCGCGATCGTCGCCCGATCGGCCGGTTCGAGCTCGACGACCTCGCCGATCGCGACCACCCCGATCACCTCGTCGACCGAGGCCCCGATCACCGGGAACCTGCTGTGCCCGGTGTCCTGCAGCTCGACGACCCGGGTCAGCGGCTCCTCACGGTGCACGGTGACCACGTCGACCCGCGGGACCATCGCCTCACCCGCGGTCCGGCCGCGGAAGTCGAGGCCGCGGTCCAGCAGCCGCATCGTGTCCTGGTCCAGCAGGCCCTGCTCGTACGACGTCTCGATGATCCGGTCGAGCTCCTGGGCGGTCGCGCCCTGCGGCAGTTCCTCGACCGGCTCGATGCCGACGCGGCGCAGGATCCGGTTCGACGCCGAGTCGAACAGGTGGATCAGCGGCCCGGCAATGGCCAGGTACAGCAGGGTCGAGCGGGCCAGGCGGAGCGCGATCGCCTCGGCCTTCGCGATCGCCAGGTTCTTCGGCGCGAGCTCGCCGAGCACCATCTGGATGATCGTTGCCAGCAGCAAGGCGAGGATCACCGAGACCGACGTACTCACGGCGTCCGGTACACCGGCCGCGCCGAGCAGGTTCTCCAGACCCGCACCGAGGTACGGCTCGGCGAAGTACCCGGCGAGCAGCGCGGTGATCGTGATGCCGACCTGTGCGCCGGACAGCACGAACGACAGTCGTGCGGTGACCTGCAGCGCTCGTGCGGCGGCCGCGTCACCGTCCGCGGCCAGTGTCCGCAGGCGGCTCCGGTCGACAGCGACGTACGAGAATTCCTGGGCGACGAAGTAGCCAGTGGCAACGGTCAGCACCAGGATCAGGCCCAGGCCGGCCAGGATCAGCATGGAACGACCTTATGAGAACTCCAGCGACTCCCATAGCGCGGGGTCAGCCGAACTGCCGCGGGGTCTGGCGCGGCTTCCAGGCGACCACCCGGCCGTCGCGGATGAGCTCGCCGTAGACGCCCGGATCGACGGCGTCGGCCAGGATCAGGTCGGCGATCGGTACGACGGCATCGGCCGGCGACTTCGCCTGGCTGAAGTCCTCGAACCACGGGCGGGACGCACGGGTGTCGACCAGCCCGGGGCAGACGGACGCGACCAGGGTGTTCTCGGCGAGGTCCCGGTCCCGTCGTTCGGCCGCGACCGCGCGCGCCGCGGCGACCTGCGCCACCTTCGACGGGAGGTTGATCCACTCCGGCCAGCCCTGTGCCTGCGCCGTACCGTCGTGGACCGCCGTACGCCACTCCTCCACGACCTTCTCGACGTCCTCCAGCGAGACCTCGTCGAACCTTCCCCACAGGTCCTTCGGCAGTTGCTCCAGCGTCCCCAGCGAACTGGCCACCACGATCAGCCGTCCCCCAGGCCGCAGGATCGGCCCGAACGCCCGCAGCATGTGCTGCGCCCCGAGGTTCGCCACGTCGACGAACTCGTCGACCTGCTCCACGGGCGCCACCCCGGGCTCCAACGGCCCGACCGCGTTGGACACCACGATGTCCACAGCCCCCAGTTCGGCTGCCAGCCGCCGTACGGCTTCCCCGTCGGTCACATCGAGCACGCGCCCTTCGACCCGCGCCCTTCCTTCCACTCGAGCTGCCGCGGCGGCGACCCGCTCCGGGTTCCTGCCGGTGAGCAGGACCAGGTCCTCCGGGTTCATCCGCTGTGCCAGCTCTTCCACCAGTGCATATCCGATGCCTTGATTGGCGCCGGTGACCAAAGCGATGCGTTGTTCTGTCATGTCTTCAACGTAGGTCTGCGACAGATATGACTCCAACGAAAGTTCGGCACACGTGGTATGCGTAGACGTCATGGACTTCACCGACGTCTCGCTGGTCGCCCTGCGCGTGTTCCGAGAGGTCGCCGAACGCGGCACCTTCACGGCCGCGGCCACCGCGCTCGGATACACGCAGTCGGCCGTCTCCCGCCAGATCGCCGGCCTCGAACGTGCCGCCGGCAACCAGCTCCTCGAACGTCGTCGCGAAGGCGTCGCCCTCACCGATGCGGGACAGGTCGTACTGCGGAACGCCGCCGCCGTACTCGACCAGATCGACGCCACCGCCCGCGAACTGGCAGGCCTCCCGGTCGCCGGCGGGACCGTTCGGCTGGGCTGGTTCCCGAGCGCGGGCGCGGTCTTGTTGCCACGAGCAATCAGCGCGGTACGTCGTACGCACCCGGCGATCACCGTGACGACGCGGGAAGGATCCACACCCGCGCTGGTCCGGGCGCTCCGGGCCGGGACGATCGATCTCGCGGTGATCGCGTCCGCTCCACCGTTCCGGCCGCCGGACGCCGAGTCGCCGGCGTTGAAGCTGGAGACGCTCGCGGAACGAAGCCTGCGGCTGGCGGTGCCGACCGGACATCCGCTCGCGGCGTCCGACTCGGTCGAGGTCGCGGACCTGCGAGGTCAGCGATGGATCGCCGGGCCGGCGTCGAGCAGCGAGTTGTGGATGGGAGTGTGGCCGGGTCTGGACGAGCGGCCGGTGATCGCGCACACGGTCCGCGACTGGCTCGCGAAACTTCAGTTGGTCGCGGCCGGGGCAGGGCTCACCACGATCTCCGCGTCGATGGCGTCCGCGGTGCCGCCAGGCGTTCGGGTGGTCACGGTCCGGGGCGGGCCGCAGGAATTGCGCCGTACGATCCTCGCCCGGCTGCCCGGCCGGATGACCGAGCCGACAGCGCTACTGGCCGCTGCCCT
The DNA here is from genome assembly GCF_004366005.1 of Kribbella sp. VKM Ac-2566. Classification (NCBI taxonomy): domain Bacteria; kingdom Bacillati; phylum Actinomycetota; class Actinomycetes; order Propionibacteriales; family Kribbellaceae; genus Kribbella; species Kribbella sp. VKM Ac-2566. The sequence continues at coordinate 1,427,993 of NZ_SODT01000009.1, read as the reverse complement.
TCGTGCCGCCGCCCTCGAGGTCAACCCGCCGCTCTGAACCATCCATCGGAGGCTGAGCAGCCTGCGTGACCTGGGCGGGGGTCTCGTCGTCGTCGCCGTGCCGGGCCTTGTCGAACTCCTTCATCGCGCGGGCCGCGTTCCGGGTCAGCTCGGGGAGTTTCTTGGCTCCGAACAGCAGCACGACGATGACCAGGATGACGATCCATTCGCCGCCTTCGGGCAGCGCGAGCTCTGGCACCATGACAAGCCTTCTTTCCGGTCAATCCCCGTCCAACGTACGTCGGTCCGCGAACCGTAGGGTGGGCCATATGTCACGAGTCCTGCCCGAGTTGTTCGCGGCCGCGGTCCGCCGGGACGGCGGCGCCCCGTTCCTCACCTACTACGACGACACGACCGGCGAGCGGATCGAGCTCAGCGCGGTCACCACCGCGAACTGGGTCGCGAAGACCGCCAACCTGCTCGTCGACGAGTACGACCTGGAGGCCGGCGAAACCGTCGCGATCGGCCTGCCGCCGCACTGGCTCGGCGTGGTCTGGGCGCTGTCCACCTGGTCGGTCGGCGCATCGCTGACCAGCGGCACCGGCACGCTCGCGATCACCGGGCCGGACTTCGCGATCCGCGGCGAGCGCGAGACCGTCGCCTCCGCGCTGCTTCCGCTCGGCGGCCGCTTCCGCGAGCCGCTCCCGGACGGCATCCAGGACTACGGCGCCGAGGTCTACAACCATCCGGACGTGTTCGTCCCGTTCGACCCGCCGACGCCGGCCTCCCCGGCGTACGACGACCTCACCCACGAAGCCCTGATCGGTACGGCGGAACCCGTGAGCGACCGGATCCTCGTGACGCGCACGCTGACGGACCGCGCCGGGCTGGCCCTGCTCGTCGGCGTGATCTCCGGAGGTGGTTCGATCGTGCTCTGCCGCAACCTGGACGCCGCCAAACTGGAGCGCCGGATTACGGACGAGAAGGTCGACCGAGTGCTCGACAGCAGGGAGGGGTAGCGTGCGGCGGTTCGAGGGCAAGGTTGCGCTGGTCACGGCGGCGGCGCAGGGTATCGGTTCGGCGGTCGCGCGGCGGCTGGCCGACGAAGGCGCGTCGGTGGTGGTGACCGATCTCCAGGAGGAGAAGGTCACCGAGGTCGCGAAGGACATCGGCGCGAACGCGCTCGGGATGCGGGTCGACGTGACGAGCCGGGACGACGTCGACGCGGCGGTCGCGGCCGCGGTCGAGCGGTTCGGCCGCCTGGACGTCGTGGTGAACAACGCCGGCGGCTGCATCGTGCGATCCGTGCCCGAGGACGCCACCGCCGAGGAGTTCCACGCGCAACTCGACCTCACGCTGGTCAGCGCCTCGCGCTGCATCCAGGCCGCGCTGCCGGAGCTGGTGAAGAACCGCGGCAACGTGGTCACGATCAGCTCGGTCAACGGGATCGCCGCCTTCGGCAACATCGAGTACGCCGCCGCCAAGGCCGGACAGATCGCGATGACGGTCAACTACGCCGCCCGCTACGGCAACCTCGGCGTCCGGTTCAATGTGGTTGCTCCCGGCACCATTCGGACGCCGAACTGGGACAACCAGCCGGACACCCTGGAGAAGTTCGGCAAGATGTACCCACTCGGCCGCATCGGCGAACCCGAGGACATCGCCGCCGCGGTCGCGTTCCTCGCCTCCGACGACGCCTCCTGGATCACCGGCCACACCCTCCCGGTCGAAGGCGGCGTCCTCACCGGCCCCGGCGTCCTCGACCTGACCACTTCAGGCCCCTTCAAGAAGGAGTACTAGAAGCCGAACGCGCCGACGACCCGCAGAGGCAACCCGGCGACGGCCACACCGAACCACAGGCCGCGGAACAGCCGGCACCAGCCTCGATGCCCACGGACGCCCTGCAGCACCAGGCTGCCGATGACCAGCGCGCCCAGGACCGCGAGCAGCACGACGCCGAACACCGTCCAGCCGCCGAGCAGCGAACCCACCCCGAGCAGGACCCAGAGCGGCCAACCCACGACCGAGGCAGGGCTCCACAGCGCATCGCGCGTCCGCCAGGGCTGCTTCCCGGGCCGCCCGCATCCGCACTCGGCGAACGGCTCCGGCGTCACGCTCATGGTCTGAACAGCTGCTCGGCCTGTGCCAGCGCGCCAGGATCGCCCGTGATGCGGTGCAGGCCGCGGAGGGCATGCGCCTGTTCGAGTTTGTTGCCGAAGGCACCCCAGTCCGCGGCGGCGCGCGCGAACCCGGCGGCCGCGGTCCCCGTGTCGCCGCGGTGTTCGGCGAGCAGCGCCTGCGCAGTCGTCGCCGAGTACTCGCGCATCGGCAGCACCGGCTCGACGAAGTCCGCGAGCTCGGCCGCAGCTTCGGCGTGGTCCACGGCGAGTGCCGCCCGCACCAAGGACGGCAAGCGGACGTCGAATTCGATGCTGCCGTGCAGATCGGGCAGCGAGGTGACCAACTGCAGGATCTCCAGGACGCCGCCCCGGTCGCCGTCGCGCGCACGCGTCGTCGCCGCAGGCGCGGCCGCGACGGCGATCATGTCCGGCCAGCCCGCCTCCACCGCCAGCCGGTACGCCTCCTCGGCGTGATCGCGAGCGCCCGGAAGACCGGCCTCGGCCTCCGCCACCGCCAGCGCGCCGAGGACCTCGATGCGCCGCAACAGGGTGAACGCCGGGGAAGGATGCTCGAGCTGGGCCCGGCACGCCGCGATCACGTCGGCCGACCGACCGGTCTCGATCATCAGCTGCAGGACCGTACAGCCGATCTGCTCCACCATCTCGGCCAGCCGGCGCCGGGCGGAGAACTCGCGAGCCGCTTCCAGCTCGCCCAGGGCAACCACCGGTCCCTCGATCTGCCACAGCACCCAGCCGTAGTTCAGCCACGTCACCGCCGCATCGCGCCCCCGACCGCCCTCGAGCAGCGCGGTCAGCGCCTCCTTGACGTCGACCAGCCCACCGGTGTCACCCAGACCGACCCGGGCGAGCCCCCGCGACTCCAGGGCCCGGTGCGGTACGGCGTACCCCTGCTCGGTCGCGATCCGCAGGGCAGAGTTCGCCGAGTCGATCGCATCCTGATAGCGGCTCGCGACCACGCGGATGCTCGCCTGGCCGGACAGCAACAGCGCCAGATCCTCGCTCGGCCCGAGCTCCTCGAGCATCCCGACCGCCCGGTCGACCGTCGCCAGGCTCTCCTCCATGCTGGTCAGCGAGTACGTCGAGGCTCTCAAGGCGAGCGCGACTCCGCGAATGTCCCCGATCGCCTCGAAACCGGCGATCGCCTCGAGGTACGCGGCCTGGGCGTCGTCGAGGCGGCCCGCCTGGAAGGCCGCCCAGCCCCAGCGCAGCAGGACCGTGGGACGTTCAGGATCGCCGGCCGGGCTCAGGGCCAGCGCGCGGTCGAGCAGGGCGAGCGCCTCGTTGGTGTCGAGGTTCATCGCCAGCTCCGCGGCCATCAGCTGGTACTCGCGCGCCCGGGGCGCGATCGCAGCGGCCGCATCCGGGTCGCCCAGGGCTGCGGCAAGGTCCAGGGCCGTGCTGAGGTGGTAGGCGATCAGGTTCGGCGTCTCGGCCTGACAGGCAGCGCAACGCAGTTCGAGCCAGTCCGCGGCAGCGAGGTGCCGTGCCGATCGGGCCGCGCGCGGCACCTGGCTGTAGGCGACGTCGCGGGTCAGGGCATGCCAGAAGGTGTATTCGTGCTGGCCCAGCATCGACGACCGCCGGACCGGTCGCACCAGCTCCTTGCGGGCCAGCTCCTGCAGCTCCTGGAGCACCTGGCCCGGATCACGGTCGGACAGCGCCGCCACGGCCTCGGCCCAGAACACCGGACCGATCACGGCGGCGTCCGCGAGCAAGGCCTTGCGATCCGGCTCCAGGGTGTCCAAGCGGGCCGCGATCAGCGCCGCGATGCCGATCGGCAGGTCGGCCGAGCCGGCCTGGTCCGGGCCGCAGTCGGTGACGATCCGGGCGAGTTCTTCGGCGTACAGGGGGTTGCCGTCGGCACGGCGTACCAGCCGCCGGCGGACCTCCACCGGCACCTCCTGACCGGCGAACATCCCGGTGAGGAGTTGATCGGTCTCGTCCGCCGTCAGCGGCGAGAGGCCGAGGGTGAGGGCGTTCTGCACCCCGCGGGTCCACTGCGGTCCGCGTTCGAGCAGCTCGGGGCGGGCGGTGACCACGACGAGCATCGGCAGATCGGTCAGCCACTCGGCCAGGTGATCGACGAAGGCGAGCGTCGCGTCCGTCGCCCAGTGCAGATCCTCGAACACCAGGACCACCGGCGACTGCTCGGCGAACGATTCCAGCAGCTGCCGCCAGGCCGCGAACGACTCCTCCTGGGTCGCCGACCCCGGCTGAGCGGACTGGTCGGCGCCGACCAGGGGTCCGACCCGGGCGCGCAACCAGGCGCGGTCCGCGCCGTCGGGCACGATCCCGTCGAGCTTGGCCACGGCCTGCGCAGGCGGGTCGGTGTCCAGGATCCCGGCCTGGACCTTGAACACCTCCGCGATCGGCCCGAACGGCGTCTCGCCGTACGGCAGCGATCGGCCTTCGCGCCAGGTCACGAGCTCCTCGTGCTGATCCAGCCAGGCGCCGAACTCCGCGACCAGGCGGGACTTGCCGATGCCGGGCTCGCCGAGCAGCGTGACGAACTGCGGCACCCGCTCCGCGAGAGCCTTCTCGAACGCCGTGCACAGCAAGGTCAGATCGCGCTGCCGGCCGACCATCGGCGTACTGAGGTCGCGGATGACGTCCGTGCCGAACCGTGCCCGCGGCGAGCCGGCCTGCCAGCGTTCGACCGGACGGCCGACTCCCTTGGCCGCGACAGGTTCCAGCGCGTCGTAGCCGAAGACCCGACTCGTCGCCTCGTGGGTCCCGCGCCCGACGACGACCGCGCCGACCGGCGCGGAGGACTGCAGACGGGAGGCGAGGTTGACCACCATGCCGGTGACGAACGGCTCGCCGAGCTCGGGTCGCGCGGTCAGCTGGACGAGCGCCTCACCGGTCTCGATGCCGATCCGGACCTCCAACGGCCCGTCGGGCAGCTGCCGCACCGCCTCGAGGATCGCCAGGCCGGCCCGGACCGCACGTTCGGCGTCGTCCTCCCGGGACCGCGGTGCGCCGAAGACGGCCAGGATGGCGTCCCCGGCGAACTTCTCGACCGTCCCGCCGTACCGCTCGACCGTCTGCCGCAGGGTCGAGTGGTACGGCGCCAGCCAGCGCCGGACGTCCTCGGGGTCGGCGGACTCGGACGCGCTGGTAAAGCCGACGAGGTCGCAGAACAGCACCGTGACGACCTTGCGTTCCTCGGTCATGGGGCCTCCCGTCCTGGACTGAGGAGCGGAGGGAGCGAAGCGACCGGCGCCCGCTGTCCCAGATCGGCTCAGTTCTGGGACTCGAGTGAGCGGATCCGGGCGGTCAGGGCCTTGAGCAGGGTCTGGGCGACCTCCGGGTTCTCCTTGACGACCGGCTCGAACGCCAGCGCGGACAGCGCGAACGTGGTCAGCCCGTCCGGCCCGGCCACCACGGTCGCGGATCGCGGCCGACCGTCGATCAGCGAGATCTCGCCGAAGTAGTCGCCGACTTCCAGCGGCTCCCGTACGACGCCGTTGACCTCCACGGCGGCCGAGCCTTCCAGCACGACCTGCAGGCCGGCGTCGTGGGCACCCTGCTCGATGACATGGCTACCGGCCGGAACCTTCAACGTGGTGCCGCGCTCGATCAGGTCGGACAGCGTGTCCTTGGACAGCCCTTCGAAGAGGTCGATCTTCCCCAGGAACTGCGGCAGGCTCTCGTGACTCATGGATCGCACCCCTCGATCGGTGCCCGGCACACGGGCAACTCAGTGAACTGCGCCACAGGCTACAGCCGCTCCAGGACCACGCACCACGATTCAGTTCTTCGGCCAGGCTTCCCAGGCTGTTGCGAACATTTCGTCGACGGAAAACGTGTTCTGCCAGCCGAGGTCGCGGGTGGCCAGGTCGCCGTTGGCCACGACGCGGGACGGGTCACCGGGGCGGCGCGGGCCCTCGGTCGGGGTGAAGTCGATTCCGGTCACCCGGCGGGCGGCGTCCATGATCTCGCGGACCGACGTACCGGTGCCGCTGCCCAGGTTGTACACGGGTTCGAGGGTCTTGCCGGACTCGAGGGCGCGGGCGGCCGCGACGTGGGCGCGGGCCAGGTCGGCGACGTGCACGTAGTCCTTGACCGACGTACCGTCCGGGGTCGGGTGGTCGGTGCCGTAGATCTGCGGCACCTTGCCCTGGGTGAGCAGGTCGCAGACGATCGGGAACAGGTTGTACGGCGACGCGTCGTACACCGTCGGGTCACCGGACCCCACCACGTTGAAGTAGCGCAGCGAGGTGTGGTGCAGTTCGGTCGCGGCGGCCTGGTCGCGGAGCAGCCACTCGCCGATCAGCTTCGACTCGCCGTACGGCGACTGCGGGTCGGGCGCGGTGTCCTCGGTGACGACCTCGTCCTTCGGCGTCCCGTAGACACCGGCGCTGGACGAGAACACGAGGTTGCGGATCTCCTTGTCCGCCATCGCGTCGAGCAGCGACACCATCGCGGTCACGTTCTGCGTGTACGTGTGCAGCGGGCGCTGCACCGAGACCCCGGCGTACTTGAATCCCGCGAGATGGACGACGCCGTCGACGCCCTCCAGCGCCTCGCGGACCGCCGCACCGTCGAGCAGGTTCGCCCGCACGAACGGCACCCCGTCCGGGACGAACTCCGCCTTCCCGCTCGACAGGTCGTCGATCACGACCACGTCGATCCCGTCGTTGCGGAAGGCGCGCACCACATGCGCCCCGATGTATCCGGCACCACCAGTCACGAGCCACGTCATGTCCCAGATCCTGCCACCAGAATCCGGCCCGGACCCCGTAAACGGGCCGAACCCGTACCATGGGCCATGATCGGAGTGATTCTCGCCGCCGGAGCCGGACGCCGCCTTCGCCCGTACACAGACACGTTGCCCAAGGCACTCGTACCGATCACCCCGGACGTCACCGTCCTGGATCTGATCCTGGCCAACTACGCCGAGGTCGGCATCACCGACGTCGCCGTCGTCGTCGGGTACGCCGCCGACGCCGTCCGGACCCGGGTCCGCGACCTCGAAAAGCGGTACGGGGTCACGCTGGAACTTGTCTACAACGACAAGGCCGAGGTCTGGAACAACGCCTACTCACTGTGGTGCGCCCGCGACCTTCTGGCGACCGGCGTACTGCTGGCGAACGGCGACACCGTCCACCCGGCCTCGGTGCAACGCACGCTGCTCGGCGCCCAGGCGCCTGGCCGGCAAATCATCCTCGCGCTCGACACCGAGAAACCGCTGGCCGAAGAGGAGATGAAAGTGATCTGGTCCGAAACCAACGGGGTCGAGAGGATCACCAAGGAACTGGAACCGTCCACCGCGACCGGTGAGTTCATCGGCGTCTGCCTCATCACGCCCGCGGCGGCGACGGAGCTGACCGCGGCCCTGGACGAGACCTGGCACCGCGATCCGCACCTGTACTACGAGGATGGGTACCAGCTGCTCGTGGACAAAGGTTTCCGGATCGACGTGGCACCGATCGGGACCGTCGACTGGGTCGAGATCGACAACCGTGCCGATCTGGCCCGGGCACGGGAGATCGTATGCCGCTCCTGGCCCGGATGATCGCGGCACCGCTCGTCGTGGACGTGCGGCGGGGAGCGCCGTCCGAGCCGGCCGAGATCCTCGCCGACCAGCGGATCTCGCCGTCGGGGCAGTACGACGCGATCGTCGGGATCGGCGGTGGCTCGGTGCTGGATGTCACCAAGTTCGCCGCGGCCCGGAACCGATCGCGGTCAAGGTCGCCGACTACAGCGACTGCGTACGGCAGACAACCGGCGTGCCCTAGGCGACGGTCGCCAGCCAGAAGTAAGTCAGCTCGGTCCACTCCACCTCGGCCGGCGCGACCTCCGCCGCGAACTCCTCCCGCGACGGGAAGTTCTTCAGCACCTCGAACGTGCGCCCGTCCGACAACTGGCGCATCTGGTACGTGTCGCCGTCGTCCGTCGTCCGGGTGATCGGATAGTTGCTGCCCTCCACGTACCGGTTGTCCGCGAGGATCACCACACCACCCGGCTCGACCCGATCCTTCAGGCTCGCGGCCCATCGGCGTACATCGGCGCGCGGGACATGCGACCAGAAGAATCCCGCGAAGATCGCGTCGAAGCGCCCCGGGACCGCGCCGAGGTCGTAGGCGTCCGCGGTCTCGAACCGTACGTCGGCCGGACCGTAGGACCGCGTCCGCGCGACGGCGAGTGTCTCGTCGTTCAGATCCGTCGCGACGATCGACTCCGCCGTGGTCGCCAGCGCGGTCGTCCAGTAACCGGTGCCAGCGGCAACTTCCAGGACCGAACGACCCGCGACGAGCGGCGGCAGGAGGGACCGCAGACGGGCCAGGTCCTCCTGCCGCTCCGGCTTGTCGTACACCGCGTCGTACTCACCGGCACGCTTGCGGTAGTAGTCAGCAAGATCGCTCACTTGGCGACCGATCTGACCTTCGGTGTGAGTAGGAACGCGCCGACGTACAGCAGGGCGGCGACGATCAGCAGGCCGTGGAAGCCGATGATCAGGGCCGCGTACTCGAGGCAGCCGCCGAGCATCGCGCCGAGCAGGTTCGCCCCGAACGACGCCGTACCGTCGGCGGTGTCGGTGAACCGTTTCGCGAAGATCACGTTCGCCGCGAAGATCGGCAGGAACGCGATCAGCACCGCGACCAGCGCCCGCAACCCGACCGGCATCCCGAGCAGCCAGCTGTCCGGGAACACCCACGACAACGCGAGCCCGCCGAACAGTACGGCGAACATCACCTTGATCGGTGGTGTCCTGAACCGTCTCGTCACTTCGACCGCCGCGAGCACCGCCACCAGCACGCCGGCGAACACGATCGCGTTCACGACCCACGTCGTACCGAACAGCAACGCGAACCCGGTGATGCTCTTCGTCTCCAGCAGCATGAACCCGGCCCCGAGCAGGAACAGGTCCGCGTACGGACGCATCCGCCGGTACGACGCGCCGCCGCCGGCGATACCGACGCCGACGAGACCGGCGACCAGGATCAGTCCGAGCGTGACGAGGTAGAGCGACGGGATCCGGTCCGTGAACAGGTACAGGAACGGCCGGTTGTCCGTGGCCGGCGGCGGCGTCTGCGCGGTCGCACCGGCCCACTCGGCGGAACAGTTCTGGTCCTGCTCGGTCAGGCCGACCGTCACGACCGCCTGCTGCAGACCGTCGCCGATCTTGTCCACGCACGGCTTGTGCCCGAATGCGTGCTGCGCCGTCGACGCGAGCCGGTCGATCAGCCAGGTCTCGCGGTAGTAGTTGTACATCGCGAACGCGCCACCCGGGTTCAGGTGGTCACGCGCCGACTCGAACGCCTGCTGCGTGAACAGGTAGCTCTCCAGCCGCAGCGAGCTGGCGCCGTTGACCAGCGTCAACGAGTCCGGCAGCGCCAGCAGGATCAGGTCGTACTTCTTGTCCGTCCGGGACAGGAACGCCCGCCCGTCGTCGATGTGCGAGCTCACCCGCGGGTCCTGGTAGGGGCGGTCGGGGTGCAGCGCCTTGCCGAGGTCCCGGATCCGCGGGTCGATCTCGACCGCGTCGACGTGCTGCGCGCCCTTCTTCAGCGCGATCGCCACGTCCGAGCCCGAGCCGGCGCCGATGATCAGCACGTTCTTCGGCTGCTTGCCCGCGGTCGCCCGCTCGTACGGCAGCCCGTACTGCGGCTCCCACTGCAGGCGCGCGTCGGCCGGGATCGCCTGCTGGTGCGGTACGCCGTTCACCGTGATGGTCAGCAGCGGCACACCCTCCCAGGTGTACTGCTTCGTCTGCACCTTGTAGTACGGCGACCAACTGTTGTCGGACTTGGTCGACTCCTTGAACAGCACCCCGAGCATCACGAGCAGCGGCGCCAGCACCATCGCGGCGCTCAGCACGGTAGCGACCGCCCGCCGGCCGGCTCCGGACGACCGCGGGATCATCAGCACCGCGAACACGACCGTGACGATGAGCCCCCACCAGATCGGCGGAGCGCCCAGGAACGACAGCGCGGTGAACGTGATGATCCCGATCAACGATCCGACCAGGTCGAAGCGGTACGCCGTCAGCCGCGGAAGCTCCGCGAAACAACGGCCGACCAGCTCCGCGGGACCGGCCAGCACCACGGCGGCCGCGACGAAGATGATCGGCAGGATCACCCAGACGGGCGGGCCGGTGGTGTTCAGGCTGGTGAAGTAGATGACGCTCGACGAGCTGCCGCGGTCGACCGTGACCGGCTTCCACGCGATCACCAGGACCAACAGGCCCAGCATGATCGGCGAGTAGTACGGCAGCCGTTTCGCGCGGCCGGAGCGCAGGACGCCGATCCCGATCCCGAGGAACGAGCCGAGCAGCACGAAGTTCGAGAAGTAACTCAGATGGACGACGTTGGAACCGGTCCAGCGGATCAGCGCGAGCTCGACGAACAGCATCAGCGCGCTGGACGCGACCAACCGCGTCCGAACTCCGAACGGGCTCGGCCAACCGGTCGTGACGACGTGATCAGTAGCGGAGTCGACTGCCATGCGGGGCGACGTTACCGGATATCGAAGTGCTCTGCGTCACCCCGCAGGCATCGTTACTTTCTGTTCGAACAACCGTCAGTGACGACGGGCGGGCTTCGGGAGTTCGCAGCCGGACTTGTTGAGGTCGATGGTGCGGTTCGCGGTCAGGCAGGTGTAGAGCCACCAGGTCTGCTGGCCGTACGCCGCACCTTGTTCGACGGTGACGTTGCCGTCGGCGTCCACCTCGCACGGGTTGTTGACCGTGCACTGCTCGCCGTCCTCGTTGCCGGTGTTGTTGATGCCGATCACCTCACCGGTCGAGGTGCTGACCACCGGCGATCCCGACGTACCGCCGATCGTCTCGCAGCCGGGCTGCTGGTACTTGATCGAGTTCTGCCAGGTCCAGTCGCCCTCGCGGAGCTGCGGGATCGTCGCCTGCACCGAGCAGGTGTAGATCCGTTTCCAGTACCCGGACACCACGGCCATGCCGGCGCCGTCCGCGGGGCCCTGCTTGGCCAGCGTCAACGGGGAAACGTTCAGGCGGCTCTTGATCGACGCGTAGGACTCGTTGACCTCGTACACGATCATGTCGGTCTTGGTCATCGTGCCGAACAGGATCTTCGCGGCGCGGACCGTCCCGGCCCGGCTGGAGTCCGGGTTGAGCAGCGTGATCGAGCGCGTCGACGTCTTGTTCACCAGGACCTGGCCGGGCTGCAGGAACCCGCCCTCGTAGCAGTGCCCGTTGGTGAGGACGAGCGCCTTGTCGGTGGCGACCGATTCGGCGTACCGGACCAGCGACGCGGAGCAGTTGCTGAGCGCGGCGATGCCGGTGAAGTCGGCGCCTGGCGCCGCGGCTTGGGCGGAGGTGGTGCCGAGGAGTGTTGTCGTCGCGACCGCTGTGGCGGCCAGGAGCGTACGGAACAGTTTCATGGGGCGGTTTCCTCACTGTTTGTGCTTGCAGCACTTCGTAACCCATCCCCCGGCCGGTCTCCATCACAGTTGCGTGAAACCGGCTGTCCACAGGGTCATCGCAGGGGTTTTCCTGCGCTCCGTGTCAGGACTGCTACTCTTCGTTTCCGGATCCGCCCGGTCTCGAACCATCGGCCACCACGGCACGTCGTACCTGATGACGAGGAACGACAAGGTACGGTCGATCGGCAGCAGCCCGCCGCCCGACGGCGTTGGATTTTCAGGGAACGGAAGGACGTCATGCCGCAGGAGACACCAGACCTGCGCAACCTCCGCGAGCCGGTGCGGTTCAGGCGGGCGCTGACGCTGTTGCTGATGACGCTGGTCCTGCCCGGATCGGCGCAGATCGTCGCGGGCTCGCGGAAGACCGGCCGCTGGGTCTGGCGGGTGGTCGCCGGCCTGATCGCGATCGTGATCTTCTTCGTGGTCCTCGGCCTGATCTGGCGGTCCGGCACGATCAACATCCTGGCCCGCCCGGGCACGCTGCGGATCGTCCAGGTGCTGCTGATCCTGCTCGCGGTCGGCTGGGCGGCGCTGTTCGTGGACGCGTACCGGCTCGGTCAGCCGCTGACGCTGGAGCGGAACCACCGCCTGATGACCAGCATCATGGACGGTGTCCTGATCTTCGTCGTCGTCGGCGCCCTGATCTACGCCAGCGTGATCGTGAACACCCAGCGCGACTTCGTCGCCAGCGTGTTCGGCAACGGGCAGAAGTCGAAGGCCGACAAGGGCCGCTACAACGTGCTGCTGATGGGCGGCGACTCCGGCGCGGACCGGATCGGCACCCGTCCGGACAGCATGACCGTGGCGAGCATCGACGCGGACACCGGCCGGACCGTCCTGATCGGCCTCCCGCGGAACCTGTCCAAGGTGCCGTTCCCCGCCGGTACGGCGATGGCGAAACAGTTCCCCGAGGGCTTCAAGTGGAAGAACTGCGGCGCGGAATGCCTGCTGAACGCGGTCTACACGTACGCCGCCGACCACAAGAACCTGTTCCCCGGCGACGCGAACCCCGGTGAGACCGCGACCATGCAGGCCGTCGAGGCCGTCACCGGGCTGAAGCTCAACTACTACGTGCTGATCGACCTGGCCGGCTTCCGCGACCTGCTGAACGCGGTCGGCGGCATCACCCTGGACATCGGCAAGCGGGTCCCGATCGGCGGCGGCAGCTCGCCGATCAAGGGCTACATCGAGGCCGGCAAGAACCAGCACCTGGACGGGTACCACGCGCTCTGGTTCGCCCGTTCCCGGGCCGAGTCGTCGGACTACGAGCGGATGGCGCGGCAGAAGTGCGTGATGTCCGCGATGCTGAACCAGCTGTCCCCGCAGACCGTGCTGACCAAGTTCCAGGGCATCGCCTCGGCCAGCAAACAGGTGGTCAAGACCAACATCCCGGCGGGTGAACTGGGCACTTTCACCGATCTCGCGCTGGACGCGAAGAAGCTGCCGGTGTCAAGCTTCTCCGCGGTCCCGCCGCTGATCCACACCGGCGACCCGGACTTCGCGCTGATCCGCACCAAGGTCGCGGAGACCATCGCGAAGTCCGAATCGCTGGACAAGGACGGCTCGGGAGGAGACGGTAAGACTTCGAGCACTCCGCGTAGCAGCACCAGCACCGCCCCGACCACCAGTACGACGAAGAAGCCGAGCACCAAGAAGCCGACCACCTCACCGACCACACCCGCCGCTGGCGTCGACGACGTCGCATCGATCTGTAAGGCCTGACCTGATATGCCGCTGTCCCACTGGCCACCCGTGTCCGTCGTGATGCCCGTGCTGAACGAGGAACGCCATCTCGAGGAGGCGGTCGGCCGCGTCCTCGAGCAGGACTACCCCGGCAACCTGGAGGTCGTCCTCGCGATCGGTCCGAGCAAGGACCGGACGCAGGAGATCGCGGACAAGCTGGCCGAGAAGGACCACCGGATCAGCATCGTGCCGAACCCGACCGGCAAGACGCCGGCCGCGCTGAACGTCGGCATCGCGCACGCCAAGCACGACATCCTGGTCCGGGTCGACGGGCACGGCGCGCTCACCGACGGGTACATCACCCGCGCGGTGGAAGTGCTGGAGGAGAGCGGCGCGGACAACGTGGGCGGCGTGATGGCCGCCGAGGGCCGGACCCCGACCGAGATGGCGGTCGCCTGCGCGTACCGCTCCCGGCTGGGTCTGGGCGCGTCGACGTTCCACCAGGGTGGCAAGGCCGGCCCGGCCGACACCGTGTACCTCGGGGTGTTCAGGCGGGCCGCGCTGGAGCGGGTCGGCGGGTTCGACGAGACCATGCACCGGGCCCAGGACTGGGAGCTCAACTACCGGATCCGCAAGACCGGCGGCCTGATCTGGTTCAGCCCGGACCTGTCCGTCACGTACCGGCCGCGGTCGTCGCTGTCCGCGGTGGCGAAGCAGTTCTTCCACACCGGCCAGTGGCGCCGCGAGGTGGTCCGCCGGCACCCGGAGACCGCCAGCAAGCGGTACCTGGCACCGCCGGTCGCGGTCATCGGCCTGGCCATCGGCACCATCCTCGGCATCATCGGCCTGGCCACCGGCATCAGCTGGCTGGACCTCGGCTTCCTGGCCCCGATCGGGTACGCCGTCCTGCTGCTGGTCGGCTCCGCCGTCGAAGGCCGCTACCTGCCGTGGAAGGCTCTCGCCTGGCTCCCCCTGGTCTGCGCGACCATGCACGTCTCCTGGGGCCTCGGCTTCCTCATCGGCCTCCGAGAGAAGCCGAAGGCCGTCTAGCTCCTTGTTGACTTGATGTAGGCGGCTACGACTTCGTCGACGGGGCCGTCGAGTTTGAGTATGCCGGCGTCGAGCCAGAGGGCGCGGTTGCAGGTCTCCTGCACCACGTCCAGGCTGTGGCTGACCAGGAAGACCGTGCCGGCCTGGTCGCGGAGCTCCTTGATCTTGCGTTCCGAGCGGACCCGGAACTCGGCGTCACCGGTCGCCAGCGCCTCGTCGACGAGCAGGATGTCGTGCGTCTTCGCGGACGCGATCGCGAACTTCAGCCGGGCCGCCATCCCGGAGGAGTACGTCGACATCGGCAGGTCGATGAAGTCGCCGATGCCGGAGAACTCGACGATCTCGTCGTACCGGCGCTGGATCTCGGCCGCGGACATGCCCATCGCGAGGCAGCCGAGGACGACGTTGCGGTCGCCGGTGAGGTCGTTCATCATCGCCGCGTTGACGCCGAGCAACGACGGCCGGCCGCCGGTGTAGACGGCCCCGGCCGCGGGCGGCAGCAGGCCGGCGATCGCGCGGAGCATCGTCGACTTCCCGGAGCCGTTGCGCCCGATCACGCCGATCGCGTCACCCTTGTACGCCGTGAAGCTGACGCTCTTGACCGCGTGCACCTCGCGGATCGTCGGCCGGTCCTGGCGCTTCACGATCCGGCGCAGCGCGGTCGCCGCCGTACCCTTGCCGCCCTGCCCTGCGATCACCTTGTAGATGATGTCCAACCGGTCGGCGATGACCGTTGGTTCAGCCTCGGCCATAGCGGTCCTCCGCCTGCCAGAAGTACCAGAACCCGGACGCCAGCATCACGAACGACCAGACGATCGCGATCGACCAGGCGTGCGGCAGCTGGTTCGGTTCGTGCTCCTCGAGCAGCGACCGCCGGATGATGTCGATGTACGCCGAGATCGGGTTGAACGCGAGCACCTGGATCACCCAGCCCGGCGCGTCGACCTGGTTCAGCTTGGCCGGCAGCGAGAAGAAGATCCCGGACGCGTACAGCCAGGTGCGGGTGACGAACGGCAGCAGTTGCGTGATGTCGGAGACGAACGTCCCGATCCGCGCGAAGACCAGCGTGATCCCGATGTTGAACATGACCTGCAGCAGCATCGCCGGTACGACGAGCAGCCAGCTCCACGCGGGCCCGTCGGTGAACCCGACGACCACGAACAGGATGCCGAGCGACACCAGCATCTGGTTCAGCTCGTTCAGCACGTAGGCGAGCGGAAGGGTCGCGCGCGGGAAGTGCAGGGTGCGGATCAGCGACAGGTTCAGCGCGAGTGATCGCGAGCCTTCGGTCATGCAGCGCTGCGTGAACGTGAACACGAAGATTCCGCTGAGCAGGAACGCGACGTAGTTGTCGATCCCGTTCTTCGTGCCGAGCAGAACCCCGAAGGCGAGGTAGTAGACGGCCGCGTTGAGCAGCGGCGTCAGCACCTGCCAGATCGACCCGAGGCGAGCTCCGGCGTACATGGCGTACGTGCGGGCGGCAGCGTAGCTGACGACGAACTGGCGACGGCTCCACAACTCGTGCAGGTACGAGCCGAGCGGCGGGCGGACGGAGCTCTTGGAGAGTCCGTACCGCCGAGCCAGCGCCGCTGCGTCTGTCGCCCCGGTTGGCCCGGTCATGGGGCCCCCGGCCTGGACTGAGGAGCGCAGGGAGCGAAGCGACCGGAGCGACGAGGGAAGGCCGGGGACCAAGGCCCCATGACCCGCCGCGCCGGAGGTGCGGCATCCAGCACAGCGGCGGTTGGCATTGCGACAATGTACTGCGCTGTGTGACGTGCCTGTGACGCAGGTCAGGCCACTAAGCGGGCTCTCAGCTTCTCGAGGTCTTCGTCGGTCAGTCCACCGTGCCGCAGGTATGCCTCGGGTCCGCCGTACTTCTCGTCCAGATGTCGCAGAATCGCGACGATCGACTCGGCCCGGGTGTCCCGGAACTCGATCATCTCCGGGTGCTTCGCGACCTCCGGTTCCTCGGCGAGCTGCTCCTCCAGCCACTGCGCGAGCCGCGACTGCGTGAGGTAGTAGTCGGCGACGATCTCTTCCTCGGGTACGCCGGCCACGCTCAGCGCCAGCGCGACGATCATGCCGGTGCGGTCCTTGCCGCCGTGGCAGTGGACGACCACGGCACCGTCCTGCTCGTCCGCGATCGCCTTCACCGCGGCCGCGAACAACTCCGGCCGCTTGTCCAGCATCCACGTGCACGCCGCGACGATGGTCGCCTGCCCGTGGTCCGGGTCCGCCGGATCCGCCAGCGACTGCCGCACCGCCAACGGCGTACCGGTGAACGGCGTCGGCGCGATCGCGACCTCGCCGTCACCGCGCAGGTCCAGGATCCGGCTGACCCCGGAGCGACGTACCGCCTCGATGCCGTCCGCGTTCAGGTACTGCAGGCTGTCCGCCCGGATCAGCACGCCCTCGCGCACCACCCGTCCGTCGGCGGTCGGCAGGCCGCCCACGTCGCGGACGTTGCGGCATCCGGGCCAGTCGAGATCCATCGCGTTCACCTGTCCTGTGGGCGGTTCTGCGGGCGGTCCGGGTTCGGGCCCGGGTTGTACGGCGGGGGCGCCGGGAAGGTGTGGTTCTGCTGCGGGGGCACCGGCGGGTACGGGTAGTTGCCGGGGGCACCTGGCTGGCCGGGGAAGGTGTTCGCCGGACGGTTGCGCCGGCGCTTCTTAACCGCGCCGACGGTCAGGAACGTGATGCCGAGCCCGAGGAAGATCAGGAACGAGAACACGGTGCCGAGGATCGACAGTACGAACGCGAAGACGGACGACTTCGGACCGGCGGCGTAGGTCGCACTGGTCTCGTCGTCCGTGCACGAGATGCTGTAGTCCCCGGCCGGCACGGTCTGCGTCGAGCGCGCGACGACGTACCAGCTCTCACCGTTGATCGTGATCGTCTCCGACCCGGTCGGCGGCTTGATCGGTACGTCGTTCCCGTTCGCGTCCTGCACCTCGCACGGCGGGTTCAGCACCGGGATCGACGCGTAGATCGTCAACCCTTCTTTCTTCAGGTGCACGACCCCGCCCTCGATCGACTGCGGCGTCCGCGGCGCGGTCACGACGATCCGCCATACGAAGAACCCGACCACCAACGCGCCGACGACGAAACAGGCGATGCCGACCTTCGGCAGAACCGACTTCTTGGGCGCCGCGGGCGGAGGGGGATACATCGTCATACCCGCACGGTATCCGCTCCGAGGACCGGGCTTAAGGGACGCCGAGGAGTCTCAAGCCTGCTGCGGTTGCGGCGGCGGCAACGACCACGAGCACGAAGGGGGCCTTGCGCCAGGCGAGGATGCCGCCGACCAGGACGCCGGCTGGACGCGCGATGCCTGCCGGGCCGTGGCCCTCCGTCAGGGCGGATGTGGCGACCAGTGCGGTCAGCAGGACGATCGCGGCGGCGGCGAGAAACTGCTGCGCGCGCTCCGGCATCTCGAACCGGCTCCGTAGCGCCGGTCCCGCGAACCGCATGGAAAAGGTGCCGACAGCAAGCACCCCGATCGCGACCAGTACCAGTGGAGTGTTATTCATTCGGCGCCTCCTCCAGTGCGGGCTTTCCGGCGCGGTAGAACAGCATGCCGGCCAGTGCGAGCAGTACTGGCAGACCGGCCGGCAGGAAAGGCGTTGCGATCAAGGCGATCACGACTCCCACGAGTGCCGCCGTACGGGTCGATCGATCCCGGAGAGCGGGCAGCACCAGCGCCAGCAACACCGCGGGGAACGCCGCGTCCAGTCCGAAGACATCGGTGTCGGTGATCACCGAGCCGGCCAGTCCACCGATCACGACCCCGATGTTCCAGCAGACGAAGATGCCGATCCCGCCGGCCCAGTACGCCGCCCGCCGCTGCTTCAGCTCGTCCTGCCCCATCGCGAACGCGACGTTCTCGTCGGTCATCAGGTGACTGCCCGGCCAGCGCCGCCAGCCATTGCCGATCACGTCGCTGACCGCCAGCCCGAACGCGATGTGCCGGGTGTTCACCAGGAGTCCCGCGGCCATCGCCGCGATCGGGCTCCCGCCGGCCGCGACGATCCCGACGAACAGGAACTGCGACGCGCCCGCGAAGACCACGATCGAAAGCAGGACCGGTACCCATAACGGCAGCCCGCCGCCGACGCTGATCGCGCCGTACGACAGCCCGACGACGCCGTCGGCCAGGCAGACCAGGCCGATGTCGCGGGCGAGTCCCCGATCGAGTGTTCGCCAGATCGAACGCATGGGCATTATGATGAACAACGCATGGACCGTTCGTCAAGCCGAACGATCAGACTGATGGAGCGAACAGCGATGGATACCAAGGCGCCACTCGACGTGATTGCCACCTCCCTGCGCCGGCACCGGGCCCGCGCCGGGCTGTCCTTGACCGAGGTCGCGAAACGCGCCGGCGTCGCCAAGTCCACGCTGTCCCAGCTCGAGTCGGGCACCGGCAACCCGAGCGTCGAAACCCTGTGGGCGCTGGCCGTTGCGCTCGACACTCCGTTCGCCGCGCTGCTCGACCCGCCGCGCCCGAAGGTGCAGGTCATCCGGGCCGGCGAGGGTCCGGCGATCTACTCCGACCAGGCCGAGTACAGCGCCACGCTGGTCGCGTCCAGCCCGCCGAACGCGCGCCGCGACATCTACCGTATCGTCGCCGGCCCCGGCCCCGGCCGGAAGTCCGAGCCGCACATGCCCGGCGTCGTCGAGCACGTCATCCTCGGCTCGGGCCGCGCCCTGGTCGGCCCGCTCGACGACCCGGTCGAACTCAACCCGGGCGATTACATCGCCTATCCGGGCGACCTTCCCCACATCTTCCAGGCCCTCGAGGAAGGCACAGCGGCCACGCTCGTGTCTGAACACGTCTAGCGCCGCTTCAGCTGCCACCCGAGGGCAAGCAGCGCGGTCCCGCCCGCCACGGCCGACACCACGGCGATCGCAGTCGGCAGCGAGTAGGCGTCACTCAGTAAGCCCGTCGAGATCGCGGTCGCGGCCACACCGAGGTACACGCACGTCAGGAAGGCCGCGGTCAGCTCACCACGCCGCCCACTCGGAGCGAGGTGATTGATCTCGGCCTGCGAACCGAAGTACGTCAACCCGAGTCCGGCGCCTGCGAAAACCGCGGCGACGACGATCAGGGCGAGCGACTTCGCCGGGAATGCGCTGACGAGTGCGGCCAGGCCGACGACGAGCGACAGCAGACCGGCAGGCTGAGCTCGGCGCGGCGACAGTTGCGCCCGGACGGAGATCGCCTGCACGGCGCAGGCGGCGGCCAGCATCATCGCCGAGACAGTGCCGAGCAACGCCAGGTTGTGGGTGTGCAGCAGCTGCGCGGTGTACGACGGAACGACGGACAGGAAGAGTCCACCGGTCGCCCACACGGTCGCGGCGCTCAGGCTCGCCCGCGCGAAGTCGGCGCGGATCTCGGGCGGGACCGACGGACGCTGCGGCCGCCAGCGACCACCGACCGGCTCGCGCGGCAGTCGCGAGACGGCGATCGCGGTCACCACGGTGAGCACGAGTCCCACGCCGTACGGCAGTTGGCGTGGCGCCGGTGCCCACCCCGCAACGACACCGGCCACCAGCGGTCCGGCTGCGCTACCACCACTTTGTGCGAGCACGGTGGCCAACGCCGCCTTGCCACGATCGTCCTCTGGTTCGAGCTCCACGAGGGCGGCGGCCGCGGTTCCCGCAGTGGCGCCCAGGGCGATGCCCGCGGCGATCCGGCCGGCGAAGAGCCACGCGGTGTTCTGGGCCGCCGCGAGCAGAATCAGTCCGACGGCGCCGAGACCCAGCCCGCCGAGCAGCACCCGTTTCCGTCCGATCTGGTCCGACAACTGGCCGAACACGATCAGCGACGGGACCAGGACCGCCATGTACACGGCGAAGATCAGCGTCAGCTCGGTCCCGGAGAAACCGAACCGCTCCCGGTACACGCCGTACAGCGGCGTCGGCAGGTTCCCGTCCAGCAGCAGCACGAACAACGCCGCGGCCACCACCAGGAACGGCCCACGACGGCTCGTTCGGATCCGTTCGGCTGTTCCGGTCATCCCGTTCGCGGTACCCGACCGGCACCACCGCAAACGACGATCGTTTCCGACCATCTGTAACGTTAACTGCTCAGCTCTGGACATATACGCGCAACTCTGCGCATCATCGCTCCAGAGAGCTCTCTGACGAAGTCCCGCCCCACTTCGCTTGGAGGTAGCACCCCCTATGAGACTCAAATCCTTACTGCTGTGCGCTCTTCTCGGCCTCGCCGCTGCCCTCGTTCCCGCTAGTGCGTCGGCCGTCGGCGTGACCCCCGGCACCTACGTCAACTACACGTTCGACACCGCGTCGCTCACCCAGGCCGAGTTCAAGATGACGATCAACGCCTCCCCCGGCCGCGCGAACGTCTACTGGGCCAACCAGTTCGGCTTCACCGGCGGCGACGTCGGCGGGTACACCGGCATGCAGACCCACCGCGACGGCGGCGGCACGTTCCTGTACTCCCTCTGGAACTCGACAGCCTGGAAGGCCGGAGACGCAGGCACCTACTGCATCAAGTTCCAGGAGGACGGCACCGGCGGCAGTTGCCGCCTCGACCAGGCCCCGACCGCCGGCCACACCTACGCGTTCGCCGTCGCGAGCGAGGGCAGCGGCTGGTACGGCGTGACGGTCCGCGACCTCACCGCCGGTACGTCGTTCAAACTCGGCAGCCTGCAAACCGGCTCCGGGAACACGATCAGTACGTCGGGAATGGTCAGCTGGACCGAGTACTTCGACTGGAACAACGACAAAGCCACCTGCGACGACGAGCCGTACTCGAAGCTGACGATGAGCGCGCCGACCAGCGGCAGCCTCACCGCGCACTTCACCGGCACGTCGGAGAGCAGCGGCTGCGCCGCGGACAGCCAGGTCACGCTGAACGGATCGGCCGCCGTCCAGGAGAACGGCATCGGCAACTCGGACTCGGGTGACATCCGCGGCAGCGGCGGCTGCCTGGACGTCTCCGGCTCGGACGGTACGACGATCCTGCTGTACACCTGCACCGGCGGCAACAACCAGAACTGGGTGCACGCGGAGAACTCCACGTTCCACGCCCTGTTCAGCTGCCTCGACGCGAGCGCCACCCAAGCCG
The DNA here is from genome assembly GCF_004366005.1 of Kribbella sp. VKM Ac-2566. Taxonomy (NCBI): domain Bacteria; kingdom Bacillati; phylum Actinomycetota; class Actinomycetes; order Propionibacteriales; family Kribbellaceae; genus Kribbella; species Kribbella sp. VKM Ac-2566. The sequence goes on along the minus strand of NZ_SODT01000009.1, from coordinate 1,406,645 downwards.
GCGCCGTGGTCCTCTACAGCTGCCACGGCGGCACGAACCAGCAGTGGACACTGCCCGGCGACGGCACGATTCGGGCCGGCGGCCGCTGCCTCACCGCACCAACTGCCCTCGGCAACGCCGTGACCGTTGCCACCTGCAACAACTCGGCAGCGCAGCGCTGGACGGTCTGAAACAGCTCAACGCCCGGGACCACAGTGGTCCCGGGCGTCGCGACGTACGGTCAGATCTTGCGGCCGACCGCGCCGACGATGCACTCCTCCACCTGGTTCAGCGGCTTGAGCCGCGGACCGTCCGGCCACCAGTCGTCGCAGAGCACCAGGCCCGGGGCAACGAGCTCCTGGCCGGGGAAGAACTCCATCAGTTCCGCGCGGGTGCGGAACCTACCGCTGCCCATCGGGCTGTGGATGAACTTGTCCTCCATCTTCCGGGCGACCTCGGAGTGTTCCGGCGTCTCCGGGTTGAAGAAGTGCGACACCACCGTGTACGACCCGGGCACCACCGCGTCGACGTACTTCTGCATGATCTGCGCGCCTTCGGTGCCGATGTAGTGGTGCAGCGTGCCGTTCTGGATCACGGCGATCGGCTCGTTGAAGTCGAGGAAGCTGCGCACCTCGTCGTTGGACAGCACCTCGTCGGGGTCGAAGATGTCGGCGCTGACGAACAGCGTGTTCTCGTTCTCCTCGAGCAGCGCGCGGCCGTGCGCGAGCACCACCGGGTCGTTGTCGATGTAGAGCACCTTGGCCTCGGGCTGGATCCGCTGCACGATCTGGTGGGTGTTCTCGGCGGTCGGCAGACCGGACCCGCAGTCGAGGTACTGCGTCATACCCGCCTGGCCGGCCAGGAACCGGCAGGCGCGGATCAGGAAGTTCCGGTTCGACTTGGCCAGGTCCTGGGCCTGCGGCGCGGCGGCCTGGACCCCGCGCAGTACCTCGCGGTCGACCTCGAAGTTGTCCTTGCCGCCCAAGAAGGCGTCGTACACGCGGGCGATACTGGCCCGGGAGGTGTCCACGCCGACCGGAATCGAACTGGGTGCCTTGGTGGCGTCGACCATCAGTGAACCTCGCAGAGAGTGATCGGGAAGTCTGTTCGACCGACTCTACCGAGAGTACGGCGCGCTGAACACACCGTGTCGGCACGTGCGGTATGGACATATTCACGACCCGTTATGAAATGATCAGCTGCTGCAACCGAACCGCTGCTGCTGGGAGGCCAGAGGTGACCGAGCCGGAGGCGTACGGCGGCCCGACCGCTCTGCGCATCGTGCTCGGTGTGCATCTGCGCCGGCTTCGCGAGGCCGCCAAGGTCAGCCGCACCGATGCGGGCTGGGCGATCCGCGGCTCGGAGTCCAAGATCAGCCGCCTGGAGCTCGGCCGGGTCGGGTTCAAGGTCCGCGACGTCGACGACCTGCTGACGCTGTACAAGCTCGAGGACCCGGAGGAACGCGACCGGCTGCTCACGCTGGCCCGCGACGCGAACAATCCGGGGTGGTGGCAACGGTACGACGACCTGACGCCGCAGTGGTTCCACTCCTACCTCGGCCTGGAGATGGCGGCCGATCTGATTCGTACGTTCGAGCTGCAGTTCGTGCCGGGTCTGCTGCAGACGCCGGACTACGCGCGGGCCGTCATCCAACTCGGCCGGCAGGACCAGCCGTTGTCGCGGGCCGAGCAGGATCGCCTTGTTTCGTTGCGGATGGGCCGCCAGGAAGTGTTGACGCGGCAACGACCCGCGCGGCTGTGGGCGGTGATCGACGAGGCGGTACTGCGACGTCCGATCGGCAGCCGCGAGATCCTCAAGGCCCAGCTGGAGTTCCTGATCGAGGCGGCGCGCCGGCACAACGTGACGCTGCAGATCATCCCGTTCGACAAGGGCGGATACACCGCGACCGGCGGCGCGTTCACACTGCTCCGGTTCAACGACGCCGACCTCCCGGACATCGTCTACATCGAGCATCTGACCAGCGCGGTCTACCTCGACAAGCGCGAAGAGCTGGACACGTACGTCGTCACCATGGACGCCGTGTCGATCACCGCGGCCCAGCCGCGCGAGACCGAATCCATTCTCCGCAAGGCGATCGAGAACCTCGACCGCTAACGCGGCTGTGCGCCCGGCCCGGGGCGGAAGGCAACTTCACGCGGGGTCGGCTCGTGGCCGGCCTCGCACCGCATGACCACTGTGACGCGCTCGCCGCAGTCGCCGCGATGGCGCGGCTCGATCGGCGGGCCGGAGTCGAGCGGCAGGTACTGGTCGGCCCACTGGATCATTGCCACCAGCACCGGGTAGAGATCGAGCCCCGCCTGGGTCAGCCGGTACTCCGAGCGTTCGCGCTGACCGGGCAGGCGATACGGGTGGCGGCGGATCAGACCGCGCTCGATCAACGCGGCGAGCCGCTCGGTGAGAACCTGGCGCGGCACGCCGGCCCGCGCCCGGATGTCCTCGAACCGGCGGACGCCGACGAAGACCTCGCGCAGGACGTGAAAAGTCCACTTGTCGCCGAGGATGTCCATCGTCCGGGAGATCGTGCAGTTCTCCGTGGACCAGCTCATCGCCTCCGGCACCTGTTCACTGACTGCCGTGCTCATGTGAACCAGCATAAGTCCGCTTGACAGACTCAGCCAAGTGGAGCAAGGCTGAATCCGTGAACCAGACTCAGACGAGACCGCCACTCGTCCGCCGCGCCGGCGAACCCGACGCGGACGAACTGGCGAGGATGTTGTCCGGGCTGACGGACCTCAGCCGCTACTTCCGGTTCCAGACCGCGATCGGTACGCCGCCACGCCAGGCGTTGCTGCTGCGGATGCTGTGCCCGACCGGCGCCGCCTTCGTCGCGACCCGCGACGAGACGATCGTCGGCCATGCGATGTGGGCCTGGGCACCCGGTGAATCAACCGCCGAACTAGCGGCCGTGATCGCCGAGGACGACCAGCGCCGCGGCCTCGGCATCCGAATGCTCTCCATCGCCGCCGCCGACGCGATCGAGGCCGGCGCGACCCATTTCCTGTTCGTGGTCAGCGCCGCCAACGACCGCTCCCTCCGCATGCTCCGCCGCCGCTGGCCCAACGCAACAGTAGAACGCGACGGCGCCCTACTGACCTTCGTAACCCCCGCCCGCCTACCGAACCACCCGAAAGAACCCCCGGCCGTCATCAACGAACAGCCCGGGCACCTCAAACGCGAACTCCGGCCGATGGACGACGTGATGCCGGCGCACTAACACCCGCCGACAGGTCACCCCGCAGACGGTGATCTCCCCACGCGGTGCTACCCACGGCCCCTCCGTCGCCGCACTACGCGCCAACGTGGTCAGGCGCCACGTACCGGCGAAGGTAAGCACGCCGCCGCCATCGACGCACTTATCCAACTCGAAGCCGCCGACCAACTCGAGGCCGCTGGCGGACACAAGCGGGGAACGGCACCGCGGTTGTACACGGCGGTCGGACCACCCGTGATCATCGGCATGACCGCGCGATCAGCGGCATGTCCGGATGGCCGCAGCACTCGCTATCTGCGTCAGGCGAGTGCGCTCGAATCAGTCGGTAGCACGCTCGGCTCGGCTGCCGATGAGGACGTCTGCCGCAGTGACGCCGACCACAGATATGGCCCGCAAGTCACGGTCTGTAAAGGACGTGAGGGGAAACTGCGCGACGGTCGAACGCACAGTCCGGCCGCCTGAAACGGGCACAAGCAACGTATCGCCGACAGCGAGTGAGTCCCCGTCGTAATCGACGCGAACCCCAGCCAGCGTGACGTCACCTTCATACCCGTCCAGCGGGTCGAACGCGTCCCGGATCTCGAATATGAACTTCCCCATGCTGGTCATCGTAGGGCTCGACCGTCGACCGCTCATCGGCATGTGCGTGCGTTGGCGGGCGGCCCTAGGTGGTCGCCAGGCTTCCAGCCTGCCGCGGATCCGGTGGCAGATCACAAACCGAGGTCAGCTGGTCACCTGGCATCGACCTTCATACGTCCATCCCGGACGCCTGGACCCAACGCTCCGCTGAATCACATGGCTGAAGCCCTGCCGGAAAGCGCCGCTCCAGCGGCCAAGGGTCCGTGCTCCTCGGACGGGCTCTGGGCGGTGCAGCGGGCCGCGTAGCGCGCGACGGAGGAGCGCGCGTAGCGGACGCGGGATGGTGGGTTGGTCGGTGACAGCACAGGTCTGTCGCCTGAGCGGCGCTTAGCCGCGCGCAGTCGGGTGGGTGGGAGCTGCGCGTAGCACGGCGACGGAGGAGCCGCGCGTAGTGCTGCGTGGGCAGATCACAACGTTCTCCGGACCTCCACAGCCCCCGCCTGGTCAGCGGAGCAGGCGGAAGAATGTGCGGATGTCGTTGACGAGTAGGGCGGGGGCTTCTAGGGCGGCGAAGTGGCCGCCTTGGGTGAATTCTGACCAATGGACGATGTGGTGTTGGCGGTCCAGTACCCGCCGGATTGCTGGGTCGGTTGGGAAGACGGCGACGCCTGTCGGCACGCCCGGGGTCAGGTCGTCGGCTGTCTGCCGGTTCTCGTAGTACAGGTTGGCGGAGGTTGCGCTGGTGTTGGTGAACCAGTAGATCGAGACGTTCGTGAGCAGGTGATCGAGGTCGATCGCGTCCTCGGGCAGTTCGCGTGCCGGGTCGGTCCACTCCCAGAACTTCTCCAGAATCCACGCCAACTGTCCAACAGGCGAGTCGCTCAGCCCGAACGACACCGTCTGCGGCCGAGTCCCCTGCAACTCGGCGTACCCGGTGCCGACCGCACGCAACCGCTCAGCCGCCGCAAGCCGCTCGCGCTCAACGTCGTTCAACTGCTCGCGATCACCCGGTTCGAGGGCCGGATACGCCAGTCCCCCATTGATGTGTACGCCGACCACGTGCGCCGGATCCACCTGTCCCACAAGGGGCGAGACAACGGATCCCGTGTCGCCGCCTTGCGCGCCGTACCGCTCGTACCCGAGGCGACGCATCAGCTCCGCCCATGCACGAGCGATCCGCGCGTGATTCCAGCCGGACGTCAACGGCACCGAGAACCCGTGCCCCGGCACGGACGGCGCGACGACGTGGAAGGCGTCGCGCGGATCCCCGCCGTACGCCGCCGGATCGGTCAGCGGCCCGAGCACTTCCAGGAACTCGGCCACGGATCCCGGCCACCCGTGCGTGAGCACCAACGGCAACGCATCCGGCTCGGCCGATCGCACGTGCAGGAAGTGAATCGTCTGCCCGTCGATCTCGGTCGTGTACTGCGGATACTCGTTGAGCCGTGCTTCCCAGGCCCGCCAGTCGTACGCCGCCCACCGCTCGACCACCCGCCGCAAATACCCGACCGGCACGCCGCGCTCCCACCCGTCCCCCGGTAGTTGGCATGCCCAACGAACCCGCTCCAGCCGGCCGCGCAGATCCGCGAGCTCCGCGTCCGGCACCGCGATCCGGAACTCAGAGATCATGCGCCCGCTCGTGCAGCGGCTCGTACAACCCGACCTCGCCCCCGCCCGGCAACCGGAACGCCGTCAGCACACCCCACTGCTGCCGCTCGACCGGTCGCACGAACTCCACGCCGCGCGCGGACAGGTCTGCCATCGTCTGCTCGAGGTTGTCGCACATCAGCAGCAGCTCGTGCGCGCCGGCCTCCGCCGGGTGCATCGCGACCTCGGCCGGTGGCAGCTTGAAGATCAGCCAGCCGTGGCCCGCGTCCACGGACGGGTACTCCAGCACGTCCCGGAAGAAGGCGCGGTCCGCGTCGGCGTCGGTGGTGTAGATGATCACATGCGCTCCGTTGATCATCTTCAGCACTGTAGCCGGGAATACCGACAATGCCTCGGCAGGTTGCCGAGGGCGTGATCCTCTTGACTGGCGCAACGGGCAACGTCGGGCGGGAACTGGCGGCGCTGCTGCCGGAGGCGCGCTCTCTCGACCGCTCGTCGGGCGCCGATCTCGCCCGTCCCGAGACGCTCGATATGGAGGGCGTCGACTCTGTCTTCCTGGTTTGGCCGTTTCTCACGTCCGACGGTGCGAGTGCGGTGCTGGCTAAGATCGCGAAGTCAGCGCGGCGGGTTGTCTATCTGTCGTCGTCGGCAGTCCGGTTCGGGGCTGACACGGATCCGATCACGCGTTTGCATGCCGATCTGGAGACTGCCGTGCGGGCGTCGGGACTGGAGTGGACGATCCTGCGCGCGGACACGTTCGCGTCCAACGCGCTCGGCTGGGCGGGGCAACTCAAAGCCGGTGACGTCGTACGCGGGCCGGACAACGCCGCGACCGCGGTGATCGACCCCGCGGACATCGCCGCGGTCGCTGCCGCCGTACTGCGTGATTCGCAGCCCGGCACGACCCACACGCTGACCGGTCCCGACGTACTCAGCCGGGCTGATCAGGTGCGGATCCTCGGCGACGCGCTCGGCCGCGAGCTGACGTTCGAGGCGACACCGTTCGACGACGCGCGAGCACAGCTGCTCGCGGACGGTCGCCCGCCGGCGCTGGTCCAAGCGCTCATCGGCAGCGCCCAGAACCGCCCAGCCTCCGACCTAATCACCGCGACCGTCCAGGACCTCACCGGCCGGCCCGCACGCACCTTCCGAGCCTGGGCCGACCGCAATCTAGCGGCCTTCGGCTGACCAGCCCTGCACAGGTTCTACGCAAGGAAGGCGAGGGTGCGCTCCAGGACGAGCTTGGCGGCGGACTCGTCGTATCCCGGGAGGGATGAGTCGGCGAACAGGTGCTCCTTGCCGGGGTAGAGGAAGAGTTCGGCATTCTCGTTGGCGGCGACCAGGGCGCGGGCAGCGTCCAGGTCGCCGCCTTCCTCGGTGAAGAACGGGTCCTCGTCCATGCCGTGCACCTGCACCGGTACGCCGTCCGGCCAGGTACCGAACTCCTCCACCGGCAGGCACGAGTAGTAGAAGAGCGCTCCGGTGGCGCCGGGACGAGTCTGCGCCAACTGCTGAGCAGGCACGACGCCGAGCGAGAACCCGGCGTACACGACGTTCGACGGCAGGCTCTGCGCAGCCTGGACGCCGCGCTCGGCGACCACACCGAAGCCGGTGGACCGCGCGTAGTCCATCCCCTCCTCGAGCGTCGCGTAGGTGTTGCCTTCGTACAGGTCCGGCGTGTGGACGGTGTGACCCGCCTGCCGGAGCTCGTCGGCGAACGCCTTCACCCCGTCGGTCAGCCCCTGTGAGTGGTGGTACAGCACGACCTCGGCCATCATCAGCTCCAATGATCCAAATATCCCGAACAATCCACGATGCTAGTCTATTCGGACCATGGCGATCAACAGGTCGGTCCCCGATTACGAGCTCGCGGACACTGTCGAGCTGACGACCGCGGAGCAGGTGCGGGCGATCAGCGATCCGCTCCGGACGACGATTCTCGGGCTGTTGCACGAGCGGGCGGCGACCGTGACGGAGCTGGCAACAGCGGTCGGGCGGCCGAAGAGCACGGTCGCGCACCACGTGAAGGTGCTCGCCGACGCGGGCATCCTGCAGGTGGTCCGGACCCGGAAGGTGCGGGCGATCGAGGAGCGGTTCTACGGGCGTGCGGCGCGGATGTTCTTCGTCGGCCTCGGCCGGCAGGGCGACCAGGGACAGCTGCCGCACGACTTCAACGACTTCGAGGTCGCGGCCGAGGAGTCGAAACCGGCGTACGACGCGGGTCAGATGCGCTCGTTCATCCGGCACGCCCGCATTCCCGAGGAGCGTGCCGCGGAGTTCTGGCAGCAGGTCGACGCGCTGATCCACACGTTCGACCAGCTCCCCCGCGCCGGCGACACGACGTACGGCTTCACGGTCGGCCTCTACCCGATCGGCGACTACCCGACACTGCCACCGGCCGAAGACGAAGGCTGATCTCTGGCGCCCAACCGCTGCGAGCGGCGTAGCTTGGAGGCGGGGAGGTTCTCCGGTCGCCCGGAGGTGAAACGGTGGATGACAATGGTGATGCGCCGCTGGTCGACGCACTGAGCTCACTGCACTCGCTGCTGCTCGGCGCGCCAGGGCTCGAGGAGCTGCTCGCGAAGCTGGCCGATGTCGCGGCCAAGATCGTCGAGCCGCCCGCGTCCTGCGGGATCACGACGCGGTACGACGGCCAGCCGCGGACGATCGTGAGCAGCGACGCCCGAGCAGCGTGGATAGACGAGCAGCAGTACAGCCTCCGCGAAGGGCCCTGCCTGGACGCCTTGGCGAGCGGCGCCGTCGTGGACGTCGCCGACTATCTGGGCGAGAACCGGTGGCCGCAATACGTCGACACGGCACGTACAGCCGGAGTCAAGGCCTCGCTCGCCCTTCCACTGATCGTCGACGGGCAGACGATCGGCGCGATGAACCTGTACGGATACGAGCGGCCGGACACCTTCAGTGAGGCGGATCGCGAGCGCGCGACGGCGTACGCCGAACAAGCCGCCACTACGCTGGCCTTCGCGGCGCGTGCAGTGCGGCAGTCGGAGCTGGGTGAGCAGTTGGAGCAGGCGCTCGCGTCGAGGTCGGTGATCGACCAGGCACTCGGGCTGCTGATGGGCCAGGAGAAGTGCGATGCCCGAACCGCGTTCGAGTTGCTGCGCCGCCATTCCCAGAACCACAACCGCAAGCTCCGCGACGTGGCCGCTGCCCTCATCGCCCGGCACACCGGCCGGCCGGCGGTCGACAGTCGCGAATTCGATTCTGGCCCGAGCGGTCGAGACACCAGGACGTGACCCGACCCGTAGTTCCGGTCGCACACGTCCTGGTGTCGTGAAGGTGTTCTGCCGTCATGAGAATCAAGAGGTGAGAGCCCTCGGCGTGACCCGGCCCGCGTTACTCGCCGCACACACCCAGGTGCCGTGATGTCGCCTCTGTCCTCGTTGATCGGTTCCAGTTATCGGCCGGTGTTGCTTCTGGTTGACATTGACCCACTCGCTGCCGGCTGCCCGGTAGCGAGTTCGTCGACGACCTGACGATGACCCGCCTGCGCCTGCAGGAGGCTCGGCCACGTCCACCTGCACGGGCGGTTGCCTCCGACCGCGTGCAGCAGGGTCTCGAAGACCCGTGGCCTGCTCGGCAGATTCAGTCCGAGCCACATCGTCATGACTTGTACCTGTTGTCCCTCGACGGCGACGGCGTCGCTGGCGATCACGACGTACTCCGGCCGCGCCGTCAACGCGAGCCAGGTGGTGCGATTGATCACGTGACCTTGCCGGTCGACGTAGAGGGTCATTGGTGTCCCCTGTGCATCAATGCAGTACTGCGCACTACTGCGGACTACCTGCCGGATGCGTCGACCGGGAACGAGGATCCCGTGGCCCGTCGATGCTGGACGGGAATTGTCGGGAGTCGCACACGATCGGCACCGGAATGGTCCGCGGGCTGTTCTCCCAACCTGCGGGCAAGCTTAGACAAGCCGACCTGTCCTGACAACTGTTCTCAATCCATGAGACAACGAGCGAAGCCGCGGACCTAGGCCGTGTTCGCGGCCTGGCTCTCCTCAGCTGCGAAACGATCGAGGACGTCGACCAGCCGCTCGAGCACATCACGAGCGACGGCGTACTCCTCCTCGCCGAACTCTTCGGCGAAGCGGCGCTCGAGCTCACCAAGGTACGAGAAGCCGTCGCCGGCCACAGCCAGTCCGTGCTCGGAGTACGTCACCACCTTGGCCCGGCCGTCGTTCGGGTCGGACCGCATCTCCAGCAGGTCGAGCGCGACCATGTCGCGGATCACCTCGCCCATCGACTGCCGGGTGATCCCGGCCCGGGCGGCCATGTCGGCGGCTCGGGCGCCGTCGGAGTGCAGAAAGCCGAAGACCGAGTTGTGGGCCATCTTCACCTCGGTGTGCCCGTCGGCGTGGGCACGGCGGACCATGTCGGACTGCAACGCGCGGTTGGCGCGCTCGACCAGCGCGATCAGCGGCTTCCGATCGAGTCGCGGGACCTGAGGCCTTGACATGTCGTAAGGATACCTTCCAATATTTGACAGGAATCCTTACGGTATCAGGAGGGGACGATGGAGGCCAGGGAACTACACCCGGTGGTGGCCGGTCTGTTCGCGCGGGGGCGGCGGCGGACGGTTCGGGTCGCGATCGAGCAGGAGTACGTCGTCGCCGCGGCCGATGGCGGCGTGGTGCCGATCGAGGAAGTGCGGCGGGCGGCGGAGGGGTCGTTCGCGGCGCCGTACGTCAGCTTCGAGCCCGGCGGACAACTCGAACTGAGTCTCCCGCCGTCGCTCGATCCGATCGGCGACCTGCGGTGGCTGACTGCCGACCTCCGACGCCGGCTGGCCGGGATCACGCTGCGGGCGATCCCGGTCGACCCTCGACAGGAGGTGCCGTTGCAGTTGACCTCGGCGCGGTACGTCGCGATGCAGCGGCACTTCGACCGCATCGGGCCGGCCGGTCGACGGATGATGCGCCGTACCGCGTCCACCCAGATCTGCCTGGACTGGTGGCCGGGGCAGGCCGGCATCGAGCAGTGGCAGGTACTCAACCTCGCCGGCCCGTTCCTCGCGGCACGTTTCAACCACAGCGAGCGGCTGGCGACTTGGTTGGCGGTCGACCCGGCGCGTACCGCGTTCGACGACAGCCTGCTGCGCGACGAGGACCCGGTCACGTCGTACGCCGCCTTCGCCGCAGCCGCCACGGTCTTCGTCGACGGGCCGGTCGGGCACGTGAGCACGCTCTTCCCGCCGGTCCGCCCGCGCGGGACGTACCTCGAGGTGCGCTTCCTCGACGCTCTCGAGCCAGACGCAGTGGAGCGTGCGGTCGCCGTACTCAAGCAACTCATGTACGACGACGTACGCCGACGCGACCTACTGCGGGCACTCGAAGGGTCGTGTTCCGCACAGCTGTGGCGCGCGGCGGCGGCCGGCGTACTGGATCAGGAGGTGGCGGCATGACCGGCGTGCTGTTCGTGACCGACCCGTTGACCGGTCTGCAAGGCGATATCGACGCCAGCGTGGGGTTGATGAGTGCGACGCAGGATCTGGGTGTCGACATCTGGTGCTGCGGTCCGGAGGAACTCGCGGTCGTCGACGGGCGGGTGTGCGCGCGGGCTCGGCGGATCCGGCTGCGGCCGCGCGTCGCCGGTGGCGATCATCGATGGATCGTGGACTCGACGTGGTGGGACGAGCTCGGTACCGCGGTCGTCGACGTCGCGTCGTTCGACGTCGTGCAGTTGCGGATCGATCCGCCTGTCGACGCGCGGTACCTGCACACGACGTACCTGCTCGATCTCGTCGAAGCGGCGGGCACACGGGTGATCAACCGGCCGGAGGGGATCCGGGCGATGCACGAGAAGCTGATCGCACTGCAGTTCCCCGAGTTGTGCCCGCCGACGTACGTCGGGGCCGATCCGCAGGCGCTGCGGTCGTTCGTGCGGGGCGTCGGTACGGCGGTCGTGAAGCCGGTCGACGGGTTCGCGGGGATCGGCGTGTGGCTGGTGCGGGACGACCGGAGTGCGATCGCGTTGCTGGAATCGGCCACGCACGGCGGGCGACAGCACGTGATCGCGCAGCAGTTCCTGCCAACAGTTGCGGAAGGCAACAAGCGGTTGTTCCTGCTGGACGGCGAGATCGTCGGCGCGGTTCTTCGGCGGCCGGCCGTCGACGATTTCCGGATCGGGCCGCCGGTCGCACCGGCCGAGATCGACGACCACGACCGCGCGATCGTCGGCGTACTCGGACCGGTACTGCGCAAGCACGGCCTCGCCGTCGCTGGTCTCGACGTGATCGACGGCCGGCTGATCGAGGTCAACGTCACCTGTCCCGGCGGCATGCACAAGACCGACGCCCTGCTCGGGACCAACCTCAGCCACACCATCGTCAGCAGTCTGTTCAAGGGAGCACTCGTATGAGCACCATCACCGTTGTCTGCATTGCCCTGCTGGGCATCCTGTTGTTCCTGCTCGGAGCCAACGTCACGCGCAACCGTGCCCTCCGCGGAGGTGGCAACCAACTGCCGAGCGATCCCACGGACCGGTTACTGATCGCGGTCCGTGCGCACGGTAACGCGGCCGAGTACATCCCGACGATGATCGTGCTGCTACTGGTCTGCTCGGCGTTGTCCGACAGCTGGCTGATCGACGTACTCGCCGTCGCGGCCGTCGTCGTCCGGTTCACGCACGCGCTCGGCATGCTGCGGTCCGCCTCGCTCGCGGCGCACGGCCCGCTCCGCGATGTCGGTGCCATGGGCACCTATCTCGTCGGCCTCGCGCTCGGCGTCACCGCGATCGCGACGATCTGAACGCGGTCGGGGTGAGCGCGATCGATCCGGCGTTCGTTGAGGTAGCGGTACCCCGACCCCGACTACGCCGATCCGGCAATCCAGCCACAACTCTGGCCGGCCGGCTAAGCCTTCAGCGGGACGAGTCGGCCGTCGTGTCCTTGACGAGGGCGCCCTGTTTCATGATCGCCGCGAAGGCGGTCTCCGGAGTGGCCAGCAACTGGATGTCGTCCAGCGGATTGCCGTTCACAAGGATGAGGTCGGCGAGTGCGCCTTCCTCGACGACTCCGAGAACACCGGGGTACGGATTCCGGGCAGCGGACAGCGACAACAGTTCGGCGTTGGTGACGGTCGCCATCGTCAGCACCTCGGCCGGCGTGAACCAGCGCGTCATCTTGGCGAGCTGCTTGCCCTGCTTGGTTGCGAGCGCCGGGTCGAACAAGGTGTCGGTCCCCCAGGCCAGCCGGACGTCGTGCTTCTTCGCCAGCTCGTACGCCGTTTCCGTCCCGGTCACCATCTGCTCGAACTTCGGCCGGCTCCCCGGCGGGACAGGAGGCGCGTCCTCGTCGTCCAGGAAGGGCTGGAGCGACCACCAGACCTCGTTCTCCGCCATCAGTTCGACGGTCTCGTCGTCGAGCAGCTGACCGTGTTCGATGCACTTGACCCCGGCCCGGATCGCCTGCTGGACCGCGCGCGGCGTGTAGGCGTGCACCATCACGTAGGTTCCCCAGTTCTCCGCGGCCTCGACCGCCGCGTGCAGCTCGGCCTCGGTGTACTGCGTGACGTCCAACGGATCGTACGACGACGCGACGCCGCCGCCCGCCATGAGTTTGAGTTGCGAGGCGCCGAGCATGAGCTGCTCGCGCGCGGCCTCGAACACCGCGCTGACACCGTCGGCGATGCGGACGGCACCCACCAGCTCGGCATGACTCAGGTAGCCGGTCCGACCACGGGGGATCTCGTGCCGGGCCCGGAAGTCACCGTGCCCACCGGTCTGCGAGATCATCGCCCCGGACGGGTAGATCCGCGGCCCCGGCACCAGGCCGTCGTCGATCGCCTGCTTGAGCCCGAGCGACGGGCCGCCGGCGTCCCGGACCGTGGTGAAACCGCGCAGCAACGTGTCCCGCGCCGCTGCCGCCGCGACGATGTGCAGGAACCCGACATCACCCGTCAACGCGGTCATCAGCGGCACCGAGGCGAAGATCGCGTGCCAGTGCGCATCGATCAGTCCCGGGATCAGCGTCCGCCCTTCGCCGGGTACGACGCGCGCACGGGCAGGGATCTCGGCCGCCGGCGAGATCTTGTCGATGACTCCGTCGCGGACGACCACCTGCACCGGGTCCCCGACCCTGCCGCGACGTACGTCCAGTACTCGCACCTGATGAAACACGGTCGGCTGTCCCTGGTCCGAAGTCACGGCGTCACCTCTCGCAATGGGTTCCCATCCCGAGAGTAGGACCGTCCTACCCAGGTCTGCTCATCCGATCTGGAGGAGGAAACCGCGACTCCGGGCTGTCACACTCCTGATGACGCCGGACGCCGTCCATGGAGGACACGCGCAAGGTCAGGGGTTGGCGGTCGTCCTGCTGATCGCGGGGTGCATTCCGGAGTGTCCTTCGACGTTGCCGACGCCGGTTGAGGAAACGGACCGTGGTCCGTTAATGTGGTGACATGGAGACGCGTGCCGGACTCGACCGGATCAACGAACTCGGACAGCGGGATCATTTCCTGGCGGTTGCCATTACTCAGCGACGATCCGGTGAGCCGGCCGCATCGGTGGTGAACGCCGGGGTGCTCGACCACCCGGTGACCGGCGAGCCGGTCGTCGCCTTTGTCGCCCGCGGCCGGACGGCGAAGCTCACGCACCTGCGACGTACGCCGGCCGCGACGCTGGTGTTCCGCGCGGAGTGGGAGTGGATCGGCGTGAGCGGATCGGTCGAGCTGGCCGGGCCGGACGATCCGCTGGAAGGGATCGACGCGGAGCGGTTGCGCGTGCTGCTGCGGGACATCTACCACGCGGCGGGCGGCGTACATCCGGACCTGGAGGCGTACGACCGGGAGATGGTGGCGGATCGACGTACGGCGGTGCTCATCACGCCGGAGCGCTTCACCAGCAACCCGTCCGGCGCCGATCACCAGGAGGACGAGTGAACGTCGCACCCGGGACGATCCAGGTCTGGTCGGATCTGCTGTGCCCGTTCGCGCACGTCGCGATTCACCGGCTCCGGACGACTCGCACCGAGCTCGGGCTGGACGGCGTGGTTCGCCTGGATCACCACACGTTCGCGCTGGAACTGTTCAACGGCCCGCACTCCCGGCCAGGGACCGACAGCGAGGCGGTCGGGCTCGGTCAGCTCGCGCCGGAGATCGGGTTCCGCCTGTGGACGCAGCCCGATTGGACCTACCCGTCGACGGTGCTGCTCGCCGCTGAGGCCGTCCACGCCGCCAAGGCTCAGAGACTGCAGGCCTCCGAGGACCTCGACGCGGCGCTTCGCCGGGGTTTCTGGTTCGAATCCCGGCCGATCGGCCATCGGCAGACGATCCTCGAGATCGCGGCCGACGTCGAGTCGGTCGACGTCATCGAACTGGCCGCGGCCCTCGACGACGGCCGGGCGCGATCCGCGGTGATGGGCGACCACGCCGTCGCCGTCACCGACGCCGTACAGGGCAGCCCGCATCTCTTCCTCCCCGACGGCACCGACGCCCACAATCCAGGCATCGAGGTCCGCTGGGAAGGCCCGTGGGCCTCCGGCTACCCAATTGCCCAGAGCAACGATCCCGCTTGGCCGGAGAAGCTGCTACGCGCCGCGGCCGCGTAGTCAGGGCCGAGTAGTCAAGGCTGGGCAGTCAGGGGCTGCCCAGCCTAGGTGAACGGCGGACGAGGCGCCTCAGGCGAAGTCGTTGGTGAAGTCCGCGGTGTTCCACTGCTGCGGCTTCATCACGTAGACGAGGTCGGTCTCGGATCCGCCTGCCTCCTCCCATTCCTTCGTGTACGTCGAACCGAAGTCCTCGCCCAGGTACCGGATCGCCATCGGGAGCAGATCCTTTGCGGTGTCGGGCGAGCGGATCTCGGTGACAGGTCCTTCGACGGTCACGTAGCGGTAGGGGGTCGCCTCCGACTGGACGACGAGCACGAACCGCCGGGCGGCCTCGATCGCGACGCCTTTGCGGGACTTCGCGTTCATGATCACGGTCACGCCGGTCTCCGGCGAGTAGTCGTACCACACGGGCGCGCTGACCGGCGCACGCTCCGGATCGTCCGACGTCACAGCAAGCACACCGACACGTACGTCGGTGAGAAAGGCCTCCCGCTCGGCCCGGGTCATACGGTCTGGCATCCGAATACCTTCCTGTCTAGGTCGTTGACCTAATTGTAGGTCAACGACCTAGACGGCGGTAAGGTGCGGGGTGTGACCACCTCGTTCAGCGACCGCGGCGCGGCCCGCCGGGACGCCGTACTGGCCGTGGCGCGGAAGCTGCTGGTCGAGGAAGGGTTCGACCAGTTCGTCCTGCGCCGGGTCGCGGCGAAGGCCGAGATGAAGCTGGGAAACCTCCAGTACTACTTCGCGACCCGCGACGACCTGCTCGAGGCGCTGATCCGCGCCGAGTTCGAGCACGACCTCGCGGCCGTACGACGGGCTACCACGATCGACGGCCTGACCGAGTCCGCACGCGCCCTGGTCCGGAACTGGACAACCGGCGCGGGCGCCGTCTTCGGCACGATGTCACTGCTCGCGTACCACGACGCCCGCTTCCGCCGCCTCAACCACGAGATCTACGAGGCGTTCTACCGCGAACTCGGCGTCCTCATCCGGCGCGTCACGCCAGGACTGTCCGACCAGGAGATCCGGATGCGCGCGCGGTTGATCACGTCCGTACTGGACGGAGTCGCGATGCAGATCCACGCCGGCGCAACCAACCGCACCGAACTGACCAAGCGCGCCACGGCCCTGGTCACCAGCATCGCAACCGCGCCGTCATGACCCGGGCCTGATCGAGAACCGCCGATAATGGCTCGCGACCCCGAGGAACTCCTCGTCGGCCCCCCGCCCGACCTCCGTCATCCCGAGCGACGCCAGGATCCGCACCGACGCCCGATTCGCGTTCACCGCCTCGGCCCAGATCTCCTCGAGCCCCAACTCCCGGAACCCCCAGTCGAGCCCGAGCCGCGCCACGATCCCACCAAGCCCACGCCCCCAGCGGTCGGAAGGCCCAACGACATAGCCCAGTTCCCGTCGATGCGGATCCGCCCCGGCCAGGTCGACGTACCCGATCACGTCGTCAGCCAAGACCGCCGCGCGACGGAGAAGGTCCGATTTCGGGTGCTCGATCAGCGTGCGCCAGTGCGTCTCGTGCTCAGCTGCGGGCAGATCCATTGTCCAGCCGGCGTGCTCGCAGAAACGCCGGTCCCGCCCCCACGACGCATACGTCGCCACATCCGCCAACTCGAGCGGACGCAGGAACACCCGCTCGGTTCGAGACGGCATAAGAGCACTCCAGTCACACGAACGGATAACCCCTCGAATACAGGGTTCTCTCCTCGTGTATCAGTAGAGAACCCAACACACGAGGGGATAACCCGTCTTCTGTTCGGGCGGGGTGGCGGGCGTGCCCGTCAGCTGAGGCCCTTGAGGAGTTGGCGGGCCATGACGATGCGCTGGACCTGGTTGGTGCCTTCGTAGATCTGGGTGATCTTGGCGTCGCGCATCATGCGTTCGACCGGGTAGTCGTGGGTGTAGCCGTAGCCGCCGAGGAGTTGGACGGCGTCGGTGGTGACGGCCATCGCGACGTCGGAGGCGAAGCACTTGGCGGCGGCCCCGAAGTAGGTCAGGTCGGAGTCGCCGCGCTCCGAGCGGGCGGCCGCGGCGTACGTGAGCTGACGGGCCGCCTCGATCTTCATGCCCATGTCCGCGAGCATGAACTGCAGGCCCTGGAACTCGGCGATCGCCTTGCCGAACTGCTTGCGCTCCTTGACGTACCCGAGCGCGTAGTCGAGGGCGCCCTGGGCGATCCCGAGCGCCTGCGCGGCGATCGTCACCCGGGTGTGGTCCAGCGTCGCCATCGCGGTCGCGAACCCGGTGCCTTCAGAGCCGATCAGCCGCGAGGCCGGGATCCGGACGTTGTCGAAATACACCTCGCGGGTCGGCGAGCCCTTGATCCCGAGCTTCTTCTCCGGGGCGCCGAACGAGACGCCCTCGTCGGACTTCTCCACCACGAAGGCGGAGATCCCCTTCGAGCGGGCATCCGGGTCCGTCACCGCGAAGACGGTGTAGAAGTCGCTGACGCCGGCGTTGGTGATCCAGCGCTTCACGCCGTTCAGCACATACCCGTCCCCGTCCGCGACGGCCCGCGTCTTCATCGAGGCGGCGTCCGAACCGGCCTCCGGCTCGGACAGGCAGTACGAGAACATCGAGTCGCCGGCCGCGACCGGCGGCAGGTAGCGCTGCTTCACCTCGTCGGAGGCGGACAGCAGCAGCGGCAACGAGCCGAGCTTGTTGACGGCCGGGATCAGCGAGGTCGAGGCGCACGCGCGGGCGACCTCCTCGATCACGATCACCGTGGCGAGGGCGTCCGCGCCGGCGCCGCCGTACTGCTCCGGGATGTGCGGCGCGTGGAAGTCCGAGGCCTTCAGCGCGTCGTACGACGCCTTCGGGAACTCGGCCAGCTCGTCCACGTCCCCGGCGTGCGGGGCGACCTTGGCGTCGCAGACGTCGCGAACGGCCTCGCGGATCGCCTGGTGCTCCTCGGACAGCGCGTACAGCTCGAATGAGTTACTCACGGGTCACACAGTACGACGAACATCTCGCCGGTGGGGGGCGTCGTACGCCGAAAGTGAGCAAGAGCGCACTGTCCAGACATGAGCCGATAACCGTCCGATAACCACGATGGGTAGAGTCCCCGACATGAGTGAAGCGACCTCCCGCCCCCTGCGGATCGCCGTGATCGGCACCGGATACCTCGGCTGCAACACCTCTGCCGGGATGGCCGAATTCGGTTTCGACGTGATCGGGGTCGAGATCGACGAGCACCGGCTGAAGCTGCTGAACGACGGCAAGGCCCCGCTGTACGAACCCGGGCTGGACCCGCTGCTGAAGAAGCACGTGGACTCCGGCCGGCTGCGGTTCACCAGCGACTACACCGAGATCGCCGACTGGGCCGACGTGCACTTCATCTGCGCCGGCACCCCGCAGCTCGAGGGCAGCGAGGCGGCCGATCTGTCCCAGGTCTACTCCGTGGTCGACATGCTCGCCCCGCTGCTCACCAGGCCGACCCTGGTGGTCGGCCGGTCCACGGTCCCGGTCGGTACGTCGAAGGCGGTCGAGGAACGCATGCACCGCCAGGCCCCGGCCGGGTCGGCGGTCGAGATCGCCTGGCAGCCCGAGTTCCTCCGCGAGGCGCACGGCGTCGAGGACACGCTGCACCCGGACCGTCTGGTCTTCGGCGTCCAGTCCGCGGCCGCGGAGGCCCGGCTGCGCGAGGTGTTCGCGATGCCGATCGACGAGGGTTCGCCGGTGGTCGTCTGCAACCTGCCGACCGCGGAGCTGGTCAAGGGCGGCGCCAACGCGTTCCTGGCCACGAAGATCTCGTTCATCAACGCGCTCGCGGAGATGGCCGACGCGACCGGCGCGGACGTCACCCAGCTGGCCGAGGCGCTCGGGTACGACAAGCGGATCGGCCGCGGCGCGCTGAACGCCGGACCCGGGTACGGCGGCGGCTGCCTGCCGAAGGACCTGCGCGCGTTCATGCACCGGGCCGGCGAGCTCGGCGTCGAAGAGGTCATCACGCTGCTGCGTGAGGTCGACGACATCAACCACCACCGGCGCGCGCGGATCGTCGACCTGACCCACGAGATGCTCGGCGGCCAGTGGATCGGCAAGAACGTCACCGTGCTCGGCGCGGCGTTCAAGGCCGGTACGGACGATGTTCGCGACTCGCCCGCGCTCGATGTGGCCGGGCGGATCCAGCTGCACGGCGCGAACGTCACGGTGTACGACCCGGAGGCGATGGAGAACGCCCGCAAGGTGCGTCCGACCCTGCGCTACGCCCCCACCGCGGTCGAGGCGTGCCGCGAGGCGCACGCCGTACTGCACCTGACCGAGTGGCCGGAGTTCCGCGCGCTCGACCCGGTCGCGCTGAAGCCGGTCGTCACCGACCCGGTCGTCGTCGACGCCCGCCTCAACCTCGCCGCCGACGCGTGGCGCGCCGCGGGCTGGACCTACCGGGCACCGGGCCGGCCTTAAGCGACTGTTGCCGAGCGCAGGACCGGGCGGGTCAGTACGATGCATCCGGTGATGGTTGCTGCCACCGAGATGCCCAGGCAGACTCCGGTGATGCCGATGCCCGTCACATCGGCCAGGCTGCCGAGCAGCGGGTTCGCCACCATGATCGCGATGCTCTGACAGAGCACGACGATCGACTGCAGGCGGGACTGGAACTCACGCTCCACCGAGTTCATCAGCAGCGGCAGCACGTGACCGGTGAACATGCCGACGCCGATCCCGCTCAGCACACCGGCGGCGAACGTCAACGCCAGCGGGTCGAGCACCGAAAGGCCGAGGAGTCCGGCAGCCGCCAGCAGGAGGCCGAGCGCGGCGAAGACGCCCGGCCGGGGAAACGCGCCCCGCATCAGGATCCGTAGGGCGATCACCCCCACTCCCAGGCTCCGGCTGGCGACCAGCAGAGCGGCGGTCGTGGCGTTCCACCCGTGGTCGCGGGCGAGCAGCGGGAACAGCAGTGCGTCGAGCGGCATCAGTAGACCTGCCGCAACCGTCATCGTGATCAGCAGCGCCCGGGTGAGCGGGCGGCCGAAGGCGACCTGGATGCCGGCGCCGATCGAGCGAAGCATGCCGGCCGGCATCCGGCCGGGGGGCGCGATCGTCTTCCGCAGCAGGATCAGGACGATGATCATCACGCCGAAAGTCAGGGCGTCGAAACCGCCCGCCGCGGTGAGTCCGGACCAGCTCACCAGGACACCGCCGACCGCGGTGCCCGTGACGGCGAAGATCACGCCCGTCACCTGGAAACTCGCGAGCGCCCTCGGCACCTGCGCGGGCGGCACCAGCAGCCGCGGCATCGACCGGGACGACGGCAGGAAGAACGCGTCGATCGTTCCGACCACCAGGGCCAGGATCACCAGCAACCACACGGGTTCGCCGGCAGCCAGAGTGGCCGGGACGAGGGCCGCGGTGACCAGGAACATCGCGGTACAGCTCACCAGCAGCACCCGTGGGGCGCCGTACCGGTCGCCGATCGCGCCACCGACGAGCAGCAGGACAGCTCGCGGGGCGGCGGCGAGCAACAGGATGAGGCCGGCGACGCTGCCCCCGTGGCGAGTGGCGGACCAGCCGATGGCAAACCTCATCGTCAGATCGCCGAGGAGGGACACGGCAGCGCCGAACAGCCAGATCCAGTAGCGGACCGGAATGCGCTGCGTGTCCGAGTCAGTGGGCGGAGTCACGATCGACGACCTTAGACGACAACCAGTGGGAACTCATGACTACCCGCCCCGTCCTGTGGAAAGCCAGTGACCGCCTCAGCCTTTACGCAGCTCTGCCGCCCCATCACGTACCGTAGCGCCCTTGGCCCGCGCCGACTCCGCGAGAGTTTCCTGGAACGCGATCATCCGGTCCCGCAACTTCTCATCGGAGGCAGCCAGGATCCGGACCGCGAGCAGCCCCGCATTACGAGCGTTCCCGATCGAGACGGTCGCAACCGGCACTCCGGCCGGCATCTGCACGATCGACAGCAGCGAGTCCATTCCGTCGAGGTATTTCAGCGCCACCGGTACGCCGATCACCGGCAGCGGGGTCACCGACGCGAGCATCCCGGGCAGGTGCGCGGCCCCGCCGGCGCCGGCGATCAGCACCTTGAGCCCTCGCTCGTGCGCTGACCGTCCGTAGTCGATCATCTCGGCCGGCATCCGGTGCGCGGACACCACATCTGCCTCAAAGGGCACGTCGAACTCGGCACACACCTCGGCCGCGGCCTTCATCGTCGGCCAGTCGCTGTCCGACCCCATCACGATGCCAATCACAGCCATGTCCTATTCGTCGATCGTGCCGGTCAGGTAATCAGCAGCATGCCGCGCCCGGGAGCGGGTCTCCTCGAGGTCGTCGCCGTACGCCGTGACATGGCCGACCTTGCGCCCCGGCTTCACCGACTTCCCGTAGAAGTGGACCTTCAGGCCCGGGTCGCGCGCCATGCAGTGCAGCAGGCCGCGGTGCATGTCCTCGACGTCGCCGCCGAGTACGTTGACCATGACCGTGTACGGCGCCCGCGCGGCCGGCGAGCCGAGCGGAAGGTCGAGCACCGCGCGCAGGTGGTTCTCGAACTGGGACGTGACCGCGCCGTCGATCGTCCAGTGCCCGGTGTTGTGCGGGCGCATCGCCAGCTCGTTGACCAGCAGCCGACCGTCCCGCGCCTCGAACATCTCGACCGCGAGGATGCCGATCACGCCGAGCTCACCGGCGATCCGCAGCGCGGTCTGCTGCGCCTGGGCGGCCCGCTCCGGCGCCAGACCGGGCGCGGGCGCGGTCACCTCGACGCAGATGCCGTCCCGCTGCACCGACTCGACGATCGGGTACGCGACCGCCTGACCGTGCGGCGAGCGCGCCACGATCGCGGACAGCTCGCGGACGAAATCCACCTTCTCCTCGGCCAGGATCGGTACGCCGCTGCCGAACGCGGTCGCGATCTGCGGGTCCTCGGGGCCGTCGACGAACCACACGCCCTTGCCGTCGTACCCGCCGCGGGTGGTCTTCAGGATGACCGGGAAACCGCCGACCCGCTTGGCGAAGTCCGCGACGTCGGCGGGCGTGCCGACCACCTGGTGCGCGGGCGCCGGCGCGTCGAACGTGTCCAGCCGGGCGCGCATCACGGCCTTGTCCTGGGCGTGCACGAGCGCGTCCGGGCCGGGCCGGACCGCGATCCCGTCCGCCTCGAGCGAGTGCAGCAGGTCCGTCGGGACGTGCTCGTGGTCGAAGGTCACAACATCGCACTCCGCGGCGAACCGCCGTACCGTCTCCGGGTCCTTGTAGTCGCCGACGGGCGCGTCCGCGACGGCCTGGGCCGCCGACACCGTCGCGCCCTCGGCGAGCACGCGGAGCTGGATGCCGAGGGCGACGGCAGTTTCCTGGGTCATCCGGGCCAGTTGCCCGCCGCCGACCATGCCGACCACGGGGGTACCGACGGGGAGATCCTTACGATCGAACTTCACAGCGGTGAGCCTAATGTCCATACATCATCGGGCGTACGGCGGCTGTCGCGGCACGCGGGCGATTTCGGGGTCGGACCGGTCGCCGGGTACCGTGGGAAGCTGCCCTCCCGTCGCGGTGTGATCACAGAAGGTCCCGAGGTCCGTTGAAGCTCGTCACCACGCTGTACCGCCAGTTCCAGCACTTGGTGCACGAAGTCGCCAAGTTCGGTCTGGTCGGTCTGCTCGGTCTGGTCGTCGACCTGCCGATCTACAACTGGCTGGTCTTCAACAACCCGCTGGTGCTCGCCGACTCGGGTGTCGGCATGCTGCACCACAAGCCGCTGACCGCGAAGCTGATCTCGACCACGGTCGCCACGATCGTGACGTACTTCGGCAACCGGTACTGGACGTGGCGGCACCGGGAGCGCTCCGGCCTGCACCGTGAGTACGTGCTGTTCTTCGTGCTGAACGGCATCGGCCTGCTGATCGCGGCCGGCTGCCTGGCCTTCTCGCGGTACGTCCTGGACCTGCACAGCTGGCTGTCCGACAACATCGCCGCGAACTTCATCGGCCTCGGCCTCGGCACCCTGTTCCGCTTCTGGTCCTACCGCAAGTTCGTCTTCCGTGAAGAGATCGCCCTCGACGAGGCCGAGCACACCCCGACCCCGGACTCCCCCGCCGAACTCGACGGGGAGTCGACCGGGGATCTGCCCGCGGTCCGCTGACGCCGGCTGGTCGATGACTTCCCCTGCACCGCCTCTGCCGGCGCGGTCGCGGCTCCATCCCGCGGTTGTCGTCAGCATCATTCTGGCGGTGCTGCTGGCGGGCGCCACCGTCGCCGGGATCGTGGCCGTCGGCATCGTGCGGGCCGACGCGAAGACGCAACTCGAACGCGCCGACGACCTGCAGCGCAAGCTCGACGAGGCCGCGCCGGGCGAGCAGGAACGCACGGAGGTCCTGGCGGCTGCGCGGGCGAACGTCGGCGTCCTCTTCACCTATGACTACCGAAAGCTCGACGACTACGCGGCGGCGGCCCAGAAGGTCACGACGGAGAGGTTCGGCGCCGAGTTCGCGAAAACCGTGGCCGCGATCCGTCCGCAACAGCTGAGCCAGCAGGCCGTCGCCAAGGCCGAAGTCAAGGACGCCGCTGTGAAGGACGCGTCCGCCGCCACGGCCCACGTCCTCCTGTTCGTCGACACGACCACGACCACAAAAGGTGCGTCGGCGCCGAGCATCCAGCGCACCCGAGTGCAGCTCACCCTCCAGTCAGAGGACGGCCGCTGGCTGACAGACGACGTCGAAGCGGTCTGAGTTCGTCACTCTCCGAACGGCGGCTTCCAGGTGGGGTTGCCGTCGGTCCAATGGAAGTAGACCGGGTCGGTGAAGGTGCCCGGGACCTTGCCGAACGACTGGATGACGGTGGTCGGGCCGCTGGCGTGGCCCAGGGCGTACATGTAGGCCGTGTGGGTGTCCCGGTCGATGCCGAGCAGGACCGAGCCGTACTGGCCGCAGTGCTGCGCGATCAACGTCTCGAAGCCCTGCCAGGTCTTACTGCGAACCTGCTTGACGACGGGTTTCATCGGCGCGGTGGTCGGGATGTGGATCGTGTAGAGCGCGCCGCCGCGGGTGTTCGCGAGGAACGTGTCGTAGGTCTTGGTCGAGCTGATCAGCGTCATCGCCTTCACCGCGGCGAACCCGGGCGCGGACACCTTGTTCCCCCAAGCGCCCTTGCTGTCGATCGTCCAGCGGAACAGCGTGCCGTCGTTACGAAGTCCGTACGTGTTGTACCGGAGCACCTTGTCGTAGTACAACCCTTCGTCGAGGGCGACGAAGGTCCCCCAGCCGCCGCCGATCCGCTTGATCCCGCCCTCGATGACACCGCCGCCGGCCGAGTAGCTGGCGTGGTACAGCCCATCCCCCAGGATGCTGTAACCGGACACGAAGGCGATGCTCTGCCCGTCATCACCCCACGACATCGAAGAGCTGACCCGAACCGTTCCGTCGGGGTACACCCCGGTCCCCAGGATGTGGCTTGCCGGGGCCGTGGGCGGCGTCCCCGCGAAGACGCCCTGATCCCGGTGATCACCCCCGGCCGTCACGGAGCCCACCGCCACGGGGCAGCCTCCTGCCGACACCGCGCTCGGCGTCGCTGCCGCGGTTCCAGGGATCACCACCCCTGCTGCCACGAGTAAGGCCGCTGCTGTCGTTCCGAGTGGTTTGAGCATTCGTACCACCCCCTTTCACTTGGCTTGCTCATTCGGCGTGTTTCGGGCTACCGGGGTCCTTCAGACCGGCGTAGACGTTGTCGGGCATCGTCGCGGGCACCTTGCCCATCGACTGGATCACCGTGCTCACACCGGTGTAGCGGCCGACGGCGTACAGGTAGGCGGAGTCGGTGTCCTTGTCGATGCCGAGCAGCAGGGAACCGTACACGCCGCACTGCTGGGTGATCAGGGTCTCGAAGCCCTGCCAGGTGCGGGTGCGGACCTGCTTCACGACGGGCTTCATCGGTGCGCTGACCGGGAGGTGGATCGTGTAGAGCGCGCCGCCACGGGTGTTGGCGACGAACGTGTCGTACGTCGCGGTCTTGCTGACCAGCGACATCGACTTCACCGCGGCGAATCCAGGAGCCGACCCGGTACGGCTCCAGACGCCCTTGGAGCTGACGTTCCACCGGAAGAGCACGCCATCGCTGCGCAGGCCGTAGACGGTCCATCGGGAGATGCCCGCCTGCGTCGGGCCCTGGTACTCGGCTTCCTCCACCATCGTGAAGTTCCCCCAGCCGCCACCGATCCGCCGTAAGCCTGCCGGAGGATTGCTCACGGTCCCGTCATGAGCGCCGTACGCCGCCTGGTAGAGCGCATCGCCGATGATGACGTAGCCGTACACGTCGTATTCAGAGCCGTCAGGGCCCTGGTCGATCAGTATCGACATCGTGGCCATGACTTTGACCTGCCCCGGCGCGAACGCTCCACGGCCGAGCGCGCCGCTGGTCGCCTTCGGCGGCATGGTCGACACGACGGCCAGATTGTTGTGGTCACCGCTTGCGGTCACTGACGACGCGTTGACGTAACAGTTGGCGGTGGACGTGGTGGGCGTTGTGGAGCCGGCCGACGCTGTAGTCGGTACCAGGGTTGCCGTGAAGAGCAGGGCCACCGCGGTTGTTACGAGTGGTTTCCTCATTGGTGCCACCCCCTTACCCGGCATGATGCTCCCGCGAGGGCAGAAGTTGTCGGTGCGGCGTGTGAAGATGCGGTGGTGACTGACTTCGAGGTGCGTGCAGCCGAGGCCGGAGAGTTCGACGCGGTACGGGCGGTGTTCAGCGCCGCGATGATGTTCGAGCTGACGCCGGACGACGATCTCGCTCGGCAGTTGTTCGAGCCGGAGCGGACGCTGGTGGCGGTCGAGGGCGGGGAGTTCATCGGGACCACGCTGGCGTTGACACGCAACCTGTCCGTGCCGGGTTCCGTCGTGCCCGCGGCGCATGTGACGGGGGTCGGCGTGCGGGCGACGCATCGGCGGCGCGGGGTGCTGTCCCAGTTGATGGGGAAGCAGCTGCGCGAGGTGCCGGAGGCGATCGCGGTGCTGTGGGCCAGCGAGCCGGCGATCTACGGCCGGTTCGGGTACGGCGCGGCCGCCTGGGGTACGGCGTACGAGGTCGACCTGCACCGAGTCGGTCCGCCCACCGGGCCGATCCGTCCGGGCGAGCTCGGTCAACTGACCCCGGACGAGGCGCTCAAGGAGCTACCGCGCATCCTGGGCCTGATGCAGCAGGTCCGGGCCGGCGTCTCCGACCGCTCGGAGCTGCGCTGGCAGAAACACCTCGAGGACAAACCGGACGATCGCGGCGGACGGACCGCTCTCCGAATCGTGGTTCACCGCGACGAGACCGGCAGCGTGGACGGATACGCGATCTGGCGCGGCAAGATGGTCTGGAATCCGACCGGCCCGGCGTACGAGGTGCACGTCGAGGAGCTGGTCGCCCCGGAGCCCACGGCGTACCGGGTGCTGTGGCAGCACCTGTTGACGATGGATCTGAGCGCCAAGCTCGGCTACGGGTACGCCGCCATCGACGAGCCGCTGCAGCAGCTCGTCAGCACCCCGACCGCCCTGGACCGCCGAGTGACCGAGTCCCTGTGGCTGCGTGTGACCGACGTACCGCGGGCGCTCCAGCAGCGGCAGTACGCCGTACCGGTCGACGTCGTTCTCGACGTGACCGACGACCTGATCGAGGCGAACACCGGCCGTTTCCGTCTGACCGCCTCCGAGTCGTCAGTGAAATGCGAGCGCACCGACGACCCGGCCGATCTGACCGTGTCGGTCGGCGCACTCGGAGCGGCATACCTCGGCGGTCGCCCGCTGGCCGAGTTCGCGCCAACGGGCCGCATCACCGAACACACCGCGGGCGCCCTGGCCCGAGCTACTGCAGCCTTCGGCTGGCCCATCGCACCGGTCAGCCTGGAGGTCTTCTAGCGGTTGTCGTCCGAGCTGAAGATTGTGTCGCCGTCGTCGGTTCGGGGTTGTTGCTGGGGTTGCTGGGGGCGGCGGCGCATGTGTTCGGGGGGCTGCTCGTCCTCGAGGATGCCGTCGCCGGGCCTGCCCTCGGGGCCGCCGAAGAGGAGGTCGGACATCTGCAGGTGGACGTGCTCGACATGCGGTACGTCGGGGAGCACGACCTGACCGCGTTCGCCGGCGGACTCGATGTGCAGCGTGCCGCAGCCGAGGATGCGGTCCACCAGGCCGTGCTCGTAGGACACGTCGTTGATCCGCATCAGCGGGATGTCCCGGCCGGTCCGGGTGAGGATGCCGTGCCGGGTGATCAGCCGCCGGTTGGTGATCGTGTACGTCGAGAAGAACCAGTTCAGGAACGGCTTCAGCCCGAAGGTCGCGACGACCACCACGCCGACCGCGAGGATCGCGATCCGGGCCGGGGTCTGCAGTGACCCGGACGGCACGATCGCGGCCAGGAAACCGCCCAGACCTGCCACCACCAGCAGCAGCAAGACCGGCCCGATCAGCGCCTTCCAGTGCGTCCGGGTGCTGACGACGACGTACTCGTCCTCACCCAACAACTTCGCCGAGATCGCCATAGGCCCAGTCTCACAGGTCCCGGGTTCGGTTGTCCTCTCCCGACACGTTCGGGGAAAAGATGGTTTAACACTTCACAAAATGCATACAGTGAGCCAGGATGCGCGAAGGGTTGTCAGCTGGGGGACGAGAAGGAGCCGTGATGGCAGTCTTGTCGATTCTCGACCGGGAGCACACCGTCGCACCGCCGGGCTACAGCCGCTGGCTGATCCCGCCGGCCGCGCTGGCTGTCCACCTGTGCATCGGCCAGGCGTACGCGACCAGCGTCTACAAGACGTCGATGGTGAAGCACTTCGACACCACCCAGACCGCGGTCGGCGTGGTGTTCAGCATCGCGATCGTGATGCTCGGCCTGTCCGCCGCCGTCGGCGGCACCTGGGTGGAACGCAACGGACCGCGGAAGGCGATGTTCGTCGCCGCCTGTTTCTGGGCGACCGGGTTCCTGGTCGGCGCCCTCGGCATCGGCACCGGCCAGCTCTGGCTGGTCTATCTCGGGTACGGCGTGATCGGCGGCATCGGCCTCGGGATCGGGTACATCTCGCCGGTCTCCACGCTGATCAAGTGGTTCCCGGACCGCCCCGGCCTCGCGACCGGCCTGGCGATCATGGGCTTCGGCGGCGGCGCACTGGTCGCCAGCCCGCTGTCCCGCCAGCTGCTCGGGCTCTACGACTCCGGCTACGACCCGAACGTGAGCACTTCGGTGGCCGGCGGCAGCGCGCTGGTCGGCCTGTTCCTGACGCTGGGCATCGGCTACTTCGCGATCATGATGTTCGGCGTCTTCAACATCCGCGTCCCCGCCGACGGCTGGGCGCCGGCCGGCTTCGACTCGTCGGCGGTGCGGCAGAAGGCCCTGGTCACGACCGGCAACGTCTCGGCGGCGAACGCGATCAAGACGCCGCAGTTCTGGTTCCTGTGGGTCGTGCTGTTCTGCAACGTCACGGCGGGTATCGGCATCCTGGAGCAGGCCAGCCCGATGATCCAGGACTTCTTCCGCGGCGACGGTGTCACAGGGGGCAAGTCGAGCGTCGCGGTCGCGGCCGCCGCCGGGTTCGTCGGCCTGCTGTCGATCTTCAACATGGCCGGCCGGTTCGGCTGGTCGTCGACGTCCGACCTGATCGGGCGGAAGCCGATCTACGCGATGTACCTCGGCGTCGGGATCGTCGCGTACACGCTGCTGGCGTCCGTCGGGCACACCAGCACGGTGGTCTTCGTGCTGCTGGCCGCGGTCATCATCTCGTTCTACGGCGGCGGATTCGCGACGGTTCCGGCGTACCTGCGGGACCTGTTCGGCACCTATCAGGTCGGCGCGATCCACGGGCGCCTGCTGACCGCGTGGTCGGCGGCAGGGATCGCCGGGCCGCTGATCATCAACGGGTTCCTGGACCGCGAGGGCAAACCGGGCACGCTGACCGCGGCGGCGTACCGGCCGGCGCTGTTCACGATGGTCGGCGTACTGGCCGTCGGGTTCGTCGCGAACCTGCTCATCCGCCAGGTCTCCGAGAGGTTCCATGAGAAGTCCGGCTCCACGGTGGAGGCAGCACAATGAACCAGACCCCGCGCCTGGTGATCTCCTGGCTACTGGTCGCCGTACTCCTCGGCTACGGCGTCATCCAGACCCTGATCACCGCAGCCAAGATCTTCACCGGATAAAGCGAAAACGATCAAGTACGACGCGTAGGCGGCGGGCACGATGGTCACATGATCGAGCCGGCAGCGCGGTTGGTGGCCGTGAACGTTGTCCATGAGGTGATTCGTGGACCGACGCGGTGGACTGCCATCGACAAGCGGCCGGTGCGGGGTGCGGTCGAGGTCGGAGAGCTCGGGATGGTGGGCGATCGGCAGTGCGATACGCGGTATCACGGCGGGCCGGACAAGGCGCTCTACGCGTACGCCGAGGAGGATGCGGACTGGTGGGCCGCCGAGCTGGGGCGGGAGATTCCACCGGGGTTGTTCGGGGAGAACCTGACGACGCGTGGATTGGACGTCACCGGTGCGCTGATCGGCGAGCGGTGGCGGATCGGCGGGATCCTGGTCGAGGTGCGATCGCCGCGGACGCCGTGCGGGAACCTGTCGGGGCGGATGGGGATCAAGCGGTTCCACCAGCGCTTCGCTCGCACGGGACGGGTCGGCGCTTATCTGAAGGTGCTGGAGACCGGCGAGGTGTGTGCCGGCGACCGGATCACGGTCGTCCACCGCCCGGACGACGGGCAAACGATCGGCGGGGCCGCACGCGGGGAGTAAGAGGTGCGAGTCGGCGCCGGGCGTGGAGCGGTCGCTCAGGCGGTGCGTAGGTGGGTGACGTCGCCCGCTGCGAGTGGCCGGGGGCCTTCCTTCGTGTCGACGATCAAGCGACCGTCGTCCGCGAGGTCGCGGGCGGTTCCTTCGAGGAACGTGCCGTCGGGGAGTTCCACGCGCACTGCCTGCCCGAGGGTTGCCGACAGTTCGCGGTACTCCGGCAGGACGACGGCCGGATCGCCGTTGGCGTCGACCCAGGACTGATAGCGAGACGCGAGCTCACGAAGTACCGCTGCCATCACGGTGGCCCGGTCGATCGTCGCCGCCTTCTCCAAGGCGAGCGAAGTGGCTGCCTCATGGGGCTTCTCCGACTCGCGCAGCGTCACGTTCAGGCCGATGCCGATGACGGCAGCAGGCCCTTCGACGCGCTCCAGCAGGATGCCGGCGAGCTTGCGGTTCTCGACCAGTACGTCGTTCGGCCACTTCACCTGCGCCGGAATCTCACCGACCTGCCGCACCGCCGCAGCCACCGCCAGCGGGACCAGCAGCCCCAGCCAGGGCCACCGTGATGCCTCAACGGCAGTCGGACGCAGCAGAACGGACATCAGCAACGCAGAGCGCGGCGGTGTGGTCCAGGTACGCCCCAGCCGACCGCGACCGGAGGACTGGTACTCCGCAGCCACGACCAGTCCCTCTGGCTGACCACCTGCAGCCGCAGCTGCCACAACAGCATTCGTCGACGGCGTCTCCGCGAGTACGTCGATCTGCGTCCACAGCGAACCGGGACGTACCAACCGCCCCCGCAGGAACTGCTCGTCCAGCGGGGGCCGCTCCAGGTCGCTGAACCTCATCCGGTGTTCTGCAAACCGGCAGCGACGCCAGAAACGGTCAGCAACAGTAGTCGCCGAGTACGGACGATCTGCTGCTCGTCCAGTGAGTCATCCGTGCGAAGCGTCCGCAGTGCCCGCAACTGCAGGTAGCTGAGCGCGTCGACGTACGGGTTGCGCAGCTCGACCGCACGGCCCAGCACGCGCCGACCCTGCAGCAGGCGCTCCTGGTCGAGCACCTTGAGCACCCACTCGGTGGTGAGCGCATGCTCGTCCAGCATCCGCTGCGTCAGCTCCGGCCGGTCGCCCAGCTCCAGGTAGCGGCCGAGGATGCGCCGGTCCGTCTTGGCCAGCGACATCTCCGCGTTCTCCAGCATCACCTGGAACAGCGGCCAGTTCTGGTTCGCGTCCCGCAGCAGGTCGACGTCACCGACAGCGGCAAGCGCCGTACCGAGGCCGTACCACCCAGGTGCGTTCACACGGGCCTGCGACCACGCGAACACCCACGGGATCGCCCGGAGGTCCTCCAGCGACGACACCGCGACCCCACGCCTGGCAGGCCGCGACCCGAGTGGAAGCTGGCCCAGCTCCTCCAGCGGCGTCACAGTGCTGAACCACTCCGCGAAGCCGTCGGCCTTCACCAGCCCGTGGTACGCCGTACGCGCTGCCTCGTCGAGCGTCTTCTCGACCACAGCGAACCGCTCGGCCGCGACCAGGGCCCGCTCCTCCACTGCCGGCGTCGACGCCAGCAGCGTTGCCGCAGTCACCTGCTCGATGTGCCGCTGCGCGATCGCCGAGTTCCCGTACCGGGCCGGAATCGCCTCGCCCTGCTCAGTCAGCTTGAACCGCCCGGCCACCGAGCCAGGAGCCTGCGCCAGTACGGCGCGGTTCGCCGGGCCACCGCCACGTCCCAGGGCGCCGCCGCGGCCGTGGAACAGCGTCAGGCGGATCGCATTGCGCTGCGCCCACGCGGTAATCCTCGCCTGCGCGTCGTACAACGCCAGCGTCGCCGACACCGGGCCGACGTCCTTCGCGGAGTCGGAGTACCCGAGCATGACCTCGAAGCGCCGGTCGTTCGCGGTGAGCCGGTGCCGGACCCGGGTCAGCTGGATCGCGTTGTCCAGCACCTCCACCGAGTTCTGCAGGTCCTCACCGGTCTCGAACAGCGGTACGACGTCCAGCTCGATCGGACGCCCGTCCAACGCGGCGTCGGCCAACTCGTAGACAGCCGCCAGGTCGCCCGCGTTGCGGGTGAACGACACGACGTACCGGCGGCAGGCCTCTGGGCCGAAGCGCTGCTGGATCTGACCGATCACCCGGAGTGTGGCGAGCACCTCCTCCGTCTGGTCGGACAGCTCGCCACCGCCGAGCACCTCCTCCAGCGCCTTGGCGTGCACCGAGGAATGCTGGCGGACCTCCAGCTCCGCCAGGTGGAACCCGAACGAGTTCACCTGCCAGATGAGGTGCTGCAGCTCGCCGTACGCCTGGCGTGGCGCGCCAGCGGACACCAGCGAGTCCTGCAGGACCTTGAGCTCGTGCAGGAAGTCAGCGGCCCGCGGGTACCCGAAGTCGGCGTCGCGGGCGCGAGTTGCGGCCAGACGGCGGGCAGCCAGCAGCAGGAGCTGCCGGTGCGGCTCGGCCGGCGAGCGGGTCTCGATGTCGGTGATCAGCTCCGGGTTGACCGCGCGGGCGTCCTCCAGGATGCGGCGTACCGGCGCGGACGGCGGCGTGGTCGCGGCGTCCAGGGTGAGGGCCCGGCCGAGCGCCTCGGTGGCCTGCTCGAGTGCCCGCAGGACGTGGTCGGCCTGGATCTGCATGGCCTCCCGGGTGATTGCCGCGGTCACGTTCGGGTTGCCGTCGCGGTCGCCGCCGATCCACGAGCCCAGGTGGACGAACGGCGCCACCACAGGCGTCCGCGTCCCGGCCTCGTCACCGGCCAGGGCGTCGTCGAGCCGCCGGTACACGTTGCCGACGACGTTGAACAGGGTCTCCTCGAACACCGCCATTGCCGAGCGCACCTCGTCCAGCGGCGAGGGGCGGCTGGTGCGGAGTTGCGACGTACGCCAGAGGATGTCGACCTGCTCGACCAGGCGGCGACGGTTCTCGGCCAGGTCGCTGTCACCGGCCCGCGGGTCGTGGCGCTCGTCCAGCAGCGAACTGATCCGGCGGATCGTCGCCAGCACGGCGCGGCGCCGGGCCTCCGTCGGGTGCGCGGTCAGCACGGGCCGGAACTCCAGGCCGTTCAAGAGCGCACGGGCCTGCTGCTCGCCGCTGTCGCGGGTGATCTGCTCCACGGCCTGGGCCAGCTCGGACACCACGGCCTCGCTGCCGGCGCGGTCGCGCTCACGCAGTACGCGGGCCCGGTGCAGCTCCTCGCTCAGGTTCGTCAGGTGGAAGTAGCAGGTGAACGCACGGGCGACGTCCTCGGCCCGCTCGTGCGGCCAGGACGCGACCAACTGCTCGGCCGCGGCGCCGTCACCGGCGATGGTCAGCTCACGCAACTTCTCGACGTCGTCGAGCAGCGGCTGACCGGCGTACTCGACCAGAACCTTGCCAAGGATCTCGCCGAGCAGGCGGACGTCGGCCCTGAGTTCCTCGGGCACCTCGAACCGCGCGCGGGTACGGGTCTCACTACCGGTCTCGGTCACGTTCGCCCACCCTATCGGCGGACACCCGCCAACGCCGCAGACCGTCCGCCCACTGGAAGCGGATCGTGACCGCACACCCAGCAATCTCACAGTACGTCGCTACTCGGACGGGTCCCGTTTTCACACGTTCGTGAAGCCGCCGCCGACCACCTGGGACACGGTGCGCGCCAGGTCGGCCGGGGAGCGGTCAGTGGTGCCGGAGACGAGCATCCGGGCACAGGCCTCGATCATCGAGGCGAGCAGCTCGGCCAGGA
Organism: Kribbella sp. VKM Ac-2566; assembly: GCF_004366005.1. Taxonomy (NCBI): domain Bacteria; kingdom Bacillati; phylum Actinomycetota; class Actinomycetes; order Propionibacteriales; family Kribbellaceae; genus Kribbella; species Kribbella sp. VKM Ac-2566. The sequence goes on along the minus strand of NZ_SODT01000009.1, from coordinate 1,373,249 downwards.
CCGGGAGGTTCGCGTCCGGGTCGGTGACGCCCTGGAGGGACTTGACCAGGGTCAGGCGCAGGCTCTCGACCAGAAAGGCGCGGGCCGCGAGGACCCGCTCGGCGACGACGGGCGCGGCGCCGTACTGCGCGCCGAAGACGATCCGCCACGACTGGGGCTGCTTGGCGACGGCGGTGAGGAACGCGGTCAGGCCCTCGAGGACGTGCTCCTCCGTCGTGCCGACGCTCGGATCTGCGGGCAGCGCGGAGACGATCGAGATGACCAGGTGCTGCTCCTCGCGGGCGAGCAGGGCCAGCAGCAGCTCGTCACGGTTCGCGAAGCAGTCGTAGACAACCGGTTTGGTGACCCCGGCCGCGTCCGCGACCGACTGCATCGTGGTCCCGGCGTATCCCTTCGCGGAGTAGACCTCGAGGGCGGCGTCCAGGATGAGCGGGCGGCGACGCTCCGGACCGAGGTGCGGCGCGCGCCGGCGTCTCTCAGCGTCCTCGACCACTTGACAAAGCTATCCCATCGTAGGAAATTCCTACGGTCTGGTAGGAACTGCCGCCGGGGGTGGTCGATGACCGATCGAGGCAGTGCCGGCTGGCTCGAGTCCGACGGCCTCACCGCCCTGGACGCGAGTGAGCTCGCCCGGCTGGTCGACCGGACGTCGGAGCGGGAGCTTCGGCATCGACTCATCGGGGGTGTGCGAGAGGTCGCGTTGCGCGAGATCTTTCGACGGATGCCGGAGTACCTCCGACCCGCCCGAGCCGCCGGGTTCGACGCTGTCATCAGCTGGCAGATCACCGGCGCGGGCGGGGCCGGACGGCCCGACTCGATCGACGAGTACTGGCTCCGCGTTCACGACGGCCGGTGCACGCTCGTGTCCCCAGGCCCCACTCCCCCGGACATCTGGATCCGCACCGACCCCGCCACCCTGCTCCGCATCGTCACCGGCAACGAGGACCCCGTCCTGGCCGTCCTCAAACAACGCCTCTCGGTCCGCGGCGACCTGGCCTTAGCCGCCCGCCTCCCCAAACTCTTCAGCGCCGGCCCCTTGTAGATCCAAGTCACCGGATGAGGCCGTCAGATCCCTTGTTTCGGGAGCTTGCGGCGGCGCCGTCGGCCTGGCGCGTCTGCCCCGTGGGTGCCTGCACCCGACCGAGGGGCGGGATCGCTGGATCGGTCCCGAAGACGCGGTTCGGCTCGGCAGCCTGCGCGTTCGGCGGGTGCAGCTCGAATCCGCGGACTGCTGCCAACGTGCGGTCCCCGAGCGTGCCGCCGTACACCTCCGCCTCCCTCCGCACGTCCGAGCCGCCCGCTCTCCAGTCGTCCACCAGGGTGGGCAGTTCGTCGAAGCCCTCGGTCAGCATGGTCGCGGTCGCGGCGGTGGCAGCCGGCCGGCTCTCGAAGGGAATCGTCGAGGTCGCCACCATCGTCTCGGCTGCGGCGGCCGTCGCGGCAGGCGGCGACGCCACCTGGCTGTCCGGGAGATCGGTCTGTATCCGGGCGTGATGCTCGACTCTGGACACGAGTCCTCGCGCCACGATCGCCCGGACCTCGTCGAGCGACGGAGTCGGCTGCGGTTCCATGGATTCCTCCCAGTAGTCGATCTTCTGCAGGAACTCGTGCAGCTTGCCCACCTCGTCGCGTGCGATCCCGCTCGCGGTGTCGATCGCGCCGGCGCCGCCGGTGACGTCCTCGCGCCGGTTCTCCAGTTCCTCGGTCAGCTCGCGCGCCGCGGCCCGCTGCACATCCCGTACGGCGAACCCCGCCTCGATGCTTCTGGTCAGCTGCCGATGAATCCCCGCCCGCTGCCCGTGAGGCAGCCGCGCGAAGTCCATTCGCGCCTCCAGCAGCATCGCGGCTGCCTCGTGCGCGGCCGCACCGTGGCCGGCGGCAACAAGTCGCTTCAGCACCTGGTCCTCACCGGAAGCGGTCCGGGCCCCGATCGCGACTGCCATCGCCCGCGCGGCCGCGACGTCGCCCTCGAGCTGCGGCGGTGGGAACCGCCCGAGGTCGTCCGGCCGCCCGTCCGGGAACAGTCCGGCGACGAGGCGCGGTGTCGCGCTGGCGGCGTACGCGCGGCAGACGGCTGTCGCGAGCCGGTCCCGGGCGCCGGCGTCGGCCGGCTCCGGTAGCGAGCTGTCCGGCTCGAGCCGGTTCGCGCACAGGGCGACCAGTTCGGTCAGCCCGGCGCGGGCGTCATCCCGCCGGTCGTGCCATCGCCCTTGGGTGCCGGAGATCGAATGCAGCGCGGTCGCGAGTCGTCCCGGAAGGTCCAGGTTGTCGGCGAGCGGCCGGAGCATCTCCACATGCCCGGCGCTCAGCTCGAGCGTCTGACCCCGCCGGAGCGAGGACACGCCCTCGACGCTGTCCAGCACGACGAGCTGGTTGACCTTCTGGACGAGCGCATCGACATTCGCGTCAGCCACCTGCGGAACCTATCGCCGGACCGGTTCAGTACGCCGCTTGCGAGCGACGTCACAGGCGGTACGGCGTACTGGCGCGTAGGCTGCGCGTTCATGGGAGAGACCGTGAACATCCACACCACCGCCGGGAAGCTCGCGGACCTCGAGCACCGGCTCGACGAGGCCGTGCACGCCGGGTCGGAGCGGGCGGTGGAGAAGCAGCACGCACGCGGAAAGAAGACCGCGCGTGAGCGGATCACACTCCTGCTGGACGAGGGCTCCTTCTCCGAGCTGGACGAGTTCGCGCGGCACCGCTCGACGAGCTTCGGGCTGGACGCGAACCGCCCGTACGGCGACGGCGTGGTGACCGGGTTCGGGACCATCGACGGCCGTCAGGTGTGCGTGTTCGCGCAGGACTTCACGGTCTTCGGCGGCAGCCTCGGCGAGGTGTTCGGCGAGAAGATCGTCAAGGTGATGGACCTGGCGATGAAGATCGGCTGCCCGCTGATCGGGATCAACGACTCGGGCGGCGCCCGGATCCAGGAAGGCGTGGTGAGCCTCGGCCTGTACGGCGAGATCTTCCGCCGCAACGTCCGCGCCTCCGGGGTGATCCCGCAGATCTCGCTGATCATGGGCCCGTGCGCCGGCGGCGCGGTCTACTCGCCCGCGGTCACCGACTTCACCGTGATGGTCGACGAGTCGTCGTACATGTTCATCACCGGCCCGGACGTGATCAAGACCGTCACCGGTGAGGACGTCACGCAGGAGGAACTCGGCGGCGCCCGGACGCACAACACCAAGTCGGGCAACGCGCACTACCTGGGCTCCGACGAGGAGGACGCGATCGAGTGGGTGAAGGCCCTGGTCGGTCATCTCCCGCAGAACAACCTCGAAGATCCGCCGGTGTACGACGCCCCGGCCGACCTGGAGGTGACCGAGACCGACCTCGCGCTCGACACCCTGATCCCGGACTCGCCGAACCAGCCGTACGACATGCACATCGCGATCGAGGCGGTCGTCGACGACGGCGACTTCCTCGAGGTGCAGACGCTGTTCGCGCCGAACATCATCGTCGGCTTCGGTCGCGTCGAGGGCCGCCCGGTCGGCGTGGTCGCGAACCAGCCGATGCAGTTCGCCGGCACCCTCGACATCGACGCGTCCGAGAAGGCGGCCCGGTTCGTCCGCACCTGCGACGCGTTCAACCTGCCGATTCTCACGTTCGTCGACGTCCCCGGCTTCCTGCCCGGCACCGACCAGGAGTGGAACGGCATCATCCGCCGCGGCGCGAAGTTGATCTACGCGTACGCCGAGGCGACCGTCCCGATGATCACCGTGATCACCCGGAAGGCCTACGGCGGCGCGTACGACGTGATGGGGTCGAAGCACCTCGGCGCCGACATGAACATCGCCTGGCCGACCGCGCAGATCGCGGTGATGGGCGCCCAGGGCGCGGTCAACATCCTGCACCGCCGCGAGCTCGCCGCGGCCGAGGACGTCGAGACCCGCCGCCAGGAACTGATCACCGAGTACGAGGACCACCTGGCGAACCCGTACATCGCGGCCGAGCGCGGTTACATCGACGCCGTTATCAAGCCGAGCGAGACCCGCGCCGAGATCGTCCGCGCGCTCCGCCTCCTCCGCACCAAACGCGACACCCTGCCCCCGAAGAAGCATGGGAACATCCCACTGTGACCACGATCCAGATCACCAAAGGCAACCCGACGCCCGAAGAGCTGGCCGCTCTGATCGCGGTGGTCGCCGCACGCGCCGCCGCCGTACCGGCTCCGGCTCCAGACCCGGACCGAGCCAGCAACTGGGCCACCTACTGGCGCAACACCCGCACCCCGTTCCACCCCGGCCCCGGCCAGTGGCGCGCGAGCGCTTATCCGTAAACACTGGCGGTATGGCTAAGTACGCGGTCAACCCCGAGGCGCTCGTCCACGCGCGGAAGCTGATCGACGCGCGGCAGTACGTGCTGGACAGCGACTGGGGTGAGGTGCAGCCGCGGGCCGACGACCAGAACTCGTACCTGGACAAGCACGGCTGGCAGGAGTACGGCGCCTGGCACCTCGGGCTCACGGACGGTGCCGGCGAGGAGACCAAGGCGCGCTACGCGTTCGTACTCGGCGATTTCCGCCGGATCCACCGCACCGCGCTGATCGCCTCGGTCTATCGGGCCTCCGAATGGCGTCACAAGGCCATCGAGCTGGCCGCCCATGACCTCCTTCAACTCCTCGACGAGAAGTCCGGTCTGACGGCTTAGACGTCGAGCTTCGGTTCGTCGTACCAGAGGTCTTGCGGGACTCGCTCGGACAGCTCGGTGAGTACATCTGTGGCGCCGCGGAACAGGTCGCGGTCGAGGGGGATGGCACAGCCGTTCAGGCCCAGCACGATCGTCGGTCCATCCTCAGATCGCATCACGCCCGCGATCTCGTCCCAGCGGATCTGATGAATGCCGTCCGAATCACGCAGGACCAGCGCGTCGTCGGTGCGGACCCACAGCATCGAGCGGGCCTCCTTGACGAACGTCCGCGCAGTGAGCGGCGGCTTGAAGGTGCGGCCGGCCGGCAGTTCGGCGATCACCGGGCACGCGGACGCGAGCGTGAAACCGGCCTCGTGCCACACCTCCAGCGCGTGCTCGTCGCCGTAGCCGATCGCGCCGGACAAGGCGGTCTTGAGTACGGCGGCGATATCCGACGACTGCACCGCCGCCAGCCGCGCGGCGTCGACCGGAGCCAACTCGGGCTCGCCGACGATCCGGCTCATCGCGGTGCTGAAGGCACGCCGTACTTCGGGATCGTCGGAGACCAGGTTCTCCTCGGCGCGCGCGATCTGATGCGCCAGCTCGGACGGCGTCGGCCCGTTCCCCGCGAGGTCGGTCAGGGCCGCGACGACCGCACGGGACACCGCGTCCTCGCTGCCCTCGCGCGCCTCGGCGTACACGACCCAGTCGCTCGACCCGTTCTCCCCGGCGACGAGGTCGAGGCCGATCTCGTAGCTGTGCCCGCCGACGAACCGGCACTTCTCCTCGATCCGCTGCCGCAGCGTCATGATCGCGAGCGTCGAGAGCCGTATGTCGTCGTCCGGCGGCAATGTCAGCAGTACGCCGGCCGCGGGGATGCCGTGCCCGACCACGACCGGCCTGTCGAAGGACCGCGTGGGCGGCAACACCCGTGCCGGTGCCGGACCGCTCGGCAACTCGAACTCCAGGCCGTCGGGAAGCGGACCGGTCACCTGCAGCACCGCGTTCGCCGGTACGAACCACTTCTTCGCGAACGAGCTCACGTGCTCCGGTGTCAGTCCGTCGTACCCCGCCCCTTCCAGCCAGGCGAGTCCGGGCCCGCGGGCGCCGTACCGGACGTTCAGGAGGAAGGCGACGACCGGATGCGCGACGTTGCCCTCCTCCGCGGTCAGCACGCCCGCCTCGAGCGCGAGGCGGTCGGCCGGCGGCGCGGCGAGCGCGCGGCTCAGGCGGTTGAGGAACTCGCCCACGCGCGCCGCCGAACCCGAGGCGACGAAGGTCGTCGTCAGCAGGTCGACCTCGGCGTTCATTTCGATCGGCAGGTCGCGGACGGTGTACATCACCAGGTGCTCGAGGGCGTGCGCGACCCCGATGGTGCGCAGGGTCTCGTCGCGACTGCCGACCGCGAAGGTCAAGGTGACGTCGGTGTGCCGCTGCGACCCGCGATGCCGCACGACCCGAACGCCGTTGATGTACTCGTCCACGGGCGAACCTTAGCCGTCAGGTCCGACGGAAGCGCGCCAGCGCCGTCAGCCTCGACCGGCGGGGCCTTCCTTGTCGTTGCCGAGGGCAGGTTTGGCCGGGTCGCCCAGCCTTTCGTGGTCCGGAGTGGGCCTGGATCCGACCGCGCCCGACGCGGGCGCGATGCCGTGGTCGAACGTGAGACCGCCGAAATCCGCCATCTGGGCGAAGAACTGCTCGCTGGTGCGGACCTTCTCGATCGCGCCGGCCGCGATCCGTTCGCCGCGCTGCATCCCGGCCGTCCGGGCTGTCGGTACGTCGGAAAGTCCCGCGAAGCCCGCGCCGATGGCGCCGGCGAGCTCGCTCCGGAAGGCGGCCACACGGTCCGGATCCCGCAACAGCTCGGGCAGCCGGGTCCGGCTGACAATCAACCCCGCCAGCGCGTCCGCCCGGCGGGAGGCCGACTCACGCGCGCCGGCCCGCAGTACGTCGATGGCGCGCAGCCCCTCGAACTCGGCCGACAACTCGGCGGCGAACGTACCGGTCGCGATCGTCCAGCCGGGATAGGACGGCAACGCCGGCTCGGGGGCGGCTGCGACCGCACGCGCCAGCGGTACGGCCAGCTCGGCCGGCAGGACCCGGTCGATGATTCCGGGCATCTCCTGCTGCGTGAGCGCCTCGATGAAGCCCTCCTCGGCGGGATCCTGCTCGTCGCGGTCGTGGTCGCGGATCCGATCCGCGATCGTCCAGTCGGCCGGTGCGGTCAGGTGCCCGAGCTCGTGCGCGGCGGTCTTGATCGCGCGCCGGCATTCCTGCGCGAACTTCGCGTCCGACAGCGCCGCCGGACCTTCGGCGTACAGGCGTCGCAATGGTTCCACCACCAGCGGACGGCTGAGCAGCAGCCGCCCGTCCTCGGTCGCCCGGCCCCGCACGGACCGCTCGAACTCGGGCGGCATGTAGTCGATCCGGCCGTTCCAGAGTGTCGCCTCGGCCTGGTGGCTGCGCATCACCTCGGCCGCGAGGCGATCCCACAGGCCGTCGAAGCCCGGAACCGCACTGGCCGGGTCGAAGCGCGTCATTGCCGTTCGATCCGCTCCAGCACTCCCAGGAGGGTCGCGTTCAGGTCCAGCGCGGCGTCCCGCTCGGCATCGGTCGGCGCCGCGGCCGCGATCCTGGCGACCTCGTCGATCCCGGCCTCGACGTGGGCGCGCTGCTCGGCCGGTGTGCCGGCGGGAACGCGCCTGGCCCGCAGCATCGCCTCGAACGCCAGGTCGACCGTCTCGCTGTGCGGCGCGGTGACTTCGAGCAGCATGCGCTCGGTGGCTTCCAGGTACCGCTGGGCCTTCGCCGGGTCGTCCTCCACCGTCGCCGCCAACTGCCGCAAGCGCTCCACGCCGGCCTTGAATGCCGGTACGTCGTCCGCCGCACCAACGACCGTGGACCGCTCGGCGTAGAACTCGTCGAACCGCATGGCAGACAGGATTTCACACCCAGGAATCAGGTACGGCGGAAACGGACCAGCGGGTACGTCGGGGCGTTGCCAGTGTTGCGGGTCGGGCCAACGAAGCTTGTCGCGCCGTCGAGGACCAGGCCGTGCCGGGACGCGACGGCAACCAGGTGGGCGAGGGCGTCCTGGGAGCGGGTGTCGTCGGGGCCGCGGCCGTCGGCGTAGCGGCCGGCGTCGGACTTCTCGGTGGTGGTGACGAAGACGCCGTCGGTGCGCAGGACCCGCGCGACCTCGGCGATCACCGGCTCGCTGTCGTCGAGCAGGTGCAGCAGCCAGACGGCGACGACCGCGTCGCACCGACGATCGGCCACCGGCAACCGCGTCGCATCCGCCGCCGCGACGTGACCGGGCAGCCGGACGTTCGCGCGGCGCAGCATCGCCGTGGACAGGTCGAAGCCGTGCACCAGGTTGCCGAGGGCAACCAGCTCCGCACCGACGATCCCGGTGCCCACCGCCAGCTCGAGCACCCGCTGCGCTCCGGCCGACGCACCGGCAGGCGCCGCAGGGCACCTGAGCAGGTCGTCGACGGCGCGCGCGGCCGCCGCGGCGCGGGCCGGTCCGCCACGGGTCTCGTCGTACGTCGACGCGACGGATTCGTCGTACCTGAAGGGTTTCTGGGACCTCCACAGCTCGGGCCAGCTGATGCCGACCTCGATCAGCATCCGGCGCAGCAACGGCAGCGAGAGTCCGACGACGTTGTGGTAGTCGCCCTCGATCGCCGTGACGAACGGGCCGCCGAGTCCGTCGACCGTGAACGAGCCCGCCACCACGAGCGGTTCGCCCGTCTCGACGTACGCGTCGATCTCCTCGTCGGTGAGGTCGGCGAACTGGACCTCCGTCGACGCCAGCTCCCGGATCTCCTGCTTGGAGGACGTGTCGAACAGGCAATGGCCGGTGTGCAGCACGCCGCGACGCCCGCGCATCATCCGCCAGCGCTCGCGGGCGACCTCGGGAGTACCCGGCTTGCCGTACGCGACGCCGTCGAACTCCAGGACCGAGTCGCAGCCGAGGACGGTCGCGTGGTCGGTCAGGTTCGCGACCACCGCACGCGCCTTCAAGACGGCGAGCAACCGGGCGAGCTCGCCGGGGTTCTCAGCGGTGACGTTGTCCTCGTCGACGCCCGAGACGATCACCTCCGGCTCGATCCCCGCCGCGCGCAGCGTCTTCAGTCGCGCCGGCGACGCCGACGCGAGGACGAACCGCGTGCTCATAGCTTCGCCAGCGCCCGGCGCAGCGGGTCGAGGCCGATCGACCCGAGGTTCAGCGCGTCGGAGTGGAACGCCCGCAGGTCGAACGCGGATCCCTTGCGCTGCTTGGCCTCTTCCCGCGCCTGCAGCCAGATCCGCTCGCCGACCTTGTACGCCGGCGCCTGGCCGGGCCATCCGAGATAGCGGTTCAGCTCGGCCCGCAGGAACTCGGTCTCCATCCGGCAGTGCGCCCGCAGGAACTCGAAGCCGAGGTCGGCGTTCCACCGCTCCCCCGGCCGCCAGCCGAACGGGTTGTCCCGCGGCACCTCCAGCTCCAGGTGCATGCCGATGTCAACGACCACCCGGGCCGCGCGGAACCCCTGCGCGTCCAGCATGCCGAACCGCGCGCCGGCGTCCTCGAGGTAGCCGAGCTCCTCCATCAGGCGTTCGGCGTACAGCGCCCAGCCTTCACCGTGGCCGGAGACCCAGCAGGCGATCCGCTGCCAGCGGTTCAGCAGGTCGGTGCGCAGCATCGTCTGCGCGCACTGGAGGTGATGTCCGGGCACGCCCTCGTGGTACACGGTCGTGACCTCGCGCCAGGTGGCGAACTTCTCGATACCGTTCGGCACCGCCCACCACATCCGGCCCGGCCTGGTGGTCAGGTCCTCGCTCGGATTCGTGTAGTAGATCGAGCCGTCCGAGGTCGGTGCGATCATGCACTCCAGCGTGCGGATCTCGTCCGGGATGTCGAAGTGCGTGCCGGCCAGCTCGGCGACGGCCGTGTCGGACAGCTGCTGCATCCAGTCCCGGAAGGCTTCCTTGCCGAGGATCGTCCGCGCCGGGTCGTTGTCCAGCAGCGCGGCGGTCGCCTCGATCCCGCGAGCGCCGCCGTTCAGCCCGGCCGCGATGTCCTGCATGGCCGACTCGATCCGGGCCAGCTCCGTCCAGCCCCAGGCATACGTCTCCTCGAGGTCGATCGCGGCACCGAGGAAGCTGCGGGAGGCCAGCTCGTACACCTCCCGGCCGCAGGCGTCCCGCTCCGGCGCCCGCGGCGCGAGGTCGGCGGTCAACCACGATCCGAACTGGTCGAAGGCCTTCCGCGCCGCGGCGGCCGCGGCCTCGACGGTCGGCTTGACGGCACCCTCCGGCGCCTGCGCGGCGAGTCCCGCGAAGAAGTCGTCGCCCTCGGCACCGGTCCAGCTGGCGATCCGGCCGGCCAGGCCGGTCACCTGGCGCACCGCCGAGATCCGGCCCTGATCGGCCTGCTCGAGCAGCGTCTCGCGGTATCCGTCGAGCGCCGTACCGACCTGGTTCAGCCGGATGGCGACGATCTCCCAGTCCTGCTCGGTGTCGGTCGGCATCAGGTCGAACACCTGCCGCAGACCGGCCGGCACCGAGGCGATCGCATTCAGCTGGTGCTGCGGTACGCCGGCCTCGTGGCGCTCGACCTCCAGGCCGAGCCGCTCCACGAAGGCGTCCTTGGCGACCTCCTCCCGCGGACTCGCCGGCTCGATCGCACCGGCTTCGGCAAGGGACCTCCTGGCGAGCTCCATCCGCGCCTCGAAACCGGCCGGTGTGAAGTCCGGCAGCTCGTGGTCGTGGCCGGTGACGCCCATTTCGGTCGCCAGGATCGGGTCGAGCACGATCTCCTGCTCGAGGTGCCGCTCGGCGAGCTGATCGATCGGGCTGTTCGGGTTGGTGGCAGCAGTCACCCGATCGACCCTACCTGTCGAGGGCCACCGGAGCTGACCTGCAAGTTGGCCGATACTGTGGCGGTCGCTGAATGCCAGCACGAGGGACGAGAGGAACGGCGTTGAGCCAGCCACCCTACGGGCCGCCCGGCCAGAACCCGCCGTACCAGCAGGGCCCGCCGCAGGGTCCTCCGCCGGGTCAGTACGGCGGTCCGCCCCAGGGACCTCCGCCCGGTCAGTACGGCGGCCCGCCGCAGCAGGGCCCGTACGGCGGTCCGCCCCAGGGCCCTCCCCCGGGTCAGTACGGTGGCCGGCCCTCGCAGTACGGCCCGCCGCCCCAGGGTCCCGGCTTCGGCTGGGGCCCGAGCTTCGGCCCGGGTGGTCCCGGCGTTCCCAGCATGGGCTGGCAGCAGCCGCGGAAGAAGTCGAAGGCGCCGTTGATCGCGATCCTGTCGATCGTCGTGGTGGCCGTCGTCGGCGGCGTGATCATCGATCTGGTCCGGAAGGCCACCAACGACGTGACCACCCCGCCGGTGACGCCGAGCCGGTACACGCCCGAGCCGACCACGTCCCCGACCGAAGAGCCGACGGAAGAGCCGACCGAGGAGCCCTCCGAATCTCCGTCCGAGGAGCCGACGACCACGGAGCCCACCACCACCGAGACGTCGAGTACGCCGAACAAGCCGGCGGACACCACGGTCGTGGCCAAGAACGCGCTCTACAAGGTCGGCCAGATGGCCACGGTCAACTGCAAGGAGCCCAAGGCCCGGCCGACCAACGCCCGGGGCGCGGCCGCCTACTGGGCCGCGATCAAGCCCTGCCTGGACAAGTCGTGGGCGCCGCTGGTGGCGAAGGCCGGCTACAAGTTCACCGCGCCGCGGATGACGTACTGGTCCGGGACCTCGATGTCGACGCCGTGTGGCGACGGTCCGGTCGCCGTACCGTTCTACTGCTCGGGCAACCACATGATGTACATGAAGGTCGACGTCTTCGTGAAGGCGTACAACGAGTACCCGGGTGATCCGATCGCCCAGGCGTACGCGCGGATGTGGTACAGCCGCTCCATCGCCCACGAGTACGGGCACAGCGTGCAGTTCATGACCGGCATCCTGCAGGCGTCCAGCAACCTGCGCTACGAGCAGCCGGACTACGAGGGCCGGACGCGGATGACGCGGCGGATGGAACTGCAGGCGAACTGCTTCGCCGGTGTCTTCCTGGCCGCGAACAAGCGCAGCTACCCGATCAACGGCAACCTGCTGTACGTCTGGAAGAAGTACGTCGTCACCGCGGGCGACAAGCCCGAAGAAGGCGACCACGGCAGTGTGGCCAGTCAGGCACGCTTCATGGGGAAGTCGTTCAACACGGCCAACCCGGCCAGTTGCAACACCTTCTCGGCGTCACCGGCCAACGTCAGCTGACAGCTCCGACAGGCCTGGCGGCGCGACCTGCCGCCAGGAGTCGACGAGGATGTCGCGCAGTTCGTCGGCGTCCTCCAGTGCCTCGAGGCGGGCTCGAACCCAGTTCGAGCCCGCCTCGTGTTTGGGCACCCAGAACTTCTCCGGCTCCGCGGCGATCAGCTCCTCGCGCTCCAGCCGCGGGCACCGCACCGCGAACGACGTCTGGTCGTCCGGCACGGTGACGAACATCCGCCCGGCCACGTCGAACGTCGGGTGCCCCCACCGCCGCTTCTCCACCGTCTCCGGCAAAGACAACGCAATCCGTCGCACGTCCTCAGCGTCCAGCACGCTCACACTGTAGAACGTCGACGCCCCGGCAGGAGGAGGGCTGCCAGGGTGCCGGCCGCGACGATGGCGGCTCCGGTCCAGACGGCGGGGACGAGGCCGGCGGCGTACTGCGTCGGCGACTCGTAGGAGCCGGCTGAGGCGAAGACCGATGCCAGTACGGCGACGCCCATCGCGACTCCGACCTCGCGGATCGTGTTGTTCGTGCCGGACGCCACGCCGCGGTCCGCGTCGGCGGCGCTCGCCATCACCAGGCTCGCGGACGGCGCGAAGGTCAGCCCCATCCCGATCCCGGCGAGGACGAACGGTGCGACCAGTTCGCCGTACTGCGTCGTCGCCGTGGTGACCAGTGCGATCCAGCCGAGCGCGGTGGCGAGGAACGCCTGGCCGAGCACGATCAGGATCCGAGGGCCGACGCGGTCGACGATCAGACCGGCGATCGGTGCGACCACGAGCGGGGCCGCGGTCCACGGCAGCGTGCGGACACCGGACTGGAACGGCGTGTACCCCTGCACGACCTGGAAGAACTGCGCGAGCAGGAACACGGCTCCGAAAACGCCGACCGCAAAGCTGAACGCGACCACGTTCACCACACTGAACGAGCGAACCGAGAACAACCGCAGCGGCAACATCGGCGCGACCGTCCGACGCTCCCACCCGAGGAACGCGGCCAGTAGCACCCCGCCCGCGAGCAACGACCCCAGCACGCCAACGGACGTCCAGCCGTCATCGGCTCCGTGCACAACACCCCAGACGACGGACAGTACGCCGGACGTCGCCAGCACGAGTCCGAGCAGGTCCAGCTGCTTCGCCGTACCCCGCGACTCGGTCAGGACCCGCGTGGCGAGCACGACGGCGACGACTCCGACCGGAACGTTCAACCAGAAGATCCACTGCCAGTTCAGGCCGTCGACGACGGCTCCGCCGACCACCGGACCGACCGCGATTCCGAGGCCGGAGATGCCGCCCCAGATACCGATCGCGGCGCTCCGCATCTTCTCCGGTACGGCGCCCGCGAGCAACGTCAGCGACAACGGCATCACAGCCGCCGCACCGATGCCCTGGATCGCGCGGGACCCGATCAGCATCCACGGCTCGGTCGCCAGCGCGCAGGCCGCCGAGGCCAGGGTGAACAGCGTGATCCCGGCCAGGAACACCCGCCGCCGGCCGAGCCGGTCGCCGATCGCGGCCGAGGTCAGCAGCAGCGCTGCGAAGGCGAGCGTGTAGGCGTTCACGAACCATTGCAGGTCCGACAGGGACGCCCCCAGCTCCGACTTGATCACCGGCAGCGCGTTCGTCACCACCAGGTTGTCCAGCGTGACCATGAACACCGGAATCCCTACGGCGGCCAGCACCAGCCCGAGTCCGCGGCTCCGGGGAGCGGTCAGTTCCCTCTCATCGAGAGCGGTCGATGTCATCTCGTACCCCTAGTTGTAATTGACTGATAACAAGCTTGATGACGAGAGTATGCATCGACTGATAACATGTCAAGGGAGTGGAAGGAGCACGGATGACGCCCAAGGTTCGGCTGACTGCCAAGGAGCGCGGTGCAGAGGTGTTGGAGGCGGCGGTCCAAGCCTTCGCCAGGTCCGGGTACGAGGGCACCAAGACCGACGAGATCGCCCGGCTGGCCGGCGTCTCACAGCCCTATGTGATCCGGCTGTTCGGCACCAAGCAGGAACTCTTCCTGGCCGCCGTACGGAGTGCCTGCGAGCGGATCGAGCAGACCTTCCGCGAGGCCGCGGCCGAGACCCCGGAACTGGGCGCGCTCGGCGCAAGCTACGAGCGGATGTTCGCCGAGCGTGAGGTGCTCCTGGTCCTCTTGCAGGGCTTCTCCGCCAGCGGCGACCCCGTAATCGGCGACTGCGTGCGCGAGCGCTTCGGTCGCATCTACACCCTGGTCCGCGAACTGACCGGCGCGTCACCCCAGCAGACCCGCGAGTTCCTCTCCGCCGGCATGCTGCTGACCGTCATGTCCGCCATGCAGGTCCTCGGCCCGGACGCGATCCCGATGCCGTGGGCCGAGGAGATCCAGAAAACCTTCGGCGAGCACTAGTCCCGGCTGAGTTTTTGGTCGGCGGCGAACCAGATGGTTGCGGCGGTCAGGGCAGTGGCGGCGACGGTGACGACGAGTGAGCCGGCGACGTCGGCATTGCGGACCAGGGCGGCCGCGCCGGCGATCACCGGCGCCAGCAGTACGGCGATTGCTCCCGGCAACCACCAGCGCCGCAGGGCCGCTCGGTGCACCCGCGCGTACGACGGCAATTGGCCGGCGAACGCTGCGGCCAGGTGGACCACGACGAGCGCACCCGCGGTGAGGGCCAGGCTCCAACTCGGCGCGCCGGGTGCACGCATCAGCCACCCGAGCGTCACCACCAGCACGAACAGCAGCGCGGCCAGTGAATCAGGCAGTACGACGGTGCACAGCAACAACGCGCCGCCGACGATCGGGACCAGATCCGCCTGATCCCACGACTGCACCGATGACACGACCAACGCGACCGCCCCAGCCACCGCGATCACCAGCCGAGCAACCACCACAGCCCGACCAGCCACCCGCAACTGCGCCAACCACAACGTGATCTTCTCGTCGACGGTCATGGGGCCTCCCGGTCTGGGCTGAGGAGCGGAGGGAGCGCAGCGACCGGAGCGACGAGGGAAGACCGGGAGTTCCAGCCCCATGACCGGCCGCGCCGGAGGCGTGGCATTTGTAGAGTCATGAGCGGATCCTGGGGGCGGCGGAGACTCTGGCGGCGTCTCGGAGGACCTCGTCCAAGGTGCCGGCGCCTTGCCAGGGGACGGTCGGTACGCCGAGGTCGCTGAGGCGGTCGAGGTCGCGGCGCCGTTCGAGCAACCGCAGCCGCCACGCGAGCGGCCACGACCGCGTGTCGTGCGCGTCGAGGTCCATGATCGACACGACGTCCGGCGGCAACGTGTCGATCGCGATCACCGTGCAGCCGGAGTGCACGAGCGTGACGATGTAGCCGAGGATCGTCGGCCGCAGCAACGGGCTGAGAACGAGCACCAGGCTGTCCGAGCGCACGCGGTTCCGCCGCGCCAACTGTTCCTCGTCCTGCTGCCGGCCGCGCCGGTCCGCGTGCACCAGCGTGTCCAGGATCCGCCGCAGATGCGCGCGCCCGCTCCCCGACCGCACGCCGCGGAACAGGCTGCCGGTGTCGATCAGCCGCACCCGGTCGCCGTTGCGCAGGTAGTGCTCGGCGATCGCGGCGGCCGCGCGGACGGCGGTGTCGAGACTCGAGGACCGGCCGTCGATCCCTTCGCTGATCCCGATCTCGCCGCCGGTGTCGACCATGATCACCACTTCGGTGTCCCGGTCCGACCACGTCGACGTGACGTGCAGTTCCTGCGTCCGCGCCGACACCGACCAGTTGATCCGCCGCAACCGGTCCCCCGTCCGGAACGGCCGTACCCCGGCCAGCTCCGTCCCTTCGCCCGGCCGCCGCGACCGGTGCAATCCGACCAGTCCGGCCGGCCGCGGTACGGCGTCCACCGCCTCGAATCCCTCGCGCAACGGCAGCGTCGTGACCGACAGCGACTCCGCCGACGTCACCTGGATCCGGTACGCCCCGACCGTCGACGTCGCCGTGACCGTTGGCCGCTCCAACGACCGCAGTCCCCAGCGCTTCGACCGTACGCCGACCTCCAGCCGCACCTCACCGTGCGACACCGGCTCCGCGATCGCGGCCTGCGGCGGGTCGTACTGGAACCACAACGTCCGCGGCAACGCCGCCACGATCAGGTCGACGTCCGGGTCGACGGACTCCGGCACCCGCATCCGGTACGTCGTACCTTGCCCTTCGAACAACACGTCCGCGTCCAGCTCGGTATGCACCTCCGGGCGCTCCCGCGGCCGGAAGAACCGCCCCCACACCGCGAGGAACGCCAGCGGCAGACCGAACACGGCCGCATCCGCGCGCCGCAGCAACACCGCGACGCCGAGCAGCACCGCAGCAACACAGATCGCCCGAACCTGCGCGTGCGTCGGCTGCCAACTCATGAGACCACGGTTGGTGGTGCCGCGACCGAGCCGAGGACGGTGCGTACCACTGTCGCGCCGGTGACCTCGTGGAGCCACAGCTCCGGACGCACGGTGATCCGATGCGCCAGTGCAGCGACCGCGACCGCCTTCACATCCTCCGGTACGACGTAGTCTCGGCCCTTGATGACGGCGTACGCGCGTGCTGTCAGCAGCAGTGCCAGCGAGCCACGTGGCGATGCCCCGACGAGAACCTGTGAGTCCCGACGGGTCGCGGTGGCGAGATCGACGCAGTACTGACCGACTGTGTCGTCCACGGTCACCGTCTCGACGGCACGTTGCGCGGCACGCAGCCCGGCGGCATCCGTTGCTGCCTCGACCGACTGGTCCTCAGTACGACGGCTCATCCGGCGCCGCAGTACCTCCCACTCCTCCGCCGGACTGGGATAGCCGAAGCCGATCCGCAGCATGAACCGGTCGAGCTGTGCCTCCGGCAACGGATACGTGCCCTCGTACTCCACCGGGTTCGCGGTCGCGAGCACGTGGAACGGCGCGGGCAATGGGAACGTCTGCCCCTCGACCGTGACCTGATGCTCCTGCATGGACTCCAGCAGCGCGGCCTGCGTCTTCGGTGGCGTCCGGTTGATCTCGTCGGCCAGCAGCAGGCCGGTGAAGATCGGGCCCGGCCGGAAGACGAACTCGGAGTCCTTCTGGTCGTACACGAATGCGCCGGTCACGTCCGACGGCAGCAGGTCCGGCGTGAACTGCACACGCCGGAACTCCAGCCCGAGCGCCTGCGCGAACGACCGCGCGGCCAGCGTCTTCGCCAGCCCCGGGTAGTCCTCGAGCAGTACGTGCCCGCCGGCGAGGATGCCCGCGAGCACCAGTTCCAGCGCCTCGGCCTTCCCGACCACGGCCTGGCTGACCCGCTCCAGCACCTGCCGGCTCAGCTCGGTCACCTCACCGAGCTTCAGCTCGCCCTCAGTCGCTGCGTCAGTCGCTGCGTCGGTCACTGCGTCGGTCACTGGTCCCTCACAGGTTCTCGATGGTGTGGATCGCGTACTCGATCTCGTCGAGGGACGCGGTGCGTTTGTCGTCGCCGGCGATCAGCTGCCAGAGCTGGTCGCCGGTGATCCCGCGGGCCCGCTCCGGCTCCCGCTCGGGGTCGACGCCGTGCCGGTGCACCAGGCGGTCGGTCGCCAGCTCGAACAGCAGCGGGCGGACCCGGCGGGCGAAGGTCTGCGACCCCTCACCGGCACGCCGTTCGCGGCTCGACTCCTGCAACCAGGTGGCGATGAACTGCGTGCGGTTGTCGTTGGTCCGGGCGCGCAGCGCAGCCAGTTTGTCGTCATGCCGCCCGGGCCAGCTCGTCTCCACGGTCTCCGGCACCACCAGCCGGATCGCCAGCGACACCACACCGACCGCGAGCGCCGCCACCACGAACCACAGCGGCCGCGGCGCCATACCGGCAGCGGCGAACACGGTCACGAGCAGCAAGCTCACCACCACAGCCACACCAAGGTGTTGCACCAGCAGCTTGCTCGGCCACAAAGACCTCCGCTTGCCCTCAGCCGGCGGCCCCTTCTCCTCCAAGGGCGTCCATCGGTACGACGTCATAAGGCCTCCGCCTCGGCGGGGTGAGCGGCGGCGAGGTCGTCGCGCAGGCGGAGCAGGGCTGAGCGGGCTTCTGTCCGCGCTTGCTCGCTCGAGCCGTGCGTCGAGTACCGCGCTTCGCGGTACAACTCACCGAGCCGGATCAGCTGCGGCTCGGAGATCCCGCCGATCCCGAGCACTCGCACGATGAACTCGGCCGGTGTCTCCGACGGCTCCCGCGGTACGCCGGCCGAAGCAGCTGCCTCCTCCAACGCGACCCAGCACGCGACGACCGCGTCGGTCGCCGTACCGGTGTCGATGCGGGCCAGGCCCGTGTCGACTGCCTCGGCCAGTCGCTCCGCCTTCATCCGCTCCCAATCGGGCTCGTCGGCCTCCACGTGCGGAAGGCGGACCCGGCGCACGACGCGGACGATGACCAGCAGGATGAACCCCACGATCGCGGCGATGATCAGGTAGACCACGGCCTGCCACAACGACAGCACCCAGCCCGGCGTCTCGTGCTGCGGGAGCGCGCGCGGCGACGGCTGTGACTGCTCCGGCGCCGTTTCGCTCACCGAGAAGGTCGGCAGCGGTCGCGGGCTCGCGCTCAGCGTGCTGTCGCTGATCGGGCGCACCGGCCCACTCGCGGAGGCGAGCACGACGAAGCCGGCCACCACGACCCCCACGAACAGCACGGCGACCACCGCGAGCGCACCCCGACGCTGCGTCTGCATCTGGGCAGGCTACCCCGTCAAAAGCCTGTGTCGAGGAACGGGAGCCGAGATGTGGAAAACGCTTCCGCGGTCGCGTCCAGGGCACCAGGGGTGTGCTCAGCGACCAGGCCTGCCCGGCCGAGCCTCTTGACCGACGGGCGACCGAGGTAGATGGCGCCGAGGTCCCGGACGTCGAGAGTGAGGTCGGCGTCGCGCGTGACGGACTCGCAGCTCGCGCCGTCCGGTCCGCCTGTGAGGTGCCAGCGGCCCGCGTTCCACGGGAGGAAGTCGTCGACCACCTCCAGGACGACGTCGACGTCCCGCGCGTACGTCCGCTCCGCGAGCGCACGACGTACGTCGACCGGCCGGATCCACAGGCCGTCCCGCGTGATCGGCCCTGGCGCTCGCGGGTCGAGCAGCAGGTCCAGCAGCGGGTCGTCCGACGCGAGCATCTCGCACCGGGTCTCGCTGAGCAGGTCCGGTTCGAGCAGGTACCGCCACAGCGCCGCATGCGACGCGATGTCCACCGCATGCACCCGCTGTACGTCGACGTACCCCTTCTCCGCGCGCTTCGTCCGGTAGTACGCGAACCCGGTCAACTCGCCGTCGCGCTCCGCGACGACGCATCGCAGCTTGGACGCGCTCGCGATGTTGCTCGTGACGGTGGCGCTGATGGTGTACTCCTGCCAGCGCTCGTCGTGGCGGCACACACCAGGTCGCTCCAACCCCAGCCTGTTCCGCAGCTCGGCGCAGCGGGCGAGATGCTCGCGTACGTCGACGTACCGGATCCGGACGTCGTCGATGCCGGCCACCGGGCGCAGCGTGCGGGACGCCTTGGGTACGACGATCTCCTGGTGGTCGGACGCGAGTCCGTAGCCGAACCGCGGGTAGATCACCGGCTCGCTCGCGGTCAGCGCCGCCAGCGGCTCGCGGCCGGCCTCGTGGATGTCGGTCAGCTGCCTGCGCATCAGGTCGCGCAGGATGCCGCGCCGCCGGTGCGTCGCCCGGACGCCGACCATCGTCACGCCCGCGACCGGCAACTGCCCGCCGGGCACCGTCATCACGTGCGAGAACGTGCCGGTGTGCCCCACGAGCTGCCCGTCCTCGCTCGCGACGACACTGCGCTCAGGCTCCCAGATCCGCCGCTCGGACTCGTACTGCTCGTCGGTCCACGGCGCCGAGAACGCCATGTCCAGGAGCTCCAGGAGCTCCGCCCACTCACCCGCGAACCGCCCGATCTCGATCGTCATGTCCTTTGCCTATCAGACGATCGGGCTCGGCGACCCGGGATTTACGGTGGCACCGGCCGGCATTGCCCCGAGCCGCGGCCAGTACGTCGCCAGCCCGGTGCGGTCCGGCACCGTACTCAGCCAGCGCCCGCGGCGTCGCGGCGGCCCGATCGACGACGACAACGTCCCGGCCGGGGCCTCGAGCACCTCCTCGAGCAGCCCGACCGCGGCGAGCGAGTCCCGCCGCTCGGGGCGCGACCGGCCCGACTGCCAGTAGCTCAAGGTGGCGAGGCTCATCGACACGCCACGCGCGCGGAGCCGCTCCTGGATCCGCCCGAGCCCGAGCCCGCGCGCCTGGATGGCTTCCCGCAGCACGTCCGCGAACTCCCGTTCGCCGATGCGCCGAACCCTAGGCACAGCAGGCGATCCAAGCCAGCCCTCGGGCGATCAACAGTTGACACCACCCTGGACTGATGAAAACCGTTTTCATATACTGTTTGCCATGACCGCCCAAGCGAAAACTCCGTTGTCCTTGTTGGTGGGGCTTTCCACGACGTTGCGGGGGCCCGTGCTGGAAGCAATGACCGACGCCACCACCGTGGCCGTCGTGATCGACCAGGACGACCTGCCTGGTCGGGGCGTGCTGTCCTGGCGGGTGCGGGATGCGTCGGGGCCGATCGACGCGGGCGAGTTCACGGTCGCGGACGACTGCGGCGCGTGTCAGCTGATCGAGTCGCTCCTACCGTTGCTGGAGACGCTGGTCGCGCGTGGGCACTGGGATCACATCGTGCTCGCGGCGCCGCCCGGGATGGAGGCGCGACCGCTGGTCACCACGTTGAGGTCCGTCCTGCCGGAGATCGACGTCGACACGGTCACTTGCGTCGTCGACGCCGTACTCGTGGTCGAGCAACTGTCCGGCGACGAGTTGCTCGCCGAGCGCGGCCTGGCGCTCGGTCTGCCGGATCGGCGCAACGTCGCGGAGCTGACCGCACGCCAGATCGAGTACGCCGACGTGTGCGTGCTGGCCAACGCGCATCGCAGTACGGCGGTCGAGCGGCTCGAGCACCTTTTGGTGCACCTGAACCCGCGGACGTCGGTGGTGACGGCGGACGTTGCCGGCGTACCGAATGGACCGGTTGCACGGACCGGGCGGTTCGCCTTCGACGCGGCCGAGGCGTGGGCGGGTGAACTCGCGGCATCGGATCGGGTGCAGCCGAGCGGCGACGGCGTGACGACGGTGCTGTGGCGGTCGACGCGGCCGCTGCATCCCGCGCGGTTGAGCGATGCGCTCGAGGACATCGTGGACGGCGTGGTTCGTAGTCGCGGCGTGGTGTGGCTGGCGAACCGTCCGACGCAGCGCGTGCGGTGGGAATCCGCCGGGTACAGCGCGTCGCTCGGAATGCTCGGCGAATGGTCGGAGACCGAGCACCTCGCCGAGTGCACCGTCGTCGCCACCGGCATGAGCCTCGACCCGGCCCGCCTCCAAGCAGTCCTCGACGCCTGCCTCCTCACCGAGTCCGAACTAGCCCAACTCGACTGGACCACCCTAGAAGACCCCTTCGCCGGCGTCCTCTAACCCCACCCCCGTCTCACTCCACGCCACCCCACCCCAGCTCACCTCACGCTCCGCCCGCCCCACCCCAGCTCACCTCACGCTCCGCCCGCCCCACCCCAGCTCACCTCACGCTCCGCCCGCCCCACCCCAGCTCACTTCACGCTCCGCCCCACCTCCCGCCCCACGCCAGCCCACATCACGGCCCACCTCACGCCCGGACGCCAGCTCACTTCACGCCCTACCTCACGCTCCGCCCGACCTCACGCCCCACCCCAGCTCACCTCACGCTCCCCCACCGCACGCTCCGCCCCCCAGCTCACCTCACGCTCCGCCCCACCTCACGCCCCACTCCAGCTCACCTCACGCTCCGCCCCACCTCACGCCCCACTCCAGCTCACCTCACGCTCCGCCCCACCTCACGCCCCACTCCAGCTCACCTCATGCTCCCCCACCGCACGCTCCGTCCGCCCCCAGCTCACCTCACGCCCACGCCAACTCACTTCACGGCCTGCCCCCGCGCCGCCTGCGCCGTGCGCGTGCCCGCCGCCGCACTCGGGCTCGCCGCATATGCCTGGTTAACCCACCAAATGAGGGGTTCTGCACCGTGGTTCAGGGTGGGGAACCCCCCATTTGGCTGGTTAACCAGGCAAATGCGTGGGTCAGCCAGGCAAATGGGGTGGGCGGGCTAGCCGAGGAGGGGGAGGCGGTTGGCGTGGGGGCCGAGCATTGACAGGTCGTCCTCGTCGAGGGGCAGGCGGCCGGTTGCTTTCAGGATGTACGTGGTGGTGTCCCACGCGATCACGTCCCAGGCCTCCGGGCCGAACAGCCCGTCCAGCGTGCGCGCGGTGACCTGCAGTCCTTCGGGATCGGGCTCCGGCGCGTCCGGCAGGCCGACGATCAGGTCGAGATGATGGACCGTTGCCTCAAGCACCAAAGTGGCCACGAAGTCGACCGCCCGCAGGACATGACCCTGCGTCTCGACCCGGTGTCCCTTGATCGCCAGCCCGGCCGCGGCCGCACGGACGGCCGCCTCGGACACCTCACGCCAGTGCTGCACGAGCAGACCGGGTTTGCGATACGCCGCCGCGACGTTCCGCACGAAATTCGTGTCGCCGTCGGGCTGCGGCGGGAAGTCGCGCCAGTACGTGACGAAGTCCCGGTCCGGCTCGACCACGGCCGGGCTCGCGAACGCGATCAGCGCCCGCTGAGCGTCGTACAGCAGATGCACGAGCAGCGGACCGACGGGCATGCCGGCGCACCGGGTCTCGCGCTGGAAGTCCGCGTCGCTGAGCCCGTGTACCGTCTCGGTCAGCCGCCCGTAGGTCCGCCCCAGCGTCGCCGCCAGTCCCAGCGGCAACGCGCCGCGCTCGGGTGCCTTCATCCCCGGCCTCCTCGATGTCCTGTGAAGAACGTAACCCGAGAAGCCACCGAGGTGTTCCGGACTCACACGACCCACCAAGCCCTGCCGACCGTCGGAGCCACCACTCACCAAGCTCCGCCGACGGCCGGACGCCCACCACTCACCAACCCGTGCCGACGGCCGGTCTCACCCGTCGGCTGAGCGTGAACCGCGCCGAACCGGCGCGGTTGCTGAGTGGCGGAGGTCCGCCCCACGAGCGAGCCGCGCCGCGCTGCGCCGACGCAGGTGGTCAGCGACGCCCCTACGAACGGGCCGAGCCGAGCCGGCCGACGCGGTTGGTGAGCCCCCACGAGCGAGCCGAGCCGACGTGGACCGACGCAGTTGATGAGCGACGCCCCAACGAACGGGCCGAGCCGACGTGGACCGACGCAGTTGGTGAGCGACACCCCAACGAGCGAACCGAGCCGACGTGGACCGACCCAGTTGGCGAGCGACACCCCAACGAGCGAGCCGTGCCCACGTGGACCCACGCAGTTGGCGAGCGACGCCCCTACGAGCGAGCCGTGTCGACGTGGGTCGACGCGGTTGGTGAGCGGCGCCTCGTGCGAGCGAGCTGTGTCGAGGCGGGACGACGCAGTTGGTGAGTGGGGCCCTACGAGCGGGCTGTGGCGAGGTGGGTGGCGGCGATTGCTTCGAGGTGGGCGAGGTCTGAGGCGACGGTGGCGAAGGTGTAGCCCTGGTCCAGTCGCTTCTTGGCCGACTCGCCGTCGAACGTGTGGATGCCCGCGGCGATCCCGGCCTCCCGCGCGGTGCGCGCGATCAGCTCGACCGCCTCCTCGAACGGACCCTCGACCTCCGGATCACCCGGGAAGCGAGCACCGAGCGCCAGACTGAGGTCCGACGGGCCGACGTACACACCATCGAGCCCGGGCGTCGCGCAGATCTCGGCCACGTTCTCGAGGCCGAGCGGGGTTTCGATCATCGCGAGTACGACGGTCGCGTCGTCGCTGTCTGCCGGCACCGGACCGATCCGCAGCGAGGCCCGCATCGGCCCGAACGACCGCACACCCGCCGGCGGGTACTTCGCCGCCCGAACCGCCCGAGCCACGTCGTCCGCGCTGTCGATCAGCGGCACGATCACACCGGTCGCCCCGGCGTCCAGCGCCCGCCCGATCGGCGTGGGATCGTTCGCCTCGACCCGCACCAGCCCGACCGTCGGCTGCGGCCCGATCGCGGACCCGGCGTCGATCGCGAGCAGCCCGGTCATCAGCCCCTGGTACCCGATCAGTCCGTGCTGCGCGTCGAGCACCACGTAGTCGTACCCGAGCCGCGCGATCCGCTCAGCGGCGGCCGGCGAATCCAGCGTGATCCAGTACCCGACCAACTTCTCCCGAGCCCGGACCTTGTGCGAGAAATCGTTTGCATTCACCCCCGCACACTATCCAGACCATCGCCCGAAAATCCCTCGACCAACCATCAGTTGGACGAGACGATGCTGCGGATGGCATCCACGGAGCTCCTCCTGCACGAGTTGGTCGCCGAGGCCGGCCTGCCGGCGGTCGCGAACGCCGTACCGATCACCGGACATGGCTTCGACCACGTGATCCTCCTGGCGACACTCGCCGACGGCACCCGCGTCGTTCTCCGGCATCGCGCCTCGCACCCACGCCCGCTTCCGGTGGTACAGGCACAGTTCCTGGCCGATCACGACGTACCTGCACCGCGTCTGCTCGGTGGCAACGACGAGGCGACGCTGTACGAGTACGCGCCCGGCGAGATGCTCTCCACCGTTGTGGCGGAGGGACGAATGACAAGCGACGCGTGGCGCTCGCTCGGCACGGCGATGCGGCGCCTGCACGCCGTACGCTTCCCAAGAAAGCTGCAAGGTACGTTCGGCCCGGACGGCCTCACGCTGACCTCCGCCGACCCTGTCGCGAAGTTGCACGAGGACCTGACCGCAGCCGAGGACTACCTGCGTACGCACCTGCCCGAGGTTGTCGCACAACTTCCGCAGGCTCACGCGCTGATCGACGCGCACGCCGATAGCCTCAGCGGGCCGACGGCCCTCCTGCACTTCGACATGAACCCGTCCAACATCATCGTCGGCCCGGCCGAGACGCTACTGATCGACTGGGGCGACGCACGCGTCGGCGACCCGGCGGGCGAGGTCGCGGCACTCGAAGAGCACATCTATCTCCTCGACCGCACCCCACAGCTGCCGGACGCGTTCTACGAGACCTACGGGCCGCGTCTGAACAAGGTCGACGTCTGGCGGTTGTGTGGGGCGGTTGGTTGGTATGCGAGTGGTGACTTCGAGGAGTTCGAGCAACTGGAGCCGGACCTCCGCTCGAAGGCCCACCAATGGCGCACGGGCCTGGCTGACTACCTAGGCACTCGGCTGAGCTAGACCGGCGGTACGCCGTGGCGGCGGTGGGAGAATGTCCGGTCCTTGGACTGGGCTGCGGCGAGGCGGGCGATCAGGTCGGCGCGGAGGTTCTCCGGCTCGATGATCGCGTCGATGACCAGGTCGGCGGCCAGCCGGAGGATGTCGATGTCGGTCTCGTACTCCTCGCGCAGCCTGGACACGTACTCGACCCGTTCGCCCTCGTCGGCGATCTCCTGGATCTTGTTGTAGTACACGGCGTTGATCGCCGCCTCCGGCCCCATCACCGCGATCTTCGCGGTCGGCAACGCGACACACGCGTCCGGCGAGAACCCGGGGCCGCACATCGCGTACAGCCCGGCGCCGTACGCCTTCCGGACGATCACCGACACCGTCGGCACTGTCGCCTCCGACACCGCGGTGATCATCTTCGCGCCGTGCCGGATGATCCCGGCCCGCTCGACCTCGCTGCCGATCATGAAGCCCGGTACGTCGCACAGATACACGAGCGGCACGTTGAACGCGTCGCACAGCCAGATGAAGCGCGCGGCCTTGTCCGCCGAGTCGACGAACAGTACGCCGCCCTTCACCGCCGGCTGGTTCGCCACGATCCCGACCACCTGCCCCGCGAGCAGCCCGAACCCGACCACAAGCTCCGGCGCGTACGCCGGTTTGATCTCGAAGAACGTGTCCTCGTCGACGAGCGCGTCGATCACGTCGTGGATGTCGAACCCGACGCTCTCCTCGGCCGGCACCAGGTCCCGGGTGAAGTCGCGGCCGGCGTCCGAGGCGTCGTACGACGGCGGTCGCGAGCGCCACGAACCGGGCAGGTAGGAGAAGTACTGCTTCGCGAGCTCGATCGCCTCGGCGTCGTCGCTCGCCAGCAGGTCGCCGCAGCCGGAGACGCTGGTGTGCATCCGGGCGCCGCCCATCTCCTCCAGCGTCACCTTCTCCCCGACCACCATCTCGGCCATCCGGGGCGAGCCGAGGTACATCGAGGCGTTGCCGTCGACCATGATCACGACGTCGCAGAACGCCGGGATGTAGGCGCCGCCCGCCGCGGACGGACCGAACAGGCAGCAGATCTGCGGGACCTTCCCGGACAGCGCGACCTGGTTGTGGAAGATCCGGCCCGCACCGCGGCGGCCGGGAAACAGCTGGACCTGGTCGGTGATGCGGGCGCCGGCGGAGTCGATCAGCCAGAAGATCGGCAGCTCGTCGCGGAGCGCGACCTCGGTGATCCGGACGATCTTCTCGACCGTCCGCGCACCCCAGGAGCCGGCCTTGACGGTCGGGTCGTTGGCGACGATCAGCGCCGGCCGGCCGTCGACGAGCGCGCGGCCGGTGACGACACCGTCGGCGGGCAGGCCCGCGTTCAGGGCGTTCGCCAGCTGCGCATCCTCGACGAAGCTCCCCTCGTCGACGAGCAGGGCGATCCGGTCGCGGACGTACAGCTTGTTCTGCGAAGCGAGCTTGGCCGCCGCCTTCTCGGGCGGCGCCAGGGTCGCCTCACGAGCAACCTTGACCTCGGTCCAATGGTCGTGGGTCATGCGGTCATCATTCCACTGGGAGCCCGAGACTCCGGGCGATCAGCATCCGCTGGACTTCCGACGTACCCTCGCCGATCTCCAGGATCTTGGCGTCGCGGTAGAACCGGGTGACCGGGTACTCCTCCATGAAGCCGTAGCCGCCGAAGACCTGGGTGGCGATCCGGGTCGCGGTCACCGCGGACTCGGTCGCGTACAGCTTGGCCACCGACGCGGCCTGCTTGAAGTCGGCCCTCGACGCACCCGCATCCTTCAGCGCGGCGGCCCGGTAGACCAGCAACGAGGCGGCGTCCGCCATCACCTTGAGGTCGGCGATCTGGAACGCGACACCCTGCTTGCGGCCGATCGGTACGCCGAACGTCTGCCGCTCACCGGCGTACTGCACGGACAGCTCCAGGCACGCGCGGATGCAGCCCAGTGCGACCGCCGCGATCGCGACCCGGCCGTCGTCGAGCGTCGCCAGGAACTGCGCGAACCCCTTGCCGCGTTCACCGAGCAGATTGGCCTCGGGAACCCGGCAGTTCACGAACGACAGCGGGTGCGTGTCGCTGGCATGCCAGCCGAGCTTGTCGTACGCCGCTTCCGCGGTGAATCCCGGCGTACCGCTCGGGACGATGATCGTGGAGATCTCCGGCTTGCCGTCCGGCTTCTCGCCGGTGCGCGCGGTGACCGTCACACACGAAGTGATGCTCGAACCCGAGTTGGTGATGAACTGCTTGGAGCCGTCGATGACCCACTCGCCGTTGTCGAGCACCGCGCGGGTCTTGGTGGCGCCGGCGTCCGACCCGGACTCCGGCTCGGTCAGCCCGAATCCGGCCAGCGACCGGCCCGCGACCAGGTCGGGCAGCCAGGCGGCCTTCTGCTCGTCGGTGCCGAACGTCAGGATCGGGTTGATGCCGAGCCCGACCGCCGCCTCGAGCGTGATCCCCATCGACTGGTCGACCCGGGAGATCTCCTCGATCGCCACGCACAGGCTGGTGAAGTCGCCGCCCGCGCCGCCGTACTCCTCCGGCGCGGTCAGCCCGAACAGCCCGAGCCGCCCCATCTTCTGCACGACCTCCACCGGGAAGTAGTGCTTGCGGTCCCACTCGGCCGCGTGCGGACCGATCTCGGCCTCCGCGAAGTCGCGAACGCTACGACGGAACTCCTGATGCTCCGCGGACAACTCGAACATGCGGCACTCCTTCGTGCTTGACGCTTACGTAAACGTAAAGCACGCTAGGGAGCATGCACAATAGCCAGGTGCCCGCAGAGACCTGGTCGATCGCCGAACTGGCCGCCGAGTACGACGTGACGCTCCGGACGATCCGGTTCTACGAGGACCGCGGCCTGCTCAATCCCGAACGCCGTGGCACCGCGCGCGTCTACCACCCCCGCGACCGCGTCCGCCTCGCCCTCATCCTGCGCGGCAAACGCCTCGGCTTCTCCCTCGACGAGATCGCCAAGATCGTCGACATGTACGACGCCGAACCCGGCGAGGAAGGCCAGCTCGCCTACCTCCTCGACCAGATCACCCACCGCCGCACCGAACTAGAACAACGCCGCCGCGACATCGAAGAAACCCTCCAGGACCTCGCCGAAGTAGAAGCCCGCTGCCACGCAGACCTCAAAGCCCTCAGAGATCAGAGCGACAGTCGCTAGGTCGTCTTGCGGCCGTACAGCCAGTAGATGATCGGTGCGGCGCCGAGGGAGTTGAAAAGGGTGAGAGCCAGGGCCCAGAGCGGTTTGGGGCCACGAACCTGGGTGGCCGGACGTCGCGCCAGGTCGGCCAGTGCGACCGCCTTCAACACGCTCTCGACGACCGCTCCAGCGACGACCAACCGCTGCTGCCGGGTACTCAGGTCAGCCCACTTCTTCCCACGCACATCCCCCACGATCCGCGCCCATCACCCCACACGCAAGCATCGCCGCGCGACGGGCGCGCCCACCCGGTGCGTCGCGGATCGTCGTACCGAGTCCACTGCTCGAGGCTCGAGGGCCTCCTCGTAGCGGTGGAGGGCGAGGGTGGCGAGGTGGGGGTGGGGGGCCAAGGGTGGCGTGACGGGGTGGGGGCCGGACTGGCGGTGGATGAGGTTGTGGAAGAACCCGGGGGCCAAGAGGTACGTCGCTATTGCCAGGCGGCCCGGGGTGCGGGCGAGTACGTCGGGGAGACGGTCGCCGGCGCCGGACACGTAGGCCACCTGGACAGGCCGGTCGACGCGCTCAGCCAACAGACTCGCCGTCTCCTCGCAGTCGGCCAGCGCGCGGGGGTCGGAGGAGCCGGCGGCGGCCAGTACGACGGTGTCCACGCGGGACAGGTCGCCGAGCCGGTCGGCGAGGATCTCGACGAGCACGGGATCAGGACCAAGCGCAGCGGCCGCGTGAACCCGCCCGGGATAGCGCTGCGCTTCGGCAGCAACGTCGACGTACACGTGGTAGCCGGAGCTCAGTAGCAGCGGTACGACGACAGCGTCCGAAGCGTCCGTGGTGACGCGACGAACGAGAGACGGCAGCGCCGGCGTCAGCAGGTCGACGAAACCCAACGAAATAGGCAGGTCCGGGCGTTGACGAGCCATCTCCCGGACGAGGTCGTGGATCACCTGGATACCGCGAGGGTCGGCTGTCCCGTGGGCGACGGCTACGAGGTCGGTCATGAGGCAACTCCGGCGGGTTCTACGGCCAGGCGGTAGCCGCGTCGCACTACCGTCCGCACCAGTTCCGGACGACCGACCGCCGTACGCAGTCTGTTCACCGTGACCTCCACCGCGTGTACGTCCTCAGCTCCAGGAAGCACCGCGAGCAGCTCCGGTCGCGACACCACATCACCACCGGCCGCGACCAGGGCGGCCAGTACGGCGCGCGGGCCCGGACCGAGTGGCAGCACCACACCGTCCAGCACCGCAGCACCTCCACGAATCACCAACTGGCCGAACGCCGTCTCGATCGACCGCGCGTTGTCGTCTGTGAGCCGATCGGTCACGAGCCGGATCAGCGCGCCCAACCGATACCGGTCCGGAACCAACGGGTCCAGTCCCAGCGCTTCGAAGGGCGCCGCCGTCACCGGACCGACGCAGGCGTTCAGCACCCGCCCGGTCCGCAACGCCGAGGTGAGGTCGTCGTACTGCCCGTTCAACGCCGCGGCGTCAAGCATCGCCTGCGCACCCGGTGCCGACGTGTGTACGACGGCGTCAACGGTCCCCGCGCACACCTGCGAGATCATCCGCTCCACCACGGCCGCATCGGGCGCAGGCCCCCACCGATACACCTCCAGCCCACGCACCGACCCGCCGGCCGAACGCAGCGCCTCCTGCAACGCCGGATCCGACAACCCGTGCAGCTGTACGACGATCTTCCGCCCGACGACGCCCTGCGCGCGCAGCCATTCGACCACCTCGGCGGTCGTCTCCGACCGTGCCGACCAGTGCTCGACCAGCCCGGCCGCGCGGATCGCGCCGCGCGCCTTCGGACCGCGGGCGAGGATTCGCGACTGCTCCAACGTACCCAGCAGGTCCGCGGCGAGACCGGCTGTGTCGGCCGCCTCGATCCAGCCGCGGAACCCGACCGCTGTGGTGACCACGACGTCGTCCGGCGGGTTCGCGATCACCCGCCGGGTCGCCTCGATCAGCGCGTGGTCGTCGGCGACCGGCACGATCTGCAGGGTCGGCGCGTGCAGCACCTTCGCACCGCGCCGCTCGAACGACGCGATCAGGTCCTCCGCACGCCGATGCGCCGTGATGGCGATCGTGCAACCGCTCAGCGGCCCCGGCCTAGTAGTCACCTGGACCCACCACGACCTGTCCGTCGACGATCTCGACCGGGTACACCGGCAGCGACACCTCCGGATCGTCCAGGCACGCCCCGGTGCGCAGATCGAAGACCTGCTTGAACATCGGCGACGCCACCGTCGGTACGTCGCCGCGGCTGCCGACGATGCCCCGCGACATCACGTTCGCCCCGCTGAACGGATCCTGGTTGCCGATGGCAAACACCTCGTCGTCGTGGGTGCGGAACAACGCGATCTGCACTTCCCCGAGCAACGCGGCGACGCCACGCTCCGGCAACAGTGCCTCGAAAGCACAGACCACGGTGTGCCCGACAGTTGTCATGGTCATCGACGTACCTCCAATCGGGGGCCGGCCAGCAGGACCGGCTCCAGCTGCCCGCGCTCGGCCGAGGTGGCCGGGCGCGGCTGGTTGCGCTCGACCACGTACCGCAGGTCGGCGTCGGGCTGGTCCGGCGCGTTCACGAACGACACGAACCGGGCGAGCTTGCCGGGATCGTTCAGCGTCGCCTGCCACTCGTCGACGTACGAGTCGACGTGCTTGGCCATCGCCGCGTCCAGGTCGGCGGCGATGCCGAGGCTGTCGTTCAGTACGACGTCGCGCACGTGGTCCAGGCCGCCTTCGAGCTCGCGCATCCACACCGCGGTCCGCTGCAGGCGGTCGCCGGTGCGGATGTAGTACATGAGGAACCGGTCGATCGCCTGGAACAGCTCCTCGTCGGTCAGGTCCGAGGCGAGCAGCTCGGCGTGCCGCGGCGTCATACCGCCGTTGCCGCCGACGTACAGGTTCCAGCCCTTCTCGGTAGCGATCACGCCGACGTCCTTGCCGCGCGCCTCCGCGCACTCCCGCGCACAGCCGGAGACACCGAGCTTGAGCTTGTGCGGCGACCGCAGCCCGCGGTACCGCAGCTCCAGCGCGATCGCCATCCCGACCGAGTCCTGTACGCCGTACCGGCACCAGGTCGACCCGACGCACGACTTCACGGTCCGCAGCGCCTTGCCGTAGGCATGCCCCGACTCGAAGCCCGCGTCCACCAGCCGCTTCCAGATCGCCGGCAGCTGCTCGATCCGCGCCCCGAACAGGTCGACCCGCTGGCCGCCGGTGATCTTCGTGTAGAGCCCGAAGTCGCGCGCCACCTCGCCGATCGTGATCAGGCCCTCCGGCGTGATCTCACCGCCCGGGATCCGCGGTACGACGGAGTAGGTGCCGTCCTTCTGCATGTTGGCCATGACGTGGTCGTTGGTGTCCTGCAGCGACGCGCGCTCGCCCTCGAGCACGTGACCGGCCGGGTCCAGACTCGCCAGGATGGACGCGACCACCGGCTTGCAGATGTCGCACCCGCGACCGCTGCCGTGCCGCTCGACGATCTCGCTGAACGTCCGCAGCTCGGTGATCCGGACGACGTCGAACAGCTCGGCCCTCGACAGCGCGAAGTGTTCGCACAACGCCTTGCTGACCTCGACGCCGGCCTTGGTGAGCTCGGTGTTGAGGAGGTTCTTGACGATCGGCAGACACGAGCCGCACGACGTACCGGCCTTCGTCTTCCCGCACACCGACTTGATGTCGCTGCAGCCCTCGTCGCGGACCGCGCAGCGGATCGTCCCCGCGGACACGTTGTTGCACGAGCACACCGGCGCGTCGTCAGGCAGCTCGAGCTGCACCGGACCGGCGCCCTCGGGCAGCAGGAAGGCGGCCGGGTCCGCACCGAGCTCCCGGCCGACCATCGGCCGCAGTCCGGAGTACGCCGACGCGTCGCCGACCAGGATGCCGCCGAGCAGGGTACGGGCGTCGTCCGACAGCACGAGCTTCTTGTAGACACCGGCCACGGGGTCGGCGTACACGATGTCGAGGGCGCCCTCGGTGGCGCCGAACGCGTCACCGAAGCTCGCGACGTCGACGCCGAGCAGCTTCAGCTTCGTCGACGTGTCCGCGCCCGGGAACGTCGCTTCGCCACCGAGCAACCGGTCCGCGACGATCTCGGCCATGGTGTAGCCGGGGGCGATCAGGCCCCACACGCGCCCTTCGATACAAGCGACTTCGCCGATCGCCCAGACACCAGGAACGGACGTACGGCAGGCTTCGTCGACCACGACACCGCCGCGCTCTCCGATCTGCAGACCGGCCTCGCGGCCGAGCTCGTCACGCGGCCGGACACCGGCCGCGAAGACCACCACGTCGGCCGGCAGATCGGGGCCGTCGGCAACGCCCATCGCGCGGGCCGCACCTTGCGAGGTGAGCTTCACCCGCTGACACTGCGTCCCGGTCAGTACCTCGACATCGAGGCCCTCGATCAGCCGGGCCAGCGCGGAACCGCCGCCCTCATCGACCTGCAGCGGCATCAGCCGCGGCGCGAACTCGACGACCTTGGTGCCGGCGCCGAGCGCCCGCAGCGCGCCAGCCGCTTCCAGGCCGAGCAGACCACCGCCGACGACGACGCCGTTGACGTCCTTGCCTTCGCTCTTCAGTCGCTCGACGTACACGCGCAGCGCGGCGACGTCGTCGATGGTCCGGTAGACGAAGCAGCCTTGTGCGTCGTTGTTCTTCACCGGCGGAACGAACGCCGCGGAGCCGGTCGCCAGGACGAGCTCGTCGTACCCGACCTGCTCGCCGCGCGCAGTGGTGACGGTCTTCGCCGTGGTGTCGATCGACGTGATCTGCACGCCCTTGCGCAGGTTGACCGCCGGGTCGTCCCAGAGATCCGGGTCGCCGAGCGACAGGTCCTGCGGGTCGCGGCCGGAGAAGTAGCTGGTCAGTGCAACCCGGTCGTACGGCAGCCGCGGCTCCTCGCCGAAGACCGTGATCCGGAAATTGACGTCCGTATCGCGCTGCCGCAGCGCCTCGACCAGCCGGTGCGCGACCATACCCCCACCGACCACCACCACGTGCTTGGCCTTGTTCAGCTCTGCCATCGTCGCCCTCCTGCTCGGGACTGGTTCGGTCTCGCCGCGCCGGAAGCGGTCGAGCAGTTCGCCGACGGCGCCGGTGCAGCTTCCGCACCCGGTCGTCGCCCGCGTCGTGGCGGCGATGCCGGCGACACTGTCGGCACCCCCACGCCAGGCCGCTTCGATCGCGACCCTGGTGACGCCGTTGCACCTGCACACGGTCGCCACCTTCTTGTTCTGTACCGCGGGTACGTCGGGCTCGGTGAGCAGCCCGTCCGCCACCACCGGCGTACCCCGATCCGCCAGCAGCACCAGCTCCGCGGCGACCTCCGGCGCACCGACTGCCACCGCAGACCGGACCACGCCGTCCCGCAGAACGGCCCGCACGTACCGCGTCTCGTCCTCGAGCCGGACCACGGCCCCGTCCTCGTCCTTGTCGCCAAGAACAAGCAGGTCGAGGCCACCGGCCGTCACACGCACGACCTCGTAGTCAGGTAGCTGCGCGGTCTCGTTCATCAGGTGCTTCGCCAGCGCCTCGGCCTGCATCCACGCCGAGTCGACCGTGCCGGTGAGGCGCCCGTCGATCTCGGCACAGTCGCCGATCGCGTGCACCCGTGGGTCGTCCGGGCTGGTCATCGTGGTGTCCACGACAATTCCGTCGCGCACCGTCAGGCCGGTCGCCAGCTCGGTGCGGGCCCGGACACCACACGCGACGACCAGCAGATCGCCGAACACCTGGCGGCCGTTCCGCAGCCGGAGGGCGCGGAAACTGCCGTTCTTTTGTTCCGTTCCGTCAAGTTCCGTGTTGAGGAGGACCTCGACACCGAGCCGCCGGACCGCGCGCGTCACGCGACGTCCCGCCGACGCGCGAACCGTCTTGTCCAGCAGGGTTTCGCCGTCGTGCACCACCGTGACCGCGACTCCGCGTTCACGCAGCGCACAAGCCGTCTCGACCCCGAGCACCCCGCCGCCGAGGACGACGGCACGCCGGGCCGTGCCTGTTGCCGCAACCACTGCCCGTGCGTCGTCCGCGGACCTCAGCAGCTGCCCGCCCACGACGCCCTTCGGAACCACCGGCACAGCACCGGTCGCGAACACCAACCGGTCGTACGGGTGCTCGCGACCACCGTCGTCGGTCACAACCCGCCGTGCCCGATCTACGGCCACCGCGGTCTTGAGCGGCTCGTTGCCGACAGCAACCTCCGCGCGGCCCGCCACGTACTCGGTCAGCCGGCCACGGTTGTACGACGGCTCGTCGCCCAGGACCGTGACGTCGTACGACGGCAACAGCTCTGCCAGCCGCCGGCCGGCCATCCCGCCGCCGATGATCACTACTCTCATGCCGGAACTCCCGTCGCTGGCAGGGCAGCGGCGGTGACTTCGACGGCACACGCCTTGAACTCGGGCATCCGCGACACGGGGTCGAGCGCGTCGTTGGTCAGCTCGTTGACCGCCTCCGCGCCACCGAAGTGGAACGGCACGAAAACGGTGTCCGGCCGGACGTCGGCCGTCACCCGCGCCGGCAGCACCATCGACCCGCGCGCGGTCCGCAACCGCAGCGGACGCCCGTCGCCGATCCCCAGCTGCGCGGCGACCCGCGGATGAATCTCGGCGTACACCTCGGGCTCGGCCTCGGCCAGCTCCGGAACCCGCCGCGTCTGCGCGCCGCTCTGGTAGTGCTGCAGCAACCGCCCCGTCACCAGATAGAGCGGTGCCTCCGTGCTGAGATCGTCCGCGACCGGCCGGTGATCGACAGGTACGACGTGCGCCCGGCCGTCCGCCGTCGGAAATCCGTCGGAAAACAGCCGCGGCGTCCCCGGATGCCCCTCGTGCGGCACCGGCCAGAACAACGCCTCGTCCGCGTCCAAGCGCTCCCAGGTGATCCCGGAGTAGTCGGCCTTCCCGCCGGCACTTGCTCTCCGCAGCTCCTCGAACACCTCGGCCGGATCAGTCGAGAACCCTGGTACGTCGAGCCTTTCGGCGATCCCCGCGAACACCGCGAGATCGCTCCGCACCTCACCCGGCGCGGCCACCGCGGCACGCCGCCGCAGGACCCGGCCTTCGAGGGACGTCATCGTCCCTTCCTCCTCGGCCCACTGCGTGACCGGAAAGACCACGTCCGCGAGCAGTGCCGTTTCCGACGGCACGACGTCCGCGACAACCAGCAGGTCGAGGGACGCCAGACGCTCCCGTACCGACGACAGGTGCGGCGCCGACACGAGCAGGTTGCTCCCGTGCACCAGCAGCGCCTTCGGACCATCCGTCGTACCGAGGGAGTTGATGAGCTCGACCGCGCTCTTCCCCGGCCCCGGCAGCTCGTCCGGATCCACGCCCCAGACACCAGCGACGTAGGCACGCGCCGCCGGGTCCGAGATGCTCCGGTACCCAGGCAGCTGATCCGCCTTCTGCCCGTGCTCCCGGCCGCCTTGACCGTTTCCCTGCCCGGTGATGCAGCCGTACCCGCTGCCCATCCGGCCCGGGAGGCCAAGCGCCAACGCGAGGTTGATGCAGGCAGTCACCGTGTCGGTGCCCTTGCTGTGCTGCTCGGCCCCGCGGCCCGTCAGGACGAACGCCCCAGCGCCACCATGCACCGGAGCAGCCGCCGCCAGGACCCGTGCGGCCCGCCGGATCGTCGCCGCCGGAACACCGGTCACCCGCTCGGCCCGCTCCGGCCACCAGGACGCCGTCGTACGGACGAGCGCATCCGGGTCATCGGTCCGCTCCTGCAGATACGCCGTGTCCGCCAGACCTTCCTGCAGCACCACGTGGGTGAGCGAAAGCACCAACGCGAGGTCGGTACCAGGTGTCGCCTGCAGGTGAATTCCAGCGTTTTCCTCAGTCAGACCAGCAGTTGCGGAGCGACGCGGGTCGACGACCAGAAGTCCACCCGAGTCGCGTGCGCCCTGCAGATGCGCCACCGCCGGCGGCATCGTTTCCGCAATGTTGCTGCCGACCAGGAGGACTGCTCCCGCACCACCCAGATCGGCCAGCGGAAACGGCAATCCGCGATCGATTCCGAACGCCCGGTTCGTCGCAGCGGCCGCCGACGACATACAGAACCGGCCGTTGTAGTCCACGTTCGCCGTCTTCAGCGCCACGCGGGCGAACTTGCCCAGCGCGTATGCCTTCTCGTTGGTCAGCCCGCCGCCGCCGAACACCGCGATCGCGTCCCGCCCGTGAGCGGCCTGCAACGCCTTGATCCGGTCGGAAACGAAATCCAGCGCTGCATCCCAGCTCGTCTCCACCAGCTCGCCCGCGGCGTTGCGGACCAGCGGCATGGTGAGCCGGTCCGGCACCGTGAGTACCTCGGGAGCCGTCCAGCCCTTACGACACAGCCCGCCCTTGTTGGTCGGGAAGTCGCGCGGCCGCACCTCCACCGCACCCGGCCGAGCGACCGGGTGCAGCGTGGTGGCGCACTGCAGAGCGCAGTACGGACAATGAGTCGCAACTGCCGTCACACGTGCTCCCGGCTGAGCGAACCGCCCTTGCGCAGGTAGCAGAAGTACGTCACCGCGAGGCAGATCACGTAGAACCCGCAGAACACGTACAGCGCCGGGATCAGCGAGCCGAAGTGGCTCGTCGACATCGCGAATCCACGCGGGACCAGGAAACCGCCGTACGCGCCGACCGCGGACGCGATCCCGATACAGGCCGCGGCCTCACGCCGGGCCCGGCCCGGGTCGCCCGGCGTGGTGAGCCGGAACACCGCCGGAATCATCCGGTACACCGATCCGTTCGCGGCACCGCTGGCCACGAACAGGAACAAGAAGCTGATCAGGAACCCGGCGAAGCTGTCCGCCTTGAGAGCGACGACCGAGGCCAGGATGCCCAGGCCCATCACCACGAAGCAGCAGACGGTCACCCAGGCCCCGCCGACGCGGTCGGCCAGCTTCCCGCCGAACGGCCGCGACACCGACCCGACCAGCGCACCCAGGAAGGCGATGTGCGCCACGGTGATGTCCGGGAAGGTGGTCTTGATCAGCAGCGGGAACGCCGCGGAGAAGCCGATGAACGACCCGAACGTGCCGATGTAGAGGAACGAGATGATCCAGGTCTGCGGGCGCTTCGCGGCCGCCACCGACGCCCGGAACGACGAGGTCGCGGCCGACAGGTTGGCCATCGACTTCCAGGCCCAGAAGGCGGCCAGGACGATCAGCGGCAGCCAGATCAGACCGGCCCGGTTCAGCGTCAGGCCGGCGCCGGCGACGATCACGATCGGGACCACGAGCTGCACCACCGCGACGCCGAGGTTGCCGCCGGCCGCGTTGACGCCGAGCGCGAAGCCCTTCTCCTTCTCCGGGTAGAAGAACGAGATGTTGGTCATACTGCTGGCGAAGTTGCCGCCGCCCGCGCCTGCCGTGGCCGCGATCAGCACCATCAGCCAGAACGGCGTGTCCGGCCGGCTGAGGAAGTACGACAGACCCAGCGTCGGGACCAGCAGCAGGCTGGCGGACACGATCGTCCAGTTCCGGCCGCCGAACTTCGGTACGGCGAACGTGTACGGCAACCGCAGTGTCGCGCCGACCAGGCTCGGCAGCGCGACCAGCCAGAACAGCTGGTCCGTCGTGTAGGTGAAGCCCGCCTTGGGCATCGACACCACGACGATGCTCCACAGCTGCCACACCGAGAAGCCGAGGAACTCGGCGAAGATCGAGGGCCACAGGTTCCGCCGCGCGACCGCACGGCCCTTCTCGGCCCAGAACGTGGCGTCCTCGGGATCCCAGACATCGATCCAGCGCCCGCGTCGCGGTGCCTCGACCGTTCCGACCGCACCGGTCCGGTCGCGGGTAGTGGCGACCTCCGGTCCTGCCTCGAGCGTCATCGCGTGTCTCCGATCATCCGACCTGTTCGATTAGGCCAGGACGCTATGACCGGGGTGTTTCCACGTAGTCATCTTGTTGTTACGTCGCCGAAACGGCTCCCGCACACCCGTCGCCGGGTGGTGAGAGGTTCCGGGTACTGTTCCCCGGTGAACCGGTGGAGGTGGAGGGCGGGGATCGCCGCCGTACTGATCGTTTGGCTCGTGCTGGGCGCCCTCGGCGGACCGGCGGTCGGAAAGCTCAGCGAGGTCCAGCAGAACGACAACGCCAACTTCCTTCCGAAACAGGCCGAGTCGACGGTGGTCGCCAACGAGACCGCAAAGTTCGTCGACTCCAAGGCGCTGCCGTACTTCGTCCTGATCGAGCGTGAGTCCGGGATCACGGCCGCCGACCTCGCCAACGTCAAGGCGTTCCAGGCGAAGCTCCCCACACTCGACCTCGGCGCCGGCAAGAAGCTCGGCGACTACCTGACCGGTCCCGCCACGCCGGCGATCCCGTCGGAGGACCGCAAGGCGCTGCTGCTCACGGTGCAGATCGACCAGGACCGCGCCGACGAGGTGGTCGAGGAGGGCGAAACGGTCCTGTACGCCGTCGCGGACAGCCTGCGGACCGATATCAAGCAGGACCTCACGCCAACTGGTCTCACCGTCTACGTGACCGGCCCGGGCGGGGTGTTCGCGGACTTCGTGGTCGCGTTCAGCGGGATCGACGGGATCCTGCTCGGGGTCGCACTCGCGGTCGTGTTCGTGATCCTGCTGATCGTGTACCG
The DNA here is from genome assembly GCF_004366005.1 of Kribbella sp. VKM Ac-2566. Taxonomy (NCBI): domain Bacteria; kingdom Bacillati; phylum Actinomycetota; class Actinomycetes; order Propionibacteriales; family Kribbellaceae; genus Kribbella; species Kribbella sp. VKM Ac-2566. The sequence continues at coordinate 1,334,420 of NZ_SODT01000009.1, read as the reverse complement.
CAGCCCGATCCTCCCGGTCGCCGTCCTGCTCACCGCGGTCTTCGGTCTCGCGCTCGCCGCGCTCGTGGTCTATCCGCTGGCGAAGAACGGCGTACTGCAACTGAACGGTCAGAGCCAGGGCATCCTGTTCATCCTGGTCGTCGGCGCCGCGACCGACTACTCGCTGCTGCTCGTCTCCCGTTACAAAGAGGAGTTGCACGACTACGACAGCAAGTTCCAGGCGATGCGGGTCGCGTGGCGAGCCTCGATCGAGCCGATCGCGGCGAGCGCCGCGACAGTCATCCTCGGCCTGCTCTGTCTGCTGCTCTCGCAGCTCGGCAGTACCAAGGGCCTCGGGCCGGTCGGCGCGCTCGGGATCGCCGGTGCGCTGATCGCGTCGATGACGTTCCTGCCCGCGATCCTGCTCGCGTTCGGACGGCGGATCTTCTGGCCGTCGATCCCGCGCGTCGACCACGTGCACTCCAGCGACCAGGTCGGCGGGCGCCGGCTCTGGGGACGCGTGTCGGGTCTGGTCGGCCGGCGTTCCCGGCGGGTCTGGGCGATCACGGCGCTGGCGTTGCTGGCTTGCGCCGCGTTCCTGCCGACCTTCAAGGCGAGTGGTACGTCGCAAGAGGACCTGTTCCTGAACAGCGTCGAGTCGGTCACCGGCCAGGAGGAGCTGGCCAAGCACTTCGACGCGGGAGCGGGTACGCCGGTGCAGATCCTGACCCCGGTCGCACTGGCAGATCAGGTGGTCCAGACCGCGACGAAGGTCGACGGTGTCGGCGGGGCATCCGCCTCAGCCGCTCCCGGCGTACCGCCGAAGGTTGTGGACGGCAAAGTACTGGTCCAGGCCACGTTGAAGGTGCAGGCCGACTCACCGGACGCGACCAAGGTGGTCAAGCACCTGCGGACCGAACTGGACAAGGTGAGCCCCGACATCCTGGTGGGCGGCAACACCGCGATCAATCTCGACGTACTGGACGCCGCGCAACGCGACCTGCGGGTGATCATCCCGACCATCCTCGCGGTCATCTTCGTCGTCCTGATGCTGCTGCTGCGTTCGCTGGTCGCCGCGATCCTGCTGGTGATCGCGAACGTGCTGTCGTTCGGCGCGACCGTCGGTGTCAGCGCGCTGATGTTCAACCACGTCTTCAAGTTCCCCGGCGCCGACCCGGGCATCCCGCTGTACGCGTTCGTCTTCCTGGTTGCCCTGGGCATCGACTACTCGATCTTCCTGATGACCCGCGTCCGCGAGGAATCCCAGGAACACGGCACCAGACCTGGCATCCTCGTCGGCCTGGCCGTCACCGGCGGCGTCATCACCTCCGCCGGCGTGGTCCTCGCCGCCACCTTCTCCGCCCTCGCCGTCCTCCCCATCCTCTTCCTCGCCCAAATAGCGTTCATGGTCGCCTTCGGCGTCCTCCTCGACACCACCGTCGTCCGCTCCCTCCTCGTCCCCTCCCTGGCCCACGACCTCGGCAAGAAGGTCTGGTGGCCCAGCAAACTCGCGTCCTAGGGTGCGAGCTATGGAGACGTTCGAGGCAGCGATCGTGGTGAACGACGGTGGTGGGGCTTGGGTGGAGGTTCCTGGGGAGGTCGTCGCTGCGCTGGGTGGGGGTGGGCGGATTCCGGTGGTGGCTACGTTTGACGGGGTGGGGTATCGGGGGTCGATCGCGTCCATGGGTGGGTGTATGGCGTTGGGGGTGCTGAAGAGCATTCGCAGCGAGTTGGGGAAGGGGGCCGGTGACGCGGTGACTGTGACCGTTGAGCGGGATAACGGTGAGCGAGTTGTGGATGTGCCGGAGGATCTCGCGGCGGCGTTGGCCGAGGCGGGGTTGCGGGAGGTGTTCGACGGGCTGAGTTACAGCCATCGGCGCGAGCACGTGAACGCGATCAACGACGCCAAGAAGCCGGAGACCCGGGCTCGGCGGATTGCGAAGGCTTTGGAGATGCTCAGGCCCGCCTGAATGAATCCAGCTTGAGCGAGGCCAGTTCGGTGCGGTTGGCGACGCCGAGTTTGGCGTAGACGTGGGCCAGGTGGGTCTTGACCGTGCCGCGGCTCATGAACAGTCGCTCGCCGATCTCCGGGTTGCTCAGGCCTTCGACCGCGAGCGCGACCACCTGTGCCTCGGTGGGCGTGAGGCTGGCCCAGCCGGACGACGGGCGACCGCGGGCACCGCGCGTACGCCGGGCATACGCGACGGCCTCGTCCAACGGGAGCGGCGGCTCGTCCTGGCTCCGCTCCGGCTGGTGACGTGCTTCGTCCAAGGGCGCCGGGAGGTCGGGAGGTGTTGCCAGGCCGAGCGCCGTACGGGCGGCGGATGCGGCCCCGCCGAGACGGGACGCGTCCGTGGGACGGTTCGTGTGGATCGCCAGTAGGGCAAGGGACTCGAGGCTGTCGATGACGTATGTGCGCAGCCCGTGGTCGACGCGGATCGTCAGCGCCTGGTGCAGGAGGTCTGCCGCCTTGTCGGGGTGTTCGACGATCGCGATGCGACCGAGTTGATCGAGCGCGTCGGCCAGGATCCGCGGGAGGTTGTAGCGACGCGCCAGCTCCGCGGCGCGTTCGAGGAGGTCGGTCGCGTCGTGTCCACGGGCGCGCTCGGCGGCGGCGACCGTGGGCAGCAACATCGCGGGCGCGAAGGTCCCGGCGAGCGGGCTGTCCGGTGCGGTGTCGCGGGCAAGCCACTCAACCGCGGCGTCGTACTCGCCGCTCCAGAACGAGATCAGCCCCATCACCTGACCGAGATTCGGTACGACGGCGCCCGCCGTGTCGGCCAGCTCGAGCAGCGGCCGCATCAACTCGCGGGCTTCGTCGAGGCGGCCCGTTCTGGCCAGCACCGACGCCAGTTGTCCGCGGGCGGTGCCGACGCGGTGGAAGTCGGCGAGCGGTTCGGCGGCGGCGAGAGCGCGTTCGGCGATCTCGACTGCCTTCAAGGGTTCGCCGGTGGAGACCAGGCTCTCGGACCAGACGGTCAGCACGGTGGAAGCGATACCGCGTTCGCCGCTGGTGGTCAGGCCGTCGGCGGCGCGATCGAGCAGCGGACGGAGCTCGTCATGACGGTCCCACAGCGAGAGCAGTACGCACTGCAGGGCGACGTTCGCGTTCCGGGCCGACTCGTCACCGATCCCGTCGGCGAGCCGTACACCCTCCGCCGTCAGATCCCACGCCTTCTGGAAGTCCGTGAAGAACTCCCCGACCGCGACAAGTGCGAGGAACAGCGAACGCAGCCGGTCGTCACCCAACTCGGTCGCGAGCTCGAGTCCACGACCCGCGGCGTCGTACCCGAACGGATCGACGGTGTCGGCAACCGTCGCGTACCCGTAGAGCAAACGGGCCTGCAGCAATGTTCTGTCGTCCGGCGCACGTTCGATCGCGCGGCGCAGGTAGCCGATGCCCTCGTTACCGGTTGCCTGCAGGTTCCACAGCCACCGAAGCGCCGCGGCCAGTCGCCGGCCGCGCTCGGGATCGTCCGCGGAAAGCCCGTGTTCCAGGGCGGCACGATAGTTCTCGCGATCCGGTTCGATCAGCGCTCGCCAGGCGTCACGATCCTTGTCCAGTAGGGGTTCTGCGGCCTCGGCGATCTGGAGGTAGTGGTCGAGATGCCGATCCCGTACGTCGTCATCGGCCGTCAAACGTGTTCCGGCGTACTCGCGGATCGTCTCCAGCAGCCGGTACCGCCCGCCCTCGGCGACAACGAGCGATTTGTCGACAAGCCTCGCGAGTACCTCGAGTACGGCGCCGCAGACGGCCGATGCGGCGTCGAGGGTGAACCCTCCGGCGAAGACCGAGAGACGGCGGAAGACCTGGCGCTCGTCCTCGTCGAGCAGGTCGTAGCTCCAGTCGATGGATGCGGCGAGCGTGCGCTGGCGAGCGGCGACACCACGAACGTTCTTCGTCAGCAGGCCGAACCGGTCGCTCAGGCCTGCTTCGATCTGCGTAGGTGTCAGCGTGCGGGCCCAGGCGGCGGCGAGCTCGAGGGCGAGTGGGATGCCGTCGAGGCGCGCGCAGATCGAGCGGACCGCCTGATCGGACTCCGACGATCCGGCCGGTTCTGACTCCGACGACGTCGCCTGCTTCGTGTCCGGAAAACCGGTGCCGGAGCGTTCGAGAAACAGCGCCCGGGCTTCATCGGGGGCGAGGGCGGGGACGCGCCAGATCGCCTCGCCGGGGATGTCCAGCGGCTCCCGGCTCGTCGCGAGGACGGTGACCTCCGGACAGCCGGTCTGCAGGGCGACAACGAACTCGGCGACACCCTCGATGATCTGCTCGCAGTTGTCGAGGCAGATCAAGGCACGTTTGGTCCGGAGCTGCCCGATGAGCAATCGGTCGCCGGACTCGACCAGGAGACCGCTCGCGGCGGCGACCGTCTCGGGGATTTGCGCACTGTCGGTGACTGCGGAGAGATCGACCCACCAGACACCGTCCGGCCAGCGTTCGGCCAGTTGCGCCGCGGTTTGAGCGGCCAACCGGGTCTTTCCACTCCCACCCGGTCCGGTGAGGGTGACGAGGCGGCTGCCGGAAAGCTGTGTTCGGAGCGCTGCGACCTGGGTCTCCCGGCCGATGAAGCTGGTGAACATGACGGGCAGATTGTTCGGCACCCGATCGAGGGAACGCAGCGGCTCGTTCGTGGTGGTGAGCTCGAAGATCCGCTCGGGCGAACCGAGATCACGCAAGCGGTGCACGCCGAGGTCGGTCAGGTCCGGAGCGTCCCGGAGGCCCGCGGCAGTTGTTGCAGTGAGCAACGTTTGGCCGGGGTTGGCGAGGGCCAGCACCTGTTCGGCGTGGCGGACCGCGGGTGTGGCGGTCGGTGCGGCGTGCAGGGCGATCCGGAGCAGTTCGCCGGCGGGCACTCGGGAGGCTCCCTCACGGAGCGTCCCGGCGGCGGCGATCGCGTCTGCCGCGTCGTCGTACACCAGGACGGGCTGCCCGGCGTCCCGGCGTACGAGCTGCTCCCCCGGTAGTTCGGCGGCCAGGCCGGCCAGGCGCGCGTAGGCGGGTGCGCTGGCGGCACCGGCGTACGACGCGATCAGGACTGTCACCCCACCCATGGGCGCCAGTCTGCCATTCGGCTGTGTCGGGTCGCCCTGGTCGACAGTATTCGCTACCCTCCGGTCAGAGGGGGGTCGAGGAAGTGAGGAGCCTCATGGCGGACACCAAGTCGACTGACCACGGACGATTCGCGCTACCGACCAAGAACCTGCCCGCACCGCAGGTTCGCGACCTTCCCGATCCGCCCACCAAGACCTGGAAGATCATCGGCCCCGGCATGGTCGGCGCCGGGGTGGGTCTGGCCTCGGGAGAGTTCATCCTCTGGCCCTACATCTCCAGCCAGGTCGGCCTGGTGTTCCTCTGGGGCGCCGTCGTCGGCGTGGTGGTCCAGTGGTTCCTGAACATGGAGATCGAGCGGTACACGCTGGCAACTGGTGAGACAGCGTTGACCGGCTTCAACCGGTACGGGAAGCACTGGGGTCTGTTCTTCGCGATCATGACGTACTTCGCGAACCTCTGGCCGGGCTGGGCGACGAGCTCGGCGAGCATGCTCACGTACCTGTTCGGCGCCGGCAACCCGCGCTGGATCGCGATCGGCATGCTGGTGCTGATCGGCGCGATCCTGACCCTCGCGCCGGTCGTCTACGTGATGCTCGAGCGGCTGATCGCGGTGAAGATCGCCGCCGTCGCGCTGCTCGTGATCCTTGCGCTCGCCTTCGCGATCCGCGGGAAGACGTACGGCGCGCTCGGGGACGCGGTCACGCACCCGCAGTTCCCGGCCGAGCAGCTCGGGTTCGCGCTGGTGATGGGCGCGATCGCGTACGCCGGAGCAGGTGGCGGCCAGAACCTCGTGCAGAGCAACTGGATCCGTGACAAGGGGTTCGGGATGGGCGTGCACGTGCCGCGGCTGACGTCACCGGTGACCGGTGAGACCGAGGCCGACCCGACCGCCAACGGCTACACGTTCCCGCCGAACGACGAGAACCTGGCCCGCTGGAAGCGCTGGTGGAAGTTCGCGAACATCGAGCAGGCCGCGACCTTCGTGGCGATCACTGTCGTCACGATCGTCTTCACCTCGATGCTCGCGCACGCCACCCTCTTCGGTGACAGCAACGTGAAGAACAACATCGGCTTCCTGAAGATCGAGGGTACGACGCTGCAGACCCTGGTGGGCGGCTGGTTCGGCTACCTGTTCTGGGCGATCGGCGCCTTCTCGCTGTTCGCCGCCGCGGCCGGCATCGTCGACTACACGTCCCGGCTGGCGGCCGACATGGTCAAGGCCCGGTACCTCCGCGAGTCCAGCCTCACCGAGTCCAAGCTGTACTTCTGGCTGGTCTGGGGACTGGTTGCCTTCGGCATCATCGTCCTGCTGGCCGGCCTCACGCAGCCGCTGGTGCTCCTGGTGATCTCGGCCTGTACCGCCGGCACCATGATGTTCGTCTACTCCGGCCTGCTCTGGTGGATGAACTCGAGGGCGCTCCCGCGCGCCATCCGGATCACCACCTGGCGCTCGGCCGTCCTCTGGTTCTCGTTCCTGGCCTTCGGCTTCCTGGCCGTCTTCACCATCATCGACCAGGCCAAGAAGCTCTAGAGCGCTCAGCCCCGGGGGCCGTAGGCCTCCGGGGCTCCGTTGGCCGTGGTGAAGAGGGAGTAGACCGACGTGGTCGCGGTGAGGAAGAGGCGGTTGCGTTTCGGGCCGCCCCAGGTGAGGTTGCTGACGGTCTCGGGGACCAGGAGTTTGCCGAGCAGCGTGCCGTCGGGGTGGTAGATGTGCACGCCGTCCGCGGCCGACGCCCAGACGCGGCCCTGGGTGTCGAGGCGGATGCCGTCGAAGATGCCGTTGCCGCACTCGGCGAACAGCTCGCCGCCGCTCAGGGTGTCGCCGTCGACGGTGAAGACGCGGATCGTCCCCTGCTCCGAATCGGTGATGTAGAGCAACGACTCGTCGAGTGAGAACGCGAGCCCGTTCGGCCGGTCGAAGTCGTCGGCGACGCGGGTCAGCCCACCGTCCGGCGCGACCCGGTACACGTGGCAGCCGCCGGTCTCGATCTCGCCCTTGTACCCCTCGTAGTCGCTGTCGATCCCGTACGCCGGATCCGTGAACCAGACCGACCCGTCGCGCTTCACCACCACGTCGTTCGGGGAGTTCAGCCGCTTCCCGTCGTACTCGTGGGCGAGCACGGTGATACCGCCGTGGTGTTCGGTCCGCGTCACGCGCCGGTTGCCGTGCTCGCAACTCACCAGCCGGCCCTCGGTGTCGCGGGTGTGGCCGTTGGTGTTGCCGGCCGGGTGCCGGAAGACGGAGACCTGGTACGACGTCTCGTCCCAGCGCAGGATCCGGTCGTTCGGGATGTCGCTCCACAACAGGTAGCGGCCCGCGGCGGAGTACACCGGGCCCTCGACCCAGCGGCCACCGGTCCACAGCCGTTCGAGGCGGCTGTCGCCACGGATACCTTCGAAGCGGTCGTCCAGCTTCTCCCAGACGGCCGGCGCGGTCCCTGCCAACGGCTCGAGAATTCCGGTCATCACGACTCCTCGCGAACTCGGCTGCGAACACTCGCGGAAGAGCCTATGCGGTTCTCCTGCGCTATCTCGGGGCGGCCTGTACGTTGGTCAGCCACGACCACACCGAGGTGGTCGCGGTGATGAAGAGGCGGTTGCCCTTCGGGCCGCCGAAGGTCAGGTTGGACACCACGTCCGGGAGCACCAGCTTGCCGATCAGCGTGCCGTCGGGATCGAAGCAGTGCACGCCTTCGTGCGTGGCCGCCCAGACCCGGCCGGTGTTGTCGAACCGGATGCCGTCGAACATTCCGCCCTCGCACGGTGCGAACACCTCACCCCCGGTCAGCTTCTCGCCGTCCACGTCGAACCGGCGGATGTGCTTGCCCGGCGTGTCGACGACGTACAACTGGCTCTCGTCGTTGGAGAAGGCGAGCCCGTTCGGACGGATGAAGTCGTCCGCGACGACGGTCAGTGCGCCGTCCGGGGCGATCCGGTAGACGTGGCAACCGTCGATCTCCTGCTCGGCGGCGTGTCCCTCGTAGCTCGAGGTGATCCCGTACGGCGGGTCGGTGAACCAGATCGACCCGTCGCTGCGTTCGACCACGTCGTTCGGGCTGTTCAACCGCCGGCTCGACCCCGAACTGTCGAGGTGCGAGGCGAGGACCGTGCGGCTGCCGTCGTACTCCGTTCGCACGACCTGGCGATCGCCCTGCGAGCAGCTGATCAGGCGGCCGGCGCGGTCGATGGTGTTGCCGTTGACGTAGCCGGAGGGCTGGCGGAACGCGCTGACCTGGCCGGAGAACTCGTCCCAGCGGAGCAGCCGGTCGTTCGGAATGTCGCTGAAGACGAGGCAGCGCCAGGCCGGCGAGTACGCCGGTCCTTCGAGCCAGCGGCCGCCGTCGTACAGGCATTCGAGGTACTCGTCGCCCGCGATCTTGGTGAAGCGCTCGTCGAGCACGACGAGCTCGGCCCGGAGCCGCGGCGGCGCTGCGTTGAGTGTGATCGTCATATGCGGAACGCTATCCTGTCGCTGACCGTCCATATAGAACGAGATTTGGTTTGTGACCGATATGACAGTAGATGATGTGGATCGTGGGTTGCTGGCCGCGTTGCAGGAGGACGCCGGGCAGTCGTACGCCGCGCTCGGGCAGGCGGTCGGGCTCTCGGCCGGATCCGCCCACGAACGGGTCCGGAAACTGAAGGCGGCCGGCGTGATCCGGCGTACGACGGTCGACGTGGACCCGGCCGCGGTCGGGCTCGGCGTCCTGGCGTTCGTCATGCTCGAGTCCGGCGCCTGGATGGGCGACGAGCCGACCCTGAAGGCGTTGCGGAAGATCCCGGCGGTCGAGGAGGCGCACATCATCGCCGGGCCGGCGTCGGTCCTGGTGAAGGTCCGCACGGCGACCACCGAGGACCTGCAGGCGACCCTGCGTGCACTCCACCAGGTGGACGGGGTGACCAGCACTCAGACAGTGGTGGTGCTGGAGACGTTCTTCGAGAGACAACCCACCGTGGTGTGAGCAACACCCTGCCCCCAGGGCGGCCCCTTGACCCTAGACTCGGGCCAGCCGAAGGGAGTCGCTGTGTCCGACAGCTTGCAGATCACCAAGGTGCTGGTCGCCAACCGGGGCGAGATCGCCGTCCGGGTCGTCCGGGCCGCCGCCGACGCGGGGCTGGAAAGCGTCGCCGTGTACGCCGACCAGGACCGGGACGCGCTGTTCGTCCGGCTCGCCGACGAGGCCTACGCGCTGGACGGGTCGACACCGGCCGACTCCTACCTGAACATCGGCAAGATCCTGGACGTGGCCGCCCGCTCGGGCGCGAACGCCGTACATCCGGGCTACGGCTTCCTGGCCGAGAACGCTGCGTTCGCCCAGGCGGTGATCGACGCCGGGCTGATCTGGATCGGGCCGCCGCCGTCGGCGATCGACTCGCTCGGCGACAAGGTCAAGGCGCGGCACATCGCGGAGAAGGTCGGCGCGCCCCAGGTTCCTGGTACGCCGGACCCGGTGGCGAACGCTGATGAGGTGGTGGCGTTCGCCCAGGAATACGGGCTGCCGATCGCGATCAAGGCGGCGTACGGCGGTGGCGGGCGCGGGATGAAGGTCGCGCGGACGCTCGAGGAAGTCCCGGAGCTGTTCGAGTCGGCCACCCGCGAGGCTGTCAGCGCGTTCGGACGCGGCGAGTGCTTCGTCGAGCGGTACCTGGACAAGCCGCGGCACGTCGAGACCCAATGCCTGGCCGATGCCCACGGCAACGTTGTCGTCGTGTCGACGCGGGACTGCTCGCTGCAGCGCCGGTACCAGAAGCTCGTCGAGGAGGCGCCGGCTCCGTTCCTGTCGCCCGAGCAGCTGGAACTGCTCTACTCGTCGTCGAAGAAGATCCTCCGCGAGGCCGGGTACGTCGGCGCCGGGACGTGCGAGTTCCTGGTCGGACAGGACGGACTGATCTCGTTCCTCGAGGTGAACACGCGACTGCAGGTCGAGCACCCGGTCTCCGAGGAGGTCACCGGGCTCGACCTGGTCCGGGAGATGTTCCGGATCGCCAACGGCGAGGAGCTCGGATACGACGACCCGGAGATCTCCGGGCACTCGATCGAGTTCCGGATCAACGCCGAGGACGGCGGGCGCGGATTCCTGCCCGCTCCGGGAACGTTGACGCGCTGGCACGCGCCGTCAGGTCCGGGTGTCCGTCTGGACGGCGGGTACGACCAGGGCGAGACGGTGCCGGGCGCGTTCGATTCACTGGTCGCGAAGCTCATCGTCACCGGGCGGGACCGGACGCAGGCGCTGGAGCGGTCGCGCCGGGCGTTGCGTGAGTTCGTCGTCGAGGGCATGCCGACGGTCATCCCGTTCCACGCCGCGGTCGTCTCCGACCCGGCCTTCGTCGGGACGGACGGGTTCAAGGTCCACACCCGCTGGATCGAGACCGAGTACGACAACCAGCTCACGCCGTACGAGGGCCCGACCGCCTTGGCGCCGTCCGACGCCGAGCGCGAGAAGGTCACCGTCGAGGTCGGGGGCAAGCGGCTCGAGGTCGTTCTGCCCGCCGGGCTCGGTGCGATCGGTGCCGCACCCGCTGCCGGCGGGTCGAAGAAGAAGCCGTCGCGGCGGGCGGGCGGGACGAAGAGCTCGGCCGCGTCCGGCGACGCGCTGACGTCGCCGATGCAGGGCACGATCGTCAAGATCGCCGTCGAGGAAGGCGCGACCGTCGCCGAGGGCGACCTGATCGTGGTCCTCGAGGCGATGAAGATGGAGCAGCCCCTGAACGCCCACAAGGCCGGCACCGTTACCGGCCTCAGTGCGGAGGTAGGCGCCACGGTCTCGGCGGGCGCCGCCATCTGCGAGATCAAGGACTGATGTCCTCCGAGCCCGTGCAGGCCGCGGACGACGGTGCGGCGTACCTGCCGGTGCCGGTGATCGATGCGGTGGCGATCGACTGTACGGATCCGGAGCGGCTGGGGCAGTTCTGGCAGGCACTGCTCGGCGGCGAACTGCGTCCCGAGCACGACGGCGTCGTCGAGCTTCACGGCGGACGGGTGCGACTGGACTTCGCGCGGGTCTCCGAAGGCAAACAGGTCCGCAAGAACCGTGTCCACCTGGATCTCTACGTCCCTCCGGACACCAAGGACCGCTCCATCGCCCACGCCCTGAGCCTCGGCGCCACCCGAGCCGACGACATCTACGACGGCGGCCTCTGGCAGGTCCTCCGCGATCCCGAGGGCAACGAGTTCTGCCTCGTCTGGGGCGCCGGCTCCCCCTGACAGCGCCCGTGGTGACCCCCGCTGGGAATTGGTCTGGCTGGATTGACAGACAGTTCTCAGGTTTTCGCTGTAGGTTCCCTGCAGGTGTCTCGGTGAGGAGGGTTACTGCATGTCCAAGAAGACCCATCAGCAGCAGCTGGCGGCGCGGAAGGCGAAGCGGCAGGCTGAGCGGGAGCTCGAGCGGCGGCGACAGCGGCGGAATCTGGGGATCACCATGACTGCGGTCGCGGCGGTGGTCGTGGTTCTCGTGGGGGTTTTCGTGGTGTTCGGGGTGGGTGGCGACGACAAGCCGGCCGCCTCCTCCGCGTCGGCGGCGCCGGAGAACAAGCCGGCCAGCATCCCGACCGCGATGGCACCGGCCCCGAAGCGCGCGACGCCGCTCGCGTCCGAGGTCAACTGCACGTACAAGAAGTCCGCCGAGCCGGCCGCGAAGAAGGTCAACGCGCCGGCCGACGGGAAGGTCAAGGCGTCGGGTACGTCGAAGGTCAGCCTGAACACGTCCATCGGCGACCTGCAGCTCACCCTGGACAGCGCACTCGCGCCCTGCACGGTGAAGAGCTTCCTGAGCCTGGTCGGCCAGAAGTACTTCGACAACACGAAGTGCCACCGGCTGACAGTCGGTGAAGGCCTGCAGGTGCTGCAGTGCGGCGACCCGAGCGGGAGCGGCTCCGGCGGACCGGGCTACAGCTTCGCGGACGAGGTGTACCCGACCCTGAAGTACGGCCGCGGCACCCTCGCGATGGCGAACTCCGGCGCGAACACGAACGGCAGCCAGTTCTTCATCGTGTACGGCGACGCCTCCGGGCTCACCCCGCAGTACACGGCGTTCGGGACGATCGACGAGCCGAGCGTGAAGCTGATAGACAAGGTCGCGGAGGCCGGCGTCACGCCGCAGAACGGCCCCCAGGACGGTACGCCGATCACGCCGGTGGAGATCAAGACAGCATCAGCAGCAGCCTGAGAGAGAACCACCGCGCCGCTCGCCCCCTGCGGGGACGGGCGGCGCGGTGTTGTCAGGCGCGGTGGGTGTTGGCTGTTTCCTTGGCGTCAGGCCAGCAGGTGGTACTGCGAGCGCGGCCACGCCAGGAGCGCGTGGACCTGGGTGATACCGGACTGCTGAAGGAGCTCGACCGATCCCTCACGGAACTTGTAGAGGTTCGTCGCGGGGTCCCGGGTGGTGTTCCAGTTGTAGTCGGCGTACGACTGCATCGCCTTGCGGTAGCGGGGATCCGGCGCGACCGAGTCCAGGATCAACAGGTTCTTGAACCAGATCGAGTTGAACGCCGCACCGTTCTTCGCCAGGATCTCGGGCGTGTTGTAGAACGCCAGCGAGGCGTTGGCGACCGACTTCGCGTCGCGCAGGTACTGGACGTTACCCGTTGCCTTGAACAACAACACGCCGGCGCCGAGCATCACGCCCTGGTTGTAGCTCCACTGCGTCTTCTCGATGTTGCCGGCCAGGTCGATGTGGTCCCAGTACAGCCCGTTCGGCGCGAGCATGCAGTCCTGCGCCCACTGGTACATCCACTGGGCCCAGGTCAGGTACGACTTGTCCCGCGTCAGCAGGTACAGGTGCGCCCCGAGCTCGGCACCCGGGCCGTTCGACACCGTGTTGCGGTCCTGGCTCCACGGCGCCTGGGTCCAGTACACGCCACCGGCGCACGGGTGCGACGGATCCGTGTCCCAGCCGTGGACGACGAGCGCGAAGATCTCCTTGGCGCGAGCGAGTGCAGCACGGTCACCAGTCCGCTTGAACCGCTGGATCAGGTTCAGCCCGATCCACTCGTTGTCGTCGTAGAACTTGTCGCCGCCCTGACCGTTCGGCGGCCGGACGTACGAGTCGTACCCGGGCGGCGTCGTCCCGGCGTTCCAGTAGAACTCGTACGCCGCGAGCCGCCGATCGGCCTCCGCGGAGCCGGCGCGGCCCGCACCCGGTACGCCGGCCAGGTCCTCGGCCGCGATCGCCGCCTGCGAGTACGGCCAGACGTACGAGTACGGGTTGCTCTGGGTGTTCGGGTACTCCTCCAGCAGCAGCCCCTTGCCGGCGTCGAAGTACTTGTTGATCGCGTCGTACGACGCACGCGCCCGAGCGGCTGCGGTCGGGTCGGTCCCGGCGTCGGCGGCACTGGCCGTGGTCATGTTCAGCGACCCGAGGACCGCGACCGCGAGCACTCCGGCGGCCAGACGAGTTGATATACCAATCTTTCTGCGCATCGACCTGCTCCTCCTGGGCGGTGATTGACAGCGATGTCATGTTTAGCCGGAGCACAGACACCCCGTCAATGCCTCAGCCATCAGGCACTCGGAGCAGAACAGTTGGTATATCAAGGCGTGCGGGCCGGGAAGCTGATCCACGCGGACCGCAGGTGCAGCCGGATCCGCACCTGGTCGGCCGTCAGCACACGTTTTCCGCGCGACCCGGCCGCCTCGACGGTGAGCGCCCGCCCGCCGCCCGGGCCGACGCCGGTCCGTTTCAGGACGCGGACGTACCGGATCGAGCCGACGTCGAAGACCGCCTGCATCTCGGCGGCCGTCCGGGTCACCGTCCACGTCACGTTCGGGTTCCCGTTCTTCGGGTACGCGTCCCAGCCGTCCACCTTGGTGAGCTGGTACGGCGCATCGCCCGCCGCCGTCGCTCCGCCGTTCGACGAGGAGAACTCCGCGATGATCGGATTGCCCTTGTAGAGCCGGACCTGTCCCGCGGTCGCCGCGATCGCGTTGTTCGTCGACGTCTCCTCCGAGTCGTATCCGCCGTACACCTGGCAGGACGTGGTGTCGCACAAGTCATACGCTTTCCGCGCCGCGCGGGCCCGGTGGAACACCGAATAGGTGCGGGCGGCAACGGCCTGCGCCTGCAACGCGGCCGGCCGCCAGCTCGACACCGACTCCCGGGGTACGACACCCCGCAGGTAGTACTCGAGCGGCAGCACGTTCACCGTGTCCAGATGCGCCCCGGACACGTCGATCGCCCGCAGCGCACCGCGATACCGGCGTACGGCGCCACTCGGCAGGACCAGCCCGATCACGGCCGCGCCCTCGAACTGCGCCATCCCCGTGAACGTCTTGTAGAGCGTCCATCTCCGGGTCTTCGCGTCGTACGAGCTGACCTTCGCGCCGTGCTCGCCGTTCGGGTCGATCGACCATTGATTCCTGGTCGATGCCCTGGGCAACGCGTACACCTTGCCGGTGGCCAGCGAGCGGACCGCGAGCCCGCTCACCGCACCGACCCGCACGCCGTCGGTCGTGTCGGCGCTGACCCGGACCCTGATGCTGCCGGTCGCCTTCCCGGTCGTCGTCCCCGGGTAGTAGAAGTCGAGGATCTGCTTCGCCGGCTTCCCGGCCAGCGCCGCACCCTGCGCGCCGTACTGCGACAGTCCGCGGCCGTGCCCGAATCCACGCCCGTTGATCGTCGTGTCCGGCGCCGCGTCCGGGACGACCTCGCGCGCCTGGGCGGTGGCACTGATCGCCGTGGACGACAGCACCACCAGCGCGATCGCACGTTTCTTCATGATGGTCTCCCGTAGACAAGATGGACCTGACGGTCACGCCGGTCCCAGACCAGCCAGCCACGCTGGAACTTCTGCCGCGCTCCGCCCGCGACCTGATAGGCATCCGTGATCGGCAGCCCGAGCCGCGCGCTGCCGGCCCCGAGCCGCCGGTACCGGGTCCGGAAAGCGCCGGACGTGGAATGCGGGCCGGTGGCAACGGAGTAGAAGACGTCGCGGGTGCCGAAGTACGTCGCCCAGCCGGTCCGGGTCCGGTGCTCGCCCCAGAACGGCTGGCCGAGGCTCCGGAAACCGAGTTTCCGTGCGTACTCGTAGATCGGGGTCGAGAAACTCCCGCTCATCAAGGTGTTCACGCGCTGCTTCAGCCAGCCGAGCTTGTTGTACAGCTGGGTTCCCGGGCACGCGGTCGCCTTGGTGTCGCGGTGTCCGGAAACCGTGTGCAGGCGGCTTCCGTCGAGCAAGATCGTGGCCAGCGGCGACCGGTAGTTGGCGTCCAGTTTCCACGCGATCACACGGGCCGTGGACTCCAGCATCGCCGGCGGCGGTGCCGTCTGCTCGAAGTTTCCGATCACCGCGACGCCGAACGAGTTCGCGTTGAACGACGACGTGTGCGCGCCGAGCACCGGCAGCTGCGCACCGCCGTACCGGCCCTCGAAGACCCGGCCGAAGCGGTCGACGAGGAAGTTGTACCCGAGGTCGCACCAGCCGCGGCTCTTCACGTGGTACGCGTACATCGCCCGCACCATCGCCGGAACCTGCGTGCGGGTGTAGTCGTTCCGATCGGCGGTGTGGTGGACGAACGCCGCCAGCACAGTCTTCGTGTACTTCGGCCGCACGCACGAGGCACCGTTCAGCGCGCGGAGCCTTTCGTCCGCGCCCCACCGTTTCCGGCTCACCATCAACGGCATCGGGTACGGCGCCCTGCTCGACGCCGCCTCGATCGGGCCGCCCGGCTCCTCGGAGTCGGAGCCGAGCACGCCGGGCTGGATCAGCACCACCTTGGCGTCGGAGACCGCCCCGGCAGCAGTCACCGCACTCGCCTGCACACCCGTGGCGTTACCGACCCACAACGGCTCGGTGCCGGCGCGCTCAATTCCTTCGGGCTCCGATGGATCGGGACCGTGATCGTCCTCGATCTGCAGCGGCTGCCAATCGGTCCATTGCCCGTCACGTTGGACGCGAACCTTCGCCGTCACTCCCTGGACGCCTGCGGGCCAGGTGATGCCGACCATGCCGAACGGTGTGGTCTCGGCTCGGACGGACGGGCCGTCGAGCGGGATCTCCTGGTAGGAGCGATCGGGCGGGTCGTGCGGTAGCGGGACCAAGGCAGCCGCCGTCAGCACGAGCGGCACTAGTCGCGCAGTCTTGCCCATGGCTGTGTTGCCCACATTTGGCCTTCCGGCGCGGGGACGGACAGTCGCTGGGCGGCGCGCTTCTC
Source organism: Kribbella sp. VKM Ac-2566 (assembly GCF_004366005.1). Classification (NCBI taxonomy): domain Bacteria; kingdom Bacillati; phylum Actinomycetota; class Actinomycetes; order Propionibacteriales; family Kribbellaceae; genus Kribbella; species Kribbella sp. VKM Ac-2566. Next base: position 1,318,236 of record NZ_SODT01000009.1, on the reverse strand, counting down.
GATTATGCGCCGACGGTGACCGCTTTCCCGGGATTACGTCACCCTGCGTGGCGTGGCCCGTCTTGAGGGGTTGGATAGGCTCTCCCCAAAGCCCCCGAGAGAGGCCCGACATGGAATTCATCCTGATCATCGCCGTGGTGGTGATCGCGGTTCTGGCGTACCGCTCGTACCGTCGGACCCAGCTGCAGACCAAGCAGCAGCACGAGATCACGGCCGCCGAGCTCGAGTCGGTGAAGCGGACCGCCGACGAGGACATCACGCGGTTCGGCGAGGAGCTGCAGGACCTCGACCTGGAGATGGTCGGCAAGGACCTCGGCGACGGTGCGCGGCAGGACTACCAGCGCGCGCTGGACTCCTACGAATCCGCGAAGCAGGCCGTCGGCCAGGTCACCGAGGCAGATCAGATCAAGCACGTGATCGAGATCCTCGAGGACGGCCGGTACGCCGCTGCCTGTGTGCGCGCCCGTGTGGCCGGCGAACCGCTGCCGCAGCGTCGCCCGTCGTGCTTCTTCAACCCGCAGCACGGCCCGTCCGTGGTCGACGTGATGTGGGCGCCGCCAGGTGGCGCGCAGCGCGAGGTGCCGGCCTGTGCGGCCGACGCCGAGCGGGTCCGCGCCGGCGCCGAGCCGGACGTCCGCAAGGTCATGGTCGGCCCGCAGCGGGTGCCGTACTGGGAGGCCGGCCCGGCCTACTCGCCGTACGCGCAGGGCATGTTCGGCGCGCTCGGCGGTGTGATGACCGGAATGTTCCTCGGCACGATGCTCGGCGGCATGTTCGCCGGCGGCGGGTACGGCGACTACGCGGCCGGCTATGACGGCGGCGGAGACTTCGGCGGCGACGGCGGAGGCGATGGCGGCGGTGACGGCGGGGGCGACTACAACCCGTTCGACGGTGGCGACGGTGGCGACGGCGGCGGCTTCGACTTCGGCGGCGGAGACTTCGGCGGCGACTTCTAGAGCGTGAACGCGACAGGGCCCCGGTGACCAGCTGGTCACCGGGGCCTTGTGCTGTCCTCACTCGCCGAACAGCGGCGGGATCGCCTCGTCGGTCCGGAGGTAGTCGACGGGGTCGGTGAAGGTGCCGGGCACCCTGCCGAGGCCCTTGATCACAGTCGACGCTCCTCCTGCGTGGCCTACGGCGTACAGGTAGGCCGAACCCGTCTCCTTGTCGATCGCGGTGAGCAGGGTGCTCTGCACGCCGCACCTCTGGGCGACCAGGTTCTCGAACGTCTGCCAGGTGGACGTGCGGAGCTTCTTCACGACTGGCAGCACCTTGGGATCCCGCGCGATCCGGATCGTGTACAGGGCACCGCCGCGGGCGTTCGCGAGGAACGTGTCGTAGGTCCTGGTCTGGCTGATCAGCGTCATCGTCTTCACCGACGCGAAGCCGGTGTAGCGGGCCAGGTCGCCGTACTCGCCGCTCCAGCGGTACATCACGCCGTCGTTCCGCAGGCCGTACGTGGCCCTCCAGTAGGGCGCGCCCGGGACGGAGTAGACCGAGGTCTGGACGACGTGGTAACCCTGCCAGCCCTTGCTGCCGTTGCTGATCCCGTTCTGCGGCGTCCCGTCGGACTTGGTGCCGTACCACGCCGAGTACAGCGCCGAGTTGAGCACGAGCTCACCGCTGGTGGACTTGCCGGACGGCGGTGTGACTCGCGTGGTCCAGGTCGCGCTGAACTTGGCTACTCCGGGGGTGAACACGTGGACTCCGACCGTGCGCTTGGCGGTGATCGGTGCTGTCGCGGTGACATCGGTGTTGGCGATGTCACCGCCGCCCGTGATCGATCCGACGGTCATCGTGCAGGCGGCGGACGCGGATGCGCTCGCCGTAGTGGCGGGAAGAGTTGCCAGGGACCCCAGCAGTACGGCGGAGGCCGCGACCGCGGAAGCGCGCTTCAGGCTCATCAAAGGTTCCTTTTGTGAGTTTCTCACTCGCCGAACAGCGGGGCGTTTCCCTCGGCGGTGTTCAGGAAGTAGACCGGGTCCTTGAAGTCACCGGGCATCTTGCCCAGGCCCTTGATCACGGTCGAGGCTCCGTTGGCGTGACCAACGGCGTACAGGAAGGCCGAGCCGGTGTCCTTGTCGATGCCGGCAAGCAGCGTGCTCTGCGTGCCGCACTTCTCCGCCACCAGGTACTCGAAGCCCTGCCAGGTCGAGGTGCGGACCTTCTTGACGACCGGCGTACCCGTGACCGGGATGTGGATCGTGTAGAGCGCGCCGCCGTTCGTCGTGGCCAGGAAGGTGTCGTACGTCGGCGTCTCGCTGATCAGCGCCATCGTCTTCACCGACGAGTAGCCCGGCCAGCGCGTCACCACCCGGCCCGTGTACCGGTAGAGGACCCCGTCGCCGCGCAGCCGGTAGTCCGCCGTCCGGTCGACCTTGCCCCAGTACCACGAGGACTCGATCGCCTTGTAGCCGATGTACCCGACGCCGCGGGACTTCAGCGAGGTGAACGGCTTGCCCGCGGAGTCCACGCCGTACGCGCCGGCGTACAGAGTTCCGCTGACGATCACGTCGCCGTACACCGTGTAGTCCGCCCCGACGCCGAGCGAGTCGGTCCAGGTCGAGGCGAGCTTCGCGAGTCCCGGGGAGAGCATGTGCGGGCCGGTGGACCGCTTGACGGTGGCCGGCGAGGTCGCGGTGACCGTGGCGTTGGCCATGTCCCCGCCGGCCGTGATCGAGCCGAGGTTGATCGAGCAGGCGGCGGTCGCGCTAGCCGTCGCGGTACCGGCTGCGGTCGCGGTGCCGGCCGGCAGTGCGGCCAACCCGCCGAGGAGCAGAGCGGAGGCCGCCGCTGCGGAAGCCCGGTTCAGTTTCATCGAAATGCCTTTCAGGAGTGGTTATTCGCCGTTGCGAGGTGGTGCGCCGTCGAGGCGCCACAGTGAGACGAGGGGGTCCTTGAAGGTGCCGGAGACCTTGCCGAGGCCCTGGATCACGGTCGACGTGCCGTTCGCGTGCCCGACGGCGTACAGGTAGGCGCTGCCGGTGTCCTTGTCGATTGCCGTGAGCAACGTGCTCTGCGTGCCGCAGCGCTCGGCCACGAGTGTCTCGAAGCCCTGCCAGGTCGAGGTGCGGACCTTCTTCACGGTCGGCTGCAGTCGGGTGTCCGCGGGAATGTGGATCGTGTACAGCGCGCCGCCGCGCGTGGTGGCGAGGAACGTGTCGTACGTCTTGGTCTCGCTGATCAGCGTCATCGCCTTCACCGCGGAGAACCCGGCGTACTGGCGGACGTTCTTCCAGCTGGTCCAGCGGAACAGGACGCCGTCGTTGCGCAGGCCGTAGCGCGCGATCCGGGTCGCCGGCGAGCCGTAGGTGGCCTGTTCGAACATCGTGAACTTGTCCCAGCCGCCCCCGACCGGATTCTGGTAGTTGTACAGCTCGCCGGTCATCTCGTCGTAGCCCCAGGACACCTGGTACAGGCGTGATCCGAGGACGACGTACCCGTCGTTCGAGCCGGCGTCCCAGCGCCAGGTCGAGCTGACCCGCGCTGCTCCTGGCGAGAACAGATGAGGTCCGGCGACGGTCTTCGCGGTCGGTGGCGTCCCGGCAGTGATGGTCGTGTTGGGCGCGTCACCGCCGCTCGTCACCGGCTGGAGCTGCATCTTGCAGGCAGCCGACGCGGCAGCGGTCGCCGTACCGGGGCGATGGTGGTCAGTGCACCCAGCAGTACGGCGGCCGTTGCTGCGGTGGAGGCTCGTCTCAGGTAGCTCTTCACACCTCAGACGATGCAGCCTCCGCCGCCAAAGTTGCGGCGAGTTGATCGAGCTCAGCTGCGGAGGTGCAGGCGGCGGGCGGCTTCGGCGACCGAGCCGGAGACCGAGGGGTAGACGGTGAAGGCCTGTGCCACCTGGTCGACCGTCAGGCGGGCGCCGACGGCCAGCGAGATGGGGTGGATGAGTTCGCTGGCTCGCGGGGCCACCACCACACCGCCGACGACGATGCCGGTGTTGGGGAGGCAGAAGAGTTTGACGAAACCGTCGCGGACACCCTGCATCTTGGCGCGGGCGTTGTCGGCCAGCGGCACCTTGACGACCATCGCCGTACTGCCGCCGGCGTCGACGACCGCCTGGGTCAGGCCGACCGTCGCGATCTCGGGGGCCGTGAAGACGTTGGCGGAGACCGTTGACTGGTCCAACGGGGTGACGGCATCGCCGAGCGCGTGCGCCATCGCGATCCGACCCTGCATGGCGGCCACCGAGGCCAGCATCAGTACGCCGGTGCAGTCGCCGGCCGCGTAGACGCCGCGGGCCGTGGTCCGGGAGACCCGGTCGACCTGGACGAAGCCGCCGTCGGTCAGCGACACGCCCGACTCGACCAGATTCATGTCGTCGGTGTTCGGCAGCGAGCCGACCGCGAGCAGGGCGTGCGAGCCCTCGACCTTCCGGCCGTCGGTCAACGTCACCACGACACCGTCGCTCTGCCGCTTGACCGACTCGGCCCGGGACTTGCCCAGGACCGTGAGTCCGCGCCGCTTGAACACGTCCTCGAGGACTGCTGCCGCGTCAGCGTCTTCACCGGGCAGCACCCGGTCCCGCGACGACACCAGGACGACGTCGCTGCCGAGCGCGTCGTACGCGCTGGCGAACTCCGCACCGGTGACACCGGAGCCGACCACGATCAGCCGCTCGGGCAGTTCGTCGAGCTCGTAGACCTGCTCCCAGGTCAGGATCCGCTCGCCGTCCGGCTCGGAGCCCTGGAGGATGCGAGGCCTTGCTCCAGTGGCGATCAGGATCACGTCGGCGTCCAGGCGCTCGTCGCCGACGACCACGGTCTCCGGCCCGTCCAGGCGGCCGCGGCCCTTGACGATCCGGACCTTGTCGCGGTCCAGCCGGCGCTCGATGCCCTCGGACTGGGCGGTGGCCAGCGCCTTCACCCGTTTGTTGACGACGGAGAGATCGACACGCACGGAGTTCGCCGGGTCGTCGTCGCCGTCGTCCAGCCGGACGCCCAGCTCCCCGGCCTCCTCCACCTCGGTCATCACCTCCGCGGTGGCGATCAGGGTTTTGCTCGGTACGCAGTCGGTGAGCACGGCGGAACCGCCGATCCCGTCGGAATCGACGACCGTCACCTCCCCGCCCAGCTGGGCGGCCGCACTGGCCGCTTCGTACCCGCCTGGACCGCCTCCGATGATCACAACTCGCGCCACGGGAGGTCATTCTTCCGTATCCTCTGATTCCGTGACCCTGTACGCCGCGTTTGCGTCGAATCTGGACCCGAACCTGATGTCCGAGCGGTGCCCGTACTCGCCCCTGCGCGGGACCGGCTGGATCACCGGCTGGCGCCTCACCTTCGGCGGCGAGGAGCTCGGCTGGGAGGGCGCGATGGCCACCGTGGTCGAGGACCCGGCCGACCCCACCAACCAGGTCTTCGTGGCGCTCTACGACATCCACCCCAAGGACGTCGAGCGCCTCGACGAGTGGGAAGCGATCGACCAGGGCATCTACCGCAAGATCCAGGTCCGGGCGCAGACCCTGGACGGCGAGCAACTGGCCTGGATGTACGTCCTGAACGCCTACGAGGGCGGCCTGCCCTCGGCCCGCTACCTGGGCATCCTGGCCGAGGCCGCCGAGGCGGCCGGGGCACCCGACGACTACGTGGCGGACATCCGCTCACGGCCTTGTCAGTCGTCGGGTCATTAGAGTGCCCATGTGACAGATGATCTGAGGGCCGCCGCCGAAGCTTGGCTGCGCGAGGACCCCGACCTTGACACCCGCGCCGAGCTGCAGGCGCTGCTGGACGCCGGGGACACCACTGAGCTCGCCGACCGCTTCTCCGGCACCCTGGAGTTCGGTACGGCGGGTCTGCGCGGTGCGGTCGGCGCCGGACCGAACCGGATGAACCGGGTCGTCGTGATCCGTGCCGCCGCCGGACTCGCGGCGTACCTGAAGGCGAAGGGGCTCACCGACGGCCCGGTCCTGATCGGGTACGACGCCCGCCACAAGTCGGACGTGTTCGCGCAGGACACCGCGGCCGTGATGCGCGGCGCCGGCCTGGACGCCGTACTGCTCGATCGGCCGGCCCCGACGCCGGTCGTCGCCTTCGGCATCGGGCATCTGCACGCAGTGGCCGGCGTGGTCGTGACCGCGTCGCACAACCCGCCGCAGGACAACGGCTACAAGGTTTACCTGGGCGACGGTTCGCAGATCGTGCCGCCGGCCGACGCCGAGATCGCGGCCGCGATCGCCGCTGTCGGCTCGCTGGCCGACGTACCGCGGGGCGACGACTGGCAGACGACCGGAGACGACCTGCTGAACGCCTACCTGGACCGGATCGCCCAGCTGGTGCCGGCGGATGCACCACGGGATCTCAACGTGGCCTACACGCCGCTGCACGGCGTCGGGCGGACCCTGGTCGAGGCAGCGGTCGCCCGTGCGGGGTTCGCCGTACCGCAGGTGGTCGCATCGCAGGCCGACCCGGATCCGGACTTCCCGACCGTCTCGTTCCCGAACCCGGAGGAGCCGGGCGCGATCGACGCCGCGCTGGAACTGGCGCGCTCGATGGGCGCCGACATCGCGGTGGCGAACGATCCGGACGCGGACCGGTGCGCGGTCGCCGTCCCGGACGCGTCGGCCGCGGGAGGCTGGCGGATGCTGCGCGGCGACGAGCTCGGCGCGCTGCTCGGTGAGTTCCTGCTGTCGTCACGCCCCGACGGCGTGGCGGCCTGCTCGATCGTGTCGTCGTCGCTGCTCGGCAAGATCGCGGCGTCGTACGGCGTCCGGTACGTCGAGACGCTGACCGGGTTCAAGTGGATCGGGCGGGTGCCGGAGCTGGTCTTCGGCTACGAGGAGGCGCTCGGGTACTGCGTGGATCCGGCGGCTGTGAAGGACAAGGACGGCGTGTCGACGCTGGTCCGGGTGCTGCAGCTGGCCGCGCAGGCGAAGGCGGCGGGACGCACGCTGCTCGACCTGCTGGACGATCTCGCGGTCAAGCACGGACTGCACGCGACCGACCAGTTGGCGGCGCGGGTCGACGACCTGTCGCTGATCGCGCAGGCGATGGACCGGCTGCGCGCGACACCGCCCACGGCTCTCGGGGCGTACGCCGTCGAGCGGATCGACGACCTGGGCAAGGGATCGGAGTCGTTGCCCCCGACGGACGGGCTGCGGTACACGCTGTCCGACGGCGCACGCGTGGTCGTGCGCCCGTCGGGTACGGAGCCCAAGCTGAAGTGCTATCTCGAGGTGGTCGTCCCGGTCACGACGGACGTCACCGCGGCACGCGCTCAGGCAGCGACCGCGTTGGCAGCCGTCAAGTCGGATCTGGCTGCCGCGGCAGGTATCTAGGCCTCAGCTTCAGAACACCTGGCGGGTGGCTCTGGAGCTCAGCGGGCGGCTGCGGCCGCTTCGGCTTCCTCGGCGTGCAGGGAGCTCTGCAGCGACGAGTGCAGGATGCGGAGCGTGCTGGTGGACTGCATCAGCGCGTCCCGCTCGTCCGGGTTCCGGTTGGCCAGGGCGGTGATGTCGTTGATGCTCGCCTCGATCCGGGCGATCCGGTCCGCGACCGTACCCTCCTGGCTGCTGGCCTTGCGGATCGCGTCCGACGTGACCGTCCAGACGTCCTCCTTGTCGTTGGTACGCCGGGACATGTCCACCATCTGGCTCAGCGCGGCGAGGTCGTGGTCGACCTGGGTGCGCTCCACCGGCACGGTGATCCCCGCGGTCGCCTGGCGCAGCCGGGTGACGTGCCCGGACAGCTCGGACCAGGTGCTCCGGCCGCTCTTGATCTTGTCCAGCACCTTCGCGTACTCGGTGTTGAACTCGTCGTAGTTCACTGTGACTCCTGCCGTTCGATGCTCGACTCAAGAACTCTAGGGCGTCCGCACCCGAAACAAGTAACCACACGATCGCAGATCGTGCAGGTGTCGCCAAAAAGAAACAGCCGCCCGGTACGCCAACGCGTACCGGGCGGCCGAGTTACGTGCTGACGTCAGGAGACGTAGGCAGAGGTTGCGTTGAAGGTGTTGCAGTTGCCCGCGACGGCGTAGCTGCGCGAGGCGTTGAAGCCGGCGAACGACCAGAACCGGTGGTTCTTCAGCGAGCCGTGGTCACGGACGCCACCCGGCTGGTCGCCGGAGTTCGTCACGACGTAGACCCACTGCTGGTACAGGCCACCGCTCATCGGGTAGTACCGCTTGTTCGCGGCGATGCTGGCCGAGCCGAGGCAGGACGCCTGCAGCTCACGACGACGGCTCTCCTCGAGCTGCGCGGCGTAGGTGCTGAAGGCGCGCTGACGCTGCCAGGACGCGTTCAGGATGCCGGTCAGCCACTGGACGTGGTGACCGTACTCGTGCGCCAGCGTGTTGGTCGCGTACGCCCGCGCCAGGGTCGGGCTCGACTTCCAGAAGCTGATGATCTGTGCGGTCGGCATGTAGATCCAGGACCGGCCGTTGTACGCGCAGAAGAACGCGGTGTCGGTCACCGTGCCGCAGTACGAGTTGATCGTGCGCGCCGTGGTGACGACCAGCGTCGGGGCCACCTTGTACGCAGCACCGGCCTGCTTCAGCGGCAGCGCCCACTCGGCGTAGGTGCAGCGGAACAGCTGCGAGAGGTACTGGTTGACACCGGTGTAGGTGCGCAGCGAAACGTTGACCTCCTTGCACTTCGACGGGGTGATCGGCCCCGTCTTGTACAGGCGGTTGTAGCGCACGACGTTCGTCAGCGAGGCCTTCGTGGTCAGGCCGTCACCAGCCGGCGGGTTACCGATGACGATCGGCTGGTGGCCGTTCGGAATCGCCGGGTCGGCGGTCGTCGCCGTTGCGGCCGTCGCAGCCGTCTTGGTCGTGCTGGAGGTCTGCGCGGCCTGGGCGTTCGGCAGCGCCAGCGCGGCGAAGCCGGCCAGGGCACCGACGGTGGCCATGCCACGCAGGGTGTAGCGGGAGAGGTTGACCATGAGCTCCACTCTCGATGTGTCTAGGGACCTGTCGGACCAATCCTGAGTGCACAGGGGTTCACTCAAGGGTTGAACACGGGCTCTGACGCGGCGATTCACGCCACAGTTCCGCTCAGCGGGCGACTTTTTCGCCCAGAAATCGCAGCTGGTCAGGGAGCATGCGCCGCCAGTAGCCAGGAGTGTGTACGCCGGCCTGCTGCCCGCCGGACGCCTGCAACTGCTCGCGGAGCTCCCGGGCGGCGTCGGCGAACGGGTCGTCGCGGCCGCAGTCGATGCGGACGGCAACGTCGCGGAATCCGCTCGGCCGGTCGAACACCTGGCTGCGTTCGAAATCCGCGGCGTCGTCGAACGCTCCCGGCTGTACGTCGGCGTACCTGTGCCACAGCGCCGGGCTGAGCGCGCCGACCGCCACCGCTCGCGCGGACGGGCCGACCCGGCGCTGCCAGTAGTGCAGGGCGACCCACAGCAGGGCGCCGTACCCGCCCATCGACCAGCCGAGGACGCCGAACCGGCTGGTCTGCAGCCCCCGACGGGTCAGCAGCGGAAGGAACTCCTGGTCGAGCATGAACCCGGGATCGTTGCCGTCCGCCCGGCGATGCCAGTAGCTGTCCCGGCCGCCGTCCACGGTTGCCAGCGCGAACGGCGGCGTACCGGCCCGGACCGCGGCGGTCAGGTAGCGGTCGATGCCGAGATCGTTGACGGCCGACGTGTGGTCGCCCCCACGACCGTGCAGGACGAGGACGACGGGCAGCTCGGCCGAGGCGTCGTACCCGTCCGGATAGATGATGCTGTAGCCGACCTTCGTACGGCGGCCGAACGAGTCGAAGCTCCCGGACACCACCGGGCCCGCGGGTACGTCGGGTACGACGCCGTCCGGGCCGGTGAGACCGAGAAGGTCGTGCACCCGGGCGCGGCCGGGCAGGACGCCCGTTTCCAGCGCGGCCACCGCGGCGACGCCGGCCACCGCCGCCGCGGCGCCGGTGCGGACGAACGCGCGCCGGGTCAGCACGCGCCGGTCAGCGGACCACGGCGGCGACGACCGCGATCACGGCCAGTACGCCGAAGACGATCAGCTCGGGCGCCGCCCAGCCGCTCACCACCTCACCCTGGGACTTCCCGGCGTACTGCTCCTGGTGGTGCTCGATCCGGTTGACGACGAAGTCGGCCTTGGAGATCGAACTGTCCGCGGAGAGCTTGCGACCGCCGACCCGTTGCTTGCGAAGGTCGCGCATGACCAGTTGGACACCGGGGGCGCGTAAACGGTTGCCGTCGGTGTGGATCCGGAGGATGTCGGTCACGTCGACGCCGGTCACCTTCGACCACGGGATCTGGTGGTCGCGCAGGTGGTTACGCAGCAGCAGGTGCTCGGGGCTGAGGGTCACCGACGGCCGGATCAGCCCGACGTACGCCAGCACGATGAACATCCCGATGACGCTGCCGACCAGCAGCCCGCTCGCGGTCCGCCACTCCAGCAGTATGTCGACCAGGCCGAGCGCCCCGATCACGATCACGATGGACCCGGTGATCCGGTTCGAGGCGGACAGGTACTGCTCGCTCTCCGGCGATTTCGACTTCACCCGCACAAAGTAACCGGCAGTCCGGAACGGCACTAGACTGCCGTGGGTGACCACACTCGACAGCGGCGTCGACAGCTTGGCCGACGTGACTTCGTCCGAGGATCGGCTGCGCCGGTTCCTGCTCGGGCTGCCGGGCGTCGACCAGGTCGGCGCGGAGGCCCGCGCCGCCACCCTGGGCACCCGGTCGATCAAGACCAGCGCGAAGCAGTACGCGCTGGACCTGGCGATCCAGATGATCGACCTGACCACGCTGGAGGGACAGGACACCCCGGGCAAGGTGCGGGCCCTGTGCGCGAAGGCGAAACGGCCCGACCCGGCCGACCCGACGGCTCCGCAGGTCGCCGCGGTCTGTGTGTACCCGGACCTGGTCGCGACCGCGAAGCGCGAGCTGCAGGGCACCGGTATCAACGTCGCGAGTGTCGCAACCGCCTTCCCCAGTGGGCGTTCCAGCCTCGCGATCAAGATCCAGGACACCAAGGACGCGGTCGCCTCCGGCGCCGACGAGGTCGACATGGTGATCGACCGCGGCGCCTTCCTGTCCGGGCGGTACGCGATGGTCTTCGACGAGATCGCCGCGATCCGCGAGGCGGCCGGCGACGCGCACCTGAAGGTGATCCTGGAGACCGGCGAACTGGTCACCTACGACAACGTCCGGCGGGCCTCCTGGCTGGCGATGCTGGCCGGCGCGGACTTCATCAAGACCTCCACCGGCAAGGTGTCCCCCGCGGCCACGCTGCCCGTCACACTGGTGATGCTGGAGGCGGTCCGCGACTACCACGAGGCCACCGGGCTGCACATCGGCGTCAAGCCGGCCGGCGGGATCCGGACCGCGAAGGACGCGATCAAGTACCTGGTCACCGTCAACGAGACGGCCGGCCCGGACTGGCTGGACCCGGAGCTGTTCCGCTTCGGGGCGTCCAGCCTGCTGAACGACCTGCTGATGCAACGCACCAAGCTGGCCACCGGGCACTACCCGGGCCCCGACTACTTCACCTTGGACTGACAGGCATGAGCAGATTCGAGTACGCACCCGCGCCCGAGTCCCGGGCGATCGTGGACATCAAGTCGTCGTACGGGCTGTTCGTCAACGGCCAGTTCGTCGAGGCCACGGACGGGAAGCCGTTCAAGACCGTGTCCCCGGCGTCCGAGGAGGTGCTCGCGGAGGTCAGCGAGGCCGGACCGGCGGATGTCGACAAGGCCGTTCGCGCGGCCCGCAAGGCGTTCGACAGGGTCTGGGGCTCGATGAGCGGCAAGGACCGGGCGAAGTACCTGTTCCGGATCGCGCGGCTGATCCAGGAGCGCTCACGTGAACTCGCGGTGCTGGAGTCGCTGGACAACGGCAAGCCGATCCGCGAGTCCCGCGACGTCGACATCCCGTTGGTGGCCGCGCACTTCTTCTACTACGCGGGCTGGGCCGACAAGCTCGAGTACGCCGGTGTCGGTGACGACCCGCAGCCGTGGGGTGTCGCGGGCCAGGTGATCCCGTGGAACTTCCCGATGCTGATGCTGGCGTGGAAGATCGCGCCCGCACTGGCCGCCGGCAACACCGTCGTACTGAAGCCGGCCGAGACCACGCCGCTGACTGCCCTCGCGTTCGCGGAGATCTGCCAGCAGGCCGATCTGCCGCCGGGCGTGGTGAACATCGTCACCGGCGCCGGCCGCACCGGTCAGGCGCTGGTCGAGCACCCGGACGTCGACAAGGTCGCGTTCACCGGCTCCACCGACGTCGGCCGCGCGATCGCGAAGTCGGTGGCCGGCACCCGCAAGGCGGTCACGCTCGAGCTCGGCGGCAAGGCGGCGAACATCGTCTTCGAGGACGCGCCGATCGACCAGACCATCGAGGGCATCGTCAACGGCATCTTCTTCAACCAGGGCCACGTCTGCTGCGCGGGTTCGCGGCTGCTGGTCCAGGAGAGCGTGTACGACGAGGTGCTCGCGCGGCTGAAGCGCCGGATGGGGACGCTGCGCGTCGGCGACCCGCTGGACAAGAACACCGACATCGGCGCGATCAACTCGGCGGCGCAGCTGGCGAAGATCCGTGAGCTGTCGCAGATCGGCGAGGACGAGGGCGCCGAGCGCTGGTCGCCGGAGTGCGAGCTGCCGGCCAACGGCTACTGGTTCCCGCCGACCGTGTTCACCGGCGTCTCGCAGGCACACCGGATCGCCCGCGAGGAGATCTTCGGCCCGGTGCTGTCGGTGCTGACCTTCCGGACCCCGGCCGAAGCCGTCGAGAAGGCGAACAACACCCCGTTCGGGCTGTCCGCGGGGATCTGGACCGAGAAGGGTTCCCGGATCCTCTGGATGGCGAACCAGCTGCGCGCCGGCGTGGTCTGGGCGAACACGTTCAACCGCTTCGACCCGACGTCGCCGTTCGGCGGCTACAAGGAGTCGGGCTACGGCCGCGAGGGCGGTCGCCACGGTCTGGAGGCCTACCTTGCCCACTGACACGCAAAGGCTCGAGGTGCGCAAGACCTACAAGCTCTACATCGGCGGCGCCTTCCCCCGCAGCGAATCCGGCCGGTCGTACGTCGTGAACAATGCCAAGGGCAAGTTCCTGGCGAACGCGTCGCAGGCCTCCCGCAAGGACGCCCGGGACGCGGTCGTCGCGGCCCGCAAGGCGTTCGGCGGCTGGCACGCGCGGACGGCGTACAACCGCGGTCAGGTGCTGTACCGGATCGCCGAGGTGATGGAGGGCCGGCACCAGCAGTTCAGCGCCGAGGTCGCCGCTGGTGAAGGCCTGTCGATCTCGAAGGCTCGGGCGGTCGTCGACGCGTCGATCGACCGCTGGGTCTGGTACGCCGGGTGGGCCGACAAGCTCGCCCAGGTGGTCGGCTCTTCGAACCCGGTCGCGGGACCGTACTTCGACTTCTCGTTGCCCGAGGCAACCGGCGTGGTCGCGGTGCTCGCTCCGCAGGACTCCAGCCTGCTCGGCCTGACCAGTGTGATCGCGCCTGCGATCGTCTCCGGCAACACGGTCGTCGCTGTCTCGTCGTACGAGCGCCCGTTGCCGGCCGTGACGCTGGGCGAGGTGATGGCGACCTCCGACGTACCCGGTGGTGTGGTCAACCTCCTCACCGGGTCGGCGTCCGAGATCGGGCCGTGGCTGGCGTCGCACGACGACGTCAACGCGATCGACCTGTGCGGCATCACGTCCGACGACGAGGCCCGCGACCTTGAGATCGCCGCCGCCGGAAACCTCAAGCGGGTACGCCGTCCCGCCGAGGAGGACTGGTCCGCGGACCAGGGCCTGTCCCGCCTCACGCAGTACCTCGAACTGAAGACCGTCTGGCATCCGATCGGGGTCTGAGTGCTGAAGCCAGGTGACCGGGTCGCGATCGTCTCGCCGTCCCGGGGACTGCCGGAGATCTTTCCCGGGCCGTACGAGCTGGGGCTGCGTCGGCTGCGCGACGACTTCGGGCTGGAGCCGGTCGAGTACCCGACCACCCGGAAGCTCGCGAGCACTCCGGAGGAGCGGGCCGCGGATCTGCACGCGGCCTGGTCCGACCCGTCGATCCGCGCGGTGTTCGCGTCGATCGGCGGCGAGGACCAGATCACCGTGCTGAAGCATCTGGATCCGGCGGTGTTCCAGGCGGACCCGAAGCCGTTCTTCGGGTACAGCGACAACACGAACCTGCTGAACTTCCTGTATTCGTTGGGGTTGCCGGGTTTCCACGGCGGCAGTGTGATGGTGCAGTTCGGGCGCGGCGGCGCGATGCACCCGGACACCGAGCGGTCGCTGCGGGCGGCGATGTTCACCGGCGGCGAGTTCGAGCTGACACCTGCGAAGGCCTGGACCGACCACGACCACGACTGGAACGTCCCGGAGAACCTGGAGACCGAACCGCCACTGTTCCCCGGCACCGGCTGGACCTGGAGCGGATCGCGGGCGGTCAGCGGAAAGCTCTGGGGCGGTTGCATCGAGATCCTCGACTGGCAACTGTCCGCCAACCGCTGGATGCTTCCGACCGAGTCGTACGGCGGTGTGCTGTTCGGCGAGACGAGCGAGGAGATGCCGTCGTCCGAGACGGTCTACCGCATCCTCCGCAACTTCGGCGAACGCGGCCTGCTCGAACGCTTCGACGCAGTCCTCTGGGGCCGTCCGAAGTCCACGTCACTCGATCAGGTCCTCACGCCGGAGGAGTCGGTCGCCTACGTCGCCGGCCAGTACCTGGCGGTCGACCGCGCGCTAGCGGAGTACAACCCGAACGCGGTCGTCGTGAAGGGCCTCGACATCGGCCACACCGACCCCCAGCAAGTCCTCCCGTACGGCGGCCAGATCCACGTCGACCCAGCCGCGGAACGGATCACGGTCACCTACTGACGTAGCGCGCGGACCAACAGACCCGGTTATCCGGCGCTTGTGACGATCCGTTGGGTGGTGGTTTGCGGAACAAAAACGCCAGCCGGTGACGAAACGTTCCGGGAAGCGGCGTGAGGCCGGGTGGAGGTGACTTGGGGAGGGTCTTGTCCCGATTTGGGGGGAAGATCCACCCCAGATCCGGCGCCGGGCCGCGGGGCCGGCGAAGGCGCCGGTGAACCGGCTCTCCTGCTCGATGCGCGGGCTGCTCGTTTCGGGTGGGCACTCCCCGGTCCGGGTCTGGTCCGCGGGAGTGGGGAATGCAATGCACCTGGAACGTTCAGCAGGATTCCCCAGTCACAGACCCCCTGCACGCGACAGGTTATCCGTTCCCATTGGGGGAGGGCCGCTTCTGACACGTTGCACGGGTCACCTCACCACCGTGCGGGTCAGGGTCGGGTTCGGGTCGGGGTAGCAGGCTACCGGGGCTGTGGTGGTGACGAACTTCCACTTGATCGTGGCCTGGAAGGTGAGGCCGGGGTCGTCGTAGCTGGTGCCTTTGAGCTTGGTTTCGATGGTGGTGCCGGGGCGGCCGGACTTCAGGCGGACGCTGAGGGTCGGCAGCTGGAAGTTCGCGCCGCCGGGGATCGGGCCGGCGACCTTGATGACGGCGGCGTTTCCCTCGAGCTGCACGGTCGGGGTGGAGTTCAGGCCGGAGCCGCCGTCGAGGTGGGCGCTGACGTAGGACGAGTTCGGCGGGATCGGGACCCGGAGCGTGAGGTCGCGGACCTCCTTGAGCTTGAAGCCCTTGACCTCGCCCGGGAGCGTTCCAGGTTGCAGGTGGACGGCGATGGTGAAGCGGGTGTTGGCGGGGACGGCGGCCGGCGCCTGGGCGTCCACGGCCTGCCGCACCGAGATGGTGTGCCGGCCGAACTTGGTGTCGGCGCGGCAGGCATAGGTGGCAACCGGCGGACTGGTCGGAGCGAGCAAGGCAAGAACCACCGCAAGACTGCAGTAAGTAGCCATATGACTACTCTATGCAGTCATCGTCCGAAGAGGAACCATCCGCCGGCACCCGCGGCCACGAACACCACGGGCAGGGCGAGCAGGAACCACGCGCGCCTCCGACGGCGTCGCCGTACCGGTGGATCGGTCGCGACGGTCGTGTCCAGGTCCTCGTCAGTGATCGCGGTGCGCTCGGCCGCACGGAACGGGGCCTCCTGCTCCAGCCGGTACGCCTCTGCCTCCAGGCGTTCGGCCAACGTGTCCGCGCGCTCCCAGCGATCGGTGACGCGGTACGCCAGCGCCCGCGCGAAGATGTCGTCGAGCTGCCCGACCGAGTCGTGCAGCACCGAACGCAGGCTCGGCGGCGCGAGGTCCGGGTCCCGGTTCAGTACGTCGCCGATCGAGCCGGCGGAGTACGGCGGATGCCCGGTGACGAGTGCGTACGTGACCGCGCCGACCGCGTAGATGTCCGCCCGCTCGTCGAATCCTCCGTCGCCGCGGCCCTGCTCGGGTGCCATGTACGACGGCGTACCGACGGCCTGTGTGAGCCCGGACGCCTCCGCGGCACGTTTGGCCAGACCGAGGTCGGCGAGCACGATGCGGTGGGTTCCGCCGCCGACCTCGTCACCCGGTCGCAGCAGCAGGTTCGCCGGGGTGACGTCGCGGTGCACCACGCCCTCGCTGTGCAGGGCAGCCACCGCACGCGCCAGGTCCGCGCCCCACCAGAGCGCGTCCACCGCGTCGAGCGGCCCCTGCCGCAGTACGTCGCCCAGCGTGCCGCCGCCGACGTAGTCCATCACGAAGTACGGACGCCCGTCCGGGAGCTTGCCCAGGTCGAACACCCGGACCACGCGGTCGCTGGAGATCCGCCGCATCAACCGCGCCTCCGACAGGAAGCGTTCGCGTACGTCCGCGCGAGACGCCCAGTTGTCCGCGAGAACCTTGACGGCCACGTCGACGTCCAGGTCGTCGTCGTACCCCCGCCAGACGGTCGCGAACGCGCCCGCGCCGATCTTGTCCCGTAACCGGTAACGCCCGATGACATCCATCCCGGCTATTGTCGGTCACAACCAAGCTCAACGGTGACACTGGGGGACGATGAACGACGAGCTGGAAGAACTGGCGGCTCGGGCGGCGGCAGGAGACCAGACCGTCCTGCCACAACTCCTGCAGATGATCCGGCCGCAGGTGCAGCGGCGGGTGGCCAAGTTCCTGCCGTACCGGGAGGACGCCGAGGAGGCGGTCCAGGACACCCTGCTGCAGGTGGTGAACAAGGTGCACACCTTCAAGGGCACCGGCAGCTTCGCGGGCTGGGTGACGATCGTGGCCACCAACCAGGCCCGGCAGACCTACCGGTCGCTGAAGCGCCGCGCGGTCGAGCAGTCCGCCGAGGTCATGCCGGAGTCGGTCGACCCGCGCACCACCTCGGTCATCGCCGGCTCCCGCCTCGACCTGCTCGAGGCCCTGGAGGCCCTGGAGTCCCACCACCCGCAGCTGGTCCAGCCGCTGGTCCTGCGCGATCTCGGCGCGCTGTCGTACGCCGAGATCGCCGACGAGCTCGACGTCCCGCTCGGCACCGTCAAGGCCCGCATCCATCAGGCCCGCAAGGCCGTCGCGGAACACCTCACCGTGCGCTGACGTCACCCTCAGCCGAACGTACGGCGTACCGCCAGCGCCCGGCGCAGGTCGTCGAGGAAGTCGGCGGTCTGGCGCCGGATGCCGGACACCACGGTCTCGTCCGCGATCAGGGCCTCGGCCGGGGCGATGAGATCCGGATCCACGACGAAGCGTGGTGCCATCCGGTGCGCGGTGAGTCCGAGGACCATTCCGGAGCGGATCTCGCCGGTGTGCGGGATGTCGGTGAAGAACCGGCGGGCGTACGGCGCGGTGACGGCGGCCTGCGCCGGGTGCCAGAACCCCTCGGCCGCGGCCAGCAGCTCCTTCACGCCGACGGTCGGGTCCGTCATGATCCGCGTCCAGGCTGCCTCCTTGCCGTCGGACAGGGCGGCGCGGCAGCGAGCGGCCTGGTTGACACCTTCGCTGGACCCGTCGCGCGTGAGTTCGGCGTCGATCTCCGCTGAGCCGTAGGGCCCGAGTCGCACCAGCCGCAGGACCAAGGCCCAGCGGAGGTCTGCGTCGATCTCCAGCCCGTCCGGACCGCCGGCATCCTGGAGCCAGGAGGCCAGCAGGTCGGCGTCGTCCGTGGTCGCGATCAGTCCTCGCGCGGTCGCCAGTTGCAGGCTGCTGCCCGGAGCTGTCCTCGCCAGCTTGTCGCGCAGCGCCTCGGCCGCGAGACCGTGGTACCGGTCGTAGTCCAGATAACGACCGAGGACACGAACGTCGAGCCACTGAACGAGGGAGCCGACAGCGACGTCGCTGTCCTCGTTCGGCAAGGCGACCGTGAACAGTTCCAGCGCCTGCCGGGGATCGAGCTCGGCGTCCGCGACCGCGTCCCGGATCGAGTTCCAGATCACCGCCCGCGTCGTGCCGTCCGCGATCGCGGGCAGCACCGCGGGAAGGTTGGCGAGGCTGGTCGCATCCAGCCGGATCTTCGCCCAGGTGTCATCCCCCGCATCCGGCACCAGCACGCCGGCATCGTTGCCCAGCACAACCTCTACCGAGTCGTCAGCGATCACCGCGTCGACCGATGCGGCTGATCCGTCGGCGTCGTACGCGCCGACGCTCAGCTTGTGCAGGCGGCGGGACGCGTCCGGGCTGCTCCGGTGCAGCACGACCGCGGCGCCGGTCCGCTCGACGGTGATCGTGTCCAGCCCGGCAGTCCGCAACCATTGGCCGGACCAAGTGTCGAGGTCCCGCGCCCCCGCCTCGGTGAGCTTCGCGATGAACTCGTGCAGATCCGCGTTCCCGTACTCGTGCGCCTCCAAGTGCGCGTTCACGCCCTTGAGAAACACGTCGTCACCGAGGTACTTCGCCAGCTGCTTGAGGACCGCCGCGCCCTTCGCGTACGAGATCCCGTCGAAGTCGTCCAGCGATTGCCGCGCGTCCTTCAGGCTGTCCGGCGCGACCGGATGGGTCGAGCTGCTCTGATCCGTGTGCAGCCCCCACCACTTGCGGACGAACGCGAAATCGACCCAGTTGCCTTGGTAGCTGGTCGCGTCCTCGGCCACGCGGTGCGCCATGTACTCGGCGAACGACTCGTTCAGCCACATGTCGTTCCACCACTTCATCGTGACCAGGTCGCCGAACCACATGTGCGCCATCTCGTGCACGACGATCCGCGCCCGGGTACTGCGTTCCGCTTCGGTGGCCTGCCCGCGGAACACGAGGCTGTCGGTGAACGTCACGCAGCCCGGGTTCTCCATCGCGCCCATGTTGAAGTCCGGGACGAACACCTGCCAGTACTCGCCGAACGGGTACCGCTGCCGGAACAGCCGGTGGTACTCGTCGAACGCCTCGCGGGTGGTCCGGAACAGATCCTCGGCGTCCCGGTCGAGGTACTCCTTCAACGACTGCCGGCAGGCGAGTCCGAGCGGAATTCCGTCGTACTCGCCGCGGAGCTGGTGGTACGGGCCGGCGACCAGCGTGACGAAGTACGTCGACAGCGGCTTGGTCTCGGCGAGCGTCCACTCCCCCGGCGCGGTCCGGGTGGCGGCGCCGTTCCCCAGGACCACCCAGTCCTCGGGGCACTTCACGGTCACGGTGTACGGCGCTTTGAGGTCGGGCTGGTCGAAGCACGGGAAGTACCGCGGCGCGGACTCGAGTGAGGACATGCCGTACGTGTAGACACGACCGTCGGCCGCGTCGACCGAGCGCACCAGGCCCTCACCGTCCGCGGAGTACTTCAGCTCGGCGGTGACGACGACCTCGTTCTCCGCCTGCAGCCCGGTGAGCGGAAACCGGCCGCCGTCGAGCGCGGCGGGATCGAGCGCCTGCCCGTTGAGCTCGACGCTGATCAGCCGCTCGGGCTTCACGTCCACCCAGCTCGTGCTGCGGGTGGCGCCGAACCGGATCCGGCTCGTCGTGACGAACGTGTCCCCGTCACCGGTCAGGTCGAACGCGACCTCGTACGACCGCAGGGCCAGGCCCGTCGCCCGCTGCCGGGCCTCTTCAACTGTCAAAGCGCGCATGAGTGCACGCTATCTCTACGAGCCGGTCGTCTTCCGGCGCGCGGTATCTGCTGCCAGCGAAGCGACGGCGCGGATCTGGTCGTTCGACGTGCTCTCCAGCACCTCCGCGAGCAGCTCGGCGTCTTCCGGTTCGGCCAGCGTCGTCAGCACGTTCAGCGCACTCAGATGATCGAATCCGGCCGGGACGTCCGCGCCCGCATCGGCAGGCGGCCGGGCCACGATCCCCCGGGCGACCTGCCGCACCTCATCGGCCATCGGTTCGAGCGGGTTTCCGCCACTGACCTGCGTGTACGCCGCGGCCACCTGGTACATGTTCAACGCCCGGCACACCATGCCGGGGTTCTGGCTGTGCAGCAACGCACCGAACGCCTGCAGGGGAATCGCCTCGTCCGGATTCATACCCGAAACGCTAGTCGACGGGGTCCGGCTGGAAGAACCGCAGTACCTTCTGGGCCGCGTCCGGTCCGGAAATCATCTCCAGCGCCCTCGCGGACAGCTTCGCGGCCTCGGTGCTGCGAGCCAGCATGACCGGCTCGTAGGCCGCCACTGCGGCGTCCAGGTCAGTCGGATGCGCGGCGATGGCGAGGGCGAGCTCGGCTCCGTCCAGCATGGCCGCGTTCGCTCCCTCTCCTACCGGCGGCATCAGATGCGCGGCATCGCCGAGCAGCGTGATCCCGGACCGGCGCGGCCAGGTCAGGCCGATCGGCAGTACGGCGATCTTGCGCACCACGAACGGTTCGTCGCAGGCCTGCACCAGCCTCCCGAAGCGGGGATCCCAGCCGTCGACCAATCGGGCAGGATCAGTGCGTTCGTCGACCAGGTCCTCCGGGCCCTGCTGCGACAGGCTCACTCCGATACTGCCGTCGCCGTGCCGCTGGGCGGACAGCCGCAGGTCCGGACCGAAGACCCAGAAGTTGCCGCGGCCAACCATCTCGGCGAGTTCGGGGTGGGTGCGATCCGCGTCGTGGATGGAGCTCTGCAGCGCGATGGTCCCGGCGTACTCGGGTTGGGCG
This sequence comes from Kribbella sp. VKM Ac-2566, assembly GCF_004366005.1. Lineage (NCBI taxonomy): Bacteria > Bacillati > Actinomycetota > Actinomycetes > Propionibacteriales > Kribbellaceae > Kribbella > Kribbella sp. VKM Ac-2566. Next base: position 1,297,368 of record NZ_SODT01000009.1, on the reverse strand, counting down.
TCGGTCAGCAACCGCCGTACCCGGGAGTTCGCGCCGTCGGCGCCGACCAGCAGGTCGGCCTCCACCAGGCTGCCGTCGGTGAAATGTACGACGTACCCGCCGGCCGACCGTGGCTCCGCGTGGCTGAAGGCGCGGCCCCAGCTGATCGCGCCGGCCGGGAGCGAGTCGACGAGCAGGTCGCGCAGGTCGGCGCGGTCGATCTCCGGACGCGCCATCGGCGCATCGTCCGGGGTGTCCTGCTGGAAAAGCAGCTTGCCGGTGTGATCCAGCATCCGATGGTCCTGCCCCTCACGCCGGGCCGCGGCGAGGAACTCGCTCTCGAGCCCGGCCGTACGCAGGGCGAGCTGACCGGTGTCGGCGTGCAGGTCGAGCATGCCGCCCTGGGTCCGGGCCCGGCAGGAGGCATCCCGCTCGAAGACGACGGCGTCGATGCCGTGGACGTGCAGGACCCGAGCGAGCGTCAGCCCGCCGGGGCCGCCGCCGATGATCGCGATCATGGTCAACTCCCTTCGATACGCTGTATTGGCAATATACACTGTATCGAACGAGGCAATGTATCGTGCGACAGGTGGCAGACACTCCGTCGATCTGGGAGCGGCCCGAGCCGCCCGAGCGGCGGGCCCCCAGCCCGCTGAGCCGGGAGCGGATCGTCCGCGCCGCCGTGACGCTGGCCGACTCCGAGGGCCTCGACGCGGTCTCGCTGCGCAAGGTCGCGGCGGAACTCGACGCCGGTCCGATGCGGCTGTACCGCTACATCGGCACCAAGGACGAACTGCTCGACCTGATGGTCGACGCGGTGTACGCCGAGATTCCGCCACCGTCCGGATCCGGCTGGCGCGAAGTGGCGCGGTCGTACGCGCACGGGATCCGCGAGGCCGGCTTGCGGCACGAGTGGCTGGCCGATCTGCTCGACGGACGGCCGCGCTTCGGCCCGGCGGCCGTTATCCACGCCGAGGCCACCCTGACCGCGCTACGGGCGGCCGGCCTGCGGGAGATCGACTCGATCATGAGCACGGTCGAGGTCGTCTCCACCTATCTGCGCGGGGCGCTTCGGACCGAGGTCGGCGAGCGGCGGGCCGAACGTGCCTCCGGTCTCGACGAGCGTGAATGGCAGCACGCGATGGCGCCGCACCTGCTCGCGATGTTCGCCACCGGCGACTATCCGATGATGTCCGAGGCGATGCACGACGCCGAGCACCGCGATCCCACGGAGCGGTTCGAGCTGGGCCTGGGCTACCTGCTGGACGGCATCGAGCAGAGCCTGTCCTAGCGGGTGGCGGCTGCGTGCAGGTGGGTCGCGAGAAGGTGGGCAGGCTCGGGGGCATTCGCGGCGTAACAGAGCAAGTGCCGGCGGGTGGACCAGGAGTCCTGGAGCGGGCAGATCTCGACGGCGGTGCTGGCGTCGACCGCTCGACGGGGCACGATCGCGAGCCCTGCGCCCGCGGTGGCCAAGGTGATCAGGGCATGCAGGGTGGGTACGACGGTGCGGTAGCGCGGCGCCGGCGCGTGCGGTCCGAGGCGATCGTCCATCCACTGGCTGAGCGGCGAGTTCGGGACGAGACCGACGAGGGGATGCTCGGCAACCTCGGCGTACGCGATCGAGGCGCGGCCGGAGAGGGTGCCGCCGGCCTGGCCGATCACGACCAGCGAGTCGTCGGCCAGCGGTTCGGTCCGCAACGGGGTCGGCTCGTCGTCGAGGATCACGCCGAGATCCGCCTCACCGGCCGCGAGCAGGCGGACGCTGCGGATCGTACGGCGCTCGCTCACGTTCACGTCGTACTCCGGATGGTCGCGGAGGAACGTGGCGAGGGCGGCGGGGACGAGCTGGTGCATCGCGGACCCGCCCGCGACGAGGCGGATCGGCGCTGACCGCGACACGGCATACGACGCGACCGCGCTGTCCAGGCGGGTGGTCTCGGCTAGGACCTCGCGGGCGTGCCGGGCCAGCGTGGCGCCGGCCGGAGTCAGGCGGACACCACGGCGCTCACGCACGAGCAGAGGTACGCCCGCCTGCGCTTCGAGCGCTCTGACCCGCGCGCTCGCCGAAGGCAGGCTGAGGTGCATCAGGCGCGCGCCGCCGGTGATCGAGCCCTCTGCAGCGATATGGGTGAACAGCCGGAGATCGTCGAGGTCGTACCGCATGGGACCAGCCTACGGCTCAGACTAAGGCTGGCTACGGGGATCGCGCATTGTGGAGTGCACGCCGAACCCGGATCCTCGAAGGGTGCTCCTGATTCTCCTGGCCGGTGTCGCGGCCGGCGCGCTGAATGCCGTCGGCGGTGGTGGGAGCTTTGTGGCACTCGCAGCACTGGTCGCCGCCGGGATGCCGCCGGTCACCGCGAACGCGACCACGACCGTCGCTCTGCTGCCCGGGAACGCGACCAGCGCGTGGGTCTACCGCCGCGAACTCGAGGGCTTCCATCGCCCGTCGCCCGCCCGCCTCACGCTTGCGAGTGTGCTCGGCGGTGCGCTCGGCGCCGGACTCCTGCTGGTGTTGCCGTCAGCATCATTCGACGCGGCGGTGCCGTGGTTGCTGGCGTTCGCGACCGTCGTACTGGCGTTCGGCAAGCGGCTCACGGCGGCGCTGCGGCTCGGACGGCCGGGGCCGGCAGTGATCCTGGCCGGGCAGTTCGTGCTGGCGATCTACGGCGGGTACTTCGGCGGCGCGGTCGGGCTGATGATGCTCGCGTTCTGGACCGCGACGACCACCCTCGATCCGGCGCGCGGGAACCCGCTGCGGGTCGTGCAGGTCGCGGCGGTCTACCTGACAGCGGCGGTGATCTTCGTGTTCGCGGCCGACGTACTCTCGCAGCCGTTGCACCTGGTCGCGCTGCTGGCCGGTGCCGTGATCGGCGGGTACGCCGGGGCGCATCTCGTCCGGCGACTGCCGCCGACAATCCTCCGCGGGCTGGTCCTCACCACGGCTGTCCTGATGACCGGACTGTTCTTCGTGCGGGCGTTCGGATGAGGCCCGCTCAGCTGGCGATGGCCTACCAGGCCTGCGAGGTCGCGGACCTGGCCGCCGCGATGCTCGACTTGGACGATCCGATCGACGCCGCGGCCCAGGCGACTCGCGTGCTCGCGGCAGCTCAGCAACTGGTGGCGGCCGCGGCCCGGCTCACCAGTCCTGCAATGCCGACGGACGCTCTCCAACTGTTTGTCTACGAGCATCCCGAGGAGGCCGCCGAGGACCTCGCGGACTGGATCCGACGGCGCGCGTAGCTACGGGTTGGCGCGGCGGCCGCGGGGCGGGTCCTGGTGTGGGAGCTGCTCGCGCTCGCGGCGCAGGTACAGGCCGGCCGCGGTCGACACGCTGGTGAGCAGCCAGACCGCGACTCCCGCGTCGTCGGTGACGCCAATGACCGGCAGCAGGTCCGGGAGGATGTCGATCGGCGAGATCAGGTAGACGAGCGCCAGCAGCCAGAGGAACGTCCGGCTTTTCGGAAGGTCGGCGTACGTGCCTCGACGGACGTCCCGGAGCAGCCGCGGCAGCGCCTTGGCGCGGTCGATCACGTTGCCGACCGGCACCGGTTCGCCGTTGGCGATCTTCCGCCGCCGGATCGCCCGTCGGCGCACCACACCCAGCGCCCCGACCCCGGCGCCGATCACGAGCAGCCCGATCCCGACCGCGACGGCAGGCAGCCCGACAACGTCATCGTCGCGCATCAGCAACGTCAGCAGCCCGATCAGCCCGAGCAACCCGCCGAAGTACACCATCTACCCACTGTAGAGCGCGGTTCAGCCGACCGGACCCAATGCAGCGAGGCGGGCGAGGTGGTCCGGAGTCAGTTCGAGCCCGGCGGCCGCGACATTCTCCTCGAGATGCCCGATCGAGCTGGTCCCCGGGATCGGCACCACCACGGGCGACCGATGCAGCAGCCAGGCCAGCGACAGCTGCGCGGCGGTCGCTCCGAGCTCGGCGGCGACCATCCCGAGAAGCTGCGAACCGGCGTGCTCACCGTGCGCGATCGGGACCCAGGGGACGAACGCGATCCCCTCCGCGGTGCAGTAGTCCAGGACGTCCTCGTGCCGGCGGTCGGTCAAGTTGTACCGGTTCTGCACGCTGACCACGTCGACGTACTGCCTGGCCTCGCGCAACTGCTCCACGGACACCTCCGACAGCCCTACATGCCTGACCTTGCCCTCGGCAACCAGTCGTGCCAGCGCACCGAGCTGGTCGGCGAACGGTACGGCGGGATCGATCCGGTGCAGCTGCAGGAGATCGATCCGCTCGACCTGTAGCCGCCGCAGACACAGCTCCGCAGCCTGCCGCAGGTACTCCGGCCGCCCGCACGGCGTCCACGCGGCGGGTGACGGGCGGGTGTGACCCACCTTGGTGGCGATCAGCACGTCGCCGGTCTGGTCACGCGGCACCGGTCGGGCCGCACGGTCCTTTACGCCCGCTCCGCGGCGGCCGAGGCGCTCCTTGTCGCCGGCGCCTGATCTTTCCGGAAGAAATTCGTCACCGGACGCACAATTCTTTCCGGAAACCTACACCGGGCAGGCGTTACGGCCAGAGCCCGACGATGCCGTAGGCGAGGAACCCGGCGGCTATGAGTCCGAGGATGACGCCCGGGATCCAGTAGTCGAACCCGTAGTCGGCAGCCTGCATGCGGCTCGGCTTCTTCGGGTCGTACACGACCTGGATCGTGTCCCCGGGGTCGGCGTCCTCGTAGTTCGAGGTGTCGTCGGTGACCGTCTCCCCGGCGAGCGTCCGGTACCTGACCGTGATGGACGACGACTTGCCGTTGGACTCGTCCAGGACTGTCGCGCTGACCACCTCACCGCGGTGCTTCAGCAGGTACAGGTCGTGGATCTCGAAGTACCCGATCCCGATGAACACCGCCGCTGCCACGAGGCTCACAGCGGCCTCGAGTCGATCGTCGCCGCGGTGCTTGCCGCGGTGTGACCGAGGCCCGCTCACCTACTGGTTGTAGGGCTGGGCGAGGAGGGGGCGGGTGTTGGTGAGGACCTGTTCGTAGTTGGCTCGGATGGTGGTGGCGTCGACGGTGATGGCGGGCTCGGGTTTGCCGACCGGGATCTGCCAGGTGGGCGGGGTCGCGGCGCCGGACAGGGCCCAGGCGGCTTGGCGGGCTGCGCCCAGGGCGACGTACTCGGCCGGCTCGGGGAGGACGACCTCGGCACCGAGGAGGGCCGGCGCGAGAGCCTGTACGGCGCGGGAGCGGGCGCCACCGCCGAGAAGCAGGACGCGCTGGACCGGCAGGCCCTGGTCGCGGAGCGCGTCGACGGCGTCGGCGAGGCCGCAGAGCAGACCCTCGACCGCGGCGCGGGCCATCGTCGCGGGCTGCATCGTCGCGCGGGTCAGGCCGTAGATCAGGCCGGTCGAGTGCGGGAGGTCCGGCGTACGTTCGCCGTCCAGGAACGGGAGCAGGACCAGGCCGTCACTCCCAGGTGAGGTCAGCGCGGCCTCGTCGAAGGCGGAGAGCTCCAGGCCGAGCATCTGCGCGGTCGCGGACATCACGCGGGCCGCGTTCAGCGTGCAGACGAGCGGCAGGTACTCGCCGGTGGCGTCCGCGAAGCCGGCCACCAGGCCGGTCGGGTCAGCGGTCGGGTGCGTCGACCGCGCGAACGCCGTACCGCTGGTGCCGAGGGAGACGGCGACGTCGCCGGGCTGCAGGTCGAGACCGAGCGCGGCGGCCGCGTTGTCACCGGTGCCGGCCGCGATCGCCGCGCCGAAGGAAGTCTGGCCGACGATCTCCGCCGGTCCGGCGACACGCGGCAACGCGAGCTGACGACCGAACGCGAGCTCGACCAGATCAGTCCGGTAGTCGTTCGTGGTCGGTGACCACCACCCGGTCCCGGACGCGTCGCCGCGATCGGTGGTGATCCCCTCGATGCCGTGCCGGTCGGCGGCGAGCCGATGCGTCATCCAGTCGTGGGGCAGGACGACGGCGGCCGCCCGGCGCGCGGCGTCGCGACGTACCTCGGCTGCACCTCGCGCGGCCTCGTCCCGCAGCCAGCGCAGCTTCGTGACGGTGAAGCTCGGGACCGGAACTGAGCCGATCGCCTCGGCCCACGCCTCCGGGCCGCCGAGCTCGGCGATCAGCTCGGTGGTGGCGTCGGCGGAGCTGGTGTCGTTCCAGAGGACGGCCGGGTGGACGACCTCACCGGAGTCGTCCAGCAGGACCATCCCGTGCTGCTGACCGCCGATCGCGACCGCCTCGACGCCGTCGAGCAGACCGTCGGAAGCGATCTGCCACGCCTGCCACCACGCTTCCGGGTCGACCTGCGTCCCGTCCGGGTGCGGTGCCCGGCCTTCCCGCAGTACCGCTCCGGTCTCCGCGTCGCACACGACCACCTTGGTCGCCTGGGTGGAGCAGTCCACCCCGGCAACCAGTCTCAGCTCAGTCATGGCGTCCAGACTAGAGGGCTTCCAACGTTGCCCGCGCGCCGATCTCGTGGAGTGACTTCAGGGCCGCCCTGTACTGCGTGACGAACTGCTCGTTCTGCGCGAGGTCACCGAACAGGTCGGGGTCCGAGATGAACACCAGCGGATCGTCCCGGTTGTGCTGCGCCCGCTCGACCAGCTTGTCGCGCAACCGGTCGACGACCTCGATCGGCTCACCCTGCTCGTCGACACCCTCGGCGTACCGCGCCCAGGACGCGACCACGAGCACCGAGCGCTTGATCTCCCGCCCGGCCGCGAGTTGCTCACGCACCACCGGCAGCAACCACTTCGGGATCCGGTCAGAGCTCTCCGCGCACAGCCGCGCCAGCGTGTCCCGTGCTTCGGGATTCGCGAACCGCTCGATCAGTTGGTGCTTGTAGCGGTCCAGATCGACCCCGGGCACCGGCGGCAACGTCGGCGTACCTTCGTGGTCCATGTAGCCGAGCAGAAAGTCGACGTACAGCTTGTCCTGGCAGACCTCGTGGGCGTACCGGTACCCGTCCAGGTACCCGAGGTAGCACAGCGCCTGATGCGAGGCGTTCAGCAGCCGCAACTTCATGAACTCGTACGGCTCGACGTCCTCGACGATCTGGACCCCGACCTCCTCGTACGGCGGGCGCTCGCCGCCGAAGTCGTCCTCGAGCACCCATTGCGTGAACGGCTCGCACACCACGGGCCAGCCGTCCTCGACCCCGAACCGCTCGGCCAGCGCCTCCCGGTCGGCGTCCGCGGTGACCGGCGTGATCCGGTCGACCATGCAGTTCGGGAACCGCACCTCGTTCTCGAGGAACTCCGCCACCGACGGATCCTTCAACCGGGCGAAGGACGCGAGCATCTTGCGCGCCACGTGCCCGTTGCCCGGGATGTTGTCGCACGACATCACGGTGAACGGCGGTACGCCGGTCTCACGTCGCCGGCGCAGTGCCTCGACGATGAACCCGAACGCGCTCCCCGGTGTCGCGCCCGGCTCGAGGTCCGCGGCCAGCGCCGGATCGGAAGCGTCGAGCTCCCCCGTCACCTGGTTCACGTGGTACCCGCCCTCGGTGATCGTCAGCGAGACGATCCGGGTCGCCGGGTCGACGAGACGGTCGAGGACCGCGGACGGGTCGTCCGGCGCGAACAGATAGTCGACGATCGACCCGATCACGCGCGGCTCGAGCGTCCCGTCCGGATGCTTGATCACCAACGTATAGAGACAGTCCTGGGCGGCCAGTACGTCGGCCATCCGCCGGTCGTGCGGCAGCACGCCGACGCCGACGATCCCCCAGTCCAGCGCCTTGCCGTCGTTCATCAGCCGGTCCAGGTACATCGCCTGGTGCGCCCGGTGGAAGCCACCGACCCCGAAGTGCACGATCCCCGGCGTCACCGCCGTACGGTCGTACGACGGGACGGCGACCTCGTTGCCGAGCGCACCCAACGACGCGGTGTTCAGTACCGTCACTTGACCGCCCCCAGCGACAGGCCCTGGACGAGCTTGTCCTGGGCCGCGAACCCGGCGATCAGCACCGGCAGCGACACCACGATGGACGCGGCACATACTTTGGCGAGGAACAACCCTTGACTGGTCACGAACCCAGTCAAGAACACCGGAGCCGTCTGCGCCACTGTGCCGGTCAGCACCCGGGCGAACAGCAGCTCGTTCCAGCTGAAGATGAAGCAGATGAGCGCGGCCGACGCGATCCCCGGTGTGACGATCGGCGCCACCACGGAGCGCAGCGTGCGAGGCAGGTTCGCCCCGTCGACCGAGGCCGCCTCGAGGATCTCCACCGGCACCTCGGACAGGAAGCTGCGCAGCATCCAGACCGCGATCGGCAGGTTCATCGAGGTGTACAGGATGATCAGCAGCCAGATGTTGTCCAGGAACCCGACCGACTGCGCGAACAGGTAGATCGGCAGCAGGCCGGCCACCACCGGCAGCATCTTGGTGGACAGGAAGAAGAACAGCACGTCCGTCCACTTCTTCACCGGCCGGATCGACAGCGCGTACGCCGCCGGGAACGCGAGCAGGATGACCAGCGCCGTGGACAGGATGCTCGCCGTCAGCGAGTTCGCGATCGACGGCCACGGGCCCGTGTCGAAGAACGACTTGTAGCCGTCCAGCGTCAGCGGCGCCCCCAGGTCCGGCGGGTTCTTCGCCGCGTCCTCCTCGCTGTGGAACGAGGTCAGCAGCATCCACAGCACCGGCAGCACGAACAAGATCCCGACGATCCACGCCAGCCCGCCCAGGAAGAACCCACCACCCCGGCTCTTCTTCCCGGTAACGATCGTCACCTGGCCGCTCATCGTCGTCCTCGCTTCGCTCCGGGCGCCGACGAGGCACCGAGCGCACTGTGTTGGATTGTGAATTCGCTTCGCTCATTCACCGTCCAGTCTCCTCTCGGAACAGCGTGGACACCGAGCGCAGCGCGAAGGTGGCGATGGCGATCGTGCCGATCACCACGATCACACCGGCCGCGGACGCCCGGCCGTAGTCGTGCGCGGTGTAGAAGGTCTGGTAGATCGTGTACGGGAGGTTCGCCGTACCGAGGCCGCCGGACGTGATCGTGAAGACCGCGTCGAAGTTCTGGACGACGTAGATCGACCCGAGCAGCGCGGACAGCTCCAGGTACTGGCGCAGGTGCGGCAGTGTCATGTAGCGGAAGATCTCCCACTGGTTCGCGCCGTCGATGCCGGCCGCCTCGATCACGTCCAGCGGACGGCTCTGCAGACCGGCCAGCAGGATCAGCATCATGAACGGCGTCCACTGCCAGACCAGCGCGAAGATGATCGACCACAACGGCTGGTTGCTGATCCAGTCCGGCTGCGGCGCGTTGTCACCGAACAACCACTTCAGCACGCCGTTGAACAGGCCGTACGTCGGGTTGTAAAGCGCATGCTTCCACAACAGGGCCGCGGCCACCGGTACGACGAGGAACGGCGTGATCATCATCGTCCGGACCACACCTCGGCCGCGGAACTTGCGGTCCAGCAGCAGGGCGATCAGCAGCCCGAACACCAGGCTGATGAGGACGACGCCCGCGGTCAGCAGGATCGTCACCCAGATCGCGTGCCGGGTGTTCGCGTCGGTGATCACCCGGCGGAAGTTGTCGATCCCGGCGAAGCCGCGCTCGTCGGGGTAGTACGCGTTCCAGTCCATGAAGGACACGACGATCGTGACCACGAACGGCAGCTGGGTCACGATGATCATGAACACCAGCGCGGGCAGCAACGGACCTCGTCGGGCCCAGTCGCCGGTCCTGCGCATCAGCGTGCTTTCGGAACCCGGCGGCGGCGTCGCGTGCCGGCGCCGCGGCGCCTTGGTGTCAGGTTTCGCTTCTACAGACATGACCCGGCCCCTTACTTCGCTTGCCGCGAGCGGTACCGCTCGGCGACGTCGTCGGCGAGCACCTGCCCGCGTTTCAGTGCCTCGTCGACGCTCATCCGTCCCGCGATCGCCGAGCTCACGTCCTGACTGACCTGGGTCCCGAGATCCGGGAACTCCGGGATGTCGATGAACTGGATCCCCGGCGCCGGCCGCGGCTGGGTGCCCGGGTCCTTCGGGTCCGCGTTCTCGATCGCGCTCTTGGTCGGCTCCGCGAACGCCGACGCCTCCTTGACGTACGCCGGGAGCTCGTAGGTCGACGCGCGCTTGCCGGCCGGAACGTTGGACCAGCCAACCTTCTCGCCGACGAGCTTCTCGTAGTCCTTGCCGGACGCCCAGGAGATGAACTTCCAGGCGTTGTCCTTCTTCTTCGAGGCTTCCTGGATGCCCCACGCCCACGCGTACAGCCAGCCGGAACTGTCGGTCTTCACGACCGGCGCGGGCGCGTAGCCCATCTTGCCCTTGACCGGCGAGTTCGGCGCCTCGAGCGAACCGGCTGCCGAGGTGGCGTCGTACCACATCGCGACGTTGCCCTGGATGGTGTTGTTCAGGCACTCGGTGAAGCCCGCCTGCGGCGCGCCCGCCTCACCGTGCGCGCGGACCAGGTCGACGTAGAACTTGGTCGCCTCGGTGAACTCCGGCGAGTCGACCTTTGCCTGCCAGTCCTGGGTGAACCAGGTGCCGCCGAAGGTGTTCACCACCGTCGTGAGCGGCGCGAACAACTGGCCCCAGCCGGGTTGGCCACGCAGGCAGATACCGCGCATCCCCGGCTGCGCGTTGTCCACCTTGGCCGCGATGTCGGCGACCTCCTGCCAGGTCGGCTTGTCCGGCATCGTCACGCCCTTGGCCGCCAGGATGTCCTTGCGGTACATCAGGAACGACGACTCGCCGTAGAACGGTTCGCCGTAGATCTTGCCGTCGTCCGCGGTCATCGACTGCGTCATCGACTTCAGTACGTCGTCCTGGTCGAACGACGAATCCTTGTCGATGTAGTCCGACAACGGCGCGATCCACTTGCTCTTGGCATAGATCGGGATCTCGAAGTTGCTCACCGACGCCACGTCGTACTGACCGGCCTGGCTGGAGAACTCCTGGCTGATCTTGTCCCGGACGTCGTTCTCCGGCAGCACGGTGAAGTTCACCTTGATGCCGGTCTGCTTGGTGAAGTTGTCGGCGGTGAGTTTCTGCAGATCGACCATCTGCGGGTTGTTCACCATCAAGACGTTGATGCTGTCGCTGCCACCACCGCCGCCACCGCCACCACCCCAGCCGGCGCAGCCGCTGACCGCACTCACCAGGACTGCGACTCCGACCGCGCCGATGCGTTTGCGCCTACTGACCACGAGCCACTCCCTTGACCCAACCCCCCGCCGAGTGAAGCGAGGCGGTGCTGTTGGCTTTGGTTTTGGCGTGCTCATTTGAGCACGGCTCTGCTCACACCATGAGTAGACCGGGAAGGCACTTGACCTGTCAAGGGTCTGTGCAACACTTGGGGACACGTGTGCTCATATGAGCGGGGAGGCGTTGATGGAGACGTTCGGGCCGGCACAGCTGGTGCTCACCGCGTCGATCGCGCGGCGGTACTACGTCGACGGCCGGTCGAAGGTGGAGATCGCGGACGAGTTCCGGCTCAGCCGGTTCAAAGTCGCGCGATTGCTCGACCAGGCTCGCAGCAGTGGGCTGGTGCGGATCGAGATCAGCCATCCCGGCGCCATCGATCTCGACCTGTCCGCCCGCCTGCAGGAGGCCCTCGGGCTGCGCCGGGCGATCGTGGTGGACACCCCCGAGATCGACGAGCCCGCCCTGCGGACGCAACTCGGGAAGGCCGCGGCGGATCTGCTGTCGGAGATCGTCACGGCCGAGGACGTGCTCGGGCTGGCGTGGGCGCGGGCGGTGACCGCGATGACCGAGCAACTCACCTCACTCGCGCCGGTTCCGGTCGTCCAGTTGACGGGCGCGCTGACCCGTCCGGACGTCGAGGCGAACTCCGTCGAGCTCGTGCGGCACACCGCGCGCCTGTCGGGCGGACCGGCGTACCTGTTCTATGCGCCGCTCGTCGTGCCGGACGCGGCGACAGCGCGTGCGTTGCGGCAGCAGCCGGAGGTCGCGGAGGCGATCAGCCATTTCGACTCCGTGACGAAGGCCGTCGTCGGCCTCGGGTCGTGGGCGGCGGGACAGTCGACGCTGTACGACGCGATGGACGAGAAGGCCTGTGAACAGCTCCAGAAGCGCGGGGTCGTGGCGGACATCTCGGGCGTTTTCGTGGACGCGGACGGCGCGTCGGTGCAGAGCCGGGTCACCGATCGGGTGATCGCGATCAACGCCGAACAGATGGACCAGATCGACGAGGTGATCGCGATCCCGTACGGGCTCGCGAAGGTCGCGGCGGTGCGGGCCGCCGTACGCAGCGGGCTGGTGAACGCGATCGTTACCCACGCACCCCTGGCGAAGGCCCTGCTGGAGCAGTCAGACTGACCGGCGATGCCTGCTGCTGAGGTCGAGTTGGTCGGAGGTACGGCGAACCGCGGGTTGGTGGTGCGGGTCGGGGATACCGTCCGGCGACCGCTGCGTGCCAGTAGTACGGCGACGCATGCGCTGCTGCAGCACCTGGAAAGCGTCGGATTCAAGGGGGCGCCGGCGTTCCTCGGGGTGGACTCGCAGGGGCGGGAGGTCCTCTCGTACCTGCCCGGAGAGACCGTTACAGCGCCGTACCCGTCCTGGTCGATGACGGACAAGGCGCTCGACAGTGTGGCGGTGCTCCTGCGGTCGTACCACCAGGCGGTTGCGGACTTCCGGCCCGCCGGGCTCGAGTGGGCCGAGCCGGTGCCTGCCGGCTACGTGACCGGGCTGATCAGCCACAACGATCCGAACCTCGACAACGTGGTGTTCCGCGACGGCGTCGCGGTCGCACTCATCGACTTCGACCTGGCCGGACCTGGGTCGGCCCTGTGGGACGTCGCGACCGCCGTTCGACTGTGGGCACCGCTGCGCCCGGACGCGGACATCCACGACGTACGGCGCGGGCAGTCGCTCGCTCGTCTGCGCCGCTTCGCGAACGCGTACGGCCTGACCGACGCGGACCGCCTCCGCCTGGTCGACGCCGCCGCAGACAACCACATCTGGTGCATGGACTACGTCCGCCGAGGCTCCGAAGCCGGCCACCCGTGGTTCCACCAACGCTGGACAACGGGCGAAGCGGAGCTCACCGACCGCACCAACCGCTGGTTCAAACAGTCGGCGGCCGCACTCCGTCAGGCGCTTCTGGATTGAGCTCCCGCTCGGCCTCCTGCCTGCCCTCGTAGTACTTGTCCTGCAGCCGCTGGACGAACGGCGGGATGAAGATCGACGCGATGCTCGGAAAGTTGCCCCACCCGTCGTCGCCCAGCGCGTACACCACGAACTCGGCACAGAGCAGGGCGATCACGACGATCCAGCCGCTCCGGCTGATTCGTGGCCCTTCGGCGGACATCAGCCCGCGCCGCGTGACTGCTCCGATGCCGAACATGACCCCGATCAGCAGGAACACGCTTCCCCGCGCGATCAGGTACCACTGGTCGGCTTCGGCGTACGCGCCGTACCCGCGAAAGACGAGCACCGCGGACACAACCGCCAATACCGCCATCACCGCGTAGAACGCAGCCCCAAGCTTCATCTTCGGCATACCTGACTATCGCAGGTGGGGATTGGCTGTTACTGCAGGAAGTGGAAGAGAATGTGCCGGTGCGTTCACGGGTGGTGTTGCTGGCGGGGCCTTCGGGGGCGGGGAAGTCGCGCCTGGCGGAGCGGGTCGGACTGCCCGTCGTACGGCTGGACGACTTCTACCGCGACGGCGACGACGACGCGATGCCCCGATCGCCGCTTGGGATCGTCGATTGGGACGATCCACGCTCCTGGGACGGCGACCGCGCGGTCGCGGCCCTGGAGCAGTTGTGTACGACGGGAACCGCCGACCTCCCGATCTACGACATCGCGGCCGACGGCACCGTCGGTCACCGACCCGTCACCACCGGCGACTCGCCGCTGATCGTTGCTGAAGGCATCTTCGCCGACCAGATCACCGGCGCGCTCCGCGACCGCGACCTGCTGGCGACCGCGATCTGCGTGTACCACCACCGCCTCGTCACGTTCGTCCGGCGGTTCCAGCGCGACCTCCGCGAGCACCGCAAACCCCCGCTGACGCTGCTCCGCCGCGGTCTGCTGCTGCTCCGCGACGACCCGCAGGTGGTCCGCCGTTGCGTCGCCGCGGGCTGCGAACCGCTGCATCCGAAGGCCGCCCGCGCCCGGATCGAGACGCTTCTCACGCAGGCGACGTCTCAGTAGTCCCGACTCGTTCGCCTGAAGTTCACCCAACTCTGTTCGTATCGGGACCATGAGGCGGAATGGGCCGGCCGTTGCCGTCGCGGTGACCGCGGCACTGCTGGGCGTGACCGGCTGCGGGACCGCGGACGGTACGTCGGCCGTCGCTGCCCAGACGCCGGCCACGAAGCATTCCGCGCTGTCCGGGACGACGGACAAGTCCGCGAAGAGCACTCTCGCCGGGCTGGTCGCGCTTCCCCGCGGGTACGTCGCGGATCCGCGCAACGTCACCGGTCCGTTCACTGCGTCGTCGTACCTGAACACCTGGTCCGCCGACCCGGCGCTGGACCGCGCCCTGCTGCTGAACGCGAGCTTCGTCGAGGGGTACCGGGCAACCCGGCTCAGCCCCGACAAGAAGAAGCGCTACACCGTGCAACTGTTCAAGACCGGCTCGGCCGCCAAGGCGAAGGCGCTGCAGAAGGGCCTGTGGAACCAAGACCTCCACGACCACCCCTTCACGATCCCGAACGCGCTCTCCGACGCCCGGGTCGAGTACGACGGCAGCACCGACCAGACGGTCGCCCTCGCCGAGGCCAGCCTCGCAGTGGGCCCGATCGTCGTAGAACTCACGGTCCGCGAGGTCAGTGCCCTAGGCACCCACCTCATGCCCGACACCACCCTCATCACTGCCCTCGCCAAAGAGCAGCACACCCGCCTGACCACAACCTCCAGCTGAGGCCTCAGCCGATGCGGTCGATCACCAGCGGGCCGGGCTCGTAGGAGTCGGCGACGGCGATTGCGTCCGTGAGGGACTCCAGGGCGCGGTCGATGCGGGCCGGGTCGTCGGTGTGGAGGGTCAGCAGCGGCTGCCCTTCCTGGATGCGGTCGCCCGGCTTGGCGTGCATCTCCACGCCTGCGACCGGCGACACCGGGTCCTCCTTGCGCGCCCGGCCCGCGCCGAGGCGCCAGGCTGCGACGCCGACCGCGAGGGCGTCGAGCTGGGCGAGTACGCCGGACGACGGGGCCGGTACGACGTGCTGCTCGGGAGCGACCGGGAGCTCGGCGGACGGGTCGCCGCCCTGGGCCGAGATCATCGCCCGCCAGGCGTCCATCGCCGTACCGTCGCGAAGCTTCTCGGCCGGGTCGACGCCGGTCACCCCGGCCGCGGCGAGCATCTCGTTGGCCAGGGCAACGGTCAGCTCGACGACGTCAGCGGGCCCGCCACCGGCCAGTACCTCGACCGATTCGCGAACCTCCAAGGCGTTTCCGGCGGTCAGCCCGAGCGGGACAGACATGTCGGTGAGCAGCGCGACGGTCTTCACACCGGCGTCGGTGCCCAGGGCAACCATGGTCTCGGCGAGCTCGCGGGCATCCGTCAGGTCCTTCATGAACGCGCCGGATCCGACCTTCACGTCCAGCACCAGCGCGCCGGTACCTTCGGCGATCTTCTTGCTCATGATCGAGCTGGCGATCAACGGGATCGCCTCGACGGTCCCGGTCACATCACGCAGCGCGTACAGCTTCTTGTCCGCCGGCGCCAGACCGTCACCGGCCGCACAGATCACCGCGCCGACGTCCTCCAACTGCTGCATCAGCTCGTCGTTCGACAGCGACGCCCGCCAGCCCGGGATCGACTCCAGCTTGTCCAGCGTGCCGCCGGTGTGTCCGAGCCCGCGGCCGGACAGCTGCGGTACGGCGACCCCGCAGGCGGCCACCAACGAGGCCAGGGGCAACGTGATCTTGTCGCCGACACCGCCCGTCGAGTGTTTGTCCGCGGTCGGCCGGGACAGCTTGCCGAAGTCCATCCGCTCGCCGGAGGCGATCATCGCCGCGGTCCAGCGGGCGATCTCGCGCCGGTTCATCCCGTTCAGCAGGATCGCCATCGCCAGCGCGGACATCTGCTCGTCGGCGACGTCACCCTTGGTGTAGGCGTCGATCACCCAGTCGATCTGCCCGTCGCTCAGCTCGCCCTTGTCGCGCTTGGCCCGGATGACATCCACCGCGTCGAAACTCATCATTCCTCCAGAAACTCGGGCCCGAACGCGTCCGGCAGCAGTTCGCGCAGCGGCCGGACCCCGGTCGCGGTCTCGATCAGCAGCCCCGGGCCGCCGTTCTCGTGCAGCAGTTGCCGGCACCTTCCGCACGGCGTCAGCAGATGCTCGTGCTGATCCACGCAGGTGAACGCGACCAGCCGTCCGCCTCCGGTCCGGTGCAGGTCCGACACCAGCCCGCACTCGGCGCACAACGTCAGTCCGTACGACGCGTTCTCCACGTTGCACCCGGCAACGATCCGCCCGTCGTCGGCGTACGCCGCCGCTCCCACCGGGAAGTGCGAGTACGGCGCGTACGCGCGGTGCATCATGTCGACGGCGACCGCGCGCAACGCCGGCCAGTCGACCTCACTCGGTGACGTAGGGCTCACCGTCCGCCTTCGGTGCTCTGACCCGGCCGACCAGGCCGGCGACTGCGATGATGGTGGCCAGGTACGGCGCCATCAGCAGCAGCTCGCCCGGGATGGGGGTCTGGATGATCTGCAGCTGGGACTGCAGCTGGGTCGCGAAACCGAAGAACAGGGCCGCGACCATCGCGCCGATCGGGTGCCAGCGGCCCATGATCAGCGCGGCCAGCGCGATGAACCCGTTGCCCGCGGTCATCTCCTTGGCGAACGAACCGGCGTACCCGACGGTGAAGAACGCGCCGCCGAGACCGGCGAGGACGCCGGCCGCGAGGACCGCGGAGTACCGGATCCGCTTCACCTTGATGCCGACCGTGTCGGCCGCCTTCGGGTGCTCGCCGACCGCGCGGATCCGCAGGCCCCAGCGGGTCTCGAAGAGCACGAACGTGACGACCGCGACCGCGAGGTAGGTCAGGTAGACAAGGATCGTCTGGTTGAACAGGATCGGCCCGATGAACGGGATGTCGGCCAGGCCCGGGATCTTCACCGCCGACAGCACGTTCGGCGTGTTCAGCTTCTCCGCTTCCGGCTGCATGAACTGGTCGAAGAGGAAGCCGGTGATACCGGTCGCGAACACCACCAGGACGACACCGAGGACGACCTGGTTGACCAGGTACTTGATCGAGAACACCGCCAGCAGCGCGGCCATCAGCACGCCGCTCGCAGCCGCCGCGATCAGGGCGGCGGTGGCGCTGTTCGTCGTGCTCGACACCAGCGCGGCGGTGAACGCGCCGACCAGGAACTGCCCCTCGATCGCGATGTTGATGACACCGGCCCGCTCGCACAGCACACCGGCCAGCGCGCCGAGGATCAGCGGCGTCGCGAAGTTCAGCGTGCCCTGGAACTGGTTGGCCAGCGGGAACGTCTTGCCCGCGGAGGCCCAGCACAGGAACGCGCCGATGAACGCGACCCCCAGTACGGCGGCCAGCCAGCCGGCGTACCGCTGCGGGACCTGGCGAAGGATGTACGCGACGGCGGCGCCCACGCCGAGGATCCCGAGGACGATGGCGACCGGCTGGGCGGGCAGTCCGAGCAGGTTGTGCTCGAGGTCGCCGGAGACCAGCTGGAAGGTCGCCTTGCCGCTCTTGGTGAAGGCCGCCAGCCCGAGGCCGATCAGCGCGAACACCAGCATGACGCCGCCGACGCGCAGCCGGCGGGTGCGGTCGGCCGGGGCCTCGATGACCTGCGGTTTCGCGGGCGCTGCCGGTACGGCGTCCGGCGTTGTCTCGGTCATCCGTTCCAGCCTTTCGCGAGAACCGCGCCCGCTCCGCGTTCCTTCGGCAGGAAGCGGAAGATCGAGCGCACCAGTGCCGGGGCCGCGACGAACAGCACGATCACGGCCTGCAGCACAGTGGTCAGGGTCAGCGGCGTCTGCGTGATCAGCTGCATCTGCAGACCGCCCGCGTTCAGAGCGCCGAACAGCAGACCGGCCAGCACGGTGCCGAGCGGCGTACCGCGGCCGAGCAGCGCGACGGTGATCGCGTCGAACCCGACCGAGGCCGCGACCCCGTCGGTCAGCGGCAGGTCGGTGCCGAGTACCTGCTGGGTCCCGGCCAGACCGGCGAGAGCACCGGCCACGACCATCGCGATCACGTACGCGCGGCCGACCGACATACCGGCCGTCCGGGAGGCGTCCGCGTTCGCGCCGACCGCGCGGAGCTCGAAGCCGATCGTCGAGCGGTTCAGCAGCCACCAGACGAAGACCGCGGCGACCAGGGCCACCAGGAAGCCGACGTGCAACCGGGTGTCGCCGAACTTCGGGTACTGCGCGTTGCTGTCGACGATCGGGGAGATCGGGTCGGTCCGCCCTGGCCGCTGGAACGTCGACGTGGTGAGCAGCCAGGCGAGCAGGTAGATCGCGACGTAGTTCAGCATGATCGTCACGATCACCTCGTGCGCGCCGGTCCGGGCCTTCAGCAGGCCGACCACGCCACCCCAGAGCGCGCCGCCGATCAGGCCGGCGACGATCGCCACGATCAGGTGCAGGACGGGCGGCAGGTGCCACGCGAATCCGACGTACGACGCCAGGATCGCGCCGGCGATCAGCTGCCCCTGCGCGCCGATGTTGAACAGCCCGGTGCGGAACGCCAGCGAGACCGCCAGACCGCCGCAGATCAACGGCGTTGCCTGGGTCAACGACTCGCTGATCGGCGTCCAGCCGCCCAGGGCGCCGACGGCGAGCGACTTGTACGCCTCGCCGACCGCGGTCAGGGCCGCGGAGAGGGTGTCCATCGGCGCGGCGCCGAAATACCCGACCGCCTTCTGCACCTGGTCGTCGCCGATGATGATCAGGATCGCCCCGACCAGCAGGGCCAGCACGATCGCGCTCAGCGAGACCAGGCCCTGGACCGCCCACGACGGCAGGCCCGCCCCCCGCTGCGGCTCCTTGGCCGGCGGCGCCGGCACCGGAGCGGCCTCTGTCTCAGTGCTCATCAGATGGTTCCCAAGGTCGTCGGGTTCTCGATCGCCACTTCGTGCGCCTCCGACTTCGAGGCGCCGGCCATCATCAGGCCCAGTTCGTCGCGCGGGGTGTCCGCCGGTACGACGCCGACGACCTTCCCGCGGTACATCACCGCGACCCGGTCCGCCAGCGCGGCGATCTCGTCCAGCTCGGTGGACACGATCAGCACCGCCGTACCCTTGTCGCGCTCCTCCACGATCCGGCTGTGCAGGAACTCGATCGAGCCGACGTCCACACCGCGGGTCGGCTGCGAGGCGACCAGCAGCTTCAGCGGGCGGGACAGCTCGCGGGCCAGCACGACCTTCTGCTGGTTGCCGCCGGACAGCGACGACACCGTCTGGTCGATGCCCTGGGTGCGGATGTCGAACTCCTCCACCCGGGCCTGCGCGTTCTTCTCGATCTCGTCGGTGCGCAGCATCATCCCGTTGCCGAACGGCGCCTCCCGGAACAGGTCCAGGACCAGGTTCTCGGCGACCGAGAACGAGCCGACGAAACCGTCGTGCGCACGGTCCTCCGGGACGTACCCGATGCCGGCGTCGAGACGTTGCCGGGTCGACCTGCCGGTCAGGTCCCGGCCGTCCAGCGAGATGGTCCCGGCCGCGATCGGCGTCAGCCCGAGCAGCGCCTCGGCGAGCTCCGTCTGACCGTTGCCCTGGACACCGGCCACCGCGAGGATCTCACCGGCCCGGACCTCGAGGTCGACGCCGTCGACGGCGGTGAACCCACGCTCGTCGATCACGGTCAGGCCCTCGACCCGCAGTACGGCGTCCTTCGGCTCGGCCGGCTCCTTGTCCACGACCAGGTCGACGGCGCGGCCGACCATCAGCTCGGCGAGCTCCTCCTCGGACGCGGACGGCTCGGCCTGCCCGACCACCTTGCCGCGGCGGATCACGGTGATCTTGTCCGCGATCGCCTTGACCTCTTTGAGCTTGTGGGTGATGAAGACGATCGAGGTGCCGTTCTCCTTGAGCTGGCGCATGACGCCGATCAGCTCGTCGATCTCGGCCGGCGTCAGCACCGCGGTCGGCTCGTCCAGGATCAGCACCCGGGCGTCGTTGGTGAGCGCCTTGATGATCTCCACCCGCTGCTGGACCCCGACCGGGATGTCCTCCACCAGCGCCTCGGGGTCGACCTCGAACCCGTACCGGTCGGACAGCTCGAGGACCAGGGCGTCGGCCTTCTTCCGGTCCAGTACGCCGCCGGCCCGGACGTTCTCCCGGCCGAGCATGATGTTCTCGGCGACCGTGAACACCGGGACCAGCATGAAGTGCTGGTGGACCATGCCGATACCGTGCTTGATCGCGTCGCTCGGCGAGGTGATCTGCACCTTCTCGCCGTCGATCACGATCTCGCCCGAGTCGGGCTGCAGCAACCCGTAGAGCATGTTCATCAAGGTGCTCTTGCCGGCCCCGTTCTCACCGAGCAGGCAGTGGATCTCCCCCGGCTCGATGACCAGGTCGATGTGGTCGTTGGCGACCAGCGAGCCGAAACTCTTGGTCAGGCCGGACAGCTCGAGGTGCATGCGGGCAGCCTCCCCTTCAGACGGCGAGCCAGGAAGGCGACGACCTGTAGGTCTGCCTTCCTGGCTCGCACCGTACTACGCAAGTGAGCAGTGGTTCAGGATGCCTTCGGCTGAACCTTCGACTGCACGGTGATCTTGCCGCTGATGATGTCGGCCTTGATCTGGTCCAGCTCGGACTTCACGTCCGCCGGGACCTTGCTGTCGAACTCGTGGAACGGAGCCAGCGACGTACCGCCGTTCTCCAGCGTTCCGGTGAACTGGCTGTTGTCGAACTTGTTGTCGACGACCGACACGACCGCGTCCTTCACGGCCACGTCCATGCCCTTCTGGACGCTGCTGAGCAGCACCGAGCAGTACTCCGCCGCGCTCACGCAGCCGTCGGTGTCGACCCAGATCGCGTTCACCTTGCCGTTGCTGGCCTTGGCCGCCTGCAGGCCGCCCAGACCCGACGGGCCGGCCACCGGGAAGATCACGTCGGCGCCCTGGGTGATCAGGTTCTGCGCGTTGTTCTGGCCCTTGGCCTTGTCCTCGAAGTCACCGGTGAACAGCCCCGCCTGCTTGGCGTCGTCCCAGCCCAGGACCTGGACGTTCTTGCCCTTCTTCTCGTTGAAGTAGCGCACGCCCTCGGCGAAGCCGTCCATGAAGATCGTGACGGTCGGGATCTTCAGACCGCCGAAGGTGCCGACCTTGCCGGACTTCGACATCGCCGCGGCCAGGTAGCCGGCCTGGAAGCTGGACTGCGCCGTGTTGAACAGCAGCGGCTTCAGGTTGTCGATCGGCTTGGCCGGGGCCGAGTCGACGATCGCGAACTTGATGCCGGTGTTCGCCGCGGCCGCCTTCTCGGTGGCGTCCTCGAGCTTGAAGCCGACGGCAACGATCACGTTGCACTTGGCGTTCACCATCGCGGTCATGTTGGTCGGGTAGTCGTTGTCCGACTTCGACTCCGCCTTGACCTCGGTCAGGCCCTTGTCCTTCACCGCGTCCTGCAGACCCTTGTACGAGGTCTGGTTGAACGACTTGTCGTCGAAGCCCCCGGAGTCGGAGACCATGCAGGCCTTGAAGTCCTTGTTGGCGCCGCCGCCTGCGTCGCTATCGGTCGGCTTGCTGCCA
Source organism: Kribbella sp. VKM Ac-2566 (assembly GCF_004366005.1). Lineage (NCBI taxonomy): Bacteria > Bacillati > Actinomycetota > Actinomycetes > Propionibacteriales > Kribbellaceae > Kribbella > Kribbella sp. VKM Ac-2566. The sequence goes on along the minus strand of NZ_SODT01000009.1, from coordinate 1,275,754 downwards.
CACGCGGCGACGGCGAGCGTCAGCACGCCCACGATCGCCGTTCCCCGCACGTACTTCTTCACCGGAAGTCTCCTTCTTCGACCAGATACGTTGACACGCCGCACGCCTTCCCCCACGTGCCGCATCCGCAGACTATAGGGCGCGGTCAGTGTTTCTTTGAACGTCAAGCAGGCCTCGATACCGGAAAGTGACCGGCATCCGCGTCACATTTCGACAACTTCTCCGGTGCGGTCACCGCCCGCGCTTCCCACGTCACAGCGTGCACGCTCCGTGGCCGCGCTCACCGAGCGTGGCGACCACGGCCGGTGAACGCGGCGGGACCTCGAAGTGGCCCGGCGTACCGCTGGTGTCACAATCTCCGGGTGAGTCATCAGTTACTGGTCGCGGACGTGCTGGCGCGGGTCGAGGCCGTCCGTGAGGACATGGTCGACGTACGGCGCGAGTTGCACGCGCACCCGGAGCTCGGGTGGCACGAGGTGCGGACGACCGAGCTGCTCGAGAAGCGGCTCGTCGAGGCCGGGCTGTCGCCGCGGGTGCTGCCGACCGGGACCGGGCTGATCTGCGACATCGGGTCCGGCGACACGTGCGTCGCGCTGCGCGCCGACATCGACGCGCTGCCGGTGCCGGACGGCGTGGAGGCGCCGTGGCGGTCGACCCTCGACGGGGTGGCTCACGCTTGCGGCCACGACGTACACACGTCCGCGCTCCTCGGCGCGGCGCTGGTACTGGCCGGCATGGCGCGCGACGGACACCTGGACCGGCGGGTGCGGGTGATCTTCCAACCGGCCGAGGAGGTCATGCCCGGCGGTGCGCTCGGGGTGATCGCAGCGGGCGGGCTGGACGGCGTACGGCGTATTTATGGTGTGCACTGCGATCCGCGACTGCAGGTCGGGCAGGTCGGACTGCGGGTGGGCGCGCTGACGGCGGCCGCCGACCGGATCCTGGCGCGGCTGACCGGTCCGGGTGGTCACACCTCGCGGCCCCACCTGACCGCCGATCTCGTGTACGCGCTCGCAACGCTGGTCTCCGAGCTCCCGGCCGCTCTCTCCCGCCGGGTCGACCCCCGCGCGGGCATGTCCCTCGTCTGGGGCCGTATCACCGCCGGCTCGGCGGCCAACGCGATCCCGTCCCGCGGCGAGGCCGAAGGCACCCTCCGCTGCCTCGACGCCAACGCATGGCGCCTCGCGGAGGAGCTCATCCCGTCGCTGGCCGCGCAGATCGTCCGCCCGTACGGCGTGTCGGTCGACACGGAGGTCACGCACGGCGTGCCACCCGTCGTGAACGACCCGACCGCGATCGGCATCCTGCAGAACGCCGTACAACAGACCCTCGGCTCCAGCGCCGTCGCCCAAACCGACCAGAGCCTCGGCGGCGAAGACTTCGCCTGGTACCTCGAAGACATCCCCGGCGCCATGGCCCGCCTAGGCGTCCGCCCACCCACCCAAGAAACCGCCGCCGACCTCCACACCCCCGGGTTCGACCCCTCCGAAGAAGCCATCACCGTAGGCACCACCCTCCTAACCACCACCGCCCTCCTCGACTAAACCGGACACCGCTCCGCAGCGACAGCCTTCTGCCGCCTTCGGCGTCCGCGCAGCACGTGATGCCACCTGACCGTTCCGGCGCCATGACACCTGGTGACACGGAAAGAGGGCACCGCTTCGCGGCGGCTGTCCTTTACCGCCTTCGGCGGGTGCGCATCATGCCCAGCAGAGAGATGTCCTGGCGAATGCGCACCACCGACGCCCGCTGACGACCAGGTATGGAACGAGGATCGCCGTGGGCACCACTCTCCTCACCACCACCGCCCTCGACTGATTTATCCACAGGGACGGAGACCTGCGGTTGCATCCACCGCAGCCGCCCAGCCAAGCTGAGGTCGCCGCAATGGATAGCGGAGCGCGGTAGGCTCCAGGCGATGGATCGATTCCTGGCGGCCTACGAAGCCGAGCACGGCGTCATTGCCGACGAGGAGATGGCGGAGGCCGTGCGCTCTGCCCGGGCCGATGCAATTGTTGTCCGCGGCAAGCGTTCCCACGGCGCCGCATGACTCTGGTCTTGGATGCGGGCGCCTTCGTGGCAGCCGAGCGCGGCGACCGTCGGATGATCGCGCTCATGAAGGCAGAACGGCTGGCCGGGAGGACACCGGTCACTCATGGCGGAGTTGTCGGGCAGGTTTGGTGCGAAGGCGCCGGTCGTCAGGTACCGATCGCCCGGCTACTCGACGCCGTCGATGTCGCGCCGTTGGACGACGAGCTCGGGCGGCGGGCCGGGGCATTGCTGAGGCTCACAGGGGGACGCGACGTCATCGACGCGTCCGTCGTCCTGCTGGCGTGCGACGGCGATACGATCCTTACCTCCGATCCGGTCGACCTCACGGCGCTGGCAGCCGAGGCTGGAACTCATCTGGACTTGCTGGCCGTCTGATCAGAAGGTGTCACCCGGCCTGCTCCGCGTGCCCTGCCCCACAGCACTCGGCGCCGGCACACCCGCCCGACAGCACCTCACGCGCACGCCGCCGGAGGCGGCCGACAGACAGCCGCCGCGGAGTGGTGTCCCCTAGAAGGTGTCGGCGGGGATGTAGACGCCCCAGACGTCTCGGAGGGTGTTGCAGACTTCGCCTACGGTGGCTCGGGCTTTGAGGGCGCCTTTCATCGGGTAGAGGCAGTTGTCGTTGCCTTCGGCAGCTTTTTTGAGGGCGGCCAGGGCCTCGTCGACCGCGGTCTGGTCGCGGGTGGCGCGGAGGGTAGCGAGGCGGGCCACCTGCTGGGCCTCGATGGTGGGGTCGACGCGGAGCGGTTCGTACGGATCCTCTTCGGCGATCCTGAACTTGTTCATGCCGACGACGACCCGCTCGGCCGAGTCGATCTCCTGGGCGATCTGGTACGCCGAGCGCTCGATCTCCTGTTTCTGGTACCCCTTCTCGATCGCGGCGACGGCACCGCCGTACTCCTCGACCCGGTCCATGAGCTCGAGCGCCGCGGCCTCGACCTCGTCGGTGAGCGACTCGACGACGTACGAGCCGGCGAACGGGTCGACCGTCGCGGTGACGTCGGTCTCGTACGCGAGAACCTGCTGCGTGCGCAGCGCGAGACGGGCTGCTTTCTCGGTCGGGAGCGCGATCGCTTCGTCGTACGAGTTGGTGTGCAGGGACTGGGTTCCACCGAGTACGGCGGCCAGACCCTGGATCGCGACCCGCACCAGGTTCACCTCGGGCTGCTGCGCGGTCAGCTGCACGCCGGCGGTCTGAGTATGGAAGCGCAACATCAGCGACTTCGGGTTGCGAGCGCCGAACGAATCCCGCATCACCCGCGCCCAGATCCGCCGTGCCGCGCGGAACTTCGCGACCTCCTCGAGCAGCGTCGTACGGGCGACGAAGAAGAACGACAGCCGCGGCGCGAACTCGTCCACGTCCAGCCCGGACGCGACCGCGGTCCGGACGTACTCGATGCCGTTCGCCAAGGTGAACGCGATCTCCTGCGCGGGCGTCGCCCCGGCCTCGGCCATGTGGTAGCCGGAGATCGAGATCGTGTTCCACCGCGGCAACTCGGTCTGGCAGTACGCGAAGATGTCGCTGATCAGCCGCAGCGACTCCTTCGGCGGGTAGATGTAGGTGCCGCGGGCGATGTATTCCTTCAGTACGTCGTTCTGGATCGTGCCGGTGAGCTTGTCGGCGGAGACCCCCTGCTCCTCGGCCACCAACTGGTAGAGCAGGAGCAGCACCGATCCGGGTGCGTTGATCGTCATCGAGGTGGACACCTGGTCCAGCGGGATCTGGTCGAACAGCACCCGCATGTCGTCGATCGAGTCGATCGCCACCCCGACCTTGCCGACCTCGCCGTGCGCGATCGGCGCGTCGGAGTCGTACCCCATCTGGGTCGGCAGGTCGAACGCGACCGACAGGCCCATGGTCCCGTGGTCGATCAGCTGGTGGTACCGCTGGTTCGACTCGGCCGCCGTGCCGAACCCGGCGTACTGCCGCATCGTCCACGGCCGCTGGGTGTACATCGTCGGGTACACGCCCCGGGTGTACGGGAACTGCCCCGGCTCCCCCAGCTTCGCCCCGGCGTCGAACCCTTCCAGCGGCCCGTACACCGGCGCGACCTCGAACCCCGACTCGCTCCGATGACTCATCCCCCCACGGTAGGTCGAACCACACTCCCACTGGTATGCACAGCCCGGGTGAGATCGAGCACGCCAGATGATCGCAAGCCGTTGGCTGTTGACTTGTGACCTGGGTCACAGGAGGCTGCGACAGAGTATGCACCGTCGACCGGGGAGGGGCGACATGCGTAGATCTCCTGTTCTCATCGCAGTACTAGCCGTCGTAGCGGGGGCTTTGGCCGCCGGGCCGGCAGCGACCGCGGCATCCGGGCCAGGGGGTGACGGCCTGGAGGTCTACGTCGGCGAACTGGATCCGCAACAGCTGCAGAAGCTGGCGGACATCGGCGTGGATCGCGAAGGCCTGACCACCGGCCGGACGGCCGACGGCAAGGCCAAGGTCGAAGTCGTCATCACCGACCGGCAGGCCGACAAGCTCCGCTCCGACGGCGTCGACCTGAAGGTCAAGAAGGTCAAGGGCCGCGACGCCTCCGACGAGGCCGCCCGGCTCGCCGCGGCCGGCACGGTGTTCCGCCCGTACAGCGGGGCGGGTGGCCTCGCCGAGGAGCTGAGCACGACAGCGGCCGCCAACCCGGCGCTGACCAAGCTGGTCAGGATCGGTACGACGGTGCAGGGCAAGCCGATGCTCGCCGTCAAGGTGACCAAGGACGCCCGCTCGTTGACGGACGGCGCGCGCCGGTCGGTGCTGTACATGGGCGCCCAGCACGCGCGCGAGTGGATCACCCCCGAGATGGTCCGCCGGCTGCTGCACCACGTCCTCGACAACTACGGCACCGACGCCGACATCACCAAGCTGGTCAACACCACCGAGCTGTGGTTCATGCCGGTGGCCAACCCCGACGGCTACGACTACACGTTCACCGGGGACCGGCTGTGGCGGAAGAACCTGCGCGACAACAACGGCGACGGGGTCACCGCCCCCGGCGACGGTGTCGACCTGAATCGCAACCTCGCGACCAAGTGGGGTTACGACAACGAGGGCTCGTCACCCGATCCGATCAGTGACACCTACCGCGGCACCGGCCCGAACTCCGAGCCGGAGACCAAGGCCCTCGACGGACTGTTCGACCCGGGTCCGCTTCACCGAGCTGATCAACTACCACTCGGCCGCGCAGCTCCTGCTGTACGGCGTCGGCTGGCAGGTCAGCACGCCGTCGCCCGACGACATCATCTCCGCGGCGATGACCGGTGACGACGCGAACCCGGCCGTCCCCGGCTACGACCCGGACATCTCCGCCGAGCTCTACACCACCAACGGCGAGACCGACGGGCACGCGACCAACAGGTACGGCACGCTCGCGGTCACGCCGGAGATGTCGACCTGCCAGACCGCGTCGGCCGTCGACCCCAACGACGAATGGCTGCCCACGGACTGCGTCAGCGTCTTCACGTTCCCCGACGACGAGGGCCTGATCCAGGCCGAGTTCGCCAAGAACATCCCGTTCGCGCTGTCGGTCGCGAAGTCCGCCCAGGACCCCGACGACCCGGTCTCCGTGGTCGGCCAGAAGGCCGCCGACCTGGTCGCCGACCCGTTCACGGTCTCGTACGGAACCACCCAGCCGGTCGCGGTCACGGCCAAGCGGGCGTTGAGGAACCTGCGGATCAACTACCGGATCAACGGCGGCGACACCATCGACGACAAGGTGTCGGAGTGGCAGGGCGGCGAGCGGTACGGCAACAGCGACGATCACTACTACGCCGAGTTCCGCGGGACTGTCCGCCGTACCATGCCTGGTGACTCGGTCGAGGTGTGGTTCACCGGCAGCAAGGTGGGGACCGGAGCGGTCAGCAGTGAGCACTTCACCTACAAGGTCGCCACCGACATCGGCGGGCAGGTCCTCATCCTGGCCGCTGAGGATGTCACCGGCCTCAGCCCGGTCCAGGGTGTCACCAGCGCGAAGTACGCCGACAAGTACGCCGCCGCGCTCACCGCGGCCGGGTACACCTCGGACGTGTACGACGTGGACGCGAACAGCCGGACCGCGCCGCACCACCTCGGCGTTCTCTCGCACTACAAGGCCGTCGTGTGGGAGACCGGCGACGACATCATCCCGCGCGAGGTCGGCCAGGTCGGGGGTACGGCGGCCGAACTGGCACTCGATCTCGAGCTGTCCGTCCGCGACTACCTCAACGAGGGCGGAAAGCTCCTCCACACCGGAAAGTACGCCAGCTACGCGAGCGGTCAGGACGGCTCGTACTGGTACAACCCGTTCGAGGAGCAGCAGGGCGAGTGCACCACGCCAACGCTGTATCCGTGTATCCAACTGCTGAACGACTTCGAGCAGTACTGGCTCGGTGCCTACAGCTACGTCGACAACAGCGGTAGCGACGCCAACGGGGACCCGTTCCCCATCCGCGGAGTGTCCGGCGCCTTCAACGGGTACGCCGGAACCCTCAACGGCGGCGACTCGGCGAACAACCAGGACCACACAGCGGCGTTCGTGCTGACGTCGAGTGTGTTGCCGGCGGCACAGTTCCCACAGTTCGCCAGCTCGGCGCCACTGAAGTGGGATCGGCCCGGCTCTGCGCCCTTCGAGCCGGTCACGGGTTCGCAGTACGTGTACAGCCAGCGAGGCGACATCAGCTACAAACGGCTGACCCGCACGGTGGATCTGACCAGCGTGACGGCCGCTTCCGGGCCGTCGCTGGGGTTCAAGATCTCCTACGACACCGAGGCGGACTGGGACTACGTCTTCGTCGAGGCCCACACCGTCGGACAGGACGACTGGACGACGCTGCCGGACAGGAACGGCCACACGTCGCAGGACACCGGCGAGAGCTGCCCGGCTGGTTGGGTGACTCTGCATCCACAGCTCGGGCACTACCAGGGCACGGGCTGCTCACCGGGCGGCACCACCGGAAACTGGTACGCGGCAACCGGTTCCAGTGCTGGCTGGCAGGACTGGAGCGTCGACCTGGCGCCGTACGCCGGGAAGCAGGTCGAGCTCTCCATCAGCTACGTCAGTGACTGGGGTACCCAGGGCCTCGGTGCCTTCGTCGACGACACCACGGTCACGGCCGGCACGACCGTGCAGACGTCGTTCGAGACCGACTTCGGCGGTTGGACCGTGGCCGGTCCGCCACCTGGTTCGGCGGCGAACCCGAACGACTGGATCCGCACCACCACCGCATTCCTCGAAGGAGCCGGCGTCACGACCGCAGACACCGTGTACGTCGGATTCGGCACCGAAGGCCTCACCACACAGGCAATGCGCAACGACCTGGTCCGCCGGTCGATGATCCACCTGTTCAGCACCCCGTAACCCGACCGCCGGCCACCCCGGTTCAGCGACCGGGGTGGCCGGCGCCAACCTGTTCGACAGGGCATCGACGGCGGGTCATGGGAGTGTCGCCCAGGGTTCATGGTCGGTGAGGAACCTTCGAGATGTGCGAATCGTGATGGTTGCCGAGACCTTCCTGCCGCAGATCAATGGCGTGGCGAACACGGCTCGCCACGTCGCCGACCGGCTGCGTGCCCGCGGGCACGAACTGATGATCATCGCCCCCGGACCGGGCCCCGACAGCTACGGCGACGTCCCGGTGCTCCGCGCCCGGAGCTTCCGTACGCCGGGCTACAAGGAGTACCCGGTCGGCCTGCCGGATCCGTCGATCGAGCGGGCGATGGCCGACTTCCGGCCCGACCTCGTGCATCTCGCCTCACCGTTCATCATCGGCGCGTACGGGCTGCGTGCGGCCCGCAAGCTCGGCGTACCGACGGTCGCGATCTTCCAGACCGACATCGCCGGGTTCGCCCGCCAGTACCCCTGGTACGCCGCCGCGGACCGCGGGATCTGGCGCTGGGTACGGCGTACCCATTCGCGCGCCGACCGGACGCTCGCGCCCTCGTCGGCTTCCGTCGACGCACTCGTGCAAGGCGGCGTACCGCGGGTGCACCTGTGGGGCCGCGGCGTGAACCTGGACCTGTTCGATCCCAAGCACCGCGACGAGGACTGGCGCCGGCAGATCTCCCCGGACGGACGGCCGATCGTCGGGTACGTCGGCCGGCTGGCGGCCGAGAAGAAGGTACGCCGGCTCGCGGAACTGACCGACCTGGACTGCCGGATCGTGATCGTCGGCGACGGCCCGGACCGCGCCGCCCTGGAGCACGCGTTGCCGACGGCAACCTTCCTCGGGATGCGCCGGGGTCCCGACCTGGCGTCGATCTTCGCCGGGCTGGACGTGTTCGTGCACACCGGCGAGCACGAGACGTTCTGCCAGACGATCCAGGAGGCGCAGGCCTCCGGCGTCGCCACCGTCGGCCCGGCCGCGGGCGGCCCGCTCGACCTGATCCACCCGGGCGAGAACGGCCTGCTGTTCGAGCCCGGCCGACCCGGGTCGCTGCGGGATGCGGTGAAGACCCTGCTGGACCACCCGACGGCCCGCGGGCGGATGGCCGTGAGCGGCCGGCACCGCGTGCAGTCCCGCACCTGGGCCGCCGTCGTCGACGACCTCGTCGACCGCCACTACGCCGAAGTACTCCAAGAGGCCGCGGCCGTACGGCGGGTGGCATGAGCGAGCGCAGCGAGCTCATCAGAAAGCACAGTCGGGTTCGCGCCTCATCGGCGCCCGGAGCGAAGCGAGGACGCCGATGAGCTCACTGCGCATCGCTCAGCTGGCCAACTTCGTCGGGCCGACGTCCGGTGGGATGCGGACCGCGATCGAACACATCGGCCGGGGGTACGTCGAGGCCGGCGCCGAGCGGATCGTGATCACGCCGGGCGAGAAGGACTCCGTCGTCGAGACCGAGCTGGGCACGATCGTCCGGGTGAAGGCGCCCAAGGTGAGCGGCGGCTACCGACTCATCACGACGCCGTGGACCGTGATCGACGTACTGAAGAGGTTCCGACCGACCACCGTGGAGATCTCCGACAAGTCGACGCTGCTCCCGGTGGCACGCTGGGCCCGCAAGAACGACATCGGCACCGTGTTGTTCAGCCACGAGCGGCTGGACGCGATGCTGGCGCTCGGCGCGGCCCGCCCGGGTCAGCTCGGCGGCAACGACGTACTGCGCCCCGGCCGGATGCTCGGCGAGCGTCAGGTGCGGTGGGGCGCCGACGGAGTGAAGTACAGCCAGCTCGGCGTGGTCGCGACCGTGTCCGCGCTGTACAAGCTGCTCAGTCGCACGTACGACGCTGTCGTGGTGACGTCGCGCTACGCGGCGGCCGAGTTCGACGAGGTGACGACGCCACTCGTCCGGATCCCGCTCGGGGTCGACCTCGACACGTTCCACCCGTCGCTGGGTGCACCGGCCGATGACGGCGTACTCAAACTGGTGCACGCCGGCCGGCTCTCCCGCGAGAAGAGCCCGCATCTCGCGGTCGCCACCGCCGCCGAACTGCACCGCCGCGGCGTCAACGTGCGGATGGACGTCTACGGCACCGGCCCGCACCTTGACGAGCTGATCGAGATCGCCGGGGACGCGCCCGTCACGTTCCACGGGTACGTCGACGGCCGCCGTACCCTCGCCAAACACCTCGCCGAGGCCGACATCGCCCTGTCCGTCTGCCCCGGCGAAACCTTCGGCCTGGCCGTCCTCGAAGCCCTCGCCGCCGGCACCCCGGTGGTCACCGCGAACACCGGCGGCGCCCGCGAACTCGTCGACGAAACCTGCGGCCGCTGGGCCCCCGCCAACCCCGCGGCCCTCGCCGACGCCACCCTCGCCCTGGCCGACCTCACCAACCGCCGTCCCGCCGCCCGCCACCGCGCCGAGCTCTACAACTGGCAAACCTGCGTCAACCGCATGCTCGCCCTCCACACCCGCCTCACCCAGTCCCGCCTCGCTGCGTGAGCGCACCGCAACAGCCTGCTGATCCAGATTGCAGAAAGTGGCAAGGGAGTTGCGGTCAGGTCCGGTAAGGCTGTAGTTCTTTCCCTTTCGCCGGTGCCGCTCGGGGTGCGCCGGAGTCCCCTCGCCCTGGAGATTCGATGCACCGCGCCCTCAAGCCGGCCTTGGCCGCCGCCCTGGCAGCCATCACCCTCCCCTTCATCGCCCACACCGCCTTCGGCGACGAAGCGACCACAACCCCGACCGCTCAGGTCTTCCCGACTCGCCAAGGCATCGGCGTCACCTGGAACTCCGTCGGCGCATCCAGTTACCGCGTCGAGCGGCAGCAGGCCGGCGCCGACTGGGCTCAGGTCAGCGGCCCTCTGGGGGCCTCGACCGTCAGCTGGGTCGACGACTACCTGGGGATCGGCGAGACGGCCTCCTACCGAGTGGTCGCGACCACGGACGACGAGGCCGCTACCAGTTCCGCGGTCACGGCCACCCGCTCCACCGAGACGCCCGCAGTCGGCGACGTCGACGTACTCTCGCTGGACGCTGAACCCGGCACCACCTGGCTCGACGACGAGACCGCCGACGCCGTCACGGCGTCCGCCCCGGCCGGCGGGTCTCGCACCCTGGCCGCGGGCACTGTGAAAGTCCGGCTCCCGGCGTTCATCACCGGGCCTGGCAACTACTCGTTGACGCCGTCGGAGCTCGAACTCACGCAAGGCGACCACAGCTGCACCGCCAACGGATACCTGTCCGTCAGGGCCGTCGCGTACACGGCCGCCCTCGAGCTCGACACCCTTTCGGCGAGCCTACGGGTGACCGGCTGTGCGGGGACGGCCGGAATCAACACCGTCGAACTGCGATACCACAGCACGTTCGGGTACCAGGCCCTCTCGGTCACGCCGGAGAAGTACGACTACGGCAAGGTCCGGTACAACGTGGCCTCGTCCGCCCCGTTCACCGTGAAGAACACCGGAACCGACCCGGTCCAGATCACCGGTATCACAGTTGCCAACGAACTGATCGAATGGCGGCAGGACCCGGCGGCTCCGCACGACTGCCCATCGACGTTGGCGCCGGCGGCCTCGTGCACGGTGAGCGTGCGGTTCATGCCCCAGACGCCCGGTCCGAAATCGACGACGCTGACGATCCAGGACACCACGGCTTCCGGGCGTCACATCGTCACCCTGACCGGCTACGGCGTCGACGTGGCCGCTGCGCAGAACGTGGCTGTGCGATCGACGTACAACGGTCACACGGTGAGCTGGCGATCGCTCCAGACCGCAGGTGGTACGGCGGTTCTCGGGTACAACCTGCACAAGTACCTGAACGGCGTGGAGACCGTGGAGTGGTTCCCCGTGAAGGCGTCGACGGACGACTTCGTCGTGGTCCGGTCCAGCACCGAACCCGGGACCGAGTACGCCGTCTCGCTCGTGAACGAGGTCGGCGAGGGACCGGTCAGCACGCGCCTGCCCGTCCCGCGGGCGATCGAGCAGGTCGTGATCACGCAGGGCGAGCCGGACAGCCGGGACCTGGTCGCCGCGGACGAGTTCGGCAACGTCGTACCGTTCCCGGCAGATCCGAACTCGGTCAGGCCGAAGGAGGCCGTCACCAGCTCTCCGGACGGGCGGTCGCTCGCCTACGTGAGCGGCACCACGGAGCGTGCCCTGTGGACGCAGACGGTTACGCCTGGCGTTCTCGGCGTACCGGTGAAGCTCTGGAGTTCCACGGCCCCGATCACCCACCTGTCCTGGTCGCCCGACGGCACCCGCATCGCGTTCCAGGCGCCTGAGAACACCACCCCGTGCGTGTATCTGATCGCGGCCACCGGTGGTACGCCGACGAAGGTCGCCTGCCAGGTGTCCAGCCCGAGCTGGATGCCGGACGCACGCACCTTGGTGGTGTCGGATCACCGCCTCACGCCGAGCCGGCTCGCGACAATCGCGGCAACGGCCGGCGGCACCCGGATCAGCACGCTGCCGGGAGACGCCGAGGTGGCGGACGGCCGGCCGGTTCGAGCCTCGGCCGACGGCCGGTACGTTGCCTTCGGGGACGGCTCGACGGTGCGACTGGCCGGGATGACGGAGCGAAGGAGCCCGTCGCTCGACTCGGAGGTGCGTGCGATCGCCTGGGCCGGCGCCCGGATCCTGGCGCTGACCGCCGGCGGCCGCGTCTACGAGCTCGGCATGGACGGCGGTGACCTGTACATGTACAACGGGCTGGCCAGGGAGACGAATACGAACCGAACCGACCTCACCTGGCAGCATCCCGGGGTAACCATCAAGCCCACACCGGCGGTGATGGGACCGAACATCTCGGTTCCGTTCGACAGTTCTGCCTTCGCGGCCGGCACCAGGTTCTATTGCAAGGTGGAGGGATCGTTCGAGCCGGAGGAACCCTGTACCTCGCCGTTCACGGGGACCGAACTGCGGTCCGGGAACTACCAGGTCATCGTCCGCGCGTCCACACCGGACGGATCGGGCGCTGCGGGGTGGCGCAACATCACCGTCGACGCGGATGGACCGGTGGCGCGGATGGTGACGCCGGCGTACCAGTCTTCGGTGGCCGCGACGGCGACCTTGACGGTGTCGGCTACGGATCCCAACGGGATCGCGTCGTACGACGTGCAGTACCGCCGGGCCACGTCCGCCGGTCCGTACGGCGACCCCGTGCAGCCGTGGACGAACACGACCGCGACGTCGATGAATCTCGCCGTCGCGGCCGGGTACGAGTACTGCGTTTCGGTGCGGGCCAAGGACAAGCTCGGGAACATCGGCCAGTGGAGTACGCAGCGGTGCTTCTCGCGGCCTCTCGACGACCGGTCGATGTCACTGGCAACGACCGGGTGGACGCGGGCGACCGGGTCGACGTTCTACTACGGGACGACGACGCAGACAACGGCGTACGGGAAGGCGCTCACTCGGACCGTGCAGGGGAAGCGGTTCTTCCTGGTGGCAACGCGATGCCCGACGTGTGGGTCGGTCGCGGTGTACGCGGGGAACAGGTACCTGACCACGGTGAACCTCGCCTACCCGACGACCCACAAGCAGGTGCTGCTCGGCCTTCCGGTCCAGAGCACGCTCTTCAGCGGCACGCTCAAGCTCGTCAGCGCGTCCAGCGGCAAGCTCGTGCAGATCGATGGGCTCGCGGTCGGTCGGAGCTGACCGTACCGACCAACGGGTAGTGGTTGGCCTCCGCGTCGTCCGGTGGTTCGCTCCGAGCGTGACCACCGGCCGGCGGGCCGAGTACTACCCGTTGGTCGGTACGCATCAGGTCAGGTGGTCGTAGTCGCCTCGGACCCACGCCGCGTGGCGGTCGGCGGAGCGGCGTACGACGGCCTTGGCGTCAACCGGGATGACTGAGCCGAAGTTGTTGTAGAGGCGGTCGTACTCGAAGGGGTCGAGGGAGCGGGCAACCCGGTCGACGACCGCGCCGGAGAGCGGGATGCGGTTCGGGTAGCTGCGCATGAAGCTGACCGAGGTGCGGTCGGGGTTGGCGAAGATGGTGTCGCCGGACAGGATCACTCCCTTGCCCTCGGCACCGTTCGCCCAGTGCACGACCGCGCTGCCGGGGAAGTGCCCGCCGGGCTGGATGACGGTCACTCCGGGTAGCGGCGTGAGCTGCCCGGACCAGGTCTTGATCACCCCGTCCGGCCGCGCGACCCACTCTTTGTCGGCCTCCGAGACGTACACCGGTACGTCGCCCAGGCGGTGGCTCCACTCGACCTGGACGCCGTACATGTGCGGGTGGCTGGCGACGATCGCGACCACGTCGCCGAGTTCCCGGATCCGGCGTACGGCGTCGTCGTCCAGGTACCCGATCGGGTCCCAGAGCAGGTTCCCCTCGGACGTCGTCACCAGCATCGACTGCTGCCCGATCCCCACCGGCGGCTTCGAGCGGACGCCGTACAGACCCGGCTCGACCTCGTCGACCGTGACCTCGGTGCCGGCCGCGGCCAGCTCCTCGAGCGTGGTCCAGTGCTGCCCGTCGGCGGGCACCCACTGCCGCTCGTCGGCGCAGATCGCGCACACCTCGACCTGCTCCGCGTGCTCCACCGCACAGGTCGCACAGATCCAGAAACTCACTGTAGTTCTCCCCTTCGATTCTGATGTGCCGTCAGCCAAAGCGTTCAAGCGCAGTTGAAGTCAAGTGCATCGGAGGCTCACCGTCGAGGGCCAGTGCGGGGCCTGCCCGCTGGGCCACTACGCGACCGATCTCACACCTGTCAGGACATTTCGGGGCTGATCGCGGGACTAGCATCGAACCGGCTTGGTTTTCTCCGGGCCGAGAGACGTTCGATCGGAGGACGGTTTGCCCAGCAAACCAGCCGGCACGCTCTACCGCGGCCGGGAGGGCATGTGGTCATGGGTCGCGCACCGGATCACCGGTGTCGGGATCTTCTTCTTCCTGCTGGTGCACGTACTGGACACCGCACTGGTCCGGGTCTCGCCGGAGGCCTACAACGAGGTCATCGGCACCTACAAGAACCCGATCGTCGGCCTGCTCGAGGTCGGTCTGGTGGCGGCGATCCTGTTCCACGCGTTCAACGGCGTGCGGCTGATCCTGGTGGACTTCTGGGCCAAGGGCCCGCGCTACCAGCGGCAGCTGATGATCGGCGTCGGCGTGCTCTGGGTGGTGCTGTTCGTGCCGTTCGTCATCCGTCACCTCTCACATGTCTTCGGAGGCTGAGATGAGCGACATTGCCGCGCCGCGGTCCAGCTCCAGCGCCCGTAAGCTGAAGGGCGGCGGCCGGAACCGTTCCGGGCAGACCAACTTCGAGCTGTACAGCTGGCTGTTCATGCGGCTGTCCGGGCTCGCCCTCGTCATCCTGGTGCTCGGGCACCTGTTCGTGAACCTGATGCTCGGCGGCGGGATCACCGCGCTGGACTTCGGCTTCGTGGCCGGCAAGTGGGCCAACCCGCTGTGGCAGGTCTGGGACCTGCTGATGCTGTGGCTGGCGATGCTGCACGGCACCAACGGGCTGCGCACGATCGTCAACGACTACGCCGAGAAGGACCAGACCCGGTTCTGGCTCAAGGCCCTGCTGATCACGGCGGCAATCGTCATCGTCGTTCTCGGCACCCTGGTCATCTTCACGTTCGACCCCTGCCTCGACCCCAACTCCACGTTGTCGGTCTGTAAATAAGGAAGTCATGCAACAGCACCAGTACGACGTCATCATCGTCGGCGCGGGCGGCGCGGGGATGCGCGCGGCCCTCGAGTCGAGCAAGCGGACCCGTACCGCCGTACTCACCAAGCTCTACCCGACCCGTTCGCACACCGGCGCCGCCCAGGGCGGTATGTGCGCCGCGCTGGCGAACGTCGAGGAGGACAACTGGGAGTGGCACACCTTCGACACGGTCAAGGGCGGCGACTTCCTGGTCGACCAGGACGCGGCCGAGGTGATGTGCCGCGAGGCCGTCGACGCGGTACTCGACCTGGAGAAGATGGGCCTCCCCTTCAACCGGACCGCCGAGGGCAAGATCGACCAGCGGTTCTTCGGCGGCCACACCCGCAACCACGGTGAGGCCGTCGTACGCCGGTCCTGCTTCGCGGCCGACCGTACCGGTCACATGATCCTGCAGACGCTGTACCAGCAGTGCATCAAGCAGAACGTCGAGTTCTTCAACGAGTACTACGTTCTCGACCTGCTGATGACCGACGGCAAGGCGAGCGGCGTGGTCGCGTACGAGCTGGCCACCGGCGAGCTGCACGTGTTCTCCGCGAAGTCGGTGATCTTCGCGTCCGGCGGTTTCGGGAAGGTCTTCCGTACGACGTCCAACGCGCACACCCTGACCGGCGACGGGATGGGCATCGTGTGGCGCAAGGGCCTGCCGCTGGAGGACATGGAGTTCTTCCAGTTCCACCCGACCGGCCTGGCGGGTCTCGGCGTACTGCTGTCGGAGGCGGCCCGCGGTGAGGGCGGCATCCTGCGGAACAAGGACAACGAGCGTTTCATGGAGCGGTACGCGCCGACCGTGAAGGACCTGGCGCCGCGGGACATGGTCGCCCGGGCGATGGCGAACGAGGTCCGTGAGGGCCGCGGCTGCGGTCCGGACGGCGCGTACGTGATGCTCGACCTGACCCACCTGGAGCCGGCGCACATCGACGCGAAGCTTCCGGACATCACCGAGTTCGCCCGGACCTACCTGGGCGTGGAGCCGTACACCGAGCAGATCCCGGTGTTCCCGACCGCGCACTACGCGATGGGCGGCATCCCGACCAACATCAAGGGCGAGGCGCTGGCCAACAACGAGGACGTGATCCCGGGCCTGTACGCCGCCGGCGAGGTCGCCTGCGTCTCCGTGCACGGCGCGAACCGGCTGGGCACCAACTCGCTGCTCGACATCAACGTGTTCGGCCGCCGGGCCGGGATCGCCGCCGCGGAGTACGCCGCCACGGCGTCCTTCGAGGAACTGCCGGCGAATCCCGAGGCGTACGTCGTCGAGCTCGTCGAGGGCCTGCGCAGCTCGACCGGCCAGGAGCGGATCGCCGCGATCCGGGCCGACCTGCAGGCGACGATGGACCTGAACGCGCAGGTGTACCGCACCGAGGGCTCGCTGAAGCAGGCGCTCGTCGACATCGCGGCGTTGAAGGAGCGGTTCAAGAACGTCGCCGTACAGGACAAGGGCAAGCGGTTCAACACCGACCTGCTGGAGGCCGTCGAGCTCGGGTTCCTGCTCGACCTGGCCGAGGTACTGGTGGTGTCCGCGCTGGAGCGCAAGGAGTCCCGCGGCGGGCACTTCCGCGAGGACTACGACAAGCGCGACGACGTCAACTTCATGCGGCACACGATGGCGTACCGCGAGGTCGATGCCGACGGCAACGAGACGATCCGGCTCGACTACAAGCCGGTCGTGCAGACCCGCTACAAGCCGATGGAGCGCAAGTACTGATGGACGTGAAGGTCAAGATCCTGCGGTACAACCCCGAGGTCGTCGACGAGGCCGAGTGGAAGACGTACTCCGTCACGCTGCAGCCGACCGACCGGGTGCTGGACGCGCTGCACAAGGTCAAGTGGGAGCAGGACGGCACGCTGACGTTCCGGCGGTCCTGTGCGCACGGTGTCTGCGGCTCGGACGCGATGCGGATCAACGGCCGCAACCGGCTGGCCTGCAAGACCCTGATCAAGGACCTGAACCCGGAGAAGGAGATCACCGTCGAGCCCATCAAGGGCCTGCCGGTGCTCAAGGACCTGGTCGTCGACATGGAGCCGTTCTTCGACGCGTACCGCTCGGTGATGCCGTTCCTGGTCACCAGCGGCCACGAGCCGACCCGGGAGCGGATCCAGTCGCAGGCCGACCGGGACCGGTTCGACGACACCACGAAATGCATCCTGTGCGCCGCCTGTACGACGTCCTGCCCGGTGTTCTGGTCCGACGGGCAGTACTTCGGCCCGCAGGCGATCGTCGGCGCGCACCGGTTCATCTTCGACAGCCGCGACGAGGGCACCGAGCAGCGGCTGGAGATCCTGAACGACAAGGAAGGCGTCTGGCGCTGCCGGACCACCTTCAACTGCACCGACGCCTGCCCACGCGGCATCGAGGTCACCAAGGCGATCCAGGAAGTGAAGCGCGCACTCATCTTCCGTCGGGTGTGAGCTTGCGCCCTCTTTCGCATAAGATTCCACCGCCGACCTGACCCCCCTTGCGGGGACACCTGCGCCTTGGGGGGTGACTGTGGAGCCGCGCCTCCGCGAGTTGTCCGACCGCTACTACCGTCGCCTGGTGGAGCTGTTGGAGCGCTGCGGCCTACCCCGCAGCATGCCGCCGCTCCTGGTCCTCGGGGTGCTCGCGGCCGCGACGTCCATCGTGCTCGCGGTAGTGCACCTGGCCTCGCACCCGTCGCAGACCGATCCGCCGATCGCCATCGAACCGGCCGCCGCGGGGCGGTCCGGCAGCGCGGTGGTGAACTCCGAGCGCGCCCAGGTGCTGGCGATCACGATGGTCACCAGGAACCGCTGGGCGGCCGGCTGGTCCGACTGCACCAGCGGCCCGAACTGCAAGTTCGCCGCGGTGATCGACCGCGACGGCTCCCGCGCCACCGCCCCCGAGTGGCCGGTCCCGTACGCGACGCTGCAGGCCGGCAAGGAGGCGATCGCGGTCGCCCCGCCGCTCGAGGGCACGCTGACCGGTGGCGCGACGATGATGTTCCGGCTGACGTACGACGGCCCCGTGCTCACCAAGCTCCGGTACCGGCTGCCCACCTCGACGTTCGAGAAGAACGAGATCCTCACCGACCGGATCGTGCCGGGGTCGATCGTCGTGGTGAACCCGGAGGAGTCGACGGTCCGGATGCTCCGGACCCGCGGCACCCGGTCCCCGGTCTGCGACGAGTCCGGACGCTGCTGGATCCTGACCGGTATCGGCCGCACGGACGTCGTCTGGACCGACGACGGCGGCCGCACGTGGGGCTCGCGCTCACTCGACAGCCACAACCAGCTCGGCCGGCTCGCGATCAGCCCGGACGGCCGCACGCTGCTCTCGACGGCCGTCACCGTCGGCGCCACCGGCCAGACCATCTCGAAGATGCAGATCTCCACCGACCGCGGCGCGAACTGGACGACGGTCGAGAACCCGCCGAAGAGCCTGGCGGTCGCACCGCTCGCCTTCGACGACGGCACCGCCCTGATGCTCGGCGGCCGCCCCGGCGACCGCCCGCGCCTCTACCGCGTCCGCGACGGCGCCGCCAAACTGGACCGCGGCTACCCCGGCGACCTCGCCGACCTCTCCGGCGACGCCCAACTCATGTACGGCTCCGAGGTCCCCAAACGCCGCACCACCGAGGTAGTCCTCAGCACCGACCAAGGCGCCACCTGGACCAAGTTCGCCCCCCGCTAGCCGTCCTCGAGTCGTGGATTTCAGCGGAGGGCGGGCACGACGGATCGTGTGCAGCTGGACAGGTAGTGCACCTACGAGACGCTGTACGCGCGGACACCACCACACTCAGGTGCACTACCCCGACGGCTGACACCACCTGTCCAGCTGCACACCGACCGCATCGGGCCCACCCGGACGTCGCCCGGACTGCGACCGTCCGCGGCCGAGCGGTGCCGGCTCAGTGGTGCTTGGTGGCGCCCTTCAAGGTCTTGTCGACGGCGTTCTTCGGGCCGTAGAAGGCGATGCCGACCAGGTCGAGTTCGGCGGTGCGGACGGCCCGGACCGCCGCGCGGTTGTCCCGGTCGTTGCCCGTGGCAAACAGATCCTGAGTGAACACCGAGTGCTCGATCCCCCGGCCGAGAGCCCGCTCGTGGGCAGTGGCCATGAACTCCTTGGACCCCTCGAACACCATCACCGGCTGCCGGAACATCGGCAGATAGCGCACGTCATCCGCATCCTCGTACGGCTCGCCGACCACCTCAGGATGCGTCCCGGCAATCCCACTGACCAGGAACGCCGTCACATTCAACCGCTGCCAAACAGCCAGGTCGTCCCGCAACAACACAGCAATCTTCGTATCGAACTTTTCCACAACCCCAATGCTCAGGCTCAAGACCACCAGCGGGCTTGTACGTTCTTAACCGGCTCAGCAGTACGGCGGGTTGGAGGTTACTGCTGTGCAGACTCGGAGGAACAGGTTGAACATGCGGTAGAGGTGGAGCATGTCGCCGGCGACGGTGACGGTGCGGTCGTCGCGGCGGGTTACGCCGGGGATGGCGGTGAGGTGGGACGCGACCGAGGCGGACTGCCAGCGGACGGACAGGGTTCGGGGGCCGGTTGGGGCGTCCGGCTTGGAGAGGGTGCGCAGCGCCTCAACTGTTGTCGCTTCGATCGACTCGCGGGCCTCCGCGACCGGGACGAGTTGCGCGGCGAAGCGGTCCTTGGCGAACTTGACCGGCACAGTCGCTACCGCGGGATCCCAGGCCTTCATCTCGTCGCAGGCGGCGTCGTCCCCGGTCAGCAGCGCCAGCGGTACGCCGTACGCCGCCGAGGCCGCGTGGAACAGGCCGATCTCGCCGGTGAGCTGCTCGTCCAGCCAGATGTCCTCGATCTCGTGGCCCATGAAGCTGTGGCTCAGGACACCGAGCACGCCGGCGCGGGCGTGGTACCCGATGCAGAGTACGGCGTCGTACTCCGGGGTCAGGCCCTCCATCATGCCCATCGGCTTCGGACGGCCCTTGATCAGGCCGGCGCGCGGGTCGAGGAGGTCGGGCAGCAGGTTGCGCATCGGGCCGTGGGCGTCGTTCACGAGGACCTCGGTCGCGCCGGCGGCGTACGCACCGCGGACGGCGGCGTTCACGTCCTCGGTCATCAGCACCCGGCCGCGCTCGTAGTCCCGCCCCGGCGGCTGCACGTCCTCCGCGTCGACGACCCCGGTGATACCTTCCATGTCCGCACTCACGTAGACCTTCACACGCAGCAGGTTATGTTCTAACCATGAGCATCGGCGCCACGGTCCGGGCGTGGCGGCCCCGGGTGGACGGGGTCGTCGAGGTGCTGCATGCGCATTTCCCGTCGCACGCGTACCCGAGCCACACGCACGACGCCTGGACGGTGCTGATCGTCGACGAGGGCGCGGTCCGCTACGACCTGGACCGTCACGAGCACGGGCTCGCGCAGGCGCAGGTCTCGCTCCTCCCGCCGCATGTCCCCCACGACGGCCGCTCAGTGCTGCCGCAGGGCTTCCGCAAACGGGTCCTTTACCTCGATCCCGGCCGGCTCGGCGGCACGAACCTGATCGGCGCGGCCGTCGACCAGCCCGAGTACGTCGACCCGCTGTTACGGCACCGGATCCACCAGCTGCACGGCGTACTGGAAAGCGGTGTTGAGGACCTCGAGGCGCAGAACCGGCTCACGCTGATCGAGGAGCGCCTCGGGCAGCACCTGCGGCGGCAGGTGGTCGCTCCACCGGACCGGTCCGACTCGGGCGTGGCCGCGCAGTTGCGCGATCTGCTCGACGCGCATGTGCCGGACGGGATCAAGCTCGAGGACGCGGCCAAGCTGGTGCATGCGCATCCGGCGCATCTGGTGCGGGCGTTCAGCCGGGAGTACGGGATGCCGCCGCACCGGTACCTGACCGGACGGCGGGTCGATCTGGCCCGGCGGTACCTGCTCGACGGGCATCCGGCCGCGGAGGTGGCGACGCTGGCAGGGTTCTACGACCAGTCGCACCTCAACCGGCACTTCCGGAAACTGCTCGGGGTCACACCGGCGAGTTTTGTGCGGTCTTAGCCGCCCTGTACTTAGCCGCCTTGTACGCGCGGACTCCCCAGGTGCCGAGCAGCGCCGCGATCAGCAGGTTCACGACGATCAGGACGGTGTGCGCCACGTAGTACCCGGTCGGGCGGTCCTCGGTGTCCACGAGCGCCTTGATGAAGCGCAGGTAGGTGATGACGTTCCAGGCAGCGATGGCCAGCAGGACGAGTGCGTGCTTCCGTTCGAGCTTCACCCAGCCATTCTGACCCAGGCTCAAGAATTGGGCCGGTCGACCATGCGGAGCAGCTGGGTGCGGTTGGCCACTCCGAAGCGGCGGTACAGGCGGGTCAGCTGCGACTCCACAGCCTTCACCGACAGGTACAGGGCCGCGGCGATCTCGCGGTTCGTGGAGCCGTCGCGGACCATCGAGACGATCTGCTGCTCGTTGTCGGTCAGCTCCGACGGCTGCCGGCTCCGGCTCGGTACGTCGAGGCGCGCGAGCTCCATCTCCGCGACCTCGCGCCAGGCGGGCGCGCCATACGCCTCGAACTGCTCGATCGCGTCCAGGAAGGCGGTCCGGGCGACCGAACGGCGACGAGCCTGCCGGGCGATCCGGCCCCGGGTCAGCTCGCAGCGCGCGAGGTCGAGCGGGTAGACCCGGTCCCCCGCCGTACTGACCGTCTTCTCCAGCAGCTCCAGGGCGGCGGCCGGGTCGCCCTGCTTGGCGACCAGCAGCGCCTCGGCGCGATCCAGGCCGAGCTTCACCACGCGGCGGTCCAGGTTCTCGGCGCGGGTGCGGATCTCGGCGATCAGGGCGGCCGCGTCGTCCAGCCGGCCGGCCGCGACCAGGGCCTCGGCGTAGTCCGCGTGCCACGGGATCACCGCCGGGTCGTACGGCATCGCGGCCTCGCCCGACCCCGCGACCGCGTCGAACGCCTCGACAGCCCGCTGCGGCTCGCCGGTCAGTACGCCGATCAGCCCGAGGCTGACCAGCGCCGGACCGGTCCATTCGTCGTTCCCGACCAGGCGGCACGCGTCCAGCGCCGCCTCGGCGAGCTGCCGGCCCATGGCCGCCGAACCGCCGACCCACTCCGCACGACTGGCGATGACCATGCCGACCTCGGCCTCGTCACCGATGTCCTGCATCAGTTGGTAGCACTCGTGCCCGGCGGCCAGCGCGTCGGCGCCGCGGCCGCTGCGCTCGTAGATCGCCGTCGCGGAGATCAGTACGGACGCCAGCCAGCGCATCGCGCCGTGGTCGCGGACCTCGTCGGCCAACGCGGTGATCGCGGTGATCGCCTCGTCGGTCCGGCCGCGGAACAGCTCGCGCATCGCGGCCATCTGGCGGGCGTTCACCACGGTCCTGGTGAGCGGCAGACCCTTGGCCAGCTCACCCGCCTGCTCCAGCACGGCGTCAGAGGTCTCCTCGGCGTCGCGGGCCATCAGCACCGAACTCGACGCGCTCAAGGCGTCGACGATCGCTTCGGTGTCACCGGCCTCGCGCGCCAGCGCTTCGGCGATCCGCGCATCCTCCTGCGCGTCGTCCAGCCTGCGATCGAAGTAGTGGCTGTGGCTGCGCTCGATGCGCACGCGTGCCTCGAGCCGCTTGTTGCCCTCGGCCGCCGCGAACGCCTCCGCGAGCAACTCGACCCGGCGATCCCGCTCCGGCCAGACCGCGTCGGCACACAGCAACAGTGCGGGCACCCTGGTCTCGGGTGTCGTCGCTGTCTGTACGGCGAGCTGCGCCATGTCGGCCGATTCCGCCAGGTGACCAGCAGCCGCGGCATCGTCGGCGGCCCTGGTGAGGCGGCGGGCGCGTTCGTCCGGCTGGGTGCACGGTGTCCGGTCGGCGCTCAGCCGCCAGAGGGTCGCGGCGGCACCGGGGGCTCCCCGACCGGCGGCGACAGTGGCCGCCTCCTCGATCGTCGCGGCCAGCTCCGGATCGGCCTCCTGGGTGGCGAGGGCGCGGTGGGTCGCGTTCTCCACCGGTTCGTCGACCACGGCGGCGAGTTTGGCGTGGGCCTGACGACGCGCGGCCGACGTGGCTTCGGCGTACACGAACTCCCTGAGCAGGGGGTGTGTGAAGCGGAGCCGCTCGGCGGAGACGTCGATCAGACCGAGGGTCTCCGCCTCGGCGAGGTCGACCTCGATCGGGCGTTCCAGGGACTGGGCCAATTGCGTGGTGGTCGGACGCGGAGAGGACGCGGCGTGCAGGAGCAGCTCGTGGGTCTCGCTGGACAGGTCGCCGAGACGCTCACCGAGAAGGGTCTTGAGGCGGCTGGAGACCGGGAGCGGGTCGTTGGGCGAGACGCTCTTCGGATGCCGCAGTACGGCGCGACCGAGCTCGAGGGCCATGAACGGGTTGCCGGCGCTCGCGGTGAAGATGCGGCGCGCCGTCCGGACCGGGAGCGGGCTGGACAACCGCTGCCGGAGCAGGCCGAGTACGTCGGGCTCAGTGAGCGGCGGGACCTCGAGCTGCAGGACGGGCTCGGGGCAGGCGTCGGCCATCACCGGCAGGTCGCCGTCGGCCACCTGCTCGGTGGCGAGCAGGTGCACGCCCTCGGAGAGTCGGCGAGCACAGAACGTGAGCACCTCGAGGCTGGACGGGTCCACCCATTGGATGTCGTCGACCACGATCAGCACCGGGCCGGTCGTGGCGAGCCGGCGGAGGACGTGCAGTACGGCGAGGCGCACGGCCAGCTCGTCACGCACCGTATCCGGGGCGCTCGCCTTCAGCAGCGCGACCTCGAGCGGCTGCCGAAGGTGGTCCGGCAGCACCTGCCAGGCGAACTCGAGCTGGTGGGAGAGCAGGTCGAGGAGCGTCACGTACGGCAGGCCGGCCTCGGAGTTGGACGGGGCGGCGCTGAGGATCCGGCAGCCCTTCCGGCCACGCTCCGCGACGAGTGCCCGGCCGAGGGCCGACTTACCGATGCCGGTCGGGCCGTAGAGCAGCACGCTGCCGCTGGTCTCGAGCTGCTTGGTAGCACGCTCGACCAGTCCGGCACGTCCGACCAGCTCGTCGTCAGTCATCCAACTCCTCGAAGGATTACCCTCGCCGATCATCACAGTCATTGACCGTTCGACACGACGAGTGTCACATGAGGAAATTTGCTGGCCACCATCCTGACACCCATTACTGCACAGTTCCGAGCAGTCGCGGCGGCACGATCGTGCCGGGGCACCGGATGGTCTTTCGACGACATTGAGCCCCCCTCGACCGTTTCGCGCCGGCGCAACCGGTCGAGGAGGGCTCAAAGAGAGATGATCAGATGGACTCGAGGTCGCGTTCGATGGCGGCCAGCTCCTCCTCGGTGCCTTGGACCTTGGGGCCGGTGAACCAGCGGCGGGCGGACAGGAACCAGTACGCCGCCGCGAAGCCGAGCACCACGAGGACGGCGATCGGCGTGTAGTTGAAGGTGCTACCAGTGACGGGGCTGACCTGCGGCAGCATGAACAGGATCGTGATGAACGCGACCCACACGATCGCGACGATCCCGATCGGACGGCTCCAGCGGCCGAGGTGCCACGGGCCGGGCTGGAAGTCCTTGCCCTGCAGCAGCCGCAGCAGGGTCGGCAGGACGTAGGCGATGTACAGGCCGATCACCGCGATCGACGTGACAGCGGCGTACGCCGTCGCGTTCCAGAGATACGGCAGCCCGAGGAGGAACGCCCCGCCGGCTGCCAGCCAGATCGCGTTGGTCGGCGTCCTGGTCTTTCCGTTGATCTTGTGCCAGAACTTCGACCCCGGCAACGCCCCGTCGCGGGAGAACGCGTAGATCATCCGCGAGTTCGCGGTCACCGACGACATCCCGCAGAACAGTTGCGCGCCGATCACGACCAGCAGCAGGACCTTGGCCAGCCCGCCACCGACCGCGTCGATGAAGATCTGGGCCGGCGGTACGCCGATATCGCCCTCGAGGGCGCCGTCGTAGCTCTGGATCGCGAAGGTCAGGCCGATCAGCAGCACCCACCCGGCCGCCAGCGAGACCAGGATCGACATCACGATCCCGCGCGGACCCGACCGGGCCGCATCGTGGGTCTCCTCGGTCATGTGCGCGGAAGCGTCGTACCCGGTGAACGTGTACTGCGCGAGCAGCAGGCCGAGCAGGGCGACGTAGAAGGTGGAGCCCCAGCCGGTGTTGTTGACGAAATGCCCGAACACGAAGCCGGCCGACTGGTGCTTGTCCGGCACGAACACGAGCGCGCCGACGATGAAGACCACGCCGACGATGTGCCACCAAACGCTGATGTCGTTGAGCCTGGCGACCAGCTTCACGCCGAAGGAGTTCAGCAGCCCGTGCACCAGCAGGATGATCCCGAACAGCAGGATCGTGTGGCCTGGCGTCGTACTGAATCCGAACTGCAGGTCGAGGAACGCGTTCAGGAAGAACGCGGCGCCGAAGTCGATCCCGGCGGTGACCGCGACCTGGCCCAGGAAGTTGAACCAGCCGGTGAACCAGGACCAGGCCGCGCCGTTGGACGGCGCGAGTTTGGCGGACCAGTAGTACAGCCCGCCCGCGGTCGGGAAGCTCGAGCAGACCTCCGCCATCGCGAGCCCGACGAACAACGTCATCAGGCCGACGAACGGCCAGCCCCAGATGATCATCACCGGGCCGCCGGTGTTCATCCCGAACCCGTACAACGTCAGGCAGCCGGACAGGATCGAGATGATCGTGAAGGACACCGCGAAGTTCGAGAACCCTGACATCGTCCGGGACAGTTCCTGTGCATATCCCAACTGATGCAGGCGTTTCTCGTCGTCGGTCATCGGGGCGGCGGACTCGTCATTGCTCATTGCGGGGCCTCCTAGACACGCGCCTCAATGGTCTCCCCCCAGACCTTTGGACAATTGAGGCACCCCGGTCAGGCACTGTCAAGGGAAACTGCACGCGTTGACATCCCGACCCAGACTTGAGTCAATGGACTGGAAACAGACCAATAGAGCTCCGGGAGTGGCCGTGCTGGGTGTTGAGGAGTTGCGCAGGCTGGTCGAGGCCGGCGAGGTCGACACGGTGCTGGTGGCGATCACCGATATGCAGGGACGGCTTCAAGGAAAACGTTGCGGTGCGCGGTATTTCCTGGAGGAGGTGCTGAAGCACGGGACCGAGGGCTGCAACTACCTGCTGGCGGTCGACGTCGACATGAACACCGTCGACGGCTACACGATGTCCTCCTGGGAACGCGGGTACGGCGACATGGTGATGGCGCCGGACCTGGACACACTCCGCCTGGTGCCGTGGCTCGAGGGCACTGCGCTCGTGTTGTGCGACGTACAGTGGCTGGACGGTACGCCGGTGGTCGCGTCGCCGCGGCAGGTGCTGCGGGCCCAGCTGGACCGCCTCGCGGAGCGGGGACTCAAGGCGTACGTCGGGACCGAGCTCGAGTTCATCGTGTTCGACGACACCTACGAGGCCGCGTGGAACAAGCGGTATCTCGGCCTGACTCCGTCGAACCAGTACAACGTCGACTACTCCCTCCTCGGCACCTCGCGGATCGAGCCGCTGCTGCGCGACATCCGCAACGGCATGACCGGCGCCGGCCTGTACGTCGAGTCCGCGAAGGGCGAGTGCAACTTCGGGCAGCACGAGATCGCGTTCCGCTTCGACGAGGCGCTCGCGACGTGCGACAACCACTCGATCTACAAGACCGGCGCGAAGGAGATCGCCTCCAAACACGGCAAGAGCCTCACGTTCATGGCGAAGTACGACGAACGTGAGGGCAACTCGTGCCACATCCACCTGAGCTTCCGCGCCGACGACGGCGATCCGGTGCTCGCGGGCGAC
The DNA here is from genome assembly GCF_004366005.1 of Kribbella sp. VKM Ac-2566. Taxonomy (NCBI): domain Bacteria; kingdom Bacillati; phylum Actinomycetota; class Actinomycetes; order Propionibacteriales; family Kribbellaceae; genus Kribbella; species Kribbella sp. VKM Ac-2566. Next base: position 1,248,941 of record NZ_SODT01000009.1, on the reverse strand, counting down.
GGTGAGCACGGCTTCTCCCGGCTGATGGAACAGTTCATCGCCGGCCAGCTCGCCTGCCTGTCCGAGTTCACGTACCTGCTGGCCCCGAACATCAACTCCTACAAGCGTTTCGTCCGCGGCAGCTTCGCGCCGACCGCGATCGCCTGGGGACTCGACAACCGCACCTGCTCGCTGCGCGTGGTCGGCCACGGCGACTCGCTCCGCGTCGAGAACCGGCTCCCGGGCGGCGACGTGAACCCGTACCTCGCGGTCGCGGCGATCATCGCCTCCGGCCTGCACGGCATCGAGAACGAGCTGGAGCTCGAGCCGTTGCTGGAGGGCAACGCGTACGAGTCCGACAAGGAGCACGTCCCGTCCACGCTCCGCGAAGCCGCCGCACTCTTCACCGGGTCGAAGGTCGCCCGTACGGCGTTCGGCGACGAGATGGTCGACCACTACAGCAACGCCGCACGCGTCGAGCTGGACGCGTACGACGCCGCCGTCACCGACTGGGAGCGGATCCGTGGGTTCGAACGCCTCTAGGCGGCCGCGCATAGGCATCACGACGTACCTGGAGCCCGCGGCCTGGGGGATCTGGAAGCGGGAGGCCGCTCTGGTTCCGCGGGTGTACCTGGATGCGGTGGTGGCGGCCGGAGGGGTGCCGCTGCTACTGCCGCCGGTCGGTACGGATCCGTCCGTCCTGGAGATCCTCGACGGACTCGTGATCGCCGGTGGGTGCGACGTCGATCCCGGCTCCTACCAGGCGATTCCGCATCCGGAGACCGTCGACACCCGGCCGGGACGTGACAACCACGAAGCGATCCTCATCCGAGCCGCCCTGGACAGTGATGTCCCGTTGCTCGCGATCTGCCGCGGTCTGCAGATGCTGAACGTGACGCTCGGCGGCACCCTGCACCAGCACCTGCCGGATGTCGTCGCCCACGACGCGCACCGCCCGGAGCCGGCAACCTTCGGCACCGTCGAGGTGAAGATCGAGCCCGGCACCCTCACTGCGCGCATCCTCGGCGAACGCGCTGACGGCAGCTGCTACCACCACCAGGCCCTCGACGTGGTCGCACCAGGGTTGAAGGTCACCGCCCGCGCGGACGACGGAACGGTCGAGGCGGCGGAGGTGGAAGGCCACGACTTCGCACTCGGGGTGCAGTGGCACCCGGAGGAGAACCCCGAGGACCTGCGGCTGTTCACCGCACTGATCAGGAGCACGCAATGACGTACGACGTACTGAACCCGGCCACCGAGAAGGTGATCCGGAGCATCGAGCTCGCATCGGAGGCCGAGGCCGACGCGGCGATCGCCCGGGCCGCGAAGGCCTTCGAGACGTGGCGGGACGTGACGCCGGCCGATCGCGGGCGGCTGCTGCGGCGGTTCGCCGACGCGGTCGACGCCGACCTGGAGCACCTGGCCGCGCTGGAGGTCGAGAACGCCGGCCACACGATCGGCAACGCGCGCTGGGAGGCGGGCAACGTCCGGGACGTGCTGACCTACTACTCGGCCGCGCCGGAACGCCTTTTCGGAAAACAGATTCCCGTTGCCGGCGGCATCGATGTCACGTTCCAGGAACCGCTCGGCGTGGTCGGCGTGATCGTTCCGTGGAACTTTCCGATGCCGATCGCCGGCTGGGGCTTCGCACCTGCGCTGGCAGCCGGAAACACCGTTGTCCTGAAGCCCGCCGAGCTGACCCCCTTGACCGCTCTGCGCCTCGGCGAGCTGGCGCTGGAGGCCGGTCTGCCGCCCGGTGTCTTCGAGGTCGTGCCCGGTAAGGGAACCGTTGTCGGAAACCGTTTCGTCACGCATTCCGCGGTCCGGAAAATCGTCTTCACCGGCTCCACGACGGTCGGCAAGCAGATCATGGCCGGCTGCGCGGACCAGGTGAAGCGGGTGACGCTCGAGCTGGGCGGCAAGTCGGCGAACATCGTCTTCGCCGACGCGGATCTGGAGAAGGCCGCCGCGCAGGCGCCGTACGGCGTGTTCGACAACGCCGGCCAGGACTGCTGCGCGCGGTCCAGGATCCTCGTCGAGCGTTCGGCGTACGACCGGTTTCTGGAGCTGCTGGAGCCGGCGGTGAAGAACTTCAAGGTCGGTGACCCGTCGGATCCGGCAACGGAGATGGGGCCGTTGATCTCTGCGGGGCAGCGCGAGCAGGTGGCGTCGTACGTCGAGAACCCCGCGTTCCAGGGGACTGCTCCGAGCGGGCCAGGATTCTGGTTCCCGCCGACGGTGCTGGCACCGGCTGATGACCGAGCTCTGCGCGAGGAGATCTTCGGGCCGGTGGTCGCAGTGGTTCCCTTCGCGGACGAGGCGGATGCGCTGCGGATCGCGAACGACAGCGAGTACGGGCTGTCCGGCTCGATCTGGACCCGCGACGTCGGCCGCGCGCTCAGGGTGAGTCGCGGCGTCGAGGCCGGGAACCTCTCGGTGAACTCGAACTCGTCGGTGCGGTACTCGACGCCGTTCGGCGGTTACAAGCAGTCCGGCCTCGGCCGGGAGCTCGGCCCGGACGCGCTGGCCGCGTTCACCGAGACCAAGAACATCTTCATCAGTACGGAGGACTGAATGGACGTCAAGGCTCATCGGCTCGAGGGCCGGGTCGCAGTGGTGACCGGCGGTGCGAGCGGGATCGGTCTGGCCAGCGTACGGCGGCTCGCTGCGGAGGGGGCGCACGTCGTGATCGGCGACCTCGACCCGGCCGCGGGCAAGGACGCCGCGGACGAGGCCGGCGGGCTGTACGTGCCGACCGACGTCACCGATCCGGCCGCGGTCGACAACCTGTTCAAGCAGGCCTTCGACACGTACGGCGCCGTGGACATCGCGTTCAACAACGCCGGCATCTCACCGCCCGACGACGCGTCGATCCTGGACACGGGGCTGGAGGCGTGGCGCAAGGTGCAGGAGGTCAACCTGACGTCGGTGTACCTGTGCTGCAAGGCCGCGATCCCCTACATGCAGCGGCAGGGTCGCGGGTCGATCATCAACACCGCGTCCTTCGTCGCCGTGATGGGCGCGGCGACCTCGCAGATCTCGTACTCCGCGTCGAAGGGCGGCGTACTCGCGATGAGCCGCGAGCTCGGCGTGGAGTTCGCGCGGCAGGGGATCCGGGTGAACGCGCTCTGCCCCGGCCCGGTGAACACTCCGCTGCTCACCGAGCTGTTCGCGAAGGACCCCGAGCGGGCCGAGCGCCGGCTGGTCCACGTCCCGATGGGCCGCTTCGGCGAGCCGGAGGAGATCGCCGCCGCGGTCGCGTTCCTGGCCAGCGACGACTCCTCCTTCATCACCGCCAACACGTTCCTCGTCGACGGCGGAATCTCGGGCGCCTATGTGACACCGATCTAGTGTTGGTCCATGGTCGTTCAGGCAGATGACGCGGTGTTCCGGCCGGTGCGGGCCGGGAACCCGTTCGAGGAGACGGTCGAGCGGTTGCTCCAGGCAATCAAGCTCGGCGTCGTCGTGCCCGGCGACCGGCTGCCTCCGGAGCGCGAGCTCGCGACCCGGCTGAACGTCAGCCGGGTCACGCTCCGCGAGGCGATCCACGCCCTCATCGAGGCCGGCTACGTCGAGTCCCGCCGCGGCCGGTACGGCGGTACGTTCGTCAACGAGCAACTCCCGAAACCCCGCCGTACGCCGGCCAAACGCCTCGCCCGCGACCTCGCCGGAGGCCTCGACGACGCCCTCACGCTCCGCTTCGTCCTGGAAACCGGCGCCGCGGAAGCCGCAGCCTCCCGCACCCTGACCACGGCCGAACGCGACCACCTCGAACGGTGCCTGGCCGAAACGTCCACGGCCCGCCTGGCCGACTACCGCCGCCTGGACTCCCGCCTCCACCTGGCGATCGCCGAAGTCACCGGCTCCCCCTCCCTGACGTCGGCCATGGCCGACGTCCGCATGCGCCTCAACGAACTCCTGGACGCCATCCCCCTCCTCGAACGCAACATCGACCACTCCAACCACCAGCACCAGGCCATCATCGAAGCAATCCTGGCCGGCGCCCCCACCCCCGCCCGCCAATCCATGCAAGAACACCTGGCCGGCACCGAAGCCCTCCTTCGCGCTTTCCTCGAATAGTCAGGCGGAGATGAGGGCCTGGACGATCAGTTCGTTGCGGCGTCCTGGCCGACGGGACGGTGGTGTGGACGCCTTCGCGGAGGAACCCTCGCGATCGTTCTCAAATTGATTTCATCCGTCTACCATCTACTGCCCCGATCTTTCACCGAGGTCCGCGCCCGCGCAGGCGCATTTTCCTTCTCCTGGCGAGAAGAAGTCATGCTGAATGTCATTTCGCAGCATCGGACTCGAGCCGGTCGAACTTCCGGAGCACAGTTGCCGCCGCCCTTCTCACCGCCGGCCGCTCATCGCGAAGAAGGTTCTCGACTTGGGATCGCGACGCCGTCGCTCCCAGCTTTCCAAGTGCACCGACGGCGTGCAGCCTCAAGTCCTCATCGACAAGTAGTTCAATTAGCGCCTCGGCCACCTCGGCCATGACGTCGTACGGGCCCGTTCAACACATCGTCATCCGCGTACCCAGCCGGGGCGCGCCGATACATCTGCGCCGACGCGGATACCGCGTCGCGCCACGACGACACGCCCCGGTCCGCAAGGCGGCCGGGGCGTGTCGTGCGCGGTTCAGCTGATGGTCAGGATCTTGTTGACGGTGTACGCCGGCGCATGGTCAGCGTCACCCGGGAAGTAGACCCGGTACGCGATCTGGCCCCGGATCGCAGGCCTGATGCCGAACGCGTACTTGCCCGACGTGGACAGCTTCACCGACGCGATCGACTTCCACACCTTGTTGCCGTACTGCTGCAGGTAGACGGTCTGCCCGTAGTGCGCCGGAGCGACGTACCCGCTGAACGCGGTCGTCCCGCCCAGACGGATCGACGACGGAGACAACGTGGCCGAGATCGTCGGCCGCACCTGCACGGTGACGTCCGCCGTACGAGTCCCCATCAGGCTGGCGTTACCCGGGAACGTCAGCATGTACACCGACGACACGAGCGGCTTGTGCACCACCGACAACGTCCCGGTCGACGACGTCTTCAACGCCGCGAGCAGGGTGAACTTCGTCGAGTTCTTCGGCCGCACATACACGTTCACCGGCAACCCGGCATACGCCACATTGTCGATCCGCAACGTGCTCCCACGCAGCGTGATCGACCCGCCGTAATTGATCAACGTCGAGGTCGTCGAGATCCCCGACTTCATCCCGAGCAATTGCTTCACTGCCACCGGACTGACCTTGCCGCTGCGATCCTTGGCCCAGGCCGCGTACGTGTACGTCGTACCTTGCGCAAGGCCGGTGTTCTTCACCGCGGTGCCCGTGCCCGCGTACGCGAGCGAGCCGGTGGTCAACGCGGGCACGACACTGCTCGAATTGCGTCGCACGATCACTTGATCCAGGTCTGACATCGGAGCGATCTTCCAGCTCAGGTTCGCCGCGAGATAGGCGCCGCCAGCGGCAAAGTCCGGCTTCCCCGGGGCCAGATCGACCGTCGTGAACAGGCTGCTGAACGCCCCCATCCAGTTGTAGGACGTGTCCTTGACGTCAACGGCGGTGATTCGGTACGGGGTGTTGTCGAGCAGCGGCGTGGTCGGCGTAACGGTCACCCTGTTGGTGGCCGCCTCGTACTCGACCGCAGCCGCAACGGCCGAATTGGTCCTGGCGTTCGTCAACCGGACCGTCGTCGCGTTCACGGTCTCCGCCAAGGCCGGACGCGCGAAAGTCACGGACGGCTTGGTGTCCAGCGGCGCTCCGAACGACTGATCGCCTGGCGCTGCGTCGAGGGCTGGATATGAGTCAAGTACGGGCGATGTAGGCGTGATATCGCAGATGTAGCTGTCGACCGTGTAGGCGCGGGTGTCGCGCGCCCCGTTGTGGTTGCGGACGGAGAAATAGGTCGGACCGACGTCGGGCAGGCTGACCGCAACAATCACGCCGGTCACCCCGGGGCGATCCGGCTGGCCTGGTAATGGCAGGCGCACTTCGCCGAACGCCTTGGGCTTGAGCGAGGCGTCGTACACCGACAGTGCGGGAGCGAGATTCTGTGCGTACGTCGCTGAGTCGTACTCCGGCATGGTGACGGAGATGCAGAGGTCCCGGCCAGTGGACGTCATTTTGTACCAATCGACGTCGCCCTCGGTCCCGATGTTTCCACTGGCCCTCTGCTGCAGCTCGATCGATGTCGCGCGGGCCGGTTGGTCGTCGGTGTCCGGGGTTCCGGGAGCGAAGTCCGGAGCCCAGGTGCCGCCGAGGGCGTTGTACGCGTCGAGGACGCCGGAGCCGTAGTACTGGTCGACGCCTCGCGGACCGGCGTCGCGGGCGGTGGCCTGCAGGCGCGCGATCACCTGAGCCGGCGTCATCGAAGGCCACTTGTTGCGGACCAGCGCGGCGACGCCGGAGACGACCGCGGCAGAGAACGACGTACCCGACAGGCCGGTGTAATAGGGCGCACTACCTGACGGGGTCAGTGCTCGCGGCGCCGTACTGGCGATGCCGAAGCCGGGTGCGACGACATCGACGTCGCGAGGACTGCTGAAGCTGGTCAAGACACCGTTCCGGTCCGTGGCCCCTACGGACAGCACCTCCGGATACGCGGCCGGCCACTGCTGGAACTCCGCCGTACCGTCGTTGCCGACGGCCGCTACCACCAGCACACCATTCGCGACAGCGTTCTTGATCGCGTCGTGGACGATCTCGTTGGCGTACCCGCCGCCCAGCGACATGTTGATGACCCGGGCGCCGTTCTTGACCGCCCAGTTGATGCCCATGACCAGCTTGCCGTCGGAGCCGTTTCCGTTGTCGTCGAGCACCTTGACCGGCCGGATCTTGGCGTTCCACGCCACGCCGGCGATCCCGATGCCGTTGCTCGTGCCGGCCGCGATGATGCCCGCCACCGCCGTTCCGTGACCGTCGCCGTCGTTCGGCAGGGTTGCGGTGTTGAAGAGGTTGTACCCAGGCAGCAAGTGGCCTGCCAGGTCGGGGTGCCCTGCGTCGACGCCGGTGTCGAGTACGGCGATCGTCTGGGATCCGGCCGACTTGGTCAGGTCCCACGCCTGGTTGAGCCGGACGGTCGGGAGGTACTTCTGGTAGTTGACGTAGAACGGGTCGGTCGGGGTTGCGAACTTGTGCCGCATGTAGTTGAGCGACGCGAGCTCGACCGACGGGTCGGCCTTTACCTTCTTCAGCAGGTCGGAGGCTGGAACGTCACTGGTCACCGTCACCACGTCTGAGGTGACGGAGACGTCCGGCTTTCCCTTGACCTTGGCCAGGGCGGCCTTGCGGGCCGAGGTGGTCGCCTTCGGCTTGAACTTCACGAGGACCGACTTGGCGTCGTACTCGGGGCCGACTGGCTTCCCGAGGTTGGTCTTCGCCTTGAACGGGCGTGGTGCGGCGGAGACGTCGGCGGTTCCGGACGAGCCGGTGACAGTCACCAGGGTTGCGGCGACCAAGGCGGCGGGAAGCGCGAGTCGTAGTACGTGGGCAGGCGTCAGCGGCAGGCGGGCGCGGCGCATCCAGGCTCCATCGGAAAGAAGAGGGGGAGAACCAGTGCGGCCCCCGCGGCACCGGTATAGACAGGGGACACTTCTATCGTTCGAAGGACGGCGACTGCAAGCTCGGCGTGGTGGTGCCGTGGCACTGGGGGGTCAGGGAATCGGTTGGCAGGTGCCGGGATGGTGGGGAAAATCGCCGGATTCGGCCGCACCGCCCAAAGCGGCCCGATTCTGGAGGACCGCTATGCGATCTTTCGTTACCCGTCCCCGCGCTCTGGCCGTTCTGCTGGCCGGTACGGCGCTCGCGTTCAGTCCGCTCGGTGGACAGGCGACTGCCCAGTTGCCCGTCGACCAGACCGGCAACCCGGCCTGCTTCACGCCGGAGGAAGGTCCCGCCGCACGTGGTGGCTTCGGCGCCGACCACCGGGAGCTGTCGGCGGCCGAGCAGAAGGCCATCGAGGCCAAGACAGCACAGATCCTGAAGGCCAAGGCAGCCCGCGGGCTCGCCCCGCAGGCCGGCACGCTGGCGTCGGCGAGCGTTCCGGTGTACGTCCACGTGATGCTGAGCAAGACCGGCGCCGGTGACGTCACCGCGGCCCAGATCGACCAGCAGATTGCCGAGCTGAACCAGGACTTCGCAGGTCAGGAGTCGTCGCAGGCGGCGAACACCGGCTTCACGTTCTACCTGGCCGGCACCGACCGGTACAAGAACGACCAGTGGCACAAGGACCGCCAGAGCACGTCGTACCGCTCACAGACGCGTCTGGGCGGCAAGAACGCCCTGAACATCTGGCTGGTCGACTTCTCGTACCTCGGCATCGCGACGTTCCCGTGGGACTACGCGAGCAACCCGAAGATCGACGGCATCCGGGTGCAGTACAGCTCGCTGCCCGGCGGGTCGGCGACCAACTACAACGAAGGCAAGACCGCGTCCCACGAGGCCGGGCACTGGTTCGGGCTGTACCACACGTTCCAGGGCGGCTGCACGAGCACGAACGACTCGGTGGCCGACACGCCCGCCCAGAGCAGCTCGTCCAGCGGCTGCCCCGAAGGCCGGGATTCCTGCTCGCTGCCGGGTCTGGACCCCATCCACAACTACATGGACTACTCGTACGACTCCTGCTACAACCAGTTCACGCCCGGCCAGTCAACCCGCATCAGCAACATGTGGACTGCCTACCGGGCCTGATTCAGGGCATGAGACCCGCCTGTGACATCTGCACCGCTCGGCAACTAGAGTGCCGCCGATGCGTTTGCTTCTGACGGGCTGCGCAACCGCCGCACTGGTGGTCGCCGGACCTCTGACAGCGACCGCCGCCGGCCAGGTCCCACAGGGCCCGGTCGGCGGCGACCTGCTGACCGCGAAGCCGACGGTGGTCGCCAACGGGGCGACACCGCCGGCCGTCCAGGCGTCGGCGTACGTCGTGGCCGACGTGGACACCGGCCAGGTACTGGCGGCCAAGGCGCCGCACGCGCAACTGCGCCCCGCCAGCACGCTCAAGACGCTGACCGCGCTGGTCCTGCTGCCCCGGCTGAAGAAGACCGATCCGGTGATCGGTTCGGACGCCGACGCCGGCATCATCGGCAGCAAGGTCGGCGTGTACCCGGGCCTGCACTACACCGTCGACCAGCTGTTCCAGGGCATGTTCCTGGCGTCCGGGAACGACGCCGTACACGCACTTTGCGCGCACGACCAGGGCGGCGTACCCGCGACCATCCAGCGGATGAACGCCAAGGCCAAGGATCTCGGCGCCCTCGACACCCACGTCACCGACCCGACCGGCCTGGACGCCGACGGACAGTACTCCAGCGCCTACGACCTGGCCCTGTTCGCGCAGGCCGGGCTGACCCGGCAGGACTTCGCCAAGTACGCGTCGACGAAGTACACGAACTTCCCGAATGCCGGCAACAAGGGCACCTATCAGGTCGCGAACCAGAACAAGCTGCTCTTCAACTACGACGGCGCGCTCGGCGTGAAGACCGGCTACACCACGCTGGCGCGGAACACGTTCATCGGCGCCGCCCGCCGCAACGGGCACACGCTGGTCGTGACGATGATGAACGCGCCGCACGGCATCACCGAGGACGCGAGCAACCTGCTGACCTGGACGTTCACCAACTACGGCAAGCTCAAGCCGGTCGGCACCCTGGTCAGACCGGCCGGCGCGCCGCCGAAAACCCAGGCGGAAGGCAAGCCCGCCAGCAAGCCCCATCAAGGTACGGCGGGCCGCCCGCAAGCACGCACCGCACTCAACCCCGGCCAGGCAGTCCAGTCACTCGCCTTCCGCGTCCCCGACTGGGCGTACGCCGCCCCGCCGGTACTCCTCCTCGGCCTCTTTCTCCGCCGCCCTCGTGCCCTCCGCCGCCGCCGTCACTGACGACGGACCGAGCGCACCGCTCGGATACCCTGCACGGCCAGGGTGGTGAGCGTTGCGCCCAGGACCGCGCCCGCGGCGACAGCGACGGTGTCTGCCTTGCGCTCCGGGATCGGGACGACCTGGTAGCGCTTGTCGGGCGGGCCGAGGAGCAGCGGCTCGATCTCGGCCGGGCCTGACGGGAGCTCAGCGGGCTCAGCGGGCTCAGCGGCCTTGGCGTCGAGCGTCGCTTCCTTCGTCCAGGCGGCGATCAGCATGATCACCCGGGTCATCAGGTAGATCCACACCAGCAGCGCCAGCGGCAACGCCACAGCGCCGTACGCCGCGTTGGCGCCGAGGACATGGTCGACGTAGAGGTTGCCGAGCCGCTGCGCGAGGTAGAACACGACGCCACCGGCGAGCGCGGCGATCAGCGCCACCTTCCGGGGCAGGAGGATCCGCGGCAGGGCCGTCTGCAGGTACAGGAACAGCACGGCGCCGGCCGCGATCCCGATCACCAGGCTGGTCAGGCCGAGTCCCCAATCCGCCAGCCAGGTACCCTCCAGGTCGACCCAGCCGACGATGCGCTTGGACAGAGCGGTGAGGACCGACGAAGCGCCGGTGGCGGTCATGCCGATCAGTCCGAGGCCTATCAGGGCGCCGAAGTCGACGGCCTTCAGCTTGACGATGTTCCCCGGCTCGTCGTCGAGTTCGTGCATCGAGCGGATCGAGGCGCGCAGCGAGTCGATCCAGCCGAGACCGGTGAACAGCAGCGACACTCCGGAGATCAGGCCGATGGTGCCGGCGTGCCCGATCAGCGAGTCGATGTCGATCTTGTCGCCGATACCGGGCAGGTTCTTCTGCAAACCGTCCTTCAACGCCTCGATGGCGTCGTGGCCGAGCAACGGCCCGACGATCGCTGCGGCCAGCACGATCAGCGGGAACAGCGACAGGAACCCGAAGAAGCTCGTTGCCCCGGCCAGCCGGTTGCCGCGCCGGTCGCCGTACCGCTTCCACGCCCGCCACAGCTGCGACTTCTTGAACCGCGCCCAGGCGCGCTTGATCCTGCTCATGAATCTCCTGTACCCCGACGAAGGAGACTCAGCCTGCCAGCGGGAAGAACCGTTGCGGGCGCCACACGCCGTCCGCGCCGTGTTCGTAACGGCTGAAGTGCTCGACGTCGAACGCGCAGTCGTACTCCGACAGGGCGTCGTACGCGCGGTCGAGGGCGTCCTTGTCCAGGTCGTGCGCGACGGTGACGTGCGGGTGGTACGGGAACTTCAGGTCGATCTTCAGCGGACCGGACCGGACCTGTGACTGCAGCACCTCGCACGACGAGATGCCCTCGGCCAGTGGCACGAACACCACCGGCGAGATCGGCCGGAAGGTCGCCGTACCGCGCAGCCGGATCCGGAACCGCGGGAACCGGGCCGCGACCGCGAGCAGGTGCTCGTCGATCGCCGCCAGGTCGCCGGCCTCGATCTCGGTCGGCGGCAGCAGCGTGACGTGGGTCGGGATCGACGCGGCCATCGGATCACCGAACTCGGCCCGGTACTTCTGCAACTCCGTCCCGTACGGCTCCGCGATCGGAATCGCGACACCGATCGTGGTCATGGTCATCCGCGGCTACCGGCCCTGCGCAGGGCCGGTGACGAAGCCGAGGCGGTCGTAGACCCGGGCCAGTGTCGGCTCGGTGACCGCGCGGGCTCGCTCGGCGCCTCGGGCGAGGATCGCGTCCAGTTGGGCCTTGTCGTCGAGGTAGGTCAGCGTCTTCTCGCGGAACGGGGTGACGAATTCGACCACCACGTCGGCGAGGTCCTTCTTGAAGTCGCCGTACCCGCGGCCGGCGTACTCGTCCTCGAGCTCGCTGATCTTGCGGCCGGTGAGCGCCGAGTAGATGGTCAGCAGGTTGGCGACGCCGGGCTTGTTCTCCTGGTCGAAGATCACGTCGCGGCCGGAGTCGGTGACCGCGGACCGGATCTTCTTCGCGCTCGCCTTCGGGTCGTCCAGCAGGTCGATGATCCCGGCCGGCGAGGAGCCGGACTTGCTCATCTTCGAGCTCGGGTCCTGCAGGTCGAAGATCTTCGCGGTCTCCTTGACGATGTACGGCTCGGGCAGCCGGAACGTCTTGCCGAACCGGTGGTTGAAGCGCTGCGCCAGGTCGCGGGTCAGCTCGACGTGCTGGCGCTGGTCCTCGCCGACCGGGACGCGGTCGGCCTGGTAGACGAGGATGTCGGCGGCCTGCAGGATCGGGTACGTGAACAGGCCGACGGTGGCGCGGTCGGCGCCGCCCTTCGCGGTCTTGTCCTTGAACTGCGTCATCCGGCCGGCCTCGCCCATCCCGGTGATGCAGGACATCACCCAGGCGAGCTGCGCGTGCTCGGGCACGTGCGACTGGACGAACAGGGTGGACCGCTCCGGGTCGATCCCGGCCGCGAGCAACTGCGCCGCGGACCGGCGGGTGCGCTCGCGGAGGGCCTTCGGGTCGTACTCCACGGTGATCGCGTGCAGGTCGACGACGCAGTAGAACGCGTCGTGGTCGTCCTGCAGGGCCACCCACTGCCGCAACGCGCCGAGGTAGTTGCCGAAGTGGAAGGAGTCCGCCGTCGGCTGGATCCCGGAAAGCACCCGAGGGCGCCGCTGGGAACCGGCTGCGGAGGGGTCAGACGCAGCTTGGGACATGGACCCGATTCTGCCAGCGTGCGAAGTTCAACTCACACCCGGGCGGGTCCGTCCAGTCATAAGCCCACCACTATGAGTACGCCTCGCTTCGCTCGGCGGAGGTTGGAAGGGCGGCGTCATCTCCGGGGGCGGCGGCGGTCGGGCATAGGCGCTCAGTCACCAGGACCAGCCGCGGGCGGCCAGTTCCTGCTCTTCCTGCCAGCGTTTCTCTTCGGAGCGTTTCTGCTCGGCCTCCCCCGGGCAGCCGGCCAGCCGGCAGGCCTCGTCGAGAAGGTCGTCGTACGCCGCCTCGAGGGCCATCAGGCGATGCGCGCGGGCGTAGACCTGGGGCGCGGACTCGATCCGCCGGATCTTGCCCGCCAGGTACCCCAGGCGGGTCTGCAGCCAGAGAGTGTCGAACGGGTCCGGGTCCGGGACCGGATGCCGGTGCAGCCGGGCCGCCAACCGCGCCGTACGCCGCTGGAGGCTGCGCCGCAACCCTGACGGCGGCGGATCCGGCAGCAGGAGGTTCAGGAGGACGCACAGCAGCAAGAACAGGACCGCCGCTGCCAGCCATACCATCGCTCTCACCCTCTTAGAGCGTACGGCGAACCAGCCGCCTCAGGCGACGGCGTTTTTACGCGTTCGTCGCCGGATTCCCGTCCACCGCGGCAGCCAGCTTCGGCACCAGTTGGTCGAGCACGATCGGCAGGCTGAGAACCGACACGAAGCTGGTCGCGCCGTACAACTGGTCGTCGTAGTCCTCCTCGATGAACACCTCCCGCCCCTCGCTCCGAACCTTCAAGTTCCTGTAGAGCGGGTCCGCCTTCAGCTTCGCCGTACCGCCCTTGCTCGGGAACCAGACCACCGTCTGCTGGTCGAGCAGCGAGATCCGCTCCGCGCTGAGGTTCCCGCCGAACTTGTCGCCTATCACCTTGTCCAGCCCGGTCGGCAGCACGAACCCGAAGTCGGTCAGCATCCGCGACCGCGGATCCTGCGTGCCGTAGATGAAGTAGCCCTCGTACGGCGAGGCCATCAACGCCGTCTTGCCCTTGAACTCGGGATGCTGCGCGCGCACCTCGGAGAACCGCGCCTCGATCCCCTTCACGAGCTCGTCGGCCTGCGCCGCCTTCCCGACCGCCTGCCCGACCGTCCGCGCGACGACCTGCCAGGACACGCCCCAGTCCGGTACTCCGCGCGGCTGCGCGACCGTCGGCGCGATCGCGGTCAGCTTCTTGTAGTCGTCCGCCGTGATGCCCGCATACAGCCCGATGATCAGGTCCGGCTGCAACGCCGCGATCTTCTCGAACTGCAGGCCGTCCTTGTCGCTCAGCACCTGCGGTACGGCGCCCTCGCCGAGTTTCGCCTTCGCCCACGGGAACAACGCGCCCGGCTTCTCCCCGAACCACTCGGTCGTCGCCACCGGTACGACGCCGAGCGCGAGCAGCGCGTCCTGCTCGACGAGGCCGACCGTCACGACCCGCTGCGGGGCCTGCTTGACGACGGTGTCGCCGTACTTGTTCTTGATCGTCACCGGGAAGGCGCCGCCCTGTTCATTCGCTCCCTGCGGCGCTTCGTCGTTCCCGCTTCCGCACCCGGTCAGGGCGAGCAGGAGTACGGCCAGGAACACCAGCTGGCGGCGCATGGAGACCTCACAGGGACTAGGTTAGGTTGCCCTAACCTAACCTAAATCTCAATCCCGGTGGTACTTCGTGACCGCGTTGTCCTGTTTGAGCTTGTCGGCCGCGGCCTGGATCCGCGCGGTCCACTCGGACTGCGCCAGACCGCCGGCCATGAACTGCCCGGTGGCCGCCGCGGCCGCGTTCGCGAACTCCGGGTACCAGTCGTCGAAGTACCACGTGATGAGCTGATCCCCCGCCGACGCCAGCAGGTCGCGGGCCGAGCTGAGCGCCGTACTCATCTCCAGCCCGTCGGCCGCCCCGCGGACGATGGTGAGCTGACTGGACTCCGAGGTGACCTGCGCCGCGACGTCCGCCGACAGCAACGCCCGCAGGTACTCGAGCCCGCCGGCCTTGTTCTTCGCCTTCTCCGGCACCAGGAACGGCGCGGTCGCCGCGACGTGCAGCCCACTGGCGAGCGCGGGCGACGTGTCCAGCGCCGGTACGGCGAACATCGTCAGCGCGAAGTCCTGCGGGACCAGGCCCTTCATCTCGTTCTCGAGCCAGTTGCCGCACGGCAGCATCCCGACCTTGGAGGCGAGAAGGCGTTTCTGCGACCCGATGTGGTCGTAGTCCGCGGTCCCCGGGGCGAGCAGCCCGCGCTTGCTCAGCTCACCGACCGCCTTGATCGCCTTGGTGACGCTCTCGTCCGTCCAGGCGCCGTCGTCGAGGTTGTCGATCCGCTTCACCACGTCCGGGCCACCGGTCTTTGCGGCCAGCGTGAGCACCAGTTCCAGCAGGTAGTACGGGTGCGTGCCGGCGTACATGAACGGGCCGAGCCCGGCCGCCTTCATATCGGTGCCGAGGGCAAGCAGATCGGACCAGGTACGCGGCACTTCCCAGCCGTTGCGCTGGAAGAGGCTGGCCGAGTACCAGATCCCGTAGACGCTCGCGATGTAGTTGACGGTGCGCTGCGCCCCGTCGTACCGGCCGAAGTTCAGCATGTCCGGCAGCAGTTGGTCCTTGACCGCCGCGGACTGGTTGTCCCAGGACGGTGCGTCGAGCAACTGCTGCAGGTCGGTCAGCTGACCTTCCTTGACCAAGCGGCCGAGCTTCAGCGCGTCGTCCCCGGTGCTGAGCACCACGTCGGGCGGGTTGCCCGCGGCGAACCGGGGCAGCAACTGGGCGGACAGTTGCGTGGTCACCTTCGGCGTGACGGCGGCGGCCGCATACTTCTTGCGGTACGCCGCCGCCGCGAATCCGCCGTACTCCTCACCGATGACCAGGGCGACCGGAGCGCTCCCGTCCACGGTGAACGGGTTGTCCTTCGACACAGGCGGCGCGACCGGCTCGCTGGTGCAGCCGCTCAGGACCGCACCGGCCAACGCGCCCTGCAACAAAGTCCGCCGTCTCAGCATCACCGCAGGCTATTACTTCACGCCTCCGGCGGTCACGGAGACCTGCAGCTGACGCTGGAAGATGATGTAGACCACCAGAACCGGCGCCACCGTGATCACCACGGCCGCGAACAGAGCACCGAAGTCCACCGCATAGCCGGCTTGCGATGCGAACGAGGCCATGCCCTGCGAGAGCACGTAGTTCTTCGAGTCGGTGTTCAGGGCGACGGGGAGCAGGAACTGGTTCCACAACCCCAGGAAGTTGAAGATGGCGACCGACGCCATCCCCGGCCGCGCCATCGGCAGCATCACCGAGAAGAACGTGCGCCACTCACCGGCGCCGTCGATCTGCGCCGCCTCGTAGATCTCACCCGGCAGCGCCTTGAAGAAGCTGTGCAGGAAGAACACGGTGAACGGCAGCGCGAACGCGACATAGGTGACGATCAACCCGGGCAAGGTGTTGAGCAACGAGAGGTTCTTCAGCACGAAGAACAGCGGCACGATCGCCAGGAAGACCGGGAACGTCAGCCCGGCCAGCATGGAGTAGTAGATCAGCCGGTTCCCGGGGAACGTGAACCTGGCCAGCACGTACGCGCACATCGCGCCCAGGATCATCACCAGCACCAGCGCGACGCCGACGACGATCACCGTGTTCGCGAAGTAGCGACCGATGCCGGCCGTCGTCCAGGCGTTGGCGTAGTTCTCGAATCGCAGCTTGCCCGGCAGCGACAGCGGGTTGCCCAGGACCTCCTGCGTCGACTTGAACGAGGACAGCAGCGTCCACACCAGCGGCAGGATCACCAGCAGCGACCACAGGATCAGCGCGAGGTGGGCGGTCGTGGCCACACCCCTGCCCTCCGGGGCCCGCTGGCGAGGCGCGCGGGACGCGGCCACGGGCTCGGCCCGGTCGGCGGTGGTTGTCGTCATCGGCGTTCCTTCACTTTCCGCTCCCGGCCGCCGGTCAAGGCGTTCACGGTGAAGACCACGAGCGCGAACAGCATCGTCACCGCGGCCAGGATCACGCCCATCGCCGTCGAGTAGCCGAACTGCCCCTTGGTGAAGGCCGTGGTGAACAGTTGCTGGGGCATGACCAGGGTCGAGTTCTGCGGCCCGCCACCGGGGTTCAGCGCCTGCATGTAGACGAAGGCGTCGAGGGCGGCGATGCCGAGATAGATGTACGCCGTCTGCACGTTGTCCCGGATCAGCGGCACGGTCAGCGACACCGCCGTACGGAACCGGCCGGCGCCGTCGATCCGGGCGGCCTCGAACACCTCGGGGTCGATGCCCCGGATGGCGGCGATGAACAGCACCATGTAGAAGCCGACAAAACCCCAGATCATCACGAACATCGAGGCCGGCATGGCGGTCCGCGCATCACCGAGCCACGCGTAGTTCTCGAACTGGTGCAGCCCGATCTTCGACAGCACCGCGTCCAGCACGCCCGAGCCCGGTGTGAACACCTGGGCCCAGATCAGGCCGATCACGATCGCGGGGATCACGTACGGGAAGAACGAGACGATCCGGTAGAAGCCGGAGTTGCGCAGTCCGCGGACGGTCCCGGTGCCCGAGCCGCCGATCGTCACCAGCGTGGCGAGGGCCAGCGCCAGCAAGATCGTCACGATCGGCACGACGATCGCGAGCAGGATGTTGTTGCGCACGGCCTTCAGGAAGATGTCGTCGTGGAACAGCTTGACGTAGTTGTCGAAGCCGACGAAGTTCTGCCCCGAACTGAACCCGGACCAGTCGGTCAGCGAGTAGTACAGCGCCTGCACGAACGGCGAGACCACGAAGATCACGAAGACCGCCAGCGGCAGGCCGAGGAACACGACCATGAAGCTGGCCCGGTCGAAGGTCAGTGGCCGGCGGCGCCGGGTGACGGACCGCTTCGGTCCGCCTCCCGGCACAGCCTCTGGTGTCACGGTCACTTCGTGACCGGGATCTTCTTGACGGAGCTGTCGTTGCGCACCTTGTCCATGATCTGCTGCAGGCCCTTGGTCAGGCCCGCCGCGTCCAGCTGTCCGGACAGGAACGAGTTCCAGACCACCAACTGGTCGGTGTTCATGCCGTACAGGCCGAAGACCTGGTAGTCGAAGACGTTGGTACCGGCGGCGTCCAGCATCGCGGTCTGCGACTGCAGCGCGGTCGAACCGAAGCCGTCGGCTGGCACGAGGCCCTTGACGATCGTCGGCGCCAGCCGGGTCTTGGCGAAGTTGGTCGCCGCCTCCTTGGACAGCATGGCCCGCAGCAGCTCCTTGCCGCCAGCAACGTTCTTCCCCTTCGACGGGACGATGAACGGCTCGCCGGCCGCGCTCCGCAGGGCCTCGTACGGCAGCTTCGGCTTGTCGGTGAGCGTGGGCTCCGGGACGCCCTTCATCTGGAACCCGCTCTTGGTGGCCTTCTTCATCTCGTTCTCGATCCACGAGCCCGAGGGGTAGAGGATGGCCTGCTGGTCGTTGCTCCACTTCGCCTGCGCGGCGGTGAACTGGGTACCGGCGCCGCCGGGGACGAAGTAGCCGTTCTTGACCATGGTCTCCAGGGCCTTGAAGATGCCCTGGAACTGCGGCATCGACCAGGTGTTCTCCTTGAGGTTCTCCAGCGCCAGCCGGACCTCGTCGCCACCCTCCTTGATCGCGCCGTCGACGGCCATCGTGTGGTAGTAAGTGGCCGCTTCCTTGCCCCAGACGAACAGGTACTTGCCCTTGGCCTTGGCCTTGGCGCCGAGGTCGAGCAGCGCGTCGTAGGTCTTCGGCGGCTCCCAGCCGTTCTCCTTGAACAGGCTGTCGGAGTACCACAGGCCGTAGATGGTGAGGACGTAGTTCATCGCGACGAACTTGCCGTCGAAGGTCCCCGGGTTCTTGGCGCCCGGGTACAGGGTGTCGGCGATCTTCGTGCCCTCGTAGTTGTTGGCCTCGAAGACGTCGTCCAGCGTCTCGAGCTGGTCCAGGATCGTGCCGAAGCCGATCTGGGCCTTGCCGGAGTTGTCGATCAGGTCCGGCGGGTTGCCGCCGACGAAGCGCGGCTGCAACTGCTGGGCGATCTCGGTGGACGGGGCGACCTTGACCGTCGAGCCCGCGAACTTCTTCTGCACGAGGTTGGCCGCGAACGTCACGTAGTCGTAGCCGTACCCGCCGTTGAAGATCACGGCGTCAATGGTTGCCTTGTCCGCCATGCCGAACGGGTTGTCCGCGGTTTTGTCGGCGCCGCCACCGGTGGAACCCTTGTCATCGCTGCCGCTGCCGGCGCACGCAGCCAGCAGCGTGCTGCCGCCGGTCGCCATCAAGGTGCCGACCGCTGCGCGCTGCAGGAACAGGCGCCGCGACAGGTTGTTGGGAGTGGTCATTGGTCCCGCCTTCCAAGGAGTGTTTCACGCAGTACGCCGGATGCGACCGGCGTACCTTGCTTCAAGGGCATGGTTGTGTTCGTCGCCGCCCGGGATGTTCGCGGACAGGTACACCGGCGGCGTCTCGCCGGCTTCGGTCATCCGGCGCAGTACCTCGGCAACGAGCAGCTGCGCGATCAGCGCAGCCGTGATGGACGACACCGCGCAGACCTTGCCCGCACCGTCGGGCAGGTCCAGAACCGAGTCGCCGTACGGCGCCTGGTTGTCGAGGACCACGTCCGCGAAGTCGATCAGCTTCTTGCCGGACGGGTGCCGCGAGTCCATACCGCCGGTGTGCTGCAGCGAGGTGATCGCGATCAGCGGGTGACCGTGCTCCTTGACCACACTCGCGAGCTCGACGATCGAGCCGTTCACACCTGAGTTGGAGGCGATGACGAAGAGGTCGCCCTCGCGGGCCGCGGACAGCTCGTAGAGCTTCCGGGAGTACGCCGGGTCGCGCTCGAGCTCCGCGCTGCGCAGCAGCTCCTTCGGCTCGCCGCCGAGCAGCACCAGGTCGCGCAGGGCGATCCGGTTGGAGGCGATCAGTCCGCCGGCCCGGCCCGCGATCTCCATCGCGAGGGCCTCGGAGTGGCCGGAGCCGAAGGCCTGGATGACGCCGTTCGCGCGCAGCGACGTGACCATCAGGTCGGCGGCCTGCTGGATCGGGCCGTCGATCTGGGTGGTGACCGCGGCCAGGATGGGCATCAGCGTTTGAACATACGCCTGTGCGCTCACGCCAGTGGATTCCCCCGTGTTACTGCTGGCCATCAACGGCCCACCCCTCGACTGATCTGCTCGCCGGCGACACTCCAAGTGCCGACAAATGCGCAAGTTTGCTGTTTGCTGGACAGAACTTTTCTCAACTCGTAGCTAAAGTCAAGGCTCATTCGTGTGATCTCCCCAGATCGGGACCGTTGCGTAACCTTGTTTGCTTGTGCTTACTTATAGGCTCTTTCGAGCAGTTTGGAGCATCGCGTATGTCGGTCGAAGGCCCGCTTCCGGACGCTGACGCCGCACCTGTCGACCAGGTGGTCCCGATACCTGCCGGACCACTGGTCCTCGGCGGCGACCTCGGCGGCACTTCCACCCGGATCGTGATCGCGGACTCTGAGGGCAACGTAATCGGTCGCGGCGCCGCAGCAGGAGGGAATCCGACCAGTCATCCGGTGAGTGCGGCGGCCAACTTCGGGCAGGCCCTTCACGCCGCACTGTCCGGGCTGGACCCGACCGCCGTCAAGGCCGGGGTGGTCGGCATGGCCGGCGGGGTGGCGCTCGCGCGCCCGGACGTGGCGGCCCAGTTCGAGGCGGCGTGGACCGGCGCCGGCCTCACCGTTGCGCCCGACTACATCGGCGATCTCGAGGTCGCTTTCGCCTCAGGTACGCCGGAACCCGACGGGACCGTGCTGATCGCCGGCACCGGCAGCAACGCCGGCCTGGTGCGCAATCATCAACTGCTGCGCACCGCCGGCGGACACGGCTGGCTGCTGGGCGACGACGGCTCCGGGTTCTGGCTCGGCCGGGAGGCCGTGCGCAGCGTGCTGCAGGCTCTGGATCTCCGCGAGCCGCTCGGGCTGCTCGGGCAGGCCGTCGTACAAGCGATCCTGCCCGATCGGGACGAGCATGCTGCTGCACAACGTGAAGGATACGACGCACTGCGTGACGACCTGGTGCGAACGGTGAACAGCCGGCCACCCGTTCTGCTCGCGGAACTCGCGCCGACGGTGATGGCGGCGTACGCGCAGGACGACGAGACCGCGCGGTCCCTGGTGAAACGCGCAGCCGAGTTGCTCACAGAAACCGCCGCACGACTGAAGACAACGTCGGACAAGGGCCCGATGGTGCTCGCGGGCAGTGTCGCCGGTGAATCTTCTCCTGTGGGACATCTCATCCGGCAGCACTTCGCGGGCGACGTACTGACCGCCCGGGACGGGGTCGGAGGCGCCACCTGGCTGGCCCTGGGCGCCCTCGACCCCGCCCTCGCAACAATCGAGAACCACCAACGCCTAGTCGAACACTGAGACCGGGCGGACTTCGACGGCGTAGAAGCCCGCCTCCGGGATGGTGGCGGCGACCTCTTCGGCGCGTTCCTGGCTGGCGACGTCGATGAGGAAGACGCCGGCGAGCTGCTCCTTCGCCTCGGAGTACGGGCCGTCGGTGGTCGCGCGGACGCCCTCGCGGACCCGGACCACCCGGGTCTTCGACGGCGGGTCGAGCGGGACGGCGTTGATCAGCTCGCCGCTGGCGTCGAGTTCGTTCAGCAGGTTGTCGAGCTGCGCGGCGAGCGCCTCCCGGGCCTTCTTCGGCAGGGCCTTGCCCTCCTCGGTGTGCAGGAACGACGGGTGACCCCAGGTGATCGGGTTGCTGTGGATCATCAGCAGGTACTTCATGTCGGTGTCCTTTCGGGCAGTCACTGGATCTTCGCAGCAGAGGTCGGACACAACCGGCAACACTCGACATTTCGCCGTTTTCCGGCGTTCGCCGGTACGGCGCCGCTTATTCCAAGCAACGGCTTGACATTGGATTCGGGCTGCCGCATATTCCAAGCATGTCTTTGGAGAAGGATCCGCGGCGGGCGCGGTTGCTCGACGATCCGCTGGCCATTCGGGCGATGGCGCACCCGGTGCGGTTGGACCTGCAGTCGCTGCTGGGCAGGGAAGGGCCGCTGACCGCGGCCGATGCGGCGCGGCGGCTGGGGATCAGCCAGGCGCTGGCGTCGCACCACCTGCGGCAGTTGGCGAAGTACGACTTCGTCGAGCCCGCACCGGGCAAGGACAACCGGGAGCGGCCGTGGCGCCTGGTGTCCACGTCGCAGTCGTGGCGGGACGCGATCAAGACGTCCGAAGGCGCGGCCGCTGCCGACGTACTCGAGCAGCTGATGGCCGAGCGGGCGCTGGACGCGCTGGCGAAGTGGCAGGAGCAGCGCCCGCAGGCGGACCCGGCCTGGCGGGACAACTCCGGCATCGGACAGACCGGCCTCTACCTGACCGGCGAGGAGCTGGCGGAGATCGTTGGCCAGATCAACGAGATCCTGCAGCGCTGGGTCGACGAGCGGCCCATCGACGACAAGTCCACCCGGCCGGCGGGGAGCCGGCATGTCTCGTTCACCCAGATCGTCACGATCTCGCCGGAGGAGTAGCAGATGAAGGACTTGTGGGGCGTCCTCGCGCGGCAGCGTGACTATCGGCTGATGCTCAGCGCCGGTCTGATCTCGCTCACCGGCGACTGGCTGCTGCGCACCGGGCTCGCGTTCCAGGTGTACGTACTGACCGGCTCGACCCTCGCGTCCGGTGGACTGCTCCTCGCGTCGTTCCTCCCCGCCGTACTGCTCGGCTCGCTGGCCGGCGTCTTCGTCGACCGGTGGAACCAACGCACCACGATGATCGTGACGAACGTGCTGAACGCCGTCGTACTGCTCCCGCTGATCGCCGTCCACGACGCGAGCACGATCTGGATCGTGTACGGCGTCGTACTGGCGCAGAGCTGTCTACAGCAGTTCTTCACGCCCGCCGAGCAATCACTGGTCCCGCTCCTCGTGAACTCCGAGCAACTGGTGACCGCGAATGCCCTGAACAGCCAGATCCGCGACCTCGCAAGGCTGGTCGGCGCCGCGCTCGGCGGTGTGCTCGCGGCCGCCGGCGGACTCACGCTGCTCGCCGTCGGCGATGCCGTGACGTTCCTGGCCGCGGTGGTGCTGGTCGCCGCGATGCGACACCGTCAGGAACGCCCCGAACCCAAGGAAGAAACGGCCGGCGGCGCGATCAAGCGGCTGAAGGAGGAGTGGACCGAGGGACTGCGGCTGTGCGTCGCGGGTCCGGCGATGCGGCTGTTCTTCGTGTTCTGCCTGGTCACCGGCGTCGGCGAAGGGATCATGAGCACGCTGTTCGCGCCGTTCGTCAGCGCCGAGGTCGGCGGCGACGGGAAGGTGTACGGCCTGATCGTGTCGTCGCAGGCGATCGGCGGAATCGTCGGCGGCCTGATCGCGGCCGCGATCGGCTCCCGCTGGCCGGCCGCGACCCTGTGGGGAGTCGGCGCCTTCGCCTTCGGTCTGATCGACATCGCCTTGTTCCTCTACCCGTTGGCGTCGGACAGCGTGATCCCGGCGTTCGTCTGCATGATCGTCGTCGGCCTGCCCGGCGCGCTCACCGTCGCGGGGATGATGACGGTGTTCCAGAACCTCACCGTCGACGGCACCCGCGGCCGCATCTACGGCGCGGTCGGCGCCGCCGAAAGCGTCGCGGTCCTGCTCGGCATCGCCGCGGGCGGCCTGCTCGGCGACGCCGTCGGCATCATCCCGATCCTGGTCTTCCAGGGCCTCGGGTACGTCGTGGGCGGGCTGGTTGTGCTCAGTCGGCGGCGGGTTCTGGTTGCTCGGCCGGAGCCTCTTCTGACGGTTTGACCAGGTGGAGACGGACCCGGGCGACCCGGCGGCCGTCCATCTCGGTCACGGTCAGGGTGTGGGCGTCGATCGGAACCTCGTCACCGGTCGACGGGACCTTCCCGAGGCGGGCGGCGAGGAACCCGCCGACGGTCTCGTAGGGCCCGTCGGGAAGCTCGATCGTGGTCGCGTCGGCGAAGTCGTCCAGGTTCAGCAGGCCGTCGACCTCGATGTCGCCGCTGCGGAGCCGGGTCGTCTCGGCCGGCTCCTCGTCGTACTCGTCCTTGATGTCGCCGATCAGCTCCTCGACCAGGTCCTCGAGCGTGACGATGCCGGCGGTGCCGCCGTACTCGTCGAGGACGATCGCGAGGTGCGTGCTGCGGCGGCGCATCTCGGTCAGCGTCGGCAGCAGCTTCGCGGTGTCCGGCAGCATCAGGACCTCGCGCGCCAGGTCGCCCACCCGCACCGAGCGGGTCGCGACCGCCGGGTCGAACAGGTCCCGGACGTGCACGAAGCCGACGATGTCGTCGGCCGAGCCGTTCATCACCGGGTACCGCGAGTGCGGCCGCTCGGCGGCGAACTTGACCGCCTTGTACGCCGGCATCTCGGCGTCGACGAAATCCACCTCGGTGCGCGGCAGCATCAGCTCGCGCAACTGCCGGCTACCGGCCTCGAAGACGTCGTCGACGATCTTGCGCTCTTCCACACCGAGCGACTCGTGCGCGGAGATGACGTCGCGCAGCTCCTCGTCGGTCATCACCTCGCGGTTCGCGTTCGGGTCGCCGCCGAGCGCGCGCACCACCAGGTCGGTGGACCTCGACAGCAGCCAGATCACCGGCCGCGCGCCGGACGCGATCCGGTCCACGAACGGCCCGAGAGCGAGCGCGAAACCCTCGGCCCGCTGCAGGGCCAGGCGCTTCGCGGCCAGCTCACCGAGCACGATCGAGACGTACGAGATCAGGATCGTGATCAGCACCAGCGCGACCGTGCCGGCCACCGACTCGGGCAGCCCGAGCTTCTCCAGCTGCGGCGCAAGGCCGTCGGCGAGCGTCGCGCCACCGAAGGCGGCGGACAGGAAGCCCATCAGGGTCACGCCGATCTGCACGGCGGACAGGAACCGGTTCGGGTTGGCGGCCACCTTGGCGACGATCTCGCCGCGCCGGCCGCGGTGCGAGAGCGCCTTGAGCTGACTCTCCCGGAGCGAGACGAGGGCCATCTCGGCCGCGGCGAAGACCCCGCCGATCAGCACGAAGACCAGAATCAGGACGATGTTGAGCAGGGTTTCGTTCATGGGTCGGAGTTCCTAGCGCCCTCTCGTCAGCTGTCGAGAGGGCGTGCGTTGGGCGTAGTCGTCCATCTACCAAGCCTACCGGTCACGCGGTCCCTCGTGCGTGTTCGAGTTTGTCGGTTTATGATGATTCCTGGCCGGACGCGTCGTACGGCCGGGAGGGGTCACACCATGAACACACCGCGCGGTGTACGCCGGACCGACACCAGACTGTCGGACGGCCGCGAGCTGATCTACTACGACCCGTCCGACGCGCCGGCCCGGGTGCCGCTCGAGGACACCCGCGGCCTGCCCGCCCCGCAGCCGCAGGTCGAGCTGCGCACGGACCCGCTGACCGGCGACGTGATCACCTACGCCACCCACCGCAACACCCGGACGTACCTGCCGCCGGCCGACCAGTGCCCGCTGTGCGCGAGCAAGCCCGGCAACCCGACCGAGATCCCGGACCACGACTACAACGTCGCCGTCTTCGAGAACCGGTTCCCGTCCTTCGCCGGCCCGGGGCGGACCGAGGTGGTGTGCTTCACCAGCGACCACAACCGCTCGTTCACCGATCTGTCCCAGGGCCAGGCCCGGCTGGTCGTCGACACCTGGGCCGACCGGACCGCCGAGCTCGGCGCCCGCGACGACGTCGAGCTGGTGTTCCCGTTCGAGAACCGCGGGCGCGAGATCGGCGTCACCCTCAGCCACCCGCACGGCCAGATCTACGCCTACCCGTTCCTCCCGCCGCGGATGCAGAACCTGCTGCGGCAGGCCCGCAAGCACCAGGAAGTTGCCGGCAGCAATCTGTTCGCCGACGTCCTGGCCGCGGAGCGCAAGGAGGGCACGCGGGTCGTAGCGGAGAACGGCAACTGGACCGCGTTCGTCCCGGAGGCCGCCCGCTGGCCGGTCGAGGTGCACCTGTACCCGCACCGCCAGGTCGGCGGCATCGACGAGCTGTCGGTCGGCGAGCGCGACGACTTCGCCGAGCTGTACCTCGACGTCCTCGGCCGCCTCGACGGCCTGTACGGCGAACCGCTGCCGTACATCGCCGCCTGGCACCAGGCCCCGGTCCGGATCGATCGCGAGCTCGGCTACCTGCACCTGGAGCTGTTGTCGATCCGGCGGGCCAAGGACAAGATCAAGTACCTGGCCGGCTCCGAGTCCGGCATGGGCGCGTTCATCAGCGACACCCGGCCCGAGGATGTGGCCGAGACTCTGCGAAAGGCCGGCCAGTGAGCTTCCAGAAGGTTTTCGGTACGTCGCCCGACGGCAGCTGGCGTGCCCCGGGACGGGTCAACCTGATCGGCGAGCACACCGACTACAACGACGGCCTGGTGCTCCCGATCGCGCTGCCGAACCGCATCCTGGTCACCGCCTCGAAGCGGGACGACGGCCGGATCGCGGTCGCGTCGAGCGGGCAGCGGGGCGTGATCGAGTTCGCGATCGACGACCTGGCCCCGGGCTCGGTCGGCGACTGGGCGGCGTACCCGGCCGGTGCGGCCTGGATCCTGCGCGAGTCCGGCTACCCGATCGGCGGCGCGAACCTGCTGGTCGAGTCCGACCTCCCGTCCGGCGCCGGCCTGTCGTCGTCGGCCGCCCTGCTCTGCGCGACGTTCGTGGCGCTGCTGGGCCTGCGCGACCTCGAGGTCGACCCGGCCGAGATCGCGCGGCTGGCGCAGAAGGCCGAGAACCAGTACGTCGGCGCGCCGGTCGGACTCATGGACCAGATGGCCTCGATGTGCTGCACCGAGGGCCATGCGCTGTTCTTCGACATCCGCGCGATGTCCACAGACCAGATCCCGTTCGACCCGCCGGCCGACGATCTCGCGCTGTTGGTCGTCGACGTGAAGGCACCGCACCGGCACGTCGACGGCGAGTACGCCGCGCGCCGGAAGAGCTGCGAGCAGGCGGCGGCCGAGCTCGGCGTACCGGCTCTGCGGTCGATCGCGTTCGAGGACCTCGACGAGGCGCTCGCGCGGCTGTCGGACGACGTCGTACGGCGGCGTGTGCGGCATGTGGTGACCGAGATCCGCCGGGTCGAGGACGCGGTCGCGTTGATGCGGGCCGGCAAGCTACGCGAGGTGGGTCCGCTGTTCACCGCGTCGCACGCCTCGTTGCGCGACGACTTCGAGATCACCGTGCCGGAACTCGATGTTGCGGTCGACACCGCGCTGGAGGCGGGGGCCCTCGGTGCAAGGATGACCGGTGGCGGTTTCGGCGGTTGCATCATCGCGTTGGTCGAGGCCTCGGCTGCCGACGCCGTACTGTCCGCGATCGAGAAAGCCTTTGCGGAACACGGTTTCTCGGCCCCGAGCTCGCTGGCCGCGACCCCGTCAGCAGGTGCTTCCAGGGTCAGCTAGAGGCAATGACGAGGTCGCATCCTGTATCGCGCATGGCCTTACGGGCAGGGGGCGTGAGGCCGTTGTCGGTGACGATCACGTCCAGGTCGGACCAGGTCGCGAACGTACTGAGCCCGACGGTGCCCCACTTGGTGTGGTCCGCAACCACGACCACCTCACGGCTGGCGGCGATGAACGACCGGTTGGTCTCGGCCTCCATCAGGTTCGGCGTGCTCAACCCGTGCTCGGCGTCGACACCGTGCGCGCCGAGGAACAACAGGTCCAGGTGCAGTGACGCCAGCGCCGCGGTCGCGATCGGGCCGACCAGCGCGTCCGACGGCGTGCGGATACCGCCGATGAGTACGACGGTGCGGTCCGAGCGCCCGTTGCCGTGGAACACATCGGCGATCCGCGCCGAGTTCGTGACAACCGTCAAGTTTTCCACCCGCAACAGCTGACGAGCCAGCGCGTACGTCGTCGTACCGGCGCCGATGCCGATCGCGCTGTCCGGCTGCACCCGGGTGGCGGCCTCGGCCGCGATTGCCTGCTTGGCCGCGGACTCCTGGGTCAGCTTGGCGTCGAAGCCCGGCTCGTGCGCGCTGCGCAGGCCGACGGACGTCGCGCCGCCGTGCACCTTGTGCAGCAGGCCGCTGGAGTCCAAGGCGTCCAGATCGCGCCGGATCGTCATGTCCGAGACCCCGAACCGGTCGACCAGTTCGGCGACCGTGATCGCGCCCCGGCTGTTGACCTCGGCAACGATCGTGGCCTGCCGCTGGGCGGCGAGCTGGCCGCCGCGGCCGCGTGGCGGTTCTGCTCCGGCTGCGTTCACGTCCACAGAATAGTCCCGCCGGCAGGGAAATGTGTTGCCCGGCCAGTGGCAGCGCGTCACCCTGAAGCATGCGATTTCCCGACGACGTCCCGGTGCTGACCGACGGTGTGGTGACCCTGCGTGCGCACACGGCCGCCGACGTAGAGCCGGCGTACCGGATGTGCCAGGACCCGGTGATGCAGGAATGGACCACGATCCCGGTCCCGTACCTGCACGAGCACGCGGTGAACTTCCTCACCGAGGTGGTCCCGGCCGGCTGGCGCGACAACACCGCCTGGGCCTGGGCGATCGAGTACGACGGGAACTACGTCGGCACCATCGACCTGCGCGACGGCGAGGGCGGTGTCGGCGAGGTCGGGTTCGCGGTGTCGGCCGAGGTCCGCGGCAACGGGGTGATGACCCGCGCGCTGAAGCTGGTGGTGCGGTACGCGTTCGACGGCCTCGACTGGAAGCGCGTCATCTGGCGCGCGTACGTCGGCAACTACGCCAGCCGCCGGGTCGCGTGGAAGACCGGATTCCGTGGGCTGGTGACGATTCCGGGCGGCGGCCGCTCGCGCGGCGTACGGAAGGACGAGTGGGTCGCGACGATCGGGTGCGACGACGAGCTCGAGCCGAAGGGCAACTGGTGGGCGGTGCCGGTGCTCGAGGGGGGTGCGATCCGGCTGCGGGAGCTGCGCGAATCGGACGCGCAACGGGTGATGGAGGCCTGCGCCGACGAGCGGACGCAGCAGTGGCTGACGGGCATGCCGTCGCCGTACGGACTCGAGGACGCCAAGGGATTCATCGCGAGCCGGCCGGATGCGGCGGCCAGTGGTGAGGCGGTCGCGTGGGCGGTCGCCGACGCGGTCACCGACGAGTTGCTCGGCAACGTCAGCGTCTTCGGTCTGAACCACCGGATGGACAAGACGGTCGGCGAGATCGGGTACTGGATGCACCCGGACGCCCGCGGCCGCAAGGTGATGTCGACGGCCGTCGAGCTGGTGATCGCACACGCTTTCCGGCCGATCGAGGAAGGCGGTCTGGGCCGTCGCCGGCTGGTGCTGAGGTGCGCCGACGGGAACACCGCGTCCGCGCACGTTGCCGAGGCCAACGGCTTCACCCAGGTCGCCAACGAGCGCCTCGCCGACCCCCGCCGCGACGGCACCTACAACAACCTCCTCACCTACGACCTGCTCGCCGCCGAACACCCCGGCGGCTGACATCTCGGGCACGCGGTAACGGGCTGAAGGCAGTGGTTTACGGCGAGTTGGTGACAAACGACACCGGTTCCCCTCGCCGTCGCGCTGCCGGGCTGCTTGAATCGACGGGTGAGAGATCGTGAGGAACTCGTCCGCCGTTGGCAGGCCGGGTGGTCCGTCTCGCGGGGCTGGACCACGGTTGAGGAGGACAACGACGGCATCCTGATCGTCCGGGCAGGTGAGGAGAGCCGGCCGACGGAGTACGTCGTACTGGATGCCGACGACAAACCGGAACGGGTGGACCGCGCCGCCCAGCTGGCCCTCGCCGACGGCGGCGGGCGCGGCTCGGGCTGGATCACGCTGGCCACCGATGACAAGGAAGCCAGGATCGAGCAACTTGAGGAGCTCGGCCTCGAGGTCCAGCAGGACCAGGACTGGCTGATGACGATCCAGCTCTCGGAGCAGCCGGCGCTGAAGCTGCACGAGCGATATTCGTTGCACACCGAGCTCGAGGACGACCTGATCATCACCCGCGCCACGATGCACGGCGGAGTGGTGTCGAGCGGCCGGATGGCGGTCGTCGGCGAGGACGCGGTCGCGGACCGGATCGAGACCGACCCGGCGCACCGCCGGCGCGGACTCGGCAGCGCGGTGATGGCCTCGCTGGTCGAAGCGGCCGCCGCGAAGGGTGCGAAACGCGGCATCCTGATCGCGTCGATCGACGGCCTGCGGCTGTACCGGAGCCTGGGCTGGAAGGTGATCGCCGACATCGTCATCGCCCGTTGCCGCTGAGATTCAAACGATTGCCATAGTCAAAGCGTTGTTAAGCGCGGGCCGTTCAGGAGTTGGCGGGCGTCGGCCTGGGCAAGGCTGCACACCATGACGAACCACCGACGGCCATCGCGACACAACGTGGCCGGTCCGCTCCTCGCGTCCTTGTCGGCTTTGGTGCTGGTGGCCGGTGCCGGGTGGTTCGTACTGCGTCAGTCGGACAGCAGCACGGTGACGAGCCAGGACACTCCGGTCACGATGGCGACCGCGAGCGACGACGCCTCGTCGGCCACGCCGGTCCGTCCGACGAGCCCGTCGTACACACCTCGCCGTACTCCGTCCATGACTCCGTCCACTCCGTCTGCGACGAAGAAGGTGACGCCGCGGCCGAGCCGGACGACATCGGCGCCCAGCCGGAGCAGCTCGCGAACGCCGCAGCCCACCACGTCGACGCCGACTCGTTCGGCGACGCCGACGCCGGCCAGGAAGACCAAGACCTCGGAGCCGGTCGGCGGATCGGGCCCGGCCGAGGCGCAGGTGCTGGATCTGACCAACCAGGAGCGGGCGAAGGCCGGCTGCGGACCGTTGCGGACCAACAAGTCGCTGACCCAGGCCGCCGAGGCGCATGCCGCCGACATGGTTGCCGAGCACTACTTCGCGCACGACAGCCTGGACGGCCGCAGCCCGTTCGACCGGATGAAGGCGGCCGGGTTCCGGGGCGGCGCGATGGCTGAGAACATTGCCGTCGGCTACACGAGCGCGGCCGCGGTCGTGAAGGGCTGGATGAACAGCGAAGGGCATCGCGCGAACATCCTCAACTGCACCTACACGATGATCGGGATCGGCTACGACAGCGGCCAGGTGAAGCCGGAGTGGGGCAACGGCAGCTGGGTGCAGGACTTCGGCGGCTGACCGCCCTCGGGGCGAGGTTCGCGGCGGTCAGTCAATCGTTTTCTTCAGGATTCGTTAAGAGGGCACTCGGCTCCGTAACGATGACCTTGCGCGTCGGTTAAGGTCGCTGTTCGGTGAGACCAGGGGGGACCTGGCTGGACCACGGGGAACGACGCGCAACTCGGTACGAAAAACGAAGAGGATTCGCCCATCCCATGACGGATTCGCCTACCCCCCGGCGGCACCGCGGCAGTAGACGAGCTCCCCGGCGGAGCCGTGGCCTGGTCGGCCCTGTCGTCAGCGCGCTCTCGGTCCTGGTCGCGATCGGACCGGTGGTCTGGCTGATGTCTCGCGACACCAACCGGGTCGACGACGCCGCCAGGGTCCAGTACGTCTCCGACGGCACCCGCGTCGACGGCCGATCGGCGGTCGAGGGTACGACGGCCGGCACGCCGCTGATGACCATCACGAAGACCTTGCCGGACGGCCGAACGACGACAGCAGTCCTCGGTACGCCGGCTTTCGGCGCGGCCGCGTCCTCCTCCGCGACCCCGACGAGCCCAGGTACGTCGAGCGACACCCCCAGCAACGTGCTCACCACGCCGACGGCGCCGACCGTCGGCGTGACCACCGTGACGGTGCCGCCGACGACGCCACGCACCACCCGGCCCCAGACCGGCAAGCCGACGAAGACCGCGAGTACGACACCGACCCGTACACCGACTCGGACGCCGACCAAGACGCGGTCCACCGACCCGACGCCGAGCGACACCCCGGAGCCGCCGGCCGGTGGCGGCGGGACGAACACGCAGGAGCGGCAGGTCCTCGAGTACACCAACCAGATCCGTGAACAGCAGGGCTGCGGCCCGCTCCGGCTGGACAGCGCACTCGTCGAAGCCGCCGGCAAGCACGCGTCGGACATGGTCCGCAGGCACTACCTGGACCACACGAATCCCGACGGACAGGACCCGGGCGATCGGATGGCGGCCGCCGGGTACCGCGGGTCGAGCTGGGGCGAAAACATCGCGGCCGGCTACGACAGCGCACAGAAGGTGGTGGCCGCGTGGATGCAGAGCGACGGGCACCGCAAGAACATCCTGAACTGCCGGTTCACCACGATCGGCGTCGGATACGACCCGGGCCAGGTGCGGTCGGACTGGGGACCGGGCAGCTGGGTCCAGGACTTCGGCAGAAGCTGAGACCGGGGAGCCATCGTGGTTGTCATCGTGTCCAGAACACCGAGAGTGGCCAGAACGTTGTTCCAGGGCCACAATGTCCGGCCGGTTCACCGCCGGTCCCGGCGGGTAGGTCCTGTCTGGCGATTCCGCGCCGTCGCGAGCAGGTGCTCGGTGCGGTGCAGTAGGCGGGGAATCGCCAGACAGGACCTCAATCGATCCTTGTCATGGTGCCGGGCGGTCCTGGGGGGCTCCGGTGAGACGACGTGTGAGGCGTCTCGATCTGACGAGGCACGTCGTGGGGGCGCGACTTCGAAGGGAACAACGAAATAATGTCCGAGTCCGGCAACGGCCGGTACAAACCACGCAGGAAAGCGACGCGAGCGGCCTCCCGTTCGTCGCGGTCCGGCAATCGGCCCACTCCGCCCGCGGAAACCACCCCGCCCGCACCACCCGAACCGCCGCGCTACGCGCCGCGGACCAGCGACGAGTCACCGTTCTGGGCGAGCGCGCCGAAGGGCGCCACGTCCAGCGAGTCCCCGTTCTGGGCCGGCGGCAACCAGTCACGTCCGGCCACGCCGCAGTACGCCCCGCGCGGTGCGCTGCCCAGCTACACCGCACCCGACACCAGCTCCGGTCTGCCTACTCGGCCGTCTGAGGAGCCGGGTCTCGGAAGCCGGCGGCCTGCTGGTGGTACGCCGTCGTGGGTCGACCAGTCAATCGCAGGCAGCGACCCCGAACCACCCACGCGGGCACGCCGTGCGGCCGCCCGCACGGAGACCCCGGCCCCGGCGCCGGCACCGCTCGGCGAAACCGCCGGCACCTGGTCCTCCCGCCGAGCCGCCGACGACTGGGCCTCCCTAGGCACCGCCTCGGGACGTGCAGCTGACGCAGGTACAACCCGCTCAGCCGCAGACGACCTGTCCGCAGCGGCCACCCGCCGCCCAACCACCCGCCCCGAGGCAGCCGCAACCACATTCGGCCCCGCAGCCGCAGGCACCGGCGCACCCGCAACCGCGTCCGGCGCCGGCGAATCCGGCGTGGACGCGCCCCGCGCGAGCACGTCTGGCGTCGGCGAGAGCGCCTTCGGCACCGCAGCCGCAGGTACCGGCGCAGCCGCGGGCGCGTTCGGCGTTCGCGAGAGCACGTCCGGCGTAGCCGCGGGCGCGTTCGGCGTCGGGGAATCCGGCGTGGACGCGGCCCGCGCGAGCACGTCTGGCGTTGGCGCGAGAGAGTTCGGCGCGGATCGTGTGGACGGCGGCGTGGCTGGTGCAGGTGTGGGCGCGGCGGCGTACGCGGGTGCTGGGTCTGAGGTCGGTGGGACCGACTCGGGGAACGAGCATGTTGCTGCCGCTGGTGCCTCGGGCGGCGGGCGTGGGGCCTCTGGGCCGGGGAGGCCTGGTGGTTCTGGGCCTGGCGGTTCTGGGCCGGGACGGCGGACTGCGGCACGGTCGGCGGCGGCTGGGCGGTCGGCTCGTGGCCGCCGTACGGTGATTGCCATTGCTTCTGTCCTGCTGGTGATCACGCCGATCTCGTGGATCCTGCTGCACCAGCCGCAGAACGACGAGGCGGACGCATCCATCCCGATCGTCACCCGCACCGACGACACCTACATCACGCCCACCACCAAGGCAGCCGTCGCAACCCCCTCGGCCCGAGTCACCGTCCCGCCAACGGCGACCCCCACGGCCACCCCCACCAGCACCCCGTCGGAAACCCCCTCGACAACTCCGTCGAGCAGTCCGACGAGCACCCCGACCGACTCCCCCACCACCAAGTCCTCCAAGACCCCCACCACCGCACCGACGTCGGCCCCGACAACGCAGCCCACCACCGCCCCAACCTCCCCGGGCCGCACAGTCCCCACCCCCACCCCGACCCAGACCACCACCACGACCCCGCCACCACCGGTCGACGGCGGCATGAACGCCGACGAGCAGCAACTCTTCGACCTGATCGACAACGCCCGCGTGAACAACGGCTGCGCCCGCCTGAAGGAAGACCCGAGCCTCACCAACAGTGCCGAGGCGACCGCGGGCAGCCGCGCCAAGACCGGCAGCGGTATGGACGATCCCGACGGGTCCCAAGTGGGTGCAGGCGGCGACAAGATGACCGCGCAGCAGGCCTACGACAGGCTGATGTCGAGCGCCCGAAGCACGGTTCTGAACTGCAACCTGACGACGCTCGGCGTCGGCCTCGGCTCCGCGAAGCGGTGCACGTTCCCGGTCTTGATCGGGTGCCTCAGCTACACGGACCGCAAGGCCTGGGTGGCGAACTTCTCGTAGGTGTGGAGCTGCCTCAGGCGTAACCCCCTCGCGCGGTCTTACGAGCCGCTGCGAGTGGGTTCTGCGGCTGTCGTGTCCCAGGTGTGGGTCGTGACCAGCCGCTCCGGGATCGTGCGATAGGCAGTGGTGCGTGGGGACTTGGTATTGCCTGTTCCCGGTCACCAGTGCCTGTCTCCAGTCCCCGCCGTCGGGCGGCGGGCGGTGGGATCGTCCACGGGTCGAGCCGGTGGAGTGGATATGTCTGCGTGGCGGTTCAGCGAGTGGGATCATGGGGGTGAGGACCCTGGTCCACCGGCCTGCGGGAGGTTGGATGTACGAGCGGGATGATGTGGATCGGGCGGAGCCGGCGCATTTCGGGATTCATCCGGAGGCGTTCGCCGAGGAGCGGCCGGATCCGCGGCCCGAGGAGGCCAAGCGGATGGGGTTGAGCCGCCATACCGAGGAAGGCGCCGTGCTGTACTTCGCGTCGTCACTCGACCGTGGCAAGCCCGCGCACCGGATGATGGCCTGGATCCTGCTGATCACGTTCGCCGCGCCGGTGATCTACATCCTGCTCGTGCTGTAGAACTCCTGCCGATGCCGCTGCGGCGTCGTACCCAGCAACCCGTGGAAGTGGTGTCGCAGCGCG
The DNA here is from genome assembly GCF_004366005.1 of Kribbella sp. VKM Ac-2566. Classification (NCBI taxonomy): domain Bacteria; kingdom Bacillati; phylum Actinomycetota; class Actinomycetes; order Propionibacteriales; family Kribbellaceae; genus Kribbella; species Kribbella sp. VKM Ac-2566. The sequence goes on along the minus strand of NZ_SODT01000009.1, from coordinate 1,214,308 downwards.
TCGCTGCTCCCGAACCCGCTCTCCGCCGCCACCCGCTCGACCGACAGGTCTGTTGTCTCCAGCAACAACCGTGCTCGGTCCAGCCGCTGCTGCAACAACCATGCCTGTCCCGAGCTCCCGGTCCGCGCCCGGAACTGCCGGGTGAACGTACGACGTGACATCGCCACCGCTCCCGCCCACTCGTCGAGGGACACCGGCTGGTCGAGCCGTGCCCGCGCCCACACCATCGCCTTCTCGATCACGTCGTCGGCGGGGTCCGGCGGCACCGGCACCGGGATGTACTGCGCCTGCGACCCGCTTCGATGTGGCGCCACCACGATGTCCCGGGCAACCTTCTCCGCCATCTCGACCCCATGGTGCGTGCGCACCAGGTGCAGGCAGCAGTCCAGTGAGGCCGCCGTACCGGCCGATGTGACGACGTCCCCCTGATCCGACCACAGCACGTCGGCGCGCACCTTCAGGTCCGGATACCGCGACCGCAGCTCGTCGGCGAAGCGCCAATGCGTCACCACCTCGCGCCCGTCGGCGAGCCCGCTCTCCGCCACGAGGAACGCCCCGAGGCACAGCCCTACCACCATCGCTCCCCGCGCGTGTGCCCGCCGGATCGCGTCCAGCAGTACGTCGGACGCGACCAGACCGGGCTCCCAGCTCGGCAGCACCACGACATCGGCCCGGTCCATCACCTCGAGACCGTGATCCACCGTGATGCCGAACCCGGCGCTGGTGGCGAACGATCCCGGCTCCTCCGCACAGACGAGTACGTCGTACCGCGCCGGCAGCCCGCGACGTTCGCCGAGCACCAGGCACGGCACGGACAGATGGAACGGGCTCATCCCGGGATACGCGAGGACCGCGACAGTACGCATGGGGACAGTATGGCCCGATCTTCAGGAACGATGACTCGCGGGCCAATGGTGAGACGGATCGCCAGGCCGGACGATCGTGGTCATGAAGATCACGCACATCGGCGGCCCGACCGCCGTTCTGGACCTCGGTGGCCTCACGTTCCTGATCGACCCGGCGTTCGACGAGCCCCGCGACTACCAGCTCCCGGGCCGGGTGATGACCAAGCTGACCGGCCCGGCGATCCCGGCCGCGGAGCTCGGCCCGATCGACGTGGCCCTGGTCTCGCACGACGAGCACAAGGACAACCTCGACGACGCCGGCCGCGCGCTGCTCCCGTCCATCCCGACCGTCGTCTCGACCCCCGGTGCGGCCGTCCGCATCCCCGGCGTCCGCGGGCTGAAGAACTGGGAGTCGATCGATCTGCCCCGGCCGGACGGCGGCGTGATCACGGTGACCGGCGTACCGGCGCTGCACGGCCCGGAAGGCGCGGAGGAGGTCCTCGGCGTGGTCACGGGATTCGTCCTGCAGGGCGACGGACTCCCGACCGTCTACGTCTCCGGCGACAACGCCTCGCTCGGTCTCGTGAAGGAGATCGCCGACCGGTTCGCGCCGATCGACGTCGCGGTCCTGTTCGCGGGCGCCGCGCGCACCGCGCTCCTGGACGGCGCCAACCTCACCCTGACCTCGGCGGACGCGGTCGAGGCGGCCCGCCTGCTCGACGCGGCGACGATCGTCCCGGTCCACACCGAAGGCTGGGCGCACTTCAGCGAGGGCCCGGAGCAGTTCATCGCTGCGTTCCGTGACGCCGGGCTGGAGGACCGCGTCGCGCTACTCGAGCACGGCGTCGCGACGAGCCTTGATTGAGGGCTTGACGAGCACGGAGCGTGACGGATAGCGTGCGTCCGCCGGGGGGAACCGGCAGCTTGCACTCATCGGGCCGGGGGGAATTCGGCCCACTGCCTAGGGGGACATTCCTTGTTCGTACGACGCTTTCGCGCGCTCTTTTCCGCCGCCACAGCCGCCCTGGTGCTGGCCGGTACGGCGGCTCTCGCACCACTGCCGGCCGATGCGGCGATCACTGTCGTCCTGAGCGGCATCCAGTACGACCCGCCGGGCGCGGACGACCGTACCAACGCCCAACTGAACAACGAGTTCTTCACCGTCCGCAACATCAGCTCGCGGCCGATCAACCTGTCCGGCTTCCGCGTCCTGGACGCCGCCAACCACCTGTTCGTGTTCCCGCGCGGCTACGTGCTCCCAGGCCGGTCGACCGTCATCGTCCGCACCGGCAAGAACCGGAACCGCGCACTCACGCTGTACTGGAACCAGAGCTGGTACATCTGGAACAACACCGGCGACACCGCCCGCTTCCAGACCCCGGCCGGCAAGACCTTCGACACCTGCACCTACACGGCAGTCACCGGCCGCTACCGCGTCGGCTGCTGACAGCAACTGCTAGCGGCGGTCCGGCCCGGGGTCGGTGCCGTCCGGGATCCATTCCTGGACAGTGATCTCGTCCCCCACCCGGATGTTGCCAGGGGCAAGTACTGCGCCCTTGACGCCGAAGCTCACCCCGCCGCCGTAGGCGGGTTCCCGCCGGTACGTCGCCAGCGTCCGGGTCGGCTCCGGCCCGGACTTGGCGCCGGTGGCCTGATCCACGGTCGGCACCGCGCACCGGATCCCGCGCGCGGAGTACCCGATCTCCACCGCGCCGGCGGTCATCCGCAGCACCTTGTCCTCGGTGTGCGGCTCGGGCCACCCGGAAACGACGAGGTTCGGCCGGAAACGGTTCATCGGAATCGCGTTTCCGCCGTGTTCCACGATGCGCGCGTTCAGACCGTCGAGTGACGCCTGCGACGTGATCATCAAGGCGTGCGCGTCGCCGAATCCGGTCAGCCCGCGATGCGCGCCCCATCCGGGCCGCTCGTGCTCGGGCGTCACGCGAACCAGAGCTGCCGGCGCACCGAGGCGCGCGGTGAACCACTCGTCCGCGGCTGGGTCCTGCACGATGCCCTGCCCGAACCATTTCTCGAACAGGCTGACGTCACGCCGCTTCCCGTCGTACCGGATCTCGATCTCGAGGTCCGGGGCGCCGGGCGCCGAGAGCCGGAGCGCGTCGCCGGCGAGTTCGGCGCGCAGCGTGGCCATCGCGGGCAGCTTGCGCTGACTGAGGAACGACCCGTCCGGCTGGACCAGCATGAACAACCGGTCGTGCAGCAGACCGGTCGGTCCGGCCTCGGCGGATTCGACGGAGATCCCGGCAAGGCCCTTCACCGGGTAGTAGGCCAGGGCGGCAACCTTTGCAACGGACACAGGACCAGCCTAACCGGCCTTGATCTGTTGAAACATGTTGAGTTATGTTTGAACACGTGGAGGACGTCGCTGCTTTCGCTGCCGCCTTGGACCGGGTACGTCGTCAGGCGGGTCTGAGCTATCGCCAATTGGCGGACCGCGCGCACTACTCGCATCCGCATTTGATCCGCGCGACGAGCGGCAAGCACCTCCCGACCTGGGATGTGGCCGCCGCCTATCTCACCGGCTGCGGAGTTCCGATGGATCTGCTGCCGGTCTGGCGCCGACGTTGGCAGCAGGCGAGCCGCGACCCGCGCGACATCGTCGGCCTGCTGGGGAACGCGCAGAACCTCGAAGACCTGGGCACAGCGGTCGCGGCACTCACCCGACCACGATCGTTGCGAGCGCTCGAGCAGCAGAGCGGGATCCCGCGAGCAACGATCCAGGCGTGGCTCCAGGGCACCAGGCTCCCGGGCCGGGACCGCCTCGACCACCTCGTCCGCTCGGTCGGCGCAACCCCTGCCGAGCGCACCGCGGTCGCCAACGCCGTAGACCGCCTCGCCACCGGACGAGACCGGGTCGGCCGCTCGCCGGTCAGCTCTGCGCGGGTCAGGTCCGGAAGACTGAGGCCGGCGCCCGCGGCGTGACGAAGCCTTCCGCATCGGTCAGTGGCGCCGCTTTCCCGGCAAGCTCCTGCAAAGGCATCACGTCGTACGGCGGTTGCGCCCGCCGTCCCGCATCCGTCAGGTCGGGAACGGGCTGCGGCGACGCCACCATGATGACGTTCCCGAATCCCTTGCCCCGCAGGATCTTCCGCTCCGCGAGCACGACGCCCGCGCCAACCACGTCCCGTACCGTCGCCGCCGTACGCCGGATGAACGGCAGCCCGGCCTTCCCGTCGATCAGGTTCGCGACAAGCACGCCCGTCGGCCGCAGCACCCGAGCGCACTCCGCGAAGAACTCCGCCGTCACCAGATTCGCCGGCACCGACTCGTGGTCGAAGGCATCCAGGATCACCAGATCCATCGAGTCGTCGTACAACTCGGTGATTCCCGCCCGCCCGGTGACCGGGCGCACCTTGATCCCGGAACGCTTCGGCAACGGCAACGTCTCGCGAACGAACTCGGTCAGATCCTCGTCCGGTTCGAGCACGATCTGACGTGACCGAGGCCGCGTCACAGCGACGTACCGCGGCAAACTCAGCGCGGCCCCGCCGACATGCGCCACCGCAACCGGCTGCCGCCGCGGCGCGACCGCATCAACGACGTCACCGATCCGCCGCATGTACTCGAACGACAGGTTCCCCGGATCCGCCAGATCCACCTGCGACTGCGGCGACCCGTCGACCCGCAACACAAACGTCCCATCCGCCTGTGCCTCAACAGAAGCCATCCCCGACCCAGTCCGCCGCTCCACGCGCACATGCTCCCATCTTTGAGAACCCACCAACCGTTTGGCCGCGGGCAAAACGGTTGGTGGGTTCTCAAAGTTGATGTGAGCAAGTCGGCGGTGCCCCAGCGTTGGGCTGCGACACCTGGCTTGCTAGCGTCCGAAGCACACAATCGGATGAGCTAGGAGCATGTCGTGAGCACTACACCGGTGAAGGTGGCCGTTACCGGGGCCGCAGGGAATATCGGTTACAGCCTGCTGTTCCGGATCGCGAGCGGCGCGCTGCTCGGGCCGGACACGCCGGTGGAGCTGCGGCTGCTGGAGATCACCCCGGCGCTGAAGGCGCTCGAGGGGGTCGTGATGGAGCTCGAGGACTCCGCCTTCCCGACACTCGCCGGTATCGAGATCGGCGACGACCCGAACGTCGTGTTCGACGGGGTCAACGTCGCGCTGCTGGTGGGCGCGCGGCCGCGGACCAAGGGGATGGAGCGCGGCGACCTGCTGGAGGCGAACGGCGCGATCTTCACCGTCCAGGGCAAGGCGCTGAACGACCACGCCGCCGACGACATCCGGATCACCGTCACCGGCAACCCGGCGAACACCAACGCGCTGATCGCGAAGAGCAACGCGCCGGACATCCCGGCCGAGCGGTTCTCGGCGCTGACCCGGCTGGACCACAACCGGGCGCTGGCGCAGCTGGCGAAGAAGACCGGCACGCACGTCACCGACCTGAAGAAGCTGACGATCTGGGGCAATCACTCCGCGACGCAGTACCCGGACATCTTCCACGCCGAGGTGGCCGGCAAGAACGCGGCCGAGGTCGTCAACGACCAGGCCTGGGTGGAGAACGAGTTCCTGCCGACCGTGCAGAAGCGCGGCGCCGCGATCATCGAGGCCCGCGGCGCGTCGTCGGCGGCTTCCGCGGCGGCAGCCACCATCGACCACACCCGCGACTGGCTGAAGGGCTCGGCCGAGGGTGACTGGCTGTCGATGGCGGTCGTCTCCGACGGTTCGTACGACGTACCGGAGGGCCTGATCTCGTCGTTCCCGGTGACCACCAAGGACGGCAACTGGGAGATCGTCCAGGGCCTGGAGATCAACGAGTTCTCCCGCGGCAAGATCGACGCGTCGACCGCCGAGCTCGGCGAGGAGCGCGATGCCGTGAAGGACCTCGGCCTGATCGGCTGACAACACGTCACAGAACGGCCCCCGGGATGGCGTCCCGGGGGCCGTTCTGCTGTTCTCACCGCAGGCTGTAGGCGGCGATCACGGTTTGCGTCGTGCTGTTCCCGGCCGCGTCCGTCGCGGTCGCGCGCAGCGAGACCGTCTTGCCGGCCGGCGTCGGGAAGACCGCCTTGCCGCCGGCAACCGGCGCCTGACGCCAGGTCGCTCCGGCGTCACCGGAGTACTCGATCTTCACCTTCGCCACCGCACCGCCCTTGACCTCGTACGGCAGGACGGTGACCGGCTTGCGTTCCATCGTGTTGTTCCCGTTCAGCTCCGGCCGGAACGCGACGGTGTGGATCGGAACGCTCGGCTGATCTGCCGACGACGTGAACGTCGCCTCCAGATCGACCCGCGTCGAGAACGGCCACAGCGCCTGTGTGCCGGTCGTGACCAGCTTGTACGACGCCTTGCCGGCGGGCAGGTCCGCGACGCCGATGCTGCCGAACCGCGTCGAGGACCCGATCTCGGTCCCGTCGCGGTACAGCTTCGTGCTCGCCGGCGTCATGGAGATGAACCCGGCGTGCCCGTCCGCGTCGGTGAGGCTGTACAGCGAGATGTTCAGCTCGCTCCCCGACCGAGTCGCGGCGTACACCGACGGCACGAACGTGGCCGCGTTCCACCGTTCGGTGTAGTACCGGCCGGCCTTGTACAGCACCGGCTTCCCCTCCAGGCGCCATTTCGGGAGCGGGAAGTCCCCGCCGTCCGTGTCCTCCTCGGTCACTCCGGACCAGCCGTACTGCGTGTCGTCGAGGTAGTACCGGATCGTCCGCGGCACGTCGAGGCGGATAACGCGAGCCCAGCCACCACCGCCGTCGGGCATCACCGGCATCAGCATCTTGAACACCCGTGGATCCGCGGTCGCGTTGACCGTGCTGTCCACGGTCGCGAGGTCGGACTGCTTCACCTGCCGGTCGAACCCGGTGGGGAACTCGCCCGGGAAGTAGTTCGCGATCCCGTACAGGTACGGCGTGTTCGTGAACAATCCGTCGGCACCCGGCACACCCCACTGGGACGTGACGTGCCCGGTCAGCTCGGCCGCGGACAGCTTCGGCCCGGCGCTGTACGTGTACATCTTCCCGGACAGGAAACCGCCCGCGGAGTACATGTACGTGCCGTCCTTGATCTTCCGGTCGAAGCCGATGTCCGAGTTCGCCTGCTTCGCGTCGGCCTTCGGCACCGATGTCGTGATCGGTTTCGCCTTCCGCGCATCCAGGACGACCGTCTGGTCCGAGGTGAGCTTCACGCTGGGCGCGGTCAGCGAGAAGAAGATCCAGTCTTCCGGTCCACGCTCGAATTCCTGGAACTGACTGAGCAGATACTCGCCCTGTGGCAGGCTGAGCGTCACCGTCCCGTTCTCGTCCGGCGAGTACATGTCGTATGCGTCGTTGTCGACGCCGACGAGCGACAGCGGGTAGTCCGGGTCCGGTGCACCGTCGGGCCGGACCAGCTTGACGGTCAGGTTGTACGTCGGACCTTCCTTGTCCACACCCACCGGTACGACGACCGTCTGGCCGCCCCCGGTGGCCGTGATCCGGCCGCTGTACAGCCCGTCCGCACCACCGAGTGCGGTGTCCGACGTCGCCTGCACTGACGCCGTACCACCGGCCGGGACGGCCACCGAGTCGGTGCTCAGCTTCAGCGCACCAGACGGAGCCGCCGCACCGTCGGGCCCGTTCAGCTCCGACGTCAGCGACAGCGTGACGGCCGCGTCGCCCAGGTTCCGGAACGTCACGTCGCGCGTGACCGGCTGGTCGTCGGAGTGCGGGTACGCCGCCTTCCCGAACGACACGCTGCCGGGCTCACTCACCACGGTCTGCTTGATCGCGGTCGTCAGGTCGATCCGTCCGGCGCCCTGCTGGAACGACGTCTGGCCGGCCGCGACCTTCGCCGAACCCATCAACGCCGCCTTCACCTCGGCCGGCGTCCAGGTCGGATGCTCCTGCAGCAGGATCGCGGCAGCGCCGGCGGTGTGCGGCGTCGCCATCGACGTACCGGAGAGCCGCAGGTACTTGTCGCCGACCGGTTCGCCGATCGAGGAGTCCTTCGACTTCGCCGCCACGATGTCCGTGCCCGGCGCGGTCACGTCCGGCTTCAGCGCGCTGTCCCCGACCCGCGGCCCGCGACTCGACGTCACGTTGAGCTGGTCCTGCTTGGTCACGTTGCCGACCGTCAGCGCCGCGTCTGCGCTGCCGGGCGAGCTGATCGTCCCGTCACCCGGACCTTCGTTGCCAGCGGCAATCACGAACAACGTGCCGGACTGCGCCGTCAGCCGGTTCACGGCCTCCTCGATCGGATCGAGCTCGGGCGTGTCCCGGCCGCCGATGCTGAGGTTGACGATCTTCGCCTTGACGTCGTTCGCGGCCCACTCCATACCGGCGAGGATCGCGGACTCCTCGCAACCCCAGACCTCGCAGATCTTGCCGTCGTAGATGCGCGCGTCCGGCGCCACGCCCTTGTAGCGCCCGTCCGACGCGGCACCGGTGCCGGCGATCGTCGACGCGACGTGCGTACCGTGGCCGACCAAGTCGTCCGCCGGCTCCGTGGTGAAGTTCTTCTCCCCCGCGATCTGCGTCGCGAGATCCGGATGGGTCGCGTCGACGCCGGAGTCGAGCACCGCGACCGATACGCCCTTGCCGGTGTACCCGGCCTGCCACGCGACCGGTCCACCGATCTGCGGCACCGACTGGTCCAGCAGCAGCTTCCGCTTGCCGTCCAGCCACAGCTTGCTGAACCCGGCCGAGCTCATGAACGCCTTGGCATTGCTCTTGCTGACCTTCATCGCCGCGCCGCTGATCGACGGCAACTGCCGCGTGACCCGCGTTCCGGCCGGTACGGCGCGCTTCGCGGTGCCGGCGTACGTCGTCAGCACCGGGATGGTGCTCGTCGACGCGTCGTCGTACCCGCCCTTGACCAGCTCGGCGACATCGAACAGCCGGCGGTCGATCCGGCCGTCCCCGACTGCTTGATAGACGTCGGCCGGGATCACGTAGGCGTGGTCCCGGACCCGGTAGGTGTTGAAGCCGACGTGCTCCCGTCCGGCCGCGGGCTGGACCGTCGTCTTGGTCACGTCGCCGCCGGCCAGAACCACTCGGTCGCCGGTAATCAGCGTGACGCTGACGTCCTTGCCGCCGGCCGCCCGGGCGGATGGCTGAGCGGACGGTGCCGCAGCGGCGGGCGTCATCAGCCCGACGGCAAGGCCCGCGACCGCCAGGACGGCGATCGCGGGCATTCCTCTGCGCGTAGATCTCGAACTCACTGCCTCACCCCAAAAGTCGGTTGTCTGCGCAACTGCTAGAACGCGGCAACCGGTCTCCGGGGTTGCGTCGTCAGCGCATCGCGTACGACCCGATGACGGTCAGGTCCGTGACGTTGCCGGCGCCGTCGACGAGGTGCGACCGCAGCGAGACGCTCTTTCCGGCCGGCGTCTGGAAGATCGTCTTGTACCGGCCGTGACCGATCGGCGCGACCGCGGCGTTCTTCCAGGTCTTACCGCCGTCACCGGACACCTGGACCGTCAGCTTCCGGATCACCGGCAACTGCTGCCCAGCCTGCGCGTCCACCACGACGGGCAGGACAGTGACCGGCTTGCGCTCGGCCACGTTGTGATCGTCCACCGTGGGCTGGTAGCGGATGCCCAGTAGCGGCAGCCTGGTCTCCTCGGACGTGGCCGCCGAGCTGAACGTCCACCGCAGATCGGTCCGGGTGGCGAACGGGCTCTTCGACTGCGTCTGCGTCGACACCAGCGTGTACGTCGTCTTCGCCGCAGGCAGCTCGGACGCCTCGACGTACCCGAAGAACGGCGACTCGGCCACGACCTTCCCCTCCTGCATCAGCTTGCTGGACTCCGAGTCGGTGGCGATGAATCCACCGTTCCCGTCCGCGTCACCGAGGCCGTAGGCCGACACGAACAGGCCGTTCCCTTGCCGGACCGCCTTGTCCGGCGCGATCGTGAACGCCGCCGCGTTGAACCGTTCGCGGTACGACTTGCCGGCCCGGTACTCCTTCGACGGCGACATGAGCCGGCTGATCGTCTCCGGGAACGGGTTCTCCGGATCCGTGCTCGGGATGATCTCGTCGACCTCGGTCTGCCAGGTGGCCGGCTTGCCGTCGACGTACGCCGTCGTGGTCAGCGGCGCCTTGCCGTACATCAGTCCGACCGCCCAGCCGCCACTCATCCCCGGCCCGCTGCCGAACACGATCCGCTCGTGCTCCCGGTCGCTGGTGGCGTTGACGGTCTGCTGGAGCGTGGCCTGATCCTTCGCCTTGACGTTCCGGATGAACCCGGTCGGGAACACGCCCGGGAACGTGTTTAGCTGTCCGACGAAGTACGGCGAGTTGCTGAACGACCCGTTGGCGTCCGGCTTCGCCCACTGCGACGTGACATGGCCGGTGAACTGCTCCTGCGGCAACACCTCGGATCCCACCTGCGCGGTGGAGATCGCGCCGAATCCGAAGGACAAGTTGGCGTAGCTCAGTGCGTACTTGCCGTCCGCGGATGTCCGGTCGAATCCGATGTCGGCGAGCGCGGCCTCCGCGCCGGCCTGCGGCACGGTCACCTTCACCGGCTTCGTCGTCCGCGCGTCGAACACCACCGTGGTGTCCTCGGTGAGCCTGATCGACGGCTGTACGAGCCCGTAGCTGACCAGATCGCCGTCCGGCTGCTCGACGTACTGGCTGTTCTGCACCAGGTACTCGCCCTTCAGCAACCGCAGTTTGAGCGTGTCGGTGCCGTCGCCGAGGAACTGGAACAGGTTCCGGTCCACCGCGGACAGGACGCCATCGAACGGGGCCGGCTTTCCGTCCGCACCGATCGCCTTCAGGGTGAGGTTGTAGCTCTCCTTCTCCTTGTCCACGCCGATCGCCGACGTGACGCTGACATCGCCCGCGGTCGCGGTGAGGCGGCCGGAGTACGTGCCGTCCGGGCCGTCGTGCTTGGTGTTCGAGGTCGCCTGGACGGTGGCGGTGCCGCCCGCCGGGACGGTGACCGTGGTCGCACTCAGCTTGAGCGCGCCCGCCGGAGCGGGGCTGCCGTCCGGGCCGTTCAACGACGCGGCCAGGTTGAGCGTGACGGGCCGGTCGCCGAGGTTGCGGTACGTCACGGTCCTGGTGACCGGGGCGTCGTCGCCGTGCGGCCAGACCGCCGTGCCGAACGAGACGTTGCCGGGCTCGGCGATCACGGTCTGCTTGATGCCCTTGGCAACATCCACCCGGCCGGCGCCCTGCTCGAACGCGGTCTGGTCCGCGGCCGGCTTGGCCGAACCCATCAGCGCGCCCTTGAGCTCGGCCGCCTTCCAGTTCGGGTGTTCCTGCGCGAGGATCGCGGCCGACCCGACCACGTGCGGCGTCGCCATCGACGTACCGTCGAGACGCAGGTAGTCCGCGCCGACCGGCTCGCCGATGATCGAGTCCTTCGCCTTCGCGGCGACGATCGACACCCCCGGCGCGCTGATGTCCGGCTTCACGGCGCCGTCGCCGACGCGCGGACCACGGCTGGAGAAGTCGGCCAACTGGTTCTGCTTGTCGACCGCGCCGACCGTGAGCGCGGCGTCCGCACTACCCGGCGAGCCGATGGTCTGCTCCCCCGGGCCTTCGTTGCCGGCGGCAATCACGAACAGCGTGCCGGTCTGTGCGGTCAGCCGGTTCACGGCCTCCTCGAGCGGGTCGATGCCCGGAGTGTCGGTGCCGCCGAGGCTCAGGTTGACGACCTTGGCCTTGATTTCGGTCGCAGCCCACTCCATCCCGGCCAGGATCGCGGAGTCCGGGCAGCTGCCGAAGTCGTCACAGACCTTGCCGTCGTACAGTCTCGCGTCCGGAGCCACGCCCTTGTACTTGCCGCTCGACGCGGCCGCCGTACCGGCGATCGTCGAGGCGACGTGCGTACCGTGGCCGAAGTGGTCGCCGTCGGGAGAGTCGGTGAAGTTCTTGCCGCCCACCACCTGGGTCGCGAGGTCGGGATGCGCCTTGTCGATCCCGGTGTCGAGGACCGCGACCGGGATGCCCTTGCCGGCGTAGCCCGCCTGCCAGGCGGTCGGTGCGCCGATCTGCGGCACCGACTGGTCCAGCGTGACCTTGCGCTTGCCGTCGAGCCAGATCTTGTCGATGCCGGCCCCGTCCAGGACCTTCGAGTCCTTGGTGACCTTCAGCGCGGCGCCGTTGATGACGGGCAGCTGTCGCGAGACGGTCGCTCCCGGTATGGCGGCTCGCTTCTGGGCCTTGCCGCTGTACGTGACGATCAGCGGCAGCGTGTCGTCGTACCCGTCCTTGATCAGGCCGGTCACGTCGAACAGGCGGCTGTCGAGCTTCCCGCCTGCCAGGCGCGCGCTGACGTCGGACGGTACGACGTACAGGTGGTCCTTCAGCCGGTACGAGTTGAACGCGACGTCGGTCCGGCCGGTGCCGGGCCGGATGATGGCGCGGGCGGGGTCGCCGCCGCGCAGGGTGACCCGGTCGCCGGTGATCAGCGTGACGCTCTGATCCTTGGCGGCCGGATGGGCTTGGGGGCCGGCTGTTGCTTGGCCCGGGGTAACGAGCCCGAAGGCAGCGATCAAAGCGACGGCGGCAACGCCGATGCGCCTCGATCGTGGTGTGGATACCACGATGAGTCCCTCCCGATCGGTTGTCCTCACAGCGGGCCGCACCAGACCACTCACGGAGCGGAGTCATACGGCCACTCACCGATAGATGTCCGGACCCTATCGAATGGTTGCCAGAACCACCTGCCACGGCAGGTTGTTGCCTCGTCACTGTCCGTAAAGGCCTCCGAGCTCAGGCAGGCGGGGCCACCATGGCGTCGGCCTGCCCGGAGGCGGCCAGGGACGCGGCGATGAAGCCCGAGGACTTCAGGTCCTCGATCAGGTCGTGCAGGTAGGCGACCGTGTCGGGGTGCTTCGACTTTGCGGTGCCGACGGCCTGTTGGATCTGCATGAACCGCTCGTCGATCAGGCGGAGGTCCGGGTTCTCGGCGACGTACCGGGCGATCGGCTGCCGGATGCCGGCCGCGACCTCGAGCCCCTCGTCACGGAACACGTCGACGCCCTCCGCCCCGCGGACCACCGTTGCCTGCTGCAACGTCCTGGTCAGGTAGAGGTCGTACGCCGACCCCTGCTTCACCCCGATCCGCACACCTGGCGCATCCACCTCGGCAACGGCGGTCAGCCCGGAATCGCGCGGTACGGCGTACACGCCCTCGATCACGACGTACGGCGCCGTGAACGCGACCTCGGCCGCCCGCGCCGGGTCGATCGCGAGAAAACAGAGATCCGCCTGCCCGGTCGTCATCGCCTCGAACGACTTCCGCGCCGCATCGAAACACACCAGCTCCAACGGCAACTCGAGCCGCTTGGCCAACTCCCGCGCGATGTCGACCGTCACCCCACCCGGCGCCTCCGCGGTCCCCTGCGCCAGCACCGGATTCCCAAGATTGATCGAGGCCCGCAGAACCCCGTCCGGCGCAAGATCCCCAGCAACAGTCGTCATACAGCGACCCTAGTCGGATCCAGTTTTTGCAGAGACATTGCGTAAGTAGGCCGGCGGTCCTACTGTGTGCGCAGGAACCGTCCGATGGGGGTGTCATGAGGCGTCGGAGTGTGGGGCTGCTGATGGCGGCTGCGCTGGTCGTGCCAACGACTGCCGCCGTACCTGCTGAAGCGCACGGCAGCACCAAACGAGTGGTGGGGTACTACACCAACTGGAGCGGGTACGGCCGGAACTTCCTGGTCAGCGATCTGGTGAAGAACGGGTCGGCCGCCCGGTTGACCCAGATCAACTACGCGTTCGGCTTCGTCGACGCCCAGGGGAACTGCCTCAGCAGCGACCCGTGGGCCGACTACCAGCGACCGTTCACCGCCGAGCAGAGCGTCAACGGCAAGGCCGACGAGCCCGGACAGGTGCTCAACGGCAACCTCAATCAGCTCAAGCAACTGAAGCAGAAGTACCCGAAGCTCCGGATCAGCATCTCGCTCGGCGGCTGGACCGGCTCGGCGCACTTCTCCGACGCTGCGCTCACGCCGGCGTCGCGGGCCGCGCACGTGAAGTCTTGCCTGGACCTGTGGCTGAAGGGCAACCTGCCCGGTCTTCCGGCCGGTGCCGCGAAGGGCATCTTCACCGGCGTCGACCTGGACTGGGAATGGCCAGCCAGTGAAGGCAATCCGGGCAACGTGATCCGGCCGGAGGACAAGCAGAACTTCACCGCGCTGGTGCACGAGTACCGCAAGCAACTCGACAGGTTGCCGGGCAGGCACGACTTGACTGCGTTCCTGCCTGCGAACCCGGCGATGATCGACCGCGGCTTCGAGGTCCGGCAACTCTTCAAGGACCTGACGTTCGGTACGACGCAGGGGTACGACTACCACGGTCCGTGGGAGACGCTCACCAACCAGCAGTCCGCGATCGACGGACCGGCCGGCGATCCGACGACACCGGAGTTCAGCTCGCAGGTGACGATCGACGCCTACCTGGCCCGTGGCGCGCCGCGGAGCAAGCTGGTGATGGGCGTGCCGTTCTACTCGCACGGCTGGACCGGTGTGACTGATGCGAACCACGGCCTCTTCCAGCCGTCGACCGGTCCGGCGCCCTCGACGTTCGACGCCGGCACCGAGGACTACCGCTATCTGAAAGCCCAGTTGGCGAACTACACGGTCTACCGGGACAACCGCGCCGGTTTCGCGTGGCTGTTCGACGGTACGACGTTCTGGACCTGGGACGACCCGGTCGAGATGAAGCGCAAGGCGCAGTACATCTCGCACCGCGAGCTGGGCGGCGCGATGATCTGGTCGCTCGACGGTGACACCCAAAACGGGGAGCTGATCTCGGCGCTGCACCGTAACCTTCGTTGAGTGGATCTGAATCTTCTGCAGGATCGGTTCGGCGCTGACCGCGCCGAACCGATCTCGGTGGGTTGCTCCGACGCGACCGTGGTCCGGCTCGACCGCGGCCCGGAACGCCTGTACTACAAGGCGGGTCAAGGAGTCGGTGTCGAAGCCGAGCGTTTGGCGTGGCTCTCCGGCACCGGATTTCCGTGTCCGCGCATCGTTGACCAGGGCAACAACTGGCTGTTGACCACGGAGCTGCCCGGCCGCGACGCGTCCCAACCGTGGCCGGCGCGCGACCGTCCCGCCGTACTCGCGGCGATCGCGTCAGGTCTGCGGGCCCTCGACGAGCTGACGGACTGCCCGTTCGCCTCGCCGTTCCCGGGTGCCGGGACCGCCGTGACCCACGGGGACTACGCGGCGCCGAACGTCTTCATCGACCCGACGACGCTGCGATTCGCCGGCGTTCTCGATCTCAGCCGACTCGGCGCCGGCGACCGGTACGTCGATCTCGCATTGATGTTCAAGAGCCTGCGCGGCACCCTCAACCCGCAGTACGGCGGACCGCCCGCGGCGCGACGCTTCGTCGAGCTGTACGGCGGGGATCCGGAGGACCCGCGCATCGAGCACTACATCACGCTCGACGACACCGGTGACTACTTGCCCTGATACGCGCGGCGGTAGGCGCTCGGGGTCGTGTGGAGTGCGGCGCGAAATCTCCTGCGCAGATTGGTCGCGGACGAGAGGCCGACCCGGGTGGCGATCGCGTCGACGGAAAGGTCCGTTTCCTCCAGCAGAACACGTGTTCTGGCGATCCGCTGAGCCAGCAACCACTGCCCCGGCGCAGCACCCAGCTGCTGCTCGAAGCGCCGTGCGAGTGTCCGCGGCGAGACATTCGCCCGCCGAGCGAGGTCGTCGACGGTGATCGGCTTGTCCAGGCGTTCAACAGCCCAGTCCAGCAGGCCTCCCAACGACTCCTTTGGCACTGGCTCTTTTGGCACTGGCTCCGGCGAACGGTACTGCGTCTGACCACCCTCGCGATGCGGCGGCATCACCATCCGCCCGGCGACCCAGGCGGCGTACGACGCCCCGTGATCGCGGCGCACCAGGTGCAAACACAGATCGATCCCGGTCCCCGACCCGCCACTCGTCGCCACATCCCCGTGGTCGACGTACAGCACGTCCGGATCCACTTGGACCGCGGGGAATCGGCGCTGCAGTTCGTCGGCGTACCGCCAATGCGTCGCGGCCCGGCGCCCGTCGAGCAGGCCGGTCGCGGCGAGCAGGTAGGCACCTGAGCAGATGCTGACGAGCCGCGCTCCGCGTCGATGGGCACGCGTGAGCGCGCGGAGGACCGCCGGCGTCGGCTCGCGATTGATCGGCAGCCATCCGGGGACAACGATCGTGTCGGCGCGGTCGAGCGCGCGCAGACCGGACGTCACCACCATGTCGAAACCCTCAGTGGTACTGAGGTTTCCGGGGTGCTCGGTGCAGACACTGAACCGGTACGGCGGATCGCGGAAGACCGCCGCCGCACACCCGAGCTCGAAGCTGGCCTGCGGCGCGGTCACCAGAGCGACAACGCGATGCATGGCAGAAAAGTACCTGATCGGGACTTTCCTGACACTGGGGACGAGCCTGTGGATCGCGCGAGGATTTCAGGCATGGAGAACTACGAGTGGGCGTCGGTCGACGATGCACCGGTCCGCGAACTGTTTCCCGGCATCAGATTGCGGCCCCTGTGGTCCGGAGCGGTCGCCAAGGCGTTCGTGCTGCAGATGGATCCGGGATCGAGCTGGAAAGGCATCGACGTACACGATCCCGGGCCGGAGGAGGTGTTCGTCGTGGACGGGGTGTTCAACGACGGTGAACGCGACTACCCGGCCGGTTCGTTCATCCACGCCCCGGCCGGGTCGTCCCACGTTCCACAGTCCACCCAGGGCTGCACGCTGTTCTTGTTCTACCCCGAGGGTTAGTCGGTACTGCGGTTATTCGGTGCTGCGGTTAGTCGGTACTGCGCAGTTCGGTCGGGGCGCCGTGGACCGCGGGGATGCTGCCGAGCTTGCCGGCCTGGAAGTCTTCGAAGGCCTGGATGACCTCGGCGCGAGTGTTCATCACGAACGGACCGGCCATCGCGATCGGCTCGCGGATCGGGCGGCCGCCGATCACAAGTACGTCGAGGTTCGGCTCCGCCTGCGGCTGCGACGTACTCGCCGCCGTACGGATCGTGTCGCCGGGACCGAAGACGGCCAGCTGCCCCTTGCGGATCGGGCGCCGCTCGGAGCCGACCGTGCCCTGACCGGCCAGCACGTAGACGAGCGCGTTGTAGTCCGGCTGCCACGGGAGCACCATCTCCGCACCGGGACTGACCGTCGCGTGGACCAGCGTGATCGGAGTGTGGGTCGAACCGGGACCGTTGTGGCCGTCGACCGAGCCGGCGATCACGCGGATCAGCGAACCGCCGTCCGGCGTGGAGAGCAGCGCGGAGTCGCCGCCGCGGATGTCCTGGTAGCGCGGCGGCGCCCACTTGAGCGCCTTCGGCAGGTTCACCCAGAGCTGGATGCCGTGGAACAGGCCACCACTCACGACCAGGTGCTCCGGCGGCGTCTCGATGTGGAGCAGGCCGCTGCCCGCGGTCATCCACTGGGTGTCGCCGTTGGAGATCACGCCGCCACCGCCGTTGGAGTCCTGGTGCTCCATGATCCCGTCGAGCATGTACGTGACGGTCTCGAAGCCGCGGTGCGGGTGCCACGGCGTGCCCTTCGGCTCGCCCGGCGCGTACTCGACCTCGCCCATCTGGTCCATGTGGATGAACGGGTCCAGGTCACGGAGGTCGACACCCGCGAAGGCCCGCCGTACCGGAAAGCCCTCGCCCTCGTACCCGCTCGGCGCAGACGTCACCGACTTCACCGAACGCTCGTTCACCGGCTCCTGCGCGCTGATGCGGGGCAGAACGGTGATGTCACTGACGGTCACGGCGGGCATGATGTACTCCTCGCTGATTGGTAGTTCAAGAATAAACTATCTGCCCGAACCACGGCAAGAGCGCACGCATTCCCGGGTCAACGCGCCCTCCCAGCCCATCACAATTGCCCACCTCGACCGAGCGGCCCGCCTGGCCGCCCCGCCGAGCACCACTTGTGATGGCCTGGCGGTCCGGACCCCAGCCACTCACCAACCCGCTCCGGGCCGCCCCACTCCAGCCGGCGCCACGCCTGGGAGCGTCCGACGCAGCGCGGTTGGTGAGTGGTGGCGGTCCGGGTAGGGGTCCGGAGGCGGTGCGTGGCAGACTCTGGGGTCGTGACGGCGCAGATTCTGGATGGCAAGGCGACGGCGGCGGCGATCAAGGACGAGTTGAAGGTCCGGGTCGCGAAGCTCGCCGAGCAGGGCGTGGTGCCCGGGCTCGGCACGATCCTGGTGGGTGACGACCCGGGCAGCCGGGCGTACGTGGCGGGCAAGCACCGCGACTGCGCGGCGGTCGGGATCTCCTCGATCCAGGTCGAACTGCCGGACACCGCGACCCAGGACGAGATCGCCGCGAAGGTGCGGGAGCTCAACGACAACCCGGAATGCACCGGGTTCATCGTCCAGCTCCCGCTCCCCAAGCACGTCGACACGAACACGATCCTCGGCCTGATCGACCCCGCCAAGGATGCCGACGGCCTGCACCCGGTCAGCCTCGGCAAGCTCGTCCTCGGCCAGGACGGTCCGCTGCCGTGCACCCCGAAGGGCTGCGTGGAGATCCTCCGGCGCTACGACGTACCGATCGCCGGCGCGCACGTGGTCGTCGTCGGCCGCGGCGTGACCGCAGGACGCCCGATGGGGCTGCTGTTCACCAGGCGCAGCGAGAACGCGACCGTGACGCAGTGCCACACCGGCACGAAGGACCTCGCCGCCGTCGTGCGCACCGGCGACATCGTGATCGCCGCCGCGGGTTCGGCCGGCCTGATCACCGCCGACATGGTGAAGCCCGGTGCCGTCCTCCTCGACGTCGGCACCAGCCGGAACGCCGAGGGCAAGATCGTCGGCGACATCGAGGCCGCGGCCCGCGAGCAGGCCGCCTGGATCGCACCGATGCCCGGCGGTATCGGCCCGATGACCCGCGCGATGCTCCTCACCAACGTGGTGGAAGCCGCCGAATCGAGCCTCCCCCAGTGACCTCCGGCGGTACGGCGTACGCGGCCGAGCTGGGTGTGGCGTGCTGATGGCGGGTGAGGCCCAGCGCCGAAGCCAATGGCCCCTGGGGTTGACGCTGCTGGTCGCACTCACGGGCATGGTCGTGCTGTGGTTCTACGACTGGCGCAACGGCGTCTTCGTCTTCGCCGGCGCACTGGGCCTCGCCGGCCTCCTCCGAGCCACCCTCTCCGACACAGCCGCAGGCCTCCTCCACGTCCGCAGCCGCATGTTCGACACCACCTTCCTCCTCCTCACCGCCGCCGCCATAGCGGTACTCGCCATCATCGTCCCCAACTGACAACTCAGCTGCGGACGGCCCGCCGCATCGGGATAATCAGGCGGATGGTCACTGTTCGTCCTGCCGGCGCTGATGACGGTCCAGTGGTTGCGCGCATCTATGTCGCCTCGTGGAACGACGGATTCGGCGACCTGATGCCGACCGCTGTGCTGGACGACGGCCGGATCGCCCGCTGGTCGAAAACCCTTGCTGGCGGCAACTGGTGGGTTGCCGAGGTCGACGGCATCGTCGCGGGCTTCGTCGGGATCGGGCCGAGCCGAGATCCGATCGATCCCGACCTGGGCGAACTCGACACGATCGCCGTCGACTCACCGTACTGGCGTCAAGGCGTCGGCACCGCCCTCATGCACGAGGCTCTCGAGCACCTGGCAGCGCACTACGACGAAGCGATTGTGTGGACGCTGGCGAACTATCCCCACGGGCAGGAGTTCTACGCAAAGACAGGGTGGAGGCTGAGCGGATCGACGCGCGACGACGGCCGGCAGGTGTCGTACCGCCGCCGGTTCAGGTAGTCAGCGACGCGTGCCGTCCGGGCTGACCCCGAACAACTGCTGACCACCGAATGAACGTTCGCCCGGATCGAGGTCCGGGCGGACGTTTTGACTCAGTGGAAGAAGTGGCGGGTTCCGGTGAAGTACATGGTGATGCCGGCCTTGGTGGCGGCTTCGATGGCTGCTTCGTCGCGGATGGAGCCGCCGGGCTGGACTACCGCTTTGACGCCGCCTTCGATGAGGACCTCGAGGCCGTCGGGGAAGGGGAAGAAGGCGTCGGAGGCGGCGACCGAGCCGTTGGCACGGTCGCCGGCGCGAGAGACGGCCAGCCGGCAGGAGTCGACGCGGTTGACCTGGCCCATGCCGACGCCGACCGAGGCACCGTCGGCAGCGAGCAGGATCGCGTTGGACTTGACCGCACGGCACGCCTTCCACGCGAAGGCGAGATCGGCCAGCACCTCGTCCGAGGCGGCCTCGCCGGCGGCGAGGGTCCACGCGGACGGGTCGTCACCGGAAGCCTGGAAGCGGTCGCGGTGCTGCAGCAGCAGGCCGCCGCTGATTGCGCGCCACTCGACCGTCTCGTCCGCGGACACGGCCGGCGCCACGAGCAGCCGGATGTTCTTCTTCGCCTGCAGGATCTCGACCGCGCCGTCCTCGAACGCAGGCGCCACCAGCACCTCGGTGAAGATCTCCGCGACCTGCTTGGCGAGGTCCACCGAGACCGGGCGGTTCGTCGCGATCACACCGCCGTACGCCGACACCGGGTCGCACTCGTGTGCGCGCCGGTGGGCCTCCGCGATGTCCTTGCCGACGGCGATCCCGCACGGGTTGGCGTGCTTGATGATCGCGACCGCCGGCTCGCTGAAGTCATAGGCGGTACGCCGGGCTGCATCGGCGTCGACGTAGTTGTTGTACGACATCTCCTTGCCGTGCAGCTGCTCCGCTGCGGCCAGCCCGCCCTTGCCGTTCAGGTACAGCGCGGCCGGCTGGTGCGGGTTCTCGCCGTACCGCAGGACGGCGGACTTCTCCCACGAAGCGCCCACCCAGGCGGGGAAGCCGGACCCCTCGCTCGAGTCGGTGAGCACATTGCCCATCCAGGACGCGACCGCGATGTCGTAGTCCGCCGTGTGCACGAACGCCGCCGCCGCGAGCCTCTGCCGCTCCTCGAGCGAGAAGCCGCCCCCGTCGAGTGCCGCGTACAACTCCGCGTACTGCGCCGGCGACGTCACCACCGCGACGTTCGCGTGGTTCTTCGCCGCGCCACGCACCATCGACGGTCCGCCGATGTCGATCTGCTCGATGCACTCGTCGACCGACGCGCCGGAGGCGACCGTCTCGGTGAACGGGTACAGGTTGCTGACCAGCAGGTCGAACGGCTCGACCCGCATCTCCCGCAACTGCTCGACGTGCTCGTCCCGCCGTACGTCGGCCAGCAGCCCGGCGTGCACCATCGGGTGCAGGGTCTTGACCCGCCCGTCGAGGCACTCCGGGAACCCGGTCAGCTCCTCGACCTTGGTCACCGGAACCCCGGCCGCCGCGATCCGCGCCGCGGTGGAACCGGTCGATACCAGCTGGACACCGGCGGCGTGCAGCGCCGAAGCGAGCTCCTCCAGGCCGGTCTTGTCGTACACGCTGATCAGCGCGCGGCGAATCGGCCTGCGGTCGGTGCTCACTTCAGTCGAACCTTTCGTCCAGTGATGGTCCAGCCCTCCCGGACCAGGCGGCCGACCCACTCCACCAGCTGGCGGCGTTCGACGTCCTTGATCCGTTCGGTCAGGGCTTCTTCGGTGTCGTCGTCGAGTACGGGTACGACGACCTGCGCGATGATCGGCCCGGTGTCGACGCCGCCGTCCACGAAGAACAGCGTCGCCCCGGCGACCTTCACGCCGTACTCCAGTGCGTCCCGGGGCCCGTGGATCCCGGGGAACGCCGGCAGCAGTGCGTTGTGGGTGTTGATGTAGCGGTCGCCGAAGGACTCCAGGAAGTCCTCACCGACCAGCTTCAGGAAGCCCGCGGACACGACCAGATCAGGCTTGTACTGCGCGACGGACGCGGTCAGCGCACGATCCCAGTCGGCGCGTGCCGGGTACTCCTTCACCTTGTGCACGAAGGTCGGCACACCGGCGGCCTCGGCGCGCTCCAGGCCGGCGATCCCGTCCCGGTCGGCGCCGACGGCGACGACCTGAGCGCCGTACGCCGGGTCGGCGCAGGCGTCCAGCAATGCCTGCAGGTTCGACCCCGACCCCGACACGAGCACGACGAGGCGTGCCTGCCCTGAGTCGACCGCAGCGGCATCAGCAGAAGTCACGGCCGGAAGCCTATCGCTCGGCGTCGGTCTCCCCGTCAGCCGGGCGGCGGGACGAGACCACAGCGGCCGTGATCGCGGCCCCGATCGCCATCCCCGCCGCCAGTACGCCGGCCGCCGGCAACGCCGCCGGAACTCCGACCGCGGACATCCGCCCGGGCCCAGCCGATCCACCCGACAGCGCCAGCAGCGCGAACACGATGACGCCCGCGACGAGCGCCGCCATCGCACCGCGCAGCGCGAACGCATCCCATCCCAGCGCGTCAGCGTCCCGCTCCGTGAGCCCTCGCCGTACGACGACCAGACCTGCGACCGCACCGGCGACCAGCGGCACCACAGCCGTCAGCACCAGCAGGTACGACGGGGTGGCGCCGTCGGCAGGTACCGCCGCCAGCAGCGGGAGGGCGGGCAGGTTCCCGACATCCACACCGGTCGGCGCGATCGTCGTCCCGACCCCGAGTTGGAACCCGGGTCCGGCGAGGAATGCGACGACGTACAGCACCATGTTCGGCACCAGCATCAGGCAGATCGCGAACAGCACGACCGACCCGATCACGCCGGCGTCCAGAAGTTCAAGCATCCCGGTGATCCGGGAGAAGTGGATCGCGAGCAGTACGCCGTACAACAGCGAGGCCATCGCGATCACGGTCAGAACGGCGGCCAGCGCGGCGGGTACGGCGTCCCGCAGACCCGCCGGTGTGGCGTCCGCGAGATCCTCGGCCGCTCCGGACTCGACCGCGATGCCCGCAAGGCCGGCCACCAGCGCCAGCGAGAACGCGCCCAGGAACGCGCCCAGTGGCGACACCTTCAGCGAGCCCTCTGCCGTGAGCAACGCCACGACGAGCGCGCCGAGGCCGTAGACGAGCGCGAACGCTCCGGCCAGCGCGATCAGGTCCCGGGTCCGGTCGGCCGCACTGGACCGGGCCGCCGACCTGCCGCCGCGGTACAGGCACCAGGCGAAGAACAGTGTCAGGCCGAGCGGCGCGACGCTGATCCGGCCGGCGCCGACCGTGCTGCTGCCAATGGTGACGGCGGCCTTGTGCGCGATCAGCCAGACCGACGCTCCGGCCCGGACCGCGCCGGAGGCGCCGCCGAACGTCGCGCCCAGCCAGCCGATGACGGCGACCGCGGCGCACGTGAGCAGACCCGTCAGCAGACACGCTCCGGCGGAGATCACGGCCGACACGATCAACGGCTTGGTCTGGGCGGCGATCTCCGACGTGGGCGCAGCGCTCGTCTCGCCGTCCCGGGCCCCGGAGCGGCTCAGCATGTCGGTCATCTGACTCCCATGGTCTCCCCGCGCACGGACGCCACTCGTCCTGACACGCCGGATGTGGGAGACTTCAGCCCGCTTGCTCACGCTCAGTTCATCCCTGTTCGCCTGTTGGTAGCTGAGTGGGAGCAGCGTGGGTTCACCCGGTACTGTCGGGTGGAATCAGTCAGGAGGACGAGCTTTGGCCGGTTCCCACCGTGCATCACGCGGCGGCGGTCGCGCCGCTGCCCGGGAGGCGCGCCGCCTGAAGGCGCGTAAGCGGAACCAGACGATCGCAGCAGGCGTCGCGGTCGTGGTGCTGGTCGGCGGCGGCGGTGTCGCCGCGCTGAACGCGTTCGGCGGCGACAAGGAGCCCGGCGCGAAGGCCGGCAACGGCCCGTCGGACGACAAGCCGACCAATTCCGACGTACTCGCCGACGACAAGGCGCTGCTGGACGCCGCGAGCGCGAAGACGCTCGGCGCCACCGGCACCTGGGCGGTCACCAAGACCGCGGACGGCGACTCCGCCCCGGACAGCGCGTTCGCCTGCCAGTCGCAGCGGTTCGCCGACCCGTCCGGCCTGCGGACCTGGGTCCGCACCCTGCAGAACTCGGCCACCAAGGACACGGCAGTGCAGTACGTCGACGTGTCGAACGACAAGGCCACCGCCGCGAAGACCTACACCACTGTCGTGCACTGGCTCAGCCAGTGCACGACACCGCAAACCCGGTTGTCGGCCGGCTACGTGACCACCGGCGTCGGCGAGCGCGGTGTGATCGCCGTGTTCGGGCAGGTCCCCGGCGCGAAGACGAAGTACAAGACCGTCGCGGTCACACTCGTCGGGCAGGCGACCATGGTCGTCGAGCACGACACGCTGGCGGCCGCGCCGCCCCGGCCGGACACGGTGCTGGCCACCGCGAGCGCCGCGGCGAAGAAGATCTGCGCCCAGACCGGCGGCTGCGCGACCGGGGCGCCGGTCGCGAAACCCGCCCTGCTGCCGAACACCGACGCCCCGGGTTTCATGGCGTCGGTCGACCTGCCGCTGCTGGACGAGATCGACAAGCCGTGGGTGAGCGCCCCCGCGACGAGCAACGACGGCACCGGCTGCGAGAAGCTCGGCCTCAAGAAGGCGAAGGCGACGAAGTACGGCACGGTCACGTACGTGACGCCGGAGGCGAAGGTGCCGACCGAGTTCGGGTTCGACGACACGGTGATCAAGTTCGCCACCCCGACCGCGGCGGCGAGTTACGTCAGCCAGATCAAGAAGAACGTCGACGCCTGCGAGAAGAACGTCTCGAACGCGAAGGTCGAGTCGACCGGCACGGTCAAGACCAACACGATGACGGGCAAGAGCTGGAAGGCGACGTACGACACCGGCGACGGGAAGAAGTTCGTCTACCGGATCGGGATCGCCGGATCCGGGAACCGGGCGGTCTACGTGCTGTTCCCGGTGCTCAAGGAGCTGGACCTCACCAACGCGGCGTTCAACGAGACGCTCGCCCGCGCGGCCGACCGCTCCGCCGCCTACCAGTAGAAAGCGGGACCCACCCCGTCAGGGGCAGGTCCCGCTGCACAGCTCCTGGCAGTTACTTGCTCAGGCCCTGCATGATCTCGCGCATCAGGTTGGCGGTCTCGGACGGCGTCTTGCCGACCTTCACGCCGACGGCCTCGAGGGCCTCCTGCTTCGCGGCCGCCGTACCCGACGAGCCCGAGACGATCGCGCCGGCGTGGCCCATCGTCTTGCCCTCCGGTGCGGTGAAGCCCGCGACGTACCCGACGACCGGCTTGGTCACGTTCTCCTTGATGAACGCGGCCGCCCGCTCCTCGGCGTCACCGCCGATCTCACCGATCATCACGATCGCGTCGGTGTCCGGGTCGTCCTGGAAGGCCCGCAGCGCGTCGATGTGCGTGGTCCCGATGATCGGGTCGCCGCCGATCCCGATCGCGGTCGAGAACCCGAAGTCCCGCAGCTCGTACATCATCTGGTACGTCAGCGTGCCCGACTTCGACACCAGACCGATCCGGCCCTGGCCGGCGATATCGGCCGGGATGATGCCGGCGTTCGACTCGCCCGGGGTGATGATGCCCGGGCAGTTCGGGCCGATGATCCGGGTCTTGCCGGACGCCTGCGCGGCGGCGAAGAACGCGGCGGTGTCGTGCACCGGCACGCCCTCGGTGATCACCACGACCAGCGGCACCTCGGCCTCGATGGCCTCCAGTACGGCGTCCTTGGTGAACTTCGGCGGGACGAAGATGACGGAGACGTTCGCACCGGTCTCCTTGACGGCGTCCGCAACGGTCCCGAACACCGGTACCGCCTTGCCGTCGAAGTCCTGGCTCTGCCCCGCCTTGCGCGGGTTCACGCCGCCGACGATGTTGGTGCCGGAGGCAAGCATCCGGGTGGTGTGCTTGGTGCCCTCGGAGCCGGTCATGCCCTGGACGATGACCTTGCTGTCCTTGGTCAGGAAGATAGACATTGTTCGGCGATCCCTTACTTCGCAGCCAGCTCGGCGGCGCGCTTGGCGGCGCCGTCCATCGTGTCGACCCGCTCCAGACCGGCCAGGCCGGCCTCGTCGAGGATCCGGCGGCCCTCCTCGGCGTTGTTGCCGTCCAGCCGGACGACCAGCGGCTTGGTGACGGCCTCGCCGCGGCTCGACAGCAGCTCGAACGCCTGCACGATGCCGTTCGCGACCGCGTCACAGGCGGTGATGCCGCCGAACACGTTCACGAACACGCTCTGCACCTGCGGGTCGGAGATGATGATCTCCAGGCCGTTGGCCATCACCTCGGCGCTCGCGCCACCGCCGATGTCGAGGAAGTTCGCGGGCTTGACGCCGCCGAACTCCTCGCCGGCGTACGCGACGACGTCCAGGGTGCTCATCACCAGACCCGCGCCGTTGCCGATGATGCCGACCGAGCCGTCCAGCTTCACGTAGTTCAGGCCCTTGGCCTTGGCCGCCGCCTCCAGCGGGTCGGCCGCCGACACGTCCTCGAACTCGGCGTGGTCCGGGTGCCGGAAGTCCGCGTTCTCGTCCAGCGTGACCTTGCCGTCCAGCGCCTCGACGTTGCCGTCCTCGAGCTTGACCAGCGGGTTCACCTCGACCAGCGAGGCGTCCTCGGCGATGAACACGTCGTACAGCTTGACGATCTCCGGTACGACGGCGTCGATCACGTCGGCCGGGTACTTCGCGGCGACCGCGATCTCCCGCGCCTTCGCCTCGTCGACACCGGTCGCCGGGTCGATCGAGATCTTCGCGACCGCGTCCGGGTTGGTGTGCGCGACCTCCTCGATCTCCATGCCGCCGGCGGCGGAGGCGATGCAGAGGTAGTTGCGGTTGGCCCGGTCGATCAGGAACGAGAAGTAGTACTCCTCGCCGATCGCCGCGGCCGGGACGATGTTCAGGATCTTGACGACGTGACCCTTGATGTCGAGCCCGAGGATCTCGCGGGCCTTCTCCTCGGCCTCGTCCGGGTTCGAGGCCAGCTTGACGCCGCCGGCCTTGCCGCGGCCGCCGGTCTTGACCTGGGCCTTCACGACCACCCGGCCGCCGATCTTCTCGGCCGCCGCGCGGGCTTCCTCCGGAGTCGTGACGACCGCACCCACGGTCGTCCGCACTCCGTGCTTGGCGAAGACCGTCTTCGCCTGGAATTCCATCAGATCCACGAGTGTGGTCCCTCTCTCGCCTGTACGGGGCTTCTGACAGTAGCCACCCTCGTGCCGGCAGCAACAGGCGGGGTCCCGGCTGAGACGACCGTCACAGCCTTCTCCGGGCCCCATGTCAGGCTAGACCGCATGACCGATCCTGAGATCAGACCAGCTGACGACTGGTGGCGTAGCGCCGTCGTCTACCAGGTGTATCCGCGTTCGTTCGCCGACGCCGACGGGGACGGGACCGGCGACGTGAACGGGATCCGCGCCCGGCTGCCGTACCTCGCAGAGCTTGGCGTCGACGCGATCTGGATCAGCCCCTGGTACCCGTCCCCGCTGCTCGACGGCGGGTACGACGTCGCCGACTACCGCGACATCAACCCGGAGTTCGGCACCCTCGCCGACGCGGACGCGCTGATCACCGAGGCGCACGCACTGGGCCTGCGGATCCTGATCGACCTGGTGCCGAACCACTGCTCCTGGGACCACCCGTGGTTCAAGGCCGCGCTGGCGGCGGGCAAGGGTTCTCCGGAGCGGGACCTCTTCTGGTTCCGGGACTCCGAGGACGGCCTGCCGCCGACCAACTGGCCGGCCGCGTTCGGCGGCGGCGCGTGGCAGCAGATCGACGACGGCCAGTGGTACCTGCACCTGTTCGACATCTCCCAGCCGGACTGGAACTGGGACAACCCGAAGGTGGTCGAGGAGTTCGATTCGATCCTGCGGTTCTGGTTCGACCGCGGCGTCGACGGGTTCCGGATCGACGTCGCCGACTCGATGGCGAAGGACCCGGCGTTGCCCGACGTACCGCTGCACAACGGGAAGCCGACGCGCGAGAAGTACGTCGGGAACCCGTTCTACGACCAGCCCGGGGTGCACACCATCCACCAGCGCTGGCGCGCGATCGCCGACGAGTACGCCGATACACCGCAGGGACCCCGGGTCTTCGTGGCGGAGGCGTGGCTGTCGCCGGCCGAGCGGTTGGCGCAGTACGTGCGGCCCAACGAACTGCATTCGGCGTTCAACTTCGACGCCCTGCGCGCGGCGTGGGACGCGAAGGAACTGCGTGAGGTCATCGACCACACCACCGACAACCTGTGGGCGGTCGGGGCGCCGGCGACGTGGGTGCTGAGCAACCACGACACGATCCGGCACCGCACGCGGTACGGCCGGGATCGTCGGGACGCATTGGAAGGCGCGGGCGTCGTACCGACCGATCTGGAGCTCGGGCTGCGCCGGGCGCGGGCGGCCGCGCTGCTGGAACTGGCGCTGCCCGGTGGCGCGTACATCTACCAGGGTGACGAACTCGGGCTGCCCGAGGTGGAGGACCTGCCCGAGGACGTGCTCGACGATCCCACCTGGGAGCGCTCCGGGCACACCGTCCGCGGCCGCGACGGCTGCCGGGTCCCGATCCCGTGGTCCGGCTCCGAGCCGCCGTACGGCTTTGGCCCCGGGTCCGGGCAGCCCTGGCTCCCACAGCCGGCCGACTGGGCCGGTCTGACCGCCGAGTCCCAGGCATCTGATCCGAGCAGCCACCTCAACCTCTACAAGCAGGCGCTCCGCATCCGGCGTGAGCACCCGGCACTGGGCGAGGGCCGGCTGATCTGGGACCAGGACGCGCCCGACGGCGTCCTCTCGTTCACCCGCGACCCCGGCTTCCGTTGCGTGGTGAACCTGAGCAGCGCTCCGGTCGCCCTCCCCGAGCACCAGAAGGTCATGCTGAGCAGCGAGCCGCTGCCGAACGGCGAGCTCCCCACCGACGTCACCGTCTGGCTCGAGGTGTAGCCGACGCACGAGGGCCGGGACCTTTGTGGTCCCGGCCCTCGGCTGTCAGCTAGCGGTAGCGCTCACGGTCACGGCGGTCCCGGTCTTCGCGGTCCCGCCGATCCCGGTCTTCGCGGTCGCGGCGGTCCCGGTCCTCGCGGTCCCGCCGATCCCGATCCTCCCGGTCCCGGCGATCACGCTCCCGCCGGTCCCGCCAGTTCACTTCACGCCACCTGCCGTGAGGCCGGCGACGATACGGCGCTGGAACAGCAGTACCGCGATCACGAGCGGGATCGTGACCACCACACCGGCGGCCATCTGGCTACCGAACGGTTGGTCACGTCCCGTCGTACCGGTGAACTGCGAAATGATCACGTTCGCCGTCTGGATCGACTTCTTGTTCGTCATGCTCAGGGCGATCAGGAACTCGTTCCACGCCGCGATGAAGGTGATGATCGCGGTCGTGAACACACCCGGCGCGGCCAACGGGATGATGACCTTCCGGAACGCCTGGGCGGGCGTACAGCCGTCCACCATCGCCGCCTGCTCGAGTTCCTGCGGCATCTGCCGGAAGAACGCGGTCAGGTTCCACACCGCCAGTGGCAGCGCGAACGACAGGCTCGGCACGATCATCGCCTGGTAGGTGTTGATCCACTTGATGTCGACGAACAACTTCAGCAGCGGCACCACCAGCGAGATGCCCGGGAACATCGACGTGGTGATGATGATCGCCAGTACGACGTTCTTGAACTTGAAGTCCAGCCGGGCCAGCGTGTACGCCGCGATCAAGCCGATGACCAGCGTCAGGATCGTCACGGTGCCGGCCACGATCAGGCTGTTCAGCAAGCCCCGGCCGAAGCCGTTCGAGCCACTGAACACGTCCTTGAAGTTCTGGATCGAGAACGGTGCCGGGATGACCTTGTTCGAGAACTGGTCGGCCGGCCGCCGGAACGCCGACACCACCATCCAGTAGAACGGCGCCAGGCAGTAGAGCACGATCAGCACGACGCCGATCAGCGGCGCCCACCGGCGCAGCGGACCGACCTCGGCCGCGCGGACCTTTGCGAGATCTTCCCTGGGCGCTGCGGTTGCGGTAGCCATCACACTCCACCTCCACCCGCGGCTGCGCCCATGGCAACGCCCGGCGCCTCCTCGATCTCGCGCTTCTTCCGCCGGCCCTTACCACCACCGCCAGGCTTCTTGGCTCTGGCCTCACCGATCACGTCAGCTCCAAGGATCTTCACGAACGCGTAGGCGACCACGGCGACGTAGACGAACAGCACCGTCGCATAGGCGGCCGCCGGGCCGTATCTGGTGTTGAAGGCTTCGTCGTACGCCAGCATCGACAGCGTCTCGACCGAGTCCTTGTGCGGCCCGACCAGGACGAACGGCAGATCGAAGATCCGCAGCGTGTCGAGAATGCGGAACAGCACTGCCACCAGCAGCGCCGGCTTCACCAGCGGCAGCGTGATCCGGGTGAACGTCTTCCACACACTCGCACCGTCCACCTTCGCCGCCTCGTAGACCTCGGCCGGGATGGTCTGCAGGCCTGCCAGCACCAGCAGGCCGATGAACGGCGCGGTCTTCCAGGTGTCGGCGAGGATCACCGACATCTTGGACTGCCAGCCCTCGGTGGACCACAGGATCTGGGTACCGAGCAGGTCGTTCGCGATGCCGTCGGCCTGGAAGATCCACTTCCACAGCAGCGCCGAGATGACGGTCGGGATCGCCCAGGGGACCAGGATGCTGGCCCGGACCACACCGCGGCCCTTGAACGCCTTGTGCATGATCAGCGCCATCACGACACCGAGGACGGTCTCCAGGACGACGCAGATCACGGTGAAGAACGTCGTGTTGTAGAACGCGTTCCAGAACCGGTCGCCGATCTCGCCCTTGAAGATGTCGGTGTAGTTCTGCAGCCCGACGAAGGTCGAGCCCTTGACGATGAACCCGTTCTCGTCGAGCTTCGTGCCACTCGTGTACAGCGACTCACGCAACGCCGAGATGATCGGGAACAGGACGACGAGCCCGAGTACGAGCATCGTCGGGGAGAGCAGCATCGCGGCCAGCCGGCCGGTGCCCTCGTTGAACCGCTGCTGTCGCTTCGGTTGCTTCGGTTCCTTGGCCGGCCGTTCCGCGACCGGCGCGGTTGCAGTCACCTGCGCCTCCTTACGCTTCCCGGGCGAACCCGGGCAGGAACTGGCCGGGGCCGGTGCGTGGTCGCAACATCCCCCCGCACCGGCCCCGACACGACGGTCATTGCGTGATCAGCGACTGCAGCTTGGTCTGCAGGTCGGCCAGCGCCTTGTCCGGCGCCACCTTGCCGTTCAGCGCGTCGTACGCCGCCTGCTGGATCGCTGCCGTCACGTCGCCGTACTTGACCACCCGCGGCCGCGGCTGCGCCTTCTCGATCGAGGCCTTCAGCGGCGCCAGGTACGGGAACTGCTTGTTCAGCGCCGCGTCGTCGTACAGCGAGGCCCAGGTCGGCGCCTGCGACGTCTTCTCGATGTTCGCCTTCTGACGCGCCTCGCTCGCCATGAAGTTGATGAAGTCGATCGCCGTCGCCTTGTTCTTGGCCGAGGAAGCGATCGCGTAGTCGTGACCGCCGAGCGACGAGACACCCGGGCCGTCCTTACCCGGCAGCGGCGCGACCCCGAACTTGCCGGCTACCTTCGAGGTCCCGTCGGTCGCCGCGGCCTTGGCGTACACGTACGGCCAGTTGCGCAGGAAGACCAGCTTGCCCTCCTGGAACGCGCGCCGGCTTTCCTCTTCCTTGTACGTGATCGCGGCCTTCGGGATGGCACCGGTCTTGAAGCCGTTGACCAGCTCGTCGAGCCCGGCCTTCGCCTCCGGCGTGTTGACGCTCGGCTTGCCGTCCTTGTCGACGATCGAACCGCCCGCGGAGTTGACCGCCTCGGCGAAGTTGACGGTCAGGCCTTCGTACTTCTCGAACTGACCCGAGTAGCAGCCCATGCCCTTTGCCTCGGGCAGCGCCTGTACCTTCTGGCACGCGGCGACCATGTCGGCCCAGGTCTTCGGCGCATCGGTGATGCCGGCCTTGGTCAGCAGGTCCTTGCGGTAGTACAGCAGGCCGCCGTCGGAGGTGATCGGCACCCCGTACAGCTTGTCGCGGTACTTCGCCGTCTCGACTGTTGCCGGGATCAGCTTGCCCAGGTCGGGAACCTTGTCCTCCGGGATCTGGGTGATCCACTGGTTCGCCGCGAACTCCGACGTCCAGACCACGTCCATCACCAGCACGCTGTAGGCGTCGGAGTTGGCCTGGGCGTTCTGGACCATCTGCTGCCGCTGCGCGTCGGCGTCCTCCGGCAGCTCCTTCAGCTCCACCTTCTCGTTCGGGTGCGACGCGTTCCAGGCGTTGAGCTGGTTCTGCAGGTTTCCGGACGTGTCCTTGCCGCTGGCAAGGGTAATCGGCCCCCGGCCCTCGAGCGCGCCGGCCGAGCCACCCCCATTGCTGCTGCCTCCGTCATCGCCGCCACCACACGCTGACGCAAGCAACACCAGGCTGCTCGCGACGGCCACGACGGCCGCTTTGCGTGTGTGTGATCGTTCAAACCTCATCGTGTACCTGCCCTCTCCCGATGGGACATCGCTTGGTCCTGCGTCAGCCGGTCGCCGTTCCCCACCACACCGCGATCCGCCATGTCCGGACAGTAACCGAGAACGGGGCCGATGTGTTCTGAGCCACACACAGCCCGGCCCGACGGTCTCTGAAACGGACAGCCGCATGGCTGTATGCGACCGCGTTTGGGAAGCCCGCACAACCGGGCATTTCCTAACGATTCGGTATTACCGGTTAGTAACGTGACTGAACCGGGCAAGCCCGTTCAGAACGACTCCGCGCAGTCGTCATCACGCTCCGGAGCGGATTCGCAACTCCGGTACTCCCCGCGGATCAGAACGGGCAGCTCTCAGGCCGTGGACGCCGACGCGTCGCCGACGTGACCGCGGACCCACTCGACGATCTCGGTGGTCGTCGCACCCGGGGTGAAGATCTTGTGTACGCCGAGTTCGGCCAGCGGCTGCAGGTCGGCGTCCGGGATGATGCCGCCGCCGAACACCACGATGTCCTCGGCGTCCCGCTCGGTCAGCAGCTCGCGGACCCGCTTGAACAGCGTCATGTGCGCGCCGGACAGCACCGACAGCCCGATCGCGTCGGCGTCCTCGGCGATCGCGGTCTCGACGATCTGCTCCGGGGTCTGGTGCAGCCCGGTGTAGATGACCTCCATGCCGGCGTCCCGCAGGGCCCGGGCGACGACCTTGGCGCCACGGTCGTGACCGTCCAGACCGGGCTTGGCGACGACAACGCGCAACGGGCTCGTAGCAGACATGTGGGCAGGCTAACCCGCTGTGTTCCTCACGGATAAGACACGGCGGCGTGTGTTCGCCCACACGCCGAACGGGAACCGGTTACCGTTGAAAGTGATCGGACCACCGGGGGGTCTGGTTTGGTGAGGAGGCGCGCATGGGCTCCTGGCAGGACGAGGTCCGCGGCGCACTGGACGGACTCGCGTACGGCGCCCGCTCCGCACTCTCGCCCAGCGTGCTGCACGGCGCGGCGGTCGAGCTCGGCTGGCTGACCACGCACCTGGCGATGTATCCGCTCGGTCTGGTCGGCGGCGCTCCCGCACTCCCCGCGCGATTGAACCTGACCGGCCTCGGCCCGGCCCAGCGCGGCCTGCTGGTCAGCGACATCCAGGCCGCCGGTACGCCGATCCTGCTCGCGCACGGGATCATCGACAACCACACGGTCTTCGCGATGATGCGTCGGCAGCTGGTGCGGCGCGGGTTCAGCAGCATCCACACGTTCTCGTACTCACCGCTGACGCTGGACGTACGCCGTACCGCGGAACGGATGGGCCGTGAGATCGAGGCGATCTGCGAGGCGTCCGGATCCGACCAGATCCACGTCATCGGGCACAGCCTCGGCGGCCTGATCGCGCGGTACTACATCCAGCGCCTCGGCGGCGACGCCCGCGTGCACACCTGCGTGACACTGGGGACGCCGCACCAGGGCACGGCCGCGGCCAAGCTGCTGCCGTGGCCGCTGGTGAAGCAGGTCCGGCCGGACAGCGACCTGATGGCGGAGCTGGACGAGCCGGCGCCGGACTGCCGGACCCGGTTCGTCGCTTTCTACAGCGACGTCGACCAGTTGATCGTGCCGCAGCGCAGGGCCCGGATCAGGCACCCCGATCTGGTGACGAGTAACGTCCGGGTGCACGGCGTGGGCCACCTGTCCTTGCCGTTCCACGGCGAGGTCGTGCACCGCATCACCGGCGTACTGGCCCACCTGGACGAAGAGCCCAGAACTGCCTGATCAGGAAGCCTTCTGAGCGATTCGGGCGGATGCACGTGCAGCGGCTCATGCAAAAGTTTCGTGAAGGACACGCGGAAAAGTGGGTGGCGGGGTTTGTCACCCCGTGACCCTTCCGTTATGGTCTGTGAGTCCTCCCGGGGAATAAACCCCCCGAGAGGAGGAGAGAGCTTCCCCCTCGCTCTCCCCTTAGCCCCTCCCCTGTGACCGAAAGGCCACGTTGTGTCCCAGCACCGTGCCGCGGGAGACCGCGTCACGCCCGGCAACGCTGCGCGCAAACCCGGCGCAGGACGTCACAGTGCCAAGCATCGCGTCGCCAGGCGTAATACCCCCACCAGCTCCCAGATCGTCGGTTTGACCGCCGCGCTCGCCGCGGCAGCCGGAGCTGTCGGCTTCAGCCACAGCTCGCTGGCGTCACCGACCCAGGCGAACTCCGCGGTGAACCTCGCCGCGCTCAGCCTGGACAGTGGGCAGCAGCTGTCCGGTATCACCACGGCACGCATCCAGGCGCGCCAGCTCGCCACCCGTGACTCCTCCCGGGTCCAGCTCGCCGACACGACGAAGAAGCAGTCCGCCGCCGCGAAGCTGGCCCAGGCCCGCGCCGCGAAGCTGAACGCCACCCAGGCCCTCACCGCGAAGCGCGCGAGCGCCCTGGCCACCGCGAAGGCGAAGGCCGAGGCCGCCGAGCAGAAGGCCCGCGAGTCCGCCACCCGCTGCGAGATGATGATCTCCGGCTACCACATCACCGCGACGTTCGGGCAGGGCGGCAGCCGCTGGGCCCGCAACCACACCGGCACCGACTTCGCCGCCCCGATCGGGACCCGGATCGGCGCTGTGATGAAGGGCGTGGTGATCTTCGCCGACTGGGCCGGCGCCTACGGCCGTCAGGTCCAGGTGCGGCACGAGGACGGCACCGTCACCTGGTACAACCACATGTCGAAGTTCAGCGTGTCGGTCGGCGAGACCGTGTACGCCGGTGACCAGGTCGGCGCGGTCGGGATGACCGGTAACACCACCGGCCCGCACCTGCACTTCGAGGTCCGGCCGGGCGGCGGCGAGCCGATCAACCCGATGCCGTGGCTGCGCAACCACTGTGGTCTGAACCCGTAGGTCTGAACCCGTAATTCCCGCGCACCGCAACACCACGTCTGACTAAGCTGCGACGCATGCGTCCGGCGGCTGGTGAGGTTCTGCACTTCTCCGAGGATCCGACCATCGAGATCTTCCGGCCGCACGTCGCGAAGACGGCGCAGCAGGCCACGGCGTACGTCTGGGCCGTCGGCCACGAGCGCGCGCCCGACTACTGGTTCCCCCGCCAATGCCCGCGAGCGATGGCCTGGATCGGACCGAGCACCACTCCTGAGGACCGCGACCGGATCATCGGCGCCGGCTCCGGTTCCCGCGTCCACGCCGTCGAGTACGGCTGGCTGGACGCGATGCGCTCCGTCGAGCTGTACGCCTACCGCCTCCCCGCCGACGCCTTCGTCGAGCACGACGCCGCCGTCGTCGCGACCACCGACGTACGACCTCTCGGTACGCCGGAGCGGGTCGGTGATCTGTTCGCGCTGCACGAGGAGGCCGGGATCCAGTTGCGGGTCCTGCAGCGGCTGCACGACTTCTGGGCCGCGGTCACCACCAGCACCCTCGAGTGGAGCGGCATCCGGCTCGGGAACGCCAAGCCATGACGTACGGCGAGATCGGCGAAACGGCCTGGGGTTGGGTCATGGGCCAGGTCCGGTGGGACGACGACGGCCCGTGGATCCCCGAGTTCGCCGGCGACGAGCAGCCGATCGAGGAGGAGCGCGACGGGCTGCACAACGGCATCGCCGGACTCGCCCACGCGCTCGCCGAGATCCGCCTGACCCGGCAATGGACCCCTGCCGAGCAGGACCTGGCCGCTGCGATCGCGGACCGCATCCGTAGGACGATCCCGACGACCACGACCACCACCTTCTTCGGGGGACTGGTCAGCTCGATCGGAGCGCTCACTGCCCTCGACCAGCCGGGCACGAGCGCCGCGCTGGAACGTCTTCAGGCGTGGGCGACCGATGACGGCTGGCCCGAGAACTTCCTCGACCAGCCGAGATACGCGCCGGGGGCGGTCGCCAACGACATCACCCTCGGAACGGGCGCGATCCTGCTCGGCGCGTTGTGGGCGACCCGGCGCGGTGACGACGCCTCGGCGCTCGCCAACCGGGCCGCGGACCTGCTGCTCGGCGAACAGGAGAAGACGCCGGCCGGGGTCAACTGGCAGTTCGTGTCCCGCCGGTTCCGCACCGACGAGCCGACCGAGATGCCGAATTTCTCGCACGGTCTCGCGGGGATCGTCGCGGTGCTCGCGGTGGCCGGCGTGGAACTCGGGCGGCCTGAGCTCGTCGACGTGGCGCGGCGCGGGGCCGAGCACCTGGTGACGCTCGGGATCAACGACGACAAAGGCTTTCGGGTGCCGCGGGTGATTCCGTGGGCGGAGCGGCACGGCGACGAGTACACGTTCAACTGGTGCCACGGCGGTGCCGGGACCGCGTCGACGTTCAGTGCGCTCGAGTATGCCGGCGTACCGCAGATCGCCGGTGAGACGCCGCAGACGTGGCGTCGCCGGTGTTTGGACGGCGTCCGGTACGCCGGCATCCCCGAGCGGCTCCATCCGGGTTTCTGGGACAACGACGGCCGCTGCTGCGGTACGGCGGGGGTCGGCGACGCGTTCCTCGACGCGTGGCACCGCGACGGCGAGGACCAGGACCTGGAGTTCGCCGTACTGATGGGTGACACGTTGCTCGACCACGCCTACCCGGAGGGGTATTGGCGGTTCGTGGAGCACCGCAACGAGGATCCGCTGCTGCGGCCGGGCGTCGGCTGGATGCAGGGCGCTGCCGGGATCGCGGCGTACCTGTTCAGGCTGCAGCGGGTGCTCGGCGGCGATCAGCGCGTCGTCGAGCGGATGGAGAACTGGTTCAACCTGCGTTAACGCTGCCAGACCTCGGCGGTCGTGAGGAACGCGGACGAGCCCGGCTTGTCCGGTGAGCCGTCGACCTGAACGAAACCGGGCACCGAGGCGCCGCCGATCGAGACCGTCGCGGACCGGACCGGGGCGATCACCAGGCTGAGGCTGTGATTGCCGTCGGCAAGCTGGAAGTTGTCGGTCGCGAACAACCGCCGGTCCAGTACGCCGCTCATCTCGATCTGGATGTCCGCGGCCTTCGCGCTCAGGCCGTCGGCCAGGTTCATCGAGACCTGGACCAGGTCCCGCTCGACGGCCGGCTCGTGCCACGGCAGGCCCTGAACCTCGAGGAACGACCGGACGAAGTACTGCTCCAGCCAGGAGGCGAGATCGACGTCCTCGGACACCACGCGGACGATCCCGTCGAACCACAGCACCACCGCCGTACCCGAGCCGCGGATCGACCAGTCGACCATCCAGATCGACGCGTACGCCGTCACCTTGCCGTGCTCGTCGAACAGCCGGAGGCCAGGATTCGCTCCCGCCAGGATGATCCGGCGGTGACTGGCCGACGACTTGGACATGAGCGGACGCGCTTCCGGGAGGGGCCGAAGATCCTTGATTGTCTCAATCTCCGGGTCAGATGCAACGCTAACCCCCACAAAGCTTCAGCTGGATCTGCTCACGGCCGCCACGGATGGGCCCGCTCGGCGGCGGCGACCGGGTCGTCCGGCCACACGATCGGGTGGGTTGCGACGCCTGCGCGGCCCGGTAACGCCCGAGCCGAAGCGACCGCGGCCAGGAGGGCCTCGGCGGTCACCGCCGGGGAGTAACGCTCCGTGATCCATTCCCGCCCCGCACTACGAACGGGATCCTCCGCCGGTACGTCGACCAGCTCCAGAGCCCGATCCGCGAGCAGATGCGGCCGCGCGTCGTCGATCCGCCAGGTGCCCGGCGCCTCGAACAGTTCCTCGCCGCCACCGGCGGGGTACCCGACGACCAGGCAACCGGCGGCGAGCGCCTCGGCGACCGGCAGACCGAAGCCTTCGGAGATCCCCAGTGCGATGAACACAGAGGTCCGGCCGAGCGCCTCGACCACCTGGCTCTCACTGAGCTCCGCGAGCACGGCCAGCTGAACTCCGTCGGCCCGTGGGTCGTTCCGGAGCAGCCGTTCCAGCACCGACGCCTCGAGCGGACGACGCCGCGGCATCCAGGCGATCTGGCGCGTGCGTGCCGGTCCGGGCCTGAACAGCTCGGTGTCGATCGGATTGGGCACCAGGCGGACCGGGAGTTCGGGGTGCAGCCGGCCGAGCACGTCGTGGCTCTCTTGCGACACAGCCCAGACCTCCGGCGCCGGGTCCCAGCCGGGGTACCCGGCGGTGTCGCGCCACGACCAGAACGTCAGGAAGTGGTTCTGGTTGAAGATCACCTTCCGCACGCCGGGCGCGGGATCCACCCCCGGCAGCAGGTACAGCTCCGGTACGACGAGCAGGTCGTCGGCGCCCAGCTCGAGCTGGTCGTTCCCGAGGATCGGCGCGGTCGTCTCGAACCACGGCAGCCGGTATCCCGGCGTACGGAACCACAGTGCGGCGTCGATCCCCGCAGCGCGCAGCAGCTCGACATGGCGCGCCTGGACCCGGATCCCACCGCCTGGAGAGTCGGGCTCCTTCACCGCATAGATCACCCGCCCGCCAGCAGGCAGACTCAAGCCTTCTCCACCGGCGCGTACGCCCCTTTCACCTACTTCTACTAAATCTTTTCGACAGGCGCGTAGCGCAGGAGGAGTCGCTTCACACCTTCGGAGCCGAAATCTATGTCGGCCTGGGCCTGCTGGCCCTCGCCGCGGACCACCACGACGGTGCCCATCCCGAAGCTGTCGTGGACCACCCGGTCGCCCGGGTTCAGGCTGATCACGGGCTTGTCGGAGGCCGTTCTGCGGGCCGGCTCGTACCGGCTCGGGATCCCGCTGCCGCGGGTCGTCCCGGTGCCGGACCACCGCGTGATCGCGGACTCGTCGCGGCGCCAGTCGAGCAGCTCGGCCGGGATCTCCTCCAGGAACCGCGACGGCGGGTTGTGCTGCGGAGCGCCGTACGCCGAACGCACCGCGGCCCGGGAGATCGCCAGTCGTTGCCGGGCCCGCGTGATGCCGACGTACGCGAGCCGGCGCTCTTCCTCGAGCTCCTTCAGGTCGGTCAGCGACCGGGAGTGCGGGAAGACGCCGTCCTCCATGCCGGTCAGGAACACCACCGGGAACTCCAGGCCCTTCGCGGTGTGCAGAGTCATCAGCGTGACCACGCCGC
This sequence comes from Kribbella sp. VKM Ac-2566, assembly GCF_004366005.1. Lineage (NCBI taxonomy): Bacteria > Bacillati > Actinomycetota > Actinomycetes > Propionibacteriales > Kribbellaceae > Kribbella > Kribbella sp. VKM Ac-2566. Next base: position 1,175,245 of record NZ_SODT01000009.1, on the reverse strand, counting down.
CGTCGTCGGCCGCGTCCGGGATCTGGTCGGCGTCGGCGACCAGCGCGACCCGCTCCAGGAACGCCTGCAGGTCGGCGGCCTCGCCGGCCGCGGTCCGCTCCTCGACGAACTCGCGCGCCACCGAGATGAACTCGTCCAAGTTCTCCAGGCGGGTCTCGTCCTGCGGGTCCGGGGACTTCTGCAGGGTCTCGTAGTACCCCGAGCGGTGCAGGGCGACGTCGAGGATGTCGTCCGGCGGGGCTCCCGAGTCGACCATCGCGGTCAGCTCGTCGAGGATGTCGACGAAGGCCTGGACCGCGTTCACCGAGCGCGAGGCCATCGACGGCGCGTCCTCGGCCCGGCGCATCGCCTGCGCGAACGAGATCCGGTCGCGCTGGGCGAGCGCCTCGATCGCGGCCTCGGCCCGGTCGCCGATCCCACGCTTCGGCTCGTTCATGATCCGGCGCAGCGAGACGGTGTCCTCGGGGTTGACCAGGACCCGCAGGTACGCGAGCGCGTCGCGGACCTCCTTGCGCTCGTAGAACCGGACGCCGCCGACCACCTTGTACGGATGGCCGGTCCGGATGAAGACTTCCTCGAACACCCGGGACTGCGCGTTGGTCCGGTAGAACACCGCCACGTCGGACGGCTTCACCCCGTCGGCGTCGGTGAGCCGGTCGATCTCGTCGGCGACGAACTGCGCCTCGTCGTGCTCGTTGTCCGCGACGTACACCGCGATCTGCTCGCCCTGGCCCTGGTCGGACCAGAGGTTCTTCGCCTTGCGGCCCTCGTTGCGGCTGATCACCGCGTTGGCCGCGGTCAGGATCGTCTGGGTGGAGCGGTAGTTCTGCTCGAGCAGGATCGTCTCGGCGCCGGTGAAGTCCTCCTCGAACGCGAGGATGTTGCGGATCGTCGCCCCGCGGAACGCGTAGATCGACTGGTCGGAGTCGCCCACCACCATCAGCTCGGCCGGTGGCGCCGTCGGGCCGTTGTAGTTGGGCTCGTCCTCGCCGCAGAGCTCGCGGATCAGCGTGTACTGCGCGTGGTTCGTGTCCTGGTACTCGTCGACGAGCACATGCCGGAACCGGCGCCGGTAGTACTCACGGACCTCGGGGAAGGCCTGCAGCAGGTTGACCGTGGTCATCAGCAGGTCGTCGAAGTCGAGGGCGTTCGCCTGGGCGAGCCGCTCCTGGTAGATCCGGTAGCACTCGGCGTACGTCTGCTCGAGATGGTTCTCCGCCTTCGCGGCCGAGGTCTCGTGGTCGATCAGCTCGTTCTTCTGGGTGCTGATCCAGTTCAGCACGGCGCGCGGGTTGTACCGCTTGACGTCCAGGTCGAGCTCGCGGCAGACCAGCGTCATCAGCCGGCGCGAGTCGGTGTCGTCGTAGATCGAGAACGTCGAGTTGATCCCGAACCGCTTGATGTCGCGGCGGAGGATCCGCACACAGGAGGAGTGGAACGTCGAGACCCACATCAGCTTCGCCCGCGGGCCGACCAGGTCCACCACCCGCTCGCGCATCTCCGCGGCGGCCTTGTTGGTGAACGTGATCGCCAGGATCGAGCCGGGGTGCGCGTCGCGGGCCGCCAGCAGGTAGGCGATCCGGCGGGTCAGCACCCGGGTCTTCCCCGACCCCGCACCGGCCACCACCAGCAGCGGCTTGCCGGCATGCACCACCGCGGCGCGCTGCTGCGGGTTCAACCCCTCGAGCAGCGCATCCGGGTCGGCCCGAGACGTCTTCGACTCCTCCAGCGGCACCGGGAGCTCATCAGGCGAGAACAAAGTGGTCATCACCCAACACCTTAGGCGGTCCCCCAGACACTTTCCGAAAACGGGTTCGAACCGCGCGTCCGGGACTGCGAGGATCAGCCCCATGGACGCCTCTGAGCTGCGGTACGACGACCTGGTGGACCGGATCGAGGTCCTCTACAACGACCACCGCTACCGCGCGGCCGCAGACCTGCTCGACGCGGAGAGCGACGGGCTGGAGGCGTGGACGGCCGAACTCGCCCACCTGAAGGCCTGCCTGCTCGGCGCGGACGGTGACGCCGATGGAGCGCTGCGGGTGTTGCGCGAGGCGAGTGCGGCGGGTGGGTGGTGGGCACCCGCGATCCTGGTGGAGGACGACGACCTCGCTGGGTTGCGTGAGCGGTCCGAGTTCGAGGAGTTGGTCGCCGTGTCCGGCGCGCGGGTTGCGGACGATCCGGTTCCGGCGCTGGTCGACGTACCCGATCGGCCGGTGGGGGTGGTGGTTGCGTTGCATGGTGCCGGGCAGACGGCGTTACATGCGCGAGCGAACTGGAGCGGGGTCCTGGAGCTCGGCTACGCGCTGGTTTGTGTGCAGTCGTCGCGGCGGATGTCGCCGATGTACCGGACGTGGCCGGATCCCGAGCAGGCCCGCGCGGACATTGCCCGTGCGCTGGACGAGTTGCCTGCCGAGATCGGCGGCTTGCCGGTGGTCGCAGCCGGGTTCTCGGCGGGCGGGCGGGTGGCTCTTGACTGGGCGCTCACCGGTCGGCCGGCGGCCGTTGCCGGTGTGCTCGCATTGGCGCCGGCGTTGCGGGAGCTTCCGGCGTACACGGACAGGAAGTTGTCACCGGCAACGATCTGGATCGGGACCGACGACGATCTCCTCGAGGTCGTGGACGGTTCCGCCGAACAGCTCACCGGGTTCGGGTGCAGGATCGAGCGGCTGCCGGGGCTCGGGCACACGTTCCCGGCCGGCTTCGACGAACTGCTGGCGAAGGTCCTCTAGGACAGCTGCCTGGTGAGGTGCAGGACCACCGGGGTGCTGGTCGCGATCCAGTGCATCTTGGCGTTGTGGTCGTCGTACGACGTGATGCGCAGGCCGGGGACGCCTTCGATGGTGCCCTCGTAGTCCTTCGCGGCGAGATGGGCGACCACGTCGGCCAGTTCGGGGCCGTCCATCCACTCGATGCGGGCGAGGTCGGGGCGCGCCTGCCACATGTCGACCCAGACGGCCGGATCCTCGCTGAACAACGTCGTACGCAGGATCATCGACACCGCGCCGAGCAGCGTCGCGGCCGGGGTGGCCGTCAGTTCCAGGAGCGTGCGCTCCTGCTCGGACAGCTCCTCAGTCAAATACACCCGCAGGAGACTGCCACAAAGAACAGCTTTGCTGTGGGCAGACTTGCCGTCAGCAGAAAAGCTGGGACGGCGCCGTTCGCCCGGTCAGTGTGGATGACATGGCAGAAGACATGAAACCGCCGCTGTTCAACGAGACCGCCCGGCAGCGGCTGCTCGGGCAACGGATCGTCGTACTGGACAGAGTCCTCGACGACGACCTCGGCACCCTACTGGCCACCCAGATCATGACGCTGGCGGCCGAGGACCCGGACGCCGACATCGCGTTCTGGATCCACTCGCCCGGCGGCTCGGTGCCGTCGATGCTCGCGATCCGCGACGTGATGCGGATGGTGCCGTGCGACGTGTCGACGCTGGCGATCGGGCTGGCCTGCAGCGCGGGGCAGTTCCTGCTGTCGGCCGGTACGCCGGGGAAGCGCTATGCGTTGCGGCACGCCCGCGTCCTGATGCACCAGGGCTCGGCCGGTATCGGCGGGTCCGCGGTCGAGATCGAGATCCAGGCCAACGACCTGCGGCACATCCGCGACACCGTACTCGGGCTGATCGCCGAGGACACCGGGCAGCCGTTCGACGTCGTGCACGAAGACTCGCGGCACGACCACTGGTACACCGCCGAGCAGGCCCGCGAGTACGGCTTCATCGACCACATCGTCGAGTCCTTCGACCAGGTCATGCCCAGGAAGGCGGCAGCAGCATGAGCAGCTACACGATCCCGAACGTCATCGCCCAGCACCCGCGCGGCGAGCGCATCATGGACGTCTACTCGCACCTGCTGACCGAGCGCATCATCTACATCGGTACGGGGATCGATGCCGGGGTCGCGAACGCCCTGATCGCCCAGCTCCTGCATCTGGAAGCGGACAAGCCTGATCAGGAGATCAAGGTCTTCATCAACTGCGAGGGCGGCGACATGACCGCGATGCTCGCGATCTACGACACGATGCAGTACGTCCAGTCCCCGATCGCGACCGTATGCGTCGGACAGGCGATCTCCGCCGGTGCGGTCCTGCTGGCAGCGGGTACGCCGGGAAGCCGCGCGGTACTGCCGCATGCCCGGATCGTCCTGCACCAGCCGGCGGGCCGCGGTCAGGGCACGATCCCGGACCTGATCCTGCAGGCGGACGAAGTGGTGCGGGTCCGCGGTCAGGTCGAGGAGATCCTGGCCCGGCACACCGGCCAGACGATCGAGAGGCTGCGGCACGACACCGACCGGGACCACGTGCTGACCGCGGCCGGCGCCAAGGAGTACGGCATCGTCGACCACGTGATCAGCGAGCGGACCCCGGTTCCGGTGCTTACCTAGGTTCCGTCTGGTCGGCGGCTTCGAGGACCTTGTCGGCGACGGCGGCGTGGTGGAGGAGGTCGGGCTGCGGGCGGCCGACCCGGTTGGTCAGGTACGCGTACGCGATCCTGCGATCCGGGTCGGCCCACCCGATACAGCAGTTGCTGCCGTTGTGGCCGAACGTCCGTTTGCCGCTCAGGGAGCCCATGGACGACACGGCACCCTCCATCCAGCGCGGTCCACCGAGCTGGAAGCCCTGAGACCACCGGACCGGCGCCCGCGCCACCGGGTCGTACTCGCCCTCGCTGCTCGGCTCGAGCGCGACCGCGAGCGTCTCCGGCCGGAGCAAACGGCCGTCCAGCAAGGCCTGGTAGAAGACCGTCAGATCCCGCGCGGTCGTCGAGATCCCGGCAGCCGGTACGAGGGCCTCGCGCGTACTCCGGCGGTTGACGACGGACTGGATGAACGGCCCGAGCGGACCCGACGCACGGATCGGCACATGCCGGTCCCAGAGCTCGTAGGGCAGGCCGAGGTACGTGTCCGCGACACCGAGCGGCTCGAGGACGTTACGACGTACCAGCTCGTCGTACGGCGTCCCGCTGCAGCGTCGCACGACCTCGGCGAGGATGAACCCGAACGCCAGCGGGCTGTACGCGACGGTCCCGATCGGAAAGCGCGGTCTGGCCTCCTCGATCCGGCGCAGCGCGCGGTCCCAGTCGGTCATCGCGCGGAGCTCTCCGACGTACGAGCCCGCGTTCGACAGGCCGGACCGGTGCCGCAGGACCTCGCGGACGGTGATCTCGCGTTTGCCGTTGCGCGCGAACTCCGGCCAGTACGCCGCGACCGCGTCGTCGAGATGCAGCCGCCCGGATTCGACGAGTTGATGGACCACGATCGCGATGTACGGCTTGCTTGCGGAGAAGAGCCAGAACAGCGCGTTCGGTGAGCACCCGAAGGAGCGGTCGACCACCGTCCGGCCGTCCCGGACGACACACAACTGCGCGACCCCGCCACGTGCCTCGATCAGCCCGATCGCCTCCGCGAGACGGTCCGGGTCGAAACCGGCGTCCTGGGGGTCGCCGACCCCGCCGAACTCCATGAGTCCACTGTGCCCACCTGGGCAAACAGTTACTGTCTGATGGTGAGTGTTCCTGAGGCGAATCCGCGACCGGACAGCGAGATCGAGCGGGCGCTGGTCGTGATGGCGCACCCGGACGACATCGACTTCGGCGGCGCCGGCACGGTCGCACTGTGGACCAAGGCCGGAATCGAGGTGCACTACTGCATCGTCACCGACGGGCAGGCCGGTGGCTTCGAACCGGATCGGGACCGCGCCGAGATTCCCGCCGTACGACGGGCCGAGCAGACCACCGCCGCGCAGCACGTCGGCGTCCAGAAACTGCACTTCCTCGGCTACGTCGACGGATCGGTCGAGCCGACGTCGGCGTTGGTCCGCGACATCAGCCGAGTGATCCGGACTGTTCGCCCGCAGCGCCTGCTCACTCAGTCGCCCGAGCGCGTGTGGTCCCGGCTCCACGTCTCACACCCTGACCACCTGGCCGCGGCGGAGGCTGCTGTCCGGGCGTTCTATCCGGCGGCCGGCAACCCCCACGCGTACTCCGACCTGGCCGAGGAGGCGTGGGACGTCGGCGAGCTCTGGATGATGGACCACCCGGAGATCAACCACTACGTGGACGTCACCGACACCTTCGACCAGAAGCTGGACGCGCTCCTGTCGCACACCAGCCAGCACCGGGACCCCGACGGCCTTCGCACGGGGATCACCGCCACCTTCGCCGCTGTCGCCGCCGAAGCCGGCCTCCCTCCGAACCACTACGCCGAGTCGTTCACTGTCGTCCGCCTGTAATCAGTTTGCCTGCGGGCAGGTGCGACCTGGAAGGTGCAGCCATGACGATTTCTTATGACGTGACCGGGGACGGCCCGGATCTGCTGCTCGTGCACGCCGGCGTGGCCGACGCCCGGATGTGGGCCCGGCAGGTGGAAGAGCTGAAGTCGAACCATCGAGTGATCACGCTGGACCTGCGCGGGTACGGCGAGACGCCGGTGGAGGCCGGCGCCAAGTACTCCGACGCGGGCGACGTGCTCGCGGTACTCGACGCGGTCGGGTCCAGTGCGGTGACGGCGGTCGGTGCCTCGTACGGCGGGTACGTCGTACAGCAGGCCGCGAGCCGGGCGCCCGAGCGGTTCGACCGTCTCGTACTGATCTGTGCGCCGACCGACAACGTGGAGCCGGACGACGAGCTCCGGGCGTTGTGGGGCGAGGAGAACAAGCTGTTGGAGGCCGGCGACGTCGACGGCGCGACCGACCTCACCGTACGGCGCTGGATCGGTCCGGACGCCGACGACGAAGCCCGCGAACTGCTCCGCGCGATGCAGAAGCGCGCGTACGAGCTGCAGCTCGCCGCCGGGGACGACCTGGACAACGAGGAGTACGCCGTCGAGCCCGAGAAGATCGGCGCGCCGGTGCGATTGATCACCGGCGCGCACGACTTCAAGTTCTTCACCGACAGCGCGGACTACCTGGCGGAACGCCTACCGAACCCGGAACGCATCCACCTCCCCTGGGCCGGCCACCTGCCGACCCTCGAGCGCCCCGCTGAAGCATTAGGCCTGATCGGCTAGGGCGCCCATCGGGTCCCAGGCGGGGAGGACGATCGGGGCCTCGTCCAGGCGGGCCTGCAGGTCGGCCGGCAGCGCGGACCGGCGTACGGCGACCTCGAAGACGTGCTCGCCGAACCACGAGTCGTTCATGGTCCAGAAGCCGCTGTCGGCCTTCTCGTCACCCCAGCTGTTCTCGACCCGCCAGCGGCGCGGCTTGCCGTCCACCACGTCGACGCCGGTGAACAGCATCGCGTGCGTCATCAGCGTCTCGTGGTGCACCAGCCGCTCGGCCTTGTCCAGCGTGAACTCGGTGTCGTAGACGGCGCCGTAGTCGTACAGCTTGGCGTCCCAGAAGCCGAGGTCGGCGTTCATCTGCTTGCCGACGTCGCAACCGAACCAGACCGGCTCGCCGCCGACGATCGCGTCCTGGGTGAGCTGCTTCATCAGGTCGATCTCGACGTTCAGGTACACCACCGGCGGGGCGTCGATGACGTTGCCGAGGAAGTCGACGGTGAAGGTCCGGCCGACCGGGCTGGTCTCCCGCGGGTCGTGCACGAGGCAGACGTACTCGTCGACGGGCAGCTGCACGTACGCCGCCGCGAACTCGGTCGGTGTGGTCCAGCCGTCACGGTGGAAGCCCTTGTCGCTGTCCTTCCACTGCCACAGGAACTTCTGCGGCGGCGTACCGAGGTGGATGCTCAGCACCCGGTGCACGGTGGTCAGGATCTCGCGCTTGCGGTCGCGGCGGGCCTCGTCGGTGTCGAGCGCCCGCAGGTCGCGCGCGCCCTGGCGGAGCAGCTTGCGGAGCGCATCGTTGAGCTGCGCGGTCGCGGACGAGCTCTCGGTCTCCGGCATCGCCGACTTCGGCACCAGGCCGTGCTTGCGGACCAGCGCGACGAACATGTTCCACTGGCCGCCGTCACCGATCGGGTCCGACAGCAGGTGCGCGACGGTCCGGTCGTCGGCGTCCCGCTCGGAGGTCTCGATGATCGCCTCGAGGAAGAAGTTCGAACGCTCGAACTTGTCCCAGAACAGCAGGTAGTTCTGGGAGAACTCGAAGTCCTTGACCCCGAGCTTCTCGGCCGCGCCGACGCGGAGCAGGTTCAGCCCGGCGAACAGCCAGCACCGACCGCTCTTCTTCTGATTGGTGACCTTCCAGTCGTCCAGCAGATGGGACACCGAGTGGTCCATCGACGTGACGACCTGGCGATCCAGGGCGATGCTGTTGACCGGCGTCTGCGTGACGGCGTTCTGCATCACCCGGTACTGCGGGTTCGACGCGAACTCCTTCTCGAAGAGCGCGAGCTGATCGGCTGTGAGATTCCGCTCCATAAGAGTCGACGGTATAACAGCCGCCAAGCCCGGACCGAAGGAACGGAGTGGCGAATCCATGCCCTGGCCGAAACGCGCCACCGTGGAGACCCTGCGCTACGCTAGTTGAAAACGACATTCAACAAAGGAGGCCGTCATGGCCCGACGCCCGGCACCGACCGGCACGCGCAAGCCGAAGCAGAACCCACTGGACCGCGACGGCATCACCTTCATCGACTACAAGGACACCGCCCTGCTGCGCAAGTTCATCTCCGACCGCGGCAAAATCCGCTCCCGCCGAGTCACCGGCCTGTCCGTCCAGCAACAAAAACAAGTAGCCCGAGCCATCAAGAACGCCCGCGAAATGGCCCTCCTCCCCTACACCTCCTCCGGCCGGTAAGCCCTCCAAGCGATCTAGCTCTACAGGACTCAATCGACCCGCCCACCTATCCTGCGACCATGGCTGACGGCGGCACAAAGTCCTACCTGGAGCGCATGAGAGCACTGGTCGGCACGGAACCACTGGTCGTCGCGGCTGCCGGTGTGCTTGTTTGGGATGACCGGCAGCAAGTCCTGCTCCAACAGCGCTCCGACGACCAGACGTGGTGCATCCCCGGCGGCGCCGTTGAACCAGGCGAGCGACTCGAAGTCGCCGCCCGTCGAGAGCTTCGTGAGGAAACAGGCCTGGTAGCTGGACAGCTGACCCTGCTCTCCGCACGTTCAGGTCCGGAATGCTTCTTGGTCTACCCCAACGGCGACCAGTGCCAGGTGATCTCACTGACCTACCGCGCCGAGTCGTGGTCGGGGCACCTCGACCTTTCGGGCCCCGAGACCACCGACCTCAGGTTCTACGACCCACTCGAACTGCCTGAGATGAACACCTACAACCGCGCTCTCTTCACGCACCTGGCCTCGGAGGGCCACCTTGAGCCTCCCACAATCGTGCGGAATGACGGCGACGACGCCCTGACATCGGCATAGCCGCCCCATAGGTGGAACCGCACACCCGGCTGATACTTGGGGAGTGTCGATCATGGATCTGCCGGAGTTCGATCGGGCGCAAATCCATGCGGTCGAAGTACTGCGTGGCGGCGGGGCTGTTGTCGTGACCAGGCCCAGTCCGATGACGTACGGCGTGGTGGCCCGCGACGCCCGTGCCGTGAATGTCCTGAAAGGTCGTCCCGTCGACCAGGCGGTCGGGATCTCGGTCCACTTGGAGGACGCGCACGATCAGCTGTTCCTGTACCTCGACCTGCGCAGCGACACCCTCGCCGCGGCCGACTTCGCGCTCGCCGAGCGAATGTCCGTCCTGGCGCCGATCCGGCCGGATCCGGCGATGCCCGAGTGGCTGACGCCGGCCATCAAGGAAGGCTGGGTGCTGTTCTTCGACGGAGCCTGGGGTGAGCTGCCATTCCTGTGGACGAGCTTTCCCTTCCTGTACGGAAGCAGCGCCAATCGAACCGGCGAAGCACCGGCCGCCTCGGCAGCCGAAGCCCGCGCGCAGTTTCCGCCCGGCACCGTGATCATCGACGCCGACGACCGACGTACGCCGGCCGCCGCCTACGGAGTCAGCACGATCATCCGGGTAGAGCCGGACGGTCGGATGTCCGTGCATCGATCAGGGGTCCAGGACCAAGAGGCCGGTGGAGCCGACGTACTCCTGGACCGACTGCGTGAGTTCAGATCCGCGATCGGCGTACTGGACGGATCGATCAGGATGCCCCTGGGCAAGACCTATCTGTCGACCGCTGTGGTTGAGGACGGCGAAGCCAAACAACTGCTGCCGAAGACGCGTATCCGGCTCCAGTTCGCGCGACAGCCGAACAAGAACGAGGAGGGGCCGCGGGTGTTGGACAGCGTGAGAGCGCACGTCGGGTGCAACAGCCTGGGCGCCGCCGTCGGGGCCGGCGAACTGCTGACCCACGGGAGCCTGTCTGTCCCCGGACTCGGCGGTACCCAGATGGGCTGCCAACCGCCGCTTCGGGACCAGGAGGAATGGTTCAAGACGTTCCTGACGAGCAAACCCTCCTGGCAGCTGAACGGCGACGAGCTCACCCTCGCCTCAGGCGGTACGACGATCACCTTGCTGGACCGGAAGATCGCCGAACCGGACTCCCCGCTCGACGGGATCAGGTGGAAGGTCGTCGCCACCATCACCAACGGCGATCTGCGCCAGGGCTACGGTCGCGCCGAGCCGGCGTGGATCAGCTTCGACCGCGACCGCCTGACCGGCTGGACCGGGTGCAACGAACTCTCCGGCAGCTTCACCCGCAACAACACAGAACTGAACTTCAGCGACGTCGCCACCACCGACCACCCCTGCACACCCGAATCCGCCGCGCTGCAGACCACAATCCTGGCCGTCCTCAGGCCTGCGGTCACCTACACCATCAACCACAACCAACTGACCCTCCTGACCCCCTCCGGCACCGGCCTCGCCCTAAAAGCGGGGTAGACCGAATGCGCGGCGGCCACCAATCCGTCTGTGGCCACGCCGGGCAACCCCAACCACGCCTCACACCGGCCGGTTGGGAAACAAATTTGCACATGCGGACCATTTCTTTCCCACTACCGCGATCGACAGCCGGCCCACGCCCTGAACTGAACGGCAACGGGCTTGAACCCGTCCCCTGGAACTATCACGCTCTAGGTCAGTTGCTTTCGCATCAGAGTGATCCGCGTTTCGTAGCGGGTCGTGGATCCGTCTGCAGCTTCCTGGTCCCACGAGGCGATCTCGTTGCCGCTCACCACGTAGCCGAGCCGCTCGTACAAGCCGCGCGGCCGCGAGCTGTTGTCGTCCACGCCCAACTCGACCCAGCGGAGTCCGCGGTCTCGAGCTCGCTGCTCCAACGCCCCGATCAGGACTGAGCCGATCCCGCACGAGCGCAGCTCCGCCTGGACCGACAGTTGCCAGATAGTCGCCGCGCCGGGTGGTTTGGTGTAGTCGACCCCACCGACCGCAACTGGCAGACCGGAAGGTGGACAGACCGCCAAGTAGTCGACCTCGCCGCGGCGGGCGCGTTGGATCGCTTCGGCTACGTACGCAAGATCCGTCGCTGTCCCGTACCACCCGCAGGCGGGCAGGTCGGCTTCGGTCAGATCGCGAACGGTAAGCGGCAAGACAACCTCGGCCATTTATCGCGACCCCCACATCCAACTGATGTAGAACGGGCGGGTGGCACCACAGGGTCGTCGTCCCGGCGGTAGCCGAAATCGCGCGGTAGCGCGCGCTAAAGCGTGGGGTGGTTACACGAGGCGGCGGTCGGTGGCCCAGCGGGTTAGTTCGTGGCGGTTGGAGAGTTGGAGTTTGCGGAGGACCGAGGAGACGTGGGTCTCGACCGTCTTCACCGAGATGAAGAGTTCGCGGGCGACCTCCTTGTAGGCGTAGCCCCGCGCGATCAACCGCAGTACCTCACGCTCCCGCTGTGACAGCCGGTCCAGGTCCTCGTCCACCGAGGCGATGTCGATCGCGCCGGAGAAGGCGTCCAGCACGAAGCCGGCCAGCCGCGGCGAGAACACCGCGTCGCCCTCGGCGACCCGGTTGATCGCGTCGACGAGCTCGGTGCCGGAGATGTTCTTGGTGACGTACCCGCGGGCGCCGGCCCGGATCACGCCGATCACGTCCTCGGCGGCGTCGGACACCGACAGCGCGAGGAACTTGATGTCCGGGTGCCGCTGGTGCACCTGCTTCATCACCTCGGTGCCACCGCCGCCCGGCAGGTGGACGTCGAGGAGTACGACGTCCGGCTCGGTGCCGACGATCGCCTTGACCGCGCTGTCGACGTCAGCCCCCTCCCCGACGATGTCGACCGCGCTGCCGATCTCGCTGCGTACCCCGGCCCGGAACATGTCGTGATCGTCGATGACGACAACGCGCCTGCTGCTCATCTGTCCATCTCCAGTCGCACTTCGGTGCCTGTCTCGGGATCGGACCGCACCGTCGCGCGTCCGCCGTGCCGTTCCATTCTGCCCATCACACTGTGCCGCAAGCCGAGCCGGTCGTCCGGGACCTCGTCCACGGCGAAGCCCTTGCCGCGGTCGCGGACGAACATCTCCACCCGGTCGCCGTCCACCTCGACGAACACGTCGATCTTCGCCGCGCCGGAGTGCTTGGCCGCGTTCACCATCGACTCCCGGGCGGCCCGGACCATCGACGCCAGCGGCTCGGTCAGGTCGCAGTCGCCGACCGTGACCACCTCGATCGGTACGCCGTGCGAGTCCTCGACCTCGGCGGCCGCCTGCTTCGCGGCGCCGACGATCGTCTGGTCGGCGTCGTGCTCCTCGTCGTACAGCCAGGACCGCAGCTCGCGCTCCTGCGAGCGCGCCAGCCGGGCCACGGCCTTCGGGTCCTCGGCCTGCTTCTGGATCAGCGCCAGCGTCTGCAGCACCGAGTCGTGCAGGTGCGCGGCCATGTCGGCGCGTTCCTGCGAACGCACCCGCTCCGCGCGCTCGGCGTTCAGGTCGCGGGTCAGCCGGTGCACCCACGGCCCGGCGATGACTCCGATCCCGACCACGGCGAGCAGCAGCGCGATCAGTACGTCGCCGACCATCGAGAGCCGGCCGTTCTGTACCAGGAACAAGGTGACCGCGGTGCCGAGCAGGACCAGGCCGACGGCGATCCGGATCAGCGACTTCCAGCCGCCCTTGCCGAGCACCAGGCCGAGGATCGGGACCCGGACGTCGCGCGTCCACTTGTCCTTCTGGCTCTCGTCCGCCTGCCGCCAGATCAGTGCCAGACCGGTCGCGGCGAACACCAGCGGCCAGAACAGCTTCCCGGCGATGCCGAGCCCGGCGACCTGCAGCAGCAGGACCAGGCCGATGCCGATGGCTACCAGCGCGGGCAGCTGCCCGCGACTCTTCTCCCGCGTCCGCTGCTTCGCCTCGGCGACCGGCGGCGCCGGCTCGTCGGTGCGCAGCCCCTTACGTGTGTGCGCGGCCAGCCCAGGTGCATCCGGCACGGTTTCCGGCGCGAGCGGCATCAGGAACCACAGCGCCGCATAGATCAGTACGCCGAAGCCGCCGGACACCGTGGTCGCGATCAGCACCAGCCGTACGACGGTGTCCGACACGCCGAGGTGGTCCGCGATCCCGCCGGCCACACCGGCGACGACGCGCCCTTCGGTACGCCGGTACGCCCGACGAGTCGGCTCCGCGGCCGGCCGCGGCGGCGTGGACGAGTACGGCGGACCACTCGGGCCGGCCTGGTTGCCCATCCGCGCGGCGTAGGCGGCGTACGGGCCTTGGTACTGCCCCGGGCCTTGCGGTCCCCAGCCCTTGAAGCGCCACTGATCCTGGTTCTGCCCAGGCGGCGGCTCGGGTGGGGCTCCGTTCGCGGAGGACCCGCCCGGCGGCGCGGCTGCTGGCTGGCTCATCACAACGATCGTCACATGCGGACCGGTCCGACACCAGCAGGCTTGTCCCGGGCCGCCTCCTCACACGCCTCTCCGATGAAGTCAGGGTCGGCTCGGGGAGAACCCCGACTGTGTCATCCGGACGGCGAGCGACTCCGGGGGTCCTCAGGGGGCATCCCCGATGTGATCCGGGGTGAATTCGCGCCAGTATCGATGGCATGGAGCAGAACCAGAGTGGACCCGCCGGGTTCGACCGCAACCGCCTGCAGAACCCCCAGAGCTGGCGGCGCAGCAGGTCGGACCGCTGGGTCGCGGGTGTCTGCGGCGGTATCGGCCGCGCGCTGAACATCGACCCGGTGCTGGTCCGCGTGGTGATGGCCGTGCTGATCATCAGCGGTCCGGGCGTGATCTTCTACATCGCCGCCTGGGTCCTGATGCCCGACGAGGGCAGTGACCGCTCCGCCGCGCAGGGCGTGCTCGGCGACCGGGTCCGGAGCGACCACCCGTGGTTCTGGCCGGTGGTCATCGGCGCCTGCGTGTTCTTCGCGATCGCGATGATGTCGTCGTTCAACTTCGGCCGCTTCGTCCCCGGCCCGCTGATCGTGGTGGGTGTCATCTGGCTGATCGCGAAGCAGCGCAAGGGCAACTGCAATCAGGGTCGGCGCCCACAGGACACGGTGCCGCCGACTACTTCGGCGTACGCCGGTCCGCAGCAGACCACGGCGTACACGCCTCCTCGGACCGACCCGTCAGCTCCCCCGGCGGGTCCGTCGTCCTCGGCCACACAGCGACCCCAGGACCGCACCGTCGAACCGGTCCAGCCTGTGTGGACCGAGGACGACCCCCTCGGCCTGTACATCGACGAGCCCGCCGGCACCACGCCGGTCGCCAGCACCCCCGCCGGACCGCCTGCCAAGGGCGTGCGCGGGATCAAGTCGATCATCGTCGTGCTGACCGGCCTCGCGATCGGCATCGCCGCGCTCGCGGGGGCGCCGACGGCGACCATGCTGATCATCGGCCTGGCGACACTCGGCGGCGGCATGCTGCTCGGCGGGTTCGTCGGGCGCACGCTGGCCCTGCTGCCGCTCGGCATCCTGCTGGCCGTCGGAGCCATCGCGAGCACAGTGTTCCCCGGTGTGCCGCGCAATTTCGCGGACACCAACTACGTCGCGCCGTCCACCCAGACCATCACCGCGACCGGGACGAGCTACGAGTTCGACGCCGGGTCGGTGCACCTCGACCTGACCCAGGCGAAGTTCGGCCCGGGCGCCAAGGTCCAGGTCCACGGCGGCCTCGGCGAGGTGGTCGTGCGGCTCCCGCAGGACGTGGACGTGCAGGGCGCGGTGTCGACCGAGATGGGAGACGTTGCCTTCCTCAACCAGCACCAGGACGGCCATAATGCCGAACTGAAGCTGAACGACCTCGGCACGGACGGCAAGGCCGGCCCGCAGCAGGTCACCCTGGACCTGGACCTCAGGCTGGGCAGTATCAAGGTGGAGCGCGGATGAGCCAGCAGCGAAAGACCAGGCCGGACGTGCCCGGCGTGGTGGCCGGCACGGTCCTGACCGGCGCCGCCACGATCTGGATGCTGACCGACAACGGCGTACTGCAGACCGATGACCTCGGCGTGACCAGCGCCCTCCTCCTGGTCACCGCAGGCCTCCTCGGCCTCGCCGCCTCCCGCCGCGCCTAACTCGGTGGACGGTGGGTACGCCGGTTTCTAGGCTTTGGGGTGTGAGCAGCCCGGAGGCGGACAGAGCGTAGCCACCGGCCGTTCCCGTGCGCATGCGCCGGAACCGCCGGAGACGACTCATACCCGTCTTCTCATGGTTGCGGAGCATTTCCATGCCTTTCGTGCTGTACCTCCTTGGCCTGGCCGTTTTCGCCCAGGCGACCTCTGAATTCATGCTCTCCGGGCTCGGCCCGGACATCGCCCGGGACCTGGGTGTCTCGATCCCCACCACCGGCTGGCTGACCTCCGGGTTCGCGCTCGGGATGATCGTCGGCGCCCCGGCCGTCGCCGTACTCGGCGCCCGCTGGCCGCGCCGCCGGACGTTGCTCGTGACGTTGACAGTGTTCCTCGCGGTCCACGTGGTCGGCGCGCTGACCAGCGACTTCACGGTTCTGCTGGTCACCCGGATCCTCGCTGCCCTCGCGAACGCAGGCTTCCTCGCCATCGCACTCGCCACGGCCGCCGCGATGGTCCGCCCGGACGCGAAGGGCCGCGCGACGTCCGTCCTTCTCGGCGGTACGACGCTCGCGTGCATCGTCGGCGTACCGGCGGGTGCCGTGCTCGGCCGCTACCTCGGCTGGCGGTCCGCGTTCTGGGCGGTCGCGATCATCTCGCTGCCGGCGTTACTCGGGATCCTGCGCTCGGTCCCGAACCGTGCGACCGGCCCGGCGACCGTCGGGCGGTTCAGCGTGACACCGCGGCTCGCCGTACTGCTGCTCCTCGGTGCCCTCGTGAACGGCGCGACGTTCTGCTCGTTCACCTACCTGTCGCCGATACTTACAAAGGTCACCGGGCTCGGGGCGGGATGGGTGCCGGTGATGCTCGCGCTGTTCGGGCTCGGCTCGTTCGCGGGGGTCACCGTCGCCGGCCGGTACGCCGACCGTCGCGACGACCGGCTCGTACTCGTTGCCGGCGGCATCTTGCTGCTCGGGTGGTGCGCCTTCGCCCTCACCACGGCGTACGTCGTACCGGCCGTCGCCCTGCTCCTTGTCCAAGGCGCGCTGTCCTTCGCGGTCGGCTCGACACTGATCTCGTACGCCCTGTACGCCGGCACCGAGTCGCCGGTCCTGACCGGCGGACTGGCCACCGCCGCCCTGAACGTCGGCGCCGCCGCCGGACCGCTACTGGGCGGCCTCGCGATCGGAACCGGCACCTTCCACGGCCCGCTCTGGGTCAGCGCCGGGTTGGTGGGTGCAGCGCTCAGCCTCGGTTGTGCGGCTCAGGGCTGGACGCGGCGAGCAGCACGCCGCGTGACGTAGCGGCGCATCTTCTGGTTGACGCCGCAGATCTCCATCGAGCACCAGCGGCGGCTGTTGTTCTTGGACTGGTCCAGAAACACCCAGGGGCAGCCCGCGCAGCGTTTGATACGGGTCGCGTGAGGGCCGGTGAGCAGCTCGTAGGCGGCGAGTGCCACCGGCCACAGCGGCGCCTCCAGCTCCTCCTTCGGCCAGACCGGGCGGCGGTCCACCAGGTCGGCGTGGTCGACCGCCGCACGGACGAAGGGGCGCAGCTCGGTCCATCCCTCCAACTCGTGGCCGTCGGCGATCGAGCCCGCCGCCAGGTTGATCGCATCCCGCAACTGATGGGCCCGGCGGATCACGACCGCCGCTCGGCGTGGCTCGGTACGGAGCAGCAGGCGATCCGCGTCGGCCCCGGTCAGCAGGCCCACTCGCAGCGACCAGTGCAGCAGCGAGCGGTAGTCCGCGATGTGGTCGTGCCGCAACGGGCCGGCGGGATCGTCGACCGTGTTGGCGAAGTCCAGCGCGAGATCACCCGCGACCACGGGCAGCTCGCGGATGCCTGGTGGGAGCTCAACTGTTTCCATCAAAATGCATTTTACCAGTTTGCCATCCGCCGACGCGGGCACTGTTTCCATCATGAGCGGTTTGACCGGAAACATCTCGACCCGTTCGGCCGGCTGGGCAGTCGTCTGCGTGGCCCAGTTCGTCGTCGTGCTGGACGCGACCATCGTCACCACCGCGCTGCCGGCGATCGGTGCGGACCTGGGTTTCGCCGCGGCCACGCTCCCCTGGGTGTTCATGGCGTACACGGTCGTGCTGGCCGGACTGCTCGTGCTCGGTGGCCGGACCGCCGACCTCGGCGGTGCACGGCGAATCTTTCGGATCGGGCTCGTCGTGTTCTCTGCCGCCTCGCTCGCCTGCGCTCTCGCCTGGTCCCCGGCGGTTCTGATCGGTGCCCGCCTCGCCCAGGGCGCCGGTGCGGCACTCCTGTCTCCCGCGGCGCTGGCCGCGTTGTCGGACGCCCTGCCTCCCGAAGCGGCGCGGCGAGCGCTGGGATGGTGGACGGCAGCGGGCGCCGGGGGTGGGGCGAGCGGCTGGTTCCTCGGCGGCCTGATCACCCAGGTCGCAGGCTGGCGCTGGGTGTTCGCCGTCAACGTGCCGATCGGCTTCGTCGCCTTGCTCTGGAGCATCCGCAGCCTCCCCGGCCGCGGGAGCCGGACTCGCGTCGTCACCCTCGATCTCCCGGGCGCCTGCTGCGTCACGGCCGGCATCGCGCTGGCGGCCGTCGGCCTGTCGGAGATCGCGCGGGATTTCTCCGCGTGGCCCGGTTGGGCGGCGCTGACAACAGCTGCCCTGCTGATGATCGGCTTCATGCGCATCGAGCGAACCTCGCGGCAGCCCCTGCTCCCGCCCTCGCTGCTGCGAACCCACGGCGTTCTCGGCGGCAACCTCACCGCCGCCGCGTTGACCGCCTCGACGAGCCCGGCGATGCTGACCGCCGCGCTGTACGTGCAGGACACATTGCATCTGCCGCCGGCATTGGCCGGGCTCATCTTCCCGGTCTTCAACGTCGCGGTGATCGGTGGCTCCCTGCTCGGTCCGCCCGTAGTCCGTGCGCTCGGCGTACGGCGCGCGCTGTTGACCGGATTCGCGGGTGTTGCTGTGGGTGTCGCCGTACTGCTGCCGCTGCCCGCGGAAGGACTGCCGCTGACTCTGCTGATCAGCGGCTTCGGGGTCATGGGCGTGAGCCTCGGCGTCGCGTCCGTCGCGTCCACCACCGCGGGTACGGCGTACGTGCGGGAAACCGACCGTGGTGTCGCCGCCGGCGTCCTCAACTCGTCCGCGCAACTCGGGGCCTCGCTCGGGCTCGCGCTGTCCGGGCCGGTGATCGCGTCGGCAGCGCCGATGACCGGCTACCGGATGGCCTTCGGGCTCGGTATCTCGGTCGCCCTGACCGGGCTCGCCGCCGCGTTCACGGTGCCGCGGACAGTGCGCCGCTCGACCGACGGCCTGGGCTAGGCTTGTGGACCGCGAAGTACCGGAGGGGTCCGGGTGCAGCGGGTCCCGTAGTCAAGGAGTATCGATGGTGCGCGGCACCGTGAAGTGGTTCAACGCCGACAAGGGCTACGGTTTTCTGGCCGTCGACGGGCAGGACGACGTGTTCGTGCACTGGAGCAAGATCGTCTCCGACGGGTACAAGACGCTCGAGGACGGCCAGCACGTCGAGTTCCAGATCGTCGACGGGCCCAAGGGCCGCGAGGCCGACGCGGTCACCCCTGTCTGACCGGCAGTAGCCGGCGGTAACCGATAACCTGACCTCTCATCATGTGAGGGGTGAGACGTGGCAGAGCCGGTACCCGTGATCCGGAAGCTCGAGCATGCGCTGGCCGACGACGACTTCGCATGGTCGCTGGTGCTGGTCGGCGAGGACCAGACGGACAAGCTCGCGACCCTGACGAGCGACCTGCGCGGACCGTTCTCGACGTCCGGTGACGGCAAGCAGATCACGTCGGGCTTCTCCTATTGGGGAATCGGCCCGACGATCGCGTGGGCGAACGCCACCAACGACCCGTTCTACCTGGTCATGAAGGCCGGCGCGGAGTCGTTCCTGCGGCACTGGCGCAAGCTCCGCCCGCACGTCGAGAACGGCGGCTTCCACCTGGTCAGCCTCGGGGTCGGCACCGGCGTCAAGGACCGGACGATCCTCAGCGACATGCGCCGGCACAACCCCGACATGTACTACATCCCGGTGGACATGAGCTCGGAGATGCTCCGGATGGGCACCCTGGAGCCGGTCCGTGGCGCCCGCTTCCCGGTCTCCCAGGTGCTTCCGGTGCAGCTCGACTTCTCGATCGCCGACAACATGGAGGAGCTCGGGCAGATGCTGGCCCGGCTGGTCGACGACGAGCCGATCCTGTTCGCGCTGACCGGCAACACGCTGGCCAACTTCGAGAGCGACGAGGAGCTGCTCGACACGCTCACCCGGGTGCTGCGGCCGCAGGACCGGCTGCTGCTCGAGGTGGCCAGTACGACGCGACTCGACCAGGAGTCCGCCGACGCGGCCGCGGACGAGTACCACCAGACCCGCGCGTTCGCGGAGTTCGTCACCAGCACCCTGCGGTACAACACCGACCTCAAGATCAACAACGACCAGGTCAAGTTCGTCGGCGAGGTCGAGGACGAGGACGCGCTGCTGGTGAAGATCTTCTGGCAGAACGACACCGGCGAAGAGATCCGGATGGAGCTGCCGGACCACACCGAGGCGGTGCTGCCGATCGGCGACACGATCCGGCTCTACACCACCCGCAAGTACTCCACGACCCGGCTGAAGCGGCTGACCGAGGCCTGTCAGCTGACGCCGGTCGAGGCGATCCAGTCCCAGTTCCGATACGCCCGCCGCCCGAACCCGTTCGGCCTGGAACTGCTGCTGCTCGCACCGGAAGGGGCCGGCGAGACGGCACGCAGCCTCGCCGACGACATCTGGTCCACATGAGGCGGACCGTCGTCAGTGCGGTGACGTACGGTCTGCTCGCACTGGCCTTCGTTCTCGGCGTCCTGTGGTTCTTCTGGCCGCAGGGCTCGCGCTGGGAGCCGGCGGTCAACTCACTCACGCTGGTCGCCGGGCTGACCGGCATCTTCGTCGAGCGGCTGACGGCCGAGGCGGAACGCCGTACCGAGGTCCTGCGGGCCGTCGCGGACGAGCTGCACGAGAACACTAGGCTGCTGAACGACGAGCGGTTCTCGCCCGACGCGCCGACCACCCGGCAGGTGTACCCGCGACTGGTGGTGTCCGCGGTCGATCTCGCGCTGGTGTCCGGGGCGCTCGGCCTGCACCGCGACGCCGAGCTCGTCGGCCTGATGCACCGCTGGCGGGACACCGTGCACTTGTTCAACCGGCGGCTCGACCTGACCGAGATCAGCACGTTCTCCAACACCATCTCGGCGGCCGAGCTGGCCGCGTTCCACCGTGCGCTGCACCGCGAGAACAGCTACTTCGCGCGCACTCGCGAGAAGCTGCAGAAGCTGCTCGACGCGCTGCCACCGCTTTAGGGTCTGGCCGTAACCGGACCCGTTGCTGCCAGTAGCTGCAAATTGTGCCGAGCCGTTGACTTGGCCACGCCGCGAGAGCTTCACTTTCGGACAGGACCGTAAATACGGCACCCCGGAGGCAATTCGCATGCGATCAGTCCGCTCCCTTCTCGCAATGGCTCTCGTCGCTCTGCTCGGCACAACCCTGACCAGCCCGGCGCAGGCCGGTCAGCAACCACCGGTCGGCACAGTCACCTCACTCGGTACGCCGCTGTCCGACGTACTGCTCATCGGCGGCACCGTCGCGCCCGGCCCGAACGGCAAGACCGCGATCTGGAACGTGTCCACCGGAAGTCCGGCGTACCTGAACGCCATCGACCCGGCCACCGGCGACAGCCTGCTCTCCGCGGCGCTGCCCGGCGCGGACGGCAGCTACGCGGTCGCCGCGACGCCAAACGGCACGATCTACGTCGGCACGTACAACAACGGCCACCTGTACCGGCTGCGGCCGGGCGGCAGCGTCGAGGACCTCGGCCGGCCGATCGCGTCCGAGTCCTTCATCTGGCGGATCACCACCGACGACCAGGGCAACGTGTACGGCGGCACGTTCCCGAACGGCAAGGTGTTCCGGTACGACGACACGACAGGCGCGATCCGCGACTACGGCACCGTCCTAGCGGGCCAGACGTACGTCAAGAGCATCGACTACGCGGGCGGCAAGGTGTACGCCGGCACGATGCCCGACGCGCACATCATGGAGATCGACGCCACCAGCGGAGCGATCACCGAACTGCCCTCGCCACCCGGTCTCGGCGACCCGTCCGACAAGGTCGTCTACGACCTGAACGCCCGCGGCGGCCGCGTCTATGTGCGGATCAGCACCGCGTTCCCCGGCCCGCTGTACGTCTGGGACATCGCCAGTCGCACCTGGGTCGACGAGATCCCGAATGCGCACGGCCTGGACATCTCCCCGATCGGCGCGGACGGCTCGCTGTACCTGATCCAGAGCAGCGAACTGAAGAAGTACGACCCGGCCACCAAGACCCTGACCGGCACCGGCCTGATGTTCACCGGCCGGATCCAGAACGCCCGCTCGATCGGGTACGCCGACCTGAACCTCCCCGACTACCCGGGCACCAGCGTCGTCGGCACCCTGTGGCGCGGCGAGGAGTTCCGGTACAACCCGCAGACCGGCAAGTCCGAGATCTTCGTGACCAAGGTCCGCCGGGAGCCGATCGAGATCCTGTCGGTGGCGGGCGGCAAGAACAACATCTACGCCGGCGGCTTCCTGAACGGCGGGGTCTCCGTGGTCAACCCGACGACCGGCGAGGCCAAGTACAACCGGTTCTCGCAGGTCGAGGCGCTGCTGGAGGGATCCGACGGCAAGCTCTGGATCGGCGCCTATCCGGAGGCCAGGCTCTACGACTACGACCTGAGCAAGCCCTGGAGCAGCCCGGAGTACTCCCCCGGACCGCCCGGCACGCCGGACAACCCGGTTCAGCGGCTCAATCTCAAGCCCGACCTGCTGCAGACCCGCGCCCGCGCGCTGACCGAGGTGAACGGCAAGATCGCGGTCGGCACCGTCCCCGACGGCGACCGGCTCGGCGGCGCGCTGGTGATCTACGACCCGGCGACGAACACCGCGGAGAAGTACCGCAACGTCGTCCAGGACGAGTCCGTCTTCGGCCTCACCTCGCACTGCGGGATCGTGTACGGCGGTACGTCGATCGTCGGCGGCCTGGCCACCACGCCGCCGACCCGGGAAGCGGGCACAGTGTTCGCGTGGGACGTGGCCAAGAAGAAGCTCTGGGAGACCGTGCCGGTGCCGAAGGCCGCAACGGTGTCCTCGGTCACGATGGGGCCGGACGGCCTGCTGTGGGGCGTGGCCGGGAAGACCGTGTTCGCGGTGGCGCCGGACACCGGCAAGCTGAAGAAGTCCTTCACGCTCGGGACAACGACCTCCAGCGGCGACATCGTGGCCACGCCGGAGGCCGTTTACGTGAGCATCGACCTGAACAAGATCTACCGGATCGCGCCGGGGGCGAAGGCCGTCCCGACGCTGTTCGTCGCGCACGCCCACCGGCGGCTCGGCGTCCGCGGGGATCACCAACTGCTGATGACGAGCGGCTCCGAGCTGTTCCGGATTGATATCAGCCGTTGACAGCCGAAATTCACCCCAGCTACTTTCGGTCCTGACCGTTATTCGGTTCTACACTTTCCGGCCCTGACTTCCGGACACCCTGGGGGTGCGATGAAATCGACCGTCCGCCGCATCGCGGCACCACTTACCGCGCTCGTTCTCGCCGCTGCGCTCAGCTCGTGCGGCGGAGGCGACGACGGCGGCTCCGCCAGCAAGAAGAGCGTCACGCTCTGGATGTACCCGGTGATCGCCGACCAGGCGGCCAGCGACGCCTACTGGAAGAAGGTCGAGACCGACTTCGAGGCGGCCAACTCCGGCATCGACCTGAAGCTGGAGAACCAGCCGTGGAAGGGCCGGGAGGAGAAGGTCGCGGCCGCGTTCTCCGGCGGGAAGGGTCCGGACGTCCTGCTGATGATCCCCGACCAGATCCCGCAGTACGTGAAGAGCGGCTCGCTGGAGCCGGTCGACGACGTGGTCACCCCGGAGAAGGACAAGTTCCTGCCGGCCGCGATCCCCGGCCTGACCGTCGAGGGCAAGGTGTACGGCGCCCCGATCTACCACACGGTCACGACGACGATGTACAACAAGACCGTCCTGACCAAGGCCGGGATCAGCAAGCCGCCGGAGACCTGGGACGAGATCAAGGCGGCCGCGCCGAAGCTCAAGGCGGCCGGGTTCTCCACGCTGGACTACTCGGCCTCGCCGGAGGCGACGCTGAACCTGAACTTCTACCCGCTGCTGTGGCAGGCCGGCGGGAAGGTGTTCGCCGACGACGGCAAGAGCGTCACCTTCAACCAGGCCCCCGGCCTGGAGGCGCTGACCTTCCTGAAGAGCCTGTGGGACGAGGGCGCGATCTCGAAGACCGCGCTCACCGCGGGCAACGTGGTCGCCGACTCGCCGTTCGGCAAGGGGCAGGTCGCGATGGCGATGACCAGCGTGCCGGCCGACGCCGCCACGGTGGCGAAGACGTGGGGCGCGGCGAACGTCGAGATCGGTACGCCGCTGACCGGCAAGAAGCAGGTCGGGTTCGGCCTGCCGGGCGGTCTGGTCGTGAACGCGGCCTCGGAGAACACCGACGGGGCCAAGAAGTTCCTGTCGTTCATGATGCAGCCGGCGCAACTGGACGCGCTCAGCAAGGCGTCCGGGTTCTACTCGCCGCGCAACGACGCCAAGTCCGAGTCGACCGACCCGATGGCGGCGAAGTTCCACGACGCGCTGCAGTACGCCGTACCAGGTGAGCCGAACCCGGCGGCGCGGCAGATCATGTCGTTCCTGAGCACCGAGATCCAGGCCGTGCTGACCGGTAAGAAGCAGCCGCAGCAGGCGCTGGACGACGCCGCCAAGCAGGCCAACGACCTGCTCTCGAGGCAGCGTTGACCGACACAACCGACACGGTCGCGGGTCGGGCGGGACCCGCGGCCGGCCGTCGTCGAGGTGGGCCGCGGCGCAGACCCTGGGTGGGTCTGCTGTTCGTCGCCCCCATGCTGGTGCTGTTCCTGCTGTTCCGGTTCCTGCCCGCGATCGGGGCCTTCTTCCTCTCGCTGACCGACTACCGGATCAGCGGCAAGTGGGACTTCATCGCGCTCGACAACTACACGCGGCTGTTGTCGGACAAGGTGTTCCACGAGGCGCTGCTGGTGACGATCACCTACACGGTGATCTTCGTCCCGCTGACGGTCCTGCTGTCGCTCGGAACCGCCGTACTGCTCCACCAGGTGGTGTGGAAGCGCGGCTTCTTCCGCGGCGTGTTCTTCCTGCCGTACGTGACCAGCATCGTGCTGGCCGCGGTGATCTGGAAGTGGATCTACGACGCGCAGGACGGGCTGCTGAACGCCGTACTCGGGCTGGTGAGCATCGGTCCGATCGACTTCCTCAGCCAGTCAGGCACCGTGCTGCCGTCGATCGCGGTCACGTCGGCGTGGAAGGGTTTCGGGTACTCGATGCTGATCCTGCTCGCGGGTCTGCAGGCGGTGCCGAAGTCGTACCTCGAGGCCGCCATGATCGACGGGGCGAGTACCTGGCAGCGGTTCCGGTACGTGACGCTGCCGCAGCTGCGGCCGGTGCTGTTCTTCGTGCTGGTGATCGAGACCATCGGCGCCTTCCAGGTCTTCGACGCGATGTACGTGATGACCGGCGGCGGACCGGTGCGGTCCAGCTACTCGCTCGTGTACTTCCTGTACGACAGCGGTTTCAAGTACTTCGACTTCGGTTACGCCAGCGCGATCGGTCTGGTGCTGTTCCTGATCGTGCTGATCGTCTCGCTCGTACAGCGCCGGCTCGTCGGGAGGGACGACTAGATGGCTCAGGTACTCGACCGCCCGCCGGTCCGGCCGGTAGTGGAGGCACCGACGGCAGGACGGCGTACGGCGGGCCGGCTGACGTTGCCGACCTTGCTGGCGCTGACGGCGATCGTGACGATCGTGCCGTTCGCGGCGATGGTGCTGGTCGCGTTCGCGCCGCCGAGCGGGCGGACGTTCCCGGACGCGCTCAACCCGGCGAACTTCACGCTGGAGAACTTCTCGAAGGTGCTGTCCAGCTCGGACATCCCGCGGTGGACGGTGAACTCGCTGCTCTACTCGCTGGTGTCCGTGGCGTGCGTGCTGCTGTTCGCGTCGATGGCCGGGTACGCGTTCGCGAAGAAGAAGTTCCCCGGCCGGGAGATCATGTTCTGGGCGTTCCTCGCCACGCTGATGGTCCCGTTCCAGGCGACGCTGATCCCGTCGTACATCCTGGTCGCGAAGCTGGACTGGGTGGACAGCTACTGGGGCCTGATCGTGCCGACGCTGGCGAACTCGCAGGCGGTGTTCCTGATGCGCCAGTTCATCATGCAACTGCCCGACGAGCTGTTCGAGGCCGCCGAGATCGACGGTGCGCCCGAGTGGCGGATCTTCACGATGATCGTCCTGCCCCTGGTCCGCCCGGTGCTGGCGACACTGGGCATCTTTGTCTTCCTCTGGCACTGGAACGACTTCCTGTGGCCGCTCGTCATCGGCCAGTCCGGCAAGATGCAGACCCTCACCGTCGGCCTGGCCACCCTCCAAGGCCAAGCCGTCCCCATCAACCAACTCATGGCCGGCGCCACCATCACGGTAGTCCCCAGCCTCCTCGTCTTCGGCCTCCTCCAGCGCTACCTCACCGACTCCATCGCCATGTCGGGGCTGAAGGCCTGAACAGCCCACGCGTGCTCCGCAGGCGCCGGCGAGTTGCGGGCTAGCGCCCGCGGCGACCACCTCCGTGGTCACGCGCACGTGCGCGAACGGCGTCGCCGAACACACTTGCAACACCTCCCTGGGACTGGGCATAGGCAATAGCCTGTTCCCGGTCCCCGGCAGGTGTTCCCAGTTACCCCAGGGCGAGATTCGGGGTCGCCGCGTAGACCGCGGTCCCCCTGTCACCACGTCACGTCCCGGATAACCACATCCCGTCAGGCAGTTACTCGCGGGCGGCAGCCCGCAATTCGCCGGTGTTAGCCGGCAGCTAGAAGTCCGGCGCTCAGCCGGGGCGGGTGGGAGCGCGCGTAGCGGCCGGGACGAGGAGCGCAGCGACGAGGACTGGCTGTGTAGCACGCGGGGGTCTTCTACAGGTTGCCGAAGGACTCGATGGCCTTCAGGGCTTCGGATTGGGGCATGCCGGGGGGTTGGATACGGAGGATAATGCCGTCGGCGCCCATCTCCTTGTAGTGGGCGAGGCGGTCGGCGCATTGGGCTGGGGAGCCTATGACGCTGCGGTCGGCGATCTCGTCCCAGCCTTGGGTGTAGCGGGCGGCGTCCGTCGACGTACGCTTCCAGCCGGTGTAGGCGTCGTACAGGTCGCGCAGCGGCTCCTCCAGGGCCTGCCGCGCGTCCTGGGTCGTGGGGGCGCAGTAGCCCTCGCGGCAGAGGATGACCTCCCGGCCGAGCGATCCGGCGCCTTGGGGGTACGACAGGTACTCGGCGATCTTCGCCGGCAGGTCCGCGTCGAGTTCGTTGAACGACGTCGTCCACCCGTCGCACATCCGCGCCGTACGCTCCAGCACCGCCGACACCCGTCCGCCGTTCCACAGCCGCGGCCGCGGCGTCTGCACCGGGCGGGGCGACAGGTACGCCTCCTGGATGGACGTGAATTTGCCGTCGTACGTGACCTCCTCGGACGTCCACAACCGGGTGAGGATCTCCAACCCTTCCTCGAACCGTGCGACCCGCTCCGCCTGCGTCACGCCGTACAGCGCGAACTCCTCCGGCCGGTACCCGAGCACGAACCCCGCTGTCAGCCGCCCACCCGACAGTACGTCGATGTGCGCGAGCGTCTCGGCGAGTACGACGGGGTCGTACAGCGGCGCCACGATCCCGGCTGTCGCGATCCCGATCCGCGACGTGTGCGCGGCCAGCCAGGTCATCGACGTCAGGATCTCGTGGTACCCGGGCCGGTGCAGGTGCCGCTCGCCCAGCACGACCCACTCGAATCCGGCCTGCTCGGCCAGCCGCGCCTGCTCGACGGCGTCGGCCAGTTGGGGCCGCTCGTCCGGGGTGCCGTAGAGGTTCAGATAGAGACCCAGCCGCATCGGGGTGCCACCTTCCGTTGACAGGGAGCGCTCAGGGTATTTACGGTCTTGACCGTAAATGCTTTCCGCCCAGATTGCGACCCTAGGAGCCGGTTATGAGTCTTGCAGCAGAACCGGCCGGGTTGCCGGGTGGGGGATCGGAGGCTTTCGGGGCCGCGCCGATCAGTGCGATCAAGACCCGCGTGGTGAGCGCGCCGTACCGCCGGCCGTTCCAGATCAGCAGCGGTGTGAGCAACGAGTTGATCAGCCTGGTCGTCGAGGTGCACACGGCCGACGGTGACGTCGGGATCGGCGAGACCTCGCCGATGACGGCGTACACCGGCGAGACGCTGGCGGGCGTCCAGGCGGCGATCGAGGAGCACCTCGCGCCGGCCCTGATCGGCCGCGACCCGCTCGACCGCGCGGGGGCTCACGTCACGATGGACGGCGTACTGCGCGGCCAGCAGGTCGCCAAGGCCGGCCTCGACATCGCGCTGTTCGACCTCGCCGGACGGATCAGCGGCTGGCCGGTCCACGCCCTGCTCGGGGGCAGCGTCCGCGACCGCGTGCAGACCACGTGGGTGGTCGGCCTCGGTACCCTCGACGAGATGGCCGCCGAGGCCGCGGAGTACGCCGACCGCGGGTTCATGCACCTGAAGGTCAAGGGCGGTCACGACCCGGCGAAGGACCTCGAACTGATCCGGGCGGTCCGCGCCGCGATCCCCGCCGACGCGGAGCTGTGCCTGGACGCCAACGAGGGGTACGACGCAACCACAGCCCTCCCGTACCTCGCCAAGATGAGCGCGGCGGGCCTCACTCTCCTCGAGCAGCCCCTTCCGCGCTGGGACCTGACCGGGCTAGTACGGCTGCGGGACCGCCTCGACGTCCGCGTGATGGTCGACGAGAGCATGCACTCGCTGCACGACGCCCTGGAGATCGCACGGCGCGGTGCGGCCGACGTACTGAACATCAAGATCCTCAAGGTCGGCGGGCTCCACCGCGCGCTGCAGATCGCCGCCGTGGCCGAGGCCGCGGGGCTCGCGGTGAAGGTAGGGTCGATGCCAGAGCTGGGTGTCGCGACGCTGGCCGCCGTACACCTGGCCGCCGCCGTACCCGGAGCGACCGTCGCGGCGGACCTGGTGGGGCCGTTGATGGTCGACGAGGACCCGCTGGCCCCGACCGTGTTCGCCGATTGCGACGGCTGGATCGACGTACCGAAGCGCCCCGGTCTCGGGCACGACGTCTGAGAGGTCATCGTATGCATCCACTGGTCGAAAGACTCCGCGGCACGCTGCTCCCCGCGGTCGTCACCCCGATGGACTCCGACGGCATCGTCGCGTACGACGCCTTGTCCGCGTACGCCGTCTCGCTCACGAAGCACACTGTCGGCGGCGTCGCGGTGTGGGCGCACACCGGGCGCGGGCTCTACCTGTCCCCGGGCGATCGCGTGAAGGTGCTCGAGACGTGGCGGTCCGCTACCGACGTACCGATCGTC
Organism: Kribbella sp. VKM Ac-2566; assembly: GCF_004366005.1. Classification (NCBI taxonomy): domain Bacteria; kingdom Bacillati; phylum Actinomycetota; class Actinomycetes; order Propionibacteriales; family Kribbellaceae; genus Kribbella; species Kribbella sp. VKM Ac-2566. Next base: position 1,146,441 of record NZ_SODT01000009.1, on the reverse strand, counting down.
GCGGGTGTCGGCGTACCGAAGTCTTCCGCGGCCCGGACGCTGGAGGAGGCCGCGGACGCGACCGTGGAGATGGCGCGGGCCGCTGCGGCCGGTGGTGCCGATGCGGTCATGGTCTATCCGCTAGCAGCGCTAGGCGAACTGCCGGACGGGCACGCGCAGGCGGTCGCGTTGCACGAGCGGGTGGCGGCCGAGAGCGGGCTGCCGCTGGTCGGCTTCTACCTGCACGGCGAGGCCGGCGGGTACCCGTACCCACCGGAACTGATCCGCGATCTGCTGTCGCTGGACGCGATGCTCGGCGTCAAAACGGCGACGCTGGACCGCGCGATCGGGTGCCAGGACGCGATCTGGGCCGGGCGCGACAGCGGGAAGCTGTTGATCACCGGCGAGGACCGGATGTACGGGCCGTCGTTCATGTGGGGCGCGGACACGGCGCTCGTCGGGATCGCGTCGGCGCAGGTCGAGTTGTCGGCCGCCGTACTGCGGGCCTGGACGGCCGGCGACCACTCGGCGTTCCTGACCGCGTCGGACCGGCTGGACCGGTTCGCGGCGGCGACGTTCTACGCGCCGATCGAGGGCTACGTCCAGCGGATGCTCTGGGCGGCCGAGTGGGAAGGCCTGATAGCGGCTACGGCCGCGCACGATCCGTACGGGCCGGATCTGCCGCCGGGCGAGCGCGAACTGGTCATCCGCTGCCTTGAGGAACTGCATCGGTAAAAGGGCAGTGAGGTGGCGCGCTCCCTCCTTCGCTCCACCACACCGACGCTCCCTGGATCCGCCTCAGGGGGTGGCGGTAGTTGTGGTCTTGACCGAAACTAGGAGAGCAAGGCCTGAACGTCAAGATCTCGGAGCCCGCTGCGCTATTCTGCGACTTGAGGGCCAGACCAGAAGTCGTCGGAGGACTGCGTGAGGATCTGCTCAGCTGTCGGCGGGGTCGACTGATGGCGCTTGCGGTCGGCGTGGTCGGACCTGAGGACCTGGTCCAGCGGGTGACGGTGGTCGGCGCCCCGAGCGGGACCGGGCTCGTGCCATTGGCGTACCGGCACGAGACCGAAGCCGTCGAACTCGTCGAGCAGTCGCACTCGGACGTGGACGCCTTCCTGTTCACCGGCGTCGTCCCGTACACGATCGCCACCGAGGCCGGGGTGATCGACCGGCCGGCGATGTACGTCTCGTACGACGGGGCGACCCTGCTGCGCGCCCTCGTCGAACTCCTGCGCCTCGGGCACAACGTCACCCAGTTCTCGATCGACACACTGCGGCGGTCCGAGGTGCTGGAGACCCTGATCGAGGCGAAGCTGCCGACGGACCAGATCCAGGTGCTGCCGTACCGGCCGGGCCTGACCTCGGACGACATCGTCGCGTTCCACCGCACGGCCCGCGAGAAGCACGACACGAAGGTCGCGATCAGCTGCCTGGGCTCGGCGTTCCACCTGATCGAGAACGAGATGCCGTCGGTCCGGCTCGCGCCGTCGCGGTACTCGATCCGCTCCACCCTGCAGGCCCTGATCCTCACCACGACCGGCCAGCACGTCGGCGACGCCCAGGTCGCGCTCGGCGTCATCGACCTGCCCGAACCGGACGACGCGCTCGCCGCGGACCTCATCACGCTCGGCGGCAGCCTCGCCGCCCTCCCCGACGGCCGGCACCTCGTCGTCACCACCCGCGGGCTCCTGGAGCAGGCGACCGAACAGTTCTCCCGGATGCCCCTGCTCGACCACCTGGCGGCCCGGCACAGCACGGCGTACGTCGGTTTCGGCGTCGGCCGTACGGCGGCCGAAGCCGAGGCGCTCGCCCGTCGCGCCGTGGGCCGCGCCGCCTCGATCGGCTCTGTCGCCGGTGTCGTCTCGATGTCCGACGACGTCGAGATCGTCATCGAGCCCTCCGGCGACCAGCCGTCCGGCGCCCGCGGCACCGAGAGCCTCCCGCTACTGGCCCGCCGGGTCGGCCTCAACACCCAGACCCTCGCCCGGATGCGCGAACTCACCGCCACCCTCCCCGACGGCCTCACCACCCAAGACGTAGCCGACCACCTAGCCGTCCAGCTCCGCACCGCCCGTCGAGTCCTCAAACGCCTGGAACGAGCCGGCCTAGCCGCCCCCACCGGCACCCAACAACACGGCCGAACCGGCCGCCCACCCACCGTCTACCTGATCAGGTTGTAGCGGCCGGGCTTTGCGGAAAGATGTTTGCACCTACTGCCGAAAATGTTCCGCAAAGAAGCGTGCGGCCTCGTCCGCCACGGCATACCAGTCGTCGCGGAGATCGTGACGCCCGCCGTCGATCGCCAAGAGACGCGACGGCGCGCCGACTGCTAGCAGTGCGCGATGAAGTCGTTCGGCCTGCTCGTACGGAACCGTCTCGTCCGCGGTGCCGTGGATGATCAGGAAGGGCGGTGCGCCGGCGCTGACCTGCGCGATCGGACTTGCCGCGCGCAACTGTTCGCGATGCGTGGACACGTCGCCGCCGACCAACGCGGTGACCGGCGAAGGGCGGTCGATCCGCAGGGCGCCGCCGGGACGGAGGAGATCGCTCGGACCGCTGATCGTCACTACTGCGTGGACGTTCGCCACCGCCGTACGGCGAACTGACGCGAGGCCGGCGAGGGCTGCGAGGTGTCCCCCGGCGGACTGTCCCCAGATGCCGATGCGATCAGGATCGATCGGGAGGCCGAGCGGGTTGCGGCGCAGCCAGTCCAGGGCGGCCTGTACGTCGTGCAGTTGCGCGGGGAAGATCGCCTGCCCGCTGTGTCGGACGGAGATGGCTACGGTCAGGAAGCCTGCTCGCACGAGGGTGGGATTCGCGAACGGCAGCAGGGCGGACGAGCGATCACCCGGTCCCCAACCTGGGCATCCGTCGATTCGTACGACGGTCGGGAGCGGGGTGGTGGGCAGCGGTGCCGGACCTAGTACGTCGAGGCAGAGGTCGATGCCGTCCAGGCGGGCGTAGCGGACATCTGCGAGGTGGGTGAGCTCGGATCGCGTAGCAGACATCAGGTCCATCGCCTCCTCGGCCGGGGAACCGATCGTCGTATCCGGGCGATGACGACGTCCAGAGCGACCGGCTAGGGAGTGATGATCGTGACGCCGGCGGGGGTGCCGTTGGTGAGGGCTGCCAGGGCGGCGGGGGTTTGTTCGAGGGGGATGGTGCGGGTGATGAGGTGCTGGGGGTTGAGGTTGCCGGTGGCAACTAGGGCGAGCATTTCGGGGTAGGCGTGGGCGGGCATGCCGTGGCTGCCGAGCCAGGTGAGTTCCTGGCCGATCAGGCGGCCGACGTCCAGCTGCACGCCTTGGGGCAGGAGGCCGATCTGGACGTGACGGCCTCGTGGGCGGAGAGCTTGCAGGGCTTGCTGGACGACGTCGTTGGAGCCGAGCGCATCGATGGTGACGTGAGCGCCGCCCAGGTCATGGATCTGCGCAACGGTGTCTGCAGACGCGTGGATCGCATGTACGGCGCCGTACTCGCGGGCCAGCTGCAGCGCTTCGGGGTTGGTGTCGATGGCGATGACCTCGGCGCCGAGAGCCGTCGCGATCATGACCGCGGACAGGCCGACGCCACCGCATCCGAAGACGGCCACGCGTTCACCGGCGACGACCTGTCCTACCTGATGGACGGCGCGGAACGACGTGGCGAAGCGGCAGCCCAGCCCCGCGGCAGTAGCGAAATCCATGTCGTCGGGCAGTCGCACCAGGTTCACAGCGGCGTACGGCACAGCGACGTACTCGGCGAACGAACCCCAGTAGTTGAACCCAGGCTGCAGCTGGTTGGGGCACACCTGCTGGTTGCCCTCGAGGCACTGCTCGCATGCACCGCACGCGCAGATGAACGGCGTCGTCACCCGATCCCCGACCGCCCACCCGCTCACACCCGCCCCAACCGCGGCGATCGTGCCGGCGAGCTCATGGCCCGGCACATGCGGCAGCACGATGTCGGAGTCATGCCCCATCCAGCCATGCCAGTCACTACGGCACAGCCCGGTCGCCTCAACCTTCAGGACAACCGAGCCGTCCGCAACCGCAGGCTCCGCAACCTCACGAATCTCAGGAAGTACGCCGTACTCCGAGATGACAACCGCACGCATCAGAGCAGCTCAATCAGCCGCCCGCGACCGCCGGGATGATGGAGACCTGGCCGCCGTCCTTGATCGTGGTCTGCAGGCCGTCGGCGAAGCGTACGTCGTCGTCGTCGACGTACACGTTCACGAACCGGCGCAGCTCGCCCGAGTCGTCCAGTACGCGGCCCTTGATCCCCGGGTACGACGCGTCGAGCGAGTCGAGCACCTCGGTCAGGGTCGCGCCCTCGGCGGACACCTCGGACACGCCCTGGGTGTAGGGCCGCAGGATGGTCGGGACGCGAACGCTCACACTCACTGCAGGCCTGCCTTCACGAAGGCGTCGTACGACGCGGGGATGGTCACCTTGGGGCCGACCCGGTCGGCCACGGCGTCGAGCGTCTTCAGCCCGTCGCCGGAGTTGATGATGACGGTCTCGGCCTCGGGGTCGAGCTGCCCGGTCGCGATCAGCTTCTTCAGCGTCGCGACGGTCACACCACCCGCGGTCTCCGCGAAGATGCCCTCGGTCCGGGCCAGCAACTGGATGCCCTCGACGACCTCTTCGTCGCTGACGTCCTCGATCGCGCCACCGGTACGGCGGGCGACGTCCAGGACATAGGGCCCGTCGGCCGGGTTGCCGATCGCCAGCGACTTCGCGATCGTGTCCGGCTTCACCGGCTTGACCACGTCGTGGCCGTCGCGGAACGCCTGCGCGACGGGCGAGCAGCCGGTCGCCTGCGCGCCGTAGATCTTGTAGTCGGTGGCGTCGACGAGGCCGAGCTTGCCGAGCTCGGTGAAGCCCTTGTCGATCTTGGTCAGCTGCGAGCCGGACGCGACCGGGATCACGACCTGCTGCGGGATCCGCCAGCCGAGCTGCTCGGCGATCTCGAAGGCGAGGGTCTTGGAGCCTTCGGAGTAGTACGGGCGCACGTTCACGTTCACGAACGCCCAGCCTTCCTCCTCACCGGCGATCTCGGAGGCCAGCTTGTTCACGTCGTCGTAGTTGCCCTCGACGGCGACCAGCGTCCCGCCGTACACGGCAGTGGTGATCACCTTCGGGCGCTCGAGGTCGTGCGGGATGAACACGACCGAGCGGATGCCGGCCCGGGCCGCGGCCGCGGCGACCGCGTTGGCCAGGTTGCCGGTGGAGGGGCAGGCGAAGACCTTCATGCCGAGCTCGCGGGTGGCGCTCAACGCCGATGCAACCACCCGGTCCTTGAAGGAGTGGGTCGGGTTGCCGGAGTCGTCCTTCACCCAGAGCTTCCTGAGCCCGAGCTCGCGGGCCAGGTTCTGCGCGTCGACGAGCCGGGTGTAGCCGGGCTCGGTGTTCGGGAAGCTGGCCACGTCGACGGGGACGGGCAGCAGCGGCTGGTACCGCCAGATGTTCTTGGGTCCGGCCTCGATCTGCTCACGGGTGATGGTCGGGTACTCGTATCCGACCTCGAGCGGACCGAAGCACTCCATACAGGCGTAGAACGGGCCGAGCGGCGACTTCGCCCCACAGGCGCGACAGCTCAGGTGCGTACCGTTGCCGAAGGCACCTTCACGGATCGTGTGGGTGGCGGCGGTCAGGCTCATGAGTGAGGTTCCCCTCTCATCTTCCCCGCGAACACCGGATCTCGGCGGCGGGACGGATTTGGCACCGTTCCACCGCGAGACGCCCCGGGCGGGGGCTCGACGGGGAGGGTTGCCGGGACTTCAACGGGCCGTTTCCCTCAGTCCCTCTGGATGAGCTCCCCCGAGATTACCCAATCGGGTCCATATTGTGTCTTGTGATCCCACCATCCGAGACACGCGATCTCAGCTGCGGCGCTCCAGGAAGCGCATCACCGGAGTCGCCGCGATCCCGTGCAGGACCACGCTCAGGATCACCGTGAACCCCAGTGTCGCCCACAGCCACGGCAGCTCGTCCCGGAAGTGCGCTCCGGTCGCGGCGAGGTAGTAGACCGACGACACACCCCGGACGCCGAACGCCGAGATCGCCCAGCGCTCGGACCGGCGCAACCCCGATCGCGCGAGCGACAGCCACCCGAGCAGCGGACGCACTACCACAACCAGCAGTACGCCGACTGCCGCGCCAGTCAACGTGAGCGGCTCCAGGAGCCCCGCCGTGACCGCGGCACCGAGCAGGAGCAGGACTCCCCACGTGAGGATGTGCTCGAGCTCGCCGATGAAGTCGTGCAGCTCCCCGTGGAACTCGTGCTTGCTCTCCACCGACCGCAGAGTAAGTGCAGCGACGAACACGGCGATGAACCCGTAGCCGTGCAGCACCTGCGTGAGCCCGTAGACGCCCAGCGTCATGGCCAGCGCGAGCACCGGCTCCCGCGACTCGGACAGCCGCAAGCTCCGAGCGGGAGCCGAGAAGGTCATCCGCCCGAGCAACCAGCCGGCACCGAAGCCGATGGCGACACCGATCACGGCCTTCCCGACCACGTCCCAGGCGACCCACTGCCACGGCGAGAAGCTCTTGGTCGCGATGAACACCGCCAGGTAGACGAACGGCGCCGCGAGCCCGTCGTTCAGCCCAGCCTCGGACGTCAGGGCGAACCGCACCTCGTCGTCCTCGTCGAGCTCGGCGTCCTCGCCGGTCGTCGGCCCATCCACCTGTACGTCGGACGCGAGCACCGGGTCTGTCGGCGCCAGGACCGCTGCTACGAGGAGCGCGGTAGCCGGAGCCAACCCGAGCAACCACCCGACTCCGGTCAGCGCTGCGATCCCCGCCGGCATCGCGACGAACAACAACCGCCAGGTCACCGTCCAGGTGAAGAGATTGATCGGCCGGTCGATTGCCAGGCCGACGCCCATCAGCGCGACGATCACGGTCAGCGCCGCCAGATGCTTGGTCAGCGTGGGCTCGGCGATCGGGCTCAGGTGGGTGCGATCCACGGCCGGCCCGAGCAGCATCCCGGCACCGATGAACGCGATCGGCGCGGAGACGGCGTACCGGCGTAAGAGACGCGGAAGAACGGCGCCGAGGAGCAACGCCAGACCTGCCACCAGGTACAGACCGTCCCCGTCGATCGTCATTGTGCCGATCCGGTGCCCAGTGTCACCTCAAGCGATGCGTTGCTCCCGGGGTGTGAGTGGGCAGCGCCTTGCGGGGGCCGTAGCGCGGGTGGCCGATGCCGGCGAGCTCGAGGAGGCGCTGGACGCGGAAGCGGTGGCCGCGGTACGGCTCGATCAGCTCGGCGCAGCCGTCGTCGTCGAGTTCCTCGCCGATCAGCGCGTACGACACGTTCCGCGACACGTGATAGTCCGCGAACGAGAACGCGTCCGCGTCCCCGTGAGCGCGCTGCCGTACCTCGGCCGCCGTCCACACCCCGACCCCGGGCAGCGACCGCAACCGCCGCTCGATCTCGTCGGAGTCGCTCAGCTCGAGCGTCCGCTCCAGCGCCTTCGCCCGCGTCGCCGCCGTGATGACAACCCGCGACCGTCTGCCCTCGACACCCGCTCGCAGCCACTGCCACGACGGGATCTGCCGCCACTCCTCGGGCGCCGGCGGCACCATCATCTGCCGTCCGTCCGGAGGCGTCGGGCCCGGCGCAGGCTCGCCGTACTCACGCAGCAGCAGCCGCCACGCCCGGAACGCCTCCTTGCCGGTCACCACCTGCTCGATCCCGGCCGCCGCCATCGCCTCGAACACCGCCCGAGTCCGCGGCACACGCACATCCGGGAACCGCCGCGCCGCGTCCACCAGCGCCCGATGCTCCGGCAGCGGCTCGAACCCGTCCCAGCTGTCGCGCTCCCCCAGCAACTCCGGCACGCCGTCGAGCGCCCACTCCGACCCCGGCCCCCAAGCCTCCGCCTCGACAAACCCGGCGTACGGCGTCAACCGCAACAACACCGCCCCGTCCGGAGTCCGCGTAGCCCGCCACACCGTCCGCCGCGCCGCGTCGAACACGTACGCCGGATCCCCAGGCCCCTTACGCAACCCCCCGATCACCGAATGCGGATCCACCACCCGCCCAGGACGCCAAACCCGCACCACCGAACTCACCGCCCCAGTCTGACCCACACCGCCGACAACCAGATCAGCGGATGTCCTGAGAATTGAGACATTAGGACATCGGCTCGATACTGAGCCATGACCGGCTGGCAGTGGGTGAAGTTGGTGGGGAACTTTGTGAATCTGTCCACGGTTGCCGGGGCGGTGGTGGGGGTTCTGGGGCGGGCTTCGTTCAGTCGGGGGCCTCGGGGGTTGTTCTTCGCGAACGGGTACAAGCTCGGGTTTCCGGTCGCGGGGGCGTTCACGATCGGGAATGTCGTGCTGAGCAAGCACGAGCGGGTGTACTTCGACAACCCGGCGCTCCTCCGGCACGAGGAGCGGCATTCGTGGCAGTACTTCTGGCTGATCGGCCTGCCGATGCTCCCGCTGTACGTCGTGGGCGTGGTCGTCTCGTTCCTGCTCACCGGTGACCCGGCGTCGCGCAACCCGTTCGAACGGCTCGCCGATCTGAAGGAGGGCGGGTACGTCGAGCGCCCGGTCCAGCCGATCGGCAAGACCGTGACGCAGGCGTTCAGCGGGCTGAGATCGCGTCCGAAAGGGCCGTGAGGACGGTCACCACACCACTCGGGTCGTCGACGACGATGTCCGCGGCCTCGATCAGCTCGGTCGCGTTCGAGGACCGCGTAGCGAGCAGTACGCCGCGTAGTCCGGCGTCCCGCTGCTCCTGGATCGCCCGGTACGCCGCAAGGTCGCCCAGGTCGTCCCCGGCGTACAGGATCGACCGCGCGCCGGTGGATTCGATCAGGCGGCGGAGCGCGATGCCCTTGTCGATGCCGGGCGGCCGTAGTTCGAGCACGAGGTTGCCCGGCTCCAGCCTCAGCCCGGCCTCCTGAGCCAGCGCTCTCAACGGCGCCCGCAGCAGTTCAAGGGCCCGGACCGGATCCTCCAGCCGACGCGTGTGCACAGCCAGCGAGCTGTCCTTGTCCTCCACGAACGCATCCGGTACGCCGACCTCGCGCAGCAGCCCCGGCAACCGGTCCCGCGCCGTCGCGACGCCCTCCGGCACCGGGTCGCTCGTCACCTTGCCCGTCGCCGCGTCCCAGCGCTCCAGCCCGTAGTGCCCGAGTACGACGAGATTGCCCAGCCCCGGGTAACCGCTCACACCGGACAGCTCGGTGGCGACCAGTGCAGGCCGGCCGGTGACGATCGCGACCTGGTTCACGCTCCGGGCGAGCCGGGCCAGTGCATCCAGGGCGCCTTCGACCGGCCGGGATCGCGCCGGATCCTCGACGAGCGGCGAGAGTACGCCGTCGAAGTCGGACGAGATCACCGCGGTCGCCGGGTCCGAGACGATGGCCTCCCAGCCCTCTCGTCCCGAGTCGGTCTCGATGACCGGGGTGCTCATCCACGTCCTCGCTTCGCTCCGGGCGCGGATGAGACACGAAGCACGCTGTGCTTGATTGTTCGCTCGCTCATCCGCTGTAGTCCGAGGTCAGGATCACGGTCAGGCGATCCTTCTTCATGTTGTCCAGTGCGCCCTTGGTCCGGCCGATGCCGAGGTCGTGGGCGAGTTGGTTGGCGGCGTCGAGCATGCCCGGCGGGTAGTAGACCGTGCTCTCGGCGATCTTGCCGTGCCAGTTGTCCGGCGACCCGGACACGGTCCAGCCGGCCTGCCGGGCGCGGTTCGCGACGGTGTCGGCGAGACCCTTGCGCGCGGTGTTGTTGTACACCTCGATCGCCGGCCGTTCCTCCGCCGGGATCGTCACCACCGGCTGGGTCGGCTGAGTCGACGGCGTGGTCTCGGTCGGCTGCGCGGTCTCGGTCGGCTGCGTGGTCTCGGTCGGCTGCGTGGTCTCGGTCGGCTGGGTCGGCGCGGTCGACGGCGGCTCGCTACTCGGCGCACTGGTCGGTGCATCGGTCGGCTCGGTGGTCGGCTTCGTGGACGGTCGCGGCACGCTGGCGCCGACGGTCGACGGCCCGGAGGTGGGCTTCGGCGTACTCACGCCGGCCGGCTTCTCGTCGGCCTTGCTGTCGTGTTCTCGCGTCCCGAACAGCACCAGCAGTCCGGCCACGATCGCCACCACGGCAGCCACCGCGACGAGGGAGGACAGGACCTGCCCCTGCTCGCCCCGCGGGCGTGGGGCAGCGAGGCACGCCCTGAGGCGGCGGGACATGGTCAGACCTCGATGCCCAGTCGGCGTGCGGAGCGGGCGCGCTGGCGGGCGGCACGGAGGCGGCGCAGGCGCTTGACCAGCAGCGGGTCGTGCGCGAGGGCCTCGGGCCGGTCGATGAGTGCGTTCAGGACCTGGTAGTACCGGGTCGCCGACATCTGGAACTGGTCCCGGATCGCCTGTTCCTTCGCTCCGGCGTACTTCCACCAGTGCCGCTCAAAAGCAAGGATCTGGCCGTCACGCTCCGAGAGTCCGGCAACAGCCGGCTGCGCAGCTTCGGCCGGGCCGGAAGAGCTGGCGTTGGCGCTGTCCATGTGCAGCTGACTCCTGTGCGGTCGGTGATCGTCCGTCCGCCTGCCACTCTACGTGCTGAACAACAGCGATGTCATTCACCGCTCGGGCGACACGAAGCGTGTCGCTGACAAGACAACGGGACGCACCCGAGTCTGGCAGGATCGTTCAAGTGAGCTCAACTCCGTCCAGCGTGGCGCTGGTGGAGGAGTTGCAGGGGCGGATTCGTGAGGTCGACCCGCTGGTCAACGCCGTCTGCACCCCTAACCCCGCCGCGCTCACCGAAGCCGCCCGACTCGACACCGAGCGTGACGAGGGCCGGGTCCGTGGGCCGCTGCACGGCGTGCCGGTGCTGGTCAAGGACAACATCGACACCGCGGACCTGCCGACCACGGCCGGCTCGCTGGCGCTGGCCGACCAGCCACCGCCGCCGGAAGACGCCCCGCTGGTACGGCGGTTGCGCGCGGCGGGCTGCGTGATCCTGGGGAAGAGCAATCTGAGCGAGTGGGCGAACTTCCGCGGCTCGGCGTCCTCGTCCGGCTGGAGCGCGTACGGCGGCCTCACCCGCAACCCGTACGCGTTGAACCGCTCGGCCGGCGGCTCCTCGTCCGGCTCCGGCGCCGCGGTCGCGGCGGGCCTGGCGGACTACGCGATCGGCACCGAGACCAACGGCTCAATCGTTTGCCCGGCCGCGTTGAACGGCGTCGTCGGCCTGAAGCCCACAGTCGGCCTGGTCCCCCAGCAGGGCATCGTCCCGATCTCGCACTCGCAGGACACCGCCGGGCCGATGACCAGGACGGTCACCCAGGCTGCAGCCCTGCTCACCGTCCTCACCGGCGGCCAGACCGACTACACGGAGGCCTGCCGCGGCACGGACCTCAGCAACGTGCGCATCGGCGTACCGCGCGGTCCCCTCTGGGGCTACTCGAACGGCCTGGACCAGGTGACCGAGCGAGCGCTGGAGCTCCTCAGCCAGTGCGGAGCCACGCTGGTCGACCACCTGTCGTTGCCGACACCAGGTGGTGACGAGGACCAGTTGCAGGTGCTGGCCCACGAGCTGAAGGTCGACATGGCGTCGTACCTCGCTACCCGCGCTCCTGGCGGCCCGCAGACGTTGGACGACCTCATAGCGTTCAACAAGAAGCATGCGGACCAGGAGCTGCAGTGGTTCGGCCAGGAGCTGTTTGAACGTGCTGCTGCCACGGAGGGCCTCAGCTCCCCTGTGTACGTCGCCGCGCGCCTGACCGCACTCCGCGCGGGCCGGGACGGCATCGACAACCTGCTCCGCGACAACCAGCTCGACGCGCTGGTATCCCCGGCGTACTCACCGGCCTGGGCGATCGACCTGGTGAACGGCGATCACGTGCTCGGCAGCTCCTCGTCGCACGCGGCCCTGGCCGGTTATCCACTGCTGTCGGTCCCGTCCGGAGTGGTGTCCGGACTGCCGGTCGGACTCACGATCAGCGGTACGGCGCGAAGTGAGGTCACGCTCATTCGCTTGGCGCACGCCTTGGAAACCGCGAGAATCGCTGCAGACGGACCGTTCCCGACCCCGGAGTTCAGACAGTGGGTATAGATCGCGTCAGGTGGGGCATCGTTGCGACCGGCAACATTTCGACCCAGTTCACGCACGATCTCGCGCTGCTTCCGGACGACGCCGTCGCGACCGCGGTCGCGTCCCGCTCCCAGGACAGCGCGAACAGGTTCGCCGCCGAGTTCGGCATCCCGCACGCGTACGACGACTACCGCCGGCTGATCGACTCCGGCGAGGTCGACGTGATCTACATCGGTACGCCGCATCCGCAGCACTACGCCGTCGCCCGTACGGCGTTGCAGGCCGGCGTCGCCGTACTGTGCGAGAAGCCCGTCACGCTGACCGCGGCGCAGGCCCGGGACCTGATCGCGGTCGCCAAGGAGCACCACACACTGTTCGCCGAGGCGATGTGGATGCGCACGAACCCGGTGATCCAGGCGCTCTTCGAGGACCTGGACAGCGGGGTGATCGGCGAGCCGCAGCAGGTGGTGGCGGACTTCGCGTTCCACAAGCCTTCCCTGCCGGTTCGCCTGCTCGACCCGGCGCTCGGGGGAGGCTCTCTGATGGACGGCGGCATCTACCCGATGACGTTCGCCTACCTGGCGCTCGGCCGTCCGGCGGAGGTGAAGGCAGTCGGTTCGCTGAACGACGACGGCATCGACCTGAACGTCGCGATGGCCTGGCGGTACGAGTCCGGCGCGGTCGCCGCGCTGACCTGCGGCCTGCGGTCGCAGAACCCGTGGGTCGCGTCGATCAGCGGACCGGACGGAAACCTGCAGGTCCCGCACCGTTTCCACCACCCCGAGTACTACGTGCGCACGACCGCTTCCGGAGCGGAGCGGATCGAGGTACCCACGCATGGTCGTGGGTACCACTATGAGGCAACCGCAGTCATGCAAGCGCTGCGCGAAGGGCTGATCGAAGTGCCGGCCCTCCCCCACGCCGCCACCCTCGAGATTCTCGACCTGCTCGACGAAACCAGGAGACAGATCGGGGTCCGCTACCCCGGTGACGACGACGATTTGAGTGGATGAACTGAATATGCCGAACGGTAGGAGTTCCTTCGTAGTGGTGGCCAACCGGCTGCCGGTCGACCGGATCGAGATGCCCGACGGCAGTACGGCGTGGCGCCGAAGTCCGGGCGGGCTCGTCACGGCCCTGGCGCCGGTGATGCAGGGTCATCACGGTGCCTGGATCGGCTGGACCGGGAGCCCGGACGAGAAGGTGGATCCGTTCGACAACGACGGTATGCACCTGGTCCCGGTGATGCTCTCGGCCGAGGACGTCCAGCTGTACTACGAGGGTTTCTCCAACGCGACGCTCTGGCCGCTGTACCACGACGTGATCGTGGCGCCGGAGTTCCATCGCGAGTGGTGGGAGTCGTACGTCGCGGTGAACCGGCGGTTCGCGGAGGCCGCCGCGGAGGCCGCCGACGACAACGCCGACGTGTGGGTGCACGACTACCAGCTGCAGCTCGTCCCCGCGATGCTGCGCCGGCTGCGTCCCGACGTACGCATCGGGTTCTTCCTGCACATCCCGTTCCCGCCGACCGAGCTGTTCGCGCAGATGCCGTGGCGGCGGCAGATCCTGGACGGGCTGATGGGCGCGGACCTGGTCGGTTTCCAGCGCCCCGGCGCGGCGTCCAACTTCGCCCGGCTGGCCCGCAACCGGATGGGCCTGCGGACCCGCGGCGACCGGATCCACCTGCCCGACGACCGGATCGTCCGGGCGAAGGCCTTCCCGATCTCGATCGACGTCAACGAACTGGAGAGCCTCGCCCGGCAGCCGGAGACGACGGCCCGCGCGGCCGAGATGCGCGAGGAGGTCGGCAACCCGACGCACATCCTGCTCGGCGTCGACCGGCTCGACTACACCAAGGGCATCCGGCAACGGCTGCGCGCGTTCGGCGAACTGCTGGACGAGAAGCGGATCTCGGTCGACGACGCGGTGTTCATCCAGGTCGCGACGCCGTCCCGGGAGCGTGTCGAGCAGTACCGCGTGCTGCGCGACGAGATCGAGCTCCTGGTCGGGCGGATCAACGGCGAGCACGGCCGGATCGGTACGCCGGCGATCAACTACCTGCACACGACGTACTCGCGGACCGAGATGGCCGCGTTGCTGCGGGCCGCTGACGTTGCGGTCGTGACGCCGTTGCGGGACGGGATGAACCTGGTCGCCAAGGAGTACGTGTCGACGCGGTACGACGACACCGGCGCGCTGGTGCTGAGCGAGTTCGCCGGGGCGGCGGACGAGTTCCGGCAGGCGTTCCTGGTGAACCCGCACGACATCAACGGGATGAAGGACACGATCGTCGACGCGATGAACACCGACGACCGGCAGCTCGGCCGGCGGATGAAGGCGATGCGCAAGCACCTCGCAGCGCACGACGTGAACCTCTGGGCGCAGACCTTCCTGAAGGCGTTGCATGACCAAGACTGAGGAGCGGGTGCTCGCCCTCGACCTGGGGACGTCGTCGGCACGGGCACTGGTCCTCTCGTCCGAAGACGCCGCGCCGATCCCCGGTGCGCTGGCGCGACACAAGATCTCCCCGACGTACGGCCATGACGGCTCGGCGACGCTCGACCTGCACGAGTACGTCGAGGGCCTGCTCGGGTGCCTCGACGAGCTCGAGCAGAACGGCCACCTCGAGGGGATCGGGGCGATCGTGCTGTCCTCACAGTGGCACTCGATCGTTGCTCTTAACAACAAAGGTGTCGCGCGCACGCCGGTGATCACGTGGGCCGACACGCGCTCGGTCGACCTCGGTCTCGGTACGTCGTTCGACGAGCGGGCGTTCCACGCGCGCACCGGCGCGTGGCTGCACCGGCTGTACTGGACCCGCCGGATTCCGTGGCTCCTTGCCGACGACTCCCCGGCTGCCTTCGCCGGCCTGCCGGACCTGGTGCTCGAGCGACTGACCGGCGAACGCGTCACGTCCGTCTCGATCGCGTCCGGGACCGGCACGCTGGATCTCGCGACCGGTGCGTACGACGACGAGGCGCTGGAGATCGCGGGCGTGACGGCCGACCGGTTGCCGCCGATCGTGCCGACAGGCTGGACGGGCACGTTGTCCAAGGAGTACGAACGCCGCTGGCCCGGTCTGGTCGGCGTACCCGTGCATCCGCCGACCGGTGACGGCGCCGCGTCGAACGTCGGGACGGGTGGGTACGACGCCGGCGTCGCAGCGGTGACGGTTGGTACGTCGGCCGCCGTACGCGTCGTGCACCCGATCGAGAACGCGCCCGAGCTCCTGTGGGAACTGTGGCGGTACCGGGTCGACGACAAGCGGGCCGTGACCGGGATGGCGTTCTCGGCCGCAGGCAACCTGCACGCGTGGCTGACCGGCGTACTGCGGCTGGAGTCCGACGAACCGACCGGGGTCGAGATCGGGGCGACGCGTGCGATCGCGATCCCGTTCATGGCCGGCACGAGGCCACCCGCGGTGGTGCCCGGCGGATCCGGTGTGTACTTCGGCCTCTCGTTCGACGACAGCCCCGCCGACCTGCTCGCGGCAGCACTCCAAGGCGCGTCACTGGAGATCGACCGCGGACTGCGGATCCTCGACTCGTTGTTCGCGCAGGAACTGGAGGTCGTCCTCGGCGGCGGCGGGATCGACGCCTCCGAGTGGTGGCGCCGCTGCCTGACCGCCACCTTCGCCCGCCCGACCACGGTCTGCGCCGAAGCCGAGGTCGGCGCCCGCGGCGCCGCCGCGGTGGCCCTCGGCCTCTCCCCTGCCCCAGGAGGCGAACACCTGACGCCGGTCCCGGACGAGGCGTCCCGCGTCGCCGCCCTCCGCCCCCGCTACGAAACCCTCCGAGAACTCGCCGTACGGGCGTCGACCATCTAGTACCGCGCCTGCGGTACGGCGGGGATACTGCTGCTGGACGAGGTGGTTCGGCGGGCGGTCACGTACTGTGAAGGGATGGAACGGCTCACCCGGTTCTGTCGTGCCTTGGCGCGGCACCCGTTGGCGCTGGACCTTGCTGTCGCCCTCGCGATCCTGCTGATCAACCTGGTGGTGCCGGGTGGACGGCACGTCGGTGAGCGGATCCAGCTGAACCAGACGGTGGTGCTGCTCGCCATCGCCGGTGCGGTCGTGATCACGTTCCGGCGCCGGGCGCCGCTGCTCGTGCTGGCGATCACCACCGTGATCACCACGACGTTCGTGATCGCCGAGCAGGGCAAGAGCCCGATCGTCATCTACATGGGCGTCGCGGCGTACACCGTCGTCCTGGCGAAGGACCGGCCGACACGCTCGATCGCGGTCGTCGCCACGGCGCTGCTCAGCTTGACCGCCGAAGTGTTGTTCGTCGGCGGGGACGTCCTCGACAACCTCGGTCTGACCTTCTTCGTGCTGTTCTCGGGCGCGATCGGGGAAGCGGTCCGATACCGGCGCGCATACCTGCTGGAGCTGGAGGAGCGCGCCGTGCGGGCCGAGCAGTCGCGGGACGAAGAGGCACAGCGGCGGGTGATCGAAGAACGGTTGCGGATCGCGCATGAGCTGCACGACGTGATCGCACACCACATCGCACTGATGAACGTGCAGTCCGGTGTCGCGGCGCATGTCCTCCGCACTCAACCGGACGAGGCGGAACGCGCCCTGTCGCTGGTCCGCTCCGGTGGTCGCACCGTGCTCCAAGAACTCACCGTGCTCCTCGGCGTCCTGCGTCGCTCCGGCTCACCGCTTCCCACGGCGCCTACTCCGTCCCTGCACGAGCTGGACGCCCTCATCCGCTCCTTCACCGCAGCCGGTGTAGAGGTCGACTGGACGCCACCTGCCTCGCTGGGCGCGCTACCGGACGTCATAGAACTCACGGCGTACCGCATCGTCCAGGAGTCCCTCACCAACGTCCTCAAACACGCCCCCGGCGCGGCGGCGGAGGTTCAGCTGCTCCACCGGTCCGGCGCGCTCGAGATCACCGTCACCAACGGACCCGCTCTACCTCCTGTGACGGGCGCTGCGCATGGTGGGCACGGGCTGGTGGGGATGCGGGAGCGTGTGAGCGCCGTCGGCGGAGAGCTGCACGCGGGGCCTGCGGCTGGTGGCGGGTTCGCCGTACATGCTGTGCTTCCTCTGGAGACGGGAGACCTGGGTGACGATCAGGGTGTTGCTGGCGGACGATCAGACGTTGATCCGGAGCGGGTTCCGGGTGCTGGTGAGTTCAGTACCCGATCTGGAGGTCGTTGCTGAGGCGTCGAACGGGCGGGAAGCCGTCGAGCTGGCGCGGTCCGAGCGGGCCGACGTGGTGCTGATGGACATCCGGATGCCCGAGGTCGACGGCCTCGCGGCGACCCGGATGATCACCGCGGACGAGGCGCTCGCGGGCGTCAAGGTGCTGATCCTGACGACGTTCGAGGTGGACGAGTACGTGTTCGACGCGATCCGCGCCGGCGCCAGCGGCTTCCTCGGCAAGAGCGTCGAACCGGCCGAGCTGATCGACGCCATCCGCGTGGTCGCCCGCGGCGACGCCCTGCTGTCCCCGAAGGCCGTCCGCGGCCTGATCAACCGCTTCCTCGCCGAACCCACCTCCGGCCACCAGGTCGGACCCACGGTCCTCGACGTCCTCACCGACCGCGAACGCGAGATCGTCGGCCTGGTCGCCCTCGGCCTGTCCAACGACGAGATCGCCGAGCGCCTCGTGCTCTCCCCGTCGACGGCGAAGACCCACGTGAACCGGGCGATGGTGAAACTCGACTGCCGCGACCGCGCGCAGCTCGTCGTACTGGCGTACCAGACCGGCCTCGTGCGTCCCGGCGTACCGCAGACGCAGTAGCGGGTACGGCGAACGCGGTACGGCGAGAAGCCCACCGGGAGCAGACGCGAACGACGGCCGCGTGCCGGAAGCATCGACCGCATGGCTACGTACCTCTACCGGCTCGGCCGATTCGCGTTCCGCCGCCGCCGGTTCGTGCTCCTGGTATGGCTGGGACTGCTGGCTGCCGGAGCAGTCGGCGCCGGCACACTCTCCGGCCCGACCGCCAACGGCTTCTCGATCCCCGGCACCGAGTCGCAGCGCGCCGCGGATCTGCTCAACGACCGCTTCCCGCAGGCCGGCGCCGACGCCGCGACCGCCCGGATCGTCTTCCAGGCACCCGCCGGCCAGAAGCTCACCGACACGCCACAGGTCCAGCAGACCCTGGATCGGCTCGCGACCGCACCGCAGGTCGCCCGGGTCGTCGACCCCTTCAGCGCCAAGGCGATCTCCTCCGACGGCCGCACCGGCTACGCGCAGGTGACCTACAAGGTCCCCTCGCAGGAGATCACGCCGGAAGCGCAGGAGGCCATCGCCGTCGCGGTCGAACCGGCCCGCGCGTCCGGACTCACGGTCGAGTACGGCGGCGACGCGCTGCAACCACAGAACGAGCAGCAGCTCACCGAGGTGATCGGTATCGGCGTGGCTGCCGTCGTACTGCTGATCACCTTCGGCTCGTTGATCGCCGCCGGACTGCCGTTGCTGTCAGCAATCATCGGGGTAGGGCTCGGGGTGACCGCGATCTCGACCATCAGCGGTTTCGTCGACATCGGGTCCGGTACGCCGATCCTCGCGCTGATGATCGGCCTCGCGGTCTCGATCGACTACGCGCTCTTCATCATGTCCCGCTACCGGCATGAGCTGAGCAGCGGACTGGAGCCGGAGGAGGCGGTGGGCCGAGCGGTCGGCACCGCCGGCTCTGCTGTGGTCTTCGCCGGCCTGACCGTGGTGATCGCGCTGGCCGGGCTGTTCGTGGTCGACATCCCGTTCCTCACCCAGATGGGCCTGGCCGCCGCGTTCACCGTGGTCATCGCGGTCGCGATCGCGCTCACTCTGCTGCCGGCCCTGCTCGGGTTCGCAGGACGGCGGGTGCTCGGCGGTCGCATCCCCGGTCTCCGCGGCGGCGATCCGGAAGCGGCCGGACGGACGACGATCGGCCGCCGGTGGGCTGGCTTCGTCACCCGGCGCCCGTTGGCGGTGCTCGTGGTGACCGTGATCGGTCTCGGCACGCTCGCGATCCCGGCGACCGATCTCGAGCTCGGGCTGCCCGACGACAGCACCGCGGCGCCCGACTCGACCCAGCGCAAGGCGTACGAGATGCTCTCCGAGGGCTTCGGGCCCGGGTTCAACGGGCCGCTGATGGTGGTCGTGGACGCAGGCGCTTCTGCCGATCCGCGGACGGCGGCCACCGCGACCGCAGCCGCCGTACGCGGGCTGCCGGACGTGACGATGGTGACGCCACCGGTCTTCAACCCGGCCGGGAACACGGCGTTGCTGACCGTGATCCCGTCGAGCGGCCCGAGTACGCAGCAGACCAAGGACCTGGTCGAGGCGATCCGTTCGATGCCCGACCAGGATCGTGCCGAGGTGGCGGTCACCGGCGCGACCGCGGTCAGCATCGACATCTCGGACAAGCTCGGCGGCGCGCTGTTGCCGTACCTGTCACTCATCATCGGCCTCGCGTTCCTGCTGCTGATGCTGGTGTTCCGCTCGATCCTGGTGCCACTGAAGGCCACGCTCGGGTTCCTGCTCACCGTCGTGGCCACGTTCGGCGCCCTGGTCGCGGTCTTCCAGTGGGGCTGGCTGGCCGGGCTGTTCGGCATCTCGGGACAGACCGGGCCGGTGATCAGCATGCTGCCGATCTTCCTGATCGGGGTGGTGTTCGGGCTCGCGATGGACTACCAGATCTTCCTGGTGACGCGGATGCGCGAGGAGCACGTGCACGGCGCCGCACCCCGGGTGGCGGTGGTCGACGGGTTCGCGCACGGGGCGCGGGTGGTGACCGCGGCTGCGGTGATCATGACCGCGGTCTTCTCCGGGTTCATCCTGTCCGGCGAGACGCTGATCCGCGAGATGGGCTTCGCGCTGGCCCTCGCGGTCGCTCTCGACGCGTTCGTCGTACGGATGACCGTCGTACCGGCGGTGATGGCCCTTCTCGGGCGGCACGCCTGGTACCTCCCTGCCTGGCTGAACCGCCTCCTCCCGAACGTCGACGTCGAAGGCGACTCGCTCCGCCGCCGGCCCTCAGTCGAACGGCAAGCTGAACCGGTTGGGTGATGGCGGCCACTGACAGGAACCGGATTCGCCCGGATCATGGCCGCCATGTGGCGGGAGATGATTCTGTGTTGAGAGAAATGATGCGGGCGAAGGTGCACCGGGCGAAGGTGACGCAGGCCGATCTGGACTATGTCGGATCGTGCACGCTGGACGCGGCTCTGATGGAGGCGGCCGACCTGCTGCCCGGCGAGAAGGTGGACATCGTCGACATCACCAACGGTGAGCGGCTGTCGACGTACCTGATCGAAGGGCCGCGCGGGTCCGGGATCGTCGGGATCAACGGGGCCGCGGCGCACCTGATCCACCCGGGTGACCTGGTGATCCTGATCGCGTACGGGATGTTCGACACCGCCGAGGCGAAGGTCTTCGAGCCGAGCGTAGTCTTCGTGGACGAGGACAATGCGATCACCCGCATCGGTTCCGACCCCGCCGAGGCGCTCCCCCACAGCGGCACGCTTCGCGGGGACCAACTGCACCCGTAGCCACGACCGGCGCCACCACCACGGCGCCGAGATGAGGACTGGTCGACGATGACCGACACGACCGAGACCACCGCGCAGGACGCTCCGAAGACGGCCTCGCACGACAACGAGCCGAGCGCGAAGCTGCGCGCCTTCATGAACTCCGGCTGGGCGGACTCCGAGCGGCACGATCTGTCACCGAGCGACGTCGGGGTGTGGGCGGCGAAGCGCCGTGACGCGCTGTCGCAGGCGTTCCCGGGCGAGCGGCTCGTGATCCCGGCCGGCACCTACAAAGTGCGCTCGAACGACACCGACTACGTCTTCCGGCCGCACACCGACTACGTGTGGCTGACCGGCAACCAGACCTCCGACGCGGTGCTCGTCCTGGAGCCGAACGGCACCACCGGCCACGACTCGGTGCTGTACTTCCGCCCGCGCGCCGACCGCTCGCAGGGCGAGGAGTTCTGGCGCGACCGGATGTACGGCGAGCTGTGGGCCGGCCGGCGCCCGTCGCTGACCGAGACCGGCAAGGAGTTCGGGATCGAGACGCGGCACGTCGACCAGTTGGCCGACGCGCTGAAGAGCGACGTACCGACGCGGGCACGGCGGGGCGAGGACGAGTCGATCGCTTCGCTGCTGAGCGGTGCCCGGACGGAGCAGCTCAAGGACGGGGAGTTCGCGGCGACGCTGTCCGAGCTGCGGCTGGTCAAGGACGCGTACGAGCTCGAGCAGCTGCGGGACGCCGTCGCCATAACGCACCGCGGTTTCTCCGACGTACTCGCCGAGATGGACAAGGTCCGGCAGTACGGCGAACGCTGGATCGAGGGCACGTTCTGGCGCCGGGCCCGTGCCGAGGGCAACGATGTCGGATACACGTCGATCGCCGCGGCCGGTCCGCACGCAACCACGCTGCACTGGATCGAGAACGACGGCCCGGTCAACGACGGCACGCTGATGCTGCTCGACATGGGCGTCGAGAACCGGCAGCTGTACACCGCGGACATCACGCGGACGCTGCCCGTGAGCGGTGAGTTCACGCCGCGCCAGCGAGACCTGTACCAGCTGGTGCTGGACGCGCAGAACGCCGGGATCGCCGCGCTCACGCCGGGTGCGACGTTCCGCGCAGGGCACGAGGCGGCGATGGAGGTCATCGTCCGCGGCCTGGACGCGATGGAGCTGCTGCCGGTATCGGCCGAGGAGGCGCTCGACCCCGAGAGCCGCCTGTACCAGCGCTACACCCTGCACGGTGTCAGCCACATGCTCGGCCTCGACGTCCACGACTGCGCGTCGGCCCGCGACGAGAACTACCGCAAGGGTCCCGTCCAGCCCGGCTACGTCCTCACCGTCGAGCCCGGCCTCTACTTCCAGTCCGACGACCTCACCGTCCCCGAGGACCTCCGCGGCATCGGCATCCGCATCGAGGACGACATCCTCATCACAGACAACGGGCCCGAAAACCTCTCCGAAGCCATGCCCCGCACGGTCGAAGGCATCCAGAACTGGATGGCTTCGTAGTCGGCGGCGTCACGCGAGGCTGTTGCCGATAAAAGCCAGGGTCCGCGCCTGGATCTGGCGGAGCTCGACGCCGGAGGCGTCGCGGAGCGGACCCTGGCCGGTGAGGACCGCGGTCCCATGGACGAGGGACCAGATCGGGTACTCGATCCCGTCACGTCGTTGCGGATCGAGTACGCCTGCTTCGACCAGTTCGTCCAGGGCGGCACGTAGCAGGCCCAGAGGTGTTCGATCCGGTGCGTCACCCGTGTCGCGGCCGGCGTACGCGTGCTGCTGTGGCACGGCGAACGCGGTAGCGAACAGTCCGGGCTCGTCACGGGCGAACTCGAGATAGGCCGCCCCGATCGCACCCAGCCGACGCTGTGCGGCGGCTGGGTTACCACGCTTGCCGCGGACGCGTCCGATCTCCGCGGCCATCCGCTCCGCCAGCTCGTTCATCGCCGCGCTACAGACTTCGGCGAGCAACTCGTCGCGGTCCGCGAAGTGCCGATAGGCCGCGTTGGGTACGACGCCGACGGCCCGGGTCGCTTCCCGAAGTACCACCGCGTCCGGCCCGCCGCTGCGCGCCAACTCGACTCCGGCCGCCACGAGGCCGGCCCGTACGTCGCCACGCGGGCGTCGCCGCGACCGTGGTGCTTCCTCCGCTGCCGTCATCCGCTCAGGATAACAATGTGGACACCGTCCACTAAGTGTGCCTAATGTGGACAGCGTCCACTAAGCAACCTTCCTGAGGAGTCCACGATGAGCAAGGAGACATCAGTCGCCGTACCGCAAGCAGACAAGGTCTGGGTAACCGCAGACGAGTGGTTCGCCGACGGGCAGCGCCTGTGGTACGACGCGAAGCGGGCACGGGTCCTGACCGACGAACGAGTCACCGCCGGGCCCGGCGTACTCAAGGTCTTCGAACGCGCACCGACGGAGCCGGTCGAGGCGAACGCGGTCTGGTTGACCATGTTGCCAGGGTTCCCTGACGGATCGTACGGCTGGGCCCAGGTGGATCGCCTGCTACCAGCAGGCCTCGGTCCACGGTTGTACGTCGAGCCGGTCGGCCAGGGCGACTCGGACAAGCCCAGGCGCTATCCACATTCGACGGTAGGACGGGCGGAGCTCGTCCAGGCCTTGTGGCGGCACCACGGCGTACGTCGTACCGTCGTCGTCACCTTCGACTACAGTTCGCTGGCTCTGCTGGAACTCCTTCGGCGCCAACTGGATCCTGAACGGGTGACGCCGAGGATCACCGCGGTCTTCATGGTGAACGGCGGTTTGTTCGCCGACGCGCATTCACACCCGTGGCAAGGAACACCGCTCCTGCGTTCCCCGCTCGGCGCTTTCGGTGCGCGTGCCGTCGGGCGGTCGTCGGCGTCGTTCATCCGGGGCTGGCAGCAGGCCCAGATGTACTCCCGCAACTACCACCCGAGCCGGCGGGAGCTCCTCGAGTTGTGGTCCGCCTTGGTCCGCCGCGACGGTGCGAGGTTCCTCCACGAGGGCGCCGGTTTCGTCAAGGAGCATCGGCGCAACGCGAGGCGCTGGGACTTCGCCGCGATCGCACGGGAACTCAACGGGACGATCCCGTTGTACGTCGGTGGGAGCGACGAGGATCCGTACGAGCATCGGCAGATCGCTGCGACTCGCGAACGGGTCCCCGAGGCTGGGGTCCTGACCTTTCCGGGCGGTCACCTGACCACCAGCGAACACCCGGACCTCCTCGCCGCGGCCGTCCGCGACATTGCCTCACGCCATGGGGTAACGGCGCTCCCGGAGGTCGCTCACACGGAGGAAATCGCATGAATGACAGCCCAGTTCCTTCGCAGTACACGACCGGCCGGTCGAAGGCCGGCATCGAGCAGGCACTTGCCGCCGCAGGCAAGAAGCTCGATGGACTCCAGGCCGAGGACCTCGCGATGCTCGAGGACTACCACACCGGTGGACGGATCGCGACGATGCAACTCGTCGACCTGGTCGGCGTCGCACCGGACGACGAGGTGCTCGACGCCGGCACCGGCATCGGAGGAACGGCCAGGTACCTCGCCTCCCGATTCGGCTGCAGCGTGACGGCGGTCGACCTGTCCGACGAGTACTGCGAGACAGCCCGTTGGCTCAACCAATTGGTCGGCCTGGACGATCGGATCGATGTACGTCAGGGCGATGTGACCGCGCTACCACTGGCCGATTCGTCGTACGACGTCGTGTTCAGCCAGCACGTCCAGATGAACGTGCCGGACAAGGACCGTCTCTACCAAGAAGCGACGCGGGTCCTGAAAATGGGCGGCCGACTCGCGGTGTGGGACATCTGCGCCGGCGACCAGGACGAGCTCAGCTACCCGTTGCCGTGGGCGGACGTCCCCGATGACACCCATCTCGTCACACCGCCGGCCCTGCGTGCCGTGATCGAATCGGCCGGACTTGCCATCGACCAGTGGACCGACCTGACCGAGCACGTCGGCGCCCTGATGCGAACGATCCAGTCGCAACCACCCGGCCCGCTCGGCCTGCACGCGTTCGTCCCCGACTTCCGCGAACGCGTCGACAACCTCGTCGATGCGCTCTCGGACGGCCGCCTGAAGGCCATCCAAGCAGTGGCCCGGGTCCGCTGAAGTCAGCCGCCGCCGGCCCGGGGTGGGCCGGCGGCGGCTGGGGCTACCAGATGCGGACGCGGTCCTCCGGAGAGAGCCACATCGCGTCGGATTCCGTGGTTTTGTAGGTGTTGTGGAATTCGTCGATGTTCTTCACCACCGCGTTGCAGCGGAACTCGGGGGGTGAGTGGGGGTCGATGGTGAGGCGGCGGGCGGCTTCTTCGGGGCGGGTCTTGGTGGCCCAGGCGTGCGCCCAGGCGGCGAAGAAGCGCTCGGCACCGGCCTGCAGCTCCTCCTCGGTCTCGGTGCCGTCCAGGGACAACTGGTAGGCGACGTACGCGATCGACAGACCGCCGAGGTCGCCGATGTTCTCGCCGAGGGTGAGTTTGCCGTTGACCTTCTGGCCGGGCGTTTCGGCCGGCTCGAGTGCGTCGTACTGCGCGACGAGTTTGTCGGTGCGCTGCTCGAAGGCTGCGCGGTCCGCGTCGGTCCACCAGTCGTTCAGGTTGCCGTCGCCGTCGTAGCGCGAGCCCTGGTCGTCGAAGCCGTGGCCGATCTCGTGGCCGATCACCGCGCCGATCGCGCCGTAGTTGGTGGCGTCGTCGGCGACCAGGTCGAAGAACGGCGGCTGCAGGATGCCGGCCGGGAAGACGATCTCGTTCATCCGCGGGTTGTAGTAGGCGTTGACGGTCTGCGGCGTCATCCGCCACTCGTTCCGGTCGACCGGCTTGCCGAGTTTGGCGAGGTCCCGCGCAGTCTCCACCGCGACCGAGCGGCGGATGTTGCCGAACAGGTCGGCCGGGTCGATCTCGAGCGCCGAGTAGTCCTTCCACTCGTCCGGGTACCCGATCTTCGGGACGAAGGTGCCGAGCTTCTCGAGCGCCCGCTGCCGGGTGTCCGGGCCCATCCAGTCCAGCGCCTCGATCCGCTGCCGGTAGGCGGCGACCAGGTTCTGCACGAGCTCGACCATGCGGGCCTTGGCGTCCGGCGGGAAGTGCTCCGCGACGTACAGCTTGCCGAGCGCCTCTCCGAGCGCCTGCTCGACTGCGCCGACGGCGCGCTTCCAGCGCTCGCGCAGCTCGGGCGCACCGGTCAGGGTCTTGCCGTAGAACGCGAAGTTCTCGTTGACGAACGCCTGGCTCAGCAGCGGCGCCGCGCTGTGCACGACCCGCCAGGCCAGCCACTCCTTCCACCGATCGACGTCGACCTCCTGCAGCGCGGCCGCGGCCGCGGTCAGGAAGTCCGGCTCGCGGACCACGACCTCCGCGAACGCGCTCTCCGGTACGCCGGCACCGGCCAGCCACGTCGCCCAGTCGAACCCGGGCGTCAGCTCCTCGAGCCCGGCCCGGTCGAGCTTGTTGTAGGTGAGCTGGACGTCGCGCTCCTTCACCCGGTCCCAGTGCGCGCCGGCGACCCGGGTCTCCAGCTCCATGATCCGCTCGGCGGCGGCGGTCGCGTCCGACAGCCCGGCGAGCTCCAGCATCGTCGCCACGTGGTCGACGTACGCCGTCCGGATCTCGGCGAAGCTGTCCTCGCGGTAGTACGACTCGTCGGGCAGGCTGAGGCCGCCCTGGGTCAGGTGGACGATGTTCTCGTCGGACTTCTTCGCGTCGGCGTCGACCCAGTAGTGGAAGACCCCCGGCACGCCCTGCAGCTCGAGCTGCCCGAGGACGGACACGAACCCGGTCACGTCGGTCACGCCCGCGACCAGGGCGAGCTGCTCGGCGATCGGCTCGGCGCCGAGCCGCTCGATCGTCTCGGTGTCCATGAAGCTGGTGTAGAGGTCGGCGATCTTCCGCGGCTCGCTGCCTTCCGGGTGCCCGGCCGCGACGGTCTTCTCGACGAGCGCGCGGACGTCCTGCTCGGCGGTGTCCCGGAGCGCGTGGAACGCACCGTGGATCGCCTTGTCCGCGGGAATCTCGTGCTCCGCCAGCCACGCCCCGTTCACGTAGCGGTACAGATCGTCCTGCGGGCGAACCGCCACCGAGTCGTCGAGTTCTGCTGTCATCCCTGACCCCTTGTCCCAAGTCGAGTTGCTGCCAGCGAACATACCCGGTTCGCGAATCCGCCGGTTTGAACTATCCACAGGACCGCCACGTTCTCCCGGGTAAAGACCACGGATCAGGGAGGACCCGCCCATGTCACACCCCGTCCGCAGGCGCACTGCCCTTGCCGGTGTGCCGGCCGTACTGCTGGGCCTGGCGAGCACCTCGGCAGCGAGCGCCGCACCAGTCCCCTACCCGACGCGATTCGAGTTGCCGGACGGATTCCAGCCGGAAGGCATCGCGATCGCCCGCGGTACGGCGTACTTCGGTTCCCGCGCCGACGGGGACATCTACGCCGCCTCACTGCGGACCGGCCTCGGCAAGGTGATCAGTCAGGGCCCGGGCACCGGCTCGCTCGGGATGAAGGTCGACCCGTTCGGCCGCCTGTTCGTCGCCGGGGCCGCCGGCGGGAACGGCCGGGTGATCGACACCCGCACCGGCAAGGTCCTGGCCGGCTACACGTTCACCACCGCGACGCCGACCTTCGTGAACGACGTCGTACTCGCCAATGACGGCGCATACTTCACCGACTCGCAGCAGCCCGTCTTCTACCGCGTCGCCGGTGCGAAGCCCGAGACGATTCCGCTCAGCGGCGACTACCAGCACCTGCCCGGCAACAACGCGAACGGCATCTCGCTGACCCCGGACGGCCGCGCGCTGATCATGGTGCAGTCGTCCACCGGCTTCCTGCTCCGGGTCGACCCGCGGACCGGTGTGGCCCGGCGGATCGACCTCGGCGACGCTTTGATGACCAACGGCGACGGCCTGCTCCTGTTCGACCGGACGCTGTACGTCGTCCAGAACCGACTGAACAAGATCGCGGTACTCGAACTGAACGACACCGGCACGAAGGGCGAGTTGGTCGGCGAACTGACCAGCCCGGACTTCGACGTACCGACGACCGTCGCACCGTTCGGCAACCGGCTCTACCTGCCGAATGCCCGCTTCACCACGTCACCGACTCCCACCACTCCGTACTGGGTCACAGCAGTCAACCGCTGAGCCGTTCCCGACCGGCACCGGCCGTCCTACGGTGTGACGGAGGGGAGGAATCATGCACAAACGTCACGTGATGGCCGCTCTCGGCCTGCCCGTCCTGCTGATGGGCCTCGTCTCCACGTCGGCGGCCGCCACCGTTGCACCCGCGCCCGGACCGGCCGTCGTCAAGCACTCGGTCTACGACGCGCCTTGCGACCGGATCCGCTTCGGGGACCAGCAGACGTCCCGGCAGTCCAAGGCGTTCCCGACGCGGATCGACCTACCGAACGGATTCCAGCCGGAAGGCATCGCGATCAGCCGCGGTACGGCGTACTTCGGATCGCTCGTCGACGGCGACATCTACGCCGCCACGCTGCGCACGGGCCGCGGAAAGCTGATCAGCCAGGGACCCGGTACGCCGTCGGTCGGACTGAAAGCAGACAACCGCGGACGGCTGTGGATCGCCGGCGGGTCGGCCGGGAACGCCCGCGTGGTCGACATCCGCACCGGCAAGATCCTGAAGAGCTACACGTTGACCACCGAGACGGCGACGTTCGTGAACGACGTGGTTCTGAGCCGGACCAGCGCCTGGTTCACGGACTCCAGTCGCCCCGTCGTCTACCAGGTGCCGATCGGCCGGCACGGCCAGCTCGTGAACCAGGTGCGGACCGTTCCGCTGAGCGGCGACTATGTGCACGATCCGACCGGCTTCAACGGCAACGGCATCACGCTGACGCCGGACCGCCGGGCGCTGATCATCGTGCAGTCGTCGACCGGATTCCTGTTCCGGGTCGATCCGCGGACCGGCGTCACCAAGCGCGTGGACCTCGGCGGCACGCTGATGACGAACGGTGACGGGATGCTGCTGCTCGGACGGTTGCTGTACGTCGTGCAGAACTTTTCCAACCAGGTCGCGGTGGTGCGCCTCGACCGCGCCGGGACGACGGGCCGGCAGATCCGGACCATTACCGATCCGGGGTTCGACATCCCGACGACCGCTGCCGCGTTCGGGTCCCGGCTGTACCTGGTGAACGCCCGGTTCAGCACTCCGCCGACGGCGACGACGCCCTACTGGGCCACGGCGGTCCGCCGCTGAGGGTCAGCGGACGGTGCGGAGGTCGCCTCGGGCAGCGGCCTTGAGGCGGCTTCCGCACGACAGGCGCACGGAGTAGCCGGCCTGGATGTTCAGCGGCTCGCCGGTCTGCGGATTGCGGCCGGTGCGCGGGGCGCGCAGCACCCGCTCGATGCTGAGCAGGCCGGTCAGCGACACCTTGTCGCCGCGCTGCACGGCCTCGGTGACGACGTCGCCCAGCGCGTCGATGACGTTCTCGGCCTGGCCTCGCGGGATACCCGCCTTCTGCGCCACGCCGGCGATCAGTTCGTTCCGGTTCACGGCTCTCCTCAGACTCGGTTCACACTTCCGAGAAGCACCTTAACCGAAATGATTGTCATTAGCGAGAAGTGTCCGTGATCAGAGACCGTCTTGGTCGTGCCAGTGGTTCTGCCAGCGGTTGTCGATCGCGTCGTCGGCGCGCTGGTAGCGGATGTCGGTCGACAGGCGGAGCTCCGTCGACACGTTGTCGAGTGCCGCGTGGACGGTGTGTGCGGTGTGTACGACGACGTCTCCGGCGGCGTAGTCCGTGACCAGCCAGTTGGCGTCGTACTGCGTGGCTAGAGCGGGCAGGTCCGCGGTGATGGACGCAGCCGGGCGCTTGAGCCGACCGGCTGCCTCTTCCTCGAGCACTCTGTGATGACTGCCCTCCAGGTAGGTCAGTCCGCCGCGGCTGACCGGGCAGTCGCCCAGTGGGATCCACGCGGACAGCACCTGGTCGCTGCCGCCGCGCAGGTATACGAGGTCGTAGTGCGCCTGGGTCGCCGTACCGATGCCGTTCTCACCCGGCGCTGTCTGCCGGATGATCTTCCGCCGGTGCAGGAACGGCTCACCACCGAGGAACCACTCGAACCAGCCCTTCAACGCCGGCTGCGCACAGAAGGCCGCGTACTCGGCCCCCGGCACGATCTCCTCGAACAGCACCTTCCGGTACGACGCTCTGTCCGCGACAGGCCCCGTCAACCCGAAGTAGTACTCCCGGAACGCCAGCACCACGGCAGGGTCCAGCAGACCGGTCAGGAACAGGTACCCGTCCCGCTGCAATCGTGCGCGTAGCTGCGCCCGATCGCCCCGCTCCTCCTCAGGCACCGCAACCAGCTCACCCAACCGCCGCTCATCGAGCACATATCCGTTAGACGTCAGCACACCTCCATTCCACCGGCGCACGGCGCTCAGCGGAATGGACACCCGCCCCGGCTTCTTGGACTCTTGCATCCGTGCAGAACTGGCCTGTCCGTTGCGGTCGTCGCGCGGCGGGTCGGCTACGACGATCCGGCGTACTTCAGCCGTCTGTTCGCCGCCAGGGTTGGGATGTCGCCGGTCGCGTTCCGGCGGTCCGGTTCGATCTCCGGGCGGATTTCCTCCCTTTGAAGGAGGCGCCATCGACTTTCCGACGTGTAAAACCATTCACTGGGGTGACGTGCCGGAGGGCCGGTCACCGATACGGTCATGGCTATGAGTGAAACGCAGCCCATCGACCCGCGACAGGCGAACCCGGCGCGACGCCCGAAGAAACGCCGCAACTGGTTCCTCCGGACCGTCGGACTGATCGTCCTGCTGATCGTTGCGATGCTGATCGCCGTCCCGCTCTACGCCTGGAGCCGGATCGACAAGCTCGACGCGATGCCCACCGGCGAGCGGCCGGCCGAGACCCCCGGCACGACGTACCTGATGGTCGGATCGGACGCCCGCGAGGACCTCAGCCGGGCCGAGCGCGCCCGGCTGCACACCGGCGGCGACGCCGGCCCGCCGCGGACCGACTCGATCATGCTGATGCACGTCCCGAAGTCCGGCCCGACGGTGCTGATCAGCATCCCGCGCGACAGCGCGGTGAACATCCCCGGTGTCGAGGGCAAGCAGAAGATCAACGCCGCCTTCAACAAGGGTCCGGCGGCGCTGATCCAGACGATCGAGAACAACACCGGGCTGCGCATCGACCACTACGTCGAGGTCGGCTTCGGCGGTTTCGCGTCGGTGATCGACAGCGTCGGCGGCATCACGATGTGTTTGCCTAAGGCAATGAACGACGACAAGGCGCACATCAACCTGCCGGCCGGCTGCCAGCAACTGGACGGCGTGAACGCTCTCGGGTACGTGCGCTCGCGGCACGCCGACGGCAAGAACGACTTCGGCCGGACCGAACGGCAGCGGCAGATGGTCGGCGCGGTCGCGAAGAAGGCCGCCTCGCCGTCGACGTTCCTGAACCCCGTGCGGTACTACAACGTCGCGACCAAGGGCGTCGACGCACTGACCGTCGACAAGGACATGAGCCTGTTCGACTTCGTCCGGTTCGCCCGCGGCATGCAGGCGATCTCCGGCAGCGGCGGCGTCGCGCTGAGCGTGCCGACCAGCGACGACAACTTCCGGCTGTGCTGCAACCGGGGCGACGCGGTGAAGTGGGACACCGCCAAGGCGAAGGCGCTCTTCAACGCGCTCAAGGAAGACAACACCAGCGGCCTGAAGAGCAGTTGATCGTCCTCGTCCACGCGGTGGTGAGCCTGGGGATGCTCATCGTCGTACCCCTCGGCCTCACCCTCCTGCCGACGCGAACCACCAGCACTCGTTGGTGGTTCGCGTTCGCCGTTCCTGGTGCGGTGGCTCTGTGGCTGCCACGTGGTGCGGTGTCGATCGTGCTGGCGTCGGTCTACTTCGCCGGGACGCTCGTGCTCATCGCACTGGCTGCACGGCACTTCTTCCAGCACAGGACCGTCAGCACACGACAGGTGGCGCTCTACACAGCACTGGCCACGCCGTCGATCGCGGCGCTCGCACTGGTCGCCGAGCGTTCGTCGTACGAGCTGTTCGGCTTCAACCTGACCGTGCTGTCGCTGACGGTCGCCCACTTCCATTTCGCTGGCTTCGCGGCCGCGCTGATGGCCTACCTCGCTGCGGACGGTCTAGCGGCAGTGAGTGTTCCACTGGGTACTGCGATCGTCCTGCTCGGGTTCTTCGTCGGCGACCCGGTGGAGCTCGTAGGAGCCGTCGTACTTACCGCAGGCATGTGGCTGGTCGGCTGGAACCTGTGGAAGCGGTCGCAACGTGCGGACCGGACTACAGCGATCCTGTTGACGGTGTCCGGCTCCGTGCTCGTGCTGACGATGCTGCTCGCTGTCAGTTGGGCACTGGGACATGTGGTGGACACGCCGTACCTGCCGTTGGAGTGGATGGTTGCCACGCACGGCGTGGCGAATGCGGTTGGCTTTGCGCTGTGCGGCGTACTGGCGATGCGACGGGAAGGAGCCCGATGAAGCTGGAAGACCTGGCGGGGTTGCGGTTCACGTACGACGAGGTGGGGTGCACGCAGTACGACGAGACGCCCGAGGGCTTCCACCGACTGGAGTATCGGCAGCGGATCGGCGACGGGGACGAGGTGTTCCAGCGGGCTGCTGACGCGTTGCTGACGTGGCGCATGCACCGCGCGGCCGGCATACCGGTGACTGCGACCGCCACACCACCGCAGGTCGGCACCGACTCGCTGGGCCGCCTAGGACCCGGCATGCTGATCCGTCGCCTCCGAACACAGACTCAACTAGGCCTGCCAGTTCCGTGCCGGGTCGTCCGGGTCGTCAACGAACCGGACCGCATCGGCTTCGCGTACGGCACCTTGGAAGGCCACCCCGAGGCCGGCGAGGAGTCCTTTCTCGTCACCCGCGACCAGGACGGCGTGTACGCCGCTATCCGCGCCTACAGCCGCCCTGCCACCTGGTACACCCATCTGGCTGGTCCCATCACCCGCAAGGCCCAGCACTACGCCGCCACCCGCTACGCCGCAGCCCTCCGCCGCTTGGCTACCTGAGGCATGCAAAGGCCCCGCGAGCTCATACCTCCGCGGGGCCGCGACCTTTGTACCGTCTGCAACCACACCAGCGTTCGAGCGACACGCGAACAACAGGCGACAACCCGAGGTGCACTGCGAGCCGCAGTACTGCGAGACTGTGGCGGGTGAGTCCTAAGACGTTGTCGGATCTGGTGGCGCCGGACTGGGCTGAGGCGTTGGCTCCGGTCGAAGAGACTGTGGCGCGGATGGGTGAGTTCCTCCGTGGGGAGCTCGCCGCGGGGCGGGCCTATCTGCCGGCCGGGGAGAACGTGCTGCGCGCGTTCCACCGGCCGCTGCAACAGGTGAAGGTGCTCATTGTCGGGCAGGACCCGTATCCGACACCGGGACACCCGGTCGGGCTCAGTTTCTCGGTGGCCCCCGACGTACGGCCGATCCCACGCAGTCTCGCGAACATCTACCGCGAGCTGATGGCGGACGTCGGCGTACCGGCGCCGTCCAACGGTGACCTCACACCCTGGGCCGACCAGGGCGTACTGATGCTCAACAGAGTGCTGACCGTGCAGCCGGGCAAGTCCGGTGCACACCGCGGAAAGGGCTGGGAGAGCGTCACCGAGCAGGCGATCCACGCGCTGGTCGACCGCGGCGGCCCGCTGGTCGCGATCCTCTGGGGACGCGACGCCCAGACGCTCAAGCCGATGCTGGGCAGCACACCGTACGTCGAGAGCGCGCACCCGAGCCCGATGTCCGCCGACCGCGGCTTCTTCGGCTCCCGCCCGTTCAGCCGCGTCAACGCCCTCCTCGCCGAGCAGGGCGCCGAGCCAATCGACTGGCGCCTCCCCTAACCCCACTTTTTCAGCGGTACGACGACGCGCCGGGACCTCGTGGTCACGGCGCGTTGTCGTGTTTCGGAAAGATTTGTTCGAATGATGCATTGCAGGATCGTTCAACAATCTCCTATGGTGAGCGGAATCGCCCTGTCCCTCCGGGAGGAACCATGTGGGTTCTGCTCGCCATCGCGGTGGTAGTCGTCGGGTTCGCCCTCCGGATCAACTCGATGCTGGTCGTCACGGCGGCCGGCATCGTGGCCGGCCTGATCGGCGGACTGTCTCCGGTCAAGATCCTGAACGCGTTCGGTGACGGCTTCGCCGGCAGCCGGTCCGTCACCGTCTTCATCGTCACACTGCCCGTCATCGGGCTGATCGAGCGCTACGGCCTGCAACACCAGGCCCGCAAGCTGATCGGCAAGCTCAAGGTCGTCACGACCGGCCGCTTGCTGGCCATCTACCTGCTGATCCGGCAAGGCACCGCAGCGCTCGGTCTGACCAGCATCGGCGGTCCCGCGCAGGCGGTCCGGCCGCTCATCCACCCGATGGCCGCCGGCGCCGCGGAACGCCGCTACGGCAAGCTCCCGGAGAAACTCCAGGAGAAGATCAAGGGCTTCGCCGCCAGCGCCGACACGGTCGGGCTGTTCTTCGGTGAGGACATCTTCGTCGCGATCGGTTCGATCCTGCTGATCACCGGCTTCGTCGACACGACGTACGGCCTGCACCTGGAAGCGATCGACATCGCACTCTGGGCGATCCCGACCGGGATCTGCGCGCTGCTCATCCACGGCACCCGCCTGCTGCTCCTCGATCGCCGGCTGGACAAGCTCGCAGCCGAGGACAAGGCCGCGACGAAGGAGGCCGCGCGATGATCAAGGTCGAGTGGTTCTACTGGCTGTGCGGGATCTTCTTCGTCCTGATCGCGCTGCAGGTGCTCAACGACCGCAGCAACCCGAAGCGGGTCGGCAGCGCGGCGTTCTGGGGCATCCTCGGCCTCTCGTTCGGCTACGGCACCTTCGTGGTGAACAAGCAGGCGCCGTCCTGGCTGCTCGGTATCGCGGTGATCGGCCTCGCGGTCCTGGCCGGCTCAGGCTTCCCGGGCAAGGGCGAGGAGCGTACGACGACCCCCGCCGAGCGCGTGCACTTCGCCGACCGGTTCGGCAACAAGCTGTTCCTGCCGGCGCTGGTGATCCCGGTCGTCGCGGCGATCTTCGGGGCCTGGCTCGCGAAGGTGAAGCTCGGCGACGGCAAGCTGCTGCTGCAGACCGGCTCCGCCACCATCATCGGTCTGGGGGTCGCGTCGATCCTGGCGCTGATCGTCGGCATGGTGCTGCTCCGGCCGAAGTCCCCGGCCGTGCCGGTGCACGAGGGGCGTCGTCTGCTCGAGCACATCGGCTGGGCGGCGATCCTGCCACAGATGCTGGCCACGCTAGGCCTGCTGTTCAACACGTCCGGCGTCGGCAAGGCGGTCGGGCGGGTCACCGACCACCTGGTCCCGAAGGGCTCGTTGATCGCCGCGGTCGCCCTGTACTGCATCGGCATGGCGGTCTTCACGATCATCATGGGCAACGCGTTCGCCGCGTTCCCGGTGATGACGGCCGCGGTCGGCTGGCCGCTGCTGCACGAGCAGTTCCATGGCACGCCCGCGATCATCTTCGCGGTCGGCATGCTGGCCGGCTTCTGCGGCACCTTGTGTACGCCGATGGCGGCCAACTTCAACCTGGTCCCAGCGGCCTTGCTCGAAATGAAGGACCAGTACGGGCCGATCAAGGCGCAGATCCCGACCGCGATCCCGCTGCTGGGCTGCAACATCCTGATCATGTATTTCTTCGCATTCTAAGGAGTTTCATGAAGTACGCCGCCGCCTGGGCCGACATCGCCTGCGAGGTGCTCGAGACGCCGTACCCGTACGGCACGGCCCACGCGTCGCAGGGCCCGGACGACGTCGACGTGACCCCGGATCGTCTGCACCCGGCGTTCCACGGGTCCTACGACTGGCACTCCAGCGCACACATGCAGTGGTCCCTGGTCCGGTTGCTCACGTTGGCGCCGGACCAGGTCGGCCGCCGCCCGATCGAGGTCCTCGACCGGCGCCTGACGCCCGACGCGATCGCTACCGAGGCCGCGTACCTACGGGAGCGTCCGTCGTACGAACGCCCGTACGGCTGGGCCTGGGCGGCGATGCTGGTCGCCGCCACCCGCAAGACCCAGTGGGCAGACGCGCTCACTCCGCTCGGCGATGTCATCGCGGACCTCGTCCTCGCCTGGTTGCCGAAGCAGGCCTACCCGGTGCGGCACGGCGTACACCTCAACTCCGCGTTCGCTCTCGCACTCCTGCACGAGGCGTACGGCGAGCTGGGGCGCGCTGACGTGGTCGAGGCGATCCGCGCTCGCGCACGGCAGTGGTTCGGGAGCGACACGGCGTACGACACCCGGTTCGAGCCGTCGGGGACTGACTTCTTGTCACCGGCGCTGTCCGAGGCGGAGCTGATGCGGCGCGTGCTGCCGGACGCCGAGTTCGTCAGTTGGCTGTCTGCATTCCTGCCGGGGCTGGGTGGCGACGCGCATCAGCGCCTGCTTGAGGTGCCGGTGACGGATGACTCCGGTGACGGGCAGTTGGCGCATTTGTCCGGGCTGGCCTTGTCACGGGCGTGGCAGCTGCGGACGATCGCGCCGGCGCTGCCGGATGTCGCCGAGGTACTGCGAGCCGCTGCGGACCGTCAGGTCGATGCGGTGCTGCCGACGGTCACCGACGGGGACTTCATGTCGACGCACTGGCTGGTGTCGTTCGCCCTCCTCGCTGACCAGGCGTAGCTCCCTGATCCCCTTCGGGTGATTGACACCCGGACGCAGTCCGCCGTACGGTCTCGGGCTAATAGGAAACTTTCCTAACAGTCCGGACGGTCAGCGCGGCGAGTACCCGCGGGCGGCGAAGGGAGGCAGGGTTGGCACATGGCAACAACACCCGGAACGCCGCGCCTGCTCCGCGCGATGAACGACCGCGCCGCCCTGGACCTGCTGCTCAGCCAGGGCCCGCTCTCCCGCACCACGCTGGGCAACCTGACCGGACTGTCCAAGCCGACCGCGTCCCAGCTGCTCGCGCGGCTGGAGGCGGCCCGGCTGGTCCGCCCGAGCGGCACCACCGCCGGCCGTCCCGGCCCGAACGCGCAGCTGTACGAGATCAACGGCAGCATCGCGTACGTCGGCGGTCTGGACGTCACGCCGACCCGCATCCGTGCCGCCGTCGCGGACCTGACCGGCAAGGTGGTCGGCCGCTACGAGTTGGCCACCCCGGGCCGCAGCGCCAAGGGCACGGTCGACCGGGTCATCAAGGCGATCGAGGGCGCGGCCGGCGAGGCGGGCCTGAGCCGTGAGCGCCTGCACCGGGTCTCGATCGGCACACCTGGCGGTTTCGACCCGACGACCGGCCGGCTGCGGTACGCGACGCATCTGCCCGGGTGGCACGCCCCGCACCTGCTCGAGGAGCTGGCCGCGGCGATCGCCCTACCGCTGGAGGTCGAGAACGACGTCAACCTGGCCGCGATCGCGGAGCAGCGCGTCGGCCACGCCCAGGAGCACGACAACTTCGTGCTGCTCTGGGGCGAGGAAGGCATCGGCGCCGCGATCGTCATCAACGGCCGCCTGCACCGCGGCGCGACCGGCGGCGCCGGCGAGGTGGCGTTCCTGCCGCTTCCGGGTACGCCGT
Source organism: Kribbella sp. VKM Ac-2566 (assembly GCF_004366005.1). NCBI lineage: Bacteria > Bacillati > Actinomycetota > Actinomycetes > Propionibacteriales > Kribbellaceae > Kribbella > Kribbella sp. VKM Ac-2566. The sequence continues at coordinate 1,109,433 of NZ_SODT01000009.1, read as the reverse complement.
TGGTCCGCAACGTCGGACGAAACAACGCCGGCGGTTTCCAGGAACTCGCCGGCGGCGAACCGGTCCTGGAGCTCGCCCGTGAGCACGGCCTGAAAGCCCGTACGCCGGAAGCCGCGATCGCGGCCGCACTACAGACCGAGGGCGCGGGCGACGCCGTACTGAACGAGTTCGCGCACCGGCTCGCGGTCGGCCTGGCCGCGATCGTCGCGGTCGTCGACCCGGAGCTGATCGTGCTGGCCGGTGGCGTCATCACCGCGGGAGGCGAACGCCTGCGGGGCCTGGTCCAGGACGAGCTCACCGAGCTCGCCGTACCACGGCCGCAGCTGTTGATGACCGCGATCAGCACCGACCCCGTGCTCTCCGGAGCACTGCAGTCCGCCCTGAGCACCACCCGCGACGAGGTCTTCGATACCGCGGGGCCACCCATCACCTAGGAGTCAACAGATGAAACTCGCAGTCGTTGGTGGCGGATCCACTTACACGCCTGAGCTCGTGGATGGCTTCGCCCGACTGCGGGACACGTTGCCGGTGTCGGAGCTGGTGCTCGTCGATCCGGTGGCCGACCGGCTCGAGCTGGTTGGCGGTCTGGCGCGGCGCATCTTCGCCAAACAAGGACATGCCGGCCGGGTGATCACCACGTCGGACCTGGACGCGGGGATCGACGGTGCGGACGCCGTACTGCTGCAGCTGCGCGTCGGTGGGCAGGCTGCACGCAACGAGGACGAGACGTGGCCGCTGGAATGCGGTTGCGTCGGTCAGGAGACCACAGGTGCCGGCGGTCTCGCGAAGGCGCTGCGGACAGTACCTGTCGTGCTGGACATTGCCGAGCGAGTACGGCGTACCAATCCGGACGCGTGGATCATCGACTTCACCAACCCGGTCGGGATCGTGACGCGGGCCCTGCTGTCCCACGGGCACAAGGCAGTCGGGCTGTGCAACGTGGCCATCGGGTTCCAGCGCCGGTTCGCCGCGATGCTGGGAGTGACACCGGAGGAGGTGTCGCTCGACCACGTCGGGCTCAACCACCTCACCTGGGAGCGCGCGGTCCGCGTCAACGGTTCGAATGTGCTGCCGCAACTTCTAGAAGAACACCTGCCCGAGATCTCGGATGACCTGCACCTCCCACCGGACCTGGTGCGACAGCTCGGCGTCGTGCCGTCGTACTACCTGCGCTACTACTACGCACACGACGCCGTGGTGCAGGAGCTGCTGACAAAACCGTCCCGAGCCGCTGAGGTCGCTGCACTCGAGAAGGAGCTGCTCGACATGTACGCCGACCCGCAGCTCGACGAGAAGCCCGCACTGCTCGAGAAGCGCGGCGGCGCGTACTACTCCGAGGCGGCCGTCGCCCTCGCCTCGTCCCTGCTGAACGACACCGGCGACGTGCAGGTCGTCAACACTCTCAACAACGGCACGTTCTCGTTCTTGCCAGATGACGCTGTGATCGAAGTACCGGCCACGGTCAACGCACAGGGCACGACACCGGAGCCGGTCTCCCCACTGGAGCCCTTGTACGCCGGACTGGTCGCCCACGTGACGGCGTACGAGGACCTGGCGCTGGAGGCTGCCGTGAAGGGCGGATCGGAGCGAGTGTTCCAAGCTCTGCTGGCGCATCCACTGGTCGGGCAGATCTCCATCGCACAGGAGCTCACGGACAAACTGCTGGCGCACAACAAGGACTACCTCCCGTGGGCGCGCTAGTCCCAGGCGGTGTTCTCGCCTTCGACGCCGGCAACAGCAAGACCGACGTCGCTCTCGTCGCAGCTGACGGGGCAGTACTCGGTACGGCGCGTGGCGGCGGGTTCGAACCGCAGCGGATCGGCGCCGCGGCCGCTGTGGACGGACTGCAGCCACTGGTCCGGGCTGCGGCGGCCGCGGCCGGCCTGCGCGTCGGCGACGTACCGTTGGTGCAACAGATCTCGGCGTGCCTGGCCAACGCCGACCTGCCGATAGAGGTCGAGCGACTGACCGCTGTCTTCGAGGACCGCGGCTGGGCCGAGTCGGTGTACGTCACCAACGACACCTTCGCGCTGCTGCGCTCCGGGGTGGACGAGCCGCGTGGTGTCGCGGTTGTCTGCGGCGCGGGCATCAACTGCTCCGGAATGCTGCCGGACGGGCGGACCGCGCGGTTCCCAGCCCTGGGCAAGCTGACCGGCGACTGGGGTGGCGGAGCACAGCTGGCCGAGGAGGCGTTCTGGTCGGCGTCCCGGGCCGACGACGGTCGCGGACCCGCCACCGCACTGCTCACCGCATTGCCGATGCACTACGGGATGGAGTCCCTGACCGCGGTGATCGAGGCGTTCCACTTCGGTGAGCTGCCGGCCGAGCGGCAGTTGGAGGCCGCGCCGGTGCTGTTCCAGGTCGCGGCCGATGGCGATGTTGTTGCCCTAGGCATCATTCAACAGCAGGCCGAGGAGATCGTCGCGATGGCGTCGAGCGCGTTGCGGCGGCTCGACCTGCTCGGCGAGCGGGTCACCGTGGTCCTCGGCGGCGGCGTGCTGACGGCAGGCCACTCGATTCTTCTCGACCGGGTCACGAAGCTGCTCGCCGACGTTGCCCCGAAGGCGATTCCGCGCGTGGTCGACGTACCGCCGGTGGTCGGTGCAGCCCTGCTCGGTCTTGACCACACGGCCGCCGGAACGAGCGCTCAGGAACGGTTACGTGCGGCGTTCGCGCCACCGCCGGCTGCTTGATGTTGCAGGCCTGTTTCATTCGAATCCGATGCAAACTCCCGAGTGCGGTGTGGCGTCCCACCAGTAGGACCACATCCACTCGGGAGGTCGATGATGATTCGCAGGATCATTGGTCTAGGTAGCACGACAGCACTCGCGGTCACCGCACCGCTGCTTCTCACCGGCGCCGCGCCGGCGAACGCCGGCACCACCACCAACTGCAGCCAACTGCAGTCCGTCAAGAGCATCTCGGCGGTGTCGTACGCCGACCGGCTCGTTCGCGCCTGGGGTCGCGGCGACACCGCGGCGACCAACTGCTACGCCTCCACAGCGGCAGCACGCACCCTTTACGCACAGACGACGCGCGGCGGGATCCACTGGCGGCGCGTCTCCACCGAAGGCGCCGCGGGCACGATCTACGTGACGTACCACGACGACGCCCGCGGCGGGGACCTCACGATCGGCGTACAGAACGTCGGTCTGCGCGCCGCGGACGGCTGGCATGCCGCGTACACCGCCAAGTTCGCCGGCGAGCCGAAGGCCTGGAACGCAGTCCAATGGTCGGACAACCTCATCCGGGCCTGGGGGCGCGGCGACGCGAAGTGGACCGCCTACTACGCGACGCCGAAGGTCGTCGGGCAACTGCACAACATCTCCGCGACGGGCGGATCGCACTGGCGACGGATCTCGGCCGAGGGTGCGGCGGGTACGACGTACGCGACGTACAAGAACGACGCCACCGGGCGGATGCTGCGGATCGGCATCTCGCATGTCGCACTGTCGGACGGGGACGCGCACGCGGCGTACACAGTGACCTACTGGTGATGACTTGAGCTCGATCTGCTTGGGTGTAATCATGATTACATGAGTACACAGACCGAGCAGGAGAAGGTGCGGGGCTGGCTGACCGGACGGTTGCCGGGCGACTGGTTCGAGGGTGAGATCGAACTCGAGATCGACCGGGACGAGATCCTGATCGTCGGCCGGATCCCCGCACCCGAGCAGAACAAGGACGTGAGCGCGGCCGAGCGCTCCGCCGCCGAGGAAGGCCGGATCAAGCAGTTCCGCGAGGACACCCGCGAGCGCCGGATCGAGATCGCCCGCGAACTCGAGCACGCCACCCGGCGGAAGGTCGCGTGGGGTCTGCGCTGCGGCGAGACCCGCACCGTCTTCACCTCGCTGTCCGCGCCGGTGATGACCCGCCTCCGCCAGCCCGAACGCCAGGTCCTCGACACCCTCGTCGACGCCGGCGTGGCCCGCTCCCGCAGCGACGCCCTCGGCTGGTGCGTCAAACTCGTCGCCCAGCACAGCGAAACCTGGCTGGCCGACCTCCGCGAAGCCATGACAAAGGTAGAAGAGGTCCGCAAAGCCGGCCCCGACAACAGCTGACAGGTGCGACCTACGAGGGGTTCGCGGGGAGCAAGTGCCCCGCAACTGGTGACGCGTCGTCCCACCGAGGGTTCGGCTCGGCGATCGGCAGCTCGACAGGTAGAGCACCGGCGAGACGCTGTACACGCGGACGTATTCACGCTCAGGTGCACTACCCGGCCACCTGACACATCCTGTCGAGCTGCGAATCACACGCAGCGACCACCTTCGCTCACAGGGACGGGCGGCAACCCGGTTGGATTGCCGCCCGCGTGAGGAGAACTGCCTCGGTGTGAACTCCTTGATTACTGGCCCTGCTGCCAGGTGCCGTTCGACGGGGTGCCGTTGGACCAGTTGCCGGAGCTGTGGGCGGCCGGATGCTGCTCGGGCTGGGCGGGCTGGGCGGGCTGGGCGGGCTGGGCGGGCTGCTGGTAGCCGCCCTCGTAGTTGCCCTGGCCCTGGTAGTTCCCCTGGCCCTGGTAGTCGCCCTGCTGCGGGTACGCCGTCGTACCGTCCATCCCGTTCTGCGCGGCCGGCTTGACCATCTTGTCCTTGTCGAACAGGTTGTTCAGTGCGCGGCCGGCCATCTCGCGGCCCCCGAGACCGAAAGCGAGACCGAGAGCAAGCGCGGCGCCCGCGAGGACGATCAGCAGCGTGTTGCCGGTGAGCTGGACCGCGACACCGAGCTGGGTCAGCGCGGCGAACGCGGCGTACACGAGGACGGCGTACCGGGCCACCTTGGCCAGGGTCTCGTTACCGGTCGCACCGCGGATGACCGCGGCCAGGAAGTTGGCGAACAACGCCGCCAGGCAGACGATCACGATCGCCGCGAAGATCCGCGGGATGTAGCCGAGCATGTCGCTCATGAAGTTCGAGATCTCCGGCACGCCGAGTGCGGAGGCGAACATCGTGAAGCTGATCAGGAAGACGAACCAGAACACGACCTTGCCCAGCATCGCCGAAGCGGTCAGCCCCGTGCCCGACCGTTGCAGCACACCGGAGACGCCGGCCCGTTCCATCCAGCCGTCGAAGCCGACGCGGCCGAGCAGCTTGCCGACGAGATTGCCGAGGATCTTGGCCACGAAGTAGCCGACGACCAGGATGACCAGGCCGCCCAGCAGGTTCGGGATGAACGACAGCAGTTTGCTGAACGCATCCTCGAACGGCTGGGTGAAGTCGATTGCTAACGCTGACATCGGATGTTCCTTCCGGACTGGCCCGCATCCGCTGTCGGCGCACAACTGCCCCAACCCCGGCACGGGCGGATGCAGTGGTGTCCAGTATCACTCGTACCCTTCGATGCCTTGGGCAAACAACGTTCCAGGCGCGCCGGGCAAGGAAAAGTGTTTGCGTAAGGCAATCACCATGGCGGTACTTCGGTGCTTACCCTGCCGACTGAACCGCTTCAGGCGTTTGCGATCCTGTACCTATGAACGATGTCGTCATCCGCCGCGCCACCGCTTCCGACGTCGCCGCGATCGTCGCGATGATCGCCGACGACCAGCTCGGCGCCACCCGCGAGTCGCTCGACGACCTGACGCCGTACCTGGCGGCGTTCGAGCAGATCGATGCCGACTCCAACCAACTGCTGATGGTTGCTGACCGCAACGGCGAGGTGATCGGCACGCTCCAGCTGACGATCATCCCCGGCCTGTCGCGCCGCGGCTCCACCCGCGGCCTGATCGAGGCCGTGCGCGTCGCCGCTCCCGCCCGCGGCTCCGGCCTCGGCACCATGCTCGTCCAATGGGCCGTCGAAGAATCCCGCACCCGCGGCTGCAGCCTCGTCCAGCTCACGTCGGACAAATCCCGCACCAACGCCCACCGCTTCTACACAAACCTGGGCTTCGCCAACACCCACGAAGGCTTCAAACTCAAACTCCGGTAACACTGCCCGCCGGCGCCGCCCAGGTTTTGCAACCGCTCGGGCCCTTCGCCTTGAACGCCTGCCGTAACCACCTGTCGAAGTTGATCGAGTCGGCGGCACGACGGTCGTACCCGGGATGCCCGTAGTGATCGAGACGTTCCCCGTGGATCCGGAACGTCTCCCGGTTGGCCCCGAAGAACGCCGCCGCGAAGCAGTGCGCCTGCATCTCGCTGCGGTGCTCCTCTACCTGCTCCTGCGCTGCATCCCGAGCCGAGGAGTAGCGCTCGTGGTACTGGTCGAGGATGCCCGTCACTTCCTGCACATGGTGGCCGTACTCGTGTGCGATCAGCCACTGCACCGACGCTCGGGTGTCTTCCTGGGACGCTCCCTCGACGATGTACTCCGGCCAGTTGAAGTAGATGCCGTGGTTGGAGGAGCAGTAGAGACCGTAGTACTCCTTGTCCATCACTGCGCAGTCCGTCTTCGTTCCCGCCGGCGACGAGTACACGGCGGACGGCCGGACGAAGTCGAATCCCGCGCGGGTGATCACCGGCGCCCAAGCCCTGTCCAGGCAGGCCACAAAGGCGTTCGCGTAGCGGATCATCGCCTGCTTGTTCGCCAGCTTCGCTGTCGGCAGCGAGCAACTGACAGCTGCGATCTGACCTGCCCTGTACAGCGGGTTGTACAGCAGGAACTCGTCCTTGATCGGCTCCGGTGCCTGCACCGCCTTCCCCACCGGCGCTTGTACCGGAGCCGTGGTCGCAGTCGGAGTCGCGGTCGGAGTCACCTCCGGCGCGGCAACCTCTCGAGTGCAGCCACCGGCCAACACCACGGCGACGAACACTGCCACCACACGTGCCGTACGACGCATCTCAGCTCACCCAGCCCGCGGGGGCGACCCACGTGTTGCAGGCGGCCGGCGACATGGCGGTGAAAGCGGCCGCCGCCCACTCGGTATTGCTTTGGGGCGATCCGTGATCCCGCGCGGTCGCCGGCGGGTGGTCACCGTACGACGCCTCCGACAGGTACGCCTCGTACCTGGCGCCGTACAGGTCGAGGGGGGTCTGATTAGCGCCGAGGAAGGCGGAGCCGAAGCAGGACGCCTGCAGTTCGTGGCGACGCATCGGCTCGAGGTGAGCCGATCCGGCGACCTCGCCCCATCGATCGTCGTAATACGTCGAGATCCCGACGAGTTCCTGCACGTGGTGCCCGAACTCGTGCGCCATCGTGACCAGGGTGTACACCTGCGCCGCCACGTGGCCGTAGTCCTCCCACTGGCCGAGCTCCTCCCAGTCGAAGTAGATCCCTGAATCCGCGGGGCAGTAGTAGGCGTGGTCCTTCTCGGCGAAGGTGCCGCAAGCCGTCTTCGATCCCTGGCGGACGGCGTACACGGCCGACGGCCGGAACCTGACGCCCGCACGCACTACCACTGGCTTCCACGCTCGCTGCAGACAGTCCTGGAACGCGTTCAAGTACCGCTGCACGGCCTTCTGCGATCGCAGCACGACGTCTGGCACTACGCACGCCACCGCCGGAACCTGTCCCGCCGAGTAGATCCTGTTGCGCACCAGGTACTTCTGCCCCCGTGGGCTGTACGTCGGAGTAGCCGCCGGCTTGCCCGGCACAGCCTTGGGCTTAGGACTCGCTTTCGGACTCGGAGTCGGACTCGTCCTCGGTGTCGGACTAGTCGTCGGTGTCGCACTCGGGCTCGGTGTCGGACTCGGCGTCGTACTGGTGCCGGGTGTCACCGGGTCCGGGAGCGCGCCATCCGTCCGCTCGCATCCACCGGCAATCGCCACAAGCAGCCCGACGACCCCAACCAAAGCCGCTCGGCGCACGCTCAGCTCACCTTGGCGGCGGGGGCGGTGAAGGTGTTGCAGACCTTGGGGTCGGCGGATTTGAAGGCGGGTTCGGACCAGAGCCAGTAGTTCTTGCGGGAGCCGTGGTCGCGGATCTTCTTCGGGTTGTACTCGTCGCCGCTGTGCTGGGTCTCCCATTCCCAGAGCTTCAGCTTGCGGCCGGAGAGGCCGAGAGCCTTCTTGTTCGCGCCGAGGAAGGCCGCGCCGAAGCAGCTCGCCTGCAGCTCGGTACGCCGGCTCCACTCGAGTTCCTCCGCCTTCGTCTTCGCCCAACCCTCGCGGGATCCGGCGGCGGTGAGCATCTCGGTGAGTTTCTGCACGTGGTGGCCGTACTCGTGCGCCATCGTGTCCATCATCCACACTCGCGCCGCGAGCGGATCCGTCTTGTAGAACTTGGCGTCTTCCTTCCAGCTGACGTAGATGGTCTCGTCAGCCGGGCAGTAGAACGCGACGTCCTCCTCGCCGGTGCAGCTCGCCGAGGTGTTCTGGCTGGTCTGCAGCACCACCTTCGGCGGACGGAACGGGTAGCCGGACTTTTGCAGCACCGGCGCCCAAGCCTTGTCCAGGCAGGGTGCGAGAGCCCTGTAGTACCGCAGGATCGCCGACTGGGAGTCCGGCTTGAGCGCCGGCTCCTTGCAGCTCACGGCGCCGACCTTGCCGGCGGTGTAGATCTTGTTCTGCTGCAGCCGGACCACGTCCGGAACGCCCTGTTTGGTGACGGTGACCGTCGGGTTCGGTGGGATGGGGAGTGGGGCCTGGGACTTTCGCACCGAGGGTTGGGCGAGGGGATTTTCCACGTTGCCGTAGGAGTCGACGAGGCGGAAGCCGGCGATGGTGGCGCCGGTGAGCATCAGGATGACCAGGATCGACAAGCCGACGATGACCGGCCGAGAGTACTGTCGCGGCGGGGCGGCCGGTGGTGGTTCGGTGGTGAACTGGGCGCCGGAGCGGGACGGGTTCGAGTGCCAGCCGGTCGGGCGGGGGCCGCCGACGCGGCGGGTGCCGGTCAGCGGCGTGAGCGGTACGCCGGTCCGCGGCGCGGCGGGCGGGCCGCTGTACTCACTCGTCGTACCCGGTTCTGTCGGCAGCGGACGTGCCTTACGACGTACCGGGGTGTCGTCGAGCGACACCGAGCGGGCTCGACCGAGGCCACCCGGCTGCGTGCTCTTCAGGGTCAGCGGGCGTGTGCCGGCTGCCGGTTCACCGGACGCGAAGTGCCCGGGCCCCGGCACACCTTCCTCGGAGTCAGGCATCGATCGTTCCTATCTCGCTCAGCTGACCTTGGCGGATGCTGCGACGAAAGTGTTGCAGGACCCGGGGTTGGTTGTCGCCAGGCCCTGGTTCATCCACAGCGCAAGGCTCTTGCTGGAACCGTGGTCGCGGACTTTGTCCTTGGTGTTCTCGTCGCCGCGCCGCTGGATGAGTCCGTTCCATTGCCTCAGCAGTTCGCCGCGCAACGGGAAGCTCGTTCTGGCCGCGCCGAAGAACACCGCGCCGAAGCAGTACGCCTGGAGCGCGGCACGCCGGTTCATCTCCAGTTGCGCGGCCTTGCTCGCCGCGGTGTCGGCGAGGTTGTCGGAGGCCTCGGCCATCCCGGTCAGGTTCTGCAGGTGTACGCCGTACACGAAGCCGAAGGACTGGGCCATCTCGGCGCGTACCTCGGCCTTGTTCTTCGGATACTCCTCGACGAGCTCCTGCCACGGCATGGTCGCGCTGCCACCGTGCTCGTCCTGGCAGTACAGGGCGAGGTCGTGCTGGACGCCGCAGGCGGTCTCGTCACCGTCGGAGAAGATGACCAGGTTCGGCGACCGGAACTCGAACCCGGCCTTGGTGACGATCGGCTCCCAGGCCTTGTCCATACACGCGGTCAGCGCCTGGTAGTACGAGCGGACGTTTTCCATGGACGTCGGCCGGAACGCGGGTTCCGGGCACTTCGCCACGGCCAGCGCCCCGGCGGCGTAGATCGGGTTCTTGCCGACGATGTCGGTGTCCGGCGTCCCCTTGCCGATCGGGCCCTTGGTCGTCGGCGCGCCGCTCGACTTCGCGGACGGCGTGCCGTTCGGGTTCGGGAGGTTGAAGCTGGGCGAGGAGAGCACCTTGACCGCGAACGTCGCGCCGCCGCCGAGGAACACCAGCACCGCGACGACCATCAGCGCGATCAGCCCCTTGGACCGCTGCTTCGGGACGAACGGCACCGGCTGCGGGTGGAACACCTCCCGGGACGCCGCGGCGGCGCGGTCGTCGGCCGGCGGCGGACCGAGCCGGCTGCCGGAAAGCGTCGTACGACGGGAGTCGATCCGGGACCCGCTCAACTGCGGCGGCGTCGGCGGCGCTTCCCCGCCGAGCCGCGGCGTGGGTGCCGCCAACGGCGCCCCCGAGGGTGCGTTCGACGAGGCCGTCGACGGTGCGGAAACCCCCGGTTTCCGGTCGTCGCCCGCGATCTGGTCCCCGTCGCCGCCTGGCAGGAAGTGCCCAGGCTTGGGTGCCGGCTTGTCCGCCATAACTTCCCGCTTCTCCCCAGTTACCGGCCGTCCGCCGGTCCCACCCGATGCATCAGAAGGGCCGGAACACCCCCAGTGCCGGCCGCCGCACGATATTACGGCCTGGACCGCCATCCCGAGAACCGCATTGCACCTATTGACACCATTCCGCGACCACGCACCGCTTGACGACTACGGACCGCATTCAGTCGGATACGCGGCCGTGGGCGAGGAAGTGGGGGCTGGCGGCTTGGAGTTTGGGGTCGGATTCGACCTGGCGGGCGAGGAGGACGGCGGCGGGGAGCAGGGTTTCGATGGCGTCCGGGGCAGCGTTCTCGAGGATGTTGCTGGCGGGGCCTTCTATGCCGAGGACTTCTACGTCGGTGAGGCCGGCTGTGGTGAGCTCGGTGGCGAGTTCTTCGGCGTGGTGGAAGTAGGCGACGGTGAAGCCGTTGGTGCCGTCGATGCTGCCGGACGCGAAGGCGTCGAGGAACAGGGACAGTCGCTCCTCGGTGAGGGTGCCGTTGCTGCCGGCCTCGAGCAGGCCGCCGTACCGATTGATGCCCGCGGCGACGACTACCCCACCGGGACGCGTCACCCGTACCGCTTCCGCCAACGCCCGCGCACGATCCGCCGCGTCGACCAGATGGTAGAGCGGACCGAGGAGGAGCGTCACGTCCACGCTCGCATCCCCCTGCCGGAGTGCCCGCGCATCGCCCTCCTCTGCCGCGAAGGTCCCGATCGTCGCCGCCTGCTTCACATGCTCCGGAACCGGGTCGACCAGGGTGACCTGATGCCCGTCCGCCGCAAGCCATCGCGCGTGGACGCCGGTCGCGCCACCGACATCCAGTACGACGGACGCGGGCGGGAGCCACCGCCGCAGCAACTCCTGGGTACGCAGGAACTCGAGCCGGCCGTGCCCGCGGACGACCAGCCGATCGTCCTCGACGTACCGGTCCCGATAGAAAGAGCGAATCACCGGATCAAGTTGAGTCATTCCCCCACTGTGCTGAACGAAAATTCCAGGCACATCCCGTTTTACTCCCACTACCCTGTGGCTCGCCGCCCGCAAGCGCTGAGCCGCCTGGCATGCTGGGGGCATGAGTTGGGCTGTGTATGCGATGCGCGGGCCAGGAGGCGTACGGCGCCTCGACGACATTCCGGTCGACTACGAGCCGCCGGCGGTCGGTCTGGCGACCGACGTGGTGGCCAAGGTCCGGGAAGTGGTGCCGGACGTCGACACGAGCAAACCGTCCTGGCTGGCGCTGCGAAGTCCGGAGTACGACGTCGAGATGACGATCGGCAAGGGCGTCGAGGTCCGCGACATCACCTTCTACCTGAACGACGGCCCGCGGTCGATCCCGATCGTGATGGAGATCAGCCGCCGCCTCGGCGTCACGCCGTACGACACCGAATCCGGCAACTTCCTCACCGAGGAGTCCCGTCCCCCGGTCCCGCCCCCGATGACCGCCGACGAGATCAAGATGAACAAGCCGAAATGGTGGAAGTTCGGCCGCAAGTAGCTCCGGGCCTGCTTGCCCTCCCACTGCGGCATGTTCTACGATCAGGACGATCGTACAGGACGATCGCCCTGGAGGAATGCGATGGCGCCGACGGCGAAACAAGGTCAGGAGGTGCGGCAGCGGCTGTTGGCTGCTGCGGCTGAGCTGATCCCCGAGCGCGGCTGGTCGGCGGTGAGCACGCGGATCCTGGCCGAGCGCGCCGGTGTCACCCCGAGCGTCGTGCACTACCACTTCTCGTCCGTGCAGGACGTGCTGACCGAGGCCGCGATCAGCGCCATGCGGCAGGTGCTCACTACGACCGACGAACTCTTCACGTCCGCGACCACACCGGCCGTCGCGATCGACGCGCTGCTGGCCTCGATCGAGCAGTACGACGGGACCGACCCGATGTCGCTGCTCTTCACCGAGACCTACCTGGCCGCGACCCGCGACGAGCGTCTGCACACGCAGATCGCCGGCCTGGTGACGGACTTCCGGACCCGCCTGGCCGACTGGCTCACGATCCACCAGGTCGTCGAGCCGGCCGCGACCGCCGCCGTCCTCGCGGCGACCATCGACGGCCTGCTCCTGCATCGGACCCTCGGGCCGGAATCCCCAGCCCTGACTACCGTTCTGCGAAGGCTGGTGAGTTGACATGCACGCGATCATCTGTGGAGCCGGGATCGCCGGACTTGCGCTGGCGAACCGCTTGTCGGCGCTCGGCCAGGACGTCACCGTCCTTGAACGCAGTCCCGGTCCCCGCCCGCAGGGCTACATGATCGACTTCTTCGGCCCGGGATACGACGCGATGTGCGCGATGGGACTGTTGCCCGCGATGCAAGAGGTCGCGTACCACGTCGAAGAAGCGGTCCTGGTCGACGAGGACGGCCGCCGGCAGGCGGGCATCAACATCCTGCAGTTCGCCGAAGGCGACGTGCTCAGCATGATGCGACCGGATCTCGAACAGGTCCTGCGCGAACACCTGCCGGGCGACGTGAACCTGCGGTACGGCGCCACGCTCACGGGCGTCACGCCGCGTTCAGACGGCCTACGGGTCGAGCTCGCCGACGGGTCGACGCTCGACGGCGAGCTGTTGATCGGTGCCGACGGCATCCATTCCGCCGTACGCCGGCTCGTGTTCGGGCCGGAGTCGACGTACCTGCGGTTCCTCGGTTTTCACACCGCGGCCTACAGCTTCGACGCGCCGGAGATCCACGCCGAGGTGGGCGGGCGGTTCTGTCTGACGGACACGATGGGCAGCCAGTTCGGGTTCTACGCGCTGCGGGACGGGCGAGTGGCGTCGTTCGCGGTGCACCGTACCGCGGATCCTGTGACGCCGGCCGACACCCGGGAGGCGATCAGGTCGGCGTACGGCGATCTCGGCTGGGTGGTGCCGCGGGCGCTGGAGTTGTGCCCGGACGACGACCAGATCTACTACGACCAGGTCGCGCAGATCGTGATGCCCCGGTGGAGTTCGGGGCGGGTCGCATTGGTCGGTGACGCTTGTGGGGCGGTGTCGCTGCTGGCCGGGCAGGGCGCGTCGCTCGGGGTCGCCGGGGCGTTCTTGCTCGCGGAGAAGCTGGTGAGCTCGTCGTCGATCGAGGACGGATTGGCTGAGTACGAACGCGTCTGGCGACCTGTCGTCGAGGAGAAGCAGAAGGTCGCGCGATCCACCGCGCGGTGGTTCCTGCCGCAGTCCCGGTTCGAGTTGGTCGCGCGTCGCGTGCTGCTTCGGTTCCTCCGCCTGCCGGTTCTCCGCAAGCTCCTCCCGGCCGCGCTCGCCGGCAAGCCCACGACGCTGATCCGCGACCTGCAGCCGACCCACTGAACGATCAGCGGGTGGCGACCAGGGTGCCTATTTTGTTGATGCGGTGTTCGGGGTTGCCCAGTTCGTCGTGCCAGTAGTTGCCTGCTGCGTGGTCCTCGGGAGTGGCGCAGGTGGAGATCGTGAGCATCGCTTTCGTCGGTTCCGCGCCGGGGTTGCCCGGTACGGCGGCATTCTGTTGAGCCTTCTCGACGGGCCGGCGGAACGAGATCGTCATCGTCCGGGTGATGACGTAGTCGTACACCGTTCCGCCTGCAGTGATGACGACGTGGTCGCCGTTCTGTAGCTCCGGCGCCCGCTCCAGCGGTCGTCCGTGGCTGACGCGGTGGCCGGTCACGATGAAGTTCCCGATCTCGCCAGGTCCGACGCCGCCGGCGCGGCCGCGTGGGCTGGCGGCGACACCGCGGTTCTGGATCCGGGTGCCTGGCCGGTCGTCCGCGGTGCCGGTGTACCCGACGACCCGCAGGTTCCGTACGCCGATCGCGGGGATCGACATGCTCACCGGGCCGGACACAGTGGGGGTCGGGCGGGGCGTGGTGCGCGTGGGCGAGGGTGTCGTGGCGGGTTCTGTGGGTGGGTTTGGGCTGGTGGTCGGGGTGGTTCGGTTGGTTGGCAGGACCGAGTCATTGGCCGGAGCCGTGTCGCTGCATCCGGCCAGCGCCGCCAGCGCGACGAGCACACCCACCAGCCTCACACTCCGACGGTAAGCCGCGTGACCAAAAGTCGAGCGAAAGCCTCTCAGTCCAGGACGGTGAGGTCTGTTGGGCCGAGGCGGAGGGTGCCGGAGGTGAGTGGGGTTGCGCGGATGCCGCCGTGGCCGCGCAGCGCCTTCATCGCGCCGGGTGCGAGGACCTCGTCCATCCACGCGCACGGGTTGGCCGGGCGGTTCGCCTGGAAGGTGATCGAGCCCAGCGTGAAGCGACGGCCGGGTACGCGGGTGCCGTCCGCGGTGCGGTGGGCGGCGAGTTCGTCGATCGGGAAGCCACGCAGGGTGATGTTGCGCCGGGTGAGGTGCGGGTCGAGGGGTGCGTCCAGGTTGAGGACGCACTCGACCTCGTCGAGGGAGGCGGCGTCGATGAGCGTCACGGCCGCGTTCTTGTGGATTGCCTGGGCGTAGTAGCGGTCGCCGACGATGCCGAGATCGGCGCGGACCTCGATCTCGGTGCGCGCGACCCGTTCGGGGTCGGGGCGCGGGCCGTCCTGCGGGCGTCCTTCGAAGGCGTGCTCGCGGGACACGACGAAGGCAACGAGTTCGACTCTCATGTTCATCCCCAGGTGAGCGGGTCGAGGAGACGGAAGAAGTACAGGCGGCGCGCGTCCGGGTCCGGTACGCCGTACGCCTCGAGGAACGGCGCCGGGTCGGCGGACCACTCGTCGTGGAGCTGGATCGTGGTGAGGGCGAGGTCGGAGTACCGGTCGGCGACTCCGAGCCGTCCGAGGTCGATGAGGCCGGTGACTTCGAGGGTCTCGGGGTCGAAGAAGATGTTCGGCAGGCAGGCGTCGCCGTGACAGACGACCGGCTCCAGGACGCTCTCGATATAGGGGCGCTCAGCAACCACTTGGGCGAGCAGCTCCGACGGCCGCAGGCGCCGCCATTCGTCGGTGAGGTACGCCGGGTTCACGGCATCACGCCGTACGACGTCGGTCGCCCTCGCGATCACCTCCGCCAGCGGCCGCTCGAACGGGCAGTCGGTCAGCGAATGCAGCTCACGAAGAGTCGCCCCGAGCCGCCGCATGGCACGATCGTGCGACGCCGGCGGAAGGGTGTCGCCGGGAACCCCCGGCACCGCAGAGGTCACCAGACATGCCCCACCCGAGGACGACCCGAGACCGTCAGGCTGGGGCGAGGTCGGCTCGAGCCAGTCCACCACCGTCGCGCCGGGGAAGCCCGTTGAAGCGAGCCAGGTGATGCGGTCGCGTTCGGCTGTCAGCTCGGCGATGCCGGACGGGCCACAGCACTTGGCGAAGGTGTTACCTCGGCGATAGACGGACGTGTCGGACTCGCCGATGTCGACCGGCTCCCAGTCGTCAGACGGCGGCGCGTGCAACGCGTTCCCCGGTGCGGTTGAGGATCGCGGTCACCGGGCGTTGACTCAAGAAGACTCCCGGACGATGAGTTGCCAGGGGAAATCGAACACTTCGCCGGGTGCGCCCTCCCGGTCGGTCAGTCTGCTCACGATGATCCGGGCGAGCGCCTCGTTGAACCCGACCGGTCCGACGGTCGACAGCGACGGGTCCAGGTGCTCGCCCTCGGGCGTGTTCCCGACACCCACGATCGCCAGATCCCCCGGTACGTCGATGCGCAGCCGGTGCGCCGCCCGGACGGCGGCGATCGCGGCGAAATCGGTGGTGCAGTAGAGCCCGGTCGGCCGATCGGGCTTGGACAGCAGCGCCATCGCGGCCCGGTACGCACCCTCCGGATGCTGCTCGAAGACCTCGATGTCGTCGCTGCTGATCGGCTTGCCGGCCGCGCGCAGCGTGTTGACGTACGCATCGAAGCGCGCGAACCCGGTGGTCCGCGAGGTGAGCGCGCCGACCCGGTCGTGGTGCTCCAGCAGGTGCTCCACCGCGAGGTGGCAACGCGGCTCGGCGCCGGACCGGATCACGTCGAACCCCTGCGGTTCCAGGGTTTCGCTGAACGCCACGATCTGCACGCCCTGCGCCGCGAACGCCTCGAGCTCGGCGATCTGCTCCGGGTCCGGCTTGATGCTGTCGATGAAGATCACGTCCGGTGTCCGGTTGGACAGCACGGTCCGCCAGTCGCCGTCCGCGACGATCAGCGCGGTCTTCCCGAGCGGCGACACCGCCGTACTGACCGTGGCCGCAACGGCCTGCGACCACGGGTCCGCGAGGACGTTCAGCGACAGCAGGACGAGATCGGACTTGCCGGTCCGGATCGCGCGGGCCGCGTCGTTGCGCCGGTACCCCAGGCGCGACGCGGCCTCGCGGACCCGGTCCGCGGTCGAGTCCTTGATCGTGTGACTGCGGTGCCGTCCGGACAGCACGTAGGACACGGTCGCGACCGAGACACCGGCCTCCTTCGCCACCATCCGCAGCGTCGGCCGCTCAGCCAAAGGTGAGGACATATATCGATTCTTGCAGATCAGCCTTTGACCGCACCGGTAATAACGCCTTTGGTGAAGTGCCGTTGGAGGAACGGGTACACCATGGCGATCGGCACCAGGGCGACCACCACGACCGCCATCTGCAGGGACTGGGGTTGCGGCGGCGGGTGGACGCCGAGCTGGTCGGCGGACAGCGACTTGCCCTGCAGGACGTAGGTCCGCAGGATCACCTGGACCGGCCACTTCGACGTGTCGTTCAGGTACAGCAGCGCGTTGAAGAACGCGTTCCAGAAGCCGACCGCGTAGAACAGCCCGACGACCGCGATCACCGCCTTCGACAGCGGCATGATGATCCGCCGCAGGATGGTGAAGTCGCTCGCGCCGTCGATCCGGGCGCTCTCCAGCAACTCGCCCGGCACGTTCATGAAGAACGTGCGCAGTACGACGAAGTTGAAGGCCCCCAACGCGCCGGGCAGGATCAGCGACCACAGGCTGTCGAGCAGCCCGAGCTGCTTCACCACCAGGAACATCGGGATGATGCCCGGCGCGAACAGCAACGTGAACAACACCATCAACAGCACCGGCCGCCCGAACAGCACCGGTCGCGACGTCGCGTACGCGAGCGCGATGGTGACCGCCAGCGCAATCGCCGTACCGACGATCGTCACGAACACGCTGACCAGGATCGCCCGGCCCATCAGGCCGCCGCCGAACAGCGTCTGGTACGCCTTCACCGTCGGATGCGACGGCCACAGCACATACCCGCCCGCGTCGATGATGTCCTTGTCACTGGCCAGCGACGTCGAGATCACGACCAGGATCGGTACGACGATCACCAGCGCGAACCCACCCAGGATCACCGCCTTGATCGCCTGGTAGCCCGGTGACGGATTCTCTTTCCACACAGGTCTCATGTGCGCCTCTGGAAGATTCCCGGCTCGCCGAGCCGGTGAGCGAGTGAGTTGGCACCCCACAGCAGCAACGCACCGAACACGCCCTTGGCGAGGCCGGCTGCGGCCCCGCTGCTCCAGTCCCCGCCGACCACGCCGGCGTAGTACGTGAACGTGTCCAGTACTTCGGCAGCACCTGGACCGACCGAGTCGCGTTGCAGGATGAACTGCTCGAACCCGACGCTGAGGATGTCGCCGATCCGCAGGATCAGCAGCAGCACGATGACCGTCCGCAGCGCCGGCAGCGTGATGTGCCACAGCCGCCGCCAGCGCCCGGCGCCGTCCGCCGCGGCCGCCTCGTAGAGCGAGACGTCCACGGTGGTCAGCGCCGCGAGGAAGATGATCATCGCCCAGCCGGCGTCCTTCCAGATCAGCTGCGCGACGACGAGCAGCGGGAAGGTGTCCGGATTCGTCATGAACGGGATCGGGTCCAGTCCCGCCTGCCGGAGCAGGTTGTTGACGAACCCCGCTCCGCCGAGCGACTGCTGGAACAGCGTCACGACCAGCACCCAGGACAGGAAGTGCGGCAGGTACGCGATCGTCTGGAACCAGCGCCGGAAGCGGTTGCTGACCAGCGAGTCGACGATCAGTGCCAGCCCGATCGGCACCGGGAAGAACAGCAGCAACTGGACTGCGGCCAGCAGCAACGTGTTCCGCAACGCGTCCCAGAAGTCGGGGTTGGCGTACAGGTTGACGAAGTTCTGCAGACCGTTCCACTCGCTGTGCATGATGCCGAGGTACGGCTGGAAGTCCTGGAACGCGACCACGTTGCCGATCACCGGCAGGTAGAAGAACACCAGCAGGAAGACGACGCCGGGAATCATCAGCAGGACCATCTGCCAGTCCCGGCGCCACTTCGCCTTCAGCGGCAGGCCGTTCTTGGCCCGCCGCTTGTCCGAGTTCGCCTTCAGCATCGATCAGGACCCGGTGACCGGAACGCTCGCCGGGAGCACGGCCGCGAACTCGTCACGCATCTTGTCACCGCCGCCGGACTTCCAGCGCTTGAGCGCCTCGTCGTACGCGTCGAGCTTCTGCCGGCCGGTGACGATGTCGACGATCGTGTCCCGGAACGCCGCGGTCAGCTTCGGGCCGACCTTGCTCGACGTGTCGGAGTACGTGCCGGCCGTCGGGTTCCGCATCGCGAACTTCAGCAGCTGCTGCTCGGTCGCGTAGATCTTCTTGGTGTCGTCCGGGTACGCCGGGTTGAAGATCACGCTCTCCGGGGAGTTCATGATCTGCAGCGCACTGACCAGACCGGGCGCCTGCTGCTGACCGGCCTTCGTCAGCACGGGGTTCTTGTTCGCGTCCAGCTGGTACTGCTGCCCCTCCACGCCGAAGTTCTTGACCAGGTACTCCTTGGTGCCGAACGGCGCCGACAGATAGTCCATCAGCGCGAGCAGCTCGCGGATCCGGCCCTCGTCGGTCTTCTTGAACGGCGTGAACCCGACCGTGCCGTAGCCCATGTCGTAGACCGGCTTCGCCTTGCCGTCGTGGCCGAACGGGATCATCGTGTCCACGAACAGCGTCGGGTCCAGGTTCCGGAAATCGGCGGTCGCCCGCGGACCGACCACGACCTGCGCGGCGATCTGGCCGTTCACGGTCTTCGGCGTCGCGTCGGCCAGGTTGAGGTCCGGGTAGAACACCTTGGCCGCCCAGAGCTTGGCGGCGTACTCGACAGCGGCCTTGTAGTTGTCGGTCTCGTACAGGTGCGTCAGCGACCGGTCCTGGTTCACGCGCCAGGCGTTCGGGGCGCCGAACCACTCGCCGAACATGTGCAGCATGTTGATGATCGCCGGCTCGAGCGCGTAGTTCGTGCCGTTGGTCAGCTCCTTGCACTTGGCGAAGAACTCGTCCGCGGTGGTGCACTGCAGGCCGCCGACCTTCGCCCAGGTCTTCGGGTTGCCCATCATCACCTGGCCGAACGGCGTCGACGGGATCGGGGCGCCCCAGATCTTCCCGTTCACCACGGCGGTCCGCCAGGAGGCCGGCTTCAGCGCGGCCAGGTTCGGGTACTCCAGGACGGCGTCGCCGGACAGGTACTTGGTGAGGTCCTGGAACTTCGCCTCGAGCATCGGGCCGATGTTCGGGATGCCCTGGTTCGGCGGCAGCCACATCAGGTCCGGCAGCGAGTCGCTGGCCAGCAGCGTCGCGAACTTCTCCGGGTAGCCCGGATCGGTGCCGATGGTCAGCCGGAGCTCACCGCCGAGCGCGGAGTTCAGCGCCTGCCACATCGGGTTGCTGCCCATCGGCGGCGGAGGCGTCGCGAACGTCTCGGTCAGCGCGGTCACCGCACTCTTCAGCGGCGGCGCCTTCACGCTCGCCACCGCGTCCGCCGGGAACCTCAGGAACCCGGGCTCGAGGCCGGACTCGGCCCCCGGGAAGTCCGGGTGCAGACCCTCGAACGGTTTGTACGTCGGCAGCTTGAGGTCGCCCGACGCCTTGGCGCCTCCTCCTGCCGCCCCGCCGTCGCCGCAGGCCGCCAGCGTGGAGGTGGCAATCGCCGCACCGGTCACCTGCAGGAACCGTCGCCGACTGATCATAGTTGCTCCAAGTTTCGAAGAAGTGCTCACTAACACTCACTTAAACGTTAACCCGGACCGTAAACCTGACCAGCCCCTCGATGCAAGGCGCCGACACACAAAAACCGGCGGCCGCGGGACTTGAGCCCGCGGCCGCCGGCCGTCGTAGGTACTTCAGTGACTTGTCAGCAGCGCACGATCAGCCCGGTGAGCGCTGTGCAGGTCCGCGTCGCCTTGTCGTTCGTCGCCACCGGATCGTCCGGCGAACTCGCCGTACGCGCGGCCGTCGCCTGCAGCGTGCCGATCGTCAGCACACCGGCATCACCCGCGAACGTCCGGGTCGTGCTCGCGCCACTGTCCAGCGACGCGACATCGCAGTTCGCGGTCCGGGTCGTCCCCACCCGTGTGCAGGTCCCGCCGGCGGCGTACGTGAGGTTGCTCGGGACGGTGCCGAGCACACGCACACCGGTCGCGGCGCCCGGCCCGTTGTTCTTGATCGTGACCGTGTACGTGATCCGGGGCACCAGCCCGGACCGCACCGAGGCGTTCAGCGTCACCGCGATGTCGGCCGCGCCGGGCACGATGTCGACTCTCGGGCCGTCCAGGATGTCGAACGCATAGTTGTCGGCCCGGAGCTGGATGCGCATTCTGAACGGATCGGTCCTCGTGTCGTCCCGCACCCGCAGCGTCCAGACCACGGTCCGGCTCTCGCCCGCCGGAAGATCGCCGAGCGCGGCCCGGAAGTTCTGCCCGTCGGCGACGAAGCAGTTCGTCGTCGCCCCACTACAGCTGACCAGCTGGAACCAGTCTGTCAGCGACTGGTCCAAGGCGTACATCGCCGCCTGGGCGTTGACGAGCGTGAAGCCCCCGATGTTGGTGACCGTCTGGGTCGCCGTGATCGTCTCCCCAGGACTGGGCATGACCGAACTGACCGCAACACTGGTGCTCGGCAGATCCTCGGCCGAGGCCGCCACCGGGACGGCGAGCGTCCCCCCGACGATCCCCGTGATCAGCGCAGCACGAATCAACCTCAAAACCTGCATAACTTGCCCCCCATGTCCCCATGAACACCCCAGCTGCCCCCACAGCCCGCCGACGGCGGTGCAAGCAGTATGTAGTTGGCCCCGTCCATGGTCAACCACTTGAAACACCCATTGGATACGTTCAGAGTGACAATCGGTCGAGGAGCTCCTCGACGCGTTCGGTGCGGCCCGTGTGACGGTGACGTTCCCAGGCCTCGCGGGACAGCGTGTCGCCGACGAGTTCGAGGGCTTCCGCGAGTTCTTCCTCCAGGTACGGGTTGGGGATCTCGAGCCGTTCGCCCATCGCCTCCTCCGCGCCGAACAGGCGTGCGGCGCCGACCGGGTCGCCGCGCCGGATCAGCAGGTTCATGACGGTGTTCGAGAACGCCATCGTGAGACTCGGGCTGCCGAGCGCCAGCACGGTCGGCAGCAGCCCGCGGGCGAGCTCGGCGGCCTCGTCGAGCCGGCCCGCGAGGATCAGCAGATACGCGAGGTTCTGTCCCTGTGCTGCGATCTCGTGGGCGTCCCCGATCGACTCGGTGATCGTGAGGGACTCGCGAAGCAGGTCCTCGGCATGCTCCAGGTTCCCGAGATCCTCCTCGATGCCGCCGAGGTGGCTGAGCGCCCGCGCCAGGCGCCAGTCGTCGTCGAGGGTGCGGAGTCGTTCGACCGCCTCGGTGAGCGTCGCCCGCGCAGCGTCGAGATCGCCCTGCTGACGTTGCACCGACCCGAGCACGGTCATTCCGAACGCGATACCGGCCGGGTCGTCCAGCTCCCGGGCGATCTCCAGGCTGCGGGTTGTCAGGTGGTCGGCGCGGTCCGTCTCGCCCTGCATGAGCAGGAGGTTGCTCAACCCGCGCAGGCAGGCGGCCAGTTCCGGCGACGACGTCGTACCGGCGGCCGCGATCACCTGCTCGTGCCAGGCACGGCTCTCGGCGATGTAGCCGCCGAACAGCCAGACCCAGCCGAGCGCCGAGCACAGGCGCAGACCTGTCCTGACGTCGTTTTCGGTCGCCCAGGTCAGCGCGGCGCGGAAGTTGTCGAGGTCAGCCTCGGCCCGCTCGACAGGCGGATCGGACATCGTCTTCTTGATCGCCTCGAGGTGGTCGGCGAGGTCGGCGTAGTACGTCGCGTGTTCGCGGTGGACCGCCTCGGCTTCGGCGGTCGGCTGCAGCTCGTCGGCGGCGTACCGGCGGATGGTCTCCAGCATCCGGACGCGGGTGCCGTTCGGTCCGTCGGACAGCGTGATCAGGTTGGCGTCGTGCAGCTCGGCAAGGGCGTCGACCGGATCGATGCCGGTAGCAACCTTCTCGACCGCGGCCAGGTCGGCGCCGCCGGCGAAGACGGCGAGGCAACGGAAGGTACGGCGGTGTTCGGGGCCGAGCAGTTCGTACGACCAGGCGATCGTGTCCCGCAGCGTCCGCTGACGTTCCGGGGTCACCGTACTCGTGGACGCGATGTCGAGGGCCTGATCGATCCGGGAGAGCAACTCCTTGACGCTGAGCAGCCGCACCCGCGGCGCGCACAGCTCGATCGCGAGCGGGAGCCCGTCGAGCCGGCGGCAGATCGCGACCACGTCGGCCGAGTTCTCGTCGGTCAGCGTGAACGTCGGCCGGACGGCCTGGGCGCGCTGCACGAAAAGTTCTACGGCGGCATCTGTGAGTGGTAGCACCGGGTGCAGGTGCTCGCCGGTGAGGCCGAGCGCTCGTCTGGAGGTGGCGACCAGCTTGACGTGCGGCGCGCCTTCGATGATCTCGGCGACAACCTTGCCGGCGTCGGGGAGCTGCTCGAGGTTGTCGAGGACGAGCAGCAGGGTCCGCTGCGCGAGGTAGGCGACGATCCGGCCGCGCTCCCGCGGCGGGATGTCGAGGACTTCGGCGATCGTCGTCCACAGCACCCGCGCGGACGTGACCGCCGCGAGCGGAACGAAGTACACCCCGCCCGGGAACTTCGTGGTCGACTCCGCGGCGACGCCGATCGCCAGGCGGGTCTTGCCCGACCCGCCCGGTCCGGTCAGGGTGACGAGGCGTACGTCGGGGCGGTCGAGCAGACCGGTGACGCGGTCGAGATCCTGTTCGCGCCCTAGTAGCGGTGTCGCAGGTGCCGGCAGGCTGCTCGACGTACCGAGAGTGCGTGGTGGCGGGAACTCGGCCTTTAGCCCGTCGACGGTGACTTGGAGCAGGTGCTCGGGCTCCGGGATGTCCTTGAGGTGGTGCGTGCCGAGATCGCGCAGGGTGACCCCGTCGGGCAGTTGCGTCAGCTCACCGGTGATGGCGGAGACCACGATCTGCCCGCCGTGTGCGGCGGCCCCGATCCGTGCAGCGAGATGGACGTCCATGCCCCAGTAGTCGCCGTCGTACACACCCGGCGTACCGGTATGAATCCCCATCCGCACCCGCAACTGCTCGTCGTCGGGCCACCGATGCTCTTCCAGTCGCCGCTGCCCGTCGACGGCTGCCCGGACCGCCGCGTCGGCCGTCCCGAACACGACGAAGAAGCTGTCGCCCTCGGTCCCCATCTCGGTCCCGCCGTACGCCGTCCAGACCGCGCGCAGGATCCGCCGATGATCTTCCAGCGCCTCCAGATACCGGTCTCCCAACCGGTGCAGCAGCAGCGTCGACCCTTCGATGTCCGAGAACAGCATCGCCACCATTCCCCCACCCATGCCGCCAGTCTGGGTTGCGCGCCGGCCATGCGCCAGTGCATGGGGTGACTCGCGGAGCTGTGCGCCGGATAGCATCGGCGTCGTGATGTACGAGCCGATGAGCCGACGACTGGTTGTTTCGTTCGCAGTGATCGGCGTGGTCCTGGCCGTCGCCGGGCTGATCGCGCGGCCGGCGAACATCACGGTCGCGGTCGTGCTGTTCCTGGTGGCCGTCTCGGTGCTGGGCCTGGCCGGCTACGGCGTCCTCGACCGCACAATCGGCGGCCGCAAGCGATCCCGCCCCGCCGACTGAGCTGCGGCTAGTTGAGCCCCACGGCCGGACGGCGGCTTACTTGAGCTGTTCGGCCAGGCGGCGGATGCCGCGTTCGGGGCTGGTGAGGACCGGGACGGCGAGGTCGAGCCCTTCGGCCGCCGAGGCCATCGACGCCTGCGCGAGGACGACCACGTCTCCGGACGCCGCCTTGATCGCCTCCGCCACCAGCGAGTCGTGACGACCGCGATCTCCCGCGACGGCCGCCTCGAACGCACCCGGTACGACGACCTCGTCGATCTCGACGTCGCGTCCTTGGAACTCGGCCCGCTCACGCAGAAGTGTTGCCGTCGGCTGCACGGTCGTGGGAAGCGTCGCGATCACACTCACGCGGTCACCAGCACGAACGGCCTCGTCCGCCATTGCCTCGTCGACGCGATACACCGGAACGCCAAGACGATCGGCAAGCGGACCGGCGTACTGCGAGATCGACGAACAGGTGAACATCACCGCCTCCGCGCCGGCCGCAACCGCGGCATCACCAAGGTCAGCGAGCCGCTGGGCGACCTGCTCAGCCGCAGCACCCCGACCCAGATCGGCGACGATCTTGTCGTCGAGCAGGTTCTGCACCTCCACGCCAGGCAGATGCTCGGCAGCAAGCGCCGCGAACGTCGGAATGACCACGGCCCCGGTATGCAGAAAGGCGATACGTGTCACCCTGGCGCTCCTCACGATGCAATGTGCAGCGATTCTGGGCACCAAGGGTGACACGTTTCCGGCGGGTTGTGCAATCGTTTGCGCGACGGCGAGGTGTCGCGCTGTCAGCCTGCCAGACGCAGGTAGTCCAGGTTGAAGCCGCCCGTCTCGCAGTACACGGTGATCACCTGATCCCCAGCCGGCAGGGTCACCTGCGTCTGAACGGACTGATAACTGGCCCATCCCCCGGTGTCCGGGACCGAGACCTTCGCCAGCACAGTCCCGGCCGCGTCGCGCACGGATATCGCGTCCGCAGCAACAGCGCCCGTCCCGTTCGCGACCCGGAACTCGAGGTCGTACATGCCCGCCTGCGCGATGTCGACCCGGTACTGCAACCACTTGCCGGCCGCAGTCCAGCCGACGTTCTTGCCGCCGCTCACGGCCGGGTTGCTCTCGACGAAGTTGGCGCCGCCATCGGTCCAGCCGTGCTGAGCGACGTACGACTCCGCTTCGACCTTCTCACCCACCGGCGCGCCGCGTGGGTTCACGGTGAGGTGCACCGTGACCTCGTCATGCGCCACGCCGTCCGTCACGCGGAACTTCAGATCCTGCTCGCCGGCGACGGTCGGGTGGATGCGCACCAGACCGGTGCTCGCGTCGAGGCTGACCCCGGTCGGCAGATCCGTCGCGTAGTAGGCGAGCCGATCCTGGTCGCGATCGGTCGCCTGCAACTGGAGCTGCGTGGTCTGGTACTGGTCGGCGGTGACGTTCGGAACGTCGGTGAACTGCGGCGCCCGGTTGTGGTGCGACGACGGGACATCGCCGTGCCACCGGTACGTCGCGTACGCGTTGGCCGGCACCGTCACGGTGAACGACTTGCCCGCCAGCGTGACGCGGACCGTGCTCGGCGCAGCGTTGGCGTTCCCCACGATCGCGACGAAGTTGTCCCCGCGGTCCTTGAACACCACGTTGCTGATGCCGTTCGCGGTGGCGCTCGATTCGACCCGGGTGTGCTCCGGCCCGAGGTACCTCGCGAACTGCCCCATCGCGTACAGCTCGTCCCGCACGGAGAACGTTTTCGTCTTCGTGTCGACCTTCACGAGCCGGTTCGGCCACTTCGTCGTCCGGCCGACCTCTTCCCAGTCGATGTTGTTGTCGCGCGCCGGCGTCCAGTGCAGCGTGCCGCCGTCCTGGTCGGTGGTCTGCGCCCACAGGACGTACGACGACGCGTCGAGGCGGAAATAGTTCAGAATCGTTTCCGGATTCAGGTCGCTCGTTTCCGTCATGTGCACGGGTTTTCCGAACTCCTCGTACGCGTCGCGCATCACCGTCGGGTCGCCCCAGTACGGGTGGAAGGCGATCGCGTCCGACGCTTTCCGGGTTTCCGGATCGTTGAAGATCCGGTAGTAGTTCTTGGTTTCCGTGCTGTTCGGGTCGCGCCAGTCCCAGAAGTTGAAATCGTGCACGTAGAGCTGCGTGCGGAGCCCGGCGCGCCGCACCTCGCGTTTGATCGCGACGGCGAGCTTCTGCTGCTGCTCGACACTGATGTCCATCGCCGGGTACACCACGTCGATCCCCGGCTCGTTGAGCAGCGTCAGCGCGTCGACCTTGATGCCGCGCTGCGCGTACGCCTGCAGGTACTTCACGTAGTACTGCGCGAACACGTCGATGCAGTCGTCGCGCAGCTTGCCGACCTGGTAGTACGACGTCGTACTGCCCGGCTTCAGCGCGACCTCTCCGGTGAACCGGTTGTTGGTCTTCATCCACGCCGGCGCACTCCACGCCGACGCGAAGAACGTGGCCCGCGGGTTGTACTTCTGGATCAGTTTCACCGTGTCGACGATGTGTGCGTCCACGTCCCGCTTGATCGAGAAATACTTCAGGTTCCGATCCTCGGTGACAACGGCCGGCAGCTCGTCGTACGACCAGAACGGCAGATGCTCGATCAGGTCCGGGCTCCCGATCGTCAACCGGAACCGGTCGAACCCGGCGCCGGTCTTCGGATCCACGAGCAGCCGGACCGCGCGCTCCCGCTCCTGCGGCGTCAGCTTCCACAGGTTCGACACGCTCGTCTCGTCCAGGGAGAAACCCACGCCGGTGTACTTCTGCCTGCTCACACTCGGATCGATCACGACCGTCGCGTCCGCAGGACCGGCGTCATTCCCGACGTACGTCGTCGGCAACGGCTGCCAGACGTGTGCCGCGCCGCTCGAGTACGACCCACTGACCACCGCCCCGTGCTGCGCCACCGCAGGTCCGCCACCCGCCGCCAGCCCGGCCGCCACTACGCCGACCACGACCGCCAGCCCAAGAGTCCGCCTCACAAACCCTCCAACCACCTGGGAAAGCCCTTACAGGAACGCTGACTCTAAGGTCGGAATCCGCCCGCCAACACCCCCTGCCGGTTCCGGAACTGGTTCCGGAACTTTCCGTCACCCAGCAGACGTGATGTCGTGCGAGACACTTGGTGCGGTACGAGCTCGCGACGGCAAGGAGAGGGTGCGCGATGGACGGCAAGGCGAAACTGCGGGTCAAGGAGGCTCTGGTCGCGCATCTCGAGGCACACCTCCGCGCGACCGACGCCGCCGTGGGCCGCGAGGACTCGGCGGCCAGACTCGACCCCGACTCCTCGTTCTCCGTCGACGACCAGTCGCAGTCCGACGAAGCCGGCGACCTGGGCGGACTCTACGAGGACGTCGCGGAACGTCAGCACAGCACCGTGGCGCAGGCCGAGAGCATCGACTTCGCCCCGACCAGCGAGATCCGGCCGGGTGCGATCGTCGTACTCGACGACAACCACTATGTCGTCGGCGTGGTCAGCTCACCGTTCGAGTGCGACGGCGTCACGTACGAAGGCATGACGACCGACGCACCCCTCTACGCTGCCCTCAAGGACCTCCACCCCGGCGACACCTTCACCTTCGCCGCCACCGAACACCGCATCGATTCGGTGTCCTGACCGGTCCGCGAAGCCCTCAGTGCAGCGCAACTGACAACAGCAGAACAGACGCAGTACGAGCGTGTACGTCGTGGCGCTGTGGAGGTACCGCCACGAGATCTCCCGCCCGCAGTTCGACCTCGGCGTCACCTGCCCGCAGGACGACGTCCCCTTGCAGGCACATCAGCGATGCGTCACCGGGGCTCTGATGTTCGCCAAGAGTCTGACCGGCATCCAGCGCGATCAACGTCTGCCGCAACCGGGCCCCTGGCCGGGTGTACAACGTCGTCGCACTACGTCCGCTGTCACTCTCCCCAGCCAACTCCAGGTGAACGGCCGCCAACTCCTCGACACGCAAGACCTCCATCAGCCGATGGTCGCACACCGAGCCGACGAAGACTCCACCCCTCCTCCCGGTTACGGCTGGTCCTCGCATGCAACTGCCCGCTCGGCCCGGCGGACCGAGCGCTCCATCCCGAGGCGCCACAGCAACCCGGCTCGGGACGACTTCCGAAGCCGCCCCTCCTCACGCATCGCAGCGAGGAAATGGCCGGCGAACCCAGCCCGAGGCTCTCGCGCGTGAACCTCGTCGACGCTGCTCCGGGCGATCTCCAACCGCCGCAACCCGACCACATCAAGATGCGTGCCCGCGTGCAGCAGGTGCGCCTCGGCACCCCACGACAGCGGTACGGCGACATTGAAGTGCGCCGCGATCGCATCAGCCACATCGTCAGCGAACGCAGCACCTCCACCCGCCCCGATCACGACATCACGCGCGACCGTCGCCCCATGTACGGCGAAGCAAGCAGCCACCGGACCGGGACGATGCGAGTCGGAAAGCGCGACATCATGCAACAGCGCAGCGACGTACAGGCGCTCATCGTCGTACTCGATCCGATCGAGGTCGGCCAGCATGCACGCCCACAGCCACGAGCGCATGCTGTGGTGCAGCAAGGGCGCAGGCAGGACGGTTCGAGCGAAGTCGGTGACGTGCTGCGCGATAGCAGTGCTCGGCGGAGTTCGATCGGCCGCGAGCACTGCTCCACCCCCACGCCGCGGCGCAAGCTCCCGAACGATCGCCTGAGCGACGAACCGCACCTGATCTCGCAACCCCAGCGCACCGTTGGTCTCAGCCACCCAGTCCGGCGAACCTATCGCTGCCATCGCGCCAACCCTTCCCGCGCGACAAGCTCAGGCTGATCCTCGGCGACGTACGTGAAGGAGTCCGGGATCAGTTGCACCCGGGTCCCGAGCCGCTCGGCGTACGCCGTCGCGTGCGCCGTCGGGAACACGTGATCCTCCCCAGCCCAGAGGAAGTCGACCGGCTTACCGAACTCCTCGACGAGCGTAGCGGCGGCAGCCCGGCTGTACCGCTCGTCGACCGACCCGATCGCCTTCCGCCCGTCGTACCGAATCGCCGAATCGTTCAGCACCGGATCGATGTAGCTGCGCATCGTGACCTCGTCGATCGGATACTTGGCCAGCCAGCCGTATGTGTTCCGCCATCGCCAACTCCGCGGCCATCGCAGCACCTGATACAGCGCGCGGTACGTCAACGGATGCACCGCCGTCCGCTTGAGCAGCGGAAAGCCGCCCGGCGTCGGCGGCCACGTGCAGTCCGGCGTCTCGCACGAGGCCAGCACCAGCCTTCCGATGCGCTCCGGGTACGTCGCCGCAGCGAGCTGACTGTAGGCGCCGCCCGAGTCGTTGCCGAACAGGATCACATCCCGCAGATCGAGTGCGACCAGGAAATCCGCGATCAACGTCGCGATTCCGGGCGGCGACAGATCGGCGTCGCGGTGCATCGGCACCAGATGAGACCCCAACGGCCAGTCCGGCGTGATGCACCGGAACTGCCCCGACAACAGCGGCACGACCTTCCGCCACAGGTTCGCGTTCACCAGATACCCATGCACAAAGACGATCGGCGGACCGTCCCCGGCTGCGTGGTACCGCAACGTCCCGGCCGGCAGCTCGACCTCGTACGCCGTACCCA
Organism: Kribbella sp. VKM Ac-2566; assembly: GCF_004366005.1. NCBI lineage: Bacteria > Bacillati > Actinomycetota > Actinomycetes > Propionibacteriales > Kribbellaceae > Kribbella > Kribbella sp. VKM Ac-2566. The sequence continues at coordinate 1,079,762 of NZ_SODT01000009.1, read as the reverse complement.
ACCGCGCATCGCGCGAGTCCGTCATCACGCCGCGACCTCCTTCTTGTAATCATTGCAAGAAGTGTCCGGACCCTAGCACCGGCCGTTGCCGGCCGCAATCTCAGTCGCGTTCGACCAGCAGACCGCGGGCGAAGGCGTCCGTCGCCGCGCGGAGCAGGCGCTTCAGCTGTCTCGGGTTACGTTGCAGGCGATCCTGCCGCCAGCCCAGGCTGATGATCCCGTTCCACGAGGACCACAGCACCGTTGCCATGTCCGCCGCGTTGACCTTACGGATCGTGCCGGCCTTGATACCGCGCTTGATCGCGTCGACCATCCGCCGGTTCTGCTCGTCCACCGAGTCCGCCAACCGGTCCGCGAGTTCCTGTCCCGCGGCGTAACTCCCCGGCTCCGCCGGAAACGCCAGCATCCGGAAGTACTCCGGATTCGCCAGATAGAACGCGAGATACTCATCGGCCGCGGCGTACAACTCCTCGACCGGCCCGCGGCCCTCGACGTACGCGAGATCCATGAACTGCCGATCCACGACAACGGCCCGCTCGACCAGGGCGGCGTACAGCCCGGCCTTCGATCCGAAATGGTTGTAAACCGACCCGACCGCGACACCAGCAGTGGACGCTATCTCTTCGACCGTGACGTCAGCGACGGACCGAGCCGCGAAGAGCTCTTCCGCAGCGCTCAGCAACGCATCGATCGTCCGCTGCGCCCGTGGATCCACCATCCTGCAACCATTCCACAAACCACACTCGAGCAGGTCAGCGGTCAGGCAGGTTGAGTCGCTTCAGTCGCTCGTACGCGCCGAGGATGTGCTTGTCGATTCCGTCCTGCGCAGCTTGCGGATCCCCCAGAGCGAGCGCGTCGCGCAGCTCCTTGTGCTCGCTGTAGCCGACCTCCAGGAAATCCGGGAAACTCGCGTTCCGGGCGCGCAGGAAAACGGTCACCTGCCCGCGGATGGATTCCCAGACGCGCTGCACGCGCGAGTGGTCGCAATACGCGTAGATGATGTCGTGGAACTGGAGGTCCAGCCGTACGGCGTCCTCCGGATCGATCTTGGTGTCGACGCTCTTCATCTGCTCCAGGACCTCGTCCATCTCGGCGAAGCCCGCGCCCTGCATCCGTGTGCACGCACGGCCGGCGGCCAGTCGTTCGATCGCGCCGCGAAGGGTGTGCACCTCCTCGACATCGGTCCTGGTCAAGGTGCTGACGAACGCCCCGCGGTGCCGCCGGAGCTCGACGTGCCCCTCTTCCTCGAGCCGGGCCAGCGCCTGCCGGATCGGCCCGCGGCTGACCTTGAGCGCCTCGGCCAGCTCGGTCTCCTTGAGATGCTGGCCCGGCTGGAACCGGCCGCCCGTGATCATTTCCCGGAGCACGTCGGTCACCAGATCACCGAGAGCGCGCTGCGACGGCAGCGGGGACACGACATCGTCGGGGATCAAGCCGACCACCTCCTCAAGCCAGTTACCGCCAGTATCCGATGCACTCTAACCCCTCCCGAGCGTCACTGTAGATTGTAAACAGTTACCCATTGACAGTAAACGAAGTGCCGAGCAGACTCTGAAGCTCCCGCTCAGGCAGAGAGAGGTCACGACGCCGATGACCACAGACACAGCGGTTCACACCGGACGCAGGGCACTCGGCCCCTTCCCGCCCGCCGCTCCCCGGAACCCCGACGCTCCGCACGTCACCGCGGCGACGATCGAGGTCGACGCCGCGGAGATCGAGGGCCCGCTGGCGCGCATCTGGGAGAGCTTCGGGTACGACGAGTTCAACTGGACGTACATGCCCACCGGAAAGCGCCTGCTGCAGACCTTCGCCGACTTCTCCGGCGCCGGCTACTTCGTCCGGCCGCACTACATGTACTGCTCCGGCAGCGGATTCGGCATCCCGCACTGGAGCTCCGGCAACGTCTACCACGAGGACGCCGACGGCAACCCGTACTACGACTTCACCCTGCTGGATCAGGCGTACGACGCGATTGTCGGCGCCGGACACCACCTGCTGGTGGAGCTCGGCTTCACCCCGCGCGACCTGTTGCCACCCGAGGCCGCCGAGCTGACCGTCGTACCGAGCCCGACGGCCTACACGAACTACGAGGCGGGCGCCTGGGGATATCCGCCCAAGGACTACGAGAAGTGGGCGGGCCTGATCAGCGCCACGGTTCGGCACTGCATCGATCGCTACGGCGAGGCCGAGGTGAAGACCTGGCTCTGGGAGCTGTGGAACGAGCCGGACATCGACTACTGGCGCGGCACTCTCGATCAGTACAACGAGCTCTACACCGCAACGGTCCAGGCGATCCGAGCCGTGCTGCCCGAGGCGAAGGTCGGCGGACCGGCCGTCACCAGCGGCGGATTGAGCTTCCTGCAGGGTTTCCTGGACTACACCTCGCGGCGCGGCGAGCCGCTGGACTTCATTTCGTACCACACCAAAGGCTGCCACTTCCCGACCCGCGACTACCGCCCGTTCGCCGAGCCGGCGGCCGAGCAGCTCAGCCCGTCGTCGACGAAGATGCTGTACGACCTGCGCGAGTTCAACCGGCTGATCGGTTCGTACGAGGCGTACGCCGAGCTACCGGTGATCGTCGACGAGTGCGACGCGGCGGTGCCGGCGCACTTCGGACGCTACGACAACCGCAACTACAGCTTCCAGAACACCGAGTACTACCCGGTCTTCCAGGCGAAGCTGATGAAGAAGATCCTCGATCTGAACGCGACTGAGCCGGCGCAGGTCGCGTACGCCACCTCGTGGAGCTTCTACTTCGAGGCCGAACGCTACTTCGAAGGCACCCGCTCCTTCCTCACCGCTGGCGGCGTCGAGAAGCCGTTCCTCAACGCCTATCGGATGCTGTCGCTGCTAGGGCAGGACCGTCTCCGCACGACCTCGGACGCGGCCTGGCAGGTCAGCGAACTCGAAGGCACCGACGGCAGCAGCATGCCCGAGGAAGTCGACGCCCTGGCTTCGCGTTCGGAGGACGGGAGCGTCGCCGTACTGGTCTGGCGGCACATCGACGACCAGTACCAGACCAGCCCTGACCTGACACCGGTGACCTTGACCTTGCGCAATCTGGCTGCGGGATCGTACCGGTTGCGGCATCTGCGCATCGACGCCGACCACAGCAATGCCTTCACCGTCTGGCAAGGGCTCGGCTCGCCCCAGGACCCGACCGACGAGCAGTTGGCCACGATCAAGAGCCGGCAGGGTCTCGAGGAGTTCGAACCGGAACGCAGCCTCACGGTCGACGGCGAGGTGTCTTTGGAGATCTCACTGCCGTTGCCGTCAGCATCGTTGTTGATCCTCGAACCGAGCAGCTGACCGCGATGATCACACTTAACAACGGCGTACAGGTTCCCCAGCGTGGTTTCGGCGTCTTCCAGGTCCCGCCGGGCGACACCCAGCGCGTGGTCGAGCAGGCGATCGAGGTCGGGTACCGCCACATCGACACTGCGGCGGCGTACAACAACGAGGCCGGTGTGGGTGCCGCCGTACGGGCCAGCGGTCTTCCGCGCGACGAACTGTTCGTCACCACCAAGTTGCGCAACGGAGAGCACGGTTACGAGTCGGCACTGACGGCGTACGACGAAACGCTGCAGCGCCTCGGCCTGGACTACGCGGATCAGTATCTCGTGCACTGGCCCCACCCGACTGCCGATCGCTATGTCGACAGTTGGCGTGCGCTGGAGCGGATCTACGCCGACGGGCGGGTACGCGCGATTGGTGTGTCCAACTTCCTGCCCGAACACCTGAACCGCTTGGCCAAGGAGAGCGAGATCGTTCCGGCGGTCAACCAGATCGAGCTGCATCCCAGCTATCAGCAGCGCGACCTGACCGAACTGTGCCGCGAGCGGTCGATCGCGATCGCGGCGTACTCACCGCTCGGTCAGGGGCACGATCTCGATCTTCCGGTACTGGCGTCGATCGCCGGCGCTCATCACGTGACGCCGGCCCAGATTGTGCTCCGTTGGCACCTCCAACAAGGACATCTCGTCATCCCCAAGTCGGTCTCTCCCGAACGGATCCGCGCGAACTTCGATCTCGGCGGCTTCGAACTGACCGACGACGAGGTCGCCTCGATCACCGCGCTGGAGGCCGGCCACCGGATCGGCAACGATCCCCGCACCTTCGCGCTCAGCCAGATCAGGTAGCCGGATCATGACTGGCAGATCTGTACGACTCAGGACCACCTGGATCTGGATCTTCCTGGTGCCGACCGTCGTGCTGTACGGCGTTTACACCATCTACCCGATCATCGCGAGCTACTGGTACTCGCTGGTCGAGTGGAACGGTTTCGACGCCGATCAGAAGTTCGTTGGCCTGAGCAACTACCGCGAAGTCTTCGCCGATCCGCTGTTCTGGAACTCGTTCAAGGTCACGTTGTTCTTCATGCTGCTGGTGGTGCCGGCGCGGGTGCTGCTCACGTTGCTGCTGGCAATGGTCCTCAACTCGCCGAAGCTGCCGCTGATCGGCTTACTGCGTTCGGCGTTCTTCATCCCGGTGGTGACCACGACGGCGATCATCGGCGTGGTGATGCGCTTCATCCTGGATCCGGCCAGCGGACCGGTCAGCACGGCGTTGACGAAGCTCGGGTTCGGCGGCGTCGACTTCCTGGGTGACCAGCACCTGGCCCTGCCGACGGCAGCCGTTCTGTACGTGTGGAAGTTCTTCGGCGTCACGATGATCTACTGGCTCGCGGCGCTGCAGACCATCCCGTACGAGTTGTACGAGGCCGCCCGGATCGACGGCGCCGGGACCGGGCAACTCTTCCGGCACATCACGCTGCCGATGCTCAAGCCGTTCCTGATCATCATCACCGTGCTGACGGTCGAAGAGACCTTCCACAACTTCGACCTGATGTACACCCTGACCGGCGGTGGACCGTATTTCCACACCGAGATCATCGAGATCTACATCTACCGCTGGGCCTTCGCCGCCTCGATCCCGCAGCTCGGACACGCCTCCGCGGCTGCGGTGATCTTCGGGCTGCTGGTCGCCGTCGTCGGAGCCCTTCAGTTGTGGGGCGTGTACGCCGGTCGCCGGCTGAGAGGAGACCAGCGATGACAGCGCAAGTCGTCGTACGCACGGATCGGCAACGGCGGCTGTTGCACCGGCTGCCTTGGTGGATCGCCGCGCTCTTCCTGGTGGGTATCGCGGTGCTCTGGATCTTCCCGTTCCTGTGGATGCTGTCGGCATCGCTCAAGGACAACATGGAGATGTTCGCGGGCGGCCTGAAGCTGTGGCCTTCGAAGTTCGTCTGGGACAACTATGCGCGGGCTTGGAACGACGCGCACTTCGGCCGGTACCTGATCAACACCGTGGTCACCACAGTCATCACCGTCGTCATCGTCACCATCCGCTGCGCGACTGCGGGCTATGTCCTGGCCCGATACCGATTCCGCGGGTCCAAGCTCTTCCTCGGCGTACTGATCGCGACGCTGTTCGTCCCCACCGGCTACACGATCATCCCGGTGGTCAAGATCTCGATGCAGCTGCACCTGATCGACTCGCTGGGTGGAATGATCCTGGCGCTCAGCGGCGGGGCGTACGTGTCGGCGATCCTCTTGTACTACGGATATTTCCGGCAGATCCCCCGCGAACTGGAGGAGGCCGCGGTCGTCGACGGCGCCGGCTTCGTCCGTATCTTCTTCTCGGTGATGCTGCCGCTGGCGATGCCGGTCACGGCGACCGTCGCGGTCCTCACCTTCATCACGACCTGGAACGCCTTCTTCCTGCCGCTGGTGTTCACCTTCAGCCGGCCGGATCTCCGGACGGTGAGCGTCGGCATGCAGGCGTTCGTCGGCGAGACCGCGACCGACTGGTCCGGCATGGCCGCGGCCGGGGTGATCTCGATCGTCCCCGTGGTCGTGCTCTTCATCTTCCTGCAGCGCTACTTCGTCGAGGGAATCTCCGGAGCAGTCAAGTCCTAAGGAGTAGAAATGACCGGGATGACACGTCGCAGTCTGCTCGGCGCATCAGTATTCGCCGCCGTCGGAGCCGCGACCGGATGCAGCGGCTCGAGCTCTCAGTCCGGGAGCACGAGCGGAGGCGCCACCGGAACGCTGGACTGGTGGGACCACTTCAGTTCGTTCAAGCACCTCAATGACGACTGGGCCAAGACCCAATCGCCGTCTTTGAAGACCAACGTCGCCCATACGTACTACGACGCGTCCAAGGCGACCCAGGCGTTCCAGCTCGCGCATCAGGCCAACAAGATGCCGGACGTCTACTCGAACGTGATCGGGCTCCCGCTGCCTGCCCTGGTGAGTGGCAAATGGGTACACGAGGTGACGATTCCGGCTGACATCAAGGCCAAGCTTCCGAAGGACGCGTTCACCGAGGGCATCACCCAACTGGACGGCAAGCTGTACGGCTTCCCGATGTTCAGTTTCCGGCAGAGCTCGACGCTGGTGTGGGTGAACAAGGACCACTGGTCCAAGGCCGGACTCGACCCGAACAACGTCCCCACGGACTACGCCGCGTTCAAGGATGCGTTGGGGAAGCTCAAGTCGGCCGGGATCCAGCCGCTCACGTTGGCGATCGGTGCGGACGGCGGGCGCATCCGTGACCAGGTCGACGACATGGCGCAGGCTGCCGGCTTCCCCGGATACCAAGGGCTGCAGTTCACCACCGGCGAGTACGCCTATCACCATGACGCCTACGTGGGCGTGATCGAGTTCCTGAAGCAGCTGAACGACGACAAGTTGATCATGCCGGGCTCCAACAATTTCGGTGTCGTCGATGCTCGCACCCGGTACGCGTCCGGGGCGGTCGGGACGTTCATCGACGGCATCTGGTGTGCCGGTGGATCGAAGGCGCTGGCACCGACGATCGTCGACAAGCTCGCGTCCGGACAGATTCTGGTGCCGACTTCCGGCATGAATCCGTGGTGCTACCGCGGCCGGCCGGCTGCGACGTACTTCGTTTCCGCCGACAGCAAGAATCCCGACGTCGCCGGGAAGCTGATCGCGTCCTTCATGTCCGACGACTACCAGAAGGGAATGGTCGAGGCGATGGACCAACCGCCGCTGAACCTCGACCTCGTCGCGTCGTCGAACGTGGTCGACGCGTACAAGAAGGGCGTCGAGTACTGCAAGAAAAACGTGTTCCTGATGCCCCAGGCGATCGTGAAGAACCCCGCGATAGCGCGCGTCGACGCACTGCGCAAGCCGGTCACCCCGCACGTCGGCAACATCGTCCAGGGCTACCTGGGCGGATCGATCAAGGACCTCAAGGCCGAACTGAAGAAGCTGAGCGACGCCACGTCGGCCGACCGTGCCCAGGCCCTGACAAAGGCCAAGGCCGCCGGCGCCAAAGTCTCCGAAGCCGACTACGCCTTCAGCGACTGGAAGCCCGGCCAGGACTACGGAGCCGCCAAGTGACCGCCGACCACACCGCCGACCACACCGCGGACGCACCCGGCGCGCGTACCGCGGTCGTGACCGGCGCGGCATCCCCGCGGGGCATCGGCCGAGCCACCGCGTTGCTCTTGGCCTCGCAGGGCTGGAACATCGGCATCCTCGACATCGACGCTGTCGGCGGCAAGGCACTCGCCGAGGAGATCGCCGCGAACCACAACGTCACGGCGTACGCCGTCACCGCCGACGTCTCGAACGAAGCCCAGGTCCGCACAGCGATCGACGAACTAGAGGCCGCCCTCCCACCGCTAGCGGCGCTGGCCAACATCGCCGGCGTCAGCTCCCCCGTCCCCTACCTGGAACTGACCTCCGACGAGTGGCACCGAGTCATCAACACCAACCTGAACGGCGTCCACTACGTAACCCGCCGAGTAGCCGAGTCCATGGTCCGCCACAACTACGGCCGAATAGTCAGCATCTCCTCCACCTCAGCCCAACGAGGCGGCGGCACCTACAGCAAAACCCCCTACTCGGTCGCCAAGGCCGGCGTAATAGGCCTAACCCGAGCCCTAGCCCGAGAACTGGGCCCCTTTGGAATCACGGTCAACGCCATAGCCCCAGGCCCCATCAACACCGACATCATGGGCGGCCCCCTAACCCCCGAGACACGCGCGGACCTGATCGACACCCTCCTCGTCAACCGCGTCGGCGAAACCCACGACGTCGCATCCGCAATCGCCTACCTACTCTCCAACCAATCCACCTACATAACCGGCCAAACCCTCAACGTAGACGGCGGCCTCTACATGCACTGAGCACGCAAGGCATCAGCTGCATCTCACGTCTGTGTGGCGGTCCGGCTGCTCGCCGGAGGTGTTCAGTTGCTGTCGCCTGCTTCGGCACGGGGCTGCAATTGGTTGCTGACGTCCACCACACCCGCGGTATCCCAGGCATCGTCACCGGCAGCCCGCTTGACCAGTCAGGAGGACACCTCACCACCGAGGATCACCACTGCTTGCTTGACATCCACGCGGATCTCGTCCCCCAGATCGCGATTGTCGGTCGCGTCGCCTGTCACCTTCTTGGCCTTGCCCTTGGGCGGCTCGAAGGGCCCGGTGCCGCCAGGAGCAGATTGCCCGTTGCATGTCACGGTGGGCGGTGAGCCGGGCGATCTCGAACCTGCTCATACGGCCGGATCGCGCGGTCCAGGTTCACCGGCGGCAAGCCGAACTGGGTCGCAGCGATGAGTTTCGTGGTGAGCTCGCCTCTGTATAGGTATGAACCCATCGCGCAAGTCACAGACCACGGCGATAGTCACCGGAGCGGGCCGTGGCTTCGGATCGGCGATCGCCGCCGCGCTGATCGATCAAGGTCACCAGGTCGTCGGCGTTGCGCGCACCGCCGACGCGTTGGCGGACGTGCACCGACGATTGGGGGCGGCGTTCGTCCCGGTGGTCGCCGACGCGACCGACGCGGAGACCGCCCGCACCCTGATCGAGCAACACCAACCGACACTGCTCGTGCTCAACGCCGGCGCGAGACCCGCCACCGTCCCTGTGCACGAACAATCGTGGGAATCGTTCAGCCAGAACTGGCACGTCGACACCCAACACGCATTCCACTGGATCCGCGCGACGCTGCGGCACCCGCTGACGCCCGGCAGCCTGGTGGTGTCGATGTCCAGCGGTGCCGCACTGCGCGGCTCACCTCTGAGCGGCGGATACGCGGGCGCGAAAGCGATGATCCGATTCCTGGCCTCCTACGCCGCGGACGAGTCCCGCCGCGCCGGCCTGGGCATCCGCTTCGCCACCGTGCTGCCGCAACTCACACCTGCCACCGAACTCGGCGCCGCCGGGGTCGCCGCGTACGCCGAGCGCCAGGGAATCGACACCGCCACGTTCACGGCAGCACTTGAGCCGCTGCTCACGCCCGCCATCGTCGGCGCCGAGATCGCGCGATTGTGCGGGGACACCGGCAACCGGGACGAGTTCGGGGAATACCAGCTCACCGGCCACGGACTTCACGCGCTCGCGTGAACAACAAGAAAGAGAAGGATATGTTGCTGGAAAACAAGAACGTGGTCATCTATGGCGCGGGCGGAGCGGTCGGCGGTGCGGTCGCCCGCGGATTCGCCCACGAAGGTGCCCGGGTCTTCCTGGCCGGGCGAAGTCGTGACAGTGTCGACGCCGTCGCAAAGGAAATCGCCGCCGCGGGCGGAATCGCCGAAACCGCTGTGGTCGACGCCCTGGATGAGAAATCCGTCAACGAACACCTCGACGCCGTCATCGCCGACGCAGGTCGCATCGACGTGTCGTTCAACGCGATCGGAATCCCTCAGCAGGGGCTGCAGGGCATCCCGTTCACCGACCTACCGGTCGACAACTTCATGCGACCGATCACGACGTACACCCAGGCCCACTTCATCACTGCGAAGTCGGCGGCGCGGCACATGATCCCCCAAGGATCGGGAGTGATCATGATGCACACGCCCGAACCCGCCCGAGTGAGTCTGCCGCTGGTCGGGGGCATGAGCGTGGCCTGGGCCGCGATGGAGGCGCTCAACCGCGCGTTGTCGGCCGAATGGGCCCAGCACGGTGTCCGCTCGATCTGCCTGCGCACCACGGGCATGGTCGAAACACCGAACATCGACGTCGTCTATGGGCTGCACGCCGACGCGATGGGCATCCCCCAAGAGCAGTTCACCGCCATGGTCACCTCGATGACCCACCGCAAGCGCCCCACCGCACTGGCCGAACTCATCGCAGTGGCGGTCTTCCTCGCCTCCGACCAAGCGTCGGCGATGACAGGAACTGTCGCCAACCTGACCGGCGGAATCATCGTCGATTGATCACAACACGCCCCGGCTGCCACTCCCATCGGCGCCCGGGGCACCCTTCAATTCAAGGAGCAAGCCATGAACGATCTACTCGCGACCGCGATCGCCGCACACGGCGGTCTGGACCGGTGGAACCAGATCAAGACCATCAACATCAAGGCCGCCATCAGTGGGGCCTTCTGGCAGATGAAGGGGAAAGCGGACGCGATGAGCAACGTCCGCTTCGAGGTCGACACCACGCAGCAACGGCTGACCATGGACTACCTCGCTCAAGACAGACGGTCACTGTTCCGGCCCGAACAGGTCGTCCTGCAGCAATCCGACGGCACGGTCGTCGACACACGCGAGGACCCGGAGCGGTCGTTCGCCGACCACGAGTTCCACACACCATGGGACGACTTGCATCTGGCGTACTTCACCGGGGAAGCGCTGTGGACGTACGTGAATACGCCGTTCCTGTTCACCTGGCCGGGGTTCGTCTGCGAGGAGATCGCCCCGATTGAGGCCGACGGTGAAACTTGGCGGCGATTGAGCGTGACGTTCCCCGATCACATCAAGAGCCACACCCGTACGCAGGTGTTCTGCTTCGGCTCGGACGGGTTGCTGCGCCGCCACGACTTCACCATCGACATCGTCGATCCGACAACCGAATCACACCTCTATGCGGCCGACTACCGCGACGTCGACGGCATCATCATCCCAGCCACGCGACGGGCCTACGCCGCAATGGGCGACGACCAGATCGTCTTCGTCGCCATCGACATGGCTGACATCGCCGTCCGCTGATCCGCATTCCTTCTGCAAGGACATGACGATGATCAACACCTACCGGGCCCAGGTCGTCCATCTCGCGCGAGCCGCGCACGCCGCCACCACCGAATCGGCGGATCATGCACACCATGACTGATGCCGAGGCCGCCGGCGACAAGGATTTCGGAACGCTGAGCGAACCGTTCCGGCGCGAGCTGCTCGCCTACTGCTACCGCATGCTCGGCTCGGTCGACGAGGCCGAAGAGGTGGTGCAAGACGTCTACCTCGAAGCCTGGCGTGCGTACGACGCGTTCGAGGGAAGGTCGTCGCTGCGAACCTGGCTGTACCGTATCGCGACCCGGGCGTGTTTCAAGGCGCTGGAGAAAATCAGGCGCAGGCCTCTACCCGCGGATCTCGGCGCCCCCCAGACAGACCTGGATGCGGCGCTCGGCCCCCGAGCTCGGGAGGTGCCGTGGCTCCAGCCGATACCCGACTTCCTGTTCACCACCACTCCGGCCGATCCGGCGACGGTCGTGGTGGAACGACAGACCATGCGGCTCGCGCTGGTGGGAGCACTCCAGCAGCTACCGCCGCGACAGCGAGCCGTGCTGATTCTCCGCGACGTGCTGCAATGGCGTACGGCCGAGGTGGCGCCACTACTGGAGATGACGACAGCGGCCGTCAACAGCGCGCTCCAGCGCGCCCGAGCCCAGGTTCCGCTCAGCCAAGACGAGCTGATCGAACCCGACGAGCCACGACAGCGGGCCCTGCTCGACCGATACGTCACCGCGTTCGAAACCGCCGACGTCGATCAACTCGTCGCGGTATTGACCGAGGACGCCAGATGGGAAATGCCGCCGATCGCGACCTGGTTCGAAGGCCGCGACGCCATCCTCGCCTTCCTGGCCAAACAGATGCCAGTGATCGGACCGGCCGCACTGGTCCCCACCTCCGCCAACGGACAACCCGCCTTCGCGGTGTACGCCCGCGGCCGCGACGGCGCACACCACCCACATGCGCTGCACGTACTGACACTCACAACCGAGGGCGCCTGCCGAATCGTCGCGTTCCACGGCTCAGGGCTGTTTCCACTGTTCGGATTCTGACACGGCCAACGGCATGTCCGAACCAGAAAACATCACCCAGCACAACGAGGAGCTTCACGCGCAGCTGCGACTGTTCTGCCACCTCATGCTCGGTTCGGCCGACGCCGCCGACCGCGTCATGCGGCAGATCTACCATCGCGCACTCGATCACCAGGACGATCAACAGCATCGGCAATCAGAACGCGTCCGATTATTCAGTATCGCCGCCGACCTCTGCGGCGCCCGCGGTCGTTCATCGTGCGAATAGACAGATCGAGTACGCCCAGGTATCAGGCGACGGGCTGCCGGGCTTCCATGGGTTGTCCGGAACTGCTGTGCGCCGAGGCGGTCTGCTGAGCGCCGCCCTTGTAGAGGATGACTACGTTGACGACGGCTGCAGGGACCAGCAGGCAGAGCGCGATGACCACCGTCCACGGCGCGACCTCGGCGCTCGAGTCGACCAGATCCCAGCGGCCGATCGCGATCACTCCACCGATGGAAGCCAGGAGTGAGGTCTCGAGGACGTTGAGATGCTCGTTGAAACGTACGTGGAATCCAGCGGCCATCAGGCCGATGACGGCGAGCCCGATGGCCGCCAGCGGAGTCAGCCACGGCAGTACGCCGGTCGCCTTGGGCAGCACCAGCCCCGCGGCGGCGAGGACCTCGGTCACGCCGACGAGGATCACCTGGGCACGCGGCAGGTCGGAGAATCCGGTCCACCGGTCGATGCCGCGGCCCACGACCTTCGGGACGCCGCCCGCGAAGAAGAAGAGGGCAAGGAAGCCTTGGGCGATCCAGAGGACGACGTTCAACGTTGTGTTCACAGTACTGCTCCTTCGCGTCCGGAGGGTCCGGATTCGCATAAGATATAATATGAAAACCGTATTATATGCTTTCCATGTTGTCGATCGTTCGGTCGTGAGGTCTGCGTCACGCTGCAGCAGATCCGGTTATTTCACTGCGACGACCTCGTGGGTCCCGTCCGGGTGGAGCACCGTGGCGTACGGAAACTCGCGATCCGTGATCCACGACTCACCGGTCACCGGGTACGTGCGGTTGTTCACCTTGAGCGTTCCCCGCGTCGCCAGGCTGGGCAAGGAGTAGTAGCTCGTGCCGTCGAGGAGGGGGATGAGCCCGGTCCCGTTGCGATCGTGCGCAACTCGTGGTCATCGCCTGTCGGACAGGCTTGATCAGCCCCTGACCCCGAGGCGTTCCACGGCCTAGGGATGAGATGCGTCGGCGAGCCCCTGCCGGCGCAGCGTGAGGGCGGCGAAGGCACCCAATAATGGGAAGACGGCGATCGAGGCGATCACCGTGCTCAGCCCGAAGGACTTCGTGAGTGCCCCTGCGAGAGCCGAGCCGGCGCCGCCACCGACGAAGAAGGTCAGATTCAGCAGGGCGAGCCCACCTCCGCGTCGGGCGGGCTGGATCCGCGCGGACATCAGTCCGGTCGCGACCACCTGGGTACTGGCGAAGGCCGCGAATCCCAGCGACACAGCACAAATCACCAGGACCGAACTGTCCGTCGACCCCGCGAGACCGAGCAGCACAGCCGACGAGAACGCCGTCGCCGCGATCATGACTCCACCGCTCGCGGCCAGCCTGCTCGCCACCCGGGACAGGACGCCACCGAGCACGGCCCCGGGCAGGAGCCAGACACCAACCGCGAGAATCGACCAGCCGTGCTCACGGACGAGGAACTGCGGTACGGCGTACATCGATCCGAAGAGCCCGGCGAACACACCGGCTCCGGTGACCATCGCCCGGAGGAAGGTGGCGTCGGTGACAAGCCCGCGTTGCACGAACCCTTCCGGTACCCGCGCAACCCGCAGTGTCAGACCCGCCGCACTCAGCACCAAAGCCGCCGCCAAACCGGAGACCGCGCTCCAGGACAGATCCAGCGCCGACGACTGGATCAGGATGACGAACGAGGCAGCGCTGAGGCTGAGCAGGCCCGCCCCCGTCAGGTCGATCGGGCGGTTCGAACCCGGACGGTCCTTGGCAGCCCGGAGTACGAAGGGCACGGCCAGCACCGAAAGAACAGGTAGTACCACCGTGAGCCGCCAGGTCAACCACTGCGTCACCGCACCACCGGCGAGAGTGGCCCCGGCCGAGAACACCGCGATCGTGGCGCCGAACGTCGCCAGCACCTTCGGTCGCTGCTCCGGCGAGGATGACGACGCCAACGCCAACGCGGACGCGGAGATGGCTCCGGATCCGGTGGCGAGCACCAGCCGGCCGATCACCAGCGCGGCGATCCCCTGTGCCGACAGACAGATCACCGCGCCGGCGACGAGAATCCCGGCCCCGGCGAGCATGGTCAACCGGACTCCGCGCGAGTCGGCGAACCGGCCGGACAGCGCAGTACCGATGCCTAGGGCAAGAGCATGCGCGATCAGGACCCACGCCGCCGTCGACGGTGTCGTGCCGAGCGCCCGCGTCACATCGGGCAGAGCCACTCCCGCGGCGGTCACCCCGAAGATCGCCGGGCCGAACAGGCTGCCGAGGCGAAGGCCGGTGGAGCGTGCAGCAGCAGTCATGACGCCCTGCCTCCGATCGGAGAGATGTTCTGGTTGAAGCGGAAGAGGTTCGCGGGGTCGTAACGCCCTTTGAGTTCGACCAGCCGCTCGTAGACAGCCGGCTCGAACGCGCGTGCGGTCTCCTTCTCCGCACCAGGACCGTTGAGAAAGTTGATGTAGGCCAGACCGTTGCCCCAGGGCTCGAGCGCTGCCAGCACGGACGCGGACATGCCGTCCGGTGGCGAGATCGTCGCCAGGACGTACGGCGCAGCGCGGTTGCCGAACGCTCCGGGCGTCACGGGCATCCTCTCTGCTGCACCGCCGAGGTGCCGGACCTCGACGACGTACGCCGTGCAGTCGGAGCCCGGGCCCGCGGCTTCGAGCAGCGCCTTCGCGGCCTGCTCGTCGAAGCCGTCGAGCAAGATCGACCGTTCCTGCACCGGCATCGGGTCGACGGGGTCCTGGTGCACCTCACCGATTTCCGGGTATGGACGCTGCACGACCGTGTCGAGGACGGGCCCTAGCCCGCGGAACGGCGACAGCAGCCGCTCCCCGTCGTCCGGTACGCCGAGGAACGTGACCCGGACATGCGCGGTCACTCGTCCCCGAAGAGGTTCGGGCACCATCGGAAGGTCGGGCAGCCGCAGGAGCGCGATCGAGGTCGTCAAGGACTCGGGGATCTCCGCAGTCCATTGCCGCCAGGTGTCGAGCACTTCCTCGATCGAATCCGCTGGGAAGTACATCCCTCCGCCGTAGAAGGTGCGGACCGGCATCAGGTCGAACTCCATCGCGGTGACAACACCGAAGTTGCCCTTGCCGCCCCGCAGCGCCCAGAACAGCTCAGGCTCCCCGACCGCGTCGGCCCGCCGCAGGACCCCGTCGGCGGTGACGACGTCGATCCATCGCACGTGGTCGGCGGCGTACCCGAACCGCCGCGCCATCGGCCCGAGGCCGCCGCCGAGGGTGTAGCCGACCACTCCGACGAGCGGCGACGAACCGTTCAACGGCGCCAGCCCGTACGGCGCGGCCGCCGCGATCACCTGATCCCAGCGGACCCCTGCCTGCACCGTGGCGGTTCCCGCCCGCGCGTCGACCGAGACCCCCGACAGCCTGCTCGTCGTGATCAGGATGCCTCCGTCGGCCGGTACGGAGATGCCGTGGCCGGTCGCCTGCACCGCCACCGGGAGGTTGTGCTCCGCGGCATACCGGACCGTTCGTACGACGTGGTCAGGCTGCTCGGCAGCGACGGCGAGATCGGGCCGATGGGCCGCGGCTGTGTTGAAACCGGTCACCGCGGTGGTCCAACCCGGGCTGCCCGGTGTCAGCAATTGGTCGCCGATCAAGTTCTCCAGACTTGTCATGACCTGGAGTCTGTGGGGCGCGCGCCGCGCATCCCATCCCTCGTTTGAGGGGTTTCCCTGCGTCCTATGCTGGTGATGGCGAAGGAGAGCGGATGAGTCGATCGGACGTCGAGCGTCGAGCACTGTTGTCGAAGGCAACAGATGAGCCGGACGCGCTGGGGATGTTCACGCAAGCGTCCGCGCGGTTGCAGCGCGTGGTGCCGTTCGATGCCGCGGTCTGGCGGGTGACCGACCCCGAGACCGGCATCCTGACCACACCGATGCACGGCGAGAACATCGACGCCCGCGGCTGTTTCGCCTACTGGGAGATCGAGCTCCGCGCCGGATCCGTCAACCTCTACAGCGATCTGACCACGGCGCCGATCCCGGTGGCGGCGCTGCGTGAATCCACCGGCGGTGCTCCGGGGACCAGTGCAATCTACGTGGATTTCATGAAGCCGCGTGGTCTGTACGACGAACTACGGGCCGTCCTGCGCGTCGGCGGCCGCCCGCAGGGAACGATCAGTCTATTCCGCACCAGCAAAGCCTTCAGCCGCGCCGATGTGGAGTTCGTGAATTCGCTGGTGCCGCGACTGGCCACGCGACTGCGCTCTTACGCGACACCCGGTCCGTACGCGGCAACCATGGGCGGTCCGGGGTTGCTCCTCTTCGACACCGCAGGCTCGCTCGTCTCCGTCAATGACGACGCCCGGCACTATCTCGAAGACCTTCCCGACGGCGGCCCCTCGACCGATAGCCCGGTTGGGCTCCCGGTTCCGCCCTGGCTGCACACGGTCGCGAGGAAGGCCTGCACCGGTCCCACGCGGATCCGGCTGCGCACCCGCGGCGGTCAGTGGCTGGTCTGCCATGCCTCGCCGATGAGTGAGGTCGGCGGAGCGCCGCAGGGGTCAGCCGTGGTGATCGAACCGGCGAAGGCCTCCGATGTGATGCCATTGATCGCCGATGCCTACGAGCTGTCCGAGCGCGAGATCCAAGTCACTCAGTACGTCGCCCGCGGCCTGCCCACGGAGAAGATCGCGAAGGAACTGTTCCTGTCCCCACACACGGTGCGCGACCACATCAAGGCGATCTTCGAGAAGACCCAGGTGTCGTCGCGCGGCGAACTGGTCGGCAAGCTCTTCGTCGAGCACTACCGACCGGCGGCGGAACAAGCGGCCCGCGATCACAGCTGACCCCGTGGCAGGTCACAGCCGGATCAGGTCGGCGACCTCCTCGGGCAGGCCGGGTGAGGTCATGACATGACCCATCCCGGGCACGACCTGCAGTACCGCGCCCGGAATCGCGGCCGCCAGAGCCTCCCCGTGAGCGAGCGGATACACCGGATCCTGATCGCCGTGCACGACCGAGGTCGGCGCGGTGATCGACGACAGCGGGGCAAGTAGGTCAGGGTCGTCCATCCACACGGCCCGGCCGTGGTTGGCCGCGGCCGCCGGGTCGCCGGCCCGGGACAGCGCCAGCTCCAGCATCACCCGGGCGGCCGGCTCGTCGAACGGCCGAACAGGCCCGTTGAAGATCCGGAACAAGGCCACGTCCGACTCCACGCCCGGCGGCAGTCCGGCGTCCAGATGGGCGAGAAACGCCGGCAACGGCGGCGGCAGATCATCTGGGTCGGCCGGCTCCCCGGCCCGC
Source organism: Kribbella sp. VKM Ac-2566 (assembly GCF_004366005.1). Classification (NCBI taxonomy): domain Bacteria; kingdom Bacillati; phylum Actinomycetota; class Actinomycetes; order Propionibacteriales; family Kribbellaceae; genus Kribbella; species Kribbella sp. VKM Ac-2566. Next base: position 1,062,236 of record NZ_SODT01000009.1, on the reverse strand, counting down.
GCCCGTGCCCACGCCGAACTCGGATCATGACCCATCGGCGAACTCGACATGAGCGTCAGGGACCGGACCCGGTCCGGCGCGTGCACACCCAGCCACTGCGCGATCATTCCGCCCAGGGAAGTCCCGGCCACATGGGCCGATCCCAATCCATAACCGTCCAGCACGGCCAGGCAGTCGCGAGCCATGTCCCCGATCGTGTACGGGTGCGCATCGAAGTCGACAACGCTGGACCGACCGGTGTCTCGATGATCGAACCGGATCACCTGAACCCCACGCTCCACAAGCCGACCGACCAATGCATCAGGGCAGAGGACCCCCTGAGCAGCCGACCCCATCACCATCAAAACGGCGGGAAGCCCAGGATCCCCGACCCGCTCGGTCCAGATCCGGAGCCGCCCGGAGGCCACAAATCGCTCCTCGGCATCCAGCATGAAGGAACTGTAGCGGCCCGTGGACAGTTTGCGAACCACGTGGTTCACTTGTCATCATCCAGCGGTTCTTCGAGGTGGGGTTGGCATGGGCGTGGCACGTGCGAAGGTTTGCTTCATCAGCGGCGACGTCGCCTGTGCCGCCTGGCCGGCGGCATGATCGATCTGTTGCTCACGGCGGGGTCGATCGAGTACGACGACACCGGCACCGGCACGACGATCGTGTTTCTGCACGGGCTGGTCATGGACGGGTCACTGTGGGACGGGCCGGTCGCAGAGCTGTCAGGCGATCACCGGTGCGTCGTACCAACACTTCCGTTCGGGGCGCATCGGCGTGCTATGAACGCCGATGCCGATCTCTCGTTGCCGGGGATCGCCCGGCTGGTCGAAGAGTTCCTCGACCAGCTCGATCTCCAGGACGTCACCCTCGTCGGCAACGACACCGGCGGCGCACTGGTTCAGCTGATCGACTCACCGCGCGTCGGGCGGATCGTGCTCGTCTCCTGTGAGGCGTTCGACAATCTCCCACCAGGATTGACCGGACGGACACTCGCGCTGGTCAGCAAGCTGTCGCCCGGGCTGCTGGGGGTCTTCATGCAGCAGCTGCGCCTCAGGTTCGTACGACGACTGCCGATCACCTTCGGTTGGCTGACCAAACGAGGTGACGCGGCGACTGTCGCGTGGATTCGGCCACTGCTGGAGCAACCCGAGATCCGGCGGGACGCTGTACGAGTACTGCGCGCTGCCTTTGCCGACCGCAATCTCCTGATCAAGGCGGCCGAACGCCTCCGCAGTTTCGACAGGCCCGCCCTGGTCGTCTGGGCTGCCGGAGACCGCGTCATGCCACCTGAGCACGGCCGCCGCCTCGCAGAACTGCTACCCCAGGGCCGACTCGTCGAAGTGGACGACACCAGCACCCTGATCCCTCTCGACCAACCGACGCGACTGTCCCACCTCATCAAGGAGTTCATCCACTCCTCGTAACAGTTGCTTCAGGCACCGATTCGCGACGATTGGTTGCCCACGCTCGCGCTGCCGCAAGCCACTGGATGTCGGCGTCCAGCAGTTCCATCAACGCGTTGCTGCCGACCCGGACTTTCCCCAGGAGCGGGCTCTTCCGGCGGTCAGACATCGCACGCTCCCCGAGCCGTGCGCAGGGCCAGGGGTTGGGTTTGAAGGGGTCGTGTTCTGTTAGGAGTTTGTCCGTCTGGCTTGGTCTACTCGGTTTGTGACTTCCGACATCTCTTGGCGGTCGCGTACTACCTTGCACAGGACGACTGTCGACGTTACGACGTACAGCAAGCCCAATGCGAGGAACGCTCGTACCCAGCTCGCGGCCGGCATGTAGACCAGCGCCACCAACATGGCCGTCACCGAGATGCCGAACGACGCCACCGCCTGAGCAAAACCACTCAACTGAAGACCACCGGCGGCCGGCGACTGAGTGTCGCCGGCCGCCGGGATTCCCCGCGGCGGTGCCCAACCGCCTCCGCCCCGGCGGGAGGGCAATCGACCACGGGTTGTCGCGCCCGGCCGCCAAGAGGGCACAGATCTTGGCGGCCCGCGCTTGTCCTGAGCGAACGCGATGGCTCTTCTGCATCGCGTACCCCAAGTGCCGGATCTCATGCGATCCCGAATGGACTCCGGGCAGTTGGGCACGGGCAACTCAACAGGGATCCACGAGAAGGAGGACAGCACGTGATGGCCGATCAGCCGAATGTCAACGTCAGCGTCATCTACTACTCGTCCACCGGGACGATCGCGGACCTCGCTCGAACGATCGCGGAGTACGCCGAGAAGGCAGGCGCCACCGTCCGGCTGCGTAAGGTGCACGAACTGGCACCGGACGCGGCCGTCAATTCGAACCCCGACTGGCGAGCCAATCTCGAAGACACAGCCTCCATCGAGGAAGCCGTCCCGGACGACATCGTCTGGGCGGACGCCGTCATCTTCGGCTCCCCCACGCGCTTCGGAAACGTGGCAGCACAACTCAAGCAATACATCGACACGCTCGGCCCGCAATGGGAACAGGGTCAGCTGGCCGACAAGGTCTACAGCGGATTCACCTCGTCGCAAACCGAGCACGGCGGCCAGGAGTCGACCCTGCTCGCGCTGTACAACACGATCTACCACTGGGGCGGCATTGTCGTTCCACCCGGCTACACCGACCCATCGAAGTTCGAAGACGGCAATCCGTACGGGACCTCACATGTGTCCGCACACGGTGCCGTGGACAACACGGCCCGCATCGCCGCGGCAGTCCAGGCCGAACGCGTCGTACGGATCGCTGCGGCGTTGAAGTAGTACGAGAGAATCAGCCCGGGACCGTCAGGTGTCGAGGGTTGCGAACGGATGCCGCGGATCCGCGGGTTTGCCGGTGGTCGAGGACACCTGGGTGATCGCGCTGGTCTCGTCGAGCCAGCAGAAAGGCAGTCGGCTCGACCTGATGGAACAGCTGCTCATAGCCGCGCGGCAGCCCGGGCCTGACCTGCGGATCCTCGGCCCCACCCGCCAGCGGCAAGCACGCTGCCGTGCTCAGTGCCGAATCTGACTCAGCACATGCCACATCGGTCCACCTCCTCGACCCGACGCTGTCGTGCGCGTGCCCGACACGACACCGCTCAAACGATTGTCAGTCCAGTCGCTCGACGCGGTAGGCCCCGTGGTCCTCGACCAGCAGGACGCCTTCGCCCTTGCCGAGCGGCGGAACGGGCCGTCTCGTCAGACCGAGTACGGCGGCCTCGTTCGTCGGGCTGTGCCCAACAACCAGAGCCCGTCCACCGTCGGGCAGTTGGTTCACCACCTGGCGCAGCGTCTCGCCCAGTAGCCACGACTCCCTTTCGACCAGATCTGGATCGACCACGCGCATCGCCTCGACATCGGCGCCCTTCCCAGCAGCCCTGGAGGCCTCTCGCCAACGGTCCTCGACCGAGGACCGCAGCCCGGGGGCGTCAGTGACCGGCACATCGTCCTGGCCCGCCGCGCTCCGCAGGATCTCCAGCATCTGCGTGCATCTGGCAGCGCCTGTCGAGACGAACACGTCGTACGGCGGATGCAGCCGGCCGCTGATGACGTGCGCATCCGCCACGCCCCGCAACGTGAGGCGATCGCCATCGTTGTCGGTGTGCCGTCGCAGCTCGACGTACCGCATGACCTACAGGTTCCCGTTGCGGCGGGAACTGAAGCCACCAATGACCAGGGGCGCTAGGCCACGTCGGAATGGCATACTCCGCCGAGTGAGCTATGACTTCGCGATCTGGGAGGGCGACGCTTCCACTGGCGAGCGCAGTACGGCGGCCACCTTCGAAGAGCTGTTCACCCGGTACCTCGATGCCGACCTGGTGGCGCCGACCGCGAGGATCCAGGCGTACGCCGAAGCCCTGGCCGCGAGGTTCCCGAACGGCGAGAGCGAGGACACTCCCTGGGCAGCTGGCGGCCCGAGCAGCAATTGTTCGGGGCCGATCCTGTACGTCGCGGTCAGCTACAGCCAGGCCGACGAGGTCGGAGTAGTCGCGGAGCGACTCGCTCAAGAACACGGCCTCGTCTTCTTCGACCCGCAGAAGGCACCGGCGGCGCCGGTCAACGGCGGTGAGGTGGCCGTCACCACCTCGCGGGGGAGAGTAGCTCTACCCGACCGCTGGGCCTTCTTCCTGTCGGAAGAACTGCGCAACTTCGACGGCTACGTGGTCGTCGACAGCGGCCGTGACCATAGCTTCGCCCAGGCACGCAACGACAACGTGTGATCCGCCAATAGATCCGCGACACATGTCCGCCAGTTGATGCGCGACAGGCTAGACGTCTGGCGACCAACCTTGGGAGCCGGCCAACGCACGGATCTGCCGATGTGCGGGCGTTCGGTGATACCGCCGGTTTCTCGACCGTCGATATCGTGACGGTGTGGAAAAGGTATCGCTTGCCAACGGCCGGCCGCTGCTGGACGGGGTGTTCGGCCCGTTGACGCACGAGGAAGACGCGCAGATCCGGTCTATCCTCGCTGCGGTAGATGACCAGCTGCTCTCCCTAGCGAAGCACTTCGGGTCCAACCATGCCGGTTTGGGGAGCACAGGGCTTGAACTGTGCTTGTTGGCATCGGGACAGCTCTCGATCAACAGCTACGTCGAGACCACGGACTCCGATGAGCACGCGGCTGATTTTCTTGTCGAGCTCGCGCCGTCTTGGTGCGCTGGCGATAGAAGTGGTGACCGGGTGTGGACCATCGAGGCGACTATCGAGGTCGACTGCCAACACGTGGTGGACCATAAGGCGATGGAGACCGTTTACGACCGGGGCGACATCAGTGCGGTTACGCCCAAGGCGGCGGCGCAGGCACTACTGCAGGCCGCGACCGATCTCGTACACCTCGGAATGTCTCATCCAGTCGAGCATTGGACCGCGCTTGCCACGGATTAGCCTGCCGGGCAGCCAGGAATTCCTGGAGCCGCCGGTCTACCCTGTGGCTCATGCCTACCGGGGATGGCTCAACACCCATCGACACCCTCGAAAGCGATCGCCACTTCCAGATCTGGCGATACGAGGTGGGACACGCCCAGCTCCTGCTTCGGAGCGTGAAGAGTGACCACCACGCTTCACGAATCGACGTGCTGTTCAAGGCCGTTAAGGCCATCGACCTGCCGACCACGTTTGATGGGCTTCGGATAGAGCGCGAAGGAGATCAGTACGCCGTGTCGGAAGTCGGCTAGTCCGGGCGGGTTGTCGCGGGTGCCTGCTTCCAGGCCGAGGACGCCGGTGAGTACTACAACCCGAGCCCGTTCGCGCACTCGATGCCCGGAGCGTGAGCGAACGCACTCTCATGCCGCTGTCGGGATGGAGGCGTCCGACCAGGCCGCGAGAACTGCGGCCAACGTCGTCCACGTGTGCTACGCAGATACCTTCTGCGTCAACCAGAGGAATCACGATGACACCTGCGCACCTTGCCGTTGAGAACGAGGACCTGCCGAGGCTGCGGGAGCTGCTCGATGGCGGTGTCGACATCGAAGAGATCGATGGCGGTCTGACTCTGCTCCAGCACGCGGTCGACGTCGAAATCGATGGACACACTCAGACGGGCGACCCGCTCCACGTCGACGTCACGGCGTACCTCCTCGCCCGCGGCGCAGATCCACTTGCGTCGCCTGCAGGCGGCGGGGTGGGCTCTGCTCTCCACATGGCTCGGCTTCGCGGTCACTGGCTTGCAATCTCGCTGATCGAGGCCTTCGCTGCGCCCAGGGCGTAGATCCAACGCCCTCATCTGCCGCATTCCGCGCTGTTATGCCGATGAGCGGACGCGCCAATCCCGGCGTACGGTGGATTCAGGAAGCCAGCCAGGCTTCCGCTCAAGGAGCAGTCATGGCCGACAAATCGCCTCGGCAACACATGTCCAAGAAGGCGGGCAAGTCTCTCAAGGAGAAACGCGCCGAGAAGCACGCGAAGGCAGAGGACAAGAGCAAGACTCAGATCGTGCCGCCGGACAAGCACCGCTGAACGTAACATCGGTTCCGCGTGGGCTGTCAGCGCAGGTCCGGTCATGCTGCTGTCCGCGCGTGTGCGAGAGTCTGCTGTCAGCCCGGTTCTCCTCAGGCGGTCGGTATTCCGAGGGGACAATGGAGACCACCGATCGGAGGAGAACGTGCTGCTTCCTGGGATCCACGGTCAGATCGAGCGCCGGCTACTGGTGAACTACCGGGTGGACCCTGAGGTGATAGCCCGCGTGCTTCCCCACCCGTTCCGGCCGCAGTTGGTCGGTGGCGCCGCGGTTGCCGGCATCTGCCTCATCCGCCTGGGCCAGATGCGCCCGACACATGCGCCGCGATGGGTCGGGCTGCGTAGCGAGAACGCCGCGCACCGCGTGGCGGTCGAGTGGGACACGGCGAACGGCCCGCAGACAGGCGTCTACATCCCTAGGCGCGACAGCGACTCGTGGGCCAACGTCGTGCTCGGTGGCCGCGTCTATCCCGGCGAGCACCACCGGGCGCGGTTCCGCGTGGACGAGACCGACGAAGCTATCCGGGTGGCCTACACCTCTCTGGACGGCGCCGCCTGGGTCGACGTCTCGGTGAACATCAGCGACGAGTTTGGCGACAGTCGCCTCTTCGGGGGCATTGAGGAGGCCTCAGCCTTCTTCGAGACCGGCTCAGTCGGATACTCGGCCACACGCCGGCCCGACCGGTTCGACGGGCTGGGATTGAAGACCTCCGCGTGGAAGGTTGAACCCACGTCGGTAACTCATGCGCGCTCGTCGTTCTTCGACGACGCCGGGATCTTCCCGGCCGGAACCGCCGAACTCGACGACGCCCTGATCATGCGAAAGATGCCAGTGCTGTGGGAGCCACTCTCGAGCCTGCGGCTCCAAGCTGAGCCCGCCGCATGATGTCCGGATCTGCCGCGGATAGTAAGGCGCGGTCGTGCCGATGAGCGGATTGTGCTCGAAGGTCGCCCAGGTGGTCGCGAGTTCATCGCCAGCCTGGTCATCGGTCGACATCTCGGCTAATCCAGACAGCTCGCCCGACTGAAGTTCGACCGACGCGATAGCTCTTGCCAATCCTCGAGGCGCGGAGGACTGTCGATGATAGGCACGCGACTCCCGCTGGCCATGTCTAGGGCAGGAGCGTGCGCCATGACGAACCGTTCGATCCTGAGATGCCTCGTCGTCGGAGTTGTTTCCGCCGCCGCCTTATTCGCGTCCGCTGGAGTCGCCTCAGCCACGATCGACTACCGAGAGCGCGGTCCGCTGACAGACACCGACCAGCATCCAAACATCTGCGGGTGGCCCGCGACCTTCAGCGACAGCGGTCAGTATCAACTGATCGTGCAGGAGACCACGGCTGGGACCTTGCATGTGAACTACCGGGACATCCTTCACGGCAGCCTGACCTTCAGTGATAGCACTGAGGTCCCCGCGTCCCTCCGTGGAGTCACATGGCAAGACAGGAACGTGGAGGTATCCGTCTTCAACGCTGACATCTCTGGTGACCGACAAGTCGTCCTGGAACGGCATACGTCCTTCGAGGGGCCGTTCAAGGGCTTGCTGACCACGGCCACCTTCGTCGTCGATCCGAGTGGCACTGTGACGGTTGATCGCGCACTCTCTGTTGGAGATGTGGACTGCTCGACGTTCCTCTGACAGAGCCCGCCGTCCGGCATGATCCTAAGGGCTTGCTAAGAACGACCCCGGTACTCGCGGCATCCTCGAACGTCCGGAACTGCCCCGATCCGCGCGCTCGACTGTCGCAGATCACCTGGCGGACGAGTGTCGCGCATCAGTCGACGGAGGACAGCACGCAACGACAACGGAACACTCACTCTCGAGTACCGCGACGGCTCACCGCAGCAGCACTACCAGGTCAAGGGCGTCGATCTCGGCGATGTCGTGGAAGCGCTGTCCCAGTGGGCCGAGAACCGCCGCCACTTCATTGCCAAACACACCTGGGAGCGCCTGACCCTCTGGGACTGATCGCCCGCAGGTTCGCTGCTCCATACCGGCCTTGGCGGTTGACCAGGGTCCGACCGGGTTCTATACCGGTATGCAGGGGTTGGGGAGGGGGACATCACGGGGAACCAATCTGTCTTGTGTTGGCGCGTCAGATGGGGATGCGGGCCGACGTCATGGCCGGCGGCAGTTGCCGCCGCACGATTCCGTCGATCGCGGAATCCTCAGTCGATCCGTGTTCTGCGCGCCCTGGAAGGACCCGCGCCATGTCTGTCTTCGCACGAAACCGCTCCCGTCAGTGGATCTGCCTGCTCACTGTGGTCACGCTCGGCGCGATCGGGTTGTCCACGCAGGCGGATGCAGCCGTAGTCGAAGGAACGCCGTACTCGGGAACTGACACCTGGATGGACGACAGCTGCGGCTATCGGACCGATGTCGCGGCGACGTTCAGTGGGAGGACGAGCGTTCGAACGGGAACCGGGCCGGCGACCTCGTTCTTCTTCTTTACCGACAACTACTCCTTCCGGGAGGTTCACACCGACCCGGCCACCGGGCGATGGTTCGTCGTCCGTGGTAACGGCCTGTTCAAGGATGTCCAGGCGAAGCCGGTCGGCGGCAACGTCTTCGAGGTCAAGGCCATGAACGTCGGGCAGTCCTTCGTCGTCGAGGATTCGACGGGCAAGGTCGCGTTCCGGTTCGCCGGCGCGGTGACCTTCCGGTATTTGTTCGACACAGGCGGCGACAACGTCCCCGGCGGCCAGGACGTCGAATTCCTCGGCGCGACCGTCTCGGGTCACGATCCGCAGGTGTCCCTGTGTTCGGCGGCCGGATCGCTGATCGGAACCGGCTCGGCGAGCCGGCTGGCCGGGCACCCGCTCGGATCGACCTCATCGCCGCTCGGGTACTACGAGTACCTCCCACCGGGTTACGGGCAAGGCACCAAGAAGCCGCTGCTGGTCTTCCTGCACGGCTACGGTGGCACCGGGGACGGCAGTCCGGCGCAATTGCCCAACGTGATCAACGATGCAGGCATCCCGTTGTACATCGCCAACAACGGCTGGGCCACTGATCGTCCGTTCGTAGTACTCGCGCCCCAGCACAACGACGTCCCGAGCCCGGCATACCCCTACCCGTGCGACGTCCCCTTTGGCGGGTCGTGTGTGATGCAGCTGCAGCACGGCTACGGCAACCCCTTGCCGGCAGGCTCGCCGTGCTGGACTCCCTCTGAGGTTCAGGCCTTTCTGGGCTACGCGCTGACGCACTACGACGTCGACCCGGCGCGGGTCTACCTGACCGGTCTCAGTTGCGGCGGCTACGGCGTCTGGGAGTCGCTGGGCCAGTCCGGTGCGACCACGGTCGCGGCCGCGGTCCCGATCGCCGGCGAGGGGCGTCCAGCGCTCGGATCGTCGGGGTGCGCCCTGGCGTCTACACCGATCTGGGCCTTCCACGGTGACGCGGACGACGTGGTCAATCCTGCCGGCAGCATCGACACAATCAACAGCCTGCGCACCTGCCCAGCTCCGCCCGCCAAGGACCTACGCCTGACGATCTACCCACAGGTCGACCACAACTCATGGGACCACGCCTACAGCGGAAGCCAGGGCCAGGACATCTACAGCTGGATGCTCGGCTTCACCACGAACTGACGAGCCAGGGCGGTCAAGGCGTTGTTGGGGTCGTGGTTTGGGGTTCCGTGGGGGTGGGGGTTGGGGTTTCGGTTGGGGTTGGCGAGGGGGATGGAGGCGGCGGGGTTTGAGTTGGGGTGGTCTGAGCTGGTGAGGCGGACTCGGAGGGGGTTGGTGTCGGCGACGGGAGGGTCGTTGTCGGAGGGTCAGTGGTGGGGGCGATCTGCGAGGGATCGCTTGGGGTAGGCGACGGGGTGGGAGCCTCGGTGGTAGGTGGCGCGGTGGTGGAGTCGGTCGGGGATTGTGGGGTTGGGGTTGCGGGTGCGGCGGGGGTGGTCAGGGCGCCGTCGGCGGCGATGACGTTGAGGATTTGCTGCTCGAAGGTGGTGAGCCGGGCGCGTAGTTCGGAGAGCGGGTATTGCTTGATCGAGCGGGCCAGGTCCGCGAGCTGCGCCCAGATCTGGTTGAGCGCTGTGGTGCCAGCGGGTGACAAGGGGCGGTCCAGCGTGACGACGAGTTGGGTTGCGAGGGCGTAGGTCAGGCACTGCACGCAGTCGTAGCTCAGCGCGCCGGCGAGGTTCTGGGGGACGACGACGTCCGCGTCGCCGATTACCAGCACTACCTGGAAGGCGATCGCCACCGCCGCGCAGTTCGAGCAGCTTGCGAAGGCATAGGCCTCGTTGGTGTTCGTCACCGGATCTTCGGAACCCTCGACCCAGACCAAGGCGAAGGCGATGTCATAGCTGACGGTGTTGTTTGTGGTGTTGACGGCGAGCGCTTGGTTACCGCCCGGCTCCGCGGGAAGTGGCCTGTCGAAGGGGAACACCCACACCGGAGCGTCGGTCGGGTAGGTCGGGGACACAGCGGTCGGAGCGGGTGTGGGTACGGCGGCACTCGGTGACGGGATCGCCGGTGCGACCGTGCGAGTGGCGCTCGGCAGCCGAGGCACCATGACGAGAGCCAACGTTGGGCGTTGACGGGTAGGGCGGTTCATGCCGGCCGGCCACAGAACTCGGGCCTGATTCATCTGCCCCTCGTGCAACTGCCGGCGTCCGGTGGGCGGTTGTCTTGTCGTGTGCTTTGCCCGCTGGACGAATTCGGTGATCGTGCCCCGCTCGTTCGGGGTGATCGGCCGGTACCGCTCATCGTCGGGCCACCAAGCCCAACCGAGAGCGGCGATGATCAGCAACGCGACGACTGCAGCGACTGAACGCTGCGCGGGCTTACCCGCCGTACGCCGCCACACCGACCTCACGATCCTGCCGACCAGGCGCCACAGCAGCAGTCCCAGACCAAGCAGCGGCAGCGCGAGCGCGATCATGGCCAGCCCGCGGGCCAGCACCTCGACCAGGTCCGCGTCGTGCCAGCCACCGACAAGCATGCGCCACTGCTCGTCGGCGCTGGCCCTGGCAGTGGCCAGCACCCGCGGCAGCGTCACCACTGTCATGGTCAGCATGACCAGCATCAGCGGCACAACCGTGAGGCACCATACGGTGATGACGGCCTGGGCCCACGGCTTGAGCGCCCGTTTGCGATCCTTCCAGTGCCAGGGCAGGAGACCTATCAGGGTCGGCTTGATGTGGTGGTACAGGTCGGGGACACCAGTCAGATCCGCCAATACGTGGTAGCCGTCGAAGCGGATCGTGGGCAGCAGTTGCCGGACCATCTGCAGGATCTGCGTCGCAACGACCAGCAGAAGTGCGTCGTACCCGGTCAGCTCGGCAATCACGACCGTTGCGACTGCAACGATGGCGTTGAAGTACAGGCCGCCGAGGTCGGTGCGGATCCGACCGCCGCGCCCGAGCCGGTAGGAGTCTGTGACATCGGTGTAGAAGGCCGGCCAGAACAGGTAGAAGCCCATCCCCATGGCGCTTGGCGTCGATCCGCCGTACCGTGCGGCCGCCGCGTGACCGAACTCGTGGAACCCCGCGGACAGCACGGTCACCGCGAAGACCAGCAACAAGAAGCCGGGCTTGTGGAACGCCTCATAGGCAGCCGACGCCAGCCCCTTGTCGAACAGCAGCCACCAGCACACGTACACGAACGCCGCGACGAAGCCCACGACGGGCAGCCGGCCGAACAGCCCCGCAAACGGCCGCGTGATCCGCTCGGTGCGGCGCCTGTCCGTGACGACGTACCTGAATCGCAGCGCAAGCAGCGGATTCGACCTCCGCACCTGCGGCTCGGACCCGTCCACACCGCGCACCAGACCGAGAGGCCGGAGCTTTTCGACCAAGGCCTCTACATTGGCCACCGAGACGGACCGGCCGTAACTCGCGCTGACCAGCTCCGCGATCTGCGTGTGGTCACGTCGCCCGTCGATCGCCTTCAGCACCAGATACAACAGCCTGGTCAGCTGGATCATCTGCCCGTCCGCGCGACGCACCAGCGCCGGCGGGGTGCGATAGCCCGATCCGGCCATCTCACCCAACAGCACAACGTCGGCCGCCCGGACGGGCACACCCGGAGCCAGCCCGGTCCGCACCGGCGAATCCTGTACGGCGGACACTGGTCCGGCTACTGCTCGATGTCGGAGGTCTGCTCGGCGTCGGCGGTCGCCGAGCCGGTGATGTCCTGATTGATGATGGCGTCCTGCTGCGCGACTGCCACCGCCTGGCTGTCGACAGAGCCCACGTTCGCCGCCACTGCAGCGTCGATCGGCGCCGCCACGTTCGCGTTCGCCGCGACTGCGCCGGCGATCGGAGCGGCCAGGTCGACATCGGCATCGACGTTCACGTTGACATCGAGGAGGCTGCCGTTCAGCAGTTGGCTGGTGTCAGGCGTCTCCAACCCGGTTCCCGGCACAACTGCGGCCTGCTCCTCGCCGGCTGTTTCGGCGGTGGTACTCGGCTCATCAGCTGATCCGGTGCTCGACTCCGTCGGCGTTTCGGTTCCAGCGGCGGTCGGGCCACCCGCAGGCTCAGAACCTCCACTGGACACGTCATCTGGCGCGCCGCTCTCCACCGGGGTCGAGGACCCGGCATCGACCACGTCGTCGGACTGATCGATCCCGCTGACCTGGACCGCGTGCGCGGTCGCGTCCGCATCGATGCCCTGCGTGATCAGCACACCTTGATCGGCCAGTGCCTGGGCCTCGGAGCCACTGGACAGGATGTTCGTGCCGACCGCGGCGTCGATCGGCGCGGCGACGTTCGCGTTCGCGGCCACAGCCAGCTCGATCGGTGCCGCGGCGTCGATGGCGAGCGCGAGGTCGACGTTGAGGTCGAGGATCGAAACGACCTCCTTGTCGGGCAACACACTGCCGACCTGAGCATTCAGTTCCTCGTCCGACAGCGGAACCAGCTCTGCATCCTCACTCATGACAAGCCTCCAGACAGAACGGTGCAGCTTCGGTACCCACCTCGGGCCCGATTCCGCACCACCGACCACGATCCGAACCGTTGTATTCCGCGGATCGACGATCAAACGATCAGTTCACCTGGAACGCCGGCGGTGTTCGCAGCGTAGGCAGAGCCTGGTGGTGGGTATTGCCTCTAGCCGGTGCATGGCCATCACTTCTCCGCAGACCTCGCAGGCGCCGAAGGTGCCTCGGGAGAGGCGGATGAGCGCCGCCTCGATTTCCGCCAGGGCCCGCCTCGCACCGGCCTTCAGCGCGGCTTGCACCTCCGCCACCGCATGTGGGCACGGCGCTGCCGTCTCGTAGGACAGTTGGGTCAGTTGCTCGAGCCGAAACTGGCGCTCCTGATGCAGCTCCCGACGGAACCACTCCACATCGATGACGGGCTCTTCCTGTGAGGACTTGACTGTCCGCTCCTGGTACATCGACAACCTCCTGCTGCAAGGTCACAATTCCAGGCCGCTTCTTGACCGTCCGGAAGTAAGCCGCTCCCCAGTGCTTCCGTGTTGTGGACCACGCCCTCAGGTACCCGCACGCAAACGCCGTAACGCGTTCCAGAGCAGGGATTCGCTCTATCGCCAACGGGTACCGACAGGAGGAGCGGGCCTGAGTGATGAAGGATGTGGCACCGATGACAAGGTTGAGGCTCCCTTGGTCCAGGCATGCGGCCTGTGTCCCCGACAGTACGGCGTACTGCGTGCATCCTGGATGCGTCCGTAGCGCCACGCACTCGCGTCCGCTGGGGGTCTCTGGTGCCGGCGACCTCGTCGAGGAACTGATCTGCTGCAAGCACGATCACAGTCCGCGGTTCCAGACCTCCTGAGTCATCCCCGACTGCCGTGGTCCGTGAAGAACCGGCGCGGATCTATGCCAGTACCGGGCGGGGAATCGAGCCAGGCCTGGAAGGCTTCGGGATCACGCCGCTCCAGTTCGTCGAGGCACTGCTGTCTGGAGTTGATGATTCGAAGTCGGGCTCGGTCCGATCCTGCATGGGTCAGCGCGCCGTCACTGTCCAGCCACCGCCGACACAGCTCGTCCATACCCATCGCCCTGAGCGGCTGTGAAAAGCCTGCCTGACTCAGCAGACGTAGGTACCAGCGCACCGCAGACGGCGCCGATGCTCCCGCCGCCAACACCGGGAGGAATGCAGCGGCACCTACAGACGTCGCAAATGCCGATGTCGCCAGGTACGCAGCGCACCCAAGCGTGATGATCCACACCCACCGTCCAGGTGGGCCTACTGTGGCCGGCTCGCTGGTTCTGGCGGCGTACGCGACCGTCGACGCCATCGCAGCCCACACGACGCCCACCAGAATCCACAACGCGAGGGGCAGCACTACAACCGCAGCCGCGACTCCGGCACCAAGGCAGATGCCGCAACTGCTCTGCCACACAACTCGGTACTTCTTCACTCGACGTGGCCGGCGAGACACAGGACGGGTCAGGCGCGTCGAACGGCGCGCAGAAGCTCTTCCTTCGTCATTTTCGAGCGTCCCTTGATGCCCAGGCGCTTGGCTTCGGCGTACAGCTCGTCCTTCGACATGCCTTCCCGGGCGTTGGAGGAAGTGCGTGACCTCATGCCGGTGACCCGCCCGGCCATCGCGTCGGTGCGGCGTTCCGGATCCGCGTCCGTGAACGCGTGCGCGACGTCCTTCAGTCCACCTTTGATGTTCTTGACCTGTCGTCCGAGCTTGTCGCCCAGTGAATCGTCAGGCATGATGACTCCTTCCGCAGCAGCGGTGTTTAGCCGGTACCCGCGGACATCGGCCACCATGCCTTAATCTATTGAGTCATGGCGTGGCTGAGGATCATTCGAGAGGCATCTGCCAAACGAGAGCTGACGACGTTACGCGGTCGTCTTCTCGAGAGGCTGAACGTCCGCCGTCCGGGCCTGCAGGCAGCGATCGATCAGCATGCCGCCGCTGTTCGCGACATCCTCGGTCTGACGGTCGGATCAGCGGGCCCGGTCGAGCTGGCGGCGTACGCACGGGGTGTGCAGGACTCGGCAGCTGAACGTGGTTGGCGATTCGAACGCATCGCGGGGAGCGACGACTGGGTGACGGTCCGGTTGCTGGCCACCGCGAGTCTGGCGGCGTCCGACCTTCGCTCCGGACTCCAGGATCTCCCCCGGCTCTGAGCACGAAGCGTCCCTGGGCGCACAGTCGAGCATGGCGCTCAGGGACGCTTCCCACAGATGCACCTGGCCCCTCGATCAGGTGGTGCCGTCGCTTCGCGGCGGCGGCGTGGACCGGCGAGTACCGCCAAGGGGGTCGCCCGTCAGCCCCATGGTCGACGACTCTCCGGGCTCCGTCTGCCACTGGCTGCGCTCAGCATCCTCCCGGCCTCGCTGGTAGGCCTCCTCGCGGGCTCGCGCGTTCGGGAAGTCCTGCTCGGCGCGATCCAGCCAGCGCTCCCAGCGGCGTTGCATCGGCCGGATCATCCCGCCGCCCATACCGACGACGATGACGCCGCCGACCGTCGCGAGGACCGCGATCAGCACCGGAGTGGTCACCGCCGTCGCGACCCCGATCTGGTTCAGCGCCGCGATGACGCCGAGGGCGATGACAAAGATCTGCACCACCTTGGCGATCAACTGGCCGTAGCTGAGTCCCGACAACGCGCTCCCGACGAGGTCGCGCAGCGCGTTCGCGATCGCGGCCGCCACGACCACGATGACGATGGCCACCACCGCTCTCGGCAGCCACGCGACGATCGCCGCCAGCAGGTCGCTGACCGGGTTCGGACCGAAGACGCCGAAGGCGAACTGCAGCGCGATCAGCAGTACGGCGTAGTAGACGAGTGCTGCGATCAGGCCGCTGGCGTCGTACTTCGACTGCGCGAGCGCCCGTCCGACACCGCCGCGCTCGACAGCGCGGTCGAAGCCCACTCGACCGAGCACTACGTTGACGACCTTGCGCAGCGCCGTGGCGATGAGCCATCCGATGAAGAGGATGACGAGGAACAGTACGAACTTCGGCAGGAACGTGATGATCGCACCTACCGCGTCGTTCCATGATTGGGTCAGGTTCATTCTTCCGGTTCCTTCCGATCAGTCCGTCTCGAGCTTGTCCGGCAGTACGACGTTCATCAGCCAACTGACGACGGTGACGATCAGCGCGCCGATCAGCGCCGTTCCGAAGCCGTCCACCGTGAACGGGATGTCGAGGCCGTCACTGATCCAGGACGTGAGCAGCAGCATCAGCGCGTTGATCACGAAGATCAGCAAGCCGAGCGTCAGCACGATGAACGGCAGCGACAGGATCGTGGCCAGCGGTTTGATGAGCGCGTTGACCAGCCCGAAGATCGCCGCGACCACGACCAGCGTGATCACCTTGCTCGTGGTGCTCGAACCGCTGAACGCGATGCCCTTCAGTAGCCACGCCGCGACAGCCAGCGCGACGGCGTTCACGACCAGTCTCATCAAGAGCTTCATCATCAGCCTCCGAACACACCGGCGAGACGCTTGCGGCCGCGATGGCCGGCCTTGCCGGCGTCGTCAACCGCATCGCCGGCCTTCTTCCGCAATTTCCGGCCGGACTTCTTGCCCCGCTTGCCCGCACGCTTGACGTCACCGCGGACGTCCCCGTGCGCACGCAGGCCGAGCCGCTTGCGCATCCCGCGTTTCACCTCCGGCGCCCCCGGAACCAGGATCTGTACGCCGTACCCGTAGAGGCGGAGCCCGAGCGCCATCAGGGGTAGTCCGAGCGGTAGCAGAACCACGGTGACGCAGAGCACCGCCGCCAGGATCATCACGACCGTCGCGAGCAGCCACACCAGCGCCGCGCCGAGTCCTCGAAGTACTTTCATCATCACCACGTCCAGACCTATTCAGGCAGGAGAGAACCGAGCGGACCGAGATCGATGTTGAGATCGGACGCGCTCAGACCGAACTGCTCACGCAGAGCGGTCATCGCATCTTCGAGTCGCATCAGGCCGAGCCCGAGCTCCTCGACCTGCGCCGTACTGAGGTCACCTTCGTCCATCCGGCGGATCGCCTGCCGTTCCATCAACTGGCGGACCAGCTCGACGATCGTCAGCACGAGCTTGAGCAGCTCGCGTTCGACGGTGTCGGCGTTGGCCTCGATCCGATCGGTCAGCGGCAGCAGAGGTTCAGTCATAGGTTCCCCATCTCCTTGCGCACCGAGCCGATGACGGCTGACAGCTGGATGCGGACCAGGTCGACCCCGGCCAGCGAGACGACGACATCACCGGTGACCACGACACCTTTGCCGAGCAACCGGTCGAGCAGGTCGACCAGGCTCGGCTCCGTCGTCACCGCCGTCTGGGTCTGAACGGTCATGGCTTGTCCAGTACTGCGAAGGAGTACGGCGGCCAAGGTCCGTTCACCTCGATGTCGAGCGACGGGTACCTGGCTCGCGTCTCGTTCACCAGCTCGAAGAAGTCGGTGCTGTGCTCGTCGTCGACGAGGAACGAAGCGTTCAGCGCCATCGGCTCCCGGCGACCGGTCAGCTTCTGGTCCTGAGGAGGAAGCCGCCTGGTCGCGGCCGCACCGGGCACCAGGTCCCAGAAGAGCTGGTCGGCCAGCATCTGCTGCTCGCCGGCCGCTTGTTGCCGATCACGGATCTCGGCCCTGCGCCGCTCCAGGTAGGCAACACCCGAACTCGCTGCCTCGACAGTTGCCGACGGCACCGACCGGGCGCGGCAGAACACCTTGACACTCCACTCGCTGCGCCGGTCGACCCGGTCCAGCACCAGGACGAGGTCGTCGTACAACTCCTCGATGCGGTCGCACGCCGCGTCGTCCGAACGATAGATCGTGACCAACCGGAACGGCGCGAGCGCGGTGGTGATCGCCGCCGCCCGCCGAACGACCTCGTCGTGTCTGCGGGCGGTCTCCTCCACCCAGGCCAGAACCTCGAGGTTGCGGCGCAAGGCGGCCTCGCCGAACTCCTCGAGGTCGACGGTGCTCACGACGGCGGTCAGCTCGCGGTGACTGATCATCCGGACCGAGGAGCCGCCGACGCCCTCCAGCCCGGACAGCACCTCCTCGTCGAGGTTCCGCCCCACGGCGTACACATAGGTGCCGGATTCACTCACCATCGCGCTCCAGCTCCTCGACACGTTCGCGCAGTTTCCGGTTCTCGTCGGCCAGCGCCTGAGCGTCGGTGGACAGCATCGGATCGTGCCGCCACCAGTCGATGCCCATCTCCATCGCTTTGTCGACAGAGACGATCAACAGGCGGATCTTGATGGTCAGGAGTTCGATGTCGAGCAGGTTCACCCTGATGTCACCGGCGATGATGATGCCCTTGTCGAGGACCCGCTCGAGGATGTCGGCGAGGCCGTCCGGACGCGATGCCGGCGACGTGGATCCGTAGCGGTCGAACGCGCCACGGCGAGAAGAGATCGTAGGTTCGCTCATCGCGCTACTCCTGGACTCGCCCGCGGACATAACGGTCCTTGCGCCGGTACCCGGTCACGCCGCCGTCGGCGTCGACCTCGACCTCGTACACGGCGAGGATGTCGGTCGTTGCCGGGATCCGGTGCGCCTCGACCACCTCGACCTGGACGAGCCAGCCCTCGTCGCGCTTCTCGACAGCCACGATTCCTTCCGGATCATGTCCGATCAGCTGCGCCAGTTCTCTGGCGGCCATGAGCGCGACGTTCCGCAACGACTGCGGCGGTGACGGGCGCTGCCCGTTCTGCGACGCACCGGGCGAGGCCGCCCGCTTGGCCGTCGTACGTCCCTTTTCCGGCTGCCTCGTCGTACGGCTCGGGGTGGACTTCCTCGGGGTTGCCATCAGTGCTCAGGTCTCCTCGCGCGGTTGGTAGAGCCGGCTGACCAGTTCGTCCTCCCAGGCCGCGGCCACGTCCGGATCGATCTCACCGTTCTCCCTGAGCGTGTCGATCTGCTCGAGCTGCAGACGGATCCGGGCCGGGTCGTAGTACTCGGCCTCGGCCTGCTGCCGGATCTGCTCGGCCAGTGCGATCGTGGCCCGCACCGGCGCGAGCGGCAGGGTCAGCAGGTTCGTCATCAGGCCCATCACTCCTCCGTATCCACGAAGTCGTACGGCGCGGTCGGCCCGATCAGCTTCAGCCGGGCTCGACCGGCGAACCTCTCCGCCAGGCCCTCGACCGCCTGCTCGAACTCCGCACGACGGCTGTCCTCGACCAGTACGGCGACATCGAGCAGGCCGTTGATCCCGGCGGTCTCCCGGACGTTCAGCGCGGTCACGTGCCGCTCGATCTCGAGCAGCATGGCGCGCCCGTCCGCGGCGCTCTTCGTCTCCAGCGCCTTCGCGACCAACTCGCCCAGCCTGACGCGTTCGCCGTACGACGAATCCTCGGGCTGTTCACGGGTGAGCTTGCGAAGCTGGGCGATCTCGGGATTCTCCGCCACGACCTCGGTCAGCACCTGCTCCTCGTCGTATCGCGCCCGGACAACGAACTGCGCGTGACCGGCGAGATCTCGAAGCATCGCCCGGAAGCGTTCGCGGCCGGGTTCCAGCAGATCGCCGGCGACGGCTTCCCGGTTCTCCAGCACGGATCCGAACCGGACCGGGATCACCGGCCCCAGTTCGGCGATCTTGTCGAGCACCTGGCCGTGCGCCAGGAGGTCCGCGCGCCCGGCGAGCGCGACGTTGCTGTCCACGAGGCTCATGACAGCGGCGACGTCGCCGCTCGGGGCCAAGCAGACGAGCTGATCACCGACACCTCTGAGGTCCGGCGGTACGACGAGGTCCGCGGCCACGATGCCGTACACGTAGCACCCCAGGCCGATGTCGCTCGGCGTTGTCACGGTCACTCCTCAGTCCTCCTGCGACGGGCTGCAGCCTTCTTGGCCGGCCGCCGGCGACGCGGAGGTGCTTCCTCCTCGTACTCCGGCTCTTCGCGCTCGCCCCTCTGCTCCATCTCCCGGTCGCGCTGGTCCCGCCCCCGGTCGCGCTGCTCCAGCTCCCGGTCGCGCTGGTGGTCCTCGTCGGAGCCGAACAGAGCCTCCTTCGCCCCCGAGAGCAGACCACGCGTCTTGCCCTGCGCGCCGCTTTCGGTCATGTCCTGGATCACCTCGGGGAGATCTTTGCTCTTCTCGGCCAGATCCAGCCGGTTCGTGGCTTCCGCGAAGTGCAGGTAGGTGTCCACGCTGGCGACGACGATGCGTGCGTCGATGGTCAGCAGTTCGATACCCACCAGCGACACCCGGATGTAGGCATCGATCACGAGCCCCTTGTCCAGGATGCTGTCGATGACGTCCGCGAGACTGCTCGGGGCCGGCCTGTCCAGATACCCTCCGGATCGGCGTTGGCCGGTGGCCGCGACGGTCATGGCTCTTCCTTCCAGTCGACTCGATCAGCTCGCCCGGCGGCGAGGCCGCTGCTCGGGCTCTTCTTCGTACTCGTCCTCGGGCTGGTCTTCCTCGTCGTACTCGTCGCCCTCGTCGTATTCGTCCTCGTCCTCGTCCTCGTATTCGTCCTCGTCTTCGTCTTCGGGCTCTTCGTACTCGTCCTCAGCCAGGTCCTCTTCGGCTTCGTCCTCGTCTTCGTCCTCGTCGACGGGCTCTTCCTCGTCCTCGTCCTCGGGCTCTTCGTACTCGTCCTCAGCCAGGTCCTCTTCGGCTTCGTCCTCGTCCTCAGCCTCGTCGACGGGCTCTTCCTCGTCCTCGGGCTCTTCGTACTCGTCCTCAGCCAGGTCCTCTTCGGCTTCGTCCTCGTCCTCAGCCTCGTCGACGGGCTCGCCCTCGTCCTCGTCCTCTTCGTCGTACTCGTCGTCCTCTTCGTCGTACTCGTCGACGGGCTCTTCCTCTTCTTCGTCCTCGTCGTACTCGTCCTCAGCGGACGGCTCTTCGTCCTCGTCGTACTCGTCTTCGTCGGCTTCCTCGTCGACGTCCTCTTCCTCGGCGTCCTCGTCCGCGTCACTCTCGACCCGCGACTCGTGGATCTCGCCGCGCCATCCGTCGACCTCGTCGGGGTGCAGAATGACGTTCGTCATCACGTGACGCTGGAAGTGCTTCAGCTCGACGCGTGCCCGACGTCCCTGGGCACGCCAGATGTTCCCGACCCGCTCGAACAAGCCCTGCGGGTAGTACTCGAGCACGACGAGCACACGCGTCAGGTTCGATGCCAACTCGTGGAAGGTGACGGTCCCGTTGACATGGCCCTTCTCACCCTTCGAATGCCAGACGATCTTCTCGTCCGGAACCTGCTCCATGATGGTCGCTTCCCAGGTCCGGTGCGACCACAGGATCTTCGCCTTGAAGTCGAGTTGCTCGTCGGTCTTCTGCTCGACCCGCTCGACCTTCTTCATGAAGCCGGAGAAGTCCTGGAACTGCGTCCACTGGTTGTACACGACATCGATCGGTAGACCGACGTCGATCGACTCGATGATCGTCGTCGCCTTGAGCGGGTTCTCCTTGCCACCGGAGCCACCGGATCCACCGGATCCACCGCTCAGCAGGCCTGACGCCTTGTCCTTGGCTCCCATGAGTCCGCCCTTCAACGCGCCGAGCAGCGGTGAACCTCCCCTGGCCGCCGCCTTTCCTCCCTCGGCCATCGCCTTACCAGTGACACCTCCGCCGGCCGCCATGTCGATCAGCCGATCGGTGAGGCTGGAGATCTTGCCGGTCGCGGCCTCGGCGGTGCGCTCCGCGGCAACCGAGAGCGCATCTTGGAGCTCGCCCTTCAACCGGTCGACCGGGAGCTCGTCGAGGATCGACCGGAAGCCGTTCTGTTCCTCGCCGCGCGATCGTTCGGCCATCGCCGATCACCCCCGCTTCCGAGCCGACGAGCCGGCCGTCGACCTGCTCGCGCTCTTCTTGGCCGCGGATTTCTTGGCGGCGGTCTTCTTCGCCGCGGTCTTCTTCGCCGGAGCCGTACTCTTCTTCGCCGTCGCCTTCTTCGCGGCCGTCTTCTTCGCCGGAGAGGTGCTCTTGCTGGCGGTCTTCTTCGCCGGAGACGTGCTCTTGCTGGCGGTCTTCTTCGCCGGAGACGCGCTCTTGCCGGCCGTCTGCTTCGCCGGGGCCGACTTCCGTGCGCTCGGTCCCGAGTCATTGTTGCTCTCGGCCCGCGCGGCCGTCCGTTTGCCGGTACGGCGTGACCCTTCGCCGGCCGAACTGCGATTCGACCGCTCGTCGGACGAGCTACGGCTCGATCCGTCGTCGTCCGAGCGTCCGCCCGATCGATCGTCGGACGAGCGCCGGCTCGACCGCTCGCTGGACGTGGAGCCGCTCGACCGCTCGTCCGCCGCGCTCCGACGTGCTCTGCCGTCCGCGGAGCGGGGGCGCCTCGCAGGGCGGTCGGATCCGCGGTCGTCACCGGCCTCGGCACCGTCCTCCTCGCGGCTCCGGCGATGCCCGCGCGCGCCCTCGGCACGTCGGCCCGGCCTCATGCGCCGCCTCGGCCGTTCCTCGTCCTCGGCCTCGTCCCCGGCCTTGTCCTCGGCCTGCCGACTGCCCGTCGACAGCATGCGATCCGTACGGTCCCGGATGGAGTCGCTGACCCGGTTCAGGCGATTGCTCGCCGCCGCCACGGCTGCCTCCCGGCCCGCGGTGACAAGCTTGCCGCGCACCTGATCGGACAGCTTCGACAACTCGGGGTTCTGCTCGACCACCTCCGCCAACTGTTGCACGATGGCACGCGGATCGGTTGCGATCCGCTTGCCGGCCAGCAGTCCGCCGACCGTGATCGCCAGCTTGAGTTTCTTGGTACGGCCGAGCAGGTAGCCGCTCGCGACGGCAGCCGCCACCTTGGCGGTGGTATTCATGGGTTCTCCCTACAGTGATACGCCCTCGGCGATATCTCGATGTGGCCTAAGGCAACGGTTGGATGGATTACTGCGTGAGTTCGGCGATCCGGCGCATGATCGGAAGGCTCGGATAGTTCTCCTCACGCATCCTGCGCACCAGAAGCCGTACGTAGATCTCCACCTCGTCCGGCTGGAGCAGGGATTCGACCAGGTCCAGCATCGCCAGCGACGGAAAGCGCTGCTCCGCCACCTTGTCGAGCAACAGGTTCAGCATCAACTCCCGCGGCCCGGGCCGCGTGTGCGCTTCAGGCATCCTCACTCCCGGCGTATCAGTCGTCGTGGATGTCGCGGCGTTCATGGACGGACGTATGCGTGGTCCGGCTCCGCTGGTTGGCGAACATCAGGGCCACGGCGAGACCGATCGCCCCGGCGGCCATCAGCACGTATCCGACGGCGGTCAGATCGACGCCGCTGATCCGGTCCGACACACCGAACGACAGAATTCCGCCTACAGCCAGCAGGAATACGGACATACCGATTCCCATGGATCCTCCTAACGGCACGCCCCGTTCCGAATTTCGGATTAGGCCTGCGGTACCCAACACAAATTGCAACAAAACTGCTACGGCACCGCCTACTTTGCGCGCCGAAACGAATGCATTACGCGTCGGTTCAAATAAACGACTATTTCAATTGCTGGTTCGACGAGCCCGGCTACGCCTTGGGCTTCTTCGGTTTCCCGGACTCTGACTTGTCGTGCTTCGACTTCGGCGCACCTTGGCCATGCCCAGGAGAGACCTTGGACTTCGGCGCCCGCTTCGTCGCTCCGACGTCTGGGGTCGACCTGTGCTGCGGCCGAGACGTGACCGTCGGAGTGCTGGTCCGTGTCGGAGTCGGTGTGACACGAGGCTTGACCTGAGGCGCAACGGACCGGCCCTGCGTCGGCCCTAGCTCGGTCGTCGCGGGCAGCTCTACACCTCGCGTATCCAACGCAATTCCCACAGCCACCACAACCACCAATACGACGGCGGCCACCGCACCCGCCAGCTCTCTCCTGTACGTCGACATACGTCGACGTACAGGAGAGAGCTCGACGGTTGTGTCGGGGTCACCCGCAAGACATGGAGGCTGCGCACCCTCGGCGACTTGAGCTGCCGTAGGACGCCTGCTCGGATCCTTCTCGAGCATCCAGAAGATCAGAGCTTCGACTTCACTCGTGAGTTGGGGCCTGAGCCCGCTCGGGGGCACCGGCTCGGCATGCACATGCTGGTACATGATCGATGACGGCGAGTCACCCATGAACGGTGGATGCCCTGCTACGAGCTGGTACAGCAAGCACCCCAATGCATAGACATCCCCGGCAGGTTCAGCGGGCTGGCCCATCGCGCACTCAGGCGAGAGGTAGAGACTCGTCCCGACGATGTGGCCGTTGGACGTCATCGTTGTCGGGGCGTCGTTCAGAAATCTGACGATGCCGAAGTCGGCAAGCTTCACCGTCCCGTCGTCGGACAGGGCAAGGTTGCTCGCCTTGACGTCGCGATGCACCATCCCCAGGGCGTGGGCAGCGGCCAGGCCGGCCGCGGCCTGCCGGACGACATCCAGCGCCCTCTCGGACGAGAACGGACCGCTGGTTCTGAGTTCGTCGGCGACGGACCCGCCCTCCACGAGTTCCATCGCGAGGAAGTACAGGTCCCCGTCACTGCCGAAGTCGTACGTCGCGACGACATGGGGGCTCACGATCTGCGCCGATGCGCGCGCTTCCCGGAGGAACCGTTCAGGGCACGCGAGCGTCTCGGTAGCCGGCCGCATCACCTTCACCGCCACCGACCGACCGAGTACTTCGTCTGTCGCCCGATACACCTCCCCCATCCCGCCCCGACCGAGGACGTCATGCAGCCTGTATCGCCCCGCCACCAGTCGATCCTCTACACGCGCCACCAAAATTCAGTACCCGCCACCAACGGACGGCATGTATCAGCCGGCGGCTGCGATTCGCCGGTCTCGCCCCAGGAACTCCCCCGGACCGGTCCTCGGTTCGCCAGGCAGGACAACACCATGGGCTGCTTGTTCGACTGGTGCAGAACGGCGAACGCGCGACTGACCGGCGGCTCAGTCGAGGTGGACGGAACCCCAGGTGGTGGCTCATGCTCGGACCATGACTGCGGCCGATGAGGTACCGCTGTTCGGCCGTGACGACGTGCTTCGCCGACTGCTTGACAGTCTGGACGACGTTGAGAATGGAGGATTCGCGGTCGGGCTCAACGGTGAGCCTGGAGTGGGTAAGAGTGCGCTGCTGGCCCGCGTCATGGAGCATGCGGCGACCGCAGGGTTCGCGGTCCTGAGTGCGAGCGGCAGCGAGTCCGAGTCGCATCTGCCGTACGCCGGCCTGCATCAACTGCTGCGACCGGTCCTTGCGCACGTCAACCTGCTGCCAGTTCAGCAACGTCAATCGCTGCTCGCCTGCTTCGGCATGGTCGAGAACACCGACGCCAACCGTTTCTTCACCTCACTTGCGGTCCTGGAACTCCTGGCCGAGTCGGCCAGTGAGGCGCCACTTCTCGTGTGCCTCGACGACCTGCAATGGATGGACCGGCCCTCCGTCGACGCGATGGCGTTCGTTGCCCGCCGCATCGCGACCGAGCGGGTGGTGCTGTTGTCCACGTCGCGGCGACCTGACCCGCAGCTCCTCGGCGACGACCAGGCGGTCACCTGGATCGAGCTGCAGGGGCTTCCGGACGAGGCTGCGCACGCACTGCTGCGGTCTCGTGCCCCCGACCTCAGCCCTGGCTTGCACGATCGCGTGATCGCACAGGCGGGCGGCAACCCGCTCGCACTTGTCGAGTTCGCCAAAGCGTTGAGCACCACGACGTACGGCTGGAGCGAGCTGGACGATGCGCTTCCGATGACCGCACGCCTGGAGCGGGCATTCGCGGCGCGGGCCGACGAACTCGAGCCGGCCGCCCGCGCGATCGTCGATGTAGCGGCCCTCGACGACGGCGACGACTTCGACCAGGTCCTCGCCGCCGCGGCCATCTTGTGCGGCGCCGTCGTGGATCGGCAGGACGCGCAGCCCGCGGCCGAACTAGGGCTGCTCACGATCGCGGGCGCGACGTACACCATCACCCATCCCCTGATCGGTTCGGCGCTGCGACAGGCGATGTCGCGCGAACGGCGTGAGCAGGGACATGGTTCTCTGGCAACCGTCCTCTCCGTCGAACCGGAACGCGCGGTCTGGCACCGGGCCGGCTCGGTGCCTGGACACGACGAGCCTGTCGCGGCCGAACTCGAACTGGCAGCTTCCGAGGCTCGCCGGCGCGGCGCGCATGCCACCGCACTGTCCTGGCTCGAACGGGCGGCGGCGCTGAGCCCGGATCCGCGCGACCAGGCTGCTCGTCTGCTCAGCGCCGCTGAGGTGGGATACGAACTCGGCAAGTTCGCCCAGGTGGAGAAGATCAAGCACCAGGTCACCCGCATGACGCTGCGACCTAGGGACCGCTCACGGCTCACGTGGTTGACGGGAGCGTTCCACGATGGTGCCACCAGCGAGCCTGCGGCTGTCAGCCATCTGGTAGACCTTGCGCGGCACGCCACCGGCGAGGCGGACATCGACCTGGCGATGCAGTTGCTGTTCGGCGCGGCCCGCAGGGTCTGGTGGCGAGACCCCGGTGAGGCGGTTCGGCGAGAGATCGTCCGTGCCGCCCGCGAGGTTCCGCTGCCTGCCGAGGACGCCAGGGTGCTGGCCGTGCTCGGCCTGGCGGAGTCACTCGAGTTGAGCGCGCCGGTCATCGAGCAGCTGAACCGGTCCGCGGCAAATGGTGGCGGACACGCCGACACGGCGGCGTTGCTGGGTATCGCGGCCTTCTGCGCGGGCGATTTCGTGCGCGCGGAGTCGTCGCTCTCGACGGCGATCCGCGACCTGCGCGCCGAAGGCCGGCTGAGCCTGCTCGCCGAGGCGCTCGCCATCCGTGCGTGGGCGGAGATCAACCTCGGCGTCTTCGACCCGGCCCGGTCGGCGGACGAGGGCATGCGTCTGTCCGACGAGACCGGTCAGCGCGTGTGGGCCGGGACCGCACGCATCGCGTTGGCCCTGATCGACGCGGTCGGTGGGAACTGGGACCCGCATCATCGGCTGCTCGCTCAGGCCGAGCAGACCGCGCTCCAGCTTCCGAATGCGAGCTCGTCGCTGCTGGCCGGGGCGCAGCTTGTCCGCGGCCTCGGTGAGCTTGGTGCGGACAGACCCGAGCAGGCGTACGGCGAGCTCCTTCGCGTGTTCGAACCCACCGACCCCGCGTGTCAGCGGGTCCAGCAGATCTGGACAATCAGCTACCTCGCCGAAGCCGCCATCCGGACGGGTCATCGAGATGCCGCCAGAGACCTGGTCGGCTCGGTCGAGGAGCGGGCGAACGGCTCCTCCGCGGTCGGTACGACGATCGCACTCGAGTACTCGCGGGCCGTGCTGGCCGATGACGCGACAGCCGAGGACCTGTTCCAGCGTGCGCTCGCCGGGCCCGCCCGCCGGTATCCGTGGCACCGGGCACGGATTCAGCATGCGTACGGGTCGTGGCTGCGTCGCCAGCGACGGGTGACCGAGTCCCGTGATCCGCTCCGGGCTGCTCGGACGGCATTCGGCGCACTCGGTGCCAAGCCGTGGGCACTCCGGGCCGACCAGGAGCTACGGGCGACCGGTGAGCGCAGCTGGCGACCGACCGACAACGCCCGTGAGCAGCTGTCGCCCCAGGAGGCCCAGATCGCCGAGCTGGTCGCTCAGGGCCTGTCCAACCGGGAGATCGGCCAACGGCTCTTCCTCTCACACCGGACAATCGGCTCCCACCTCTACCGGATCTTCCCGAAGCTCGGCGTGACCAGCCGCCAGCAACTCGCAGGCGTGCTGGCCGTCGGCTCAACTGTGCTGAAGCAGACTCAGTCATCCGACTGAAGCTGGCGAGAGCCCGGTCGTCCTAGTCTCCGAAGACGCTTTGGTGCGCTCCAGCACCCGAGATCGACCAAGGAGGCGACTGTGAGAACACCAGTGCTGTTCGTTCACGGGCTGTGGCTGCATGCAAGTTCGTGGGAGCCGTGGCTGGCACGGTTCCGGGACGAGGGTTATGAGCCGCAGGCGCCGAACTGGCCCGGTGACGGCGAGACGGTGGAGTCCTCGCGACGAGCCCCGGAGGCGATCGGCGACCACGGCATCGACGACGTCGTGGCCCACTTCGCCGCGATCATCGATGAGCTTCCCGAACTGCCGATCCTGGTCGGGCACTCGTTCGGCGGGATGATCGCCCAGAAGCTCCTCGGCCAGAACCGCGCGAAGGCCGCCGTCGCGATCGACGCCGCCCAGATCAAGGGCGTCCTCCCTGTCCCGCTGTCGGCGCTGCGCGCCACCCTGCCGGTGTTCAAGAACCCCGCGAACAAGCACCGAGCTGTCTCGCTGACCGCCGACCAGTTCCGCTTCGCCTTCGGCAACGCCGTCTCCCAGGAGGAGTCCGACCAACTGTTCGAGCGCTGGACCATCCCGGCACCCGGTAAGCCACTGTTCGAGGCGGCGTCGGCCAACTTCAACCCGCACTCCCCCGCCAAGGTCGACACCGACAACCAGACCCGTGGACCGCTCCTGTTGATCGCCAGCGGGAAGGACCACACCGTCCCCGAGTCGGTGACGCTCGCGACACTCAAGCAGTACCGGCATTCCGACGCCATCACGGACCTGACGACCTTTCCGGACCGCGGTCACTCGTTGACGATCGACTCCGGGTGGCCCGAGGTCGCCGAGACCTGCCTGACCTGGCTGCGGAAGCAGTCCCTGTGAAGCTCGACCTCGCAGGCCGGACCGCAGTCGTAACGGGCGCCAGCAAGGGCATCGGCTTAGCTGTGACTCGCGCTCTGGTCGCCGAAGGCGCGCAGGTAGCTGCAGGGGCTCTCAACGGTTCGGAGGAATTGACAGCCCTGGCCGAGGCCGGTGTCGCCACGGTGCTCGGCGACCTCACCACCATGCCGGGCTGCCAGGCACTCGTGGACCTGGCCGTCGACCGCTTCGGCGGCGTCGACCTGCTCATCAACAACGTCGGCGGGGTGCGACCGCGCACAGGCGGTTTCCTCGAAGTCACCGACGCCGACTGGCAATGGGCGCTGGAGTTGAATCTGTTCTCCGCCGTCCGCGCGACCCGCGCAGCGCTGCCGCACCTGATCGAATCAGCGCCATCGGCCATCGTGACGATCTGCTCAGTCAACGCCACCCTGCCCGACCCGGGCGTGATCGACTACAGCGCAGCAAAATCGGCCCTCCGCAGCTTCAGCAAGTCCCTCTCCAAGGAGGTCGGACCGTTGGGCGTCAGCGTCAACACCGTCAGTCCCGGACCAGTCGAGACAGCACTCTGGCTCGGCCCCGGTGGGGTGGCCGACACGCTCAGCCGAGCCCAAGGCGTCGACCCTGCCACCGTCCGCGACGCCGCGGTTGCCGGCACACCCACTAGACGGTTCACCCGGCCCGACGAGGTCGCCCAACTCGTGCTGCTCCTCGCCTCCAGCACGGTCAGCAACCTGACCGGAAGCGACGTCCTGATCGACGGCGGCATGGTCAGCACCCTCTGACCACCGACGTACCGCCCATCCAGCCGGCGCCGCGCCGGACGCTCCGTCCTCTACTACCGCACCCCCGACGGCAACCGCCTGATCCGCGCCACCACCGACACCGAACCACCACCGAGGTGAACAGCCTGCGCAGCCTCTCGAGCCACCCGCCTCCGCCGGACGAACTACTCGAGACGGCGCGATGGCAACGGAGTGAGTACGCCGTGAGTTGGGGCACCCGCTCCACCCGCGCATGCTGCCCGACGCGCACCCTCCCTGAGTGGTGCTCTCCTTGGCCGGACCCAGCGCCTGGAGGTCAGTCAGTCGGCGGGGGTCCGGCTCGGGTGTGCGTCATCCGGGCGGCGGGCGGAGCTGACGTAGGCAACGCCTGGGATCCTGAGGCCGTCGGTTGTCTGGTATCTCGCCAGCCTGCTGCGAACCTTCTCCCTGATGGCGGCGAGGTCTTCCGGAGGCAGAGTTCCGAGGATCCGCTTCAGCGGGCCGGCTAGATCTGTGCGCAGGTCCCAGTAGTCCTCGAAGGACGCGTCATGCGTGGGTACGGGCACCTCCTTGACGCGTACGTTCTCGAGTGCGGCCGAGGCCAACACTTGGGCGAGAGCGCCGTCCGCACCCAGCGCGAAGGGACCTGGGAAGCCGGCAGGCGGAACCGGCGAGCCGGTGTGCTCCTGCACGGCGTCTGCGAGCACTCCGAGCCACGGATTGCGGTCGCGCGGACCCCACACGGTGACGGCGACTCGCCCGCCGGGGCGCAGTACGCGGGCGATCTCGCTCGCCGCCTTGACGGGGTCCAGCGCGAACATGAGTCCCTCGCGACAGACGACGATGTCGAAGGAGGCGTCTGGCAGATCAATCTGCTCCAGGTCGATGACACGCGCGCTGACCGCTGCGGTGGTTCCACCCTTGCCTGCTCGTCGCGAGGCGCGAGCGGCCGCGATCTCCACCATCTGCGGCGCCGCGTCGGAGAGTACGACGCGGCCTCCGGGAGCGACGCTGTCGGCGATGGCCAGGCCCAGCCCACCGGCACCGCAGGCAAGCTCGAGCACCTCGTCGCCCGGAGTCGGCCCGACAGCCTCGATCATCAGGCGGGTGACGAGCTCGGAGCGTTGCTCGACATGATCGGCGTGTACGCCCCATGACTCGGCGACCGCACCCCACATCCGATGGACGTGCTTGCGGATCTGCTGGGGCGTCGGCACCTGGGCAGTCTCTGTTGACATACTGCTCGCCTCCTTCGGCGATTCGTTACACGCTGCGTGTAACGAATATTGCTAACATGAGGCCTGTGCCGGACGAAGTCAAGACCCCGCGTACCTATGACTCCTCCCTCCGCGCGCGGCAGGCCGCGGATCGGCGTCTGGCGCTCGCCTCGGCCGCGAAGGATCTCTTTGTCGAGCTGGGCTATCCGGCCACGACCATGGACGCGGTCGCGTCGCGCGCAAACGTCTCGCTCAAGACCGTCTACAACGCCTACGCGAGCAAGTCCGGTCTGCTCAGGGCGGTGTGGGACATGTCGCTCAAGGGCGACCTCGACGAAGCCCCGGTCGCTGAGCGGCCCTGGTACACCTCGCTCATGTCCGAGCCTGACCCGCGGCGGCAGGTGGCGATGACGGCTGCGGCGTCACGAGTCGTCAAGACGCGCATCGGGCCGATGCTCAAGGTGATCCGAGACGCCGCCCCGGTCGACGAGGACCTGGCGGCGCTGTGGGAGCTGATCCAGACGGACTTCTGGGCCAATCAACACGCGATCATCGAAAGCCTGGACACCAAGGGGGCCCTACGGCCGGGCCTCGACATCGACCATGCCACCGACCTGCTGTGGACGCTCAATCATCCAGACGTCTGGCTTCTGCTGGTAGATGGTCGGGGCTGGACGCCCGAGGAATGGGAAACCTGGTTCGCCGACGCCTGCCAACGCCAGCTTCTCGCCCCACGCTGAGAACGTAACGCGGGACATGCGCCGGATCGGGTTCTGGGCGGCTGTCCCTGCGGTGCTGTCCGACGGGGTAGCAACTTTCCGTGCCTGCCCGGCATCTAGCGGGTAGAGCGTCCCCGGGGCGCGGGGAGGACTGGCGGACATGAAGCGACGCATGGTGGTTTGGGCTGGGGGCGCCGCGCTCGCGGCCGCCGCGCTCACGCCGGCCGCGGCCCAGGGCGCTGAGACATCAGGGAGGGCGGGGACGACCGGGCAGCGTGCCGCCGCGGTCTGTGAGATCTGGCAGGGGTCGGTCACTGCGTCCGGGCAGCACACGTCGTCGGAGGTGGCCGCGACCACCCCGCCGTCGGTTCTGGACCAGCGGATCACGGAAGGGGCGTTCCAGCCCGGGCAGATCCGGCTCAGCGCCCGGACCACCAGCGAACCGAACGTCGCCGGCCCGGACCGGTACGGCTACGTCGTCATCGGTGACGCCCTCTACTGGAGCAACTACGCGATCAACGCGGCAACCGGCCAGATCGACCCCGACGAGCAGCACCTGCTGCGGCGGGTCGGCGGTGGTTGGACTCCGTTCACGATGCTGGAGACCTCGACGTACGAAACCATCGACGGCGACTTCAGTCGCTCGGTCGCCTACGGGATGCGCGAGAACGGCGTGCTGTACCGGTGGAAGATCGTCAACGGGACGTGGCAGAGCAACGGTTCGTACGCCGGGTTCGCCGCGGTCAAGTCGATGACCCTGATCAGCAAGTCCCCGACGTACGACACGTTCCTCGCGAACACCCGTGGTGGAGCGCTCTACACGATCCGGATCCCGTCGTCGGTGCCGATGCGGCCGATCGTCAAGCCGGTCCGGAGCCGCACCTGGCAGGGCTTCGAGGTGCTGTCGGCGATGGCGTGCGGCCGGAACAGTACGCTCCTGCTCGGCATCGACAAGGACACGAAGTCCGGCTACCTGTACGCCGTCGGTCACGCGAACGGCCTGTCCACCCTGATCCGGTCCCTGGGCAAGGTCGCCGGGACGTTCGACGACCCGGTGTACTTCCGCTGGGTTCCGATTCCCGTCTACGACATCGCCAACGGCGACTGATCGAAAGGACCACGAGATGTTCCGCAAGGCCATCGGCCTCACCGGCGCCGCCGGTCTGGCACTGACCCTCGGCACGGCAATCCAACCGGCCCAGGCGGTCCAGACGAGTCAGACGGCGGCCTGTGTCCTCGCGCTCGGGTCGTTCAACGCGCAGTGGGGTCAGAACAAGCAGATCGTCACTGCCACCGCACCACCGACGGTCGGGCCGGTGCTGAACACCTCGAACATCTACCAGTCGCCGTTCGGCGTCGGCGTCACGCCCACCACGTTCACCGAGACTCCGATGACCGGCGGCCGCACGGCCCGGGTCGGGAAGATCGTCATGGGTGGGTACCTGTACGACAGCTCGGCCATCGTCCGCTCCGACGGCTCGCTGGTGCGGGGATCGAACGTGCTGAAGAGGTACGGCGGTGGCTGGGGCGGGAAGCGCTTCCTCGTCCAGGCGCGGTACAAGGCGTCAGCGGCGAGCAAGCCGTCCCGTACGACGCTGTACGCGCAGGACACCTCCGGCAGGTTCGGGCGCTGGACCGATCTCGGCACGGGTTTCCGCAACACCGGCTATGTCGCCGGACTCAGCACGATGAAGGCATTCGCGCTGATCGCCACGACCGCGACGTACGACCTGTTCCTGGTCAACAACCGGGCCGGCGGGCTGTACACGCTGAAGATCCCGACCACCAACCCGCTCAAGCCGGTGGCGACCCCGGTCCGCACGTCGAGCTGGCAAGTTTTCGAGAAGATGATCGCGGCGCCGTGCGGCACCGGCTCCATCGTCCTCGCGATGGACTACGACACCGGCAAGAAGTACCTGTATGTCGTCGGCCACGCGAACGGCGCCAAGACCGCGATCAGAAACCTCGGTGAGGTCACCATCAACTGGGGCGACTTCGACCACTTCCGCTTCGCCCCGGCCTACGACCCGTTGAACGGCGGCTGACCAGCAAGACCTCCACGCTGACTGGGTGCCCATTCTTGCCAAATCCCGGTGTTGCTGGCGAAAACGGGCAATTCGTTTACACCTGTCCTCGGTGCTGATCAGATTCGGTCACTCCTGACCACCGAGAGGACACCATGCGTTCTTCTGCCCGTCGGCTACTCGTGCCGGCCGCTGCGCTTCTCCTGGTCGTCGGTCTTGCCACTCCGACGACGGCCGGCGCCGAACCACCCCCACCGCTCCCCACCGCCGGCGGCGCGGCCGCGGCAGGGGGGACACCCCTCGACCTCACGCTCATCACCGGCGACAAGGTCACGGTCGCGGCCGGGCCCGGCCGCGCCGTGTCGGTGCAGGCCGTCGAACGCGCTCCGCGGTCGACCGGACCGGTACGGGTCAGCGTGGAGAACGGCGACACGTTCGTCTACCCCGGCGCCGCGATGCCGTACCTGGCGACCGGGCAGCTCGACAAGCAGCTGTTCAACGTCAGCGAGCTGGTGGCCGAGGGGTACGACAATGCCCGGAGCAAGGACCTCCCGCTGGTCGTCACGGGCTCGCCGGGCGTGGCCGCCAAGTCCGCGCGCCGCTCGGCGCTGCCGGGCACAACCACCACGGTCGACCTCCCGTCGGTCGACGGCGCGGCCGTCAAGGCCGAGAAGGCGCAAGCGGCCGCGCTCTGGTCGGCGCTGACCGGGCAGAGCGGCCCGCGGGCGAAAGCGAGCACCGCCGCGGCGCCCTCGTTCGCGACGGGGATCGCCAAGGTCTGGCTCGACAGCAAGGCGCGGACGATGCTCGCGGACACCACCGCACAGATCGGCGCGCCCGCGGCGTGGGCGGCGGGCGTGACCGGCACGGGCGTGCGGGTCGCGGTGCTGGACTCCGGTGTGGACCTGGGACACCCGGACCTGGCACCGCGGATCGTGGCGACCAAGAGCTTCGTGGCCGGTGAAGACGTCGTCGACCGCAACGGTCACGGCACGCACACCGCGTCGACCGTCGCCGGTACCGGCGCGGCCTCGGACGGCAAGGAGCGTGGCGTCGCACCGGACGCCGATCTCATCGTGGGCAAGGTGCTCGGCGACAACGGCTCCGGCCCGATCTCCGGCATCATCGCCGGGATGGAGTGGGCGGCGCGGACCGAGCACGCCAAGGTGATCAACATGAGCCTGGGGACGCCGGCCTGGCACACCCAGGACGATCCGCTGAGTCAGGCGGTGAACGAGCTGAGCGCCGAGACCGGTGCCCTGTTCGTGATCGCCGCGGGCAACTCGGGGAGCAGCCCGTACAGCGTCAGCTCACCGGGTACCGCGGACGCCGCCCTCACCGTCGGCGCGGTGGACGGTTCGGACCAGCTGGCCGACTTCTCCAGCGTCGGCCCGCGGCTGATGGACGACGGCCTCAAGCCCGACCTGACCGCACCCGGCGTCGACGTGCTGGCCGCGCGGTCGCAGTACACGAACGACGGCGGCGAGGGCTACTACCGGACCGACAGCGGTACGTCGATGGCGGCTCCGCACGTCACCGGTGCGGCCGTACTGCTCGCCGCGCAGCACCCGGACTGGACCGGGCAGCAGCTCAAGGACGCACTGATGAGCACCAGCAAGCTGACGCCCGCGTACACGCCGTACCAGGCGGGGACCGGGCGGGTCGACGTCGCGGCTGCCTCGCTGCACGGTCAGCTCACCGCCACCGGATCGGTCGACGCCGGGCTCGTCCAGTGGTCGCCGAACCCGGCCCGGACGCCGGTCAGGCGGCAGATCAGCTACCGCAACACCACCGACAAGCCGCTCATGCTGCGACTGTCCACCGACCACGCCGGGATCTTCCGCCTCGCCGCGTCCCAGGTGACAGTGCCCGCGAAGGGCACCGCAGCGGTCGATTTCACGGCGGACCCGAACGGCCTGGCTCCCGGCCAGTACGCGGCCCAGGTCATCGCGACCTCCTCGACCGGCACTGTGCACACGGCCGTCGGGCTAGCCGTCGAGCCGAAGAAGTACAACCTGAACGTCCAGCTGAAGGACCAGGCCGGCAAGCCGGTCAGCGGTGAGGTCGAGGTCACCGGTGCGGACGGGAAATCCACCGTGCTGTGGGCAACAGACGGCGAGCTCACCAGCCGCTGGGCGCCGGGCTCGTACACGATAGTCTCGACCCTGGACGTGCCCGGCAGCCACGGCCCGCACTCGCTCGGTCTGGCCTTCCTGACCGCGCCCGAGGTCGACCTGACCGCGGACCGGACCGTCGTCCTCGACGCGTCGCGGAGCCGTCCGATCAAGGTCGACACGCCGAAGCCGACGACCGTCACCACGAGCAGGTTCGACATCTTCCGGTCCTTCACCTCGGCGCAGCCGACCCCCGACGACAGGGCGGCGCTGCACGAGATCTTCATGCCGCCGCCGGACTACGACAGCTTCTGGGCGCTGCCGACGAAGAACAAGGTCCGCACCGGCAGCTTCGTACTGACCACCCGGTTCCGGGCCGAGCAGACACCGCTGACGATCAGCTACGACGGCCGCAGCCTCGACGACTCGCTGCTCGTCCAGCCCGGCTCCCCGGCGTTCCGCGCCGGCACGACGCGCGTCCAGGCCGTCTTCGCCGGCACCGGCACGCCCGCCGAGTACGCCGGTCTGGACGCGCGCGGCAAGGCGGTCGTCATCCGCAACAGCATCGACGTACCGCCAGCAGACCGGGCCGCCGCGGCGCACGCCGCCGGCGCGGCCATGCTGCTCGTGGTCAACGACGGCATCGGCCGCTACAACGACTGGTACGGCGGAGCCGACGGCCGGACCCCCGGCCCGATCCCGACGGCGTCGCTCACCCTCGACGACGGCGAGGCCCTGATCAAGAAGCTCACCACGCACCGGACCGAGCTGACCGTCGCGGCCAACCCGGTGCCGTCGTACCTGTACGACCTGGTCGACTACCACCAGGGCAAGGTCCCGGACGACCCGTCCGCGGCCACGGACCCCGGCAGCCTCGCCCGGATCGAGAACGACTTCGCTCCCCCGAACGGGCAGCAGGTCCTGGAGAGTCGCGAGGACAGCCCGGCGTACGAGTACTGGCCGGCTTCCTTCCCGTACGCCGTGTACGGGTCGATCCGGGTGCCGCGGTTCCCGGCGAAGCCCGCGGTGGGGCACCGGACGGACTGGGTGTCGGCAGGCGCGAAGTGGCAGCAGTACGCCTCGATCAACGGCTGGGCGACATTCACCGACATCACGAGCTACCAGCCGCGCAGCGTGCAGAGCCAGCGCTGGTTCGGTCCGA
This sequence comes from Kribbella sp. VKM Ac-2566, assembly GCF_004366005.1. Lineage (NCBI taxonomy): Bacteria > Bacillati > Actinomycetota > Actinomycetes > Propionibacteriales > Kribbellaceae > Kribbella > Kribbella sp. VKM Ac-2566. The sequence goes on along the minus strand of NZ_SODT01000009.1, from coordinate 1,025,894 downwards.
TCGTGCGGCCGCGGATGCTCGAGTTCGAGCTCCCGCACCGGGTCGGCAACGCGATGGGCGGCATGATCGCCGGGTTCGGTGACGGCGGGTCCGCGCACAGCGGCGACTCGCTGATGACGCGCAGCTTCGCGCTGTACCAGGGCGAGGAGAAGCTGGTCGGGAACGGTCCGCGGCCGGACTTCGGCGTGGGTGACCTGGCGCCGGAGAAGCGGCCGTACCGCCTGGTTGCCGACACCGTCGGGAACGCCGAGCTGACGCCGTACTCGACGAGCACGCACACCGAGTGGACTTTCACGTCCGGGGAGGCGGAGAACCAGCCGCTGCCGCTGGCCCAGCTCGACTACGGCGTGGACGTCGACGCGGCCGGGCGGGCGAAGCGGAACTCGGTCTTCGCCGTCAAGCCCGTGGTGCTGGGCAGCAATGCCCGGCAGGACGCCGTGGTCTCGGTCGGGCTGGAGGTCTCGTACGACGACGGGGCGACCTGGCAACGGCTGCAACTGAAGGAAAGCAAGGGCAGCTGGGAGACGCGGCTGCAGGCACCGCCGCGGGCCGGGCAGGTGTCGGTGCGGGTCACCGCCAAGCAGCGCAACGGCGGCGGCATCAGCCAGACGATCGTCCGGGCCTTCGGGCTCAGATAATGCGAGCGGGCGGCCGGCGGGCGCCGGCCGCCCGAGTGTTGGTCCCTTGATTAATTGTTAGCCACCTGACAAGATTGTCAGGTGGCTAACAGAATACGAACCCCTGATCTGGACGGTGCTGGGGCCTGGGCCAAGCGATACTTCCTGGCCAGCCGGGCTCTGATGGATTCGGTGCTGCGTCCCTACGATCTCGGGCACACCCAGTGGTACGTGCTCCAGTTGCTCGCCATCAACGGTCCGTTGAACCAGCGTGAGGTCACCCGCCTGCTCGAAGTGGAGCGAGCGACACTCAGCACGATCACCGGCGTTCTCGTCCGTAAGGGGCTGATCGAACAGCTTGCCGACGACGCGGACCAGCGCCAGAAGGTCCTGCGCATCACGGCGGCCGGCACCGACCTCTGGAGCACGATCCCGGATCCGATCGAGCTGATCACCACCGTCGCCTTCGCCGGAGTCGATCCGACCGACCTGGCAACCGCCCAGCGCGTACTCAGCGAAGCCACCGAACGTCTCGTCAACCACAGAACGGAGAACAAGTAACCATGACGATCCTCGTCACCGGTGGCACCGGCCTGGTCGGCTCACGTCTGCTGAAGCGATTCGCCGCGAACGGTACCGACTGCAGAGCGCTCGTGCGTCCCGGTAAGACCGTTCCGGAAGGAATTCAGCCAGTTGAGGGAGACGTCCTGCATCCGGAGACGCTTTCCAAAGCCCTGGTCGGCGTCACGGCCGTCGTTCACCTGGCCGCCGTGTTCCGCACCACGGACGAAGCCCGGATCTGGGCGGTCAACTCGGACGGGACCCGCAACCTGATCGCCGCAACGCAAGCCATCAGTCCCCAGGCCCGGTTCCTGCTGGCCAGCACCTCGAACGTCTACGGTCCAGAACTCACCCATCCTGGTCGCGAGACCGACGCGACGACCGCGACGCACGCTTACCCGGCCAGCAAGATCCAGGCCGAGGCGGAAGTCCGCGCGAGCGGGCTGAACTGGGTGATCCTGCGCTTCCCCTTCGTGTACGGCGACCAGGACGGTCATCTCGAAGCGGCCCCGCACCAACTGGCCGAGATGGGATGGCATCCTGCGCGCAAACTCAGCGTCATTCACCACGAGGACATCGCAATCGCGATCAACCTCGCCCTGACCGGCGAACTGGACGGCCAAACGGTCAACATTGCCGACGACTCACCCCTCACCGCCTACGAAATGGCCCAACTCGTCGGCTCGACCTACGAGTCCTCCGGCGAGCCCCTGCCCAACCCCTGGCAGGGCCACATGGACATCTCCCTCGCTCGAAGCCTCGGCTTCCGACCGAAGGTGCCCACCGCCTATCAGGCCTGTCGCGACGGAAGAATCTGACCATTGAATTGGGACGCGACCGCATCGCGGTCGATGAGGGACCAGACGTGCGCGATCCGTCCGCCCTCGAACCGGTAGAAGACGTGCTCGGCGAAGGAGACCGCGCTCCCTGTCGGTTCTAGGCCGAGGAATGTACTTGTCGGGGTGCAGTCGAACCAGAGCCGGCAGGCCACCATGTCACCACCAGTGGACAGCAGGTGAGCCTCGAAGCGTAGATCCGGGACCGCACGAACATCCTCCGCGATCATGTCGGCGTACTCCTGGCGGGTCAGCTGCTTGTCGTTGTAAACGAGTTCGTCGCACACATAGCGGTCCAGCTCGTCGAACCGCCGGCCGTTCAATACGTCGAGGTACGCCAGGTACGTGGACTCCAGGTTCTCGTGGACCATGGGTTCTCCTTCCAAATCATCCGGCTTGCCGGCGAGTATGCCTCGACAACTGGAACGCCGAGTCCAACAACCACATGATCGGCATCACCGAACAACCCGGCTACCACATCGTGACCCGAGCCATCGATTACCAGAAGGACCTCTGAAACAAGCCGGGGGCGCCGCGTCAAGCGGCGCCCCGGCTCTGCACTACTGCAGGATCACTCCCCCACCAGCTGGTTCCAGTGGCCGGTGACCGAGAAGATGCCGGTGCCCGGGATGGTGCCGCCGGTGACCCGGCCGTAGGACGTGACCGCGGTCTTCGAGCCGTTGAACTTGCTCATCGCGTACTGGTACGCCGCGTCGGTCTCGTTGTCGAAACCGGTCACCAGCGTGCCGCCCCTGGCGCCGCACTCCCTGGCGGCCAGCGACTCGTACGCCGCGAAGCCCGCGCTACGGACCAGCTTCAGGATCGGCTTGGTCGAGGCCGCGGCCGGGATCCGGACCGTCCAGAGGGCACCCGCCTTGGTGGTCATCAGGAGCGTGTCGTAGGTCGGGGTTTCGGAGACAACGGTCATCGCCTTGAAGCCCTTGAAGCCCGGGAAGTGGCCGAGCGCCCGGAAGGTGCCACCCGACGCCGCGTAGCGGTACAGGCTGCCGTTGGTGCTCAGCCCGTACAGGTACGAGCGGTTCGGCGCGGTGATCGCGTAGTTCGACGTCACGAGCTGGGTGAAGCTGGTCCAGCCGGAGCCGATCCGCGCGTACGTCGGACGCGCGTTGTCGGTGTCGAAGTAGGTGACACCGCGGTACAGCGTGCCGTTCTGCACGAACAGGCTGTGGTAGTAGAAGTGCGCGTCGGTCTGCACGCCGTACCACGTCGTGTTGAGACGGGTGCCGGCGAACGGGAACTCGGCGAAGAACTCACCGCGCGGCGGCTTGCCCGGCGTGACCAGGACGTCGTTGATCCCCGGCTTCGGGGTGTTGAAGCCCACGTCCTGCACGCATCCCCCGGAGGCGAGCTTGGTGTTCGGCGTGGTCTTCAGGTTGCCCTGGGCCGGGTTGGCGATCGCAGGCGTCGGGTCGGACCGGACGGCGGCGGTGGCCGGGCCGGCGGCGGCCGTGGCGGCGAGCATGCCGACCCCGGCCAGGGCGAGCGCGAAGCGCTGCAGTTTCATACTGGGAATCCCCCTCAAGACATGAGCGACCTCGATGGGCCTCGAGATCGTGCGCGAGCACAACGTGCGCGAGGGACAGAACGCGCCGCGATTGCACCTTGTTGCAACGCCGGCCATCTGCCTGCAGGACATGCGAAGTGGCCGTCAGGATCGCCTTTTCCCGCAAGGAATGGTGGTGATTGGCCCGCCGCGGTGCCAACGGCCGTCGGACTGATCCCCTGAACCGCAGTGCTCGAGTGCCTGACTTCGGCCGTCTGGCCGGAGGCCCCGCTCGACTAGTAGCCAGCTTGGAACGCGCACTCACGGCCTGGCGCTGAGCCCGTGAATCCAGTCGAACGGCTGGGAGCTTGGTGGAGCGACTACCAAGGTCGCCGCGAACGCTATGCCTACTACGGTGACTGCCCGGTCTGCGGACTGATCGTGTTGTCGAGGACAATCCGAGAGATTACTCTCGAAACATGTCTCTCACGATCCACCGGCACGGCGGCGAGCCGGGGAGCCGACCTGCCGATGCGGCACTGAATGCGTCCGGAAACCACTCAGTAGAGGTTGGAGGACAGATGGCAGACACGACGAAGGACCCGGTCCGACCGTCCGAAATGTTCGCCGCAACAGCGGCAGACGATCGACCAGGACCGACCGCTGCCGAGAGGTTGCGGCTCATGGAGCCGGACGACTGGCACGCAGACCTCGATGCCCTCGCCAGCGGCCTCCTCGAGCGGCATCGCAACCCTTTCCACACGATCTCACCGGAACAGTTCGACGCCACAGTGGCCCGCCTGCACGACCGGATCCCAGCTCTGTCCGGCACCGCAATCCTGGTCGGCTTCGACGAGATAGCAGCAATGATCGGCGACGGCCACACCAGCGTCGAGACCGACGATCACTACCGACGCTTTCCGCTGGAATTGTTCTGGTACGGCGACCAGTTGCGGGTAGTGAAGGCACTCACTGACAACCCTCGAGTGCTCGGTGCCCGACTGGTTGCGATCGGTGGCATCGCCGTCGAGGAGATAGACCGGCGACTCCAGCCACTCATTCCACAGGGCGAGAACGCCTGGCACGAGCGGGCCCGCAGTGCGGATCGACTCACCCGCGCCGACGTGCTCGCTGCCCTCAACTGCCTGCCGGACACCGCCGCCGGCGAGTTCAGCTTCGTCGGCCAGAACGACGCGTCTTTCACAGCCGAGGTGGCATCCCTACCACCTGGGACGGCACCGTCGTGGCCGCCGCCGCCGTCGGCGGACGCCCCGCTCCGGATGCGGAACCCCGACGAGCCGCTCGCCTACACCGCACTTCCCACAGCGGACGCGACCTATGCGAACTTCCGCCGCTACGACGGCCTCGAACAGGCCGCTGGACAACTGATTGCGCACCTGCAAGACACCGCACCAGCCCGACTGATCCTCGACCTTCGCGACAACGGCGGCGGCGACTACACCCTCGCCCGCCACATCCTCATCTACCCGATCTGGAGGCTGCCGACCATCAACCGACCCGGCGGTCTGTACGTACTGATCGGCAGGAACACCTACTCCGCCGCAATGGTCACCGCCACCGACTTCCGCCGCGAAACCGAAGCCATCCTTGTCGGCGAGCCCACCGGCGCCCGGCCCGTCGGCTACCAGGAACTTGGCACCTTCGATCTACCCCGATCGAGCCTGCGTGCGCACTGCGCAACCCGGCACTACCGCTTCTCCGACGCCGATACCGCCGCCGTCTTCCCCGACCAGCGAATAGATCCAGACTGGAACAGCGACAGATCCGGACACGACACCGCCATCGACTGGTGCCTCGCGCAGCCCAAATAGCAACACTCCACCGACAGAACGAACTGACCGCAGACCGCAGAACGACAACCGCACGGCGCCGCAACCGGAGGCACAGCAAACCGGAGGAGTCCGCGCATCATCGCGGCGGTGATCACGGGTCAGCTACTCGACCGCATTGTCAGGCCGGGCTCAGCGTCGGCTCGAGGCGGACCAGTCCCTCGGGCAGCGCGTCGGCCCATTCCGCCATCTCAGCGGTGACCCGGAACATCATCGCCGCGATGAACGGCTGAGCCTGCTCATCCGAGCCGGTGCCGAAGGATTCCAGGCGCCAGTCTCGCCCATTGGCGTGCAGGACGTCGTACACCTCGTCGATCTGAGCGCGGGTGAACCGACTGGGCACCACGCATAACTGTCGTGGCAGTTTCGGCGACAACCGCCGGATCACCGCGTCCACATCGGTGGCAGCGACGACCAACACTTCCTGCTCCGGTGAAGGACGGAAGATCGCCAGGTTGACGATCGGTCCGGACGACTCGCGGTCGCGGAGGTCAACGTCCAGCTCGACCACGCCGTGCCGCCAGCCACCGGGCGGCGGCGGGCACGGCGGGTCCCTCCGAGCTGCACGCGCCTCCCGAGCAGGGATCTCCGCCGACAGCACCTCGACCTCGATGCTCTCGTCGCCCCAGATCCCAACCACCGAGACATAGCCCAGACCTCGGTTCGCTGCGATGCCGGCAGCGACTGCCTCGCCAGCTGCCCCGATCAACCGAACCGACCGATCCGACTTCCAACCCGGCGCTTTCCACGTCAAATCATGCACGCGGGCCAGGTCCAACCAATCACCGTCCGCCCGGGCCACGAACCGCCCCCAAGTCCGAACCCTGTCCCCCACCCCGAACACCAAATCCCTCGCCGCCATAACTACATGCTGCTCCGCCCGAACTCTTTCGGCATACCCCCACAGCCCGTCGGTACCGCGGGACATAACCTCCAGGCGCTACAAGCTCGGCGTAAGTCCGCGCCGACCGAGACATTTCCTCGGCGGGCCTGGGCGAGGGCTACACCCACACGACCTCGACAACGGCACCCGCACGACGTACGAACGCGAAGGCCTGAGGCCTCGCTATCGACTGCCACCGTCACCGACAGCTGAATGCCATCAATCGCCGTTCGAGTTCCCGGGCGTTGACAGTGTGCTGTCCGTTGGCCCGGCCCACGATTCGGGAGGTGGACCGAATGCGCGACGGCCGGCCCTCACCGCCAGAGCGGCAAGGGCAACGTTGGCACCACCACCAATCACAACGCCGATGCCGAACGGCGCCACCCGGCCAGAACGATGATCCGATCACGATGGGCGATTGCACTGGCTAAAGTTGCTGATCCGCCGTCGACCCTGGTCTACACGGCCACGCTGCCACCTCCAGCAATGAGCGTGCTGGCCGCCAGAACCACGCCAGGTGGTCTACAGCCGTCCACAGTCTGGTTGGCAAAGCCGACTGCCGATGCTTCACTCCGTCGCGACCTGGTCCTCGGACTGCTTCGTCGCCCGACGGCGGCGGAACTGGTGTCGGATCGTCGACAGGAGAAGCCCAGCGATCCACCACGTGAAGAAGAAGGTGCCCGTGAGAACCCCCCAAATGAAGTCCCCGGTCGAGGCATCTTGGTGCACCTCAACGATGACGCTTATCGTCAGCCCTCCGACGATCCCAACCCAGAAGAGTGGGTCGGTCTGGATCGGTCGATCGAAGAATGGTCGTGGGATCACCTGCAAATGATCACATGCTGCGTCGCGGCGAGACAGGTGCTCGCGGCCCACCCGTGCGGTGTGTCTGCTCCGCAGATCTGTCGGCGTGTGGTCGCCGATCTCCGAGGTCGTGTGCGCGGATGTCTGGCGTCCTCTGCAGACAGCGGTGAGCAGAGTTGCCTCGTCAGTTGGCCGGCGGAGGGTTGTCGGTGGCTTCTGCGACGTAGCCGCAGAGTTGTGGGTCGCATTCGGCCTCGTGGTCCCGGCCCCAGAGGTGGGTGTCTCGCTCGGTGGCACGAGCGAGGTGGACGAGTCGGAGTTGTTCCCTTCGGGGCAGGGTCGAGGGCAACGCTGTGAAGGTCTCTGGGAGCACGGAGACCATGCTGCTGACCTGTTCGCCGTCATACATCCGCAGGAGTGCGGTGCACTGCCACCAGCGGATCTCGCCACCTCGACCGTCTGGGTTGCCGGGCCAGTAGTAGTCCGCCGGATCCGGCACCAGATAGTGGACGCCGTCGGGATCCAGGTGGGCCCGGAGCCACGGCCCGCCTTTGCCGAGGCCGAGCCGGAGCCGTCCGGCCTCCTCGTGCAGGGCGCAGACCGCATCGGTATCGAGGGCCTTGAGAACGTGTGCTGCCGCAGACAGCGGCTGGCGCCCGGCGGGGGCTCGGACCGGCCAGCGCCCCAGTAGAACGCCGGCCCGGTGCCGCGGAATCATCGGCGCCGGGCCCTTGCGATGCAACGGTAGCGGCGGCGGTGGCATCCAGGTTCGCACTTCTTGTTCGATGTGGGCCAGCATCCATGCGCGCCCTTCGTGGCTGCTGGTGTTCCAGATCCAGCTCATCGGCCGCTTCGCCATCGCCTGCTCAAGGCTAGTGGGGGAGGCGCCTCTGCGGGCCTGCTGCCAGCGACGTGGCTGGGCGATCCCCGGCATGTTGTGGCACAGATCGGCCAGGAACCTGATGCGGTCCAGACCCTCATCAGAGGAGCTGTCCTCCGACCTGCGCCGGACGTCCCCGGCCAGATAGCGAATCTCGGTGAACGCTTTGGCCGCCAACAACGCGGCCACCCTCCGATCGAGCCTGGCTTCGCGGCGCCTCATGCCGCCCCACCCAGCCGGCCGTGGGCGGCGCGTTCGACGACCCGGTAGACCTCGATCTTGCCCCGAACCCGTGGTTGCGACATTGGCGGCCCCTCTCGACACCGACAGTCATCCTAGTTCGCGCTCGTTCAAGGCGGGCATGCCGCCGAGGCTGACCTGGAGGTCGGGATTCAGGGCCCTTGTCCAAGACGTTGCCCAGTGCAAGTGTTCTTGAGCACGAATCAGCCGGCAGTCCGGCTGTCATTCCGATCGCTCGTAACTCGCCGAGGGCCTGCGCGAGTTGCCGACCGCGTCGCTGCTTGCCTTCGGCGAGTTCACGGTTGCGTGCGTTGGCGACCTGCAGTCGTTGTAACAGTGACGGGTCGGTGCTGCGTTGTCGCGCGGGCACCGCTTGCGCCGTCTTCGGCGCCGACGGTTCGGTCCCGACGAGCCGGTCTGGGACGAAGGCCGCGTGGAAAGGGCCCGCTGACCTTACAGTTCTCGAATGACAGGCGCTCTCGCGGCCCGCTGGGCTCGCACCGTCGTACCGAGCTGGACCTACCGCTGGCTGCTGCCTGCCCTCTGGCTCGGGGCGATCGTGGCGTCGACCGTCGCTGATTCCGGCACCTGCTCCGTCGAGAACCCCACGGTCTGCGGCCCGGATAGGGCGTTCTCGCTGGCTGTCGTCGCCTGCTTCGCGTCACTCGCCCTGCTGTGGTGGCAACCGAGCGCCGCAGCCCTGGCCGGCGTGCTGTTCCTCGTCCTGGAACTCCGGTACGACGATGTCGCCGGCGCACAGGTCGCCTGGAGTATCTACGGCGTGCTGAGCGCGCTCCTGCTGATCTGGACCTTCTTGAGCCGCCGCAGCCAGCGGTCCTTGTCCGCGCGGATGCCGCGCGGCCAGGTCCAGGTTCCGGCGGCCGCACCGCTCGGCGTCACCTTCTGGCTCCTCGTGGCAGCCGGTCTGGTGCTGGTCGGCGCCGCCGGGCTCGGCGTGATGCATGCGCTCGACCAACGCGAGGAAACGCATGTACGACGTGCCGTCGAGAAGATCGCCGTCGTGAAAGGCATCAACGACGACGGCGAGGTCGTACTCCAACTGCCCGACGGCGCCACCCGCAGCGTGCTTCCGCTGGACGACTACGACACCGGCACGCAGGTACCGGTGCTGGTCGACCCGGCCGACCCACACTGGCTCCGGCTCCGAGCAGAGCCGGCCGACAACACGTACTGGTACTCGGTGGCCAGTGCTGCCTGGGCCGTGTCCTTCCTGTTCGTCCTCCGTGACCTCCGCCTCCGCAGAGCCCGTCCACGGACGTCCTGGAGCGGCCCGGCCATGCCCGTTCGGATCGATCGGCACTATTCCGACGCGTTCACGGTTCGGTCCGCCGACGGCACGGTCCTGCTGGGCTTTCTCCACACCGAACCCGACGACCTCGTCCCCGCCCATACCGCTGCCCCGGCCAAGCTCACACAAGAGTGGGCGAAAACCCTCAGGCGGTACCGAGGCGACGCACTGCTCGTCGGGGACCTCGCTGAGGGCAGCTGGCCGACGCTGATGATCGGTACCCATGCGCTGCGGCCGACCAGCCCGTTCCGGGCACCCAGACAGCTGCCTTGGTACAACGAAACCGCAAGCCGCCTGCCGAAGGACTTCAAGCCGGCCGAGGACGCACCCGCCCCGCCACCCATCGAGCCGGCGCGGGAGGTCCCGACGCTGCCGTGGGAGGTGCCACTCCGGGCGCGGTCCTGGTGGAATCTCCCGGCGCTCGTCGCCGTACTGCTCGTCGCCCCGCTCGCCGTCGGAACCTTTGCAACCTGGGGAGACTGGTGCGCCGCTGTCCTGGTGACCGGCATCGGTGCACCGCTGGTGCACTCACTCGGCACCCGCGCGCTCTTCCGGGTGACTGCCACCGCGACCGACCTGTGGATACGCACCGGCTGGTTCGAACAGCGGCTGTCCTGGCGGTCCGTGCAGTCGATCGAGGGCGACGAAGACGGACTGAGCCTGGAGGCAGGGGACGACTGGCACGTCGTCGGCGGTATCGCGGACAAGGAGCTGACCAGGGTCGCAGGTGTCTTCGAGACGCTCCGGCTCCGTTCGCACACCGGTCTGCCGGAGGAGCCGATCGCCCGCCGTCCCTCGCCGGTCCTGCTGATCAACGCGATCTACGTAGCCGTGTGCGTCCTCATCCTCGTCCTGACCCGCTGGAACCCCTTCTAGTGTGGTGATGGCGAAAGTCATCACCGAAGCAAGCATCAGAGCGGAGTTGGGAGAGATCGTGCCGGGTGGCCGCATCCCGAGAACGAAACCCAGATCTCCATCGCGAAGCTGATCGGTCTCGGCGTGCAGGATCTCGCGGCGGCGGAGGTGGCGCTGCAGCGGCTGACCGTAGACACCCTGTCCATCGGCGTCCGCCGGGCGCCGGCATCGATCCTCGATCTGCGCTGATGCGCTTGACCTAGAGCCTTCTCTAGGAGGTTCACTCTGTTCAATCGCCCGGCGACGGGCCGCTGAAAGGACCTTCCATGAGATACCGCACGATAGGCAACGATCCGCAGACGCGACGCGAGGTGAGCGTTCTCAGCCTCGGCGCCATGCTGTTCGGTACCGCCACAGATGAGACGACGGCGTACGCGATCCTGGACCGATACGTCGAGGCCGGCGGCACATTCGTTGACACTGCCAACAACTACGCGTTCTGGCTCAGCGGCACGCAGGGCGGCGAGAGCGAACAGTTGCTCGGGCGATGGCGCCGCAGCCGCGGCATAGGCGACGAGGTCGTCATCGCGACGAAGCTCGGCGGGCGGCCGAACGTCCCGATGCGGGAATTCACCCCTGACATCGAAGGTCTGTCGGCGAAAGTCATCCGCGAATCTGCGGAGCGCAGCCGCGAACTGCTGGGCGTCGAGCGACTTGACCTCCTTTACGCACACATCCACGATCTTGAGGTGCCGGTAGAGGAGACGGTCGAGGGGTTCGCGGAGCTGGTTGGATCCGGCGCCGTGGGGTTGCTCGGTGCGAGCAACCACTGGGCGTGGCGACTCGAACAGTCCCTGAGCCTGGCGGCTTCTGCCGGGCTGCCGACGTACGAGGTTCTTCAATACCATCACACCTACCTTCGCCGGCGCACCGACCTGCCGACCCTGCGCTCGCCTGACGGCAACGTCGGCGTGGTCGGTGGGGACTTGCTCAGCTACCTGCGGGCCAATCCCGAGCTGACGCTGGTCGCCTACTCGCCGTTGCTGTCCGGTGCGTACGTACGCACCGACAAGCCGCTGGGCGCCGAGTTCGATCATTCGGGCACGCCGGTGCGGCTCGCGGCGCTCCGCGAGGTAGCCGAAGAGACCGGTGCGACCGCGAACCAGGTGGTGCTGTCCTGGCTGATCGGAGGAGACCTCCCGGTCATTCCGCTTGTCGGCGCTTCCTCGGTGGCACAGCTCGACGAGAGCCTCGCAGCTGTCGATCTCGAGCTGACCACGGAGCAGCGCGCGAAGCTCGATGCCGCGTATTGACGCAGCCCTTGATCAGGCGCACAGGGCGCAATCCAATGGATCACGTGCACAGACGGGGGTGGGACATATGCGGTACGGACTCAAGGTGAATCCCGCGACATGGGACGAAGCATCGGAATGGGCTGCGACAGCCGAAGATGTCGGCTTCGACGCGTTGTGGACTGGAGACAACATCCGCCATCCTCGGGACCCGTCGACTCCTGTGCACGCCGGTCCGGAGCTTCTCGCAGCATGGGCTGCGACGACGACCCGGATCTCGGTCGGCCTGCTGATCGCGAACGTGGTGTTCCGCAGTCCGATGCTCCTGGCCAAGCAGGCCGTCACGCTGGACCACATTTCGGCCGGTCGCTTCCAGCTCGGCGTCGGTGCCGGCATGTGGCCGACGGATCATGCGATGGGAGGCGTGCCACCGTGGCCGGCGAAGGAGCGGTCGGCGCGGCTCGATGAGTTCGTCCGAATCGTCGACCGGCTGCTCTCCGGCGATGCGAGCGACCACGACGGCGCGTACTACTCGTATCACGACGCCGCGATGAGCCCGGCGCCCGTACAGCAGCGCATCCCGCTGATCGTCGCCGCGAATGCCTCGGCGAGTCTCGAGGTGGTAGCCGGTTACGCCGACGCGTGGGTCACGTTCGCGGGCCAGGCGGCTGAAGAAGACTTCTATCACGCGTCGATCCAACGCATGCGCGCGCTCGACCGACTCTGCCTGGAACGGGATCGCGAACCCGGCACTGTTCGCCGCATCCTGCTCGCGTACGGGTCGTTGCAGCCGTGGTCCGGCGCTGACGCACTGCCCAGGCTGACTGAGCGCTATCGGGACATCGGGTTCGACGAGATCGTCTGCTACGCCCCGAAGCCGGACGAGCGTGGGACATTCGAGAAGGCAGTCAGTCGCCTGAAGGTATGACGGCTGGCGCGCCTCCGGCCCGACCTCGATCGAGACCGGCCGGCAGCGCGAGCGCTCGTCTTGACAGCGTCCCGACATCCATCGAGCAGTCCCGATCGTGAGCAGCGGTTGGTGACTGTGCTCGGTATGTTCATTCAATCCGGTGAGTAAAGCGGTGAGTTGCTGTGAGGCTGAACGTGCCCGCGTCGAGTTTGCGATCTAGTGCCTCTTCAAAGGTCGGGGTTGCACTCGTGGCGGGTTGACCGGTCCGGTGGTGGAGTCCGAAGGCTTTCCGGCGGAGATGGCGATGGCCCGACAGCCTGAGCCCTGCTTGACGAGTGGACCAGTCCGTCACACCAGCGAAGAAAGCTGTCATGCCTCGAGCCGACCAGCCCACCATCGACCTCCTGACCGACTACTTCGACGCCATGGAGGCCAAGGACTTCGACCGGCTCGGCTCCTACTATGCCGATGACGTCTCGTTGACCTTCGCCAACGCCCCGACGATCAACGGGCGGGTCGCCATGCTGGACCAGATGACGACCCTGCTCGGCAAGGTCGCGTCGCTGGCCCACCCGCTGATCAACGTCTGGCAGGAAGACGACGGCGTGGTCATCTTCGAGGTCACGAGCATCTGGCGCTTCCACGACGACACCGTCATGAAGATCAACGCCTGCTCGACCTTCACCCTCGCCGACGGCAAGTTCACCGACCAACGCATCTACGTCGACAACGCCCCCATCGACGGGCTCCTCAACTGACCAGGTCTTCCGGGTCGGGATAATCCGCCCGGTGCTGAACCGTGAGTGCGCGGCGGCGATCACCAGCACCGGCAACAGCTTCGCGGTGCCGTCCTCGAGCGGGATCGTGCGCGGCGGGAAACACAGGTCGCACTACGCGGCATCACCGGGCTGTCACACGATCCGGTCAGCCGGATCGTGTGGCCGGGACGCAAACGTTCTCGCGGAACCACCGGATCGACCCCGTCCAGCCACCCGCTCAGCCAGCACCGTCGCCGGCATGTCCGGCACCTCCGACTAAGCGCCCGCACCGCAGGCTTGAACACCGTGAACGACGTCGGACCCGGCCTGCGCGCATACCTCGGCGGCGCATCAGAGCTCACCGCGTTGATGACCGTGGTCCGCGATATCCCCAGCCCGCTCAGCGATCCGCGCCCACCGCATGGGGAGAGCGGTGCCCCCGGGGGTCCGGGGGATGAACCCCAAACCCATCGTGGATCATGCACGGTCGCTGACCGCGTTGGCGCCGGCGTGCGCCGCACATTCGATGCTGTCGAAGACATGCTCCTGCCGGTCGGGCGTGATCACCACGAACGCCCCGTCGTACTCGTTGCCACACACTTCACACGTCGCCATCAGCGCCTCCCAGGTCGAGCGCGTCCTTCGCCGGTACCCACAGCACCGGCACGTACGCGATCCAGCCAGCTCGGCTCGGAGATCTCGATGACTGGGTACCGGGCCGCCATGGACAGCGAAGAACGTGCCACCTTGCTCGGGGCGCTCACCACCGAGCACTACGTCCTGCAATCGGCGGCCGGGACGGCGATCTCCGAGGCCGGCAACCGCTTGACCTCGTTCATCCTGGCCATGTCGAGCTCGATGGTCGCGATCGGCTTCACCGTGCACGACGAGAACGTGTTCTGGCCATTCATCTCCGCCGTCCTGCCGCTGCTGTTCGGACTCGGTGTGGTGACCACGATCCGGCTCGTCGAGACCGGTCTGCAGGGGCTCATGTACCAGCAGTCGATCGCCCGGATCCGCCGGTACTACCGCAATCTCGACACCGACCACGCCGCGTACTTCGGCAAGTACAGCCGGCACGACGATCCTCCCGATACCACCGAGGCGCTCGCGATGCTGGGTACCAAGAAGCGTCCCGAGGTGTTCTCGATCGCCACCACCGCGGCTCTGATCACCGCGGCGATCGCCGGCATCGGTACGACGCTGCTCGTCGTACGCGTCGTCGGCAGCGACGCGCTGCCGATCGCCTACCCGGTCGGCGCGACAGCCTTCGTCGTCCTCATGTTCAGCTTCTTCCGCTACGAACGTGTCCGATACCGCGAAGTCGCCGACTGACCCACCCCGAGCAGGACGGCCCCCGTCCACTGCCGATCAGCCGGCCGGCGGCGCACACGCGCGGATGATCGCCACGTCCTCTTCCTCGATGTCCGCGGCGATCGTCCCGGCTTTCTGCTGCGCGCGCATCAACGGCCCTAGCGGACCTCGGACCCTGGCCGTGACGTCGACGTCCACGAGGCCGGTACGCCGCAACCGCTCGATCGTCCGCTCGATCCCGATCAGCGACGAATGCACCACCAGTAGCGCTCCCCCCGGGCGAAGATGAGCGGCCGCGCCATCGCAGAGCGCGTCGAGCACGATGCGCCCGTCGTACCCCGCCTCCCATGCCCGGCGGGCGCCGAAGGCCGGCACATCGGGACGGAAGGACGGCACGTACGGCGGGTTGCTGACGATCAGATCGAACCGCTCCCCCGCGACCGGCCCGAACGTCCTGCCACGAAGCGTCCGCACGTGCAGGCCGGCCCGGAACGCGTTGAGCTGGACGGTGAGCAGCGCGCGCCGTGATACGTCGATGGCAGTCGCGGCCGCACCACAGTCCGCCGCGGTCAGCGCCAGCAAGCCACTACCCGTGCACACGTCGAGCACGCGCGACTGCGCGTCCAGTCGCTCCTCGCGGATCGCGTCGGCGAGCATCCACGAGTCGGAGATCGGCGCGAAGACCCCGGGAAGCGTCACCAGTTTCATGCGATGAACACCTCCGCGAGCCACGGCACGACCCGGTCGGGACCGAGCATTCGAAGGTGATCCACCGGAGGGTTCTCGACCAGTGCCCGTACGTCGGCCAACCCACCCGGCGCATGCACCTCGGCGGCATCGATGAGTTCATGCAGGCGTCGGCGGGTAGGGCGGGCGACGCCGGTACGAAGGTCGAGAAGCTCACCCCGGACTCCGTCCCGGAGCGCTGCCCAGCGGTTCTCCGCGATCCGCCAGGACGGCGCCGGCGCAGGAAGTTCACCGAGATGATGCAGCTCGGCCAGCCTGGCGGCCAGTGCATAGACGAACCGAACGATCGCGCTCGTCAGATCCGTCGTCGCCTGTACGTCGAGGACCCGGAGCTCGAGCGTGCCGAAGCAGACATGTGGCCGGAGCTCCCACCACCACTCCGACGGGTCGTCGACGGCGCGCCCGCGAACCGCCCAGCACAGGTCGGCGGCGAACTGCTCCCACGAAGCAATGATCGGCGGCACACCCTGGCGCGGCAACTGCGCGGCGATCACCGGACGCACTGAGCAGAGGCCGCTGTCGCGTCCGCCGACGAATGGTGCGGCGCCTGCGAGCGCGGCCAGCTCCGGCAGCAGATCTCGCAACGCGTGATAGACCGCCAACGTGCAGTCGGCGTCACCGAACGCCAGGTGCACCTGCAACGACGAGACCAGCTGCCGACGGATCACCTCACGGTACCGGTCGTCGAGACCGACTGCTCGCGCCGTTGCCGACAACTCCACAGGTCCGTCGACCAATGGGTGAACCGGCGCAGCGACCACAGCCAGGCCCGAGCCACAGCCGTCCGCCAGCAGCGACCGGCAACTGCGCAGTTCCGCGACAGCGACGTCCGGATCCTTGTGCACCGAGGTCGCGATCTCCACCTGGCAGGCAGGCAACTCCTGCTTGATCCGGACGTCGTCCACGAGAGCCAGCACCTCAGACGCCCGCGCAGGCAGCCAGCTCCGGCGATCCACCAGCAGCAGTTCTTCTTCCAGCCCGACCGTCCCCGCAGCCGTGCCGGCGAACACCGACCGCAAACACTCGGCCCTCGCCAAGGTGTCCTTCATGGCCCCCTCCGGATTCCACACCGCCCCCACCCGGTGCCCAGCTCGTCCCCACCAGAACCCACACCCGACAGTTCTCCGCCCCCTACCCAGCGAGGTGCCTACGCCAGGCCGGTCCGTGCATGTCCCATCCGCTGCGGGTGCTCAGCTCGGCACGGACGGGACCGGGTGCTCCGACAACGCCTCGGCGACCGCGATCAGGTTGCTCGCCATCGCGCGACCTGTCTTCGCCGACCATTCGCGACCCTCGTCGGTCTCCGAACAGCTCGGACCAGGACCGGGCCCCTTGTTCCAGTACGTCCACGCCTGGCCCGGGATGGTGTAACCGATGTCCATCAAACCACCGCAGATCTCGGAGATCACATGATGCGCACCGTCTTCATTGCCGGTGACAACAACACCGGCAACCCGGTCGTAGGCGACCGGCCGGTCCTGGTCGTCGGTCTCGCTCAGCATCGCGTCCATCGGCACCCTCATCGCTACTCACCCCCAGGCTTGACGTTGCGATCGGCCAACCGGATCCGGCTCACCTCCACCTCCGCCTTCTCCAACGCCTCGACCACCACGTCGGTCAACTGATCGGTGTTCGAAGGCTCCGGCGACGCTTTCGGCGTGCAGTTCAGAACCGGCGCCCGCATGCCTACTCCTCATCCCTTGACCTGACCGTCCCGTCCGGTGGCAGGACCTCGCCGCCGTTGGAATCCTGGTCGACTCGGTGCGTCTCGCCGGCAGAGTCGACGATCTCGGTCTCCGACGGGTCCGCGGCGACACGTACGTCGTCGTCCACGGAGTTGACCGCCAGCGCACTCGGGTCCACGTCGTCGAGGGTCGGACGGTAGTCGTCCTCGCCTGCCTGGCTCATCATCTTCTCCTTCGGCTCGCCCGTCCCTGCCGGGTTCCCGCGCCATCAAGCGCGAAACGGGGACTGCAGCGGTTCCTCGGGACCGGTCGTCAGTCGACCGGCCCAAGGTCGGCTGTGACTCCGAAGTGGTCACTACCGAAGGTGCCGTCGACCAATTGATCGGCCAACCGGTCGGCCGAGTGGATCCGTAGGGTCGGCCCACGATCGTCGCACCGAACCATGAGGTAGTCGATGCGCCGCGGCGGGATGCGGGCCCAGTCGGCCTCCATCACGATGAGCGGGTTGTCGAGGGTGAATGTGTGGCCGCTCTCTCCTGGCCGGGCGAACTCCCAGACGTCCTGGTAGCTCACGCTCAGGCCGCCCAGCGACTGCCGCCCGGTCAGGAACCGTACGCTCGCGGTCTCCGGCCTTGCATCGAAGTCACCGCCGAGAACAACGTGCACGTCGTCGCGGTCCTCAACGAGTCGCTCGATCCAGCGGGCAACCTCCAGCGCTTGCAGTTCCCGCTCTCGTTCGTATCCGACCTGCCAGTTCGGCTTGTGGTTGACGAACAGCACCGGCCCCAGTTCGGTGGCGAACTCCGCTGCGGTCGATCGTCCGGGAAAGTCGTGCGCATCGACTCGTCCGGTAACCACCAGGTCGATCTCCTCGACCCGGTCCGGCGCCCACCGGCTGACGATCGAACACCCTAGTCCGACCGGTGTACGACGACCCTGATGAAGAACGTGATAGTCCTCGCCGAAGATCTCACGCACTTGATCACAGGTGCCGTCGACAATCGTCTCCTGCAGCGCCACGAGATCCGGGTGCAACGACCGAAAGCACTCCCGCAGCGCTCGCCGTCGCGTCGTCCAGTCCCCGTGCCGGCCCCAGACGTTGAGCGTCGCCACCCGGATCTTCCCGTCCACACGACCTCCTCCCCGCCGCAGTACCCGGCCGCAAACCAATCGCGGTCAGCACCCGCCGGCCGCGTCTGTCGTGTGACCTCATCGGAGTTGAACGCGTCTGTGCTCGAGCACGTTCAGGACCTCGAGCCGCTGCGCGTGGTTGCGTTCGTACCCGATCAGTTGCTCCACCTGCTGGACGTCCAGAGCCTGGATGCGTGACGGCAGGCATCGGGCCGGGAGGAGGTCGAACTCCGGCACCGGCAGGGAAGCGCGATCGCTCGCCATCCTGACTCTGCTTTGCATCGTTGGCCACATCCTCTGGTCGGTTCGCTGGACTGAGGCATCCGGTGCCCGACCCCGTTCCTCCGAAACGGGCCGCAGCGATACCGCACCCTGACACTCGAGGACGTTGACCAACCGGCATCAGAGTTGCCTTTGACAACACGGTTCACGGACTTGTTTCCGCCCGACGCGCGAGGGAACCGGCCGGGCATGCCCTACGCGATCGTCACAGGATCTGACAGTGGTATCGGCCGTGCCACAGCGGTGGAACTGGCCAAGGACGGCTTCGACGTCGGCGTCACCTGGCACGCCGATCAGCCCGGTGCCGAAGAGACCGCGGCGGAGATCCGCGAGCTCGGAAGACAGGCATCGGTGGCTCGCCTCGATCTGGAGGACCTGCCGGACGCCGCCAACGTGATCGACGAACTCGCCGACGAACTGGGTGGCGTCGACGTCCTGGTTGCCAACAGCGGAACCGGAACCAGCAAACTGGCCGTCGACCTCGACTACGAGGAGTGGCGCAAGGTCATCAGTGTCGACCTCGACGGCGCGTTCCTCTGCCTGCAACGCGCCGCGCGCCGGATGATCGCGGCCGGGCGCGGCGGCCGGTTGATCGCGGTCACCAGCGTCCACGAACATCAGCCGCGTGTCGGTGCCGCGCCGTACGACGCCGCGAAAGGCGGGCTGGGCCTGCTGATCAAGACTTTGGCCATCGAACTCGGTGAACATGGAATCACCGCGAACTCCGTCGCCCCGGGAGAAATCGCTACGCCGATGACCGGGCAGACCGACGAAGACCCACGACGCAAACACCGGCCCGGCGTTCCCCTCGGCAGACCAGGCCATGCCAGGGAGATCGCTGCGACAATCGCGTTCCTCTCCTCGCCCAAAGCGTCGTACCTCACCGGCGCCAGCATCGTCGTCGACGGCGGAATGCTCCAAATGGGACCGATGGCCGGCAGCCACCTCACCACGGACGACTGGCGCAAGCCGTAGTGCGGCGCCTACGGCAAGCATCGCCCGTTCCTTGCCAGAGTCCTTGTCAGAGCGGCGATCCGACGCTCCGGCCATTGACGATTCAACGGTCCGCGGTCAGATCAAGGCGGTTCAGGCAACAAATCATTGAGCGGTACCCGGAATACCTCACGTCAGCCTTTGCCCGCTCCGGATGACAACGATGGCAGGTTGACGGTGGCTGGTTCCGGTTGTCCTATGGAGGCATAGCCCTCCAACAGCGTGGGGCCGCCGTCCAGTCCGCAAGGACAGCAGATGGCCGAATTCCACGGCTACGACCGTCCGCGCGTCGCGGCGCTCCCGCACGCTTCGCGGCGGTCTGCACTATCGGAGCGGTCACATCACCCGCGCAGCCATTGGGCCGCTGTCAGCGGCCACGGGGTACAGCTCGGTCGAGCCGGGACACGTCGAGTGCGGTCTAGCACGAGAACTGGGTCTCGCGCGCCCCGGCCCACCGAGTAGCGCCGGGACGAGGATTCCCTCAGGACTGGTCCCAACGCAACAGCGCGGCGACGGGTGCTCCGCGGAGGCCAGCCGAGTAAACCTTGAGTAGCCGCTCCGAAGATCATAAGCGACTACTTATCTTCCCAGGTCGGAGAGCCGGTCAGGGGATTCGAACCCCCAACCCCCGCTTTACAAGCCAGCCTGGATGAATGCCCGTCTTGGAGTCGGTCGAGGTATCCGATCGATCGCCGCGACAACCCGTTCGTTGTCGTCGTCGGTCACGGGTTCGATGGATCGATCGTGGTGGGCCGATCCGGTCGGCTCAATCTCATCCGGTGCCGCTTTGTCGGCGACAGTGTGCGTTGCGGCCGGCGTGACAGCGTTCGGCTCACCTGCAGGCGGATGCTCGAGCGCGCACCGGCGCCCTTCAGCGAAACCGGCACCGAGCCTCGCGATCCCCCCATTTCTCATCAATGAGTAATGGGGGCTTTCCATAGCGTGATGAAGTCCATAACAAATGGTTCGCCGTCGGTGTCTTTTCGCTTCTTTTTCGGTTGACAGAGAGCGACTTGAGCTACCGTTTGCCGCAAGGGGAGAGTCATAATCCGGGGGCCGGCATGTCGAAACGTTTCGCGACCGCATTTTTCGTTCTCACTACTGCGGTCGTGATGGTGCTAGGCCTCACCGCCTCGCCCGCGCAGGCAGCCGAGGGTGATCCTGCGTCCTCCGTTGTGGCGACGTGGTCCTGCACCAGCAGCCCGTGCCCGTGGGGCCCGTCGGACACCAGCAACACGGCAGTCTGGCCGGCCGCGGCCGAGCCGGTCCGGGCCCGCTACGGCTACACCGTCTCCCACGACGTCTACGCCCCGGTGTCCAAGGTGGCGGGCTGGGAGATCACCGTCACGTCCGGCAGCGCCACGGTTTACGCGGGCCCGGCCGACGGCTCGCACTCGTCGCTGGCCGCGCTGCAGACCGGCGACAGCTACACCGTGTCGAGCACCCTGAGCAGCAGCAGCATCGTCAGCGTGCAGGACGGTGGGTCGTTCGAGTACACGATCACCCCCGGCACCCCGACCGACCCGCCGCCGGCCTCCGGTGACAGCTCCGTGCTGGCCACCTGGAACTGCACCAGCAGCCCGTGCCCGTGGGGCCCGTCGGACACCAGCAACACGGCAGTCTGGCCGGCCGCGGCCGAGCCGGTCCGGGCCCGCTACGGCTACACCGTCTCCCACGACGTCTACGCCCCGGTGTCCAAGGTGGCGGGCTGGGAGATCACCGTCACGTCCGGCAGCGCCACGGTTTACGCGGGCCCGGCCGACGGCTCGCACTCGTCGCTGGCCGCGCTGCAGACCGGCGACAGCTACACCGTGTCGAGCACCCTGAGCAGCAGCAGCATCGTCAGCGTGCAGAGCGGTTCGCCGTTCGAGTACGCCTTCGTGCCCGGCGAGCCGGGCCCGCCGCCGCCGCCCGCTTGTACCGACCCCACCACCTGCGACCCGGTCTCCTGGGTCAACGCCCGCTGGCGCTACGCCGGAACCGGCGAGGATCCCGGTGACTGGTACGGCGGCGTGATCACCTGGCCGGTCGGCACGGCCTACCAGGGCAACGGCCGCTCCGGCTACAACGCGCGCACCGTCTACTCGGAGTCGGGCGTTCCGCTCTACCCGTACATGGGTGCCTGGGCCGACGGGTGCACCGTCCGCGTGGTCACCGGCCGGGCCCTGATCATCGAGTGGGAGCGCGGTACGGACGTGTGGCGGGAGACGCTCGTGTACGCCGGTCAGGCGCACACCATCTCGCTCAGCGGCTCCGAGGACGGCGCCATGATCGAGACGAACAACGACCTCGAGCCCTTCACGGTCTCGATGAGCAACTGCACCCCACGGCCGCTGTCGGAGTCGAGCAACCGCCTCCCGGTGGCGAACGCCGGTGCGCCGCAGTCGGTCGTGGTTGGTACGACCGTGACTCTGAACGGGTCCGGCACCGACGCCGACGGCGACGACCTCACCTACGCCTGGACCCAGACCGGTGGACCGGCGGTGACGCTGTCCAGTACGACGACCGCGAAGCCGACCTTCACCGCCCCGTCCTCGGCATCCACGCTGACCTTCAGCCTGGTGGTGCGGGACGGCCAGGCCAACAGCGCGGCGGCGACCACCACGGTGACCACCACCCCGGTCAACCAGGTACCGGTCGCGAACGCCGGTACGGCGCAGTCGGTCAACACGGGTATCACGGTGACGCTGGACGGCTCCGGCAGCCGCGACGCCGACGG
Organism: Kribbella sp. VKM Ac-2566; assembly: GCF_004366005.1. Taxonomy (NCBI): domain Bacteria; kingdom Bacillati; phylum Actinomycetota; class Actinomycetes; order Propionibacteriales; family Kribbellaceae; genus Kribbella; species Kribbella sp. VKM Ac-2566. The sequence continues at coordinate 1,003,724 of NZ_SODT01000009.1, read as the reverse complement.
CGACGACCTCACCTACGCGTGGACCCAGACCGGTGGACCGGCGGTGACGCTGTCCAGTACGACGGCGGCGAAGCCGACCTTCACCGCCCCGGCCACACCGGCCACGCTGACCTTCAGCCTGGTCGTGCGGGACGGCAAGGTGGACAGCGCGGTGTCGACCACCACGGTGACCGTCACCAGTCCGAACCTGGCCCGGGGCAAGACCGCCACCCAGTCGAGCACCAGCGGTACCGCGGTGGCAGCCCGGGCGGTCGACGGCAACACCAACGGCGTGTTCGCGAGCGGCTCGGTGACCCAGACCAACACCTCCATCCAGCCGTGGTGGCAGGTCGACCTCGGTTCCGCGGCGGCCGTCTCCACGGTCACGGTGTGGAGCCGGACCGACTCGAACCGGATGGGCAGCGGCTCGGTGTTCATCTCCTCGACCGACATGACCGGCCGGTCGATGTCCTCGCTGCAGGCCGACAACTCGGTGAAGGAGATGTCGTTCTCGGCGTTCTCGTCCACCACCAACAGCCTGACCCTGAACGCGGGCAACGCCACCGGCCGGTACGTGCGGGTGCAGCTGTCGAGCATCTTCACCACCCTGAACCTGGCCGAGGTGCAGGTCGGCGGCACCACCGGCGCAGTGAACCTGTCTACCAACCGGCCGGCCACGCAGTCGTCGACCGACGTCGGCACCGCCGCCCGGGCCGTGGATGGGAACACCAACGGCGTCTTCGCCGCCGGGTCGGTGAGCCGGACGGCGTCCAGTTCGCAGCCGTGGTGGCAGGTCGACCTTCTGACCAATTCCCGGGTCGGCAACGTCACGGTGCACAACCGGACCGACGCCTCGGGCGACAAGCTGAACAACGCGGTGGTGTTCCTCTCCACCGCCAGCATGTCGGGCCGGACCTACGCCCAGCTGATGGCCGACTCCACGGTGACCAAGCTGAACCTCGGGGCGACGCCGGGGGCGGTCACCAGTCTGCCGACCAACACCGTGGCCCGCTACGTCAAGGTGCAGTCGCCGGCCACCAGCGCCGGTGTGATCAGCCTGGCCGAGGTCACGGTGACGGGCACCCAGCCCAACTGACGCACGGCCAGGGATCCGTCTCGGTTCGTTCCATCGACGAAGCGCACGGTCCGGGCTCCACGCCCGACCGTGTGAGGAAAGCCAGCGATGAGCGAGCCGGGACGAATCCTTCGTGCGCGGCGGGTCCGCTGGCGGACGACGAAGCGGCGGCCATGCTGTCCGCCTCGATGACGAGCCGCCGGCCGGTCTCCGCCGGGTTCCGAACTCGGGATCGGTACGTCGCCGAGGGCTGGCCCGATGGTCCGATCGGCTAACTCGCGGTACCGATCGAGCGTCGAGTCATCTGCCTCGTGCACTTCGAGCCACGCGTCCAACGCGTACGACAAGGTGGCCTTGGTCGCGGCGTTCCGTTGACGATCGACTTTGGCGAGCAGCCGCAAGCGGATCTCCGGGACCACATGCCCATCGGCACCGAGCACGCCCGAACCCGCGTCCTCAAACTCGTCGACGACCTCCACATCCGGATCATCAACGCCGCCACCGGCGAACTCCTCCGCGAGCTCACCCTCGACTACCAACCCCTCGGCCGGCCCCCAGGACCACAACCCAAACACAGAAACCGGGGGTTGTTCATAACCAGAAACTACGGCAACCGGCCGGCTCCGGCACAGGCCAGAAAACCACCCGCCTCTTCGGAGCAACAGCAAGTGCCCGCGAACTCGCCGAAGCAGCGTTCCTTGAACTGTGCATCGACCTGCCAGTCGATCGCAGCGGCCGCACGTGCCGCCTCCGACGACGTTCAAGCATGTGACCGGATCCGACGACCCCGACCAACCACAGACCTCCCGGCTGTTGCGCGGTCAGGAACCTCTTGACGCATGTGTCAAGGGTGCCCTCAACCGCGCCCGTCGAATACGACGTGCTGATGCGCACTCACCACCGGTCACGCAGCAGGTCTGAAATCTCCTCAACCGATCTCCAAGGCAGAACGGTCCACGCCTCTTGCCGACCTAACTGCAGTACCAGCCCGTCGTCGGTGTATCGCGCCATGGAGAACATGCCCCGACCGGTGGGCGTGGTCAACTCTTCGCCGCGCTTGAGGCCTACGTGAACGCTTTCTGGGACGGCACCGGTTCCGCCGCACCACTGATGGCGGGCCGCGCAGCCCTGATCGCGGCTTCGACGCGGCCGGCCATGGATCCATCTTCGGATGACCGCATCACCAGTGTGGATCTCCGGCATCTGCCCGTTACCACGCCGAGGCGGCCCCCGGCGGATGGGGAGCGCCCGGGGACCGCCTCGCGGTCCAGCTAGGGGGTGGGCCGGCCACTGCCGCGGTTGTACCCCGCAATGTCATGGGCCGATCACGGTCGCCATCGCTGATCCATGTGCGTGCGCGGGTCGGACGTTGCAGTCGACGTGATTGCTCCCTCCGCTGCGGGATCGCGTGTCGTCTGGCGGTGTGCTGGTGGGGCTGGTCTCCTCGAGCGAGCGCAATCGTCCCCCGCTGCCTGATGCTGCTGCGCGCCCTTTTAGCAGGTCGTCCTATAGGGCCGATCGCCGAAGTTCTCCCGCCACTCCGCTGCGGTCAGATCGCGCCCAGTCATCCGGCAGGCGGTGTCGACGGCGTGCTCCAGCCGGGTGTCCCAGTGATAGACACCCTCGTCGTACGCGGCGATCGCGATAGTGTGGCCGTCTGGCAGGAAATCGGCGGTGACCATTTGCTGGTGGGGCGTCGCGATTGAGCCCAGCAACGCCGCGGTCTTGCCGTCGAAGAGACTCACCCCGGCATCGAAGCCGGCCGAGACCAGCAGCGAACTGTCGGGCGAGAAGGCGATGCCGTTGACAAAGCCTTGATGGACGAGCTGCGGTGCCGCGATGTCCTTGCCGGTCGCTGGATCCACGACCAGCACCTCTCCCTTCTCACTGCCGACGGCCACCCGCGTCCCGTCCGGGGCGAACGCGACGAGGCTGGGGACGCTCATCGAGAAGCTCCCACGCCGGACCACCCGGCCGGCCGTCAAGTCGACCAACGCCCAACGATTGGAGTCAACGTCAAGCCGGTCGGAGATGTGGCGGCCTCCGATCACCACGAAGGCGGACCGATTGTCCGGGCTCGCCGACAGGAAGGCGACAGGACCACCAACCTGAACGGGCTTGCTGAGATCGCGGAGGGTGGCTCCATCCAGCATCCTGGCGAGGCCGGACTCGTCACCAACGACCAGGCGGCTGCCGTCCAGTCCGCTGTAGTCGAGATCCAGCACACTGGAGGCGGTCACCTTCCGGTTGGCCAGCAAGCGACCGGTCCGGGCATCCTCGACAAAGACCTTCCCGTTCGAATCGCCCATGGCGAACCGGGCTCCATCCGGGTGCCAGGTGCCGCAGGATCGTGTCGAGACGCCGATCTGGCTTGCATCGAAGGGGACGACCTTTCCGGTGGTGCTGTCGACAAAGCCTCCGACGGGATCACCTGGGTCCAAGTAGCCCGCATCGTAGTCGAGAAGCCGGAAGTAGCGGCGCCCGCCGGGAGCTATGACGCGACATCCGGACTGGAAGTTCTGCGCCCTCCGCGTCCAGCTGAGGTAGCGATGTCGCCCTGGCAGATCCCAGCTCCGGATGGCACCATCGCCCCCCGAGGTGTAGAGCGTGTCGTCATCCGGGCTGAACGCCGCCGTCAGAGTGTCACCGTCGAAGATCGGCATCTCCTCCAACGGACTTCCGCTCGCGGTGTCCCACACCACGGCGCGATTGTCGGCTCCGGTCGAGACCAACCACGTGCCGGCGTGGGAGAACCGCACATGACGGAGTTCGCTCGTGTGTTTGCTCAAGCGATGCACAGTTGCTCCCGTCGACGCGTCGAGCACCAGCACATCGCTGTACTCAGCGCTGGAGGTGTCCTTGGCCTCCCACGCGAGCGCGAGTGACTTCCCGTCGGGACTGACGTCGGCGTCGACGAAGGCAAGATCGGCCCTCGACCAGAGCTGCTTGCCGGTGGCAACTTCGTAGGCGGCCACCGGCTTCGTCAGATAGAACCGATCGCCGGCCGGACTGAGTACGACATCCTGAACAGCTCCCGCGGGTAGTGGCACGACCTTTCGCAAAGCGGGCGAAGCGCCAGGAGTGATGGTCCAGACAAACACTGCACCGGCGCTGAAGTCGCTGGTCGCGCCGTTGCCGTAGTACTGGATCATCGCTACGAGTGAGCGTCCGTCGTGGCTGTACCCGACGTGCGTCGCACGAGCAGGCGTCTTGGTGAAGCCCGGCAGTCGCCGGCCGGTCGGCTGGAGCGTCGTGGGATCGAGCAACAGGACTGGTTCTGTGGTTGGTGGCGGCGTGCCGACCGCGAGCTCCCGACCACCAGGGCTGCGTGCCATCGGGCCCAGGAGGTCCAGGTGACGTGCTCCACCCGAGCGGTTCGGCGGCTCGTACGACGCGATGGCGTTTCCGGTGGTCAGGTCGTAGCTGAGTACATGGTTCGTCGCGGTGTAGATGAATGCCTGGTGTCCATCCGCGCTGACCTCCAGACCGTAGGAATCCACCCGTTCGGTCTCGAGGGAGCTGATCAGCTGCGGGTGTTTCGCGAGCGCTGCGAGCAGGTTCGCTCGCGACTCGGGCGACGGGTTCATCCGGACCGCGGCCACCGCGAGGAGGAGTGAGGTGTCGATGTCGCTTTGTACGACGGCCTTCGCACCGGCCCGGCCGGCCGCGGCGATCGTCGCGGACTGTTCCGCGGCAGCCGCCTGGCGATCGGCTCGCTGTGCCTGGCCGACCGCCAGGACACCGGCGATCAAGGCACCGACCAGCAGGGTGGCGGCCAGGGCGAGCGCGGCACGCAGCCGCCGGTTGATCCTCGCTTCGTGCCTGGCCCGGTTCTCGGCCGCACGCAACTCCGCATCAGCGAGCTGTCTGCTCGCAGAGAGGAAATCTTGTTCCGTAGCGGTCAGGTCGGGTGCCGCCTGGTCGCGCCACTGCCATACCTTCGCGAGGCGGACGCCGCGGTACAGCTCGCTGTCCGGACGCCCCAGGGAATCCCAGGAGTCGGCTACCTGGGTGAGGTGATGGAGGAGTTGCTGGCCTTCAAGGTCGTCGTCGAGCCAGCCGCGCAGCCGGGGCCAGGCCCGCGCGAGCGCCTCGTGCGCCAGTTCGACGACGCCGTCGTCGCTGGTCACCAGGCGAGCGCTGATCAGCCGGTTCACGAGCTGATCCGACTCCGGGCCGGTGACGACCGAACGCCGCGGCAACCGGCTGCGCACGGGCTGTCTGTCAGGCCCGGACGCCACAAGACGCAACAGCAATGCCTTGAGCATAGGCCGTTGCCCGGGGGTGAGCTGTGCATAGACCTGCTCCGCCGACTGTGCCACTGCGCCCTGGATGCCACCAGAAGCGCGATAGCCAGCGACAGTCAGGGTCCGGCCTTCCCGGCGTTGCCAGGTCTCGGCCAGGGCGTGCGACAGCAGCGGCAAAGCACCCGGCCGACCCGCAGCCTCAGCCACCAGCAGGTCAACCAGTCCAGGTTCGACGATCAGGGAGGCGAGTCGCGCGGGCTCGGTGATCGCGGCTCGGAGCTCTGCTTCGGACATACCAGTGAGCAGGTGCAGCCCTTCTTCCACGGCATGGGCAAAGCCCGGATAGGAAGAAATGTCTGCCAGCCCGTCGGCTCGGAACGCCAGGATCAGGGCCGCATCCGTGGCTTGCTCGGTCAACCGGGACAAGAACGCCCGCCGCTCCCCTTCGTCCTGACACAGCGAGAAGACCTCCTCGCACTGATCGACGACCAGAGTCGGCCGTGGCCCAACGCCCGGCAGCGCGGCAGCGAGCGCCTTCATCGGATGGAGCCCCGGTGTGATCGCAACGACATGGCCGCCGTCGGCACGCAACGCCGCGGCCACACCTGCTCTGATCAGTGAGGACTTGCCACAGCCGGACGGACCGGCCACAGCGAGCATCGAATGATCGGACAACTTCCGCAATCCGGCAGCGACCTCGGTGTCGCGGCCGAAGAACAGTTCGGCGTCGTCCACGTCGTACGGCCTCAGCCCCTGATACGGACAGGCCGCGCTCGGTTCCGGCAGTGCGCTCGGACTCGACAGCGCCCGATCCTGGCGCAGGATCGCCTGCTCGAGCGCGTCGATCTCCGGACTCGGGTCGAGCCCGAGTTCGTCGTCGAGGACCACACGCAGCCGTCGCAAAGTCTCCAGCGCCTCTCCCTGCCGGCCGGCCTGGTACTGCGCCGTCGCAAGCAGAGCCCACCTCCGCTCGCGCAGCGGCGCCTCCGCGGTCAACGCCTTGGCCTGGCTCAAGACCCCGTCATGGCCGCCGGACCGCAGCGCGGACTCGATGTACAACTCCTGCGCGAACTGCCGCAGTTCAGTCAGCCGGGCCAGCTCGATCCGGGCGCTGTCCCACTCCGCGATCTCCTCGAACGGCCTACCGCGCCAGAGCGTCAGTACGTCGGCCAGCACGACCGCCGCGCGTTCTGCCTCGCCGACGGCCAGCAGCGCACCAGCCCGTCCGACCGCACGCTCGAAGCGCTGACTGTCGATCTGGTCGTGCGGGATGGTCAACCGGTAACCGTCCGGTGACGTCTCGATCGAATGGCTGCCGAGCAACTTCCGAAGCCGGACCACACAACCCTGGATCACCTTGACCGCCGAGGCGGGCGGTCGTTCTCCCCACAGCGCGTCAGCGAGCACCCCAGCGCTGACAACCTCTCCCGGATGCACCGCGAGTGCGGCCAGGACGACGCGATCGCGTCGTGCGAGGTTCCTCCACTCCCCCTCGATGGTTAGTGGGCCGAGTACGGCGATCACCACGTTTTCGACAGTCCACCACTCTCAGGCACCCGTCAAGGCGACTGATACCACGCTGATACCGCTGTGCGCCGATCCGATACCGCCGCGCGCGACAACAGTGCCAACACCTCGAGGCGCATCTGGATCGTCGATCACGAAGATCCCGCCGACAGAGGAGAGGAAGCCATGACCAACGCCGCACGCACCACGAAGCAGTCCATGACCACCCGGCTCGCCCAGTTGGCGGCAGGCGCCGCAATCAGCCTCGCCCTCATGACAACCGCCGCGCCGGCGATGGCGCAATATTCACCCGAGCCAGGTGACGTGTACGTCTCACCCGAGCCAGGTGACGTGCACGTCGGACTGGATCACCCGCTCATGCCCACACCCGAGGCCGCGCAGCCCGAACCCGCCGTCGACGTGAGTTCAGCCGCGCTCGGTGCACTGGGCGCCATCGCGCTGGGTGGCGTAGGCCTAGGGATCACCCTGGGCATCCAGCGCCGCCGCGACCACTCGACAGCCCATCCGGCCTGATAACAGCAACGTAACGCGATCCGTGCTCTCGGGCTGCGACGAGGCCGTCGCCCGAGCGCCGACCCGCTGCCGAGGCCCTGATCCATTAGAGCTCAAGTTGGCAGGCGTCCGACTTACCTGGTGCGGCTACGCAGCGTACGCGCCCTACGGGCCTGGCCCGGCGGCATACCTCCGGTCCAGGTACTGGGTCCGATCCTCGCCGGACAGGTCAGCTGAGAGACGAGTGGAATCCAGATGGGCGGGTGCCGCGGCTTCCCAGGCGTAGCCCGCGGCAACCTTCCGGTCCAGGTCCCGACGCAACGACGACGGCCGCGTCATCGCCGTACCGAGGACTGGCGCCAGGGCCAGCGGCCCGGTCGCGCGACCTGTACGGCGTCCCAGGGTGTCTCGTTCTGGTACTCCGGGAGCGTCGTTCGTTCTGTTGAAGGGCCTCTTCACTGCGCATGTCACCGGCAACCTCGTCGTGCTCGCAGCAGACATTGCGTGCATCGACCGGTCCGCTCGTCCACGGTGCTTGCAGGTGGTGTTCATCGGGGTGACGGCGGCACTCACGGTCGCGGTCGATGGCTCACGTCGGGCGCCGTAAGACTGGGCCGGCATGTTCCTTGGCTGCAGTTCGCCTTTCTCACCGCGACCGCCGCTGCGACGCTCCGCAGCACATCTTGGCCTGGCTCGGGCGGCGAGGTCCTGATCGCCGTACTGGCTGGGGCCGCGATGGCCTGTCAGAACGCGTCGCTCCACCTGAGCACGCCGTCCACACCGGTGATGGCCGACAACATCGTGGCGTCAACGGTCGGTCTCACGGTGGGACGGGTTGCGGCAGGCTGATCGGGCTGCCGACCGAGCCGCGTGGCTCGCGCTGTGGCCGCTGCGATTCGCCTTCTTCGCCGGCTGCATGCTCGGCGCCCGCGCGCATCCCTTCGAGGACACAGGCGGCGAGCAACCCACGGGCCAGGGTCTGCCCGGGACAACCACGGGCGCGAACCGGACCCGGCCAGGGCCACCGTGGAGGTCAAGGACCCAGACATCGCTCGAGGAGTCGCCATGTGCTTCGCCCATTCGTCGACGGCCAGTGAGGCCCTCCATATCCAGGCCGAGATCGGCTCCGAAGCCGCGGCTGCATTCAGCGGTCTGGTGGACGCCGGGGCGCTCGGCACCGTGGACCTGCGTTGTCCCAAACCAGCCAGTCGCCGTCCCCGCTTTCACCGGGCCGGACATTGAAGCGTCCCACCATGACCTCATCATGACATTAATCGAACTTATGTTCTACAACTGGGTTGTAGCGTTGGGGCTGCCTCAGTTGACGATCCTCACAGACGTGCTGGAGTGGGGTCGCTCGCCAGGGCAGGTTGCGCCTTGGTCGCGGTCTGACGCCACTGCCGTGGTGAGAGCCCGTACTCGGCGCGGAAGAGGCGCCCGAAGCTCGATGGGTCGCGAAATCCCCAGCGTTGGGCCACGGAGGCGATGGTGACGTGCTGTGACAGGCCACTGCCGAGGTCGTCTCGGCATCCCTCCAGCCGCTGATTGCGGATCCAGTCACCGAGCGAGATGCCGCCCGCGGCGAGGACGTTGTATAACTGGCGGCGGGAGATGTGGTGTTCGGCAGCGATTCGAGCGGCGTTGAGGCTCGGATCACCCAGGTGCGCACGCACGTACTCCAAGATCCGCAGCTGCAACGTGGCCTTCAATGATGCCTTGGTCGCCGCCGAGGTGACGTCGAGATGCGTGCTGATCACTGCCCGGATGAGTTCCATGGACGACTGGCTGACCGCGTCGGCCCCGGCGTCGGCGAACGCTCCCGGCCGACCGGCGAGGTGCCGGAAGTAGCCTGCGGCCAGGTCTGCAACCGGATGCCCAGGACTGAGCCGCGTCGCCGTCACCTGCCGCACGACATCCCTCGGCAGGGCCAGCCTCTCCAACGGCATGCGGAACTGGTGTTGTCGGTAACCCTCGGAGTCGACCAGTGTGTATGGAGATGTCGAGCTGTACACGACAAGGTCCCCGGGGCGCACAACGGCTTCGCGGCCATCTTGAACGACGAGGCTGGATCCGCTGACTTGCAGACCGAGCATCAGGCTGGGTGCCAGATCGTCGCGCGCCAGGATCGGGGTGCGCTCAACCTTGGTGACATTGGATCGGATCGAGGAGATCCGCAGCCCACCAAGGTCGGCTAGCCTCCCTCGTACGACAGGGCCCGGCTCCGGGAAATCCAGCTCCACCGGAATGATCCTGGCGGCCACTGCATGCATGGACTCGGCCCGCATGCCGGCCGCAATCGTGCGCGAGTCGACAATCTGGATCACGGCGTAGTCCTCCGTACTCGCGGGCCGCGGGCTCAGGGGCGTGCGGACCGGGCGCGACAGGCGGCGCCGGCTCGCTGAGAATGATACTCGCGGGCCCTGCGCGCTCGCAGAGATCGATCACTGGAGTGCCTACCGCGCAGGGGTCTGACCGTAGGTCGACCATTCGTGCACAGGTCTCTGCACGGTGTGCAGGATAACGCGCGCAACGGGGCCGGCCACTCCGTCTGACCCTAGCGTCGATTCCGACACCACCGACGGTGTCCTCGACGGGCGGCCCACACGCCCCGTCTGGACGCACGCCGAGCTGTTCACGGCGCGCGCTGCCGAAGCTCCAGTCCAAGCTCGGCGCCGCCGCTGAAACCCCCGCCCGGCGAGCCCGCTGAGCGGACAACGAACCCCTGCAAAGGACCTGCAATGCGTACATCGAAGAAGTCACTGCCCCTGGCCGTCGCGGCTCTCACCGCCGGCGTGCTCGCGCTGGGCGTCGGTAGCGCCACGGTCAGTAGCGCGCAAACCACGCAGGACGACGCGAAGGTCAAACCGACGATCGTGCTCGTGCACGGCGCGTGGGCCGACGGCTCGAGCTGGTCTGCCGTCACCTCAAAGCTGCAGAGCGCCGGGTACACCGCCGATGTCGTGGCAAATCCGTTGCGCGGCCTCGCAAGCGACGCGCAGTACGTGCGTGATCTGCTGGCCACAATCCCTGGCCCGGTCGTGCTCGTCGGGCACTCCTACGGCGGCATGGTGACTACCAGCGCTGCCACAGGCAACCCGAACGTCAAGGCCCTCGTCTACGTGGATGCCTTCATCCCCGACCAAGGCGACAGCGTAGGCTCGCTGGCCGCCGCAGTGCCCGGCTCCGAACTGGACCCGAACAGCTCGATCGTCACGGTGCCGATCCACGACGCTGGCGGAAACGTCGTCAACGCCGACGTCTACATCAAGCCGAATCAGTTCGCAGGCCTCTTCGCCGGTGGTATCCCTACCAAGCAGGCCGCCGTCCTAGCCGCCACCCAGCGGCCACTGACCGCCAGCACGCTCAGTGAGACCCTCGCTGGTGTTCCGGCGTGGAAGACCATCCCGTCCTGGGACCTCATCGGTACGGCGGACAAGGTGTTGCCACCGGCGGGGCAGCAAATCATGGCGCAGCGCGCCGGCGCGCACATCACCAAGGTCGACGCGCCGCACCTGTCGATGATCTCCGACCCGGACGCGGTCACCGGCGTGATCATCGACGCCGCCCGTGCCACCAGCTGACCGACCAAGCGAATCGTCACCGACGATGACACATCGAGGGCCACCGATGTCCTGATGCAGAACTGTCACCGATGTCGTGAGACATCACACGAGACATCGACGAGGTGGTCAGCTGAGGCTGTCCGGCAGGGTCGGGAGGTCGTCCGGTCGTAGGTCCGGCCGGTGCGCTGGGAGTAGGCCATATCGAAACCTGCGCTATTCCCCCGGACCTGTGCTCATTGCCGCTGGTCCAAGTCAGCTTCCTCAGTGCCCGAGGACGTGAACGGGGAACGGGCCGCGGTACCACGGCAGATCGACATCTCCTAGTAGCCGGCGAGCTCGTGGTCGATCCTCATCCGCTCGTGACGACTCGCCCTGCAGCAGCACGTCCGGACCCTGGAAAACCGGCTATCAGAGAGCCTTGGCGAGGACCTCTTTCTCCACAGTGGGCTGGGCGCACCCGACGACATCCGCAGCCTCCAGCAGGCACTCGCCGACCGCGCGCAACAACTCCTCGCGCTGCGCCGGCAGCTTGAGGAACGCGGCGATGAGCTCGCCGCGGCCCGAGCTGGGCCCAAGCCCGCCACATCATCCGCAATACCGACGGCACCATCGAGGAAATCAACATCTACGGCAGCGGCCCGTTCCCTTCCCGCTCCCCAATCAAGACAGTCCGGCGCACCTAAGAATCCCCCGGAACACTCTCTGCGAAAGCCGCCGATCTAACGACTCCACTCCACAAAAGCGCACAAGGCCACTCTCGCAACCTGCATGCTTGACGAGCTCAGTGAAGGTAGCCGTCCCACTTCACCTCATACCGTGATCCGCCCGGCATCGCCCGCGGGCCGGGGATCTGGTTGACCGATCTCGCCAGCGCAACCTCGACCGGCCCGGCCAGGTCGGCCGGGATCCGCACCTGCTTGATCTCAGTCCGACGACGCGCGGGACTCATCGCTGCTCCAGCTGCGCCAGCCCGTCCAACGCGGCCACACAACAATCCGCGGGCTTGCCACCGGCAGCGGCGCGGCGCGGAGCGGGCAGAACCGATGGACTGGTGGAGTGTCCAATACTTGAAGTCTGCGCTATTCCTAGGGGTGTGATCCGTGTCCGGCCGATCCGTGGCGCAGTTGGGCGAGCCTGTTGGCAACGACAGCACCCGCTCGGATCAGGGTTCGACGTCAACCCAGCCTTTGGAGAGCGCGAGCTGTCCGGATCGATGGGCTGCGCGCTGACCCATGACCCAGTGCTCAAGGTCGTCGACAGATTCAGCGATGGATCGTCCCGTGGTGTCGAGTAAGTAGGTGTCCCAACGGCGATCTTCCTTGGTCCACGTCGACCATCGATCCCAGGCCATCTCCGCCCAGCTACCGTCAATGATCACGTCAGGCCGGTAGCGGGGGTCTTCAGCGTGCCCACGGTGCCAGGCACCCCAACCGACGAAAGAGTCGAGGACTGCGGGTGGCCAGCGACCGTCGTCTCGTCGGTCGAGGCGCCGCCGTCGCTCCTCGTCGGCGACGTGCACGAGGCACACCGCGATGCCATCGAGCTGAGGCGCTGAGGGCGAGGCCAAGACCTCACCGAGCGGGGACTGCCCGGTCAAGACAACATCCAGCCCACGGTCTTGATACTCCAAGGCTTGGCGGATCCACTGTTCTGTCGTCCGATTTCGCCACTCCGTGTCCGCATCCTCTGGTACGCCGATCTCGTCGTGATCATGGATAACCACGCCCGGCACCCGGTCGTCCAACGCGCGCGCCAGCGTCGTCTTACCCGAGCAACTCGAACCAGTCAGTATCAGCAGCATCCGACCAACCCTGGCAGCCGAAGGCAGTCCGAGCCATTGATTTGGTCATCGCGGTCTACATCCACGGGCGACTGCTCATTACGAGTCGTCCGCGGTGAGTGCGGCCTGACGGCAACTCCAGCGAGTCGGTATCACAGCAGCGTGGACGCAGCGCGGCTGTATGCGTCGTGCGTCGGCCTGTCTCCGATGGACAGGTGCCAGGATGCCGCTTGGGTTGCTAGAGCGAACAGCCATGCCCTCGTGCGTTGGCGTTCGAGCCCGAGCCGGTCGGCCAGTGCGTCGACGCGTGTGGTCGTGGCGGGGTTGTGCATGTCGTGCTGGAGGAACATCGCGACGTCGAACGACGGGTCGCCGGCCATCGATGAGGGGTCGATGGCCAGCCAGCCTCGTCCCGACAGAAGGACATTGCGGCGATGGAAGTCGCCGTGGAGCAGGACAGTACGAGCCGATGATGCAGGCAGCGAGGTGAACAGCTGGGCTGCTTCGCGGAACGGCCCTGGATCAACAACGTCACCAAACTGGTCGGCACGAGCTTCCATGACTCGCGCACGCTGCACGGCGGCCGCGGTGAGGGGTTCAAGACCCGAAGCCGGAGGAGTGACCGCCCACAGTTGCGATAGGACCTTGACGGCGACGTCATCGGCCTCGTCCGGCGACAGATCCGCTGCGTCGATACCCGGGACGCAGCACTCCATCAAGGTGGCCCCGATCGCTGGGGTGTGGGCGAAAAGCCGCACCGCGCCTCGCCCTGACCATGCCTGCAGGGCAGGGATGTGATTGTGGTGGACCGGCAGCGGAACCGTAATTTGGAGTACCGCCAGGTCTCCGCCACTCCGCTTCACCGGCGCCGTCCAGCTCGAATCGCCACCCGGCTCGAACGCTGGCAGCAACGTGAGATCCCACTGGGTCACACAGCTTGCGATCAGGTCCGGCAGATCCTGCAGCCATGCTGAGCCGGCGGAGTGATACGAGCGGATCCGGTCCGCCAGGGACGCCGGGACGACGGCCTCGATGTTGCCAAGCCTGCCATCGTTCACGTCGACGCCTTTCGCAAGGTCTGTGGACCGCGCAGCGGAACGAACACCCTACAAACCAAGATGCGAGCGGCGCCAGCCAATTAGGACTAAGCAATCGCGTGCTTCCCCGTCATCCGTGCATGCCATTTCGGGGAAGTCGGGAGCCGAGCTCGGCCAGTCCACAGCCGGCCAAACCTCTGGTGAATGCTGACTATTCAGTGTCCTGGCAGGCGACAAGGTCGTCGGCCCAGCTGTCTTGTGCGTAGCGGGCCCAGTCGTAGGCGGTCCTGGGTGAGATTCCGAACAGGTCGCTGATCACGACGGGCGGGAGCTCGGTCGCTGCGTCGAGCATGGCGGTGTGCGAGCTTAGGCGGCAGCAGGACGGGATTGCGTTCGATGGTGAGGTACGAGCTTCCTCCGTCACGGTGGAAGCGGTCGGTGGTCAGCTCGACGAGGCGGGAGATGGGAATGGCGTAGAGCCCGATCAGTGCGCCGGTGATCGGTACTTCGAGTGGAAGTTCTTGATCGTTGAGGCATCGTTTCAGCTGGTCGTAGTGCTCCTAGTCACCGAGGAACCGGGACGGTAAACCGGGCCGTCTGGTGAGGATGGTGAGCTGGCCGGTCAGCCGCCGAGTGACCATCCAGCGGATGAAGGAGCCGATCGAGCGGTGCGGCGTGGGGTGGGTGGTCAGCCAGAGATCGATGTCTTCTTGGTTGACGGCGGTCAGGTCGAGCTGGTTGGCGTCGAGCCAGGTCAGGAACTTGATGGCGACACGGATGTCGGCGCGGTCATGCGTGCTGGCGCGGGTTGTGTAGCGGCCGCGAGCCGCGCGGCGCCGGGCATCGCGAACAACACTCCATTCGGCGAACGGGGCGATGATGGTTTTCTGGTGCGGGTGATAGCTGGTTGAGGACGTCGTCGAGCCAGAGCTCGAGGCGTGCCAGCTTCTCCTGCCGCCGGGGCAGGATGCCCGTGGCCACGAGCATCTCCCGGACATGGTGAGTCGTCAGATCTTGAGGCAGGACGTCCGGTCATGCGTGCGTGATCTCGGTGCGCCGAGAGACGAGCTGGGCCAAAACTTTTGGGCCGGCACCTTTCATCACGTGCTGATGGCAGGCGGTGAGGTCAGCTCAAGCAGCCTTGAGCATCGATCCGCTGCTGGTCCGCCGGACGCCGATCGTCGTACAGGTCTGGCCGCTGCTGGCACCCTCACGGCCTTCGTCCTGGGCTCATCGCATAGGGGTCTGACGCCCGGCGCGCCTCCGCGTTGACCTCGATCTAGATCGGGCTGGCACAAGGCCACATCGCGAGTGCTCGTCTTGATGCTGTCCAGACACCATCGAGCAGCGCCGATCGAGGGCGCGCATCGACGACAAGTGGCGCGCTCTCCGGCGCAAAACCTCGAGTAAACCTTGAGTAGCCGCTCCGAAGGTCATAAGCGACCACTTATCTTCCCAGTCAGAGAGCCGGTGAGGGGACTCGAACCCCTAACCCCCGCTTTACCGGACCACGCCTGTCGTCCTACCGCACCACTACCCGAAAGTTGCCGTTGACCTGCTTACTCTCCACTGGAGAGTAAGCAGTAGCTGGCGGCTGGGCTCGGTATGTTTCCTTCAATCCGGTGAGTAAAACGGTGAGTTGCGGTGGGCACGAAACGGCTTGGAGCGTAGGTGATCGGGGCACACTGGTGACGCCGAACCGCTGCTCGATCCCATCGGGCTGGTCGGGTCCGTTGCCGATATGCTGCCTCATGTAAGGTTCTAAGCTGACTGACGCTCATTACACGCGATTTTATCGGCTTGCACCCCAGCGGCCGGCGAGCGCGTCGCAGAGTTGCGCAAGACATGCTGACGGCCTCGTCGTGCGACATGTCGACGTCCTGGTCAGCCACGATCGCGCACTGCTCGACCGGATGGACCAGATACGTCGTACAGCTTGTGTCGGGCAACCATGTCGAGGTTGTTGGTCGGCTCGTCGAGGAGCAGGACGTCCGGCCGCTTGAGCAGTTGGGCCGCCAGACCGAGCGAGATGACCTGGCCTCCACTGAGCGTGCTCAGGCTCCGCTCGAGCACCAACTCTCCGAGGTCGAGCCGATCGAGCTGGGCGACCGTGCGCTCCTCGATGTCCCAGTCGTCGCCGACCGTGGTGAAGTGTTCCTCGGCGACGTCACCGGACTCGATCGCGTTCAGGGCCTGGATGATCGGCGCGACGCCGAGCACCTTCGCGACAGTCAGATCACCGGCCAGGGGCCACGTCTGCGGCAGATACCCGATCACCCCTTCCACGGAGACGCTCCCCGCGGTGGGCTGAAGCTGCCCGGCGATCGATCAGCTTGAGCAGCGTGCTCTTCCCGGCGCCGTTGGGCGCGACCAGACCGGTGCGCCCGGCACCGATCGCGAACGACAACCCGTCGAAGACAGGAGTGTCGTCAGGCCAGGAGAAGGACAGGTTGGAAACGACAAGAAACGCATCAGACATGCGGAGACCCTCAAGGTGAGATGCCGAGCGCGCAGCAGCCGCTCAGCGGGAGACAGGAAGACGGAACGACGAAAAGGCCACGGCTGCACGAGCCAGCGGCCTGTCACCTCGGGACTCACCCGGAGATGTCGTCTTCACCCACCACGTCTGATCTCCTCCAGAAATCTCGTCGTCCGCAGAAGCAGACGGCGGCGGTGCGGTCCAAAGTTCTGGACCACACCGTCGGCGCGGGTGAGCTTGCGCTGGTGGGATCAGCCGGTGGTGGGGTGCCGGGAGCTGCGGGCCTTCAGGGCGAGCAGGCCGGCTTGAACGATGAAGAAGACGCCGCCGCCGGTGGCATAGACGGACAGCACGTCGAGCGACGGGTCGTTGCCGGTGGCCTGGATGACGTAGAAGATGCCGACGACGAAGGACAGGCCTCCAGCGATCAGTACCGGCCACTGTTTGCCCAGTTCGGGCCCGCGCCGCCGCAGGCCGACCACCAGTTGGGCCGCGCCCGAGATGACGGCCCAGGCGCCGAAGACCGCGAGCACCGCGGCCTCGCCGGCGGTACCGGCGACTCCGACGCCGATGGCGGCCAGTGTGCTCAGTACGCCGTTGAACGCGGTGATCCGGCGCTCGGAGCCCGCCGGAAGGGCGTGGTGGTCGACCAACGATGACACCGCGTCGATCAGCGGATAGACGACCAGCAAGGTGATCGCGACAGCGTCCAGGCTGTCATGGGCGCCGGCGAAGACCGCGGCCCAGACCACGGCCAGGACGCCTCGGATCAGGTAGAGCTTCAGCAGGGTAGAGCGTTCGCCGGTCGCCGATGGCGCCCCGGACGTCAAGGTGTCGGTCATCAGCGGCCGGCCTTTCGTGTGGGTGGGATGGGTAGGTCAGTGGTGGCTGGGTGAGACGCAGCGGAAGCTGCTGGCGGCGGCCGGGTCACCGTGGCCGATGTAGCGGGACACCAAGGGGTAGCGGCACAGGTCACGGGTGACCATCTCGCCCGAGGCGTTGGTGAGAGTGGCTGCCAGCGTGCTAGGCGCCTTGCCCTGCTCGACCCAGGTAGTCAGCGCAGCCAGGTCGTTGCTGCTGCCCTTCAGCCCGCAGTGAACGGTGCCGGGGGCAATGAAAAGCCGGTAGAAGTCGTCGACCTGCCGGGCGCCGCCGAGTTTGTGCTCGACGCGTTCGCGGTAGTCGACGATGCCCTGGGTGGGGATGTACTGGTCGGCCGAGCCGTGCCAGGTCAGCAGTTTGCCGCCGGACTTGCGGAAGGCCGACAGATCCGGGTCGTCGGAGCCGATGAGCTTGTCGTACTCGGTCTGGGACTGCTCGAAGATCTGGGTGAACTGGCTGTAGGTGATCGTCGAGAGGTCGAAGGCGGGCTGCTTCTCGACGAACGTCGCCACCCAGATGGCCGGCACCGTGAACGGCTTGCCGAAGGCAGTCCCGTCCGGGTTGGTGCCCATGTCTGCCAGGCCGGTGAAGTCGGCTCCGACCGGCAGGCCGTACCAGAGCTTCTTGCCGGACGTCGTTCGTGGACCGTCCCAGATCTTGCGTACGACGTCCGCGACCGCGGCCGTGATGGTCAACTGCTTGCCGTCGCACTCGATCTTCGTGCCGATCAGCTTGCGGGCGTCGAAGGTGCACCGCTGCGGGTCGCTGATCAGGCCGTCCTTTGCGCCGTCCAGCGGATCGCAGACCTTGAGCGCGGCCTGGTTGAAAGCATCGAACTCACACTTGGTGGGGAAGGTCTTCTGCTGGTTCATCACGACCTGCGGCCAAAGGGTCGCCGGCTCGAACTCGTCCCAGTTGATCGCGGGCGCGTTGGCCAGAATGCCGTCATAGTCGTCGGGGTGGCGCTGCGCCTCCTGGTAGCCCTCACGCCCACCGGTCGAGCAGCCGTTGAAGTACGCGTACGAGGCCGCCGTGCCGTAGACCGTTTGCACGAGCTGCTTGCCGACGATCGCCGCTTCGTGGTGGGAGCGGTCAGCGAGGTTCTTCAGCAGCGCGGTGTTGATCTTGCCGGAGCTGCTGAGGGCCCAGCTCGTGTCGACGACATCGCCGATGCCGGCGTCTGTGGTTGCGGCGGCGTAGCCCTGCTTCACTGCCGTGGCCAGCCCGGTGCCGTTGTCCCCGGCGGCGTAGGCGCTGCCACCCAGCGCCTGGAATCGGCCGTTCCAGCCGGTCTGCGGCAGCCAGACCTGCACCTTGGCGTGGTCGCCGTCACCCGGGTGGGTCAGGGTGACCGTCACGCTGCAGAACGCCGGGACACCCTCGACATCGCCGCCCAGGTACCCGGTCCCGTGAATCGTCCCGCCGGGGTTGAGCTCGTGGGTCACGGACTCGACGGCCGTGCCTGCCGGTGTCTGCACCGGAACGGCCGGGCAGGGCGAGCCGGCCGGGTCCGCGACCGCGGCGTCCGCGGCGCCGCCCGGCAGCAGGAACGCCGCCAGTGCCAACGGCACACCGGCCGCGAGGACCGCGGTCACAATTCGTCGTTTCATGACAGACCTTTCGTGATGGAATGCGCCAGGAAGTGGCGACTTGTCCGGGCCTCACCGAAGCGGCCGAGACATCCATAACCTTTGCCGTCGGCCACGACCGGCACATCAGTCACTTGACGGTCAGCCGTCATGCCGTCAACCGAGAGTCACGGGCTGAGGCAATTATTCAGACAACTGCTACAGTAATGTGGCACTGGTTGAAGTGCGGCAGAGCCCGGCCCGGGTCTGCGGTGAAAGGAGTGAGGCGCCGTGGAATCACTCGCCACAACGATGATCGGCCGCGACAGCGAGTGGGGCCGGCTGTCGGCGATCGTGACGGCTGCCGGTGGTCAGGCTGCCGTGCTCAGGGGCGAGGCGGGCGTCGGGAAGAGCGCGATGCTCGACCGTGCCGCCGCGCTGGCAGGAAGCGAGGGGCATCACGTTGTGCGGGCCGCCGGGGTCGAGGCGGAGTCCGAGCTGCCCTACGCAGGTCTGCACCAGTTCCTCTATCCCCTGCTCCCGCACATCGACCGGCTGGGCGAAGGGCCGCGGGCCGCCTTCGACGCCGTCTTCGGGCAGAGCAAGGCAGACCCACCGTCGGTGATGTCGCTCGGCATCGCAGTACTGGGGTTGCTGTCCCTCGCCGCCTCGGAGAAGCCACAGCTGCTGCTGCTCGACGACGGCCATTGGCTGGACGAGCCGAGCGCGGAGGTCTGCGGATTCGTCGGACGTCGACTCGCCGGCACCCCGGTGAAGCTGGTGATCGCACTGCGGACCGAGGTCGCGTCGCCGTTCGACAGCGCCGCACTCGAGGAGATCTCGGTGCCCGCGCTGGGTGCGGAGGCAGCGGCCAGGCTGCTCGATGAGCGTCACCCCGAGCTGGACAGCCGGGTCCGCGACCTGATCCTCGACCAGGCCCGGGGCAATCCGCTGGCCCTGCTCGAACTGCCCGTGCACGTCGGCGACGGTCAGCAGGACCGCGCCGCCGACGAGTTCCTCGGCTATCAAGGAACCCTGCCCCGGCGCCTCCAGCACCTCTACGGCACCCGGATCGAGACGCTCGGCGAGGCCGTACGCCGGGAGCTTCTGCTCGGAGCGCTGGATGGTGCCGGTGCCGGACCGGCCGCTGGTCAGGTACGGGGCCTGCGCTACCGCATGCGCGATGCGGACGAGGCGGTCGCCTGTGGTCTGCTGGCCGTCGATCCAGCCAGTGGCGAGGTCGTCTTCCGGCATCCTCTGGTCCGATCCGCCGTCGTCCAGTTAGCCACCCCCAACCAGCGCCGCGCGGCGCATGCGTTGCTCGCGGAGCTGCATCGGGAGAATGTCGAGCGCCGTGCCACGCATCTGGCGGTGGCCGCGGTCGACCCTGATGAGGAGGTCGCCGCAGTGCTGGAGGCCGCGGCGACATCCGCGACCCGACGTGGTGGAGCGGTGAGCGCCGTGGCCTGGATGACCCGGGCCGCGGAGCTGAGCGAGAACCACGAGGACCGCTCCCGGCGGCTCGGTAACGCCGCGTTCATCGCGGGACAGACGGCCCGCCTCGACCAGGCGCAGCGACTCGTACTGTCCGATCTGACGCCCAGCGGCGGCGAGTCCCCGGCCTCAGTGGTCGCTTCTTCCTACCTGGCGCTCTACCAGGACGGCGATGTGCGTTCCTCCCAGCGCCAGGTCATGACGGCGATCGAAAGCATCCGGCGAGACGGGCCGACGAAGTCGACCGACGTGCTCACCCGGCTGGTGAATCTGCTGCTCGCCATCAACCAGTACGAGAGCGCCGGCACCTCATGGGAACAGACCCACCGGCTGCTCGATGCGCTGGGCGATCTGGTCCCCGAGCGTTCGCGCATCTACGGCTGCGCCTGGAGTGACGTGATCCGTCACGGAGCCGGCCTGCCGGAACGGATAGAGCAGGCCTTCACCGACCAGTCCGGTCTGGAGCCGTGGGAACTCACCCGGCTGGCCGTCGCCGCCTACCACGTCGACATGCTGAGCAGCTACCGCCCGTACCTGCAGCGCACGGTGGACCGAGAGGTCGAGACAGGGGCTGTCGCGAATGGCATGACTATGTTGCACCTGATCATGCTCGATCAGATCGCCAGGGGCGAATGGGAAGAGGCAGAACGAACCGGTCAGCGTGGGCTGGAACTCACCAGCAGGCACGGCTACGCGTTGTTCGCCCACCACAGTCGTGCGTACCTGGCCCTGCTGGCCGCCATGCGTGGCCAGCTGGATCGCGCTCGAGAACTGCAGGCGACCGTCGACTCCTGGGCCCGCCCGCGGGGCATCGGCTTCCTCAGTCAGATCGCCGATGCCGCCGGCGCTGCTGCTGGGCTGAGCGAGGGCGACTACGAAGCCGCCTACCTGCACGCCGTCGGCATCACCACGCCGGGCAAGTTCCAGCCGTACGCACATCAGGCCGCGCGCACCCTGCTCGACCTGGTAGAGGCTGCGGTACACACCGGCCGCTCGGAACAGGCCCGCCACCATGCAGTGGCGGCACGGAACGCGGGGCTGCCGGACCTCTCCCCTCGGCTTGCGCTGATCACCTATGGCGCACTAGCGATGACAGCGACCAACGAGAAGGAGGCCGCCGAGATGTACGCCAGTGCCGAGGCTCATCCGGCCGCGTCGAGCTTTCCCTTCGAACTGGCACGCATCCAGCTCGCGCACGGCACCCGGCTGCGGCATACCCAAGGCCCCAGGGCTGCATGGGATCTACTGTCCCGCGCTGCGGAATCGTTCGAACGGCTCGGTGCCGCGACCTGGGCCGAGCGGGCCATGACCGAGTTGCGGACCTCGGGGGTGACCGCCTCGAGCGCAGTACCGAGCCTGGGGGCGTTGACCTGGCAGGAGCGCCGCATCGCCGATCTTGCCGCAAGCGGCTTGACCAACAAGGAGATCGGCGAGCGGCTGCACCTGTCCCCACGCACCGTCAGCTCTCACTTGTACCGGGTGTTCCCCAAGCTAGGCATCACTGCACGCGCCGGGCTGCGCGACGCTCTGGCCAGGACGCGCGACCTGTCCTAGGTGTGATCGGTACCCGGTCAGTCCGCCGGCAGCTCGGGGCGGATGCCATGGTCCGCTAGCCAACAGAGGACGTAGTCGGCAACCGCGTGCCAGCCGCTGTCGACCACCAACGAGTGGCCGCGGTCCGCGAACTGCTTCAGGTTGCTCACGGCAACGGAATCGCCGTACAGCTTGTACACCGCGCGAGTCACCGAATCGGCGACGATCCGATCCTCCTGCCCCGAGATCAGCAGCAGCGGGCCCCGCACTGTGTTGCCGATATCCGCAGTGGCCCGGGCGGCGTTGCGGCCGCGGAGATCGGTGATCAGCCGACGCGGTGAACTGACGGCGTACCGCTCGAAGATCAGCGCGGATTCTTCCGCGCTCACGGCGCTTGCGAAGACCTGCCGGAACTGGTGGTCCGGCAGCGGCACGAGACCGTCTTCGCCGAGTTCTTCGTCACCGCTCAGGGCATCAAGACCGGTCTTCGAGTACGTCGGCGGCAGGTCGTTGAGCGGAAGATCGTCGAGCGGAAGGGGTGCGATCGCGACCGCGGCCCGGCCGAGATTCGTGCCGATGAGGTGCTGCGCGATGAGCCCGCCCACCGAGTGCCCGATCAGCACCGGTGGATGGTCGAACGACCGGACGATGCGCTCATAGTGGTCGGTCAGCGCGTCGAGTCCGAGCCCCCGAAGCCAGCCGGACTCGCGCCGTGCCTCGCCAACGGTGACCGGCTCCGCCGGCCAGCCCGGTGCGGACACCTCGAACCCCTGGTCGGTCAGCAACGCGGCCCACGAATCCCACGACGACCGGTGCAGCCAGGCGCCGTGGATGAGGACGACGGGAGTGCGGTTCACAGCTGAGGCCTCCGAGGGGGTGGGTGCCCTGTGCCGACCGGCCGGGCCCAATCAAGGATCGCGCAGGCTCCCCATCACGGAAACAGTCGAATGACTCAGAGTCGCCGCGCGGCAACCGACGGCCTTGCGTCACAGGTCACCGTCATGTGACGGATGCGGCCCCTGTCCGGCGCGGACAGAGTGGGTGAGGCCAGCGCAGTACGACGGACAGCAGAGACCTGGAGGGTTTCCCATGATCAACAGACGCACCTTCGGCAAGGCGATCGGGATGGCCGCGGCCGCGATCCCGTTGACGAACGTAGTGGGGACGGCGGTCTCCTCGACCGTTCCGCAGCGGGGAACCGGCACGCCGACCGTACCGATGGTTGCCCCAGGCACCCATACCTCGTTCGCCAAGCTGAAGCACGTCAGGGCCGGGTTGCTGAACGTCGGCTACGCGGAGGCCGGGCCCGCGCACGGTCCCGTGGTGATCTGCCTGCACGGTTGGCCATACGACATCCACAGCTTCGTCGATGTCGCGCCACTGCTGGCGGCCCAACGGTACCGGGTGATCGTGCCGTACCTGCGCGGCCACGGCGAGACGAGGTTCCTGTCCGGCCGAACGTTCCGCAATGCGCAGCAGTCGGCGATCGCGCTCGACATCATCGCCTTGATGGACGCCTTGCGAATCGACAAAGCCGTACTGGCCGGCTTCGACTGGGGATCGCGCACCGCCGACATCATCGCGGCGCTGTGGCCCGAGCGGGTCAAGGCGCTGGTCTCGGTCAGCGGCTACCTGATCACCAACGTCGAGGCTCAGCAGACCCCGTTGATGCCCACAGCCGAGCACACCTGGTGGTACCAGTACTACTTCGCCACCGAGCGGGGCCGCACCGCGATGAACACCCCAGACCTGCGCCACGACCTGTGCCGGCTGGTGTGGGACATCGTCTCGCCGACCTGGGACTTCGACGACGCCACGTACGAGCGCACAGCGGCTGCCTTCGACAACCCTGACTATGCGGCGATCGTGATCCACAACTACCGGTGGCGCCTCGGCCTTGCCACCGGCGAACGACGCTACGACGCCTTGGAGAAGCGGCTCGCGGCCCGGCCGGTCATCACCGTGCCGACCGTCACTCTGGATCCCGAACGCGACCCGTTCACCGCACCCGGCGACGGCTCGACGTACCGCAACTTCTTCACCGGCCCGTACGTGCACAGAACCCTGCTGGGCATCGGCCATGATCTCCCGCAGGAGGCCCCCACCGCCTTCGCGCAGGCCGTCGTCGACGCGGACCATCTCTGACCGGCGATGCCGTTCTCAGGCCTGGCCGACTCCGTGCAGGAGGGCGTCGACCGCGAGGTCGGCCGCCTGGGCTGCCTTGATGTGGGGAACGTCTTCAGCAGCGACTCGGATGACTTGGCGCAGTAGCGCCTCGATCCAGCCGGCGGGCAGGTCGGCGCGGAACAGGCCTTCGTCGACAGCGCGGCCGATGAAGGCGTCGAGCCGTTTGCCGAGCAGTTCGCGCCGGGCCGCGGTCGTGGGGTCGGCGACCATCTGGTCGAAGGCCACCGGCCACTGACGGGTCGCGTCGATGATGCCTTCGACGTACCGGTGCAGCGCCACCGCCACGGGCGCCTCGGTCAGCCTGGCGCTCTCGAAGACGATGTCGACGGCGTCGTAGCGCGCCGCGTAGATCGCGGCGAGCAGCGCCTCCCTGGACTCGAACTGACGGTAGACGGTCCGGCGGTCCACTCCCGTCTCGGCCGCGATCTTCACCATGCTCGCGCCCGGATCGGCGGCCAGCACACGCGCGGCCGTGCTGAGGATCTTCTCGAGGTTCCGTACTGCGTCAGCTCTCACGGAACCAATCTATCGCGCGTGACAGAAATTTGCCGTGTGACCTCGCTCATGTGGTGATTTCTGCATTAACTGCTACATTCGTGTGACAGTAAACGATTGAAGGAGGCGGTAGACCATGAGCGCGTGGCTCATCACGGGAGCAGCGAGCGGCCTGGGGCACTCACTGGCGGAGGAGGTGCTCGGCCGCGGAGAGAACGTCGTTCTCACCTCGCGGCGGCTGGAACCGATGAACGACCTGGCGGCGAAGTACCCCGACAGTTCGCTGGTCCTCAGCCTCGACGTGACGAACGCCGACCAGCGGGCCGAGGTCGTGGCCCGCGCCGAGCGGCAGTTCGGCGGCATCGACGTCCTGGTGAACAACGCCGGCATCGACTTCGTCGGCGCGATCGAGGAGCAGGACGAGAGCGACTACCGAGCGGTCTTCGAGGTCAACTTCTTCGCCCCGCTCGCGCTGACCCGGCTGGTCCTTCCCGGGATGCGGGAACGCGACCGCGGCACGATCGTCAACATCTCCTCGATGGACGGCCTGGCCAGCCTGCCCGCCAACGGCCTGTACTCCGCGAGCAAGTTCGCCCTCGAAGGCCTGACCGAGGCGCTGTGGCAGGAGATCGAGCCGCTCGGCCTGCGGGCGATCGTGATCCAGCCCGGCTCCTTCCGGACCGGCATCGAGCAGCGCACCCTGGTGTCGGGTCAGCCGATCGACGCCTACGCGGCGACCGCGGGCGCCTTCCGCCAGATGATGGGCTCGCTGACGCCGGAGATGTTCCCCGGCGACCCGGCGCGAGCCGCGAAGGCCGTCTACGAGGTCGTCACCTCTGAGAACCCACCGCACTGGGTTCCGCTCGGCAGCGACGCCTACCGCCGGATCGGCGTGAAGCTCGAAGCCTTGCAGCGCGAGTTCGAGGCCGGCAAGGAACTGGCTCACTCCACCGACTACCCCGGCAGCGGCCCCGCGGTCCTCTGACACCAGCGATTCGACCGTCCGCCGCATCCACTTTCTCGACAAGTACTGGAGACATCATCATGAGTAAGACCTGGCTGATCACCGGAAGCTCGCGTGGCCTCGGCCGTGCGCTGACCAAGGCGGTGCTCGACAGCGGAGACCGCGTCCTGGCCACCGCCCGCCGGCTGGACCAGCTCGACGACCTGGTGAAGGAGTACGGCGACGCCATCCGCCCCTTCGCGCTCGACGTCACCGACGCCGCCGCCGCGCGATCCGCAGTACAGGCGGCGGTCGACACCTTCGGCGGCCTGGACGTCGTCGCGAACAACGCCGGCTACGCCAACAGCGCCCCGATCGAGGAGATGGCCGAGGACGACTTCCGCGCCCAGCTCGAGACCAACCTGTACGGCGTCGTCAACGTCACCAAGGCAGCTCTCCCGTTGTTCCGCAAGCAGCGCAGCGGCCACTTCCTGCAGTTCTCCTCCATCGGCGGCCGCGCCGGCGGAACGCCCGGGATGGGCGCGTACCAGACGGCGAAGTTCGCGGTCGAGGGCTTCTCCGAAGTACTGAACAACGAGGTCAAGCCGTTCGGCGTCAAGGTGACGATCATCGAGCCCGGCGGCTTCCGCACCGACTGGGGCGGCTCGTCGATGACGCTGCACCAGGTCGGCGACGACTACGACTCCACGGTCGGCCAGATCAACCGGTACCGCGCGGAGACCGACGGCACCCAGCCTGGCGATCCGGCCAAGGCGGCTCGGGCGATCGTCGGCATCGTCGCGACCGACGAGCCACCCCTGCGGCTCCTGCTCGGCAAGGACGCCTTCGAGCTGGCCGCCAAAGCCTCGACGTCCCGGGCCGACGAAGCCGCCCGCTGGGCCGACGTCACCACCTCCACCGATTTCTGAACCCACCCTGCTCACCCCGGAAAGGGGTGACTGCGAACCCCACGAAAGAAGCGTCAACATGTCCACGCCCGCCCCGCCCCGCGCCCGGTCCGTCGCACTCGCTCTCATCCTCGGTTGCCAGTTGATGATGGTGCTCGACACCTCGATCATCACCACCGCCCTTCCCCACGTGCAACGTGACTTCGGGTTCACCCAAGCCGGGTTGTCCTGGGTGCAGAACGCCTATGTCCTCGCCTTCGGCGGGCTGCTCCTGCTGGGTGCCCGGGCAGGCGACCTGCTCGGCCGCCGCCGGGTCTTCGTCGCCGGGGTCGCGCTGTTCACCGTCGCCTCCCTCGCCGCCGGGCTGGCACAGAGCGACGAGTGGCTGGTGATCGCCCGCGTCGGGCAGGGCATCGCCGCCTCGTTCGCCATCCCTTCCACGCTGGCCCTGTTGGTTGCCAACTACCCCGACCCGGCAGGCCGGACCCGCGCGATCGCCTTGTACAGCGCGGTGATCGGCGCCGGCGGCAGCGTCGGGATCGTCATCGGCGGTGTCTTCACCGACCTGCTGTCCTGGCGCTGGGGCATGCTCGTGAACGTCCCGATCGGAATCGCCATCGTGGCCCTCGCGTTCCGCTTCCTGCCCGAGACCGAGCGGCGGACCGGCACCTTCGACCTGGCCGGCGCTCTCACCTCCACGATCGGCATGAGTGCGCTCGTCTTCGGCTTCATCCAGGCGGCGGCCGCCGGCTGGGCCGACCCGGTGACCATCGGCTCCTTCGTACTCGCCGCGGTATTGCTGGTGGCCTTCGTGCTGATCGAGCGACGGGTGCCGCAGCCGATCACTCCCCTGCGGCTGTTCGCCAGCCTCGAGCGGTCCGGGGCCTACGCCGGACGCGTCTTGATCGTCGGCGCCACCTTCTCCACCTTCTACTTCCTCAGCCAGTACCTGCAAGGCGTCCTCGGCCTGAGCGCCTTGCAGACCGGTTTCGCCTACGTCCCGATCACCGGCATGTTCTTCGCGATGGTGTACGTCGTACGGCCGTTGGTGAACCTGCTCGGCCGGCCGATCCTGCTGGTCGCGTCGCTCGTCGTGGCGCTGGCCGGGATGATCTGGCTGGCCCAGATCGACGCCGGCTCGTCGTACTTCCCCGACGTCGTCCTGCCCCTGCTCGTCATCGGCGTCGGCCAAGGCATCGCCATCATCCTGATGACCCAGGCCGGCGTCTCCGATGTCGCGCCGCAGGACGCGGGCGCCGCCTCAGGCCTGGTCAATGTCGCCCACCAGCTCGGCGGCTCCCTCGGCATCGCCATCCTCACCATCGTCTTCGCCAAGGCCGCCGGAGACACCGACTCCCAGAACCCCGCTCAACTGGCGGCCGCCTTCCACGCCACCTTCACCGGCGCCGCGGTCTTCTTCGTCCTGGCCGTGATCCTGGCGGTAGTCGTACTCCTGGGCTCCCGGACCTCCGCGCGCCACAGCGCCGCAAACTCGCCGGCACCAGCGGTAGCCGGCAGCGCGCCCGTACAACGAGGCTGACGACGAACACCCGCTGAAGAACAGCAATGCCGGCTTGCTCAACCGGAACGCAGCCCAGGCATGCGCCGCTCCGTCTCACGGTTCGACGACGACGGCGAGCATCGCGCTCAGCCGGTCTGCGAGTTGATGCGGTTGGGCGTCGCGCAGTGCGGGAGTGGCGATCACCGAGCGCATGAGCCAGATGCCGGCGAGGACCGCCAGGCCGATCTCGGCTCGCTCCCGGGTGTCCG
The DNA here is from genome assembly GCF_004366005.1 of Kribbella sp. VKM Ac-2566. Classification (NCBI taxonomy): domain Bacteria; kingdom Bacillati; phylum Actinomycetota; class Actinomycetes; order Propionibacteriales; family Kribbellaceae; genus Kribbella; species Kribbella sp. VKM Ac-2566. Next base: position 975,765 of record NZ_SODT01000009.1, on the reverse strand, counting down.
AGCCGGTGAGGGCGGCCTCGAACCGGGCACCGACATGGCGTTCGATTCCGGCCCTGACGATCTCGGCCGCGCGCGGATTGGCTGCGGACTTGAGCATGAGCTCGAATGGGCCGAGATGCTCAGCACCGATCGCGGTCCGGGCGACGAGCGCCTCGGCCATCGTCCGCGCCATGCCGACCGGCGCCTCGGCGTCCACCGGAACAACAGTCGGCGGCGCGAACACGACGTCGACAACCTCGGTGAACAGGCCTTCCTTGGACCCGAAGTACCGGTTCACCAGCATGGCCGTCACGCCGGCTTCCGCAGCGATCTCACGGACGCCCACCCCGTTGTACCCGTGCCGGGTGAACGCCGCGATCGAGGAGTCGAGGATCGCCTGACGGGTGGCGCCGGCGTTGCGTGATCTTTTTTCCATGAACCAAGTCTACGCGTGTATACTCGAATCCTAAGTCTACAGTCGTATACATACCGAAAGGCAGCACCATGGATCTGCAGTTGACGTCGCGGCGCGCACTGGTGACCGGCTCGACCTCCGGACTCGGCGAAGCGACCGTCCGGATGCTCGCCGCGGAGGGCGCGGCCGTGATCGTTCACGGGCGCAACCCCGAGCGGGCCCGGGTGATCACGGACCAGATCATCGCGGCCGGCGGTCGCGCCTCGGTCGCGGTGGGCGACCTGACCACCGACGCCGGAGCTGACACGGTCGCCGAGGCCGCTCTGGCCGGTGGACCGGTCGACATCCTGGTCAACAATGCCGGCGCGTACGAGCACCTGAACTGGAACGAGGCGACGTCGCAGGCGTGGGCCGTCACCTACGACCAGAACGTGATCTCCGGTGTCCGGATGATCCAGCGTCTGGTTCCGGCGATGCGCGAACGCGGCTGGGGCCGGGTGATCACCATCGGCGGAGGCCTCGGCGGGCAGCCGATGAACACCCACCCGCAGTACAACGCCACCCTCGCGGCCCGGCACAACCTGGCCGTCTCCCTCGCCCGCGAACTCAAAGGCACCGGCGTCACCTCGAACGTGGTCGCCCCCGGTGCGATTCTCGTCCCCGCCGTCCAGGAGTTGCTGACCGGCATCGCGGACGAGCGCGGCTGGGGCAGCACCTGGACCGAGATCGAGGCGAACTCCGTCCGCGAACTCGTCCCGAACGACGCCAATCGCTTCGGCCGCCCCGACGAGATCGCCGGAGCAGTGGCCTATCTGTGCGGCCCCCTCGCCGACTACATCAGCGGAGCATCTCTGCGCGTCGACGGCGGCACCGTCCGGGGCGTGCAGTGACGACAACCGCCTGAGATGAAGCAATCCGCTCCCCGGGGCACGGCGGCCAGGCTGCCTCGATCGTTGAGCCAGCCACGAATGCTTTGCACCGGCGTGCGAACCGCTGCCGACTTCGCGGTAGAACCTCAGCACTTCGGTCGGGGCGGGTGCCGAGAAGACAACTAGACGGCAGGGTTTGTAAATTTGCCCTGCCGTCTAGGGCGATCAAATTACAGCACGAAGCCTGGGGAATCTGCGTTTGGGCTTACACGCACGGCGTTCGCCACGTTTGGTCAGGTTGACGTCTGGATCGCGGTGACTGCCTACCTGCTCTGCGCGGCTGTGTCAGGCAGCGCCGCACGACTGACGGGGCTTGCGAGGATCAGCACGGCCAACCTCGGTTTTGCTGCCTTCATTCTCAACCCGCTCATGCCGGCCTTGGCTCATCGACCCCATGTTCCATCCGGCGGGTTGACGTCTCTGGTTTTGCCCCTCGGACCGGGTCTGCTGCTTCTTCTCATCAGCGCCGTGTCCGAGGTGTTCTGCTCGGTCTTCCCGGTGCACAAGTCGGAGAGAAAGGTGGCCGCTGACGCGATTGTGCCCCAAAGAGCGCTGCCCCCGATCTCAAGTCGGGGCAGCGTCCTGTCGGCTACTTGCACAGCCCCACCTGATCTGAAGGTGACCAGTTCGCACCCAGTGTTGAGAATCGATCGTTTCTCAACACCCCGGATCTTGACGCCGCGCGTAGCCGGAAGCACCGGACCCATGGTGTCGAGAAGCGTGTTGCGAACTCGGAGTGTCCAACAACCCCAGGACCCGCCCTTTTCCATGCTGTCATGGCTGTGACGGCCACCGAACTCGCCCACCGCCCCGCGCTGCTGGTCGATCCCGACGCCCTCGATGTCATCGGCGGAGGCACGCCGCTCGGCTACGCAGGCGTGCCCACCCGCGACCAGAACCTGCACCGCCAGTTCGACGCCCTCACCGCCACCGGCTGCAACAAGGCGATGGAATCAGCCGGTGTGCGGCACCTTCGACTGTCAGCGTCACACCGACGCCGTCAGAGCCACCCGCACAGCGGTGCGGCACCGTCGAGGAGCTGCGGGACCTGGCAGTCGAGTGGTGACTGACCTGCGCCTCATAGGACGGGACAGGCGCTTCGGATCTGAGTGCCGCGCAGTCCGGGCTCGGCATCGCAACTGTCAGCGGCGCGACGGACCTGTTCGCCAATGACGTGACGCCTGCCGACCTACAGGCGGATTTCATCTACCTGCGCGGCCTGATCTTCCCGGGCGATGACGTGGTCGTATTCGTCGGCCCCGAACTGGCTCGTCTCCACAGACAGCGCGTGGGTTGCGCGCCTGCAGGCGAAGCGCGGCGGGACGATCGCGCGTTAAGCCGCGCCGAACCAACAAGCCCCTGGCAGCCGATCAGACCAACCGCAGCAGCGGGTCAACCCAGTCCGTGCGAGTCGCCAGTGCTTCGTTTGCGTTAGATCTCAGATGTCGAAGTGGCCTACGACCGGTCGGTGATCTGAGGGTGGGTCTGTTCGCGGCGCCGTGTTGGGTTGGAGGCCGACGCTGGGCACGTCGAGTGGCACGGTCGCCGCGTCGGTGAGGTGACTGATCATGGCGTGCGAGACGAGGATGTGGTCGATGAGCTCGTGGCGGCCTTGGTTGATGCGGGAGTAGTCGTTGGGAGGGGTCATCTTGTAGCCGATGTCCCATAGCCGCTGAGGGTCGCCGTCGTCGGGGTGGTTGAACCCGCCTGTGCCGATTTGCGAGCCGGGTGGGCCGTAGAGCAGTTGGGTCGTCGCGGCGTCCATGGTGTCGTTGAGGTCGCCGCAGACCAGCAGTGGTTTGGCTTCCCAGGTGTCGGCTAGCGAGGCGGTGGCCCAGTCCCGGACGGCGGCAGCCTCGGCGGCGCGCCGGTCGAGGGCGTACACCCCGTAGCGCGCTCTCTCGGTCTCATCCTTGGTGTCGAATCGGTGACCGGGGAAGGTGAGCAGCTTCGATTTGAGGTGCGCGGTCAGCGCCCGGATCGTGGCACCGGCGGGGGTCGTGTAGGTGACTGCGAGCGCCCCGCGGCCCAGCTGGGTCATTGCGGTGCCGTGGTCGTCGACCGTCACCGGCGACAGTGCGGCCGGCAGGTCCACGACTTCTTGCACATCGGACAGGTCGCCGGGTGAGAGCCAGCCAACGCGGATCGTGTGAGGACTCTCGAAATGCGTCGAAAGCACTCCAGTCCAATTGCCGCCTAGTGCCGCCCGGAGAGCCTCGAACGAGGCTTCGTCGCCTATCTCCTGCAGCGCGAGCAGGTCCGGCGCGGCCGTTTCGATCACGTTCTTTAGCTCGGCCACCTTGACGTCATAGGCTGCACGGTCAGTGGGCTTCGGCGTGAAGAAGTTCTCCACGTTCCACGTCATGATGGTGAACACGGCATGCGCCGCCTCTCTGCGACCAATGCGTGGCCGCCCCAACATACGGAGCGGCGCGAGGAAGCAGTGATACATCGCGCTGTGGCTTCGAACTCCTCGCGGTCGCCCGGCCACCACGCGCGGACTGACATTCTCAACGAGTCCGCGGCCTGCTTACGAGTCTGGTGACAGCCTGACATGTGCTGGACGAGCGAGATGGATCTCCACCACGCCCGCTTGCTCGAGCACCACCGCAACCTACGCGGCCGTTGCGGGGTTCAGGGAACCTCTTGAGGTGTGCGTCGAGGGCGCCTTCAACCGCATCCGTCAAATACGACGTGCGATGTGCACCCACGACCGGCCGTCAGCAGGCCCGGACCTCCTCGACTGATCTCCAGGGCAGAGGGGTCCATGCCTCTTGCTGACCGCGAGCCGAGCATGCCGGTTACGACTTCCGGCAGGAGAACAGCGACCGTTCCGACAATGACGCCACGGACTCGTCGACGCACCGCGCCCGACAATGCCTGGCGCGCCGGTACGAGCCAGTCACGGCCACAACCGAGTTGGCACCTTCGGCGTGCGCAAGCACTCGACATCACCACCGGCACCCGTCATGGGATCGCTGGATGCCCGGCACCGCACGATCGGGCCTAAGCAGTTCCATGCCACGATCGAGCGCGAGGTGCCGGCCGGGTACGACTACAGCTCGAACCGACAACGTTGATTCGATCCTGGCGGAATCAGCCCTTAGTCCCCCGCATGCACCTAGAGACGTGCAGCGATGCTAGTCCCCAAAGACCACAGCCCCGTTGCCATCACCAACAGATTGGATAAGGCCGCTACTTTCGTGGCTCGACGGTCGCGACCGAGGTGTTCAGGAACCGAGTAAACGTTTCCAGCGTGCAACCTGCGTGCAGGCTGTCTGCCTCGACCTGATCGTGGTGATCGTGGTCGGCCTCCTCGTGTTCGTGCCCGCCGGAGATCGCGTCGTGCTCCGGGCAGTAAGAACCCTCGACATAGACCCCCAGGTGCCAGCCGCCGGCGGCTGGCCTCTCCTCGACATGGAAGTGTGGCGGACCGTCGCCGTGTTCGGAGACCAGAACCTCTTCGTCGATCACCTCGGTCAGTTCCGGCCGGTCGCGTTCGAGGAGCGCCAGCAGGATCGCGGTGTCGATCCGGCGCCGCGATCGCTTGTCGCCCGGAACGCGGTACGTCGCCCGACGTGGAACGTCCGCCGATCCGGTACCGCGGACGATCTCCGCGAGGTCGACCGCGGGACCGACGAGCCGTCCGAAGACCGCCGTACCGGCGACGCCGCCCGCGAGCGTATCTGCGGCGACGGAGACCTTGAACCCGTCCGCGCGATCCACGAGCTCGCGCTCGGGCGCCAGCTCCACGCGCAGCCGGCTCCGGGCGTAGATGTTGACTACGATGGCACACGCATCCGCGTCGTCGTTGTTCGTACCGGTCGCTCCGACGTCGAGGCGATGCCGAGCCGGCGAAGCAATCCCGCGCACCGGGCTCGTCTGGAGCTTCTGGTCGAGAATGCGCGCGTAGCGCGGCCCGCGGACCGGTCCGGCACTCACGGGGATCATCAACTCACCCGGCAGGAACATCGTCATCGCAGTCTCGTCGCGAGCGCGGTACGACACCATCAGCCGCCACAGCCCGACCCAGCACGGCGCGTCCGCGCTGTCGCGTTGCAGGACGAGAGTCAGCCGGCCATTCGACCGGTTGACCGTCACGTCAGGGTTACGGCAGCAGCCGCAACCGCCGCCATGGCCCGCGTGACCACTGTGCCGTTGTGACGTCCCGCCCGCTTCGTCGTGGCCGGATCCGTCGGCATAGACGATAGTGCCGTCCGGTGCCTGGAGATGGAACGACCAGTTCGGGTCGCTGAAGTCCATTCCCTGGGCGGTGATCAGGAAGACCTCCTCGCCGCTCGTCGCCCAGAACTCCAGATGGGTGTGCTCGCCCGCGTAGAGCTCGACGACCGGATCGAACACGGTGGTGAAGCCGATGGCACGAGCTAGCGCGTTCGAGTAGAACTTGTCGATCGTGCCCGCGTTCTCACCGTGGAAGACCTGGCTGAAGCCCAGCGACCGGCCCTTCGCGACCAGAGCAGCCAGCGTCGCATAGTCGACGTCCGCGGCCGTCCCGAAGCCCATCGCGAAAATGCCGGTACCGGCGAACGATCCATCGGGAATGGCGGACAGCGGTGATCCGGACGTCAGGATACCGTCGGTCAGCATCGCCAGGTAGCGCGGCTCGTCGGCCGGGGTCCAGCCTTCGGGCGGCTCGACGAGCGTGTCCTCCACATCCTGGAGAGCGTCGGCCAGCGGCGTACCTCCACCTGGCGTCATACCCGCGGCGGCCCCGTCGAACGTCGCCTTGCTGTACGACGTACCCGCCTTGACCAGACCGTACGGCGTTCCGGGAAAGACCGGGCTGAACTCGTTCGAGGCCAGCGAGCGAAACGTCTTGACCCCAGCGGTGACGTAGATCGCGCCGCTTTGCTGGACCGTCTCGGCATCCTGCAGGAAGGCCGAGACGCCACGCCGGGCTGCTTCCCACTTGGTGACCGTTCCGCTGCCCGTCATCGGGTCCGGAGTCAACGCGGCCATGCTGCCGGTACGGTCGAGGCCGATGCCGATCACCGCCAGCGTGTCGTAGGAATAACCGTAGGCTGCGCGGTAGTTCAAAGTGTCCTGGTTCCGCACTGTGCCGAGCGGGGAGGTGTCCGGCATGACGATCGTCGGGAACGAAGCGGTCGACGAATAGCCGGGAATGGCGCCGACCCAGGGATACATCGGGCTTGCCGGCCCGTGCTCGGGCTTGGCGCCGGCAGCCGGGTACTCGGTCGCGTGCCCGTCGGCCTGCCACATCGCCCACAGCCGGTCGATATTGCAGTGGTGCAGATAGAAGATGGGGTCGAACGGCGAGATCATCGGATTGCCCATGTGACCGCCGATGTAGCCGTGCATGCCGTTGTGGAGCTGGTTGCCGGACGGGACCGAGGTACCGAACTCGTCACGCCCGGATTCGAGCATGACCTGGAAGTTGCGGTAGCCGGTCTGCCCGAGCACCGTCCTGAGGTCCGCGACCGACGGCAGGCCTCCGAACCCACCCAGGTTGCGCTTGAGCCCGCCGGCCCCGGTTCCAAAGTCGGAATGCAGGCTCCAGCCATTCAGACCGGCCGGATACCAGGGCGGTAGCGGCGTCGGATTACCGACGGTGCCGGGCCGGTTCGGGGCGAAGTACCCGCTGCTGACGATCTGGGACCCGGCCGCGCCGTTCGGACCGAGGAACGAGTCGACGAGCAACGGAGTGGGATCGGTCCAGTCCCAGTACGGCAACATCACGCCGGGTACGTAGCTTTGCAGCTGGAGCTCGAACCGGTGCAGGAAATAGCGGTGCCAGCTGAGGAAGCTGTACGAGCCGGTACCACCGTGCCCGAAGTTCACCCCGACCGTCGCCCCGGGTGCGCGGCCCCGCTGGATCATCTGATGTACGGCGACATACTCGTCCCACCGGCTGTACTGCGCGGCCGCCGACGCGCCCAGGTTAACGATGTCGGCCTTCATCAGCACGCACGCCTTGACGAAGCCCTCTCGCTCGGCCGCAGTCAGAAACTTGGCGTTCTTACGGATACCCATGACATGCCCCCGGCTGGATCGGCAGGTTGCGAACCTCCCACACACCGACGGAGCATTCACGTCCGGCCGTTGATACACCGCTCGCCACCGGGGAGGAGGCGTTTCCATCGACCGACGATCCCGAATGATCGACGCCAACAAAGTTGCCGCGGTACGTGTTGCATCCCAGGACGACCGTCAAGAGCTGCCACGAACCCGAGCGCGCTCAGGGAGCAGGCCTTCTTCGTCCTGGCTCACCCCGGCGGAGCAGCTTTGCTGGATCGCTCGGCCACATGCTCTCGAACGCTCGCTTGCGTAGTTTCACGCGCATCCGCTGCGCGGCCGCGCGGAGGCCTCTCTGCAGAAGGCAGCCTGAAAGTCCGCGTAACCGCGCGAGTACTCGTTGGCGGCGGAACCTTGAGGCCACACGACCTCGAGACGACGGCGGGTACCGAGCGCAACTATCTCAGGCAGGCCGGCTTTGATCAGCTGGTGCGCGCGCTGCGCATCGTCGCTGCCGTAGACGGCGACTAGATCGGCTTTGTCCCTGAACGCTCGGTACAGCGGGAAGAGGCGCTGCAGGTCGTCCGGGGTGGGTACTCCGTTTTTAGGGCTGAATTCTTCTCCAACCTCGGCTGAGTAGGTGGCAAGTGCGGACAGGTAGTCTGCGTACACCTGACCGACCTTCTCTCTGGCCTCGCGATCGCGTTCTGCTTGCAACTGAAGAGTCACGCCCTGGCTGGCCGCATCTGCGCCGAGGTAGGCGCCACCTAGGGAACCGCCGACGCCGATCAGCGCTACGAACGCAGCTTCCGCCGCTAGCCGCCATCCACGGCCACGCTGCCGCGTCGGTTCCTGCGCATCAGCTGCGACCCGTTTGACCTCTGTGCGCAGCTGGGCATTCTCTTGCTGGGCCGCTTCTAGCTCAGCGCGCAGTTCGGCTACCTCGCGTCTACTGCGGAGCATAAAAGGCTTGACCATGCGTTCCTCCCGATAGACCCACCAGTAGATGATGCGCCTGTCCCTCTTCTGATACCGCCCGCCGCACCCGGGCGCGTTCTAGCGCTCCATCTCCTGCGGGCCGCGAACATTCATCTGTGCCCGTCGAATCAGCCAGCACCTGCGAGACGAGCGCGCCTTTCTCAAACCCCAAGTGGACCGCCGGGCGGCTGACCCGCGGTGCTACCAAGCCCTGTATGTCGTTTCAGCGGTGTCTCGGAATCACGGTTCTGAACCCGGCTTCTGGGACGCCCGCTGGCCCCCCGCCTCGCCACCTCCCGAAACTGTCCCAGTCGCACCGATGCAGTGCCGTCAGTTTTGACAGGGCTGGGGACATCGACGCGGTGGTGCCTACCGGAATCGAGTGGGGTACGCGCGTGTCCACCCGCAAGCAGGACCTCTACTGCCAGATCCACGCCCTGGCCTCCTGCCAACGCCGGCATCGAACCTCTGTCGCCAGTGGCACACTGCCGAGATGGACGCAGGGATAACAGTTGTGGGGTCGGGGTAGGCCAGTGCGCCGCCCGATGTGTTGCGGATGTCGTTCGCGGTCGGGTACAACGCCGACGACGTGGCGACCGCTGTCGCCGAGGTGTCCGAGCGTACCGATGCCGTCATGGCAGCTTTGCGGGCCGAACGCGTGGACACGTCCGCGATCAGGACCACCGAAGTCGAGGTCTCCCAGCACTACCGGGAGCCGGGGCGGCCGCAGATGTACGGCGCGGCGCATCTGCTTGACCGTGACGAGCCGGGACCTGCTCGGCTTCGGGCGGTTGCTCAACGTGGCTGTGGACGCGGCCGGAAACAGTCTCGACCTGCACGCGATCCGGTTCGACGTCGGGGACAAGGCCGCGCCGTTGACGAAGGCTCGGGCGTTGGCCTTTCGGCAGGCGCGGGAGAAGGCCGAGGAGTTGGCCGAACTGGCCGGGCGCAACCTCGGCGCGGTCACCGGGATCTCGGAGACCTACAGCCACCACGGCTTCCATGAACAGGCTCTGGGCGCCCAGGCCGGGTTCGAGTCCGAAATCCACATCACCCCCGGGGACACGAAGCTCGAGGTCTCCCTCGAGGTTCACTTCACGTGGACTGAGCTGGGCACAGGTGATGCAGGTGCGAGCAGCGGGTCTGGCTTGTAGGCGGGCTCGAGGGATGGGTTGGGCGCAGTGTTCGCACGTGCCGTAGGTGCCGACTGATAGTCGGTCGAATGCTGCGTCGATCTCCGCCAGCTGGTTCTGGACCTGTTGCACAAGCGACGTGACCTGGGATCTCTCGAAGGCGATCGTCGCGCCCTCGGGGTCGTGTTCGTCGTCGGCATTGGAGTCTCGTGAGGCGGCGACCACCTCGTGAAAGTCTCCTGTCAGGCTCGCCAGCCGTCGGAGCGCTTGTCGTCGTTGCGCCTCCAGCAGGTCGCGAGCCTCCTCCATTTGTCCATCGTGGCACGGTGTGCGTATCAACGGCGGTCGTGTTGACCGCCGTCGACGAGCTCGAGCTCCGTGCCGCCGACACCGGTGATGCCGCCGGAATCAGCGCCGGATCCGGGGCCCGGATCGAGGCGCGGGATAGCTGACGGAATCACAATTTCCGCAAGCTCTTCGGCGGCACCGACAGTTCGAGCGCACGATCGACCAGACGCGCGGCTAGCGTTCGGCTCTCAACCTGGCTGCGATCGCGTAGCCGAGATCAGAGGCCGCGTCCTTGCTCTCTCGACCGTTCCCACGGGAAGTTGGACGGGCTTCTCACCGCGTAGACCGATGCTCCAGCTCACACTCCACTCCTCTGGGCCGGTCGAGAACCTCGCGACACGATCGACACGGCAGAACGTGATCTCCCGGATCGGAACGAGGCGCGCGTCGATCGACGGTTCGGGGTCGGTGTCCTGCGAGCCCATCTCCCAATCCGCGACGTCGTTCGTCACCTCCGCCACAACCAGGCCACCAGCAGTCAAAGCGACATAGCGCCACGTCGTTGCCGGCGCCTCGCCTTCGCTCCGGATGTCGTTCTTAGCAACAGCGGCCTTCTCGATCGAGCTTGCGCCAATCACCGACGCCACCGCCTGAGCGACCACGACGGGCGGGTCGAGGCGCTCCACCGGGCCCCTTACCGACTTCATAATCGCCCGAAATCCATCCACTGACATCGTTCCCCCTCTTGGTTACAGGGCGTATCGCGACAGACCCGGTGTGCGTTACGGCAGCAACGGCTGGTCGGCTCGCCCGGGCCCGGCCGGCGCCTTCTCGACAGTCACCGCGGCCGCCGCACACCGTCGTGACGCCGCTGACCGGGACGCCGGTGACAGTGGCAGTTATCGACGGAGGCGGGACGGCCAAGAGTCAGCGACCGGCATGCGAGGCGACACCCCGCCCATGAGCCGTCACCATGACCGCGGGACGCGTCGTTGTACTCTTCACCTGCGAAACGCCTTCCCGCTCGGGTCATTCTGACTCGAGGCGAGTCCAGAATCCCTTTGCAGGTAAGGCAATTCTCTACATCCAGGTCGCGTGTCGACCACCGCGATCGCATCGTTTACTGCAAAGCGAGGTTTAGTGGCGCGGGTCCCCGCCGGGCACTCCTCGGCCTGACTCTCGCCGGTCGGTAGACCGGCCGGGAATGCCGTTACCCGGATGCCCATTCGCACAGCTCGGTCCCGTTGGCTCGAAGGGCGAACACGGTCGCATCGGGGCCTTGTGCCAACGCCGTAACCCCTTCCCAAGCTTTCACTGCAGTCCCAGTTCCTCCAGCGGCAGGTGCTGTGCGACTGTTCAACTGAAGGGTCGCGACCTCGGTTCCCACGGCACGTTCCAGAGTGTGCCTGGATGGGCTGTACGCGACCTCGGCTTCACCGGTCTGTGCCAACAAGGCATGCGCGGAGGGGTCCGGTGTGAGCACGGTCGACAGGCGCTCGCCAGTGTCGGCCTTTACCAAACCGTTCTGAGTCAGCGCGGCGATGGTCCCGCCAAGATCGAAGAGACCGTTCAATGGGATAATGTCCGTGTGCTTTGTTGTGCTCGACGCAATTGCTATGACGTCTGTTGCCGACTCGTCGGATAACCAACCTGGTGCCACGATCAGCGTACTGCCCGTTCGAGCGATTCTCTTCGTACCCTCGTACCCGTTGGGTAAGTCAAAGGCTCTCGCCGTTGTGCCGTCGCCGGACACCCGTTGGAGATAGGGAACGTTTAGGCGGCCGATCAGCACCCCGTCGCCGTCTGCAATGAGGGTTGAAATCCATGTCCCAGCCAGGGGCTGCGTCGTGTCAACTGCTCCAGCGAGCTGACCTTCGGCGTCGGCAGGGATCGACGTTGTGGTTATCGTTTCTCGGATTGGATCCCAGCGCGCGACAGCGTACGGCAGATTGACCCATACCGCGCCATCGCTGGTGATAACGGTGGTCGTGACAAGGCCATTGTAGTCGGAGTCCGGCAGCGGATACTGAAACTGTTGTCCAGTCGCGAGATCATAGCGATGGAGGCTCGATTTGCCTCCGATTTCCATGACCGGGAACCATAACGCGTCCTTCACCTTGTCGAAGGCGAGGGAGTATGCTGGAGCGTTCAAACGTTCCAGCAAAAAGCAGTACGCCGCCTTGGCGGCCGAATGACTCGTTGGGACCTGGTTGCCGCAGGCCGAGCACAGTACTCCGATCGCGACGAGAACACATATCCGCATTCTACATGTCCGCAATGTACTCACCTCAACTGTCGGCCGAATAGAATTAAGCGAAACTTCGTCATCGTCCTGGTCCACGGCGGCCCGGTCGCCGAACCCGCCGCCGCCGAGTGCGTTCCCCGCAAAACCACCGGCATCCACGGCTTCTACGTCGCCTCCTCCCTGGAACGCCTCCCCGTCGAACGAGCCCCTCACCGACCAAACCCGAGCCTTCACCTCGATCACTTTCTGAGGTACGGGTACGGCGTGAGACGTACGCCGGTGTCCGCGGCGATGACGGCCCGGTCGCCGAGCGGCTTGCCGAGGGTGACGACCGCGGTCGATGTCTTCCCGACGTCCGCACCGCCCGGGAGCAATCGACCGTGACTGCCGCCGATGACCACCAGATCGTCGTACTCGACGACGTGGGCCCGGAGGTCGGTCTCATAGAGTCCGTGGCTGAACTCGAAACTGAGGGTCTTGCCGTCGACCCAGTCGAGAACGCCGACGCGGAGCAGACCCTGCTCGAGCCGGGCGAGACCAGGTAGCGCGTCGGGCCACTGCAGCGACTTGAGCACGCCCGCGGGGGCTGCGACGGCGACAACAGGTCTCGACAGGCCTTGCACCGTGAAGGACCAAGCCGGCACGGTCGCCCGGCCATGGCTGGTCTCCACGTCGGTAGTGGTCAAGGAGCCGCCGGTGATCGTGAGCGTTTCGCAGCTCGGCATCCTCTCGCAGATGTCGTTCGGCGGCCCGATCGCCTCGGTCAGAGCTTGCTGAGCTCCAAGCACCTGCATCGTCTCGTTCGACCCATCCGCGAAATCGACCCGCGTCGTACCACCCTCCGCGAACTGGACCCCGTCCGCAAAGGCAACCCGCCCGGACGACCACGAGTTCTTCTGCTGCCAGGTATCGAACCCGAGCCCCGGCGTCCGCGTCGAGTACAAGAAGACCCCGGTCCCCGGCGCCGGAATCCCCGCCGCCCGCACGACCCGCGCCACCACTCCCGCACGCTCCACAAACGCTTGTGTGGGCTGAGCTTGCGGCACCAGATCACCGCCCGGTGTCTTCCACGCCGGCCGAGGGGCCGACGTACTACTAGGCGCAGAGCCCGGCGCTGCCTCGGACCCACACCCTCCGAGAGCGAGCACCAGCACCACCCCCAACCACACCTTCCCCACCATAGGGCCGAGTATCCGCTTCCCTTCTCGGCCCCTCAAGCAGCGAGATTCCTCAGGTGAGGTAGGTGGTAAGGATGCGCGCGAAGGTTGTGGCTGTTGTGTAGGTGAGTAGGGGTTCTGGGCCCCAGGGAATGACGTTCTTGGTGGTGGGGCGGGGTGTTGGGACCAGGTGCGGATTTCGGCCAGCGCTTCGGGGAATGGGATATACGGGCAGCTCGGCACCAAGTCGCGGGTCGCGATGCAGTCGGGGCAGCGGAACATCGAGTGCACCGAAACGATCACACGCCGGGATCCGGCAGACCCTGCACGGGATCCCGAAGGAGAGCGTCGTTCACTTCGACCGCGAGATCGTCCGCGGGCATGTGGAGCGTCGTGCGCGATCGGCTGACCGAGGCCAATCCGGAGATGACGTTCTGCGAGAGCGAGAGCGAGAGCGACTACCGTTTCAGCGGTCTGCTGATGCGGCTGGCGGGGCTTCTAATGCCCGGCGCTTTCCGTAAGCAGTCGCAACAGCACATGCAGGATTTCAAGGCGTTCGCCGAACAAGGGAAGGAAGTCCGCGAAGGGAAGACTGATGCCGCAGCCGGTCGTGCCCGGCGTGTCGCAACAAGTTCTAGCGCTGCGCATCCACTGCTGTGCAGACGAGTACGGACACCTGTGCAAACGACGTCAAACATCGACACGGATCGTTGTCACGCCGGCTTGCGGCGGGTGCCAGCCGCGCACCGTCTACGCCGTGGCCTGCCTCGTATGCAGCGACGGGCCGTTGCCGACCGGCCAGCTCGCTGAACTGGCCCGCGACACCACCCACCAACTGCCCGCGGTGGTGACCGAGCACCTCACCGCCTCCCGGTGGCGCCGCACGGCTGCAGCAACGGCCGGTCCGTCACGGTGGCTGTGCTGCAGTGCGAGCGCCTGAACGTCGATCGGTCGCGAATCGCAGGCCCGCTTGCGGCACATGCTGCTCTCGCCCGTACAGCGCGATGCCAATCCAGAAGCTCTACCCCCACCTTTGGGCGAGGGTTCCCCTTCGGACAGCTGTCCGGGGGGTGCGTACGCGCTCTGGTACAACAAGCAGCCCTTCGTTGGCGACGGTTCACCTACGACCTGTCGAACCTGTACCAGCCGGCAGTTGATCCAGTAGATCCACCGCCACCGCCCGGCGGATCCGGTAGCACAGACGGCTCTGCCGACCCCACTCCCTTGACGGCGGTCATCGCCGGCCGTTGCCGCGGCGACAAGCTGGTCATGGTCGGACGCACGGTGCCACTCACCGCAGCACAAGCCGCCAAGCTGGCTTCGCTGATGCGGCCTGGGCGGCGAGAACATCCCTGGCCGTCTCCCACGCGAGTAAATGTACCCACAGGTACAGCGGAACCAGACGGACCCGGTGCGCGTCTCACGCGCGATCAGCCCTACCGACCCGAAAGGCTCATCACGTGAGCGAGCACGACCGGCAACCGCAGCCCGGCCAGATCCCGGTTCTCGACACCAAGGTCGGCTGGAGTTCGCTCCACGCCGACGGGCAGCAGATCAGTTACGGCCGGCGGTCGATGCCGCTCGACGAGATCGAGTGGGTCGGCTACTGGGTCGAGCAGGTCACCGAGAAGCGCTTCATGTTCCCGACCACGTACACGACCTACTGGCACTTCGAGGTCGGCAAGTACCCGCACAAGGCGGCGCCGGCGGTCACGCTGACCGACTCGCGGTCGGGCCGCCGGGACGAGCTGCCGGACTGGTGGACGTTCCTGGTGAACCTGTCCGCGCAGGTCGTCGAACCACGCTTGCTCACCGACCTGGTCAACCGGGTCCGCCAGGGCGAGACCGTGACGATCGGCGGCAGCATCAAGGTGCACCAGGACGGCATCAGCTGCAAGCGCCCGAAGGTGTCCCTGGACTGGAACTCGATCTATCCACCCGAGCCACACGCCGGCATGATCTACATCTACGCGACCCACTCCGACCAGCCCGTCCTCGCCGTCCCCCTGGGCCACCCCAACGCAGTCCTGATCCAACCCCTCTTCGCAGCACTCAGCTGATGGTGAGAATCAGTACGCCGGTCAGCCGGACCGGTGAAGCGGCTGACAGGTGGCGGTCCGGGTCGCTGCTGGTTTGAACGGTGCCAGGCCTGGAAGCGTCCAGCTCTCGAGCGCCGGATGGCTCCTGTGGCGGGAATCGTCACGAGCAGATTGGGCTGATCCATCCGCTGGCGCAGCCACCGTCCGGCGGTGATCGTGCCGGACGCGTCGTAGGGCAGCTCGGAAGAAACTTCCAACCCGTCGATGCAGTCGCCCCCGTCGAAGACCGGTCGCAGTACGGTGAGCGCCTGGCTGGCGTCGGAGATGACGAGCTCCCAGTAGGCCTCGTCGACCGACTTGCCGGCGGCCATCACTTCCGAGAACTGTTCGTCGTAGTCGTGGGAGCCGGTGATGCTCCGGGCGAAGATCGTCGGGTTCGCGGTGACGCCGCGGATCCCGTCGGCGACCATCCGCGCCAGGGTGCCGTCACGCAGAGAGGTGCGGGTGAGGTTGTCCAGCCATGGGCTCTGCCCGAAGTGGCCGTAGAGGTGTTCCAGCTTGGTCATTGTGTTCCCGGCTCTCCTTGGCGTCCAGGCCAGCTGCTGCTAACGCGCCGGCCGCGCGGACCTGGTCGACCTGTGCAAGTTCATGCTGGCTACTGGCGAGCGCATCGGCGAGTGTCTGGCTGTGAGCTGGGAAGATCTCAACTGGACGACTGGTGATATCGACTGCAGCCATCAGATCCAGAGAATCAAGGGGCACGGGCTGATACGGCGCAGAGTCAAGTCGGCGGCCGGTGAACGCATCCTGGGACTACCCCAGTGGGCGCTCGACATGCTGACGAGCAGATGGATGCCGGGAACTCCATTGGACAGCCCTATCTTTCCTAGCAGCGAGGGTGGATTTCGGGACCCGCACAACGTTCAGAAGGCACTGCGCGAGGCCCGTCGACCGGTCGGAAGCCAACGTCGGCAGGACCTAGGGCGGGTGCTTCAGCAACACCGGCGGAACGCCGGACTGAAGCAGACCGACGTCGTCACGAAACTCGGTTGGCGCAAGACGCGCGTCAGCCCATTGAAACTGGTCGGGTTCGGCTCGACCCCGGCGAGGCCACCGAGCTTGCTGACCTCTACAGGCTGTCCCGGGCCGACCGGACCTCGCTGCTGGAACTGACCGAACTCGCCGGCATGCGCTCACTGGCTGACGAACTCGGCTGGGTCACCGCACACGTCTTCCGGAAGACCACCGCGACCATTCTGGAGGAGTCGGGCCAGTCGCCGCGCCAGATCGCAGACCAACTGGGTCACGCGCAGACGACAACGACGATGGACGACTACGTCGGCCGACGGGCCCGAAACCCCGAGGCGGCTCGCCATCTCGAACAGGCTCTCCGCGACATCCACGAGCAGGGGCGGCAAACGCCAGAAGGACCTGCGATCTAGTGGCACCGCGCGGCGGCCGAGAGTCGCAAAGCGGTGGGTAACCGGTGGGTTGAGGCCCGGAAGTTCATCACTTCCGGGTTATATGGCCAGGTCAGAGAGCCGGTGAGGGGACTCGAACCCCTAACCCCCGCTTTACAAGAGCGGTGCGCTGCCAGTTGCGCCACACCGGCCGGTGTGCGGATACATACTAGAGGATTGTGTGGGGAGTGCTGCGGGGGTCGGGGGCGTTTCGGGCGTTGTGGGGGGCTCGGGCGGTGTCCTTCTTGGGGGACTCGCTGGGGCTTGTCGCGTTGCTGTTGTATGTGCAGGCGTCGACGGGGGCCGCGATCGCGGTGGCGCTTCTCCTGTTGGCGGGGGACTTTGTGCCGGGGTTGTTCGGGGCGTTCGCGGGGGTGGTGGGCGATCGGTTCGATCTGAAGCGGGTGATCGTGGCTTGCGACGTCGTCCAGGGCGTGCTGACGGTCGCAATGGCCCTCGTCCTGCCGCCGCTCACGGTGCTGCTGGTGATGGTGGCGGTCAGGAGCGTCACGGCGCAGGTGTTTCAGGCGGCTTCGCGGAGTGCGATGCCGGCGTTGGTGCGGGACGATCAACTCGAGGCGGCCAACTCGGCGCTCGGGGCGGGGACGAACGGGCTGGAGGCGGTCGGTCCGATCATCGCGGCGGGGTTGTTCCTGGTCACCGACGTACGCGGCATCCTGCTGATCGACGCGGCGACATTCTTCATTTCGGCGGGCCTGCTCGCCAGGCTGCCGAAGATCCCACCGTCCGAGCCGACTCTGAACAGTGTGTTCAAGGACGCGCGTGACGGGCTGGGCTACATCCTCACAACGGCTCAGATCCGCGTGATCGGGATCGGGTTCTTCGCCACCGTCGCGTTCAACGGGGTGGACGACGTCGCGATGGTGTTCCTCGCGAAGGACGAGTTGCACGGGAGCGATTCGGCGTCGGCGACGTTGTACGCCGGGGTGGGCATCGGGCTGATCGTCGGATTCGCGATCCTGGCGCGGTATGCGGGCCGCCTGAAGATGCCGGTCCTCATACTCCTCGGGTTCGCCGTCAGCAGCGTCGGCAACCTGGTCACCGGGCTGGCCTGGGCGATCTGGGCGGCGCTCGCGCTGCAGGTGATTCGCGGCCTCGGGATCGCGGGCGTCGACGTCGGCGTCAACACCCACCTGCAACGCGTCGTACCGCCGCACCTGCGCAGCCGTGTCTTCGGCAATCTGTACGGCGCGATCGGTCTCGCGGCCGGAATCTCGTACGTGTGCGGCGGGCTGCTCCTCCAGCACACAGACGCCCGTACGACGTTTGTCGTCGCCGGCGCCGGCGGGTTGATCGCTACGGTTGCGACTGCGATCGGAGTTCGGCGATCGGGCGACGAAGAGCGCGAGCGCCCGGTACGGCGATGAGCGCGATCACGGCCATCACGAGGAACGCCGCCAACGGGTGATCGACCAGCAGGCCGACAACGACCGCGACGACCAGGCCGCCGAGGTTGCCGGCCATCCAGATCAGTCCGGCGGCGGTCCCTTCGGCTTCTCCGGTACGGCGCTCGACGAGCTCGAGCACGATCGGCAACGCCGGGAGAAGGAGCAGGCCGATCACGGTGATCGCCACGAAGCCAGTGACTGCCCCGGGGGCGAGGGCGAGTAGTACGCAGGCTGCGGCGGTGACGGCGAGGCTGACGACGAGGAGGCCGGATTCTGCGCGGCGGCGTACGACGAGGATCGGGATGGTGGCGCTGCCGACGACGCCGGCGATGACCTGCAGCAGGAGGATCGTGCTTGCGGTGCCGCCGCTGACACCGGCTGGTTCGAGGAGCGCCTGCGCGAAGGTGCTCATGGCAACGAAAACGCCGAACGGGAAGATCGCGAGCACGCACAGGCGGCGGATCAATGGGTCGCCCCAGGCGGCCGCCAACGCACCACGGTCGGGGCGTCGAGCTGCGGTGGTGTGGGATTCGACGGGGCCGCGGATGGCAGCCGCCAGGACGATCGCCGCCAGGACGCAGAAGATGGCGCTGACGGTCAGCATGGCGGGGATGGACGAGGACGTCGTGAAGACAGCGGAGAGCAGGAAGGCGATCACCATGCCGGCGAAGATGCTGGCGGTGCCGATCGCGATACCGGTGGGCCGGTCCTTCTCCTCCAGGTACCGGCCGGTGATGCCGGTGACGGCGTTCAGGACCAGCGGCTGCGCGATCGACGCCAGGATCTGACCCGCGAGCAGCCAGCCGAAGTCATCACCGATCAGCCGCACCATGGCGCCGACAGCAGTCAGTACGGCGCCTGCGAGCAGCCCGCCCCGGAACCAGCGGTCCAGGGCGAGACCGCATGGGATCGCGAGTACGACGTACAGCAGCGGGAAGACCTGGGCGAGCCAACCGATCGCGCTCTCGGAGACGCCGTACCGGGAGGCGGCGACGGTGGTGACGCCCGCGAAGTTCAGCCAGACCAGCTGGGTCGCCGCGCCGACCAGGGAGTACCCGACGATCGCCGACCACCGGCTCCGGATTTGCATGGGCGCACTTTACGGCCCCCAAGGCGTAGAAAAGAGGCATGGTTGATTGGGAGGGGCCGCTCAAAGAGGCATATGAGCGCGCGACGGCGTACCTGGAGGGGCTTCCGGAGCGGCGGGTCGGGCCTCGGGCGAGTGCCGAGGAGCTTCACGAGGCGCTCGGTGGACCGCTGCCGAGCGGGCCGACGGATCCGCGGGAAGTGGTCGCCCGACTCGCGGAGGGGGTCGAGGACGGGCTGCTGCCGAGCGGGAGCGGCCGGTTCTTCGGATTCGTGTTCGGCGGCGCGACGCCGGCATCGCTCGCGGCGGACTGGCTCACGACGACGTGGGACCAGAACGCCGGTCTGTACGCCGCATCACCGGCGGCCGCCGTGGTCGAGGACATCACCGCGGGCTGGCTGGTCGAGCTCTTCGGGCTGCCGCGCGGTACGTCGGTGGGTTTCGTGACCGGCGCGCAGATGGCGAACTTCACCGGGCTGGCGGCCGCGCGGCACGAGGTACTGCGGCGAGCCGGGTGGGACGTCGAACGCGACGGCCTGATCGGCGCTCCCCCGATCCGCGTGCTGGCCGGGGCGGAGCGGCACGACACGATCGACCGGGCGCTGCGCTTCCTGGGGCTGGGGACGAGCTGCATCGTGCCGATCGCGGTCGACAGCCAAGGCCGGATGCGCCCAGACGCCCTCGCCAAGGCGCTGAGCGGCGATAGCCCACAGATTGTCTGTGCGCAGGTCGGCAACGTGAACACAGGGGCATCTGACCCAATCACCGAGATCTGCGACCTGGCGCACGCACACCAGGCCTGGGTGCACGTCGACGGCGCCTTCGGCCTCTGGGCGGCGGTCAGCTCGCAGCTCAGCGCGCTCGTCGACGGGATCGAGCTGGCCGACTCGTGGGCGACCGACGCGCACAAGTGGCTCAACGTGCCGTACGACTCCGGCCTCGTCCTGTGCGCGCACCCCGACGCCCATCGTGCGGCGATGTCGATCCGCGCCGCCTACCTGATCCAGGACGAGGACGGCGAACGCGACTCGCTCGACTTCAACCCGGAGTTCTCGCGACGAGCTCGGGGCATCCCGGTGTACGCCGCGATTCGGGCGCTCGGTCGCATCGGGATCGCCGAGATCGTCGACCGCTGCCACGCGATGGCGCAGCGGTTCGCGGGCATCCTCGCGGCCAACGACGTGCAGGTGCTGAACGACGTGGTCCTCAACCAGGTCCTGGTCCGCTTCGGGGACGACGACGCGGTCACCCGGCGGGTGGTCGCCGAGGTGCAGGACGAGGGCACCTGCTGGATGTCGGGCACCACCTGGCAGGGCCGGGCCGCGATGCGCATCTCGGTCTCCAACTGGACCACCGGGCCGGCCGACATCGACCTCTCGGCGGAAACTGTGCTCGCGGTGTTGCGGAAAGTTTCCTGATCGTCGGTGTCGATTTCCGCGGTGTTCGCCCGACGCAGGGGTGTACGACCACCACCCGAGGAGGAAAACGATGTCGTTCCAGGCGTACTTGGACAAGATCGAGGAAAAGACCGGAAAGACCCCGCGGGAGCTGGTCGACGAGGCTCATCAGCGCGGGTACGGCGCCGCGGACGTGAAGGCCGGCACGATCCTCGACTGGCTGAAGGCGGACTACGAGCTCGGCCGCGGCCACGGGATGGCGCTGGTGCACGTGATCAAGAACGGCGCGCAGATCGGCGACAAGCACGTCGGCACCACGGGCACGCACTCGGACCCGAGCAACATGCTCTGGCTGGACGGTAAGGCGACGAACCCGGCGCTACGGTAGGCGGGTGGATTCGAAGAAATCGCCCCGCGACAAGTGGATCACGGTCTACGGGCGCAAGCCTGTGCTGGAGGCGCTGCACGATCCGAGCCTGTCGGTGGCGAAGGTCGTGCTCGCCGACAACGCGACCGGCCACTCGATGCAGGAGATCCTGCGCGCGGCGGAGCGGTACGGGACGCCGGTCGAGCGGGCGACCGCCAGCCGGGTGAAGTGGCTGGCCGGGAACGGTAAGCACGACCAGGGCGTGGTCGCGGACGTGGACGCGCCCCGGATGACGCCGCTGGAGGAGTTCGTGCGGGCCCGCGGAAAACGGCCGACCAACGTTTTCCTGCTCGACGGGGTGACCAATCCCGGAAACGTCGGAATGATTCTGCGGACCGCGACCGGCGCCGGGTTCGACGGTGTGATCCTCCCCCGGGCCGGTACGCCGCACGTCGGGCCGCTCGTGATCAAGGCGTCGGCGGGCGTCGCGTTCCAGGCGCCGATCGTGAACACGTCGACGGCGAAGGCAGCGGTCGACGTACTGCGGACCGCCGGGTACCACGTGTACGGGTTGTCGGCGCGTTCGCAGGACTCGCTGTTCAAGACCGAGCTCGCACCGCGCGCGGTGTACGTGCTCGGCGGCGAGACCAACGGGATCACGGTCGCGACCGACTCCGACCTGCAGATCCCGCTGCGCTCCGGCGTCGAGTCGCTGAACGTCGCCGTCGCCGCGGCAGTGGTCGCCTTCGAAGTCACCAACCGCTGAGGCTAGCCAGTGATCTTCTTGGCAAGGGCTTCGGCGGTGTCGCGGGTGTAGCCGCCGGAGATCTGGACCTCGCCGCCGGTGATCGCGGACTGCACGGCCGGTGCCGCGGCCACCTCGCCGTGGACGACAATCGCCAGCAGATTGGCCGGAGGCTCCTGCTTGGCGATGCTGGCGGTCAACCCACCGAACAGCTTGGTGCCTTCCGGATCGAGGGTGAGGTTCACGTACCAGGAGGTGCCCTGCGCCGGGTCGAATCCGGCCTTCACCTCGGACACGTTGCTGCCGTCGAGCTCGACCTTGCCCAGCGTGTAGACGTTGCCCTGGTCGTCACACGCCGTACCGGTCGGCGACGGGGTCGCGCAGTGGCCGGGCTTCGAGCTGAGCACACGGCGGAACTCGACCGCCTTCGGATCGGACGGTTTGGTGCGGGCCGGCGGAGTGGACTCGTGGCTGACCGGTTTGTCTTCGCCGCGGTTCACGAACAGGACGAGGCCGGTGACGATCAGTACGATGAGAAACAGGACAAGACCGCCGACGATGAGCAGCGGCCCCTTCGATCGCTTGGGGGGAATCGGCGCGTACGGCGGTGGCCCCGGCGGATAAGGCTGACCTTGCGGACCAGGCGGCTGCGTCATGGGACACCATGCTAGGTAATCAGGAAGTCACCTTGAGCAGTCGTGCGGCGAGCTCGGCGTTGCGCCGGGCGAACGGCTGCCACAACGCAGGCGTCGCCGCCACTCGCTCTCGCGCTGTCGCCTCGCCCGCCGCGCGCTGCGTCCAGGTGCACATCCGCCCGCTCCTCAGCTCGAACCGCACGAGTACGCCGTCCGCCCACCCGTACACGTCCGCGTCCCGCGGTTCCATCCAGGCAACCTTCTGCTCGGAACAGATCCACTCGAGCGCCTCGAGTTCCCCCTGCACCTTCGCCGCGAACTCGTACCGCAATTCACCCGCAGCCCGGTCACGTCGTCGTACCAGCTCGCTCCGTAACGCCTCGACCGCGGTCGGTTCCTTCAGAAGTACGGCGATCGCCGTCCGCGCCAACGTTTCCCGATCCGCGGGCCCGATGCCGAACAACCGACCGAACTCCTCCGCCGAACCGTCACCCGCCACGGTGTACTGCAACGGCAGCACCCTATGCAGCCCGGAGATCGCCTGCCGGATCCGCAAGCCGCCGAGGTACGGCCCGAAATGCGGCCCGCTACCGCTGACCATGTGCTCGAAACGCAAGCCTGGCTTGGATCCGTCGGCGAGCCGGATGTAGCCGACGACCTCCGCGCCGCCCTCGGTACGGTTCCAGCGCGGCTTGGAGTGTTCGAGCAGATTGCGTTCGAGCCACGCCGCTTCGTGTTCGGAATCGCACCAAACACCTTCCACCCGGGCGATCCGCCGTACCATCGCCTGCAGATGCGGCCGGTCGCCGAGATTCACCCAGTACGACTGCACGCGCCGCCGCAGATTTCGGGCGCGGCCGATGTACAGAATCTTCCCGGTGTCATCGCGGAACCGATAGACACCCGGCCCGGCCGGCAACTCCCGGATGCTACGGATCATCAGCCCAGTGTGCCCGATCAGACCGGCCGAGTGACCGTCCGGTGGATTGTTTGAAACGAATACAGGCCGGGGCTTGCGCGTGCCAGGAGCGGCGGTCATGCTGGCGCGATCCGAGTGCCCGCAGGGGGTTGTGAGGGGTCGGGCACCGGACCTTGGTCCTGGGGGCTTCGTGAGGATTTCTGCCCGTTGGCTGCGCTCTGCGCTGCCCGCACTGTGCGTCGTACTTCTGTTGCCGTTCGTCACGATCGGTCCGGCACAGGCTGCTGTCACGCCCACCGGTTTCAGTGAGCAAGTGGCGTTCAGCGGACTGACCAGTCCGACGAACGTCGCGTTCTCGCCGGACGGCCGGGTGTTCGTCGCCGAGAAGAGCGGCCTGATCAAGGTCTTCGACTCGCTCGACGATCCGACGCCCAGCGTGTACGCCGACTTGCGGACCGAGGTCTACAACTACTGGGACCGCGGCCTTCTCGGACTGGCGCTGCATCCCGATTTCCCTGGAGATCCACGGATCTACGTGCTGTACACGCACGACGGGCTGATCGGCGGGCCGACGCCGAAGTGGGGTACGCCGGGCACCGACGCCGACCCGTGTCCGTCGCCGCCCGGCCCGACCGGTGACGGCTGCCAAGCCAGCGCGCGACTCTCGGTGCTCAACGCGAACGGCGCCGAGCAGGTGCTCGTCGAGGACTGGTGCCAGGTCTACCCGAGCCACTCGATCGGCTCGATCGAGTTCGGCCCGGACGGCTTCCTGTACGCCGGCGGTGGTGACGGCGGGAGCTTCAACTACATCGACTACGGGCAGGACAGCTTCCCCGCTTCCGACCTGACGCCCGACAACCCGTGTGGCGACGGGCCGGCTCCGGTCGGTGCGACGCTCACTCCGCCGACTGCCGAAGGCGGCGCGCTGCGTGCGCAGGACCTACGGACCACAGGCGATCCGACCGGTCTGGACGGCTCGATCATCCGCATCGACCCCGACACCGGCCAGGCCGCGCCGAACAACCCGTTGATCAGCAGCCCAGATCTGAACGCCCGCCGGATCGTCGCGGAAGGTCTGCGCAACCCGATGCGGTTCACGTTCCGGCCGGGGACGAGCGAGCTGTGGATCGGTGACGTCGGGTACCAGAGCTGGGAAGAGATCGACCGCGTCGTCGCCCCGACGGCGGGCGTCACGAACTTCGGCTGGCCGTGCTACGAAGGCACCGGCCGCCAGCCCGGGTACGACGGCGCGAACGTCAACATCTGCGAGAACCTGTACGCGGCAGGCTCGTCCGCGGTCGCGTCGCCGTACTACACCTACAAGCACACGGAGCAGGTCGCCGGGACGTGCTCCACCGGCAGTTCGTCCATCTCCGGGCTCTCGTTCTACAAGGGCGGGAACTACCCGGCGGCGTACGACGGCTCGCTGTTCTTCACCGACTACAGCCGCAGGTGCGTGTGGGCGATGATGCCGGGGAGCAACGGTCTGCCCGACCCGGCGAAGATCCAGCTCTTCGCCTCCGGGTACGGCGCCACTCGCCTGCAGACTGGTCCCGGCGGCGACCTCTTCACGGTCGACTACGACAACGGCCGGATCCTCCGCTACGTCTACAACAGCACGAACAATCCGCCGACGGCCGTGATCCACGCCGACCCGTCGAGCGGGCCGACGCCGTTGACGGTGACGTTCGACGGGACCGCGTCCGACGACGCCGACGGCGATCCGCTCACGTACGCGTGGGACCTCGACGGCGACGGGGCGTACGACGACTCGACGGCCGCCGTTGTGCAGCACACGTACACGGCCACCGACACGGTGACTGTGCGTCTGCGGGTGTCCGACGGGACAGCGAGCAGTACGACGAGCACCCAGATCAACGTCGCGAACACCGCACCGACCGCGACGATCACCTCTCCCGGTCCGGCAACCACGTGGAAGGTTGGCGACACCATCAACTTCTCGGGTTCGGCGACCGACCCAGAGCAGGGGACGTTGCCGGGATCCGCGTTGACGTGGTCGCTGATCATGCATCACTGCCCGAGTGACTGCCACACGCATACGATCACGACAGTGACCGGGGCGACCAGCTCGTTCACGGCGCCGGATCACGAATATCCGTCGTATCTCGAGCTGAAGCTGACGGCGCGGGATGCTCAGGGGCTGACGGATGTCAAGAGCGTGCGGCTCGATCCGAAGACGGTCGGTACGACGTTCGCGACCACACCGACCGGGTTGCCGGTGACGGTCCTCGCCAAGAGCGGGAAGAGTCCGCTCCCGGTCACGACGATCGTCGGATCGAGTGTTTCGGTGGCGACGGATCCGGTGCAGAACGTGGCCAACCAGCTCTACCGGTTCGGGTTGTGGTCGGACGGTGGGGCGCGTGACCACAACCTGGTTGCACCGGCGACACCGACGACGTACACGGCCGCCTTTGCTACGAAGCGGAACCTTGCCCGCGGTCGCCCTGCGGTTGCCTCTAGCACCTACCTTGCCGGGCGCGAGGCGTCGAAGGCCGTGGACGGTTCGATGAGCACCGCATGGTCGAGTGCGCGCACGGATCCGCAGTGGTTCCAGGTCGATCTCGGGTCCGTCCAGGTGGTCAACCGGGTGATGATGAACTGGTTGTCGACGGCGTACGCGAAGTCCTACCAGATCCAGGTGTTGGCGAGCGGGCGCACCTGGAGGACTGTGGCGTCGACGGTGAGCGGGGACGGCGGGACGGACGTCGTCACGTTCACACCGAACTACGCGCGGTACGTCCGGATGGTCGCGACGCAGCGAGCCGTGGCCGGAAGCTACTACTCGTTCTGGGAGTTCGGGGTGTACCAGGACACCGGGCCGGCCACCGGGATCGCGGGCCAGTGCATCGACGTCTACCAGGCCTCGACCGTGGACGGTACGCCGACCACGCTCTACACGTGCAAGGGCGCAATCAACCAGCAGTGGACGCCGTCCACAGAGGACGGAACCGTGCGCACGATGGGCAAGTGCCTCTCCGCGCGCGGCACCGCCCTCAAGACCCCTGCCGTGCTGTGGACCTGTGACAACTCCCCCGGTCAACGTTGGATCCCCCAACCGAACGGGGCCCTCGTCAACGCCGCCGTACCCCTCTGTCTCGACGCCGCCGGCGCCTCCTCAGCGAACGGCACCAAACTCATCCTCTACACCTGCAACAACGGCCTCAACCAGAAGTGGACCTTTCCGTAATTCGATCGCCCGCAGAGTCGCCTCGGACCTATCGTCCTGCCCATGAGTTCAGGTTGGGTGGACGAGGGGTTCGGGGCGGACGCCGCCGCGATCACCGGGATCGACGGCTCGCCGCGGTTGCTGACTCCTGACACGGTCGGCGACGCGGTGCGTGAGGTCTCTTCCGGTGCGGGGTTCCTGGGGTTTGATGCCGGCGCACGCTGGGGGTCCGGGTTCCTGCTGGACTCCCCCTTCCGGCCGACGCTGGGCCCACGCAGCTTCGGCAACGACGGCGCCGGCGGCCAGTTCGCCTTCGGCGACGACGAGTACGGCGTAGCCTTCGCCTACACCGCCAACCGCATGCTCGGCCACGGCGACCCCCGAGCCGCGCACCTGATCACCGCCCTCCGCACCTGCCTCCCCTAACCCACCACCGCGACACCACCACAGCGTGCGGACGAGGCGATGTGCTGAGGACGCGGTGCGGTAGCCGCGGAAGGTGGGCGAGAGGCGTACCGAAGGACGGGTAGTGGTCCACCTCTGGAACGCTGGCCAGTCGTCAGGACGGCGGGCGTGGAGGTCCGCGCTGGAGCACTACCCGTTGTTCGGTACGTCGAGGGGGTGCCAGGTGTAGGTGGGGCCGTTGCGTTGGACGTGGCCGAGGCCTGGGAACGGGAGGTGGTAGGCGTGGATCAGGAGGTGTTCGTCGGCGGCGCGGGACAGGAGTTGGCGGCGGGTGGTGACGGAGGCCGGTGCGTCCAGGTCCCACGGGGTGGCCCAGGCCGGGTTGATGAGTTGAAGCGGGTCGTAGAAGGTGTCGCCCACGCAGAGCAGGCGTTCGCCTTGGGACTGCAGGAGGATGGCTGAGTGGCCGGGTGTGTGGCCGGGGGCGGAGAGCGTGTGTACGCCGGGCAGGATCTCGGCGTCGTACTCGAACGGCCGCAGCTTCTCGCCGAACATGCGGATGGTTTCTCGAGCAGCCTCGAGGTGCGGCTGCGCCGACGGAAGGTCGACGGAGCCTGACCAGAACGCGACCTCCGACGCATGCGCGAACGCGGTCGCCGCGGGGAAGGTCAGCTTGCCCGCCCAGATCGCTCCGCGCGCATGATCCTGGTGGAGATGCGTGAACACGACCGCAGCCAACTCCGACTGCGACAGTCCGGCGCTGGTCATTCCGCAGTCCAACTGTCCGATGAGCGGCTCGATGTACTCGCCGTACCCGAGGAAGCTCGCCCCCAGCCCCGTGTCGATCACCGCTGTCCCGTCCGGGGTGCTCACGAACAGGCAGTTGTACCCGCAGGTCAGCGTCGAACGCCCCTGGCACGAGTCCCGCAGTACGTCGTCCGGTACACCCGACTCAGGTGTGAAGAAATCCTCCAGCCGCGGCTCGAACGGCGGCCCCGGCTGGCCGTCGCTCACCACCACACACTCCAACCGCCCCACCGAGAACCGATAGATCATCACCCCACCCTCCCACCACCCCTCGTCTGTCCACCGCCAACCCCGGGTGGGTGGCGGCGCGGGCTGGTGACGATCCGCATGCGTTAGGCGTGGGGTTGGGAGACATGCTCTAGCGCTTGTCGCGGCAGATTGTGGTGATCCAGGTCCAGCCGAGGATCACCGCGAGGTCGAAGGCGATGATGGTAGGGCGGCTGCCGGCGCCGGCGCTGAGACCTGCGAACGCGGCGAAGAACAGGATGCCTGTCACCACCGAGAAGCGGGCGAGGGTACGGCGGCCGATCGCGCGGTAGTGCGCGCCGAACACCAGGCACGCGGCGATCAGGCCGGAGAACCCGATGGTGCCGGCCACGAAGTGACCCATGCCCCGCGTGCTGATCTCGGCGTAGTCGGCCGGCGTGCCGACCGGGAACCCGGCCGCAGGATCCGCGGGGAACGCGGCCGCGAGTAGCAGACCGAAACCGTAGGCGCCGACGAGCCGGGGACCCCACACCCGCCCGCGCACGGACGAACCACCGGCCCGCAGCGTCTGGCGGAGGCCGACAGCGCCGGCGATTGTCAGGAGGCCGCTGACGATGAAGTTCGCCGTCTGGATCCACCCCGGCCCACCGTTCGCGAGCAGGCTGGCGGGGTGGCGGGTGATGTCGAAACCGTCGCGGGTGAACGCCTGGGTCAGCCACACCGCGACGTACAGCGGCCCGGCGACAACTCCGCCGGTCAGCATGGCGCGAGTGGAGATACGGGCGGCCGGGAGCGTCACAGTACTCATGTCGAAAGTCCTTTCACAGAGGTGAACCGTCACCACTGCGTCGACCGGACCACCGCGGAATCGACACCACAGCCGAGAACAGACGAAGTAGCCCCGCGTTTTGTGATGTGGGCTTGCTCACGTCACATCGGGCGCTCGGCGGGCGTCAGGTGTTTGTTCGATGAGGGCAAACGCAAAGGAACGTCATGAGCGCAATAGTCGAAGGATTCGCTGGAGAGATCGTCGGGCCGGAGGACCCCGGGTACGACGCCGCGAGCAAGACCGTGCTGGTCGGGGGCAGTCCGGCGTACGTCCTCAGGCCGACGACCGTCGAGGACGTCCAGAAGGCCGTCCGGTACGCCGCGGGCAGCGGGCTGCCGCTCGCGGTGCGCGGCGGTGGACACGCGTTCCCAGGATTCGGGACGAACGACGGCGGGGTGGTGATCGATCTCGTCAACCTGGCGGGCATCGAGGTTGTGGACAAGGACAAGTACGTCGTCCGGATCGGTGGCGGCGCCACCTGGGGGCAGGTCGCGGCCGCGCTGGCGCCGCACGGGCTGGCGATCTCGTCGGGTGACACCAAGAGCGTCGGGGTCGGCGGGTTGACGCTGACCGGCGGCATCGGGTGGAAGGTCCGCAAGTACGGTCTCGCGCTGGACAGCCTGGTCGCCGCGGAGCTCGTGACCGCCGCGGGTGACGTCGTACGGGCGTCGGCCGACGAGAACCAGGAGCTGTTCTGGGCGATCCGCGGTGGCGGCGGGAACTTCGGGATCGTGACTGCGTTCGAGTTCGCGGCGCACCCGACGACCGACATCCACTTCGGCAAGATCGTCTTTCCCCCGAACGAGATCGCCGAGGTGCTGCCCCGCTGGGCGGAGTACCTGCGCACCGCGCCCGTGGAGCTGACCTCGATCGCGTCGTTCGCGAACCCGTTCCTCGGCGGTCCCGAGGCGCCGCTGGAGATCCAGGTCGCGTACGACGGCGACTATGCCGAACTCGCCGCGCAGGCGATCGATCCGATCCGCGCACTCGGCACCGTGATCGCCGACGATGTCACGCTGACGCCGTACGCCGAGGTGCTCGTGGACGGCGTCGTACCGCCGCCCGGCATCCAGTTCGCCACCCGGAGTGCCTTTGTCGACAAGGATTCCGTGCCCGAGGTACTGCGGATCCTCGCCGAGGCCGGCACCTCGCAGGGCTCTCCGGTCATCGCCGTCCGCAGCGTCGGCGGGGCCGTGGCGCAGGTCGCCGACGACGCGACGGCGTACGCGCACCGCCAGGCGGAGCTGATGTTCGTCACCATGACCGTCGGTCCGCCGCCGGTGATCGAGGCGACGCGTCCGGCGCGGCAGCAACTGTGGGATCGCCTGAGCCCGCGGGTCAGCGGCGCGTACGCGAACTTCCTGTCCGAGGCCGAAGACGCTGATGTCGCCGCGGTCTACCCCGCCAAGACCTACGAGCGGCTCGCGGCGGTGAAGCGCGAATACGATCCAGAAAACGTTTTCGCCGGCAACCACAACGTCAGGCCATGAGCAAGGTCTGGTTCGTCACCGGCTCCTCTCGCGGCCTCGGCCGGACGTGACCGAGCGAAGCGAGGGCACCATCAAGCACTGTGTCGAGGCCGCCCTGTCCCGTGGGGACCGGGTGGCCGCGACGGACCGCGGAGCGATGTCACCGAGTTGACCGCGACGTACGGCGACGCGGTACTCCCACTCACCCTCGACGTCACCGACAAGGCAGCTGTGTTCGCGGCCGTCGAACAAGCACACGCTCGCCCAAGAGGTCGCGGGCTTCGGCATCAAGGTCACGGTGGTCGCGCCTGGCGGTTACGCGACCGATGGCGTCACCGGCGGAGTCCGCTCGGATCCGAGCCCGCTGTACGACGACCTGCGCGACGCACTGTCCGCGTACGTGGCCTCGGCCGACTTCGGCGACCCCGCCGCGGCCGGCCGCGCGATCCTCGAGCTCGCCGACACCCCCACACCACCACTCCGCATCTTCTTCGGAACCCAGGGCTACCCGATGCTCCAGCAGGTGTACGCCGACCGCCTGAAGACCTGGGAAGCCTGGCAGGACCTGGCAACCGAAGCGATGTAAATAATCCCGGCGCCCCGAGATACTGGGGTATGCGATCGGGAATGTTTGCTGCCCTGACGTTCAACATGCATCACGGCGCGGGCGTCGACGGCAAGCTCGATCTCGAGCGGGTCGCGAAGACGATCGAGGCGGCCGGGGCCGCGGTCGTCGGTCTGCAGGAGGTCGACAAGTACTTCGATGCCCGCAGCAACTGGGTGGACCAGCCGGCCTGGTTGGCGGCGCGGTTGCAGATGAACTACGTCTTCGCCGCCAACCTGGACTGGGATCCTGCCGAGCCCGGCAAGCCCCGTCGTCAGTACGGGACGCTCGTGCTCTCGAAGTACCCGATCGTCGACTCCCGCAACACCTTGCTGCCGCTGCATGCGGGCAGTGAGCAGCGCGGTCTGCTCGAGACGTTGATCGACGTGAACGGTACGCCGTTGCGTTTCGCCGACACGCACCTCACGACGACCAATGACGACGAGCGCATCGATCAGGTGAATGCGATCGTCGCGTTGCTGAAGGACGCTCCCGAGGCGACGCTCCTGGTCGGCGACCTGAACGCCGTACCGACGTCGACCGAAATGAAGACTCTGACGACGAACTGGACGGACACCTGGCCGCAGAAGGGCCTCGGACTCGGGCTCACCAGCCCCGTGCCGTTGCCGACGAAGCGGATCGACTACCACCTGCACAGTGCGCAACTGGTGCCGACCGCCGCGTCGGTTCCGGTGAGCTTCGCGTCCGACCACTTCCCGGTCGCGGCCACCTACTCGCTCAGCTGACGCTCGTACGCCTCGGGAGACCAGCCGGCTGCGGTCTTGGTGACCATCTTGGCGCCGAGGCGTTCGTAGAAGCGGTAGCCGGCCGTGTTCTCCAGACGCAGACCCCAGCCGATCGGTAGCCGGTCCGGCAACGCGTGCCGGGCCAGCTCCAGCATGAGTTTCCGTCCGACGCCGGAGTCGCGGAAATGCTCCCGAACATAGAGGTCGTCCAACGCCAGTTGGTCCCCGCCGACCCACAGATACGGTCGCCGCAGCGCGGAAACGTACCCGGCCGCGTCGCCGCCGACCTCCGCGATCAGCACGATCACGTCCTCGCGGCCGAGGAACCCTTGCCAGTCCTCGACGCTCGCCGTCAGGTAGGCGCCCTGGTCCTGGTAGTCGGCCAGCTCACGCATCATCGTCAGCACGATCTCCGCGTCCGCGACCACCGCGCGGCGAATCTCAGTGGGCATGTACTTCTCCAGTCGAAGGCTTGAACGCCGGTACGACGACCAGCGCGAGGGCGGCCGCCACCGCGGCGGTGACCGCGGCGAACGTGAACCCACGAGTGAATCCTGTCGACACGGTCCCCGCAAGACTCGCCGCCGCGATGCTCGACACCACAGCGACGCCGAGGGAGGCGCCGAACTCGTGGAACGTGCTGAGGAGCCCGGACGCCAGACCAGCTTCGCGGTAGTCGATCTGCGCGAACGTCGTGGTCGACGACGCCACGAACGCGGCGCCCAGCCCGACCGTCCCGACGGTCATCCCGATCACGACCACGGCAGCACCCTCCCAGATCGCGGGGACAGCCACGCCGGCCGCGGTGATCAGGAACCCGGCCATCGCGATCGGCCGTGCGCCGACCCGGCCGACGACATGCCCGGCAATCTGCGCGCCGACGATCGCCGCGATCGCCACCGGCAGGAACAACAGTCCGGTGCGCAGAGCGCCGTACTGCTTGAAATGCTGCAGGTAGAACGAGCCCAGGAAGAACATCGAGATCATCAGGGCGGTCGCGACCAGGATCATGAAGATACCGGCGGTGACGGGCCGGCGGGTGAAGATCCGCAGGTCCATCAGCGGCGACCGCACGGTGCGCTGGACCCAGGCGAAGACGCCGTACAGAACAAGAGCTCCGGCCAGCGTGCCGAGCGTCGCGAGCGAGAGCCAGCCGCGATCGCCGGCGTTGATCAGCGCGTAGATCGCCGTACCCGTGCCGGCGGTCACCAGCAGAGCACCCGGTACGTCGAGATGCCCCGGCTGCTCGCTCGGCGTGTCGGCGGGAAGCATCCGGATCAGCAGCGCGAACACGACCAGGCCGATCGGCAGGTTGATGTAGAACACCCACTGCCAGCCGGGACCCGCGGTGAGCAGACCACCGAGCAGTACGCCGATCGCGGAGCCGCCACCGCCCATCGCGGACCAGATCCCGAGCGCCTTGTTGCGCTCGTCCCCGTCGAACGTCTTGGTGACGACGGACAGCGCCGCCGGCGAGAGCATCGCGGCCCCGATGCCTTGCGCGACGCGGCCGCCCAGCAGGACCTCAGGCCCATTGGCGAGACCGGTGACGAGCGAGGCCAGCGTGAACACGAACAGGCCGGTCAGTACGACGCGGCGCGAGCCGAACAGGTCGGCGGCGCGACCGCCGAGCAGCATCAGGCCGCCGAACATCAGCGTGTACGCACTCACCACCCAGGTCAGCGTCTCGCGCCGCAGGTGCAGGTCGGTCTCGATGTTCGGCAGCGCGATCGCCACCACGGTGACGTCGAGGATCAGCATGAACTGCGCGACGGCAAGCAGCCCCAGCAGCCGCCACCGCCGGGGGTCGGGTTGAGTCATGATCTCGTCCTTAACTTGAACAGGTGTGTACGGGTTACATTCGGTACGGTAACTCGTACACTGGTGTTCGACAAGAGGAATTCGTACAGTAGTGTTCGAGATCATGGAGGGCCGATGGCTGTCACCACCCGGCGCGCGGACGCGCAACGGAGCATCGCGGCGATCCTGACCGCGGCCGCCGAGTGTCTGGGCCGGGATCCGGCGGCGAGTACGTCGGAGATCGCGAAGGCGGCCGGGGTCGGGCGAGTGACCCTGTACGGCCACTTCCCCTCCCGGGCCGAGCTGGTCGACGCCGTCTTCGTCCAGGCGATCGCGACCGGCGAGGAGACCCTCGGGCAGGTCGATCTGACCGGTGATCCGCGCGACGCGCTGACCCGGTTGATCGAGTCGAGCTGGCACCTGGTCGACCAGTACCGGGCGCTGCTGCTCGCGGCTCAGGACGCACTGCCGCCCGGACGGGTGCGAGAACTGCACGCCGATCCGATGGCGCGCGTGGAACGGCTGCTCGAACGCGGCCGTGCCGAAAACGTTTTCCGTACCGACCTGCCGACGTCGTGGCTGGTCAGCGTCATGCACAACGTGATGCACGGCGCCGCGAGCGAGATCCAGGCCGGGCGCATCACGTCCGACCAGGCAGCGCCGTACATCACCGCGACCCTGCTGGCCGCGTTCGCTCCCCCGAAGGCCGAGTAGGGCCTAACTACTCCAGCCAGGTGGTTTCGAAGGTTGGGTTGGCGTGGATGTGCACCGCTTCGTAGCCGCCCGGGCCGGTGCGGAACTTGTGCGGGGTCTCGGCCGGTACGACCAGGATCTGGCCGGCCTTGCCGACGATCTCCTCGGTGTCCACCGTGAACGTCGCCGAACCCCGCCGGATGATGAACGTCTCGGCGTACGGATGCAGGTGCAGCCGCGGACCGACGCCCTCCTGCGTGGTCGACTCGAGAATCAGCGAGACACCGGCACCACCCGGCAGCTCGGTGTAGTTCTCGGTCCATTCCTCGCCGTCGTCCCGCCCGTCCGCCCGGCTGATCACCGCAGCCCCGGATTTCGCGATCTCCGTCATGCCACCCTCCTCGATCGGTTCAGCCACCGTAACCGTTGCAGTAGGGCCTTTCACATCCCTTTCGACGTACGTCGACGGGGCCGCACTCAGTCCAGTTGGCGGCTCGCTCGGGGACTGGCGACACGGTCGGCGACCGGTGCGAGGCCGGCGACGACGACCGCGATGACGGCGACCGCGCCCAGGGCAACCGGCAGCGACCACGCTGACGAGACCGCGCCGACCGCTGCCGGGCCGATCAGGAACCCGACGTAGGCGATCGTGGTCACCGTGGAGATCGCTCCGGCGCGCCGCTCGGGACCCGCCCAGGCGCCCGCCATCCCGATGACGGTCGGCGCGCAGACCGACGTACCGAGGCCGGCGACGCCGATCCCGATGAGTGCCGTCCAGGGATTGTTCGCGGTGGCCGCGACGAGTGAGCCGACGGCTGCGACGGCACCGCCGACGACCAAGAGCCGCACCGGGCGGACCCGGGCGAGCAGAGCGTTACCTGCGAAGCGGCCGGTGGCGGCCGCAGCAGCGAAGACCGCGGGAGCAGTGGACGCGAGGCCGGCCGAGGCGTTCAGTGAGGTGTCGAGATGTACGGCGCTCCAGCTCTGCCACGCGTTCTCGACCAGGTAGGCCAGTGCACACAGCACGCCGAACACGAGGAGCACCGGTTCGAGCCTGGCTCTCGACTTTCCGGTGTGCGTCCTGGCGGTCCCGGTGACCTTGGTTGCTCCCGGCGCAAGGACGGCAGCCGCCGTGATCACGATCAGAGTCGCCACACCGGCCAGCACCGGCAGTGCCCTCACACCGGCCGCCCGAAGTCCCCCCGTACCGAGGCTCGCCACCACGACCGCGACCGAGAACATGCCGTGGGCGAGGTTCATCACCGGCCGTCCGGTCTCGTGTTCGGTGTGGGATCCGGTCGCGTTGATCGCCACGTCCGTCGCACCAGAAGTTGCTCCGAGCAACAACAGCGCCGCGCTCAGCGTGACGACCGAACCAGCCAGGGCAGGCAGTACGCCGCAGAGCGCGAACAACACGGTCACCACGGGAAGCACGACGCCGCCGTACCGGTCGATCAGGTAGCCGGTGAACCGCATCGACACCAGCGCTCCGAGCCCGATCATCAGCAATGCCACACCGAGCTCTCCGTCGTTCACACCGGCGCCGGCCCGGATCGCGGGCAGGATCGCTCCCCACGCACCCCAGAACAGTCCGAACGCTGCGAACCCGGCGACTGGTTTGAGCATCCGCTCACCCTAGTTGGACACGTGGCCCCCGCTCGCGCCTAGGCTCACGGCATGGAGCTGACCCGGTCGTTCTCCGACGAGCAGTACGCGCGTGCGCTCGAATCCTGGACCTTCCTCGAACTCGACGGGTTG
Organism: Kribbella sp. VKM Ac-2566; assembly: GCF_004366005.1. NCBI lineage: Bacteria > Bacillati > Actinomycetota > Actinomycetes > Propionibacteriales > Kribbellaceae > Kribbella > Kribbella sp. VKM Ac-2566. The sequence continues at coordinate 940,084 of NZ_SODT01000009.1, read as the reverse complement.
GTGCCGGTGTTCACGTCGCCGTTCGGGGACGTGTTCTTCCAGGCGGCTGACGGGTTCTGGTGGCTCGACACGCTCGAGGGGACGCTGGAGCTCACCTGGGCGAGCGCGGACGAGCTGCGGGACGCGCTGAACACGGAGGACGGCCAGGACCAGTACCTGCTGGCCGGCCTGGTGTTCGGCGCCGCGAACCAGGGCGTCGTACCGGGTCCTGATCAGGTCTACTCGTTCACCCATCCGCCGCAGCTCGGCGGCGAACTCACGCTCGACAACGTCGAGGTCCTGGACTTCGTGGTGTCGCTCAACATCCTCGGGCAGATCCACACCCAGATCCGCGACCTGCCTCCCGGTACGCCGATCAGCGGGATCACGATCAGCTGAGCATTAGGGTGTGGCGCATGCCGCTGTACTCGTTCGAAGGTAAGCGTCCGACCGTCCATCCCGACGCGTGGATCGCGCCGACCGCCACGCTGGTCGGTGACGTGGTGGTCGAGGCCGGGGTGTCGATCTGGTACGGCGCGGTGATCCGGGCCGATCTGGGCACGATCACGATCCGCGCCGGCGCGAACATCCAGGACAACACGGTCATCCACGTCGGCCACAACGGCTGCGAGATCGGCCCGAACGCCACGGTCGGTCACCAGTGCCTGGTCCACGACTGCACGATCGGCGAGCAGGCGCTGGTCGGAAACGGCGCGATCGTGCTGGACGGCGCGGTGGTCGGCAAACGGTCACTGGTCGCCGCTGGGTCCACGGTCACGCCCGGCGCGGTCATCCCACCGGAGTCGGTCGCGATGGGCAGCCCCGCGAGAAGATCATCCCGCTCGACGGCACCGCAAGACTCTTCGTCGACCACAACGCCGCCGTCTACCACGCGCTGGCCGAACGCCACGCCGCATCCGTCGAACTGGTCGAGGACTGACCCTCGGCGAGATCTTCGACCGCCCGTACGCCGCCGCCTCCCGCTGACCGCACCCCGCCCGCTCCCGCACCCATCGAGCCAACGACTCGACGACCAGCCCATCAGCATTTGATGGGTTAACCAGCCAAGTGGGGGGTTAACCACCCTGGTTAAGGGTGTGGAACCCCCCATTTGACTGGTCAACCCATCAAATGCGGTGGCTGACCCAGCAAATGCGGGTCGGCCAAGGGCGGGGACCGAGCGGGGCGACGCCCGGGCGGCGTGGGCGGCCGGGGGTGGGTGTACGGGGTGGGTGGGGTGGGTGTACGGGGCGGGTGGGGTGGGTGTACGGGGGGCGGGGTGGGTGGGGTGGGTGTACGGGGGGTGGGGCGGGTGGAGTGGGGGTCAGGTTCGCCAGGTGTAGCGGCGTTCGGGGCGGCCGGTGGTGCCGTAGCGGAGGGATACTTCGGCCTGGCCTTGGGCGGCGAAGAACTCGAGGTAGCGGCGGGCGCTGACGCGGGAGATGCCGACCTTCTCGGCGCACTCGGCGGCGGAGAGGTTGTCGGGGGCGGCGCGGAGGGCGGCGGTGACGAGGTCGGCGGTTTCCTGGCTGAGTCCTTTGGGGAGCCGGTTGACCAGCTGACGGGCGGGCGCCAGGACCCGGTCGACGTCGGCTTGGGAGGTGACCTGGTCGGGGACGCTGGCGCGGCGGCGGGCGTACTCCCGGAGCCGCGCCCGGAGGTCCTCGAAACCGAAGGGTTTCAGGAGGTAGTTCACGACACCCTGCCGCACAGCCCCGCGGACCGCGTCCGCCTCGCGGGCGGCGGTGATCACGAGGATGTCGACGTCGGGCTGGACGGCACGCAGGCGGGCGATCAGGTCGAGGCCGAAGATGTCGGGGAGGTAGAGGTCCAGAAGAACCAGGTCAGGAGAAAGCTCACCGAGCGCCGCCACGGCCTGGTCGCCGGAGTTCGCCGTACCGACGACCTCGAAGCCGTCCACGCGGTCGACGAACCCGCGGTGGATGCGGGCGACCATGAAGTCGTCGTCGACGACCAGCACCTTGATCATCGGGCTCCCTCCGGCGTGCGCTGGGTGGACATCCGCGCGACGAACGCCGCACCACCCTCGGCGAGGTTGGTGACCGCCACCTCGCCGCCGCGGCGCCGGCAGATCAGGCGGGTCATCGCGAGGCCGATCCCGCGTTCGCCCTCGGCCGCGGCCTTGGTGGTGAATCCGTGCGCGAACACCTCCTGCGCCAGCTCGGGTGCGACTCCCGGCCCGGAGTCGCGGACCACGATCTCCACACTCGTCGCGTCCTGCCGAAGCTCGACCTCGACCCATGCGGGCGACAGCGGCGTACCGGACAGCGCGGCCGCGTCGACGGCGTTGTCGACCAAGTTGCCGAGGACGGTCGCGATGTCGGCGGAAAGCGCCGGATCGAGGCGCAGCAGCGTGGTCCGCTCGGACACCCGGAGCTCGACGCGGCGTTCGGCCGCGAGCGACGACTTCGCCATCAGGAGGGCGGCGACCGTGGTGTCGTGGACCCGCCTGGTCACGGTCAGGTCGAGCGATTCACGATAGCGGTTGAGCGCGCCGACGTACGTGACCACCTCGTCGTACTCACCGATCTGGATCAGCCCGGAGATCGTGTGCAGCTGGTTCGCGAACTCGTGCGTCTGCGCCCGCAGCAGCTCCGCGGACGAACGGAACGACCCCAATTCGCGCTCCAGTTGCGCGAGCTCGGTCCGGTCCCGCAGCGTGGTGACGGATCCGAGTGACCGCCCGTCTTTGGTAACACTCATCCGGTTCATCACGAGCACCCGACCACGCCGTACGACGACCGCGTCGCGCGCCTCGTCCTCGCCGGCCAGCACTTCGCGCAGCCGTCCTTCGACACCCAGCTCCCGCAAGGACTTTCCCACCGCATCGGAAGGGAGATCGAGGAGTCGCCGGCCGACGTCGTTCACCAGCGTCACGCGCAGATGCGGGTCCAAGGCAACGACTCCCTCGGCAAGCCCGTACAGCATGGCTTCCCGATGCTCCGCCAGTCCCGCGATCTCCCGAGGTTCGAGCCCGAGCGTCTGCCGCTTGATCCGCCGGGCGAGCAGCCACGACCCGAGCAGCCCCAGCACACAGGCGATTCCGAGATAGATCGCGAGGTACGACGACGCGCCGCGCAACCGCTGCAGTACGGACGGAGCCCGCTCACCGACCATCACGGTCCCGATGTGGTCGCCGAGCGTCCCGTCCAGCTTGCCGTTCTTGTCCCTGCCTTCGCTCAGCACCGGAACCTGGGCCACCAGCTCCATCCCGCCGTCGCCCCGCAGCTGCCCCGACCAGCCTCGACCGTCCGCAACCTCTGGGACACCGAGCGTGAGCTTCGTCCCGATCAGGGTCGGATTGGTTGCCGCGATCACCTTTCCGTCGGCGTTCGCGACCGTGATCGAGGTGACGCCGGACTGCGCGAGGCTGGTCTGCAGCGTGGGTGCAAGCATCTCCGCAGGCGCCGGGTTGCGAACGTTGAACCGCAGCGCGGGGTTCGACGACAACTGCTCGGCCAGCAAGGTGACCCGGCGGCCTTCGACCCGGTTGAACGTGGCGGCCGACTGGGCGAGCGAGACCGCGGCGACGGCCACGAGCACGATCACCACGATCGCCAGCTGCAGCACCAGCAGCTGGCCGGCCAGGGTCGGCCTTCGTCCCAGTCGCACCGCCATGTTCACCTCCTCGCACGTCCTGCCGCATGATCACCGCTCCAGCGGCCAAGTGCCACACTTCAACCAGGTTCCGCCTGTGACCACAATGAACTCAACCACCGCTGCGGCCACAACGCAGACGCCCGTACCACAGGAGGTCCACGATCGTCGGCACCTGAACCATTCCCGAAAGGACTCCGCCGATGAGGTCTAGGCCGATGCTCTGGGTCACCACGGCGCTGGTCGCCCTGGTGACCGCGACCGCCTGTGGCGCGACCGCGGAAAAATCCGACACATCGAACGCCGACAGCGGAAAGCCGGCCACCGGCCTGCGGCTGATGGTGCCGAACACCGCGGGCGGCGGGTACGACACCACCGCCCGGACCGCCGCGAAGGTGATGGACGACGCCAAGATCGCGACCGGCGTCCAGGTGTTCAACCTGCCCGGCGCGGGCGGCACGGTCGGCCTGCAGCGGATCGTGAACGAGAAGGGCAACGGCAAGCTCGCGATGCAGATGGGGCTCGGCGTGGTCGGCGCGACGTACACGTCGAAGTCGAAGGCGACGCTCACCCAGACCACCCCGATCGCCAAGATGATCGAGGAGGCCGGCGCGATCGTGGTGCCGAAGAACTCGCCGTACAAGACGATCCAGGACCTCGTCACCGCCTGGAAGGCGAACCCCAAGGGACTGGCCGTCGGCGGCGGCTCGTCGCCGGGCGGACCGGACCACCTGCTGCCGATGCAGCTCGCACAGGCCGTCGGCATCAATCCGAAGGACGTCAACTTCGTCTCGTACGACGGTGGCGGCGAACTGCTGCCCGCGCTGCTCGGTAGCAAGATCGCGTTCGGGGCCAGCGGATTCGGCGAGTTCCTGGACCAAGTGGAGAGCGGTCAGGTCCGCGTACTCGCGGTGACCAGCGAGAAGCCGATCGACGCGCTCAAGGACGTGCCGACGCTGAAGGGCTCCGGGATCGACCTGGTGTTCACGAACTGGCGCGGCATCGTGGCGCCGCCGGAGATCAGCGACGGGGACAAGAAGGTCTGGATCGACGCGCTGACCAAGATGCACGACTCGCCGCAGTGGAAGGCCGAGCTGCAGAAGCACGGCTGGACGGACGCGTTCGTGACCGGTGACGAGTTCGGGAAGTTCCTGACCGAACAGGACAAGGCCGTGGCGGACATCCTGACGAAACTGGGCCTGGCGGCATGAGCACCGCCGAGACTCCACGCGAGGCTCGGCGGGACACAGCGCAGTACGGAGTGTGTGGTTTCCTGGCGGTGGTCGGCGCCCTGGTGATCGTCGACGCCGCCCGGATCCAGCACATTGCCAACAGCAACGATCCGATCGGCCCGAAGCCGGTCCCGATCGTGCTCGGCGTACTGCTGCTCGTGGTCGCCGTGCTGTACGCCGTCGACGTCGCCCGCGGCGGCACCGGTGCGGCCGAGGAAGGCGAGGACGTCGACGTCACGTCGTCCGTCGACTGGCGCACGGTACTGCTGCTGATCGCCGCGTTCGTGGTGAACCTGGTGCTGATCGAGCCGCTGGGCTGGGTGATCAGCGGAACCCTGCTGTTCTGGGGGTCGGCGTTCGCGCTCGGCAGCCGGCACCACATCCGGAACGTGTTCATCGCGGTCGCACTGTCGCTGATCACGTTCTACGCGTTCGCGATCGGGCTCGGGGTCAACCTGCCGGCCGGCGTACTGCAAGGGATTCTGTGATGGACAACCTGACGAACCTGCTGAACGGGTTCGGCGACGTGCTGACGCCGATCAACCTGTTGCTGGCACTGCTAGGAGTCACGGTCGGTACGGCGGTCGGCGTACTGCCCGGGATCGGGCCGGCGATGACGGTGGCGCTGCTGCTGCCGATCACCTACGGGATGGAGCCGGTGCAGGCGTTCATCATGTTCGCCGGCATCTTCTACGGCGGCATGTACGGCGGCTCGACCACCTCGATCCTGCTCAACACGCCCGGGGAGTCGTCATCGGTGGTGACGGCGATCGAGGGCAACAAGATGGCACGAGCCGGACGGGCCGCGCAGGCGCTGGCGACGGCCGCGATCGGATCGTTCGTGGCCGGGACGATCGGGACGCTGTTGCTGGTGCTGGTCGCGCCGCAGGTGGTGAAGTTCGCCATCAGCCTGGGCGCGCCGGACTACCTGGCGATCATGCTGCTCGCGTTCGCCGGTGCCACGTCGGTGCTCGGGTCGTCGCGGATCCGCGGGTTCGCGGCGCTGCTGCTCGGGCTGGTGATCGGGCTGGTCGGGATCGACAAGGTGACCGGCCAGCAGCGGCTCACGCTCGGGATCCCGCAGCTGGCCGACGGCATCGATGTCGTGGTGGTTGCCGTCGGCATCTTCGCGGTCGGCGAGGCGCTCTGGGTCGCTGCGCATCTGCGGCGGAACCCCGGCACGGTGATCCCGGTCGGGCGGCCGTGGATGGGCAAGTCGGACTGGCGTCGCTCGTGGAAGCCGTGGCTACGAGGTACGGCGTACGGCTTCCCGATCGGAGCGCTGCCGGCCGGCGGCGCGGAAATCCCGACTTTCCTCTCGTATGCGACCGAGAAGAAGCTGTCCAAGCACCCGGAGGAGTTCGGGCATGGTGCGATCGAGGGCGTGGCGGGACCGGAGGCAGCGAACAACGCGTCGGCCGCCGGCACGCTGGTCCCGATGCTCGCGCTCGGTCTGCCCACGAACGCGACTGCAGCGGTGATGCTCGCCGCCTTCACGTCGTACGGCATCCAGCCCGGACCGCTGCTGTTCCAGCGCGAACCGAAGCTGGTGTGGGCACTGATCGCGAGCCTGTTCATCGGCAACCTGTTCCTGTTGCTGCTCAACCTGCCGCTCGCGCCGGCCTGGGCGAAGCTGCTGCAGATCCCCCGCCCGTACCTGTACGCCGGGATCATCTTCTTCGCCTCGATGGGCGCGTACGCCGTCAACGCGCAGCCGCTCGACCTGCTGCTGCTCCTCGTGCTCGGCCTGCTCGGGTTCGCGATGCGCCGCTTCGGGCTGCCCGTACTCCCGCTGATCATCGGCGTGATCCTCGGACCGATCGCCGAACGTCAGGCCCGGATGGCGCTGCAGCTGTCCAACGGCGACGTCTCGGGCCTGATCGGCGGGCCGGTCGCGTACGTGATCTACGCCGTGATCCTGCTGATGATCGCCTGGCCGCTGCTCGCCAAACTCCGCCGGAAAATTATGACGAAAGATGTCGTATATACCGCCTGACACTAGGTGCATGAACGATCTGAACAGGGCCTGGCTGGGTGTGGTCTCCGCGGACCACACCCGGCGGGCCGTCGAGGGCGGTTTCATCCAGCTCAATCACGGCAAGCGGTACGGCGTCGCGCGGCTGCGCGAGGGTGACGGGTTCGTGATCTACTCCCCCACCGAGCGGTACGGGTCCAAGGAACCGCTCCGGGCGTTCACCGCGCTCGGAGTGGTCGCCGACACCGCGCCGTACCAGGCAGAACCGATGTCGATGGGTGCCCGCGGCACGATCCAGCCGTGGCGGCGGCGGATCGAGTTCCTGCCCGTCCACCGCGCGGCGCTCCGCGAGGTCGACCTGAGGCTGACCCAGGCGCCGAACTGGGGCTACCAGCTCCGCCGCGGTCTGGTCCCGCTCGAACCGGACGATTTCGAGACGCTTCGCGAGGTGTTGTCAATTTCTTGAGGTCGCGTCCGACGTAGGGGTATGACGACGACATTCAGGCGGTTGCTGATCAACACGTTGGTGGCGAACGTGACGACCACGTTCCTGAGCTTCGGCTTCGCCTTCTGGGTGTACCTGGTGACGCACTCGGTGCTCGCCGCATCGCTCGTCTCCGGTGTCTCGATGCTGATCGGCGCCGCCTCCGGGACGATCTTCGGCGCGGTCGTGGACTCGCACCGCAAGAAGACCGCGATGGCGCTGTCCACCTCGATCACCGGCGTGGCCTTCGCGCTCGCGGGCATCCTGTACGTCGTTGTCGGCCGGCAGCTCACCAACTGGCACGGGCCGTGGTTCTGGGCGTTCGCGCTCCTGGTCCTGGTCGGTAGCACCGCCGGCCAGCTCCGCAGCATCGCGCTCTCGACCGCGGTGACGTTGCTCGTCCCGGCCGACCGCCGCGACAAGGCGAACGGTCTCGTCGGCACGGTGAACGGCGTCGCGCACCTGATCACGAGCGTCCTCAGCGGCCTGTCGGTCGGCTTCGTCGGCATGGGCGGCACGGTCGCGATCGCGGTCGTGTTCACGGCCGCCGTACTCGTCCACCTGCTGCTCGCGATCCACCTCGACGAGCCGCGGCCGGAGCACCACGAGCGGACCCGGATCGACATCCGGAGCGCCTGGCAGACGATGCGCGACGTACCCGGGCTGCTGCCGCTGGTCCTGTTCAGCACGTTCAACAACCTGATCATGGGCGTCTTCATGGCGCTGATGGACCCGTACGGACTGAACCTGTTCTCGGTACAGTCCTGGGGCATCGTCCTCGGCATCACCAGCATCGGCTTCATCGCCGGCGGCGCCGTCGTCGCCCGCTTCGGCCTCGGCCGTTCGCCGCTGCGGCTGCTGATGCTGGCGAACGTCGGGATCGCGGTCGTCGGCCTGACTACGGCGGCGCGCGAGTGGCAGTCGCTGCTGGTGCTCGGCATGTTCGGCTTCATGCTGCTGGTCCCGGTCGCCGAGGCGGCCGAGCAGACGATCCTGCAGCGGATGGTCCCGTTCGAGAAGCAGGGCCGGGTGTTCGGGTTCGCACAGAGCATCGAGACCGCGTCCACCCCCATCGCCGCCTTCGCCATCGGCCCGGCGGCACAGTTCCTGCTGATCCCCTACATGGACTCGGCAGCGGGCCGCACCACCTTCGGCTGGCTCCTCGGAGACGGCCAGGCCCGCGGCATCGCCCTAGCCTTCGTCGCGGCCAGCCTCCTGATGCTGATCGTCGTACTCCTGGCCTTCCTGAGCGCCGCCTACCGCCGCCTGACCATCAGCTACGAGGCGGAACTTGTGCCTGCGTAACACTGGTTCGCTATATGTTCGAAGCATGGCTGCCGTTGGAGATGAGGTTTCGGGGGGTGAGGCGCGGCGGATTGCGTTGGGGGCGCAGGGGTTCGGAGAGCCGCGAGGACGCGGGGATGTACGGCGTGTGCGGAAGGCTGTCCAGCGCGCAGGCGTGCTGCAGTTGGACTCGGTGAACGTGTTGTGCCGGTCGCATTATCTGCCGGTGTTCTCGCGGGTTGGGAGGTACTCGCGAGCGGGTCTGGACAAGCTGAGTTGGGGCGCGGACCGGGAGTTGTTCGAGTACTTCTGGGGCCACAAGGCTGCACTGCTCCCGTTGACGACGTACCCCTTGATGCGGTGGCGGATGCGGGCGGCCGAGCGGCAGGTGTGGGACGAGGAGCTGAGCCCGGACGTGACCGCGCCGTGGTCGGTCGTCGAGGGAATGCGCCGGCTGACGGCGGAGCGGCCCGGGTACGTCGACCAGGTCCTGCGGATGGTGACGGAGCAGGGGCCGCTGACGGCGGGCGAGGCGAGCCCGGACGGCGTACGGCGGAAGCGCTCCGAGCCGCATCCGGATCCGACGACCGGCACGATGTGGAACTGGCAGGACGCGAAGATCGCGATCGAGTACCTGTTCTGCGCGGGCCTGGTGACGATCGCGGGCCGGCGGCACTTCGAGCGGATCTACGACCTCACCGAGCGCGTGCTGCCTGCCGACGTACTCGACGCTCCGGAGCCGACCGCCGACGAGGCTCGTCGTGAGCTGGTGCGGATCGCGGCCCGTGGTCTGGGGATCGCGACGCTGAAGGAGCTGTGTGGCGTCAGCGGCCGGGGGCACTTTCCGTTGCCCGCAGCAACTGGTCGCGAGGTGGTCGGCGAGCTGGTCGAGGCCGGTGAGCTGATCCCGGTTCGTGTCGAGGGCGTGAAGCAGCAGGCGTACCGCTGGCACGAGGCGAAGGACCGCCCGATCGACGCGCAGGCTCTGCTCTCGCCGTTCGACCCGCTGATCTGGAACCGCGACCGCACCCATCGCCTGTTCGACTTCTTCTACCGGATCAGCATCTACACCCCTGCCCCACAACGCATCCATGGCTACTACGTCCTGCCGTTCCTTCTGGGCGACCAACTGGTGGCCCGAGTAGACCTCAAAGCCGACCGTCAATCCTCGACGCTCGTCGTCCCCACCCTCACCCCCGAGCCGAACGCCCCCGACTTTGCCGAGCAGTTGGCCGCGGAGCTCCACCTGATGGCGGACTGGCTGGACCTCGAGCACATCGCCGTACCCGCCAATGGTGCTACCGCCCGCGCTTTGACTGAGGCCCTCGGCCGATCACGCCCGCGGTCCCAGTAGGAGCCAGGCGGGTGTCGGACCCTTGCCCTTCAGATCGATCAGGCCGCGCTGTTCGAAGCTGTACCGATCCGACAGGCGGTCGTAGACCCGTGACGAGACCTGGATCGAGCCGGGCACACCATGACTCTCCAGCCGGCTCGCCGTGTTGACCGTATCGCCCCACAGGTCGTAGCTGAACTTGCGCTGCCCGATGACGCCGGCTACGACCGGACCGGTGTCCATGCCGATCCGCAACCTCACGGTGTTGAGGTCTGTCAGCCCCTGGCACACCTGCAGCATCGCAAGCGCCATCTCGGCGACAGCCTCGCAGTGATCGTCCCGCGGCGTCGGAACGCCGCCCGCCACCATGTAGGCGTCGCCGATGGTCTTGATCTTCTCCAGGCGGTAGTCATCGGCGAGCCGATCGAAAGCGGTGAAGACCTCGTCGAGCAACCTGACCACGTCCTCCGGCGGCAACCCGACCGCAAGCGGCGTGAAGTCCACAATGTCGGCGAAGAGCACGGTTGCCTCGGGGAAGCGGTCGGCGATGACCCCCTCACGCTGCTTGAGTCGGGCCGCGACCGCGGCCGGCAGGACGTTCAGGAGCAGACGTTCCGACCGTTGATGCTCCCGATCGCGCTCGCGAACGAAGTACTGCAGGAGCAGGTAGGCGACCAGCGACGGGCCCGTCAGGTTCCCGACGAAGAACGCGGTCTGCACGGCATCCGGAATCGCAGCCGGTTCGAGGATGGGCTCGATTACGGCAGAGATGGCCAAGAGGGCCAGGTATCCGGCGAACCAGACCACTGCCCCGCGCGCCCCCACGAACAAGACCGCGCCGAGTGCCGGCCAGAGACCCCAGAGCGACACGGCGCTCGACGCGACGAACCCGCCGAGCGACCACTGGAGGGCGAAGGGGAGCAGGAGCATCAGCGTCAGCTGGAACGTCCGGAACGGGACGTATCGCCGCGTCCGGGCGAACCAGACCAGCGAGGGGATCGTGACGACCAGGTAGCCCAACGGGATCGACATCGGGATCGGCAGGCCGAGGGCGAGGTAGGTGACGACCCAGAGTGGCGTGAGGACGCAGATCAGCGACGTCGACAGCACGAGCGTCGACCGTCTGAGGCGCTCGTCCTCCGCATCGCCGTCGACGGCGCCGAGCGCTGCAAGGCGCTGGATCAGCAGCGATCGCTCTCGGCGGTTCGTCATCGTCCGCTCACGCCTCATCGTGACAGGAGCGAGCGGCTGCAAGCCAGGGGCGGCCGCCTAGCTGACCGAACGGATTCGGGTGACCAGTACGCCGGCGAGGAGCGTTACCGCGGACGCCAGGAGGTAGAGGACCGGGTAGCCGCCCAGGTGTTTGACGATGGGGGCGGCGATGGCTGGGGCCAGGACCTGGGGGAGGGAGTTGGCGATGTTGATGACGCCGAGGTCCTTGCCGCGGTTGCGGGCGCTGGGGAGGACCTGGGTGAGCAGCGCGAAGTCGACGGACAGGTAGACGCCGAAGCCGGCGCCGAGGACGGTCGCCCCGAGGATCGCGCCCGGCCAGGTCGGCCAGACCGCGAGTACGACGCCGGCCGCCGCCATCACCCACCCGGACGCGGTGACGAACACCTTGCGCCGCGCGGACCGGTCCGACCAACGGCCGAAGCTGATCGCGGTCACCAGCACACACACGCTGTAGATCGCCGTCAGGATCAGTACGCCGGTGTCCGGGTCAGCGACACCGACCTCGTCCTGCAGGTAGTAGAAGAGGTACAACGTCCCCAACGCATTACCGACGTTGAACAGGAACCGCGTCAGCCACGCCCACCCGAAGTCCGGGTAGCGCCGCGGGCTGATCCAGAAGCTCTTCACGAATTCGCCGAACACGAACGCCGGTCGCTCCGTCAACGTCGCATCGCCGCTCCGCAGCAGGTACGGCACGACGGACAACAGCAGGAAAACGGCGCAGGCGACGTACCCGAGGGTGAAGCTGTTGAACGCGGCCGCCAACGCTGTCCCGACCAATGCGCCGAGGACTTGAGAGATAGCGACCCACCCGCCGACGGCGCCGCGCTGCGTGACCGGGACACGGTCGGGGACGACGGCGGTCGCTGCGGCGAGCAATGCGTTGCCGAACAGCTGCATCAGGCACCAGCCGATCAGCATCAACGCGATCACGTGCGCGCCCGACAAGATGCCGAGCCCGATCGCGCCACCGACCGCACCGGCGACCACCCACGGGACTCGGCGTCCGTAACGGGACGTGGTCCGGTCGGACATCGCACCGAAAGCAGGGTTCGCAACCACCGAAACCGCCGCGCCGACGCCGGTCACCAACCCGAAAACGTATTCCTTGTTGCCTGGAGCAACAGCCTCGGACTGCTTCGCGAGCAGTACCTGAATCGGGCCGAGCCAGGCCGCGAACACCCCGACGTTCGCCAGTACGACGGCCGCGGTCCAGCCGCCACGCACCCGGACAGTCGGTTCCGCCAGCGCGGACGGCACCACGCCCGGCTCGGGAATCATGGCCGACCCGGAACCGATGGACTCCGGGCTATCAGGTCACGGAACCAGTGGTACGACGCTTTCGGCGTCCGCTCCAACGTCTCGAAGTCGACGTGCACGAGCCCGAACCGCTGCGAGTACCCGGCCGCCCATTCGAAGTTGTCCATCAATGACCACTGGAAGTACCCGCGGACGTCGATCCCGTCGTCCATCGCGACCTTCAACGACCGCAGATACCCGTCCAGGTAGTCGATCCGCCGCTGGTCCGACACCACCCCGTCGACGGGCTCGTCGTTGATCGCGCACCCGTTCTCGGTGATGTAGATCGGCGGCAGCTTGTCGCCGTACCGCTGCTTGAAGATCCGCAGGATCTCGCCGAAGGCATCCGGCACGATGGGCCAGCCGAAGTCCGTGGTCGGGTACCCGGGCAAGGTCCGCGGCTCGAACGGCAGGCCCGGCGGCAGCAGCACGCCGTCGGTGGCCGCGGTGTCGGCCTGCCCGGTGGCGGCGCCGACGGAGACCGGCGCGTAGTGGTTGATGCCGAAGAAATCGAGCGGCGTCGAGATCACCGCGAGGTCGTCGGCTACCGGGCCGGGCATCGCGTCGCCCATGCCGGACGGGTACTCCCCGAGCAGGATCGGGTCGGCGAACAACCAGTTGATCAGGTTGTCGTACAGCGCGGCCGCTTCCTTGTCCTCCGCACTGTCGCTCGCGGGCCAGGTCGGCGCGTGGTTGGACGCGATGCCGATGCTCGAGGCGCCGGCCGCTCGCAGCGCCTGCACCGCGCGGCCGTGGGCGAGCAGCTGATGGTGCGCGACCGGGAGCGCGTCGAACAGCAGCTCCTTGCCGGGGGCATGCGCGCCGAGGGAGTAGCCCATCAGCGTCAGCACCATCGGCTCGTTGATGGTGATCCACATCGGCACCCGGTCCGCGAAGTGCGCGGCCAGAATTCCGGCGTATTCCGCGAACCGGTCGGTGATGTCGCGGGACAGCCAGCCGCCCGCGTCCTCGAGCAGCTGCGGTGTGTCCCAGTGGTACAGCGTCGGCGCCGGCTGGATCCCGGCGCCGAGCAGCGTGTCGATCAGCCGGTCGTAGAAGTCAAGGCCGGCCGCGTTCCCCGGGCCGCTTCCCGACGGCTGGATCCGCGGCCAGGAGAACGAGAACCGGTAGGTGTCCACCCCCAGCTCACGCATCAGCGCGACGTCCTCGGCGTACCGGTGATAGTGGTCGCACGCAACTGCGCCGGTGTCGCCGCCCCGGATCCGGCCGGGCTCGGCGCAGAACGTGTCCCAGGTGGAGGGACCGCGGCCGTCCTCGGCCACGGCACCCTCGATCTGGTACGCCGACGTCGAGACCCCCCACCGGAAACCGGGCGGAAACTTGAGGTCAGCTGTCATTGGCATCGTCCTCGTCGGGAGTCGTGTCGGTCGGCCGCGGGGGCTCGGTCTTCCGGACGACCACCGCCGTACCGTACGCGGCCACCTCGCTCATGGTCTGCGCAATCTCGTTGCAGTCGAACCGCATCGCGAGGATCGCGTTGGCGCCCATCTGCTGCGCCATCTGGCACATCCGCATCACGGCGACGTGCCGCGACTCGGCCAGCATCTGGGTGTACTCCGGCACCTCGCCACCGCCCAGCGACCGGAAGCTCGCGGTGAAGTTCGACCCGATGTTGCGGCTCCGCACGGTCAGCCCGAAGACCTCGCCGAACACGTTTTCCGCGGTGTACCCGGGCAGGTCGTTCATCGTCGAGACCAGCACCGGGTACGGCGATCCCTGCGGAGCGACATGCGGCACGTTCGACGGAGCCTGCGGATAGCCGCCCTGCTGGCCGTAGCCCTGCTGCGGCTGACCCGGCTGCGGCTGACCCGGCTGCGGAGGCCCCTGCTGGTACCCCTGCTGATACCCCTGCGACGGCCCCGGCTGATACCCGGGCGGCGGCCCCTGCTGGTAACCGGGCTGCTGCGGCGGATACGGCGGGTTCGGGGGAAAGTTCTGGTTCATGGCCTAATCCTGACAGGCCCCGGGGTATCACCATCTGAAGACTTGCAGCTCGTACAGTGAATACCCGTACGACGTCGCGCGCTGGGTCCCCGTCACCCGCACATACCGGGCCGGTACAGCGCCGAACCGCACCACATCCACCCCACCGTCACCTGCCGTCGTCGCGTACACCTGCTGCCAGGTCGACCCGTCCCGCGACACGTCCACGCGGTAGCCCTTCGCGTACGCCGCCTCCCAACGCAGCACCACCCGGCTGACGGTCTGCTCGTTGCCGAGGTCAACCTTCAGCCACTGTGGATCGGACCAGTCACTCGCCCACCGGGTGTCCAGTTTCCCGTCGACCGCCTGGGCCGGCGGGGAGTTGTACCAGCCCTTCTCGTAGCTGCTCGCGGTCGCCGTCTTCCCGACCGCCAGGTTGCTGACGTCGTCACCCCGCTTCGCCGGGAACTCCACCACCTGCTGGTACGTCGGCCGGTTCACCCACGCGATCCGGTCCTGGGTGATGCCGCCCATCGGGTTGTGCGCAATCTGGTCGGCGCAGAACTGATCACCCGCCGCGCAGTCCGCGGTCGCCGGGTACGTCGTCGACGCCGGCACCTTGGTTGCCGCCAGCAAGGTCTCGGTGAGGACCGACCGGCACGCGGCCAGCGCCCCGCCACCGCAGAACGTCACCGGCTGGGACGCCTGCACCGGGTCGCCGAGCACCTTCCGCAGATCCCGCTGGACGAAGCCCCACCAGCCGCTCTGGAACGCGGATCCCTGCGCGCTCGGCCGCTCGTCGATCTTCAGGTTCGCGACCAGGGCGCCGTACAGGTCGGGGCCGAGATCCTTGAACTCGGCCGGGACGAGCAGCGGCCACCAAGCGTCGAGGATCCGGATCGCGTCGGCGTCGACGTACGTCTTCGAGGACGCGTTCGGGGTCTTCCGGTGCGCGCCGGCCTGGTCCCAGGCGGTCAGCTTCGTGACCGCGTCGGCGACGGCGGGATCGGTGATCGGTGCTGACTTGAGGACTCTCAGGAGATAGGGCAGGACCTGGTCGCCGCGGAGGTCGACCGTGGCCGCGTCCTCCATCGCCTCGACCAGCTTCCCGCGGGTGAACTTCTGGCCGTTGCCGATGACCGCCTTGATCCGGTCGTCGAGCGGCTGACTCCGGTAGACCGCGTTGTAGCCCCACTGCCCGTCCGAAGCGGAGAACCCGGGCGCCTGCTTGTTGTTCCAGCTGGTCAGGTAGTCCTGGTTCACCACCTGCGGATGCTGGGCCTGCGGTGTGTACGTCGCGCGGTTCGTGGCCGGGTTCCAGCCCTGCCACTCGTACGCGCTCCAGCTCGGCAGGTTCGGGTCGGCGCCGTCCGCGCGGACCGGGTTGTCGCCGGAGTTGAAGTACGCGATCGAGTTCTTGTCGGTGTAGAACCAGTTGAACGTGTAGCCGATGTTCGCCGCGGCCTTCTGGAAGTCGGCGGCCGAGTGGATCTTGTCGGGGTCGTTGAACTGCATGAACCCGAGCGCCGACCCCGCCTCGTTGCCGTACGTCGACCGGTTCTTCGTGAACAGCACCGGCTTTCCGCCGACCGTTCCGCGGTGCGTGACGATTCCGTACTTGGTGCGCAGGGCAACCAACGTGTACGACCCGGCGGGCTCCGACGAACCGAGGCTGGAGTACCACGCATTGTGTCGCTCGAGCCGCTCGATCGGCACGCACTGGCCACGGAAAACGTAGTACTGCGAGGTCCTGGTCGGCGTCCCGCCGTTCGGCTCACACAGCGGTACGGCGAACGTGTCGGTGATGTCCTGCCCCGCGGACGTGGCGCTCCACGAGTAGTCGGGGCCGCGACCGATCAGCGTGTAGAAGTTCAGGCCGGCGAACGCGATCCCGCGCGAGCTGACTCCAGGACCCTGCAGTTCCTGGCGGAGCAGCAACTGTGGGGCGAAGTACCCGGTCTGCGGGCCGTAGACCGCGATCGGGTTGCCGGACTGCGTGTGCGCGCCGGAAACCAGCAAGGCATTCGACATGCCTTTCTTTCCGAAACCTTCCGGAAAGAGTCCGCCATCGAACATTCCGCGCAGACTTTCCGCGCCCTTCGGCGTCGGCGCGACGGTTGCCGTCTTGCTGACCGTCTGGTCGACCACCTCAGGCTCCGGGGTGACCGAGCCGCGGTCCGGCAGCGCGCGGCCGGCTGGGTTCGGCCCGGTCGTGCCGTACGGGAAGGTCGCGCCGTTGTGCACCGTCGTACTGGCTTCCGGGTCGTTCTGGGAACGGAACGACTCCCACACCTTGGTGCCCTGGGCAACGCCGTACTTCGCCTGTGCCTCGAGGAGCGCGAGCGCGGACGTGACCTCCGCGCCGCCGCCGGTGCCGAAGATGCCCGCGACCACGGCCGCGGTGGCGACCACGTCGGTCACCTTCCAGTGCGGCGTCGGCCAATCGAGACCGAGGGCGACGTACTCACCGGGGTATGCGATGCCGACCGTGTCGATGTAGTGGTTCACACCGTCGACCCAGGCCTGGATGTCCTGTTGCATCTTCACACCGTCGGCGCCGTACAACTCGTCGGCGTCATCGAACTGCCGCTGCAGGTCGGCCTCGGTGTACGGCGCGGTCCGCCAGAACTCCTGCTCGAACTCGCGGTTCGCCGCCGCCCCACCCGCGAACGGAGTCAACTGGCCGCGCCCGAGATGCCGGAACACGTCCATGACGAACAGCCGGTCCTGTGCGCCGGCGTACCCGGCACCGAACATCGTGCCCAGCCGGGTAGTGCCGGTGATGTGCGGGATTCCGCGCGATTTGTCCCGGACGATCGTGACATCACTGCGCGGCTTGACGGTGCTTGCCACGTCATCCGGTTTCACCCCGAACGACGAGTCGTCGTAGTACGGCGCGAGGCCGGCGTCGGTGATGCCCTGTGCGTTCCAGACCAGGTCCTGGTACGGCTTCACCGTGTCGCTGAAGTGCGCCGGCCGTACCCCTAACGCCTTGAAAGCAAGGAGATCCGTGAATGTGGCGTTACCGTTCTGGCCCGGCGGCAGGATGTCGCGACATTGCTCGAGGCAATAGTCACCGGGGCTCGCGGCAACGGCTTGCGACACCACTCGCGGTGCCGCTTGGGTCGGCGCGGGCAGGGCCGCGAGGACGGCGGTGACGGCTGCCACGGTGAGCGCCGTACGAAGGCGGGTTCGGAGTGCGGGCCGGGCACGGTTCCCTCCTCAGGTCGGTGAAAGTGAGAATGACTCACGAGTAGCTTCGGGTCAAGATCTCGACTGCTCTCAGGCTCTCGCCAATTGCAGTCCGTCACCACTACGCTCAGCAACACCATGAGCATTCACGATCGTTATCGGTTGAGTGTGGTGATCAACGCCAAGGGGACGTACACCCCGCTGGGGGTGTCGAGGAGCTCCGACGGGGTGGCGGCGGCCGTCGCACAGGCACTGCCTGAGTTCTTCGTGATGGACGAGCTCGGCGACCGCGCCAGCGAAGCCATCGCGCAGGTGACCGGCGCCCAGGCGGGCGCCGTCGTGCACTGCACCGCGGCCGGTATCACGCTCGCGGTCGCGGCCACGATGACCGGCGGCGACCCCCGGCGGACGGCGGCGTTGCCGGACACAACGGACATGCACAACCGCGTCGTCCTGCCGGCCTGCCACGTGATCGACTACGGGCATTCCAACCTGCAGGCCATCCGGCTGGCCGGCGCGCACGTGGACCTGGCCGGCGACGAGGACGGCTGCCCGATCGCCGACCTGGAGGCCGAACTCGACGGGCCCGACATCGCCTGCCTGATGCTGGTGTCGTCGCGGTTGACGACGGGTGCGCCGATCGATCTCGTGGCCGCGATCCGGGCCGCGCACCGTCGCGGCGTACCGGCGATCATCGACGGCGCGGCGCAGTTCCCGCGGATCGCGGACCTGCTCGCGACCGGCGCGGATCTGGTGCTGGTGAGCGGGCAGAAGTACCTCGGCTCGCCGACCGCTGGGATGGCGGCCGGAAGCTGGTCGCTGGTGCAGGCGCTGCGGGCGCAGGAGAAGGGCATCGGGCGGGTGATGAAGCCGACGAAGGAAGCGATCGTCGGCGTCCTCGCGGCACTCGAGGAGTGGCAGGCCTTCGACCGGATGAAGTGGGAGGCCGACGAGCTCGCCAAGGTGGATGCGTTCGTCGCCGCGGTCGCGCGGATCCCCGGCGTCACGGCCGAGGTGGTCCCGGACCCGACCGGCCTGCAGGTGTCGCGGGTTCTGCTGAAGGTCTCCGACGCCAAACGCGTCGCCACCGAGCTCGAGGCCGGCACACCACCCATCTACGTGATGACCGACCGGATGGCCGACAACGAGCTGATGCTGGAGCTCATCCCCCTCGACGCCGACGAGATCGCGACCATTCTCGCCCGGCTCTGGGCAGTCCTGACATGAGAAGGCCCTGATCCCCCTTGTTTACAGGGGAATCAGGGCCTGTTTACTCAGTGCTGGTAGGACTTTCCGTCGGTACGACGGCCGCTGTTGCCACCGCGACGCGGGCCGTTGCCGCCCCGGCTGTCGTGGCCGCGACCCGGACGGGTGCTGCCGAAGCGCTTGCCACCGCCCTTGTTGAAGCGCTGCGGCTTCGGGGCCGGAAGCTTCACCGGGTAGCCGGACGGCTTGGTGCCGCCGGTCAGCTCGGTGACCAGCTCGTCGCCCGGACGGGCCCGGACCGGCTCGGCCTTGACGCCGGCAGACTCGGCCATCCGGATCATGCCGCGGCGCTGGTGCGGCAGCAGCAGGGTGACGACGGCGCCCTTGCCACCGGCACGCGCCGTACGACCGGCGCGGTGCAGGTAGTCCTTGTGCTCGGCCGGCGGGTCTGCCTGGACGACCAGGCCGACGTTGTCGACGTGGATGCCACGGGCCGCGACATCCGTTGCCACGAGGACCGGAACCGAACCGTCCTTGAACTGGTCCAGCGTCCGGTTCCGCATGCCCTGGGTGAGGCCGCCGTGCAGTGCCGCGGCCATCACGCCGCGGTCCCGCAGCTGCGTCGCGATGCGGTCGGCGCCCAGCTTGGTCCGGACGAACACGATGGTCCGGCCGTCCCGGCTGGCCAGCTCGGCCGTCAGCGACTGCTTGTGCGCCGGCTCGATCACCAGCAGGTGGTGCTCCATCGTGCTGACCGAGGCCTGACCGGACTCGGTCGAGTGCTGCACCGGGTCCTTCAGGTAGGTACGGACGATCTTGTCGACGTCGTTGTCCAGCGTCGCCGAGAACAGTAGCCGCTGGCCTTCCGGCGGCGTCATGTCGAGCAGCGTGGTGACGGCCGGCATGAAGCCCATGTCGCACATGTGGTCGGCCTCGTCCAGCACCGCGACCTCCACAGCGCCGAGGTCGGCCGCGCCCTGCTCGCACAGGTCGATCAGGCGGCCCGGGGTGGCGATCAGCAGGTCGACGCCGCGACGGAGCGCGTCGATCTGCTTCGGGTACGGCAGACCGCCGGCGATCAGCTTCAGCGACACGTTCATCACGTGCGCGAGCGGCTCGAGTGCGTCGTGCACCTGCATCGCGAGCTCACGGGTCGGCACCAGGATCATGCCGCGCGGGCGGCGCGACTCGGTGTGGCCGCCGGACAGTCGCATCAGCGTCGGAAGACCGAAGCCGAGCGTCTTGCCGGAGCCGGTCTGACCGCGGCCGAGCACGTCCTTGCCGGCCAGCGCGTCCGGGATGGTAGCGGCCTGGATCGGGAACGGCGCGGTGATCCCGTCCCGGGCCAGCCGCTGCACGAGCCGCGGCGCGAGGCCGAGCGCGGCGAACTGGTTGTCTTCAGCAACAGTACCGAGATCCACCGGCTGTTCCGCCTGCTCACTCCGCCGGTCGTCCCGGTTCTCCACTCGCTGGTCCCTCCGATAGCTCTTGTCGTCCCGGTCGAACCGCGGACGGTCATTGGTGTACTGCGGACGCTCGTCACGGTTGAACCGCGGCCGCTCGTCCCGGTTGTACTGCGGCCGGTCGTCGCGGTTGAAGCGCGACCGGTCGGTCCGCTCGCCCTGCGAACGGTCGTCACGGTTGTACGCCGGACGCTCGTCGCGCTTGTACGCCGGACGCTCGCCGCGGCCGCCCTGCGAGCGGTCGTCGCGGTTGAACCGCGGACGCTCGTCGCGGTTTCCCTGCGAACGGTCGTCCCGGTTGAAACGCGACCGGTCGTCACGGTTGTAGGAGGAACGGTCGTCGCGGTTGAACGACGGGCGCTCGTCACGGTTGAACCGCGGACGCTCGTCGCGGCTTCCCTGCGAACGGTCATCCCGGTTGAACCGCGACCGGTCGTCCCGGTTGTACGACGGACGCTCGTCGCGATTGCCCTGCGGACGGTCGTCCCGGTTGAACCGCGGACGCTCGTCCCGGTTGTAGGACGGACGCTCGTCGCGGTTGTACGACGGGCGGTCGCCCCGGTTCGAGGACGAACGGTCGTCGCGGTTGTACTGCGGACGCTCGTCGCGGCGGAAGGCCGGGCGGTCGTCGCGGTTGGTGCGCGCGGCGGGGCGGTCGTCGCGGTTGTACGACCGGTCGTTCCGCTCGTCGCGGTTACGGTCGGTCGAGCGCTGGCCGCGGTCGTTGCGGGGCTGCTCGGAGCGGTACCCCTTCACCGGCGCGCTGTCCGTGCGTGGTGCGACATAGGCCGGGTCCGCCGCGAGGCGTTCGCCGTACGACTGGTTCTGGTGTTTCTTGTGCCGTGGCTTCTTGATCCGCCCGTCGGCGGACTCGGGGTCGTGGGGGTGGTGCTGGGTCACGCAAACTCTCTCTCGGATTCACGGACGAATTGCCGGATCGCAGCCGCACGAGAGCGCCGGTCACGAACATGACCGGACAACAACGTGCTCAGCAGGAGACGGGCATCGACCTGCGGGTGCTATCGCGTTGCACCCATGTCGCCGGACTTTCAGCGGATGCCGAAACCGACGGGTCGGAGCGCCTGGAACATCTCTGGTGACGCGACGCGCGCACCGACACCCCAAAAGTATAACCGATCGTGACCGTTCCCCCGACCACGCACCCGACCGGCAGACCACCCACGCGACTGGTCTTTCCCCGTACTTCAAGCGTAGTTGAGTTTTTGGGGCAGGGTTCTAGGGTGGCGGGTATGGGTGAGGAGAACGTCCCCAGCAAGGAGCATTGGCTCTCGATCGGGGAGATCGCGCATCGGTCCGGGGTGGCGGCGTCGGCGTTGCGCTTCTACGAGGACCAGGGCCTGATCGCGTCCCGGCGTACGGCCGGTAATCAGCGGCAGTACCAGCGCAGCACGCTGCGGCGGATCGCGTTCGTGCAGGCGGCGCAGCGGGTCGGTCTCGCGCTCGCGGAGATCAAGCAGGCACTGGACTCGCTTCCTGAGGACCGTACGCCGACGCGCGCCGACTGGAGCAAGCTCTCGAAGACCTGGCGCAGCCGACTCGACGAGCGCATCGAGGAGCTCGAACGCCTCCGCGACGACCTCGACTCCTGCATCGGCTGCGGCTGCCTCAGCCTCCAGCGCTGCAACCTCTACAACAAGGAAGACCGCCTCTCCACCCGAGGCCCGGGCGCCCGCCTCCTCAACGTCGGCATCCCCGGCGAGGCCTGACCACCCGAACTACTAGGACAGCAGGCCGCGCTCCACCATTTCGACGAGCAGTTCGGCGGCTGCCACAGCGTCGTACTCCGAGTCCCTGAGCGACTCCGCCACGATCGCGTCGATACCGCCGCCGATCAGCAATGCAGCGGACCGCACATCCACCTCCCCCGTCACCCCACGGGCAGCGCGCGCCGCGGAGACCAGCTCCGCGACCGCCGACCAGCGCTCCTTCGAGTCTGTCAGCGACGCACCGGAGGTGATCGCCTCGATCAGCATCCGCACGTGCCGCGGCCGCTCCCGAAGGTGCCCGACCATCGACCGGATGTACGCCGCCGGACCCTCCGCCGGCCCCGCCGCTTCAACGGCCGCCCCGACCGTTGCCACCAACGCGGACACGACGTGCTCGTGCGCAGCCTCGACCAGCGCTTGCTTCGACGGGAAGTGATACAGCACTCCCGCCTTCGTGATTCCCGCACTCTCCGCGATCCGCCCGAGCGAGGCCGCCGCGTACCCACGCTCAGCGACCAACTCGATCGTGACGTCGACCAGCTGCGCCCGGCGGGCCTCCTCGGTGAACGTCAGGTTCCGGCCGCGCGCTGAAGGCATGCCTTCAACCTACCGTATGGTTAGATCACCTACCACTCGGTTAGGAGAGTCCATGCCAAGGAATCCAGTCGGCCGCTGGAACAGCGCCGCCGGCTACGAGGACTACCGTTCGAAGTACGACGCAGCGATGCAGGACCTGCCCACCCCGACCGCGGTCCGCGACGTCGGCACGGACTACGGCGTCGTCCGCGTCTACCAGTACGCCGGCGCCAAGAGCAGCCTGCACCCGCTCGTTCTGTTGCCCGGTACGTCGTCCGGAACGCCGGTCTGGGCCGACAACCTGAAGTCGTTGCTCGCGATCACCGACGTGTATGCGGTCGACCTGCTCGGCGAGCCCGGGATGAGCATCCAGAGCAAACCGATCACCTCCGACGAGGACAAGGCGGTCTGGCTCGACCAGACCCTCGTGGCCCTGCAGGAGCAGCGGTTCAACCTGCTCGGGCTGTCGATCGGCGGCTGGACCGCGATGAATCTCGCCGTACGCCGGCCCGACCGGATCGCCACCGTCACCACCCTGGACGCGCCCTTCGTGTACGACGGCCTGCCGCTGAAGACCGTGATTCGTTCCGTCGCGGCCACGGTCAAGTGGCTGCCGCGATCCTGGCGGGACAGCTTCAACTCGTACACCGCCGGCGGCGCGCCCGTGGAACACGTCCCGATCGCCGACATGATCGAGGCCGGCATGAAGAACTACACGATCAAGCAGCCGTCACCGCACCGAATCACCGAGACCCAACTGGCCGCACTACCGATGCCGGTCCTGGCGATCATCGCCGGCCGCTCGGTGATGCACGACCCCCCGAAGGCCCGGAGTACGGCGGAACGCGCGCTCCGGACCAAGACCGTCGTGCTGTATCCGGACGCGTCACATGCGGTCAACGGCGAGTACCCCGACCGGATCGCGGATGATCTGCGGACGTTCCTCGCGGCGCACGACCGCTGAGCTCATAACCCGGCGGTTATGTCGGGCATAGAACGGGCCACCGCATTCGCGGGTTAACCCGAGGGTTTTGCGGGAAGCGATGCGGAAAATCGGGAGTCTTGGGAGCATCCGATGGTGGCGATCGGTAATCCGCCCGTCGCTATCCGCCACCGATTCGGAGTGAGGCCCTCCATGTCGCATCGCCGTATCCTCTCCAGCCTCGCGGGGCTCGCCGCCGCCGCGCTGGCCGTCCCCGCGCTGGCAGCGTCCCCCTCGACTGCCGCGCCCGCCGTCGACCCGCACGTCTCCACCGCCGCCACCCGCGCGGCGTACGTCGGCTCGCCGCAGGACGAAGCCGCCACGAAGGCGTTCTACGACGCCGTGATGAAGTCCGCCCGGGCCAAGATGGCGCAACAGACCAAGGCCGGCCGGAAGGTCACCGCGGTGACCGTCACGTACGCCGTCGACGCGCCGACGTTCGCGTCCCAGATCTCGTCCAGCACGCAGATCTGGAACTCGTCGGTCAGCAGCGTGAAGCTCGTCGAGGGCAGCAACTACGACTTCTACTACACCGAGGGCAACGACTCGCGTGGCTCCTACGCGTCCACCGACGGGCACGGGAGCGGCTACATCTTCATCGACTACGCCCAGTCGCAGCAGTACAACAAGACCCGGATCGTGGCCCACGAGACCGGCCACGTCCTCGGCCTGCCCGACCACTACTCCGGCCCCTGCTCCGAACTGATGTCCGGCGGCGGCCCCGGCCCGTCCTGCACGAACGCCTACCCGAACTCGACCGAACGCTCCAAGGTCAACCAGCTCTGGGCCAACGGGTTCACCGCCACCAGCAAGGCCGCCTTCCACACCTCCAAGTAGGCCCCGAACCTCCGGCCCGGAGCCGCCCGGCAGGGGACGGTTTCCGGGCCGGAGCCTTCTTTGTGCACCCACCAACCAAAATTCCGCCCCGGATTTGGTTGGTGGGTGCACAAAGTTGCGTTTCAGTGGGCCGGGCCGGTCGAGCCACGTACGACGAGTTCTGGACGGAAGAGGAACTCGGTGCGGGGGGTGGTGTGGCCGCGTACCTCTTCGAGGAGGGACTGGACCGCGGCCAGGCCCATGGCGTGTACGGGCTGGCGGATCGTCGTCATCGGCGGGTCGGTGAACTCCATCATCGGCGCGTCGTCGTACCCGACCACCGAGAAGTCCCCGGGAACCGAAAGACCCCGCTGACGGGCGGCGCGGATGACGCCGAGCGCCATCATGTCGGAGCCGCAGACGACCGCCGTGACCTCGGCGTCCAGCAACTGCCGGCCGGCCGCCTCGCCGCCCTCGACACCGAACATGCTCAAGGCAACCATCGGGTCCAGGTCCTCGTCGGACAGGCCGAGTTGCGCCTTCATCGAGATCCGGTACCCGGCCAGCTTCCGCTGGACGACGATGAACCGCTCCGGCCCGGACGCGAAACCGATCCGGCGGTGCCCGAGGGCGACCAAGTGGGTGACCGCCTGCTCCATCGCGGCGTACTCGTCCGACGACACGAACGGCGCCTCGACCGACGGCAGCCAGCCGTTCACGAACACCACCGGGAGCCGGCGCTCGACGAGGGCCTGGTAGCGCTCGTGGTCCGCGCCGGTGTCCGCGTGCAGGCCGGAGACGAAGATGATCCCGGAGACGCCGCGCTCGAGCAGCATCTCGACGTACTCCTCCTCGGTCGCGCCGGACGGCGACTGCGTACACAGCACCGGGGTGAATCCGCGCTGCGACAGCGCCGACTCGATCACCTGCGCGAACGCCGGGAAGATCGGGTTGATCAGCTCCGGCATCACCAGCCCGATCAGTCCCGCGGACCGGCGCCGCAACCGCGACGGCCGTTCGAACCCGAGTACGTCGAGGGCCGTCAGCACCGACTGTTTCGTGTCCTCGGCCACCCCCGGCTTCCCGTTCAGCACCCGCGAGACCGTCGCCTCACTGACCCCCGCCTTGGCCGCGATGTCCGCCAGCCGTGCTCTGCTGCTCACGCCCGGCACTGTACCCAGGCGCCCCTGACTTTTCAGCAAGATCCTGCAAGAACTTGCAGGATGCGCGATGGTGTCCACAACGTGAACAGAACGGACACGTCACACGCCGTAAACCTTGTCAGGACGAGCTGGGCCGGGCGAGGATAGGCGGACTCCCCCGCCTGGGGGAACCTTTACTCGGATCGTCCGGCACGTTCCTGCCGGTGAAGGGAAAGATCAGTCATGGCTACTGTGTCGTTCAAGTCGGCAACCCGGATCTACCCGGGTGGTGACACCCCCGCCGTCGACAAGCTCAACCTCGAGATCGAGGACGGCGAGTTCATGGTGCTCGTCGGCCCGTCGGGTTGCGGCAAGTCCACCTCGCTCCGGATGCTCGCCGGCCTCGAAGAGGTCAACGAGGGTTCCATCTACATCGGCGACCGCGACGTCACGCACCGTCCGCCGAAGGAGCGGGACATCGCGATGGTGTTCCAGAACTACGCGCTCTACCCGCACATGTCGGTCGCGGACAACATGGGCTTCGCGCTGAAGATGCAGGGTGTCTCCAAGGAGGACCGGGCGAAGCGGGTCGGTGAGGCCGCCAAGCTGCTCGGCCTGGAGGAGTACCTGGACCGCAAGCCGAAGGCCCTGTCCGGTGGTCAGCGCCAGCGCGTCGCGATGGGCCGCGCGATCGTCCGTAACCCGCAGGTCTTCCTGATGGACGAGCCGCTGTCGAACCTCGACGCCAAGCTGCGTGTCCAGACCCGTACCCAGATCGCCGAGCTGCAGCAGCGCCTCGGTGTCACCACCGTCTACGTCACCCACGACCAGGTCGAGGCCATGACGATGGGCGACCGGGTCGCGGTCCTCAAGGACGGTCTGCTCCAGCAGGTCGACACCCCGCTGAACCTGTACGACAACCCGAAGAACAAGTTCGTCGCGGGCTTCATCGGCTCGCCGGCGATGAACCTGCTCACCGCCGACATCACCGACGGCGGTGCGAAGGTCGGCGACTACGTCATCCCGCTTCAGCGCAGCCTGCTGGAGAAGGCCGGGAGCGACAAGACCCTGACCGTGGGCGTTCGCCCGGAGGCCTTCAAGGTCGCCGACGAGGGCCTGCCGGTGAAGGTCGCCGTGGTCGAGGAGCTCGGCGCCGACGCGTACCTGTACGGCACCGCGGAGCACAACAACGAGCACCAGCAGATCGTCGCCCGGATCGACGCCCGGATGCCGGTCGAGAAGGGTTCGACCATCCGCCTCGCGGCCGTCCCGGACAAGCTGCACCTGTTCTCGACGTCCACCGAGGAGCGGCTCACCGCCTGATCCTCAGCAGTAGCTGTCCTACCGGCCCCGGGTGGTTTGTCCACCTGGGGCCGGTGCCCGTTTCAGGTACGCCGCTCCAGCCGGTCCGCGGGGTCCATGTTGGTCTGCTTCAGCAAGTAGTGCGGGCGCTTCTTGGTCTCGTAGTAGATCCGGCCGATGTACTCGCCGATCACGCCGAGCATCACCATCTGCAGTCCGCCGAGCCCGGTGATCGCGGCGATCAGCGTGACGTACCCGGGCATCTCGACCCCGTGCACGATCGCGGCCACGATCACCCAGACCGCGTAGCCCGCGGCCACCGCGGTCAGCAGCAGGCCGATGTAGATCGCTGCCCGCAGCGGCTTGTTGTTGAACGACAGCAGCCCGTCCAGCCCGTACTCCAGCAACCGCCGGAACGTCCACCGGCTCTTCCGGTCCACCGGCGGCTTCACGTTGTCGTACTCGAACAGGAGCGACTCGAACCCGATCCAGGCGAACAGCCCTTTCGAGAACCGGTTGTACTCGTTCAGCTCGAGCAGGCCGTCGACCGCGCGCCGGGACAGCATCCGGAAGTCGCCGACCCCGTCCATCAGCTCGACGTCGGCCCACTTGTTGATCAACCAGTAGTACGCCCGCGCGAACAGCGTCCGGGTCGCCGGGTCCCCGGTCCGGTTGCGGCGCGCGATCACCTGGTCGAACCCGCGCTCGTACTCCTTGAGCATCCGGCCGATCAGCTCCGGCGGGTGCTGCAGGTCCGCGTCCATGATCACCACGGCGTCGCCGGTCGCGTACCGCAGGCCGGCCAGCATCGCGGCCTCCTTGCCGAAGTTCCGGCTGAACGACAGGTACCGGACCGATTCGTCGGCCGCTGCCAACTCGACGAGGGCCTCGAGCGTCCCATCAGCACTACCGTCGTCGACGTACACGATCTCGTACGGCCGCCCGGTTTCCTCGAGCTCGCGACTGAGCGCCTGATGGAACCGCGAGATCACCTCGACCTCGTTGTAACACGGCACCACCAGACTCAACCGCATCGTTGTCCCCGTCCGCCCCGTACGTCGACCATGATGCGATTCTTGTCCAGACCAGAACTACCCGCTAGCTTTGGCGACCGGGTGAGCGGAACGAAGGGGCGGCCAATGGTTTCCGAGGACAGTGCCGACGGAGGCGCCGAGGGAGGCGCTGACGAAGGGTCTGCCCGACGGCGCTCGGCACTACTGCCGGCCGCCGTCGCCGCTGTCGTGGTGGCGGCTGTGTTCGCCGCCTCCGGAATCATCCGCGGTACCTTTCCCTTCGGTTCGCTGTCCCGCAGTACCAACGATCTTGGTACCCAGTACATCCCCTTCTTCGCCCATCTCTGGGACGTCCTGCACGGCCAGGCTCAGGGCGACCTGCTGTTCAACTGGCAGAGCGCCTTCGGCGTCGGCTTCCTCGCGGACGTCGGGGTCGATCTCGGCAGCCCATTGTCCCTACTGGTGGGTCTGTTCCCCCGCGACCAGATCGACCTCGCCGTCTACGTCGTCACCACACTCAAGCTGAGCCTGGCCGCGGCCGCGATGGCCGCCGTACTTCTCAAGATGCATCCAGGCCCCCGTTGGGTTGCAGCAACCTTGGGCGTGTCGTACGGCGTCTGCGGCTGGGCACTCGACGACGGAGCTTACGTGCCGATGTGGCTGGACGGCCTCATCGCCCTGCCGATGTTCTTCCTGGTCGCCGAATGGTCACTACGCCGGACCAACCGGGTGCTGAGTGTGCTGGTGGTCGCCGTCTTCTGGCTGTCCAACTTCTACACCGCCTACATGGCAACGATTGCGGGTGGGATCTACCTGCTCGCCCGGCTGCTCACCAGCGACCTCAGCTGGTCGCTGCGCCTCCGGTCGGTCGTCCGGCACGGCGTCTCGTTCGCGCTCGGCATGGCCTTGGTCGCGCCCATCCTGCTACCGATCGTCACCACCAACCGCGCCGCAACGCCGTCCCCGTCCGGGATCTTCCATCCTTCGGCGTGGGATGTGTTCCTGTCCCGGCTGCTGCCGCTGTCCGAGGGCGTCGGCCGGACCGCCAGTCTTTACGTCGGAACGATCGCCCTCCTGCTCGCGCTGACGATGCCGTTCAACAAGTTCGTCCCCTGGCGTCCGAAAGCGGTCTGGGTGATCACGACCGTCCTGACGGCGCTGTCGTTCCGCTGGGCGCCGACGCAGGAGTTCTGGCACGCGTTCGACACCCCCAACGGCAGCCAGTACCGCGAGACGTTCGTGCTCTGCGGCGTGCTCGTCGTGGTCGCGTGGGTCTCGGTCGCTCACAAGCTGCCCGGTCCGATCGCCCTGCTGGGCGGAGCGGTCCTGCTGGCGCTGATCGCCGTACTGTCCGACGGCAGTCCGCTGCTGACCGAGCACTGGACAGAGGTGCTGATCGCGTCCGGGGCGGTGACAGTGGTTGCGTTCGGCACCATCTGGACTTTGCGCCAGTTCCCGAGGACACGCCGGGTGAAGTGGCCGGTCGTCGCCGCGTTCGCCGTACTGCTGGTGGTCGTGGCAGTGGAGACCACCTGGACCGCGGTGATCACCGACGAGCAGCGCTCGAAGGTGCTCAGCACTTCCGTTGCGCCGTGGAACGATCTGCAGACCACGCGGTACGACGCGCTGCGGGCAGCCGACGGGTGGCCGGAGTACCGGACCGAGCCGGGGACGTCCGTCACGCCGAACGACCCGATTCTGCTCGGCGGCCAGGGCGCCGGCCTGTACAGCAGCCTGTTGCCGCACTCGGTGAACGAGATGATGACTGCACTCGGCTTCGGCTGGTCCGGGTACGGTCGCGCGGCGCGGACGCTCGACAACCCGGTGACCGACACGATCTTCTCGGTCGGCGCCCGGATGCGGCTCGTCGACGGCAACCCGCAGGTCACCCGGGCGACGGTCCCGCCGCTGGTCACGGTACGGCGCCGGCTCGATGCGGCGGTCCCGGTCGACACCAATGCCCCGAACGCGTACGCCGCCCAGGAGCGCCTGCTTGGGACCAAGGTGTACGACGTCCCGAAGTACAAGGGCACCCGGTTCGCGACCGGTGACGTCAAACTGGTCGCGGCATGCAAGGCGGGCAGCACGGCGTACCTGTACATGCCACGGGTCGGCGGCCGCGCCCGGCTGGCCGACGGCGAGTGGCACGAACTGAGCTCGTCGCGCCGGCCCGGGATCAACACCAGCAGCGCGATGATCGGGCTCGGCACCGTGCCGGCGAGCGGGGTCGTGCTGGTCGAAGTCAACTTCGGCGACGCCCCACAGGGCATCCCGCCGCGGAACGCCCTCGGCTGCCTCGACCAGCAGGCCTTGAGCAGCGCGGTCGAGAAGCTTCGGGCGACCGGGGCGACGGACGTGGAGACAGGCGGTCACTCCCTCCACGCGACACTGCCCGCCGGCAGCAAGGGCTGGGCGGTGGTCGGCGTACCGAAGATCGACGGCTGGACCTGCAAGGTCGCCGGCGGCAAGCCGCAGACCCCGCGGAACTTCGGCGGCCTGATCGCTGTCCCGCTGACGGGCACCGCGGACCGGGTGGACTGCACGTTCGTGCCGCCCGGACTTCTCCGCGGGCTGGCGATCGGTGCGGCCGCCGCCGTGGCCACGCTCGGGATCGTCCTGATCGGCGCAGTACGGCGACGGCGGCGCTCCGCTAGTTGACGTCCCGGCGGTGGAAGACCCAGCCGCCGAGCAGGACCACGACCACGGTGAAGATCGCCAGGTACCAAGCGCCGTGCTCGAACGAAAGCGTTTTCTGCACGTAGTCGCAAATGTAGCTGCCGTCACTGCCGGTCTTGCATTCCGTCACGGAGTACTGCGCGCCGTGCCGGACGAAGGCGTCGAAGTTGAGTTTCACCAACCACGGCTGGGCTTTCTCCAGGAAGGCGGCGAAAACGCCTTCCGCGAGAACGAGGTACGCCATCACGACACCGATCGCGGCAGCGGTGTGCCGGAGTAGCAGTCCGACGACGCTGCCGAGTGCCGCGGCCAGTGCGGTCGTGAGTACAGCGCGACCGCCGATCGCGGACAGGTCGCCCCAGACCTTCCCCGTCGTACTCGCGGTGTCGCCGAGCTTGTCGACGATGAGGAACGTTCCGAACAGGATGACCGCCAGCACCACCGCGGCGATCGGCACGAATCCGGTCGCGGCCGCGAGCAACTTGCTGCCGTAGACCCGGAGCCGGCGCGGCTCGAACGTCAACCAGTTGCCGATGGCACCGGAACTGAACTCGGCGCCGAGGAAACTGGCGCCGATCAGGAACGCGGCGAACGCCAGGAAGTACGACGAACCCTGCAACAGCTCCGGCATGATCTGGGCGAACACGGTCGGCGGCTTGCCGAAATCCTCCGGCTTCGGCTCGGAGTAGAAACACATCTCCTCGAGCTTCGGCTTCGGGTCGGGTTGCGTCTTCCAGTCCGCCTCGCACTGCGTGCGGATCTCCTGCGCGTGCTCGACCCAGTCCTTGTGGGCCATCTCGTACTGCTGCTGGGCCTGCTGCTGCTCGACGGCGGACAATGGCCGCGCGTCGAACCAGGTGGCGACCAGCAGCAGGATCGTGATCAGGAACAGGCCGGCGAGACCGACCGCCGTCAAGCGGCGTGCCATCAACCGGCGGAGCTCGACCTTGGTCAGGCGGACCATCACAGACCCTCGCCTTCGGTGAGCTCGAGGAAGACCGACTCGAGGTCGGCGCGGACCGGGGCCAGCTCGGACACGTACAGCTCCTGGTGGGCGAGGCGCCGCGTCACGTCGGCGGGATCCGGCGCGCCTTCGACGAGCAGATACTTGCCGTCGGCACGAACTGTCAGACCGGCGGCGGTCAGGATGCGGGTCGCGGCTTCATGGTCGCCGACAGCAACCTTCACTGTCGGCGCCGTACCGCCGCCGATGACTTCCGCGACCGTGCCGGACGCGAGCAGGCGGCCGTGACCGATGATCGACACGGTGTCGGCGACCTGCTCGACCTCGGCCAGGATGTGGCTGCTGACCAGGACCGTCTTGCCCTGCTCGCCCAGACCACGCATGGTCTCGCGGATCTCCCGGATACCGGCCGGGTCGAGGCCGTTGGTCGGTTCGTCGAAGATCAGCAGGTCGGGCTCCTTGAGCAGCGTGGCCGCGATCGCCAGCCGCTGCTTCATACCCAGCGAGTAGGACCGGAACCGGTCCCTCCCCCGCTCGCCGAGCGAGGTCTGCTCCAGCACCTCACCGACCCGGGCGCGCGGGGCGCCGATGGCCTCGGCGAGCAGTTCGAGGTTCTTCTCCCCGGTGAACGCCGGGAAGAACTTCGGCGACTCGACGATCGCGCCGATCCGCCCGACCACGTCCGGCAACTGCGCCGGCACCGGCCGGCCGAACACGGTCATCGTCCCCGCGTCGGCGCGCACCAGCCCGAGCAGCATCCGGATCGACGTGGTCTTCCCCGACCCGTTCGGCCCGAGGAACCCGTGCACCCCACCGGCCGGAACCTCCAGATCCAGCCCCTGCACCGCCACCACCTTGCGCCCCCGCCGAGTCCGGTACGTCTTGCGCAACCCCCGCGTACTGATGGCCACGTCGGACATCCAAACCCCTCTCGTCATTGACCAGACGCACAGCGTGACACCTTTGTTCACCACCCGCACTCAGATGAGGTTGTGAGAAGTGGAGGTGGTCTGCCCCACGCCCGCTGCGCGGGCGCTTGCTTCGTCGCTGCGCTCCTCACCGCGCCCGCTCCGCGCGCTCCCACCCGCCCGCCGGCTGCCGCCGGCAGTGCCCGGCTAGCGCCGGGGTGGCGAGCTAGCGCTCGCAGCGACTACTTGGTGCACGTACTACGTGGAGATGAGCGTGGTGAGTGGTGCAAGTGGACGGCTGCCACGTGCGAGGCGATCGCGACGACAGTCGAGCGTCAGACACTTCGAGAAGCTCAGAACTCCGGCGGTTTGGCCTGCCCACGAGCGAGCTACCACGGACCGCCGCGGACGTCATGCCCCTTCAGACTGCCCGGAGTGCGTCCTCCAAGCCAGTCATAATCCCTTCGCCGGGGAACCGTCGCCGTAGCTCCTGGTCCAGCTCGCTCGCGATCATCCGCAAGTGAACTTTGCTCTGCCGACCGTCTTTCAGTCCCTCGACGCCGAGGCCTACAGCCTGCTCTAGGTCGCCTTCACGCCCGGCGACGAACGCCAGTGTCAGCCTGCACTCAGAGATCCGCATCGAGCTCAGCTCGGTGCCGTCCGGCGCGATGTTGTCGCTGATGACAGAATTCGCGTACTCACCCGCCTGCCCGTTGTCCTGCGCCATGCGGTGAATGTCCATCGAGTAGCAGTCCCACTTCGCCGGATCCACCTTGAAGTGATTGTCCGGGTACGGCAGCTCATCGAGCAGATGACGGCCAGACTCAAGCAGCGTCGTCAGACCTGACTCACCGAGGCGCGCCTCGCTTTCGCCTCCTGAGCGATGAGCTGGACGTGAACACTGGTGCCCTCAGCAATAGCCTGCCCGCGCCGCGACGCGGCGACTGCCTGCCGGAACCGGCCTTGTGTCAGCGCGAACCACGCAGTCATCTCGTGCCCCCACCCAACGATCTCCGGGTGACCCGCCTCCGCCCCAAGCTGGGCGGCCGCCACGCGTGTGGATTCCGCGGCTGGACGACTGACCATTCCCCCTGACCCACTCGTGCCTGACACCCACTGCGGAGCGAAATGAAGGACTGGGCATGCAGCGTCGAGTTCACCCTCACAAGCGACACCCTCAACCGGGAAACTGACTCCCACCTGACCCGAACAGGTGTGCGCGCCGTCCCTCAGAAGGCGGGACGCTACAGGTTCAACAACACCAACTCGCACGAGGACTACCTCCAAGCTCTCATGAGCACGGTCGGGACGCTGGACGCGATCCTGAAGCCGTACGGCATCACGCGTGAGATCTGCGCGTGCCACGTGGCCGAGTTGAGTTGATTCCACTAAGCCGGTCAGGTCGGCATGTAAGACGTGATTCCCCGCCTTGCCGACCTGGCCGCACCACCCTCTCATTCGACCGCGTCAGATCTACCGCCTGTCAGGTCAAAGTAGCCGCACAGCGCCGCCATAAATTCCATCAGCGCCGGGGGCATCTCAATCAATCGTCCGCTCTCAAGTGCTGCGGTAACATACGCCTCCCCGTGAGACGCTTCCACGTCTGGATACCAACTCTCAAGCTCTCCGGTCGGGACAACGAATACACCGACAGTCGCGAGATAGGCGAGGATGTTTGATGCCGCATTGTATTCTGCACCTTGGAGGAACGAAATCCCCGCCCGCTTCATAATCTTCCAGCCGGAGCGGAGGCGAACAGCATCCTTAATTTGGTTGATCTCCGGTTCAGTCAACGGACTGTCGGGGCTGCGGCTGTTGACGATGCCATTCGTCGCATCCTTCACCTTCCGAACAGTCGGCGGCGCATTTTCCCCCAAGACGCCTCGCATCACGACCGACAGATCTGCCTCGATCATGCCAAAATCGCCGTCCGCCGCTTCCACCAACGAGCGCACCGTATCGGTGTTATTCAAGATATCTATGTCGGCGATGACCGCTGTCTTTATGTGGAGTGGTCGCACGCGCTGCAACGCTTTCGCGAGACGCCCCTTCCCGCCAACGTGCGTCAGCACCAAGTCGTGGGCGACTTCCTGACCGAGATACTGGTCAATCCCTGCAGCGTAGAACCGGCAATCATTGTCTGCCTCACAGATGACCATTCCATTGTGAAACAGGCCGTCAAGCATCCGCGAATACCGCATCAACGGGTCCGACCACAACGTCGCAACCCGTTCTGGTGGCAGGGTGTGAGCTCTGCGGTTGGATACCCCTTCTTCCAGATCCAGCGATAAGCGGATGACTGCCACCTCACGCTGTCCGGCACCATCCAGGAGGCCCTCAAGGAAGTCAGAGCTGTGCGTGGCAACGACCAGTTGGCCACCTGCCTCGGGTTGTTCAGCTAGATAGCGGCCGAGCAGTTTGGCCTGCGGCGGATGCAGGAACGCCTCCGGTTCATCGATCAACGTGATGTATGGTCCGCCCGAAAGCGCCGCGACGAGCAAGCCGACAAAACATCGGATACCGTCTCCTTGCTGGTGGACTGGGGTTAGAGCAGTGTATTCAGAAATCAACTCCGGACTCGGAGGCGGGACCATGTCCGCAATGGTTGGCTCCCCCATCAGCAGACTAAGCAGTTGATGGCGATACCGATTTATCGACACAGGAAATCCGAATGCACTCCTGATCAACCTCGACAACTTCTCCTGAAGTTCGCGAGAGTCTTCGATGAAGTGAAGCGGATCGGTTGGTGACTGACCTGGCTCGCGGGTTTCGACGTCCTTCAAGAGACGCCCTCGGTCTAATGCCTGTAGGTGCTGCGAAAAATGCTTTGCTATCTCCCCAAGGGGGTAGTGAGGCGGCTCTTCCCAAGCCAACTTAAACTGTTCGAGCTTGAAGCCCCGTTCATTTGAGATTGGACTATGGGCGGGCAGTAGCATCCTCGTTGGCGGAACACTGGCGCTCACAACGCGAGCATTCTCCTCAAAATAGGCCGTTACGTCGCCAGCCTTCAACAAATCAGCCCGCGTGATCCATTTGGCACCACCCAAGCCACCCGCGACATGTATCTGCAAGACGTTGTACATTTCTTGAAGGAATAACGACTTCCCTGCGTTGTTTGGTCCAACGATCGCCACAATGCCTTGTGATGGAAGATCGATACTCTCGCCATCGTTCGGCGTATCGTCAACATCATCGTTAGTCAGGTGCAGTCGTTCAATGCCAATTTGGATCATGTTTCTCACTTTAATAAGGCGGAGGCCGATCGGGCCTTGTAGATCTACCCCCGGGCGAATCGTGCCGTCCAATCTGCCCGGACGATTGTTGACACCGGGGCAGGCATAAAGCTTCTACCGATCGGCATTGGCATACAAGGGGCTGCGCAGCAGCGCCGATGGAGCCGACATCCGTTCCTGCGCTGATGTTGTCCCAACTGTCTCCCTGTCCCAGTTGCGGCCCTGACCTGCATGGATGCCTGGGACAGCGCTGAAGGTCGCGTGTCTCATCTGTCCCCACCTTCAGCCTCTCTGGCCTCTGACGATGTCGAGTTCTCGCCTCATCTCGGCGTTAGCGATACGGTCCGCTGAGCAGGCGGACAGCCGCTAGGACTTGGGGGACGAGGATGGGTCTGTTCGAGCGCCAGGAGGCTCGCAAGCGCGACCACGGCAAGTGGTTTGACGCCAAGGTTGCGCTGGTAGCGGGGTTGGGTGGGTCGCTGATCGGTGCGGTAGTGGTCCTGGCGGGGATTCTCGTCACCCATGTGGACGTCAACCAGCAGCAAAGCGTGGCGGTGGAGGAAGATCACTCTGCAGAGGCTCGTGACAAGCGGTCTCAGATCTATCCGGCTTATCTGCATGCGGCTGCGGCGTACCGCGATGCGACGCACAGCACCTGGCTAGCGGTCCAGCTTCGGCAACAGACGGGTGCTCCATATGCCACCCTCTACCCCACCCTGAAGACGTTCGAAGAGGCTCGCAGGTCGTACCAAGACCAGCGGACACTCCTCGCGATGTATGGCAGCGATCGAGCCTGGACAGCGCAGAGAGACATGGCGGCATCACTGCTACCGGCTTATGGAAAAGTCAAAGTCGAGGCCGATGCGGACTACGACAGGTTCGATCGGGGTTATCGCGCCTTCTTGGGCGAGTTCTGCAAGGACGTGAATCCGGAGATTGAGCCGGACTGTCGGCAGGCACAGGCTGTTGTTCCCGGACGCTAGGCCAACCCGCCCCGAGTGTTTCAGGGTCTGGAGGGTGGCTGGAACACGGGGGCGCGTGTGATCAGACGCGGGCACGATACGGGCACAGACAGCCATAGACACCCGTGGTTTGCCGGACACCGTCAGCAATAGTCGGACACGTTGATTCCGCGTGAGTGTGAGTGTTTCCGCCGGTCACGGCGCAGTTCGTAGATCGTGCGGGCGGAGGGTGTGGGATTCGAACGCACGATGACGGTCACCCGCCATACCGGTTTTCAAAGCCGGACGGCTTGCAGACCAGAAGCCGTCTAACCCGGATTCAACTCCGGCGCGGAGAGCACCTGGGCGGGACCCGTCACCACGGCCATTTCCACGCAGCACTGCACCAAGTAGTCGCTGCGAGCGCTAGCTCGCCACCCCGGCGCTAGCCGGGCACTGCCGGCGGCAGCCGGCGGGCGGGTGGGAGCGGGCGTGGGGCAGACCACCTCCACCTCCCGGCACCTCAACCTCCACCCCCGGCACTCCCACCTTCATTCGGTGCCTCTGCCCCCTCTTCGGTATATACCCCCGGCCGGTATTGGTGGGGGACTTGCGTTCTATACCCATAGGGGGTAACTTCTGGGGCGTGCAGATACCCCGGAGGGGTAGCTGAGGCGAGAAGAGGACGCGAGATGGCCAGCGATGAGGGACATGTGCACGGATACACCGCGGAGAAGAGCAGTCATCTGAAGCGGTTGCGGCGGATCGAGGGGCAGGTCCGCGGCCTGCAGCGGATGGTCGAGGAGGACAAGTACTGCATCGACATCCTGACCCAGGTGTCGGCGGCCACGAAGGCGTTGCAGTCGTTCTCGCTGGAGTTGCTCGACGAGCACCTCTCGCACTGCGTGGTCGAGGCCGCGCAGAAGGGCGGGCCCGAGGCCGACGAGAAGGTCCGCGAGGCCTCCGACGCGATCGCCCGCCTCGTCCGAAGCTGAACCATCTTCGTCCTGCTGAACCATTCGTCCAGCTGAACCACCTTCGTCCAGCTGAAGCATCTCCAGCGATCACCCCGTTTCGAGCAAGGAGCATCGATATGAGCACCACTACGACGTACTCCGTCTCCGGTATGACCTGCGCCCACTGCACTTCGGCTGTCACCGAGGAGCTGAGCAAGCTCGTCGGTGTCCAGGACGTGAAGATCGACCTCGTCGCGGGTGGCACCTCCGCGGTGCACGTGACGAGTGAGTCCGCTCTCGACGAGGCCGCCGTCCGCGACGCCGTCGACGAGGCGGGCTACGAACTGGCGGCGTCGTGAGCCGGGCCGTCGCGCTCCGGCTCGGCGCGTTCGCCGGTGCGGTGGTGCTGGCCTTCGGGGCGGCGTACGGCATCGGCTCCGCGATCGATCCGATCGCGGCGGCCGACGAAACCTCCGCGGCACCGGCCCACGGAGAGGAGATGGGTGGCATGGAGCAGACTGCAGGCACCTCGGAGCACGGTGGACACGAGTCGGCCGGGCAACTGCCCGGACTGGCGGTGTCCGACGCGGGCTACACGTTCGCGCCGGCGAAGACGTTCTTCACCAGCGGCACGCAGACCGAGTTGCGCTTCACGATCCAAGGACCGGACGGCAGACCGGTCACGAAGTACACGAAGACCCACGAGAAGGACCTGCACCTGATCGTGGTCCGCCGGGATCTGTCCGGGTTCCACCACGTGCACCCCACGCTGGCGGCGGACGGGACGTGGACCATCCCGTT
The DNA here is from genome assembly GCF_004366005.1 of Kribbella sp. VKM Ac-2566. Taxonomy (NCBI): domain Bacteria; kingdom Bacillati; phylum Actinomycetota; class Actinomycetes; order Propionibacteriales; family Kribbellaceae; genus Kribbella; species Kribbella sp. VKM Ac-2566. The sequence goes on along the minus strand of NZ_SODT01000009.1, from coordinate 901,805 downwards.
CACGTTCACTGCCGGCGGGACCTGGCGGCTGTACGCCGACTTCCAGCCGGCGGGCCACGACAGCACGATCACCCTCGGCACGGATGTGAACGTCACCGGTCTGTACGTCCCGGTCCCGGTCGCCGAACCGGCGAGCGTCTACAGCTTCGACGGGTACGACGTGACACTGCAGGGCACCCCGATCGCCGGTAAGGAGTCGGAGCTGACGTTCACGATCAGCCGGGGCGGCAAGCCCGTCACCGACCTGCAGCCGTACCTCGGCGCCTTCGGGCACCTGGTCTCGCTACGCAGCGGGGACCTCGCCTACCTCCACACCCATCCGGCGCAGGAAGCGACGGCGGGGATGAAGGGCGGGCCGGGGATCACGTTCGCCACGACCTTCCCGACCGCCAGTACGTACAGCCTGTTCCTGGACTTCCAGCACGCGGGCAAGGTCCACACCGCCGAGTTCACCGTGAAGGTGAGCTCCACCGGGACCGCGATCGTCCCGCCGACCGCCCTACCGACTGCTACGACAACCCCCGGGCACGCCGAAACGCCCCACGGCCACTGAGAGGAGGCACATCATCATGACCAGCACCGAGCCCGGTCAGTCCGTCGAACTCATCATCGGTGGTATGACGTGCGCCTCGTGCGCCGCCCGGGTGGAGAAGAAGCTGAACCGGATGGACGGCGTCACCGCGACCGTCAACTACGCCACCGAGAAGGCGAAGGTGACGTACGCGGATGGCATCTCCACCGACGACCTGGTCGCCACGGTCGAGAAGACCGGGTACACCGCGAGTCTTCCGACGCCGGCGGTCGAACCGTCGGCGGAGGAGCCGGACGAGCTGAAACCCCTGCGGGAGCGGCTGATCGCGAGCATCGTGCTCGCGGTCCCGGTGATCGCGTTCGGGATGATCCCGGCGCTGCAGTTCGAGTCGTGGCAGTGGGCGTCGCTGACGCTGGCGTTCCCGGTGGTGACGTGGGCGGCGTGGCCGTTCCACAAGGCCGCCTGGACGAACCTGCGGCACGGCGCCGCCACCATGGACACGCTCATCTCGCTGGGCGTGGTGAGCGCGTTCCTGTGGTCGCTGTACGCCCTGTTCCTCGGCTCGGCCGGTGAGCCCGGGATGAAGATGCCGTTCACGTTGATCCCGTCCCGCGGGAGTGGCGCGGAGGAGATCTACCTCGAGGTCGCGGCCGGCGTCACGACGTTCATCCTGGCCGGCCGGTACTTCGAGGCTCGGGCGAAGCGCCGCTCGGGGGCCGCGTTGCGCGCCCTGCTCGAGCTCGGAGCGAAGGACGTCGCCGTCCTGCGCAACGGGACCGAGACCCGCATCCCGGCCGACCAGCTCGTCGTGGGTGACGAGTTCGTCGTCCGGCCGGGCGAGAAGATCGCCACAGACGGCGCGGTCGTAACCGGCAGCAGCGCGGTCGACGCGTCGATGCTGACCGGCGAGTCCGTGCCGGTCGAGGTGGCTCCCGGCGACGCGGTCGTTGGTGCCACCGTCAATGCGGGTGGCCGGCTGGTGGTGCGGGCGACTCGCGTCGGTTCGGACACGCAGCTGGCGCAGATGGCGCGGCTGGTCGAGGACGCCCAGAACGGGAAGGCCGCCGTACAGCGGCTGGCCGACAAGGTGTCCGGGATCTTCGTGCCGATCGTGATCGGGCTGGCGCTGGCAACGCTAGGTTTCTGGCTGGGCAACGGTTCGCCGCTGGAGGTCGCGTTCACGGCCGCGGTCGCCGTACTGATCATCGCTTGCCCGTGTGCCTTGGGTCTGGCCACGCCGACCGCGTTGATGGTCGGGACGGGCCGGGGCGCTCAGCTGGGCATCCTGATCAAGGGTCCGGAGGTGCTCGAGTCCACGCGGCGGGTCGACACCGTCGTACTGGACAAGACGGGAACTGTCACCACGGGCCGGATGGAATTGGTCGACGTACTGCTTGCTCCGGATCAGGACCGGGCCGAGGTACTGCGGTTGGCCGGGGCGCTCGAGCACTCGAGCGAGCACCCGATCGCGCAGGCCGTGGCGCGGGCCGCCTCGGAGGCGGGGAAGCTGCCGGAGGTCGAGGACTTCGGGAACGTCGAAGGCCTTGGTGTGCAGGGGATCGTCGACGGGCACGCTGTACTCGTCGGCCGGACGAAGTTGCTGGAGGAGTGGAGCCAGTACCTGCCGGAGGAGCTCGCGCATGCGAAGGAGCACGCCGAGGCCGAGGGCAGTACGGCGGTCGCAGTCGGCTGGGACGGGCAGGCGCGGGCTGTGCTGGTCGTCGCGGACACGGTGAAGCCCACGTCCGTGGAGGCGATCGTTCAGCTGAAGTCTTTGGGCCTGCGGCCGGTGCTGCTGACCGGGGACAACGAAGCCGTGGCGATGAAGGTCGCCGCCGAGGTCGGGATCGACGAGGTGATCGCCGAGGTCTTGCCGGCCGGCAAGGTCGACGCGGTGAAGAAGCTGCAGGACGAGGGTCGCGTGGTCGCGATGGTCGGAGACGGCGTCAACGACGCGGCCGCCCTTGCTCAGGCTGATCTCGGGCTGAGCATGGGTACGGGCACCGATGTGGCGATCGAGGCAAGTGACCTGACGCTGGTGCGCGGCGATCTGCGCGCGGCCGCGGACGCCATCCGGCTGTCCCGCAGCACGCTCCGCACGATCAAGGGCAACCTGTTCTGGGCTTTCGCCTACAACGTGGCGGCCCTTCCGCTGGCAGCTGCCGGGTTGCTGAACCCCATGCTCGCGGGTGCTGCGATGGCGTTCAGCTCAGTGTTCGTGGTGTCCAACAGCCTGCGACTGCGGAGATTCCGTCCGCTCAGCTGAGAAGTGGGGGCCTTGTCCGAGGCCCCCACTTTCTTGTTCACCGGACCCAGGCGGTGGCGTCCGGTGGGAGCGCGCCGTTGTCCAAGGGGATGCTGCTCAGCAGGACCTTCTCGTGGGGAGGGATGGGTACGGCGATGTGGCTCAGGTTGGTGATGCAGGTGAGGTTCTCGCGCTGGAATGTGAGGACGTCGGGCGGTGAGTCGAGCCAGGTCAGTGCGCCGTCGCCCAGGAGGGTGCGGCGGAGGTGAAGGCCGGTGCGGTAGAGGGTGAGCATCGAGTTCTGGTCGTCGTACTGGGACTCGACAGTGAGGTTCTTCCAGTCACGTGGTTGCGGGAGCCACGGCGTACCGCTGCCGAAACCGAACGGCGGCTCCTTGCCGGACCACGGTAGGGGCACACGGCAACCATCTCGGCCGCGGTCGGCGCCCTTCGAGCGGGTGAAGATCGGGTCCTGCAGCAGCTCGTCGGGCAGATCCTCCACTTCGGGCAGCCCGAGTTCCTCGCCCTGGTAGACGTACAGACCACCCGGCAGCGCCATCGCCAACAGGGCCGCCGCCCGCGCGCGACGTTCGCCGAGCACGAGATCGGTCCGCATCCCGTGCTTGCGGTCCTGGTGCGAGAAGGACGTGTCCGCGCGCCCGTACTTCGTGACCGGTCGCGTGACGTCATGGTTCGACAGGACCCAGGTCGGCGGTGCGCCGATCGGGACATGGGTGGACAGCGTGAGGTCGATCGACGCCTTCAGTTCCGCGGCTTCCCAAGGGCGGGACAGGAAGTCGAAGTTGAACGCGGTCTGCATCTCGTCCGGTCGCAGGTACAGCGCGAACCGTTCCTGGTCCGGCATCCACATCTCACCGACGAAGAACCGGTCGTCATAGGAGTCGGAGATCCGCCGCCAGCCGCGATACACCTCGTGCACCTCGTCGTGGTCGGTGTACGACTCCTCGGCACTGTCCAGGTCCTTGAACAGTACGGCGGCGCTGTCGATCCGGATCCCGTCGACGCCGCGGTCCAGCCAGAACCGGAGGATGTCGTGGAACTCCTCGACGACCTCGGGGTTGCGCCAGTTGAAGTCGGGCTGCTCCGGGGCGAACAGGTGCAGGTACCACTCGCCGTCCTCGACCTGCGACCAGGCCGGTCCGTTGAAGATCGACTGCCAGTCGTTGGGTGGCCCGTCACCCCGGCCCGGCCGGAACAGGAACCGCTCACGCTCGGGGGATCCTGGACCGGCCCGCAGCGCCTGAACGAACCAGTCCTGTTGGTTCGACCCATGATTCGGCACGATGTCGATGATCGTCCGGATGTTCAGGGCGTGCGCCTCCGCGATGTACGCCTCCGCCTCGGCGAGGGTGCCGAACGCCGGGTCGATCGCGCGGTAGTCGGCGACGTCGTACCCGCCGTCGGCCATCGGTGACGGGTACCACGGGTTCAGCCAGATCGCGTCGATCCCGAGCTCCGCCAGGTACGGCAGCTTCGCGCACAGACCGGCGAGGTCGCCGATGCCGTCGTCGTTGCCGTCCGCGAAACTCCGCAGGTACACCTGGTAGATCGCAGCTCCACGCCACCATTCGTCGGCCATCGAATCTCCCTAACCTTTCAGGCTTCCGGCCGTCAGCCCGGCCATGATGCTGCGCTGGAACACGAAAAACACGAGGATCGTCGGCAGGCTGGCGATCACCAGCGACGCGATCAGGACGTTCTGCGGCATCTGGGCCGACAGCGACGCGATGCCGACGCTGATCGACATCTTGTCCGTCTCCGGCAGCACCAGCAGCGGCCAGACGAAGTCCTTCCAGACCGTGACCACGGACAGGATCGACACCACCCCGATGATCGGCCGCGACACCGGCAGCACGATCGACCAGAGGATCCGCAGCGGTGACGCGCCGTCGATCTCGGCCGCTTCGAGCAGCTCCTTCGGGATCGAGTCGAAGAACCGCTTGAGCAGGAACACGAAGAACCCGTTCGCTGCCGCCGGCAACCAGATCGCCCAGGGCGTGTTCAGCAGGTCGACGTGCAGGATCGGAAGGTCCTTCGCCACCAGGTACGTCGGCAGCAGCAGGACCATCGGCGGGATCATCAACGTCGCCAGCATCGCGCCGAGCACGAGCTTGCCGAGAACGGGCCGCAGTTTCGACAGCGCGTACGCCGCCGACACGTCGACTGCCAGCGTGAACAGCCACGCGCCACCGGCGTACACGGCAGTGTTCTTGAGGAACACGCTCAGCTGGAGCTGGTCCCAGGCCTCTTTGTAGACGCTGAAGTCGACCGACTTCGGGAAGAAGCTGGGTGGGATCTGCGCGAGTTCGTCCGGCGACTTGAGCGCGCCGCTCACCATCCAGTAGAAGGGGAAGACGAATGCGCCGGTGAAGCCGACGATTGTGATCGTCAGGATCGTCCAGTACATGATCCGGCCGTGCGGCGTGCGGAGTGCGAGGGGTGACACCAGGGTTCTCATCGCTCGGCCTCATCGCGGGACACGCGCAGGTAGATCGTGGAGAAGACCAGTAGGACGATCATCAGCATCAGACCGAGAGCGGAGCCGCCGCCGAAGTCACCGAAGTTGAACGCGTACTGGTACATCAGGTAGGCGACCGTGACGGTCGCGTTCTCCGGGCCGCCGCCGGTCAGCAGGTACGGCTCGATGAAGACCTGCATCGTGGCGACGACCTGCAGGAGCAGCATCACCAGCAGGATCAACTTGGTCTGCGGGATCGTCACGTGCCAGACCCGCTTGAACAGGCCCGCTCCGTCGAGCTCGGCCGACTCGTACAGCTCGCCGGGGATGCTCTGCAAGGCGGCGAGGTAGATCAGCGTCCCGGTGCCGAGGTTCATCCACGTCGACACGATCACCAGGCTGACGAGCGCCGTACTCGTCGAGTCCAGCCAGCTCAACGGCGGAAGATGCACCGCGTCGAGCGCTTGGTTGAACAGGCCGGCTCCGGGGTCGTAGAACCACTTGAACAGCAGTACGGCGACCGCTGGTGGGAGCATCACGGGCAGGTAGACGACGAAGCGCAGGTACGCCTTCGCGTGCTTCAGCTCGTTGAGCACCACGGCGAGCACGAACGGTACGGCGTACCCGATCACCAGTGCGAGCCCGCTGAACGCCGCAGTGTTCAGCCACGCGGACCGGAACGCCGGGTCCGCGATCACCGCGCGGAAGTTGTCGAACCCGACCCACTCGCCTGGGTCGACGAAGTTGTTCTGCTGGAAGCTCAGCACGATCTCCCGGATCATCGGATACCAGGAGAACAACGCGAAACAGATCAGGGCGGCGCACAGGAACCCGTACGCCGTGAGGTTTCGCCCCACTGCCCTCCGCAGCGCACCCGTGCCGTCGGGGAGGAGCAGATCATCAGAGCCGTTCGACTCCCTCGGCAGCGGCCCGCGGCCGCCAGGCCGACCCGCCGCCCCGCGGCGCCGCCCACCGCTCGGCGGCTTCTCGTCTCCCCCACCACCCGCCGCTCCACGGCGTCCGCCACCGCTCGGCGCCTGCACTTCGACCGCCGTCTCGTCTCCCCCACCACCCGCCGCTCCACGGCGTCTCCCACCGCTCGGCGCCTGCACTTCGACCGCCGTCTCGTCTCCCCCACCACCCGCCGTCCCCGCGGAGCGGGGACGGCGGGTGTTTGTTGTGATGTCGTCGACCATCAGGTGTTCTTCGCCAGGATCTTGTTGGCCTTGGACTCCGCGTCGCTCAGCAGCTTGTCGATGTCGGCGTCCTTGCGGGTCAGCACCGCGGACATCGCCACGTCGAGCACGGCGTACAGCTCCTGCGCCTTCGGGGGTTCGAGCTTGTTGGTGATGCCGCCCTGCGCCTCGACGTACGGCGTGAAGTTGTCGACCGGGACCGTCGCGTACTGCTTGCGCAGCGCGTTGATCTCGTTGCCCGGGTCACTGTCGCCGTACAGGTCCGGGATCGGCAGCCCGACCGGGCGGCCCTGCGCCTTCGACCGCGCGTAGTTGAACTGGCCCTGGCCAGGCGTCAGCTCGTGGAACTCGAGCCACAGCAGGCCCGCCTTGATCTTCTCCGGCGACGCCTTCGGGTTGAACATGTACCCGTCGCCGCCACTCAGCGACGAGTTCCCGTTCGACTCCGGTACGGCGGTGACGCCGTAGTCGTCGAACTTGCCCTTGAAGTCGTTGTTCACCGATTGCACGACGTCCGGCGCACCGATCATCATGCCGAGCTTGCCGCCGCCCATCATGCGCATCAGGTCCTCCCACTGCAGCAGCTGCTTGCTGCCCATGGAGTTGTCGTCCCAGCGCATCTTCTTCAGGTTCTCGAGGACCGCCTTGCCTTCGTCGCTCTTGAACGCGGCGGTCTTCCCGTCGTCGCTGACCATTGACCCGCCGCGTGCGTACAGCTCCGCGGCGAAGTGCCAGCCGCCGGTGTTGCCGGCCGAGTACTCACCGAAGCCGACGTACCCCGGACCGAGCGCGGCGATCTTCTTGGCGGCCGCGCGGACCTCCTCCCAGGTCTTGGGCGGGTTGGCCGGGTCGAGACCGGCCTGGGTGAACAGCTTCCGGTTGTAGACCAGGCCCATGTTGTAGTTGTTCCGCGGCAGGCCGTACGTCTTGTCGCCGTCCTTGAAGACGCTCATCACGTCCTTGCGCAGGTCGTTCACCGGCTTCACGCTGCCGACGTACTGGCTGATGTCCGCGGCCTGCTTCTTCTCGATGATCTTCCGGACGTCGGTGTAGTAGACGTAGAAGACGTCTTCCTGCGTCCCGCCGGCCAGCTTCGCCTGGAAGGTGTCCGGGTTGATGCAGGGGAACGCGTCCTTGCCCTCGACCGTGATGTTCGGGTGCGCCTTCTGGAACGCGGCGACATCGGCCTCCCAGGCCTCGCGTTCCTTCGGGTTGCTCTTCGGCGGCTCGCAGCCGACCGTGATCGTGACCGGACCGTCGGCCGCCCCCGCCGATTTCTTGTCGTCCGATCCGCAGGACGCGGCCACCAGCCCGAGTCCCATCACCAACAGCAGGCTGAGCCCGCGGCGCGTTGTGGTCATCTCCACCCTCTCCCTTTCCTGGTGCCGACACCGTAGGGAACTGGACGCATGAACGCAATACTTCGATCTATGATTGCAAAAACATGACTGCATGTGGGAGATTGCCTGCCGGAGGACAAACGACAGCAGCCGCCGACCTCATCGGTCAGCGGCTGCTCGGTACGGCGTGGACTAGATGCGCGCCCGTGCGGTGGAGGCGCGGACGACGAGCTCGGGCTCGAAGAGAAGCTCGTCGGCGGGGACGACGGCGCGTTCGATCAGGGCGACCAGCATGTCGACGGCGGCGCGTCCCATCGCGTCGATCGGTTGCCGGACGGTGGTCAGCGGCGGATCGGTGCAGTTCATCATCGCGGAGTCGTCGTACCCAATTACCGAGACCTCGTCGGGGACGCTCAGGCCGGCCCGGCGTACGGCGCGGATGGCACCGAGGGCGAGGATGTCGCTGGCGCAGACGATACCGGTGACACCGGAGTTCACCAGCTTGGTCGCGGCCGCATGCCCGCCCTCGAGCGAGAACATCGTGTGCTCGACCAGCCCCGGATCCGCCTCCTCAGCGGCCATGAACGCCTCCAGCTTCCGCCGCGACGGGATGTGGTCGCGTGGGCCGAGAACCATCCCGATCCGCCGATGGCCAAGGGCGCGCAGGTGGCCGATCGCCATCTCCGCGGCGACGTAGTCGTCCGACGAGACCTGCGGGAAGCCGAGGTGATCGACGGCCGCGTTCACCAGTACGGTCGGCAGCTTCCGCTCCTGGATCAGCTCGTAGTGACCGTGCGGCGCGTCCGCCTGCGCGTAGAACCCGCCGGCGAACACGACCCCGGACACCTGCTGCTGGAGGAGCAGGTCCACGTAGTCGGCCTCGGACACACCGCCGACCGTGCGGGTGCAGAGCAAGGACGTGAAACCTTGCTGCGCGAGCGCTCCGCCGACGACCTCGGCGAACGCCGGGAAGATCGGGTTCTGCAACTCGGGCAGCACCAGCCCGACCAGCCGGGCGCGATCACCCCGGAGCTGCGTGGGCCGCTCGTACCCGAGCACGTCGAGCGCGGTCAGGACGGCTTCCCGGGTCGCCTCGGACACACCGGGCTTCCCGTTCAGCACCCGGCTCACCGTGGCTTCACTGACCCCGACCTTCTTGGCCACCTCTGCAAGTCGTCGTGTCATGACGCAAACTCTACGCCTATTCACGCAAGAACTTGCAAGCACTTGCGTATCTGACTGAACCCTCAGGCACCCTCTCGGGATTCCTGACACACTGGGAGCCGTGCCTCGATTCGTCGCCACCCGCCCGGACACCGGTCTGCTGTCGCTCCCGTGGGACATCCCGCTGGAGGACTGGCCCGAAGATCAGCTGGTCGCGCTGCCGCGCGGTATCTCGCGGCACGTCGTCCGCTTCGTCCGGGTCAACGGCAGCGTGTACGCGATCAAAGAGGTCCTCGAGCACCTGGCGATGCACGAGTACCGCCTGCTCCGCGACCTCGAGCGACTGGAGACGCCGTCCGTCGAGCCCGTCGGCGTGATCACCGATCGGGTCGACCGCAACGGCGAGCCGATCGACTCGATCCTGATCACCCGGCACCTGCAGTTCTCGCTGCCGTATCGCGCCCTGTTCTCCAGCACCCTGCGGCCCGACACGGTCAACCGTCTGATCGACGCGCTCGTCGCGCTGATCGTCCGGCTGCACCTGAACGGGTTCTTCTGGGGCGACTGCTCGCTGTCCAACACCTTGTTCCGCCGGGACGCCGGCGCGTTCGCGGCGTACCTGGTGGACGCCGAGACCGGTGAGCTGCACCAGGACATCTCCGACGGGCAGCGGGCACACGACCTCTACACCGCGGAGATCAATCTGTTCGGTGAGCTCCTCGACCTGCAGGAGGGCGGCCTGCTCGACGAGGCGATCGACCCGCAGGAGACGGTCGAGTCGATCCAGAAGCGGTACGAGGCGCTCTGGGCCGAGCTGACCGCACCGGAGGAGTTCGCGAACGACGAGATGCACCGGCTGGACACCCGGATCCGGCGGCTGAACGAGCTCGGCTTCGACGTCGCGGAGATCGACATCATCACCGACTGGGACGGCAGCCAGGTCCGGATCCAGCCGAAGGTCGTCGACGCCGGTCACCACTCCCGGCGGCTGCTGCGACTGACCGGGCTGGACGTCGAGGAGAACCAGGCTCGCCGGCTGCTGAACGACCTGGACTCGTTCGCCGCCTCGACCGACCAGCAGAACGAGGACGAGGAGATCGTCGCCCACCAGTGGCTGACCGAGGTCTTCGAGCCTGTCGTGCAGTCGGTCCCGCGCAACCTGCGCGGGAAGCTCGAGCCCGCCGAGGTGTTCCACGAGGTGCTCGAGCACCGGTGGTTCCTGTCGGAGCAGGCCGGGCACGAGGTCGACACGTTGGAGGCGGCCCGCTCGTACGTGAACGACGTACTGGCCGCGAAGCCGGACGAGAAACTGGCGCTGCCGACACCGACGCTTCCCGAACCTGACTGACCCCCCTGCAACGTTCCGGGCCTCGCCGGCGTGATGTGGGTGTGGGAGGTGCCGGATGGAGACGCCGGAGTTCGACGAGTGGGTGGCGCAGCGGGGGGCCGCGCTGTTGCGGTTCGCCTACCTGCTCACCCGCGACCACGCGCGCGCCGAGGAGGCCGTGCAGGACGCGCTGCTCGCCGCGTACTCACGGTGGGCCCGGATCTGCCGCGGTCAGGATCCCGAGGCGTACGTCCGCCGGTCGATCGTGAACGCCGACATCTCCCGCTGGCGCCGGTTCCTCCGGCGCGAGACGCCCACCGCGGATCCGGTACAGACAGCTTCCCGGCCCGATCATGCCGACGCCCAGGCGGAGCACGACGCGGTCTGGACGCTTTGTGCGACGTTGCCGACCAAGCAACGAGCCGCCGTCATCCTGCGGTACTACGAGGACCTGCCCGACGCCGAGATCGCCGGAATCCTCGACTGCTCGCCCGCCACTGTCCGCTCGCAGATTCATCGGGCGCTGGCCACTCTGCGGACCACGCTGACCACGGCCGAGGAGGCCACCTGAGATGGACGCTACCGAAGACCTGATCGTGGAAAGCCTGTCGAAGCACGCGGTGGACGCGCCCTCGGACGAGCACCTGCTGTCGACTGTCCATCACCACCTGCGCCGCCGCCGTACCGGTCGCACCATCGGGGCGGCCGTGCTGGCCTGCGCGGCCGTCGCGACCGCGATCACCGCGAGCCACTCGCTCACGGGCGAACTCCGAACCGACCCGCAGGTCGCCCGGCCCGGCACACCCGAGTCCGGCTGGCACTGGGAGTCGTACAAGACCGCGCAGGTCCAGGTCCCGGACTCGTGGACGCAGTACATCTCCGGGCCGGCACCTTGTACGACGTTCGGCAATGCTGCGCTCCCCACCATCGGACGGTTCAACGACTGGCTTGGGAAGAGCTCCTACACGTGCGAGGACGCCGTACTCCCGCTGGGGCGGCGTGCGCCGTACCTGTGGTTCAACGACGTCCAGGCGCCTGGGACCAAGCAGTACGACGCCGGCTGGACCGAGGAGACCCGACTGGTCGGCGGCACCAAGATCAGCGTGCTGACCCAGGACGACGCGCTCCGCCGCCGCATTCTGGACTCGGCCCGCCCGATCACCGGCACGGACTACTACGGCTGCTCGCCGACCGACCTCGGACCGAGGGGCACAGGCCTGAATGCGAAGGACACGATCACGTCGGCCAACATCTGTGAGTACTGGCATGGCTCGCTGGTCTCGGGATCCCGGCTCGCCGCCAAGCCCGCCGGGGCGTTCGCGCAGCGAGTCAACGCCTCACCAGAAGGTCCACAGCCGGCCCGTTTCGAGGGGTGCAGGCAGCCCGACCAACGGACCTACGTCGTCACGCTGCACGGCCGCGAGAAGTCCTACCCGGTGTGGCTCATCGCCGACTACTGCACCGTGGACCACTCCTTCCCGACCGACGACGGCACCACCCAACGCCGCGCCGACGCCATCACCCTCGACCTGATCAGGCAGGGCGTCCATCACCCCAACCAACCCAGCGACCTCTTCGACCCAGCCGGTCCCCTCACTCCCTCACCGCGGTGAACGCTGAACCTCACGACATCCCAGGGCTGACGACGGGCAGCCCGATCGCCTTCGCGGTGGCCAGGAGCCGACGGTCGTAGGTGACGAAGGCAGTGAGATCGTCGCCCAGCACGGCGTCCGCCGTCGCGAGGTGGATCGAGTCCAGCGAGCGGATCCACGGGTCCTGATAGGAGGCCGCAGTGCTGCGCACCGTCTCGTCGACGTCATACACGGAAACGTGGGCCAGGACGGATGGGGCGGATGTGAGAAGGGCCGGCTCAGATCGCCGGAGGGCACGAGGCAATTCCACCTCCACCAAAGCCGACGAGACGAAGATCCGATCGACTTGCTCGTTGAGCCAATCGACGAGCTCGTCCGACGCGGCCTCACGTCGGACGAGCTTCACCAACGCCGCTGTGTCCAGGTAAATCATCAGTAGCGCTCCTCGTCACGCATCTGCTCCAAGAGTGCACCGGCCTCGTGATCGGTCCGCACCTCGCCCTTCGGTCGTGAGAAGGCTCTAGTCAGCCGAGCCGGCCGGAAACTCCCTGTGGCGAGCAGCCACGCCGTTGGCGATGCCTCAGCTGGCACCAGTCGCGCGACGACCACGCCGCGTTCGGTGATGTCGATCTCCTCGCCCTGCTTGACCCGGGCCAGCACCCGGGCCGTCTCCTGGTTCAACATCCGGATCGGAACTTCAGCCATGGCCTCAGAATAGTACATATTTGTCTGACACCCACCCTTCGTTGTGGTCGCCAGAGAAGGTACGGGTGTTTCGATCCGGATCTGCCCTTGTCCACAGGGCTATTTCGACTGATAGGCCCGGACGTAGTCGATGTCGAAGGAGTTGGGGAACGGGGTGGTGGCGTCGGGTGGGCCGCCGCGGTCGGGGTTGGCCCAGGTGCCGCTGTTGAGGACGACGTACATCGGTTTGTCGGGGACCTGGGCGCCGGTGATCGTCGAGGTTGGTCTGCCGTCGACGGTGAAGGTGATGCGGCCGGGTGACCACAGCACGCCGTACGTGTGCCAGCCGGTCGTGGGATTGAGTCCGGTCGCCCAATGGCTGTCCCAGCGGACGTCCGGCCAGGTGCCCGACGCCAGGCCGCTGTGCATGCTCTCGATACTCCCGAACCATTCGGCGACGTCGATCTCCGGCGGCCAGCTGCGGTCCTGCGGAATCAGCCAGAACGCCGGCCACAACCCCTTGCCGGCCGGGAACTTCGCGCAGATCTCCCAGTACCCGTACGTCTGGAAGAACTTGTCGTGCGAGGAGATGAACCCCTCGGTGTACTGGTAGGTCCCGGCCGGATCCGTGCCGACCACCGGCTTGTTGTCGGTCACCAGCCGCAACTTCCCGTCGGACAGCACAACGTTCTCGTCGACGGCGTAACTCCCGTACGACGTGTTGTGGAAATGCCCGCCCGCCCGTCCGGGGAAGTCCATCACCGTGCTCCACGACCGCCGGTCCAACGCCTCCCCACCGAACTCGTCATGCCAACTCAACCGCATCCCAGCAGGTTGCTGCGGCGCGGAGGCACACGTGGGACTCGTCGCCTGTGCTTGGACGGGGACGATGGTGAGGCTTGCCGCGAGCAACAGCACGGCAGCGGTGATGATTCGTAGTCTCATCATTTGATCCCTGACGTCGAGAAGCCGCTGACGAAGCGGCGTTGCATGAACAGGAAGAGGATCAGGACGGGGAGGACATACATGACGGCACCGGCGGCGACCAGGTTGTTCATCGGGAGACCCTTGTCGTTGACGTAGCCGGTGGCCATCGCCACAGCCAGGGTCGTGCTGTCCTGGCTGAGGAACATGGCCGGGCCGACGAAGTCACCCCAGGCGTGCGTGAAGGAAAGGATCACGCTGGCCGCGATCACCGGCCAGGACTGCGGCAGGAAGATCCGCCAGAAGATCCCGACGTACCCGCAGCCGTCGATGATCGCGGCCTCCTCCATCTCCCGCGGGATACCGGCGAAGAACTGCCGGAACAGGAAGATCAGGAACGCGCTGCCACCCAGCCCCCACGCGACCCACGGCCAGTACGTGTTGACCATGTGCAGCTTCGCGAAGATCAGGTACGTCGGAACGAGTGTGACGATCCCCGGCAACATCATCGTCGCGAGCAGCACGACGAACAACTGCTTCTTGCCGGGCGCGGTCAGCCGCGCGAACCCGAATCCGACCCAGGCCGAGCTCAGTGTGGTCAACGTCGTGCTGATGAACGCGATGGTCAGCGAGTTCTGCGCGGCGCCGAGGAAGTTCACGCTGGTGATCGCCTCTGTGTAGTTCTCGAACCGCGGCTGCGACGGCCACCAGGTCGGCGGGAACGACGCCATGTCCGCCGACGACTTCAGCGAACTCGACACCAGCCACAGGATCGGGCTGATCATCACCAGGACGACAGCCAGCAGTACGAGGGACAGCGCCCACCGGTAGGTCCGCGTCATTTCGAGGTCCCTTCCGGTTCGACGGTATAGAAGACGGTCCGGGCGCTCACCTTGATGATCAGCAGGGTGACGAGCAGGATCACCGCGAACAGCAGCCACAACATCGCCGACGCGTAGCCGAAGCGGGAGGCGCTGAAGTACTGGGCGAAGACGTGGATCATGTACAGGTAGTTGCCCTGAGGCACCGCACCGGCGCCGCTGAGCGAGCCTGACGACAACAGCAACGGCGCGAACGACTGCAGCGAACCGATCATGCCGGTGATCACCTGGAACAGAATCACCGGCGACAGCAGCGGGATGGTGATCCTGGTGAACGACTGCCAGTACGACGCCCCGTCGACCTGCGCGGCCTCGAGCAGCTCCCGCGGAATGTCCTGCAATCCCGCCAGCGAGATGATCATCGATCCGCCGCAGCCCCACAGCACCAGGGCATACAGCACATAGCGGACGTTCGGATCCACCAGCCAGGTGATCGGGTTCGCACCGAGGGTGCTCAGGATGCCGTTCGCCGCGCCGGCGTCGCGGTCGAAGATCAACCGGAACGTCAGGGCCGCGCCGACCGGCGGCACCACGGCCGGCAGATAGATCAGCGCCCGGTACAGCCCCCGCGCCCGGATCGGCTGGTTCACCATCACCGCCAGGAGCAGCCCGGCCAGGATCGACAACGGAACGGTGACGAGCGCGAACATGCCGGTCTTGGCGAGCGAGCTCAGGGTCAGCGGGTCGTGGAAGATGTCGACGTAGTTCTGGAAGCCGACGAAGTGCGTCCGGGGCGACAGGCCGTCGGAGTCCGTCAGGCTGAGCCAGAACGCATACCCGAGCGGGAACACGGTCAGGCCCACGAACCCGAGAACCCACGGCGCGACGAACAGGTAGAAGGTGCGCGCCTTGCGCAGGGTCGGCGGCTTCTTCTTCCGGTCCGGGCGCTCGACCGCGGCCTCCGCGACGGTGGAACGCCGTACGTCGGTCAGAGCGGAGCTCACCGCAACCGCTTCTTTCCGTCCGCGAGCTGCGCGTTGATCTGCGAGTTCAGCGTATCGGCGAACTGACCGGCCGACATCGAGCCCTTGATTGCCTTGGGCAACTCCCGGGTGATGACCGCGTTGATCGCGTCCTGCCGGACGTACGGTGTGACGGACGTGACCGAGAAGTGCTGCTGCTCGGCCATCTGCACCTCGTAGGCCTGCTTCTGGTACGGCAGCTTCTGCGGCATCAGCTTCTGCAGCGACTTGAGTGGTGGGATGCCCCAGCCGCCGGCCGCCCGCGCCTTGGCAGGGTCGCCGGCCATGAACCACTCCAGCACGGCCCAGGCGGCGTCCTTGTTCTTGCTCGCCTTGGGGATCCACAAGCCGGTCGCGCCGAAACATGGACTGATCCGCCGGCCGGTGTCGAACTGCGGCGCCGGCGCGAAGCCCGCGACCTTGGCGGACTTCGGGTCGCCGGCGAACAGGCCACCGAGCCAGTAGCCGCTGAGCGTGGCCGCCATCCGGCCGGCCTGGAAGGTCGGGCCGTCCCAGCCGTTCGGGTCGGGGTTGAGCACGGTCGGCCCGATGCCCGCCTTCGCGTAGTCCAGGTACCAGGTGAGCGCACGCTGCGCCTCCGGGCTGCTGAAGTCGACAGAGGCCAGGTCGTCGGACGTCAGCTTCCCGCCGGCCAGGTCTGTCAGCCAGCTCAGCTGCGTGAACAGGCCCAGCCCGTTCGGGTTCAGGCCGTAGACGCTGACCTTGGCGCCCTGCCGCTTCACCAAGCGCTTGCCCTCGTCGAGCAGCTCGTCGAGCAGCAGCGGCGTCGTCGCACTCGGATGGGTCACCTTCGCCGCGTCGAACAGCGCGCTGTTGAACCAGATCGTGCAGTCCTGCGAATAGTCCTTTGCGAAACCGTACCGCGGACCACTACCCTGCTTCTCGCCGTCGAACCGCCAGAGGTCGTTGACCGGGTCGATGTCGTCGGCCTTGATCAGCGTGCTCTTGGCGAAGTACGGATCCAGGTTCTCCGCCACCTGCCGCGCCACCAGGTACGGCGTGTCGAGCGCACCCATGCCCCGGACCACGTCCGGCGGGTTGCCGCTGGCCAGCATCGCGGTCAGCTTGGTCAGGTCGTACTCGACGGTCTTCACGGTGACACCGAGCGCCTGCCCGGCGGCCTTCGCCTCCTTCGGGCCGAACTCGCCCGACTGCGACATGACGGTCACAGTGCCCTTGGCGGCCGAGCCCGTGCCGGGAGCGGCGGCCGGAGTATTCGTGGAGGACGCGGGTGAGCAGCCCACCGCCAGCGCACCGCCGGCGGCCGCGCTGCCGAGCGCCAGGAACCGGCGGCGGGAGAGCCCTGCGTTCGTTGTGGTCATGGCCAGCCTCTCAATCGGATGTCTCGGGGTCGAACAGCCGGCAGACCGGGCCGGAGGAGGGGCCGGCCCGGTCCGCCAGGGCTTCGCTGTCGTCTTCAGGTCGATAGCCCAGCTCGTGCCGGGCGGAGGTGGTGTCCCAGTAGTTGCGGGTGTTCGCGGACACACCGAAATGCACGCCGTACCGCTCTCGCGCCTGCAGGGCGGCGAGCATAAGCCGGCCGGCGTCGTCGTCGGACAGCCACTGCCCGAGGTAGCGCCGTTCGGTCGGCGGCCAACCGGTCAGTCCCAGACGAAGGCAGGTGACCGATGTACCGGTGCGCTCGGCATGGGTCCGGCCGAGTGCCTCCAGGACGACCTTGCCCAGTCCGTACGGACAACACGGGCGCGGGTCGAGCCGTGGATCGACAGGCCAGTACTGCGGCCGGTTGTACTCACCCAGCGCGTGCAGCGAACTGGCCAGCACCAGCTTCGGTACGGCGTGCGCCGCGGCGGCCTCGAGTACAACCTGGGTCGTCCACACGTTGGCGGCGTACACGCTGTCCCACGTCTGCCAGGGACTGCTGTTCCCGGCCAGGTGCAGGACGGCGTCAGCTCCGGCCAAGGCGTCGCGGATCTCTTCTGGATCGCCCAGGTCGGCCTGCACGAGCCCGGCAGTTCGCCGCGCCGGTACGGCGCTGTCGATCAGCCGCACCCTGTAGTGCTTGCGCAGCCACGGCAGTACGACCGTGGCGACGCGCCCCAGTCCGCCGGTCACCACCACCAGCGGCGCGTTGTCGAGCTCAGCGTCCATGTCGTTCGTCCGGTCGCCGGGCCCGGGGTGGTCCCCGGGCTGTGGCAGGAATTGTTCGAGCACTTCGCCGTTTGTGTCAAGAGTGTGAACGCAGTTTGTCAGTTTTGTTGACGGCGGTTCGGAGTTCGTCAATACTTTTCGTCGTGGCTGCCAAGGACACCGGATCTCTACGAGCGCTGCGGCGCACGAACTCCGAACGGATGCTGTCCGCGCTGATGGAGCACGGAGCACTGCACCGGGCGGAGCTGGCGCGGATCTGCGGTGTGTCCCGGACGACGGTGTCGACGATCGTGGCCGACCTGATCACCGGCGGCGTGGTGATCGAGGTGGTCGGCGACCAGGTCGCGCGGGCCGGTATCGACGCGTCCGAGGTCGACGGCCGGGCTCGTGGCTTCCTGCGGGCCAACCCGGCGGCCGGCGCGGCCTCCGGCCTCGACTTCACCCTCGAACGCGTCTGGTGCCATCTCACCGACCTGTCCGGCGAGACGCTGGCCAGCGACGGCGTCCGCGTGGGTCGGGACACCCCGTGGCAGGAGCGGCTCGCGGCCGGGATCGAGCTGCTCGACGGCCTGCTGGAGCAGACCGGTCGCGGTCGCGACAACCTGGTCGGCGTCGCGATCGGCGTGCCCGGGCCGCTCGACCTGCAGACCGGTGTGGTCGGTCCGTCGCTGCCCGGTCAGGCCTGGGCGGGGGTGAACGTCGCGGCGGAGTTCGGCCGGCGTCTCGACGTACCGGTGCTGGTGGAGAACAACACGCGGCTGGAGGCGGTGGCCGAGTTCACCTGGGGCGCGGGGCGGGACGTCCGCGACGTGCTCTATCTCGGGTTGTCGACCGGGATCGGGTCCGGGTTGCTTGTCGACGGCAACCTTCATCACGGCGGCGCCCGCGGTGGCGGCGGCGAGATCGGCCACCTGTCGGCGGACTCGAACGGTGCGCTCTGCCCGTGCGGGAATCGCGGCTGCCTGGTGCACTACGCGTCGCTTCCCGCCGTACTCACGGCTCTCGCGCCGGTGCTCGGCGAGGACGCCGGTCTCGAGGAGTTACTCGCAGCCGCCGCCGACGGTCAGCCGGAAACGTTGCAGGTGCTGCGTGATGCCGGTGAGCTGACCGGGCGGGTGCTCGCGAACATCTGCAACCTGCTGAACCCGGAGCGGATCATCGTCGGCGGCGAGCTCGCGCGGGCCGGCGACCTGATCCTGGATCCGATCCGCGCCACCCTGCGCCGTACGGCGATGGCACTCACCCGCGATGTCGACGTCGTCGCGGCCGAGCTCGACCTCGGCGCCCGCGCCGGTGCGTCCGGCGCCGCCGCCCTGGTGCTCCGCCAGACCGACCAACTGGTCGCCGCGCTCCTGTCCGCCCCTGACCGCCAACCGAATGAGGCAGTGTGAAGATCGTCGGATACGAGACGTTCCTGGTGGCGCCGCGGTGGCAGTTCCTGCGGATCGACACCGACGAAGGGATCAGCGGGTGGGGTGAGCCGATCGTCGAGGGCCGCGCCGAGGCGGTCCAGGGCGCGGTCGCGGCCCTGATGGAGTACTTGGTCGGCGCGGATCCGCTGCGGATCGAGGAGCACTGGCAGGTGATGGCGAAGGGCGGCTTCTACCGCGGCGGTCCGGTGCTGTCGAGTGCGCTCGCCGGGATCGACCAGGCGCTGTGGGACATCAAGGGTCGGTACCACGAGGTCCCTGTGCACGAGTTGCTCGGCGGGCCGGTCCGGGATCGGGCGCGCGTCTACACCTGGGTCCACGGCCGCGACAACGCGCAGCTGGTCGACGAGGCCGAAGCCAAGGTGGAGAAGGGCTTCACGGCCCTCAAGCTCAACCTGTCCGAGGCGCTGCCGCCGATCCCCTCGCCTGCTCAGCTCCGGGCCGCGGTGAGCCGGGTCGAGGCGTTGCGCGACGCACTCGGTGACGGTATCGACATCGCGCTCGATTTCCACGGCCGGTTCAGTACGGCGGCGACGCGGCAGATCCTGCCCCTGCTCGAGCCGCTATTGCCGATGTTCGTCGAGGAGCCGGTGCTGCCCGAGTTCGCCCGCGACCTGCGCCGGATCACCGAATCGACCAGTATCCCGATCGCCACCGGCGAGCGGCTGTTCTCCCGCTGGGACTTCCGCGACGTGCTGACCACCGGCATCGCGGTCGCGCAGCCTGACATCTCGCACGCCGGCGGCATCTCCGAAGTACGCCGGATCGCCGCGATGGCCGAGGCGTACGACGTGAGCGTCGCCCCGCACTGCCCGCTCGGGCCGATCACGCTGGCCGCGAGCCTGCAACTCGACTTCGCGATCCCGAACTTCCTGATCCAGGAGCAGAGCCTCGGCATCGAGTACGGCGGCGGCAACGCGCTGCTCGACTACCTGGTCGACCCGAACGTCTTCGCGTTCACCGACGGGCATGTGCAACGCCCCACCGGTCCGGGGCTGGGCATCCAGGTCAACGAGGACGTCGTACGGGCAGCCGCCGCGGAGCCGCATCGCTGGCGATCACCCGTGCTACGGCACGACGACGGATCCTTCGCGGAATGGTGAGCGCCCCGACCCCGCCGATGGGGTGGAACAGCTGGGACTGCTTCGGCACGACGGTCACCGAGGCCGAGGTGCTCGCGAACGCGCAGGTGATGCACGACCAGTTGCTGCCGTTCGGGTGGGACACGGTCGTCGTGGACATCGCCTGGTACGACCCCACCGCCCGATCGCACGGCTACAACGAGAATGCACCGGTCGTCCTGGACGACTACGGCCGCCAACTGCCGGCGCCGCTGCGGTTCCCCTCGGCCGCGGACGGCGCCGGCTTCGGGCCGTTGGCGGCGAAGGTGCACGAGCTCGGGCTGAAGTTCGGGTTGCACATCATGCGCGGCATCCCGAAGCGGGCGGTCGAGCTCGACCTGCCGGTGTACGGGACGCAGTGGACGGCGCGGGAGGTCGCGGATTCCGATCACGTCTGCGCGTGGAACCCGGACAATCTCGGGCTGAACCATGACCATCCCGGCGCGCAGGCGTACTACGACGCCCAGGTCGCGCAGTTCGCCGAGTGGGGTGTGGACTTCGTGAAGGCGGACGACATGCTCGCGCCGTACCACGATCGCGAGATCGCGGCGTACGCGCAGGCGATCGCACGGAGCGGGCGGGACATCGTCCTGTCCTTGTCACCCGGCACGCGGTTGTCGACGCATCACGTCGAGCATCTGCGTGCCAATGCGCAGCTCTGGCGGATCTCCGACGACTTGTGGGACCGGTGGGAGGACGTGCACGCGCAGTTCGCGCGACTGGCACGGTGGGCGCCGTTCCAGCAGCCCGGCGGCTGGGCGGACGCGGACATGCTGCCACTCGGCCACATCGGCATCCGCGCCGAACGCGGCGACGACCGCGACAGCCGCCTCACCGTCGACGAACAGAAGACCCTGCTCACCCTCTGGGTCATGGCCCGCTCTCCGCTCATGATGGGCGGCGACCTGCCCAGCACATCCCCGGAAACCCTTGCCCTGTTGAAGAACCCGGCCCTCGCCGAGCTGCTCACCACGTCGTACGACGGCCGCGAAATCATCCGCGAACCACTGGACGACGGGGAACTGATCGTCTGGACCGCGCAAGGCGACAACTGCTCTTACGCAGCACTGTTCTGGACCGGCGCTGCGCCTCGAGAGGTTCCGCTCCCTGCCGAACTTCCCACCCCGTCGCAAGACCTGTGGACCGGCACACCCACTACTGAGCGCGTGCACGTCGTCCCTGCGCACGGTGTTTGTTGGCTCAAGCTCAGCTCGGCGCTGTGAGGTTCGAGTTCGTGTCCGGGGCGATCCCCGATCCACCCCGGACACGAACTTCGACCGGACCTACTTGTAGACGACCCACAGCTCGTAGTCGTCGCCCGGAACAGCCGAGCCGTTGATGCACTTGTACTTCGTCCACTTGGTGCCGGCGGCACCGGCTGCGTGGCAGTCCGACTGCCAGAAGAAGTCACCGACGTACTCCCAGTTGTCGGCGGCAACAGCTGTCGAGGTCGTCGTGGCCACCGGAGCGTCGACCGCCTGTGCCGCCGGTACGGCGAGGCCACCCGCCGCGATCGCTCCGCCGGCCAGGACACTGTAGAAAACCCTGCGAATGTTCATGATCCGTACCTTTCGTGGTTGGCTCGAACACTTCGAGAGTGCCGGTCGAACCACGGCAGCCGCACCCCCTTTCGGCCGACCCCGAAAGGAGCGAGACCTATTCGATGAGGGCCGAAAGCAACCACTTGGAAAGGGGCGCATCCCCCAATTCCTGAAGGTCTTTCACCCACCGCACCTCGGCGATCTCAGGCGACAGGGTCAGCGCGTCGTCGCCGGGGACACTGGCGGTAAGGATCGTGAGGGTGTCGTGTTTGCCCTCGAGGGTGGTGACGGTGGTGTCGAGGACGGTGAAGGCATCGGGCGGTACGACGAGGCCCAGTTCCTCGTGGATCTCACGGGCAGCCGCCTGCGCCGGCGTTTCGCGAGCTGGTTTGTAGCCGCCGCCCGGTAGTGCCCAGCGGCGGGTGTCGGCGTACGAGTGGCGGACGACCAAGAAGCGGCCGTCCGCTTGTCGGAGCAGAGCCTTGACGCCGAACGTCGTGGGCTTGCGGACCCGGAACCAGAGTTGCGCGAACGGTGAGCCGGCGCGCAGCAGCAGGGCGCGGGGGCGCATCAGCGGGGTGGCATGCGGAGGGCGCCGTCCAGGCGGATTGTTTCGCCGTTGAGGAGTTGGTTGTCGAGGATGTGGCGGACGAGGGCGGCGTACTCGGAGGGCCTGCCGAGGCGGGAGGGATGGGGGACCTGTTGTTCGAGGACTGTGCGGGTTTCTTGGGGGAGGCCGGCGAGCATGGGGGTCTCCATCGTGCCGGGGGCGATCGTGACGACCCGGATGCCCTTGTCAGCGAGGTCGCGGGCGGCGGTCAGGGTCAGTGCGACGATGCCGCCCTTGCTGGACGCGTACGCCGCCTGCCCGACCTGACCGTCGTACGCCGCGATCGACGCGGTCATGATCACGACGCCGCGGTCACCGTCCGCAGAAGGCTCCAGCGCGACCATCCGCTCGGCGGCCAGCCGGAGCACGTTGAAGGTGCCGATCAGGTTGATCTCGATCACCTGCCGGAACGTTGCCAGCGGCAACGCGCCCTTCCGCCCGACGACCCGGCCGGGGGTGGCGACGCCGGCGCAGTTCACCACCACCCGCAGCGTGCCGAGCGCCTCCGCCGCGTCGAGCGCGGCGGTCACCGCGGTCTCGTCGGTGACGTCGGTCGGCGCGAACACCACCCGATCACCCAGCTCGTCCGCGACCGCCTTGCCGGCGGACGACGGCAGGTCGACGATCACGACGCCCAGTCCGTCCGCGGCCAACCGCCGTACGGTCGCCTCTCCGAGCCCGGAACCGCCACCGGTGACGAGAGCGACATCGGACGGACTGAACTGCATCACACGCTCCTGATGAGGTCGCGGCTGATCACGAGCCGCTGGATCTGGTTCGTACCTTCGAAGATCTGGGTCACCTTGGCCTCGCGCATGTAGCGTTCGACCGGGAACTCCCGGGTGTAACCGTACCCACCGAGCACCTGCACCGCGTCCGTGGTCACCTTCATCGCCGCGTCGGTGCAGACCAGCTTCGCGATCGCCGCCTGCTGCGTGAACGGCCGACCGAGGTCACGCCGGCGTGCGGCCTGCAGGTACGTCGACCGCCCGGACTCGACCGCGGTCGCCATGTCGGCGAGCAGGAACTGCACGCCCTGGAACTCCGCGATCGCCTGCCCGAACTGCTGTCGCTCCTTCGCGTACGTCGCCGCTGCTTCGAGGGCCGCCTGCGCGAGGCCGATCGCACACGCGGCGATCCCGAGCCGTCCGGAGTCCAGCGCGGACAGCGCGATCCGCATGCCCTGCCCTTCGGAGCCGATGAGGTTCGCGGCCGGGACCCGGACGTTGTCGTAGTTGACCAGTGTGGTGGTCGACCCGGTCAGGCCCATCTTCCGCTCCGGGGCGCCGAAGCTCAGCCCCTCGGCCGACGCGGGCACGTGGAACGCGGAGATCCCGTGCGTGCGCTCGTCGGAGGTCCGGGCGAAGGTGGTGTAGAAGTCGGCGTGCGAGCCGTGACTGATCCAGGCCTTGGTCCCGTTCAGGACGTAGTCGTCGCCGTCCCGGACGGCCCGCGTGGTCATCGAGCTGATGTCGGAGCCGGCCTGCGGCTCGGACAGCGCGTACGCACCGAGGTGCTCGCCGCCGATCATGTCCGGCAGCAGCCGCTGGCGCTGCTCGGCGGTCCCGAACGTCGCCAGGGCGTAGGTGGTCATCGTGTGCACCGAGACACCGACGCCGACCGACATCCAGGCAGCGGCGATCTCCTCGAGCATCTGCAGGTACACCTCGTACGGCTGCTCGGCGCCGCCGTACTGCTCCGGATAGGGCAGGCCGAGCAGACCGGCCTTACCGAGCGTCCGGAACGCGTCCCGCGGGAAGGTCTCGCTCTCCTCCGCCTGAGCGGCGTACGGCGTGAGCTCGTGCTCGCACAGGTCGCGGACCAGGGCGAGCAGGTCAACGGATTCGTCAGCCGGCAGGAGACGATCGACAGCCATCAGGCACCCCTCTCAACAGCTGACGAAATGATACTCGTAACGATACTGAAGCACGCAACTCAGTATCGTTCTATGCTGTCTCGATATGACAACAGTCGTTCCGGGGCGGCGGACCCGCCGGCAGTCCGAGCTGCTCGACCGACTCCTGTCCCTGTTCCTCGAGCAGGGGTTCAGCCGGTTCACCCTGGACGACCTGGCCGCCGAGCTGCGCTGCAGCAAGACGACCCTCTACGCGCTGGCGCCGAGCAAGGAGCAGCTCGCCGTCGAGGTCGTGAAGCACTACTTCAAGAACGCCACCGCGCAGGTGGAGTCGGCGGTGGCCCGGCAGACCCGGCACGACCGGCGGATCGCGGCGTACCTGAACGCGGTCGCGGACGCCCTGCGGCCGGCCAGCCGGACCTTCCTCGACGACGTGGCGACCTTCGCGCCGGCCCGGTCGGTGTACGAGCGGAACACCCGGATCGCCGCCGAGCGGGTCCGGACGCTGATCGAGGACGGCATCAACAACAAGATGTTCCGGCAGGTCGACATCGCATTCGCGGCCGAGATGATCGCGCACACGATGCAGGCGATCCAGCGCGGCGACATCGCCCGCCGTACCGGGCTGAACGACGCCGAGGCGTACCGCGAACTGGCCTCGTTCGTACTGCACTCCCTGCGCCTCGACTGAACCGCCCGGCCCTTTAGGGTGGGGAAACCGTCCTCTTGCTGCCATACCGCGCATCAGCGCCGTACGCCCCGGAAGGCTGATCCTATGAAAACTCTCCGACGAACCGCGGCCATGGTGGCGGCTGCCGCTCTCGCCCTCACCGCCGCTGTGCCGGCCGGGGCCGATCCGGTGAAGCCGCCCCGCCTGTCCGCCAAGGCGATCACCAAGACGCTGAACGACCAGATCCACACTCCTGGTACGGCGTGGATGACACGGCCGGACGGCACCGTGCTGGTGTCGTACGACCCCACGGTCACCGGTACGAAGCTGAGCAAGCTGACCGGCCTGACCAAGCAGCTCGGGTCGAACGTCAAGCTTGAGAAGCTGCCCGGCAAGCTGCAGAAGTACATCAGCGGCGGCATGGCGACGTACGGCGGCGAGTACAAGTGCAGCGTCGGCTTCAACGTGCAGCGACGCGGCAAGTACTACTTCCTCACTGCCGGTCACTGCGGTGTCGACGCGGCCCGCTGGTACCAGGACCCGGGCCACAAGGTGTTCACGGGCGCGGTCCACCACGCCAGCTACCCGTGGAACGACTACGCCCTGGTCGTGTACCGCACCGACATCCCGCTGAAGGTGCCGGGCGGCAGCGTGTACCTCTACAACGGGCACTCGCAGGACATCACCCGGGCGATGACGCCGGGTCTCAACCAGTTGGTGTACCGCTCAGGTGCCACCAGCGGCCTGCACAGCGGCCGCGTGACCGGGCTCAACGCGGTCGTGAACTACGGTGACGGGCGCGTGGCCGGCCTGATCCGCACCAACGTGTGCGCGGAGCCCGGCGACTCGGGCGGTCCGCTGTTCTACCGGCAGTGGGCCTTCGGCCTGACCTCCGGCGGCTCGGGCGACTGCACCTCGGGCGGCGTGACCTACTTCCAGCCGGTCGTGGAAGCCCTCAACGCGTACGGGGTCTACATCTACTGAGCGGAGGTTTCCCCTACTCTCCGAACTTGTTTGAATACTCAGGGAGATAGTGGGGTAGGACACCTCACGGTTGAGTCAAGGACGCCCCGCCCCGAAGGCGTCCTCATCGTGAGGAGGCATCAACCATGAACATGTCCCCGTTCCGCCGTACCCTCGCTGTCCTGGCCGCGGCCGGGCTTGCCGCCGCCGGACTTCTGGCAACGCAGGCCTCGGCCGCACCGGTCAACCCGTCCACCCTGTCCGCCGCCGCGATCACGTCCACGCTCGTCAAGGACGCGACGATCCCGGGTACGGCGTGGCAGACCGACCCAGACGGCCGGATCATCGTGTCGTACGACGAAACCGTCACCGGCGCGAAGATGTCGAAACTCACCAGTGTCACCAAGCAGTTCGGCGACCGGATCAAGCTCGAGAAGATGTCCGGCAAGCTGACGAAGTACATCGCCGGCGGCGACGCCATCTACGGCGGGCAGTACCGCTGCTCGCTCGGCTTCAACGTGCGCAGCGGCAGCACGTACTACTTCCTGACCGCAGGACACTGCGGGAACATCGCATCCAGCTGGTACTCGAACTCCAGCAAGACCACGCTGCTCGGCACGACGTACGGGTCGAGCTTCCCGGGTAACGACTACGCGATCGTGAAGTACAGCACGTCGTACACGAACCACCCCGGGACCGTGGACCTCTACAACGGTTCTTCCCAGGACATCACGTCCGCCGGCAACGCCTACGTCGGCCAGGCGGTCAAGCGCAGTGGCAGCACGACCGGTGTGCACAGCGGCTCGGTGACCGCGACGAACGCCACGGTGAACTACGCCGAGGGTTCCGTCTCCGGCCTGATCCGGACCACGGTGTGCGCGGAAGGCGGCGACTCCGGCGGCGCACTGTTCGCCGGCTCGGTGGCCCTCGGCCTCACCTCCGGCGGCTCCGGCAACTGCTCCTCCGGCGGCACCACCTACTTCCAGCCCGTCACCGAAGTACTCTCCCGCTACGGCGTGAGCGTCTACTGATCCAGACATGACTGTGGGGCCGGGGAGATCTTCCCGGCCCCACACTCGTGTTCAGCTCGCGCGGCGGCGGGAGATTTCGTAGAGGGTTACGCCGGCGGCGATGCCGGCGTTGAGGGATTCGGTGGCGCTGGTCATCGGGATCGAGACGATCAGGTCGCAGTTCTCCCTGACCAGGCGGGCCAGCCCCTTACCCTCGGAGCCGATCACCAGGACGATCGGCTCGGTGGCGGCTTCGAAGGACGGGAGGTCCACGGCGCCGTTCATGTCGAGGCCGATGACCAGGAGGCCGGCGTCCTTGTAGGACTTGAGGGCCCGGTTGAGGTTGCCCGCGCGGGCGACCGGGATCCGGGCCGCGGCGCCGGCCGAGGTCTTCCAGGCCGAGGCCGACATCGACGCGGTACGGCGTTCCGGTACGACGACGCCGTGCGCCCCGAAGGCCGCGGCGGATCGCGTGATCGCGCCGAGGTTGCGGGGATCGGTCACGCCGTCGAGCGCGACGATCAGCGGCACCTCGCCGGCGGCGTGCGCTCGGTCGAGCAGGTCGTCCGGGTGCGCGTACTCGTACGGCGGGATCTGCAGCGCGACGCCCTGGTGCGAGCCGCCCGCGGTGACCCGGTCGAGCTCCGCGCGCGGCACCTCGAGCACCGACACCCCGGTCTCGACCGCGACCAGCAACGCCTCGCGCAGCCGGGCGTCCCGTTCGGTGCCCTCGGCAACGTGCAGGGCCGCGGCCGGTACGCCGGCCCGCAGCGCCTCGACCACCGGGTTCCGCCCGTAGACCCACTCGACCGCGGAGTCGTTGTCCTTGCGCGCCGCCGGGCGGCGGGTGCGTTCGCGCTCCTTGGCCCGCTCTGCCGCCTTCGCCCGCTTGTGCGCCGGGTGCTTGACCCGGTCCACGGCCTTCGGCGTCGGCCCCTTGCCCTCGAGTCCGCGGCGGACCCGCCCGCCGGACCCGGCCGTCGGGTTCCCCCGCGGCTTCTTCCGGATGGCGCCTTTGCGCTGGCTGTTGCCTGGCACGTCAGTTTCCTTCGTCGGTGGTAGTGGTCGCGAGGGACCAGCGTGGCCCCTGCGGAGTGTCCTCGACGACGACGCCGAGCGCCTTCAACCGGTCGCGGACAGCGTCCGCGGCGGCGTAATCCTTGCGTGTGCGTGCGGCCTGCCGCTGCTCGAGCAGCGCCTTCACCAGGCCGTCGACCACCTCGGTGAGCTCGTCGCTGCCGCCGGCCCGCGACACCCACGGCTCGGCCAGCGGGTCCAGCCCGAGCACGCCGAGCATCCCGCGCACCGACGCCAGCACCTCGCGTAGCGCCTCCGAGTCGCCGTCGGCCACCAGCTTGTTGCCGTCGCGCACGGTGTTGTGCAGTACGGCGATGGCGGCCGGCGTACCCAGGTCGTCGTTCATCGCGGCCACGAAGTCACCCGGCAGCTCGCGGTCCGGCTCGACGCCACCGGTCACCTCGACGGCCCGGGTCACGAAGCCCTCGATCCGCTGGAAGCTCTTCGCGGCCTCGTCGAGCGCCTCGAACGAGAACTCGACGACCGAGCGGTAGTGCGACTGCACCAGGTAGTACCGCAGCTCGATCGGGCGGACCCGCTCGACCACGTTCCGCACGACGGCGCTGTTGCCCATCGACTTCGACATCTTCTCGCCGGCCGTCGTGACGAGCGCGTTGTGCATCCAGAACCGGGCGAACTTCTGCCCGACCGCGGTCGACTGGGCCAGCTCGTTCTCGTGGTGCGGGAACCGCAGGTCCAGGCCGCCGCCGTGGATGTCGAACTCATCGCCGAGGTACTTGCCGGCCATCGCGGAGCACTCGATGTGCCAGCCAGGGCGGCCGCGGCCCCACGGCGCCGGCCAGGAGGCGGTCCACGGCGTGGCGTCGGTCCACCCCTTCCAGAGCGCGAAGTCACGCGGGTCCCGCTTGCCGCGCGGGTCCGCGTCCTCGGCGGCTTCCATGTCCGCGATCTTCTGGTGCGACAGAGCGCCGTACGACGGCCAGGACTGCACGTCGAAGTAGACGTCACCGGATCCGTCCGGAGCGACGTACGCGTGCCCGCGCTCGATCAGGTCGGCGATCATCTCGAGCATCTCCGGGATGTGCCCGGTGGCGCGCGGCTCGTACGTCGGCGGGCGGCAGCCGAGCACGTCGTACGCCCAGTGCAGCTCACGCTCGAACTCGTAGGCGTGCGCCCACCACGGGATACCGCGGTCGGCCGACTTCGCGAGGATCTTGTCCTCGATGTCGGTCACGTTCGCGATCACGGTGACCTCGTAGCCGGACCGCTCCAGCCAGCGCCGCAGGACGTCGAAGACCACTTCCTTGTAGATGTGCCCGACATGCGGGGCACCCTGCACCGTCAGCCCACAGTGGTAGATCCCGACCTTGCCCGGGTGGACCGGCTCGAAATCTCGCACTGCTGCTGTTGCGGTGTCGTACAAGCGAAGTGTCACCGGTCAAGGGTAACGGGAGGTGACGTCGGTAAATAATCACCGAACAAACCGCTGTAAGGGTTGGTTCTTGCCGGATGCGGGTAAGACCATCGCCGAGCGCTCTGTCCGCCCCTCATCGCTCTGGAGGAAACCGTGAAGTCCGCCCTTTTCACGGGTGCCGCCGTCGCTCTTGGCCTGATCCTGGCCTCGACCGGCTCCGCCCAAGCAAGCTCCACCCCTCAGCCCACCGCACAAGCCCGCCAGCACGGCATCACCAAGGCCGGCGACGCTTACATGGGATGGACGAACAACACCACCACGACCAGCGCCGCGCCCACCGACATGGGGATCACGGCGACCGTCGAAGGCATCGACGTGTCCAGTCACCAGGGCAACGTCGACTGGGCCTACTGGTGGGGTCAAGGCAAGCGGTTCGCGTACGTGAAGGCGACCGAAGGCACGTCGTACAAGAACCCGTACTTCGCCCAGCAGTACAACGGGTCCTACAACGTCGGCATGATCCGCGGCGCGTACCACTTCGCGCTGCCGAACAACTCCAGCGGCGCGACGCAGGCGAACTACTTCGCCAGCAGCGGCGGCGGCTGGTCCCGTGACGGCAAGACGCTGCCGGGCGCACTCGACATCGAGTACAACCCGTACGGCGCGACCTGCTACGGACTGAGCCAGTCCGCGATGGTCAGCTGGATCCGGGACTTCGTCAACACCTACAAGGCCCGCACCGGACGCGACGCGGTCATCTACACCAACTACAACTGGTGGAGCACCTGCACCGGCAACTCGACCGCCTTCAACTCGACCAACCCGCTCTGGGTCGCGCGCTACTCCTCCACCGTGGGGACGCTGCCCGGCGGCTGGCCGTTCTACACGTTCTGGCAGTTCACCTCGTCGCCGATCGACCAGAGTCACTTCAACGGCGACATGTCCCGGCTGACAGCGCTGGCGAACGGATAACTGGTTGCCGCGGTCGCATAGTCTCGATCGGTGACCTACTCACTGCCGATCGAGACTGACCGCCTGACCCTTCGACGCTACGTCGAGAACGACTACGACGACCTGCTGAAACTGCAGTCGAACCCTGACGTCACACGTTTTCTGCTGTACGACGTGCGGACGCCGGAGCAGGTCAAGGAGGCCCTCACCGGCCGGCTGGCCGATGTCCCGATGGACACCGACGGTCAAGCGCTCACCGTCGCGGTGATCCTGCGGGACACCGGTCAGCACTTGGGTGAGGTGACGCTGTTCATGAACAGCGTGGAGCACCGCACCGGCGAGATCGGGTACGTCTTCCACCCGGAGTCGCACGGCCACGGGTACGCCGCCGAGGCGTCGGTCGAACTGCTGCGGCTCGGGTTCGAGGAGCTCGGCCTGCACCGGATCATCGCGCGGCTCGACGCCCGCAACACCGGCTCGGTGAAACTGCTGGAGCGGCTCGGTCTGCGCCAGGAGGCGCACTTCGTGCAGAACGAGTACCTCAAGGGCGAATGGACCGACGAACTGGTGTTCGCGATGCTCTACAGCGAGTGGGACAAGCGTTCGTAAGTTTTTGTCCACGGCACGCCGTCTTGATGACAGCAACTGCCGCCCGGACTACCGTCGGAGTATGACTTCCGCCCGTTCTGTCACCGCGCTGGTTCTCGGTGTGGTTGTGCTCAGCGCCGGCAGCTTGCCGAGCGAAGCCGTGAAGGTCTCCCCTGCACGGCAGGTCGCCTACCGAACCTGGACATCCAGCGCCGACTTCCTCGCCGGCCAGCAGTCCGGCACCACGGTCGCCGACGGCGCCCTCACGTTCGGCACGGCGACCGGCTCCACGTCGTACGTCGACCCGTTCGGCGACGGCACCGCCAAGTCCTACGACCAGACCAGTTGGGTCTCGCCGCAGGTCAGCACCGGCTTCGGGCTGACCGAACTGGTCGCCTCCTGGAACGCGACCACCCCACCGGGCACCTGGGTCGAGGTGTCGATGGCAGGTACGACGAACCTCGGCACGACCACCAAGTGGTACGTGCTCGGCCGCTGGTCCAGCGGGGATGACACTGGAGCCGGCGACATCCACCGGACCTCGGTGCCCAGCCAGGGCGACGCCAACGGATCCGTTGCCGTCGACACCTTCCAGTCCGCCACAGGTCAGTGGCTCGACCGCTGGCAGCTCAAGGTCACCCTGTACCGGCTGAGCGGTACGACGCAGTCGCCCGTGGTCCGGTCCGTCGGAGCGATGGCCTCCCGGCTGCCGTCCGACAAGAAGGTTGCCGTCAGCCCCCTCGGCGGCGCGGAGGGCATGGTCCTCGACGTACCGACGTACTCGCAGGAGACGCATGTCGGGCAGTACCCGCAGTGGGACGGCGGCGGTGAGGCGTGGTGTTCGGCGACGTCGACCGCGATGGTGCTCGACTACTGGGGCGCCGGACCGACAGCGGCCGAAACCGCGTGGGTGGATCCGTCCTACTCCGATCCGCAGGTGGACCACTCGGCGCGGTCCGTCTTCGACTACGCGTACGACGGCGCGGGCAACTGGCCGTTCAACACGGCTTACGCCGGAACACGCGGGCTCGACGCCTTCGTCACGCGGCTACGGTCGCTGACCGAGGCCGAACAGTTCATCAAGGCCGGCATCCCACTGGTCGCGTCGCTGTCGTTCAAGAAGAGCGAGCTACCCGGTGCGGGCTATGGGACCAACGGGCACCTGATGGTGATCGTCGGGTTCGACCAGAGCGGCAACGTGATCGTCAACGATCCTGCGTCCCACCTGATCGCGAGCAACGACCAGGTGCGGACGACGTACGACCGGGAAGCCTTCGAGAACGCGTGGGTGCCGCACTCGGGCGGGCTCGTGTACGTGATCCACCCGGAAGGCACACCGTTGCCTACGCCAACGGATCCCCAGCACAACTGGTGACAGACGACAGGGCCCGCCACGCCGGGGCGGCGTGGCGGGCCCTGTTCAATGCGGTGATCAGCGGGCGAAGAGTGCGCCCGTCAGGTTGGTGGTGAGGTTGCGGAGCGAGTCCGGCAGGTACTGCAGGTGCCATCCGCTCGGGCCGCGGTACCAGGTGAAGCCCTCGTCCGCTTCGTCCGGCGTGGAGTCGGTCGCGACCAGTGCGTCGATCCAGCGGTCCGAGCCGCCGAGTACGACGGCGTACGGCAGAGCGCGCGAGCAGAGCTCGGCGTGCTGGTCGGTCGGCAGCTCGCTGACATCCATCTCCAGCAGCTCACCGCGGATCGCCGCGACCTGGCCGAGCACACGGCCGGCGGCCGGGGCCTTGGCCGGCATGTAGCGGCCGACCACGAGCAGGCCGACGCCGACCAGCGTGATCGCGAGGCCGAGCAGGCCCCAGGTCGACAGCAGCGCCAGCAGGACGGTCGCGATGACGCCGACCACAGTGGTCACGATGCCGATCGTTGCCCACAGCGACCGAGTGCGGTCCGGGCGCTCGGTGAACCAGCCGCGCTTGACGACACCGTCGTACAGGGCGTCCTGGACCTGGGCGAGGTTCGCCCGGACCTGCTTGCCGAGCTCGGAGACCAGCACCGAGTCGGCGTCGCCGAAGATCGCGCGGATCAGGACGTTCTCGTAGCGCTGCAGCTCCTCCGCAGGGGCGTTGGAGACCCGGCGCAGTTCCCAGTCCGGCCGTGCGAACTCGGTGCTGTGCTCGAGCTCGACGATCTGGATGTGACCGCGAACGGCCAGGTCGATGATCGTCGCGGTCACGTCGACCGGGTCGATCCGCTCGTCGATCAGCGTGCCGACCTCACCGGGCCGCAGGTCCGACGGCGGCGTGAAGTCGATCCGCGTGTCGGCGCCGAGGCTGAACAGCGACGCCGGTACGACGCGCCGCGGGTCGACCTGGTCCCGGCCACGCAGCCGGTACAGCACGAACAGCGCGATCGCGCCGAGCAGCAGCACCGCCAGCGCCGTGATCAGCTGCGCCGCGTCGGTGGAGAAGGCCCGCTTGAAGGTGTGCCGGTACTCGATGATCGAGTTGTCCGCGATCTGGCCCTTCGGGAAGCCGACCGCCATCTTGACCGTGTTGCCCGGCGGCAGCGCGGTCTGCTGGAAGGTCGGGCCGGAGGTCTCGCCGATCTGCGCGAGCGTGCACGGGATGTTGCTGTCGATCGGTCCGGCGAAGCAGGAGACGTGCGAGACCTCGGGGACGCTGAAGACGATGTTCGCGGTCTGGATCGGGAGGTTGATCCCGGTCAGCGGCGCGAACCGCACCTCGGTCCCGTCCAGGGTCTTCGCGACCGCGCCCTTCACGGTGTAGGTGACGTCGAGTTGCGTCGTCGCGCCGCTGATGTCCGGTACGGCGATCGACGTGACGTCGCCCTCGGTCTTCAGCTCGGCCTTCTTGTCCTGGCCGCCCACCTTGACCTGCAGGTCGCCGATCTCCTGGACGTGGTCGATGTCGTCCGGCAGGTGGTCCCGCGTGACGACGAACCGGGTGAAGGTCCCGGTGACATTGCTGAGCTTCCAGGTCTCGGCGACCCGGAGCAGACCGTCACGCTCGACGCGGACCTGGCTGTCGTAGTTGGTCACCACCGGGTCGGCGGCGGCGCTGGTTGCGTCCGCGCCGGCCGCACCGGCTGGGACAGTGGACAGGCCGAGCAGGCCGAGGGCACACAGGGATAGCCCGAGGAGACGTAGACGCATCGCCCAATCACACCGTAGAAAGAGGGTCAGGTTGACACGGGGCACGATAGCGTCTGCGGAGTGTCAGGCAACCAATGGGGACCGGGACCCGGACAATTCGGCCCGCCACCACAGCAGGGTTACCAAGGTGGGCCTCCGCCTCCTCAGTACTCCATGCCCCCGCAGTACTACGCTCCCCCGCCGCCGCCCGGCCCGCAGTACGGATGGGGCCCGTTGCCGCCTCAGCCGCGGAAGAGGTCCGGCGGTACGGCGCTACTGGTCGTCGCACTGCTAGCGGTGGTGGCGGCCGGCGGCGTGTTCCTGGCAGTGAAACTCACACAGGGCGGCGGCGACGGACCTACCACGGCCGCACCGGTCGCCACGGAGTCAGCGACCCCTGAGCCGACTACGGCTCCGAGCAGCGTCCCGCCTCCTCCGCCAACTGCCGCTCCGCGGCCCACGCGGACAACCAGGACCACGACGAAGGTCACGCCGCCGAAGCCGGCGCAGACCGTGAACCCGGCGACGTACAACGCGACCCACCGGCTGTACAAGACCGGTGTCATGCGGACCGTGAACTGCAAGCAGGCAAAGACTGGTCTCGGCAACGGCTCGCAGTCGCTGGCGTACTTCAAGACGATCAAGACCTGCCTGGACCGGGCCTGGCCGAAGCAGGTCGCCGCGTCCGGCGGCCGGTTCCGGTCCCCCGGTCTGGTCGTCTGGGGCGGTTCGGTGAACACACCGTGCGGTGGCGGCGTGGGGCGCTCGTTCTACTGCCCGACGACGCACACCATTTATATGGAGTCGCCGTCGATCGTCTCGTTCTACAAGCAGAACCCGACGTTCGGCCGGATGGTCGGCACGTTCACCATGGCCCACGAATACGCGCACGCGGTGCAGTGGATGACCGGGCTCGGCGTGGCCTACACGAGGCTCCGGTACGACGCTTCTGCCGCAGGAGCGTTGCAGCTGAGTCGCCGGCTCGAACTGCAGGCCTCCTGTCTCGGCAACGTGTTCCTGGGTGCCAACCGCAACAGCTACGGCATCACCGGATACGCGTACCAGATGTGGCTGTACGACGTGAACAACAGCGGCGATCGTCCGCCGTACCCGCGAGACCACGGCAGCACCACCAACCACGGAGCCTGGAGCCGGGCGGCCTTCCAGAGCCGCAATCCGGCCAGCTGCAACACCTGGTCGGCCTCACCTGCCCGGGTAAGTTGAGCCCTGGCTCCGGTAGCGTCCTGGGTGTGTCAGGCAACCAATGGGGACCTCCTCCGGGGCAGCAGTACCCGCCGCAGCAGCCACCTCCGCCCTGGCAGCAGGGACCGGGTTTTCAAGGGCCTCCTTTTCCGGGGCCGGGGCAACCTTTCCACGGGCAGTCGTTCCAGGGCCAGCCGATGCCGGGTCCCGGGCAGCCGCAGTTCGGGTGGGGTGCTCCGCCTGGCGGACCGCAGCCGCCGAAGAAGCGGCGCGGCGGGGTGATCGCTGTGTGCGTGCTGCTCGGCGTGCTGCTGGCCGGTGTAATCGCACTCAAGACGGTCTCCTACGTGCTGAAACACAATGGCGACCCGTCGTACGCGCAGCCGACGCCCACCACGTCGTACAGCCCGACGAACGAGCCCACCGAGGAGCCGTCCGGCGGGCCGACCAGCGCCGTACCGACGGCCGAGCCGACCACCGCCCGGCCGACCACGCAGGCGCCGCGGCCGACCGCGACCCGGTCGACCGCGACCGCGACCACTAGGCCGACGACCAACCCAGGTCCGACCGACAGCGACTTGGTGCTGCGGAACAGGCTGTACAAGGCCGGCGCGATGAGATCGGTCAGCTGCAAGGAGTCCAAGGCGCGGCAGAGCACAGTGGCCGGCGCACGGGCCAACTACAAGAACCTGTGGGGCTGCCTGAACAGAGCATGGGCGCCGCTGGTGACCAAGGCCGGTGGGCGGTTCCGAGCACCGACCGTGCAGATGTTCAGCGGGACGATCACGACACCGTGCGGGACCCACAGCGACTCCGGTCCGCCGTTCTTCTGCGGCAGCACCGACACCATCTACATGAACCTCAGCGAGGACCTCGGCAACTACAACCGCTACCCGCAGTCCTACCAGAAGGTGTGGGCGCGGATGTGGATGCTGCACCAGTTCGCGCACGAGTACGGGCACCACGTCCAGAACAACATGGGGATCCTGCAGGCGTACGCGCGGATCCGGTACGAGCGGCCGACGTACGCGATGGAGCTGCAGGACAGCCGGCGGCTGGAGCTGCAGGCGTCCTGCTTCTCGGACATCTTCATCGGCGCCAACCGGCGTACCTACCCGATCACCGGGCAGTCGCTGTTCCAGTGGCGCTGGCTGATCGGGCACGTGACCGACCTCGGGAACGACCACGGCGACGCGAACAACCACCAGTACTGGGCCACCCGCGGGTACAACGCCCGGAACCCGAGCGCCTGCAACACTTTCGTCGCATCGGCCGCGAAGGTGCAGTGAGCGCCGTCACTGGTCCACTTCGAAACGACTGGCCGGAGTAGCTAGCCTGGTGGGTCCGTATCGCGCAAAGTATGTCGCGGAAGATATGTAGGGGGAGGCGGCTTCGGCGCCCCACCAACGAGCTGCAGAGCTGTAGCCAGCAAGGTCGTGAGGAGCATCGATGTCGGACAACAGGAACCAGCCACCGGGGAGCGACCCGGCTGACGATCAGCCGGAGCGCCCGCAGGAGCCCGTTCCAGGCCAGCCGCGCGCAGGCCAAGGACCCGGTAATGGTGGTTGGTTCGGAACCCGGGACCACGAGACCGGCCCTCGTGGCGGCGGCCCTGGGGAGCAGCGTCCTGGGGAGCAGCGTCCTGGGGGAGGTCAGCCGGCCACGTGGTGGACGGGTGACTCCGACGCCAAGCGGGAGTTCAGCAACCCGGCCCCGTCCGAACAGCCCCCCAGCAGCTGGTTCGACGGCGGCTGGGACCCCAACCGCCGAGAACACCCCGACCAGCCCGCCCCCGGCCAGCCCCAACCCAACCGCCCTCAGCCGGGCCCGAACCAGCCCGGCCCTGGTCGACCAGGACCGAACCAGGCCGGTCCAGCACAGGCCGGTCCAGCACAGGCCGGTCCAGCACAGCCCGGTCCAGCACAGCCCGGTCCAGCACAGCCCGGCCCAGCACAGCCCGGTCCAGCCCAACCACGCCCCATCCAGCCCGGCCCGAACCAGCCCGGCCCAAGCCAGCCTGGTCCGAACCGACCTGCTTCCTGGCAGGCTGGCCCGCCGGCACCCCAGCCCAGCGCCACCCCTCCCAGCCCGTGGCAGTCAGGTCCCCCGCAGGGTCCCCAGGGTCGTCAGAACCCGCAGTCGGGTGCGAGCCCGTCCAGGCCTTCCGAGCCCAACGCTCCTCAGTCGGGGGCGTCGTGGGGGAATCAGTCGTGGCCTCTGCAGACCGGGAGCGCTCAGAGCGGTGGATCGCAGTCCGAGTCGAGCGCTTGGCAGTCGTCGCCTTCGCAGCAGCAGCCCCCGCAGCAGCAGACCGGACCGCGCTCAGAGAGTTCGTACCTGTGGGGCCCACAGGGTCAACAGCAGGGACAGCAGCAGTCGTCCCCCTGGAGCAACGCGCTCCCGCCGCAGCAACAGCAGACAGGCCCCCGCCATGCCGCGTCCCAGGGCGGTCACGGCGGTCAGATCGGCCCGATGGGCCAGCCTGTCCAGCAAGCACCCACCTGGCAGTACCCGCCGATCCCGATCCCGCAGCCACCCGGCGGCCGTCGCCGGCGGAAGAAGAAGATCTCCCGCACGCTCCTGATCGGTCTGGTCG
Organism: Kribbella sp. VKM Ac-2566; assembly: GCF_004366005.1. Lineage (NCBI taxonomy): Bacteria > Bacillati > Actinomycetota > Actinomycetes > Propionibacteriales > Kribbellaceae > Kribbella > Kribbella sp. VKM Ac-2566. The sequence goes on along the minus strand of NZ_SODT01000009.1, from coordinate 864,250 downwards.
TGCTCGCGGTCCTCGTGGTCGGTTCCGGCATCACACTGCTGATCCGCGGCCTCGGCGGTGACGAGCCCGAGGCAAAGACGACTCCGACGACCACAGTCTCGGAGTCCCCGTCCCCGTCCGAGAGCCCGTCCCCCTCACCGTCCCCGTCGACGCCGCGTGGCCCGACGGCCGACGAGGTCGTGAAGGGCAGCCGGCTCTACACGATCGGCCCGCTCGCCGCGTCGAAATGCGCCGAGCCGCCGTTCGCACCGGTCACCGTCCCGGCCGCGCAGCAGTACTACAATCGCCTGCTGCCCTGCCTGAACCGCACCTGGTGGCTGGCGATGAAGAAGGCGAACCTGCCGTTCCGCAACCCGAAGGCCGTCGTGTACGTCGGTAAGGCGCCCTCGCCCTGCGGCGTGCAGCGCAGCGTGCGGGCGGCGTACTGCGGCGCGAACGAGACGATCTACCTGCCGTTCACCGTCGACAACGGCTACTACAAGTCCAACCCGGTCTACACCCGCGCGGCCATGCTGAACACGTTCGCGCACGAGTACGGCCACCACATCCAGAAGCTGAGCGGGATCCTCGCGTCGTCGATGGCCCGGCAGAAGAGCATGACGCCCAACCAGAAGCTGACCGAGAGCCGCCGCCGCGAACTGCAGGCGACCTGTCTCGGCGCGGTCTACCTCGGTGCCAACGCGCCGTACATCCCGATGAACGGCGTACTGCTGAACAACTGGAAGTTCCTGATCTCGCACTCGGGTGACGACTACTCCCGGCCGCGGGTCCACGACCACGGCAACCGGGTCAGCAACTACCAGTGGTCGATCACCGGCTACAACAGCAAGAAGCCGGACTCCTGCAACACCTTCACCGCAGCCGACGTCCGAGTGAACTAACCCGCGAGACAAGTAATGGTGGGTTGCCACCTGTTATTACCTGTCTCCAGCCACCAGCGACTGCCCCCACTCCCCACCTACCAGCCGTCCCGCCGAAGAGCCACCGCCCGTCGAGCCTACGACGGGCTCTCCGGCTCTTGTGGCTGATGTGTGGGTGGTTGTGTGCCGGGGCGGGTGGTGAACGGCTGGGTATGCAGTCTCGACAGGAGGTGCCGGGTGGCTGGGTAGTGCACCCGAGCGTGAGTGTGGTCGTGCGTACGGTGTCTGGCCGGTGCTCTACCTGTCGAGCTGACCACCACCCGCAAGCTCCTGGCTGCTGTGGCTCCCCAAACCGGTTTGGGGAGCGTTTCGTCCGGGACTGGGGAGCCGTGCATCCCGGAAACGGCAGGTGAATCGTCCCCAAACTGGTTTGGGGAGCTCTGCTGCCCGGGACGTGGTGGGTGGAGACCTTGGGCTGTCGCTTTGCTGCCCGATCCGGGTCGGCCTCGGACAGCGGGGAAACAAACTTGCACCTAGCGACGGTTTCTTTCCCGCCACGAGGGCGTACGCCGGCCGGCGCGACGGCTCACCGTCCGGGGCGCAGCCGAAACCCACGACTGCACGCACGCCGGTACCTGGGCGATCTTCGCTTGGGGAGCCGCGGACCGATCGGCCTGGTGGGGTCGACTGGCGCGGCGATGGTGGGGAGTGGGAACAGACACTGGGGATCGGGGCCAGGCAATACCAGGTGCCGACCCACCAGTACCTCTCGCACGACCCCGGATCGGGCTGATCGCCGCCCACACATCGGACAGCAGTGCCGGTTATCCCTCGCGTTGGGGGTTCTCTACTGCTACACAAGCAGAGAACCCTGCACGCGGGGGGTTATCCGGTGCGGTGCGGGCGTGTGGGTGGGGTGGTTGCTGTGGGGCCGGGTCGGCGGTGTCAGCCGAAGAGGCGGCGGGCGGTGGTCAGGGTGCCGCCGAACGAGGTGACGAAGTTGCTGAGCGATTCTCCGATGTCGGACAGGTGCCAGTTCTCCGGACCGGAGTACCAGCCGATGCCCTCGTCCGGGTCGTCGTCGTCATCGGTGGCGGCGATCTCCAGCGCCCACTTCTCGGTCATTCCGAGCACAGCGGCGTACGGGAGGCAGCGGGACGCGAACTCGAGCCGGTGGCTCTGCGGCAGGTCGGACGAGGTCTCGTTGGCCAGGTAGTTCTGCAGACCGGCCACGCGGCCCAGTACGGCGGCACCGCGCGCGGTACGGGCCGGTGCGGCCTGGCCGACGAGTGCGAGCACCAGACCGGCCGCCATGACGGCGAAACCGACCAGGGCGAACTTGCTGACAATCGCGAGCACGATGGTCAGTACGACGCCCGCACCGAGTAGCACCACGCCGGCGGTGGTCCACCGGTTCCGGACCGCGTCCGGGCGGTTGTTGAACCAGCCCTGCGTGACGACGTCGGCGTACAGCTGCTCGCGGACCAGGTTGAGACGCGGCCGCAGCGACGGGCCGAGCGCGGAGACGAGCACCGAGTCGCCGTCCGCGAACACCGCGTCCAGCAGGGCCTTCTCGTACGCCAGCAGCTCCGGACCGCCCGGGTGCAGCCGCCGCAGCTCCCAGTCGAGCTTGCCGAAGTGTGACTCGCGCGGCTGCTCGACGATCGTCAGGTAGTTGCGCACGGCAAGGTCCAGCAAAGTTGCGGTGATGTCGACGACGTCGGCCGTCTCGTCCACCACGGTGCCGACCTGGCCGGGCCGGATCCCGTCCGGAGCGGCGAACTGCGGGCCGTCGGCGCTGTCGAGCACCGGGCGCTCCGGCGCTCCGTCACCGACCTTCGCGGCGTCCCGGCCGCGGAAGAACCACAGGCCGACCGCACCGAGGAGTCCGAGCCCGAACACGATGACTGCCAGCCCGACGGTGGTCTTGTCGACCGTGAACGCCCTCCCGAGCGTCCACCGGGTGGAGTACTGCGCGTTCGCCTGCACGGTCGCCTGGTCGCTCAGCCCGGTCAGGAACGTCACCCGGCCACCGGCGGGTACGCCGTTCTGCTCGATCTGCAGCGCGGCCGACTCGGCGAGCTGGGACGACGTACACGGAAGACTCGAACCGGTGCGACCGGCGAAGCAGGTCACCCAGGTCGCGAACGGGACGCCGACAGTCAGGCTTGCCTTCGGGATCGAGGTGGCGAAGCCCTGCACGATCGGCCAGCTCACCTGGCGGCCCTCGGTCGAGTCGGCGACGACGTTGTCCACGGTGTAGCTGTAGACGATCTTCGACTGCCCGGACACGTTCAGCGTCAGCTTGCGGCCGTCGTCGGTGCTGTCGTTCTGGAAGCCCTGGGCAGGCTGTCCGTTGACCGTCGCGGACACGTCCTTCAGCTCGTACGTGCGGTCCCGCTCGGAGTCCGACCGGACCCGGGTGGCCAGCGTGCGGCTGAACGTCGTACCGCCTGCGGTCAGGTCGACCGTCTCCTTGACCTGCAGCTCACCGTCCTTGGTGAGCGTCGCGTCCGCGGAGTACGCGGTGATCTGGTCCCCTGCCATCGGGGCCACCGCGTCGGCGGCCACAGTGCTCAGGGCAACGAACAACGGGGCGGTCAGGGACATCAGCAGGGCAGCCGGGAGGAGGCGGCGCTTCGGTGACATGGGTCGAGGGTAGTCTCGTGCCGGTTCGTGCAGCGAACTCGACCGACCGCGTGACCCGACCACTGGAGGCCAGACCTGTGAGCAGCCCGTACGGGTACAGCGGCCCACCGCAGGGTGCACCGCAGGGCCGGCCACTCGGCCCGCCGCCTGGTGTGCTGCCACCACCGCAGGCCGCGCCGTGGCCGCCGCAGCAGGGTCAGTATCCGCAGGGTCCGGCGCAAGGTACGCCGTACCCGGGCCGGCCGTACCCCGGTCAGCAGTACCAAGGGCAGCAGTACCAGGGTCAGCAGTTCCCAGGTCAGTTCCAGCCGTACTACGGCGGTCCGGGTCAGTTCAACGGGTTCCAGCCGCCACGGAAGCGCGGCGGCGCGCTGCGCCTGGTCCTGGTCAGCTTCATCTTCCTCACCTTCATCGGTGTGTCGGTGGCCGTGCTGGCCGCCCTGCTGGGCTCCGACAGCACCACGGACACGGCCGAGCCCAAGGTGACCGGGCCGTCGATCGTGCCGACGCCGACGACCACACCCGAGAAGGGCACCGCCGAGGACTTCCTGCTGAACGCCGACATCTACCGCACGGGTGCGCTGCCGCAGCAGAACTGCCCGGCGGCCAACCTCGGCAGCGGCAGCCTGGCATCGCAGAAGGTCTACTACCAGCGGCTCTTCAAGTGTCTGAACGACGCGTGGCGGCCGATCTTCAAGGAGCTCGGCGAGGAGAAGCCGGACCCGGGCCTGGTCGTGTTCGACCAGCCGGTCCAGACGCCGTGCGGCAACTTCGCACCGCTGTCGGGACGGGTGCTGGCGTTCTACTGCTACGGCAACCAGGTGATGTACACCGACGTGAAGCAGATGAACCGTGCCTTCGGTCCGCAGCAGGACCTGGCATACCTGATGACGATCGCGCACGAGTACGGCCACCACGTCCAGGGCGTCACCGGGCTGTTCTACGCCCGTGCCGTGTATGTGCAGGACCATCCGGAGCAGAAGCTGGAGAGCTCGCGGCGTAACGAACTGCAGGCGTCCTGCTTCGCCGGTGTGTTCAGCAAGGCCGTGGCGAAGTCGTACCCGCTGACCGACCGGCTGCAGGAGTTCAAGGAGCAGTCCAGCAACAGCTTCGGTGAGTCGGCCGACACACCGCAGGACGAGCGGACGCACGGTCTGGCGACCAGCCAGGGCTTCTGGATCCAGAACGGCTTCAACATCGGTGAGAACAAGGCCTGTGACACCTTCGCGGTATCGGCGGACCTGGTGAAGTGACGACCCGGCTGATCGGGGGCCGCTACCTGTTGGGGGAACCGCTCGGCTCGGGCGGTATGGGCTCGGTGTGGCGTGCCCACGACCAGCAGCTGGACCGGGTGGTCGCGCTGAAACGCGCGCATCCCGGGGTGGACGACCCGGACGGACGCCGGCTGCGCCGTGAGGCGCGGACCGGTGCCCGGCTGCACGACCCGCACGTAGTGACGATCTTCGACGTGGTGACGGACGGGGACGAGCACTGGCTGGTCCTGGAGTACCTGCCGTCGCGGAGCCTGGACGAACTGGGCAAGCTGCCACCCGACCAGGTCGCGCGGATCGGCGGACAGATCGCGTCGGCGCTGCAGGCCGTGCACGCGGCAGGCATCATCCACCGGGACCTCAAGCCGGCCAACATCCTGGTCACCGCGGACGGTACAGCGAAACTCGCGGACTTCGGCATCTCGCGGCGACTGTGGGCCGAGGCGACGCTGACGGACAGCTCGACCGTCGGTACGCCGGCCCACCTGGCACCGGAAGTAGCCAACGGCAACGAACCGACGACCGCCTCCGACGTGTTCTCGTTGGGCGCGGTGCTCTACACGGCGCTGGAGGGCCACTCGCCGTTCGGCGACGACCCGAACCCGCTGGCGGTCCTGCGACGCGCTGCACGCGGTGAACTGGAGCCGTTGCGACGCGGTGGCGAGCTGACGCCGCTGATCACGCGGATGCTCGCTGTAGAACCAGCCGACCGCCCGTCGGTCGCCGAGGTCGTGAACGAACTCGGCGGTACGGCGGCCGCGCCCGTCAACAGGCGACGCAGACGATGGGTGATCCCCGCGGCGGCTGCCGGTGTCGCGGTGGTCGCCGTACTGGCGGTTCTGATCGGACGGGCGGTGTCGGGGCCGTCGGAGCCGTCGGCCGCGCCCACGACGGCTGTCGCCGGTCCGGTGGGTGATCCGTTGACGGCGGATCCCTGTGCGTTGATCGACGCGGCGTCGCTGAGCAGGTTCGGGGAGGCGACGCTGGAACCGGCGTACGGGAACTTCGACCGGTGTGACGTGGTGGTGAACGGCAGCGGCGGCCAGCAGGTCGACGTACGGGCGGAACTCGACGAAGCAGACAACGAACTGCCTCAGGGTGCGGTGGAGAAGTTGACCGGCAACCTGAACAAGGTCGTCCGTGGGCGGGCCGGGGACGGCAACTGCGAACGCGTACTCGTGCTGTCGGACGGTACGCATGTAGTGGTCGAGGCCCGGCACACCGACGGGTCCGGGATGGACGTGTGCGCGATGGCGGAAGCCGTGACGCAGAAGGCGATCGGGGTCATGAAGGCCGGGCCGATCCCCCGCCGTGCGCAGCCGTTGCCGGCCGCGTCGCTGGCGCATCTCGACGCCTGCACGCTGCTGGACAACCAGGCGCTCGAGCTGATCCCGGCGGTGGACGCGAAGCATCCGGACACGTCGTTCGGCGGCTGGTCGTGCGGTTGGGAGAGTACGACCAGCGATCTGTCGGTGGACGTCCGGTTCGACCGGGACCAGCCGCTGGACGCGTCGGACGGGCGCCCGGTGACGATGTCCGGCCGGTCCGCGTTCGTGTCGAGCGAGGACGACGGCCCGGGGACCTGTGCGGTACTGATCGTGTTCCGGCAGTACGCCGATACCGTCGAACTGGTGACGGTCATCGCGAGAGGCCCAGGTACGCAGACCTCATTGTGCGGACTGGCCTCGAAGCTAGGTCAAGCAGTCGCGACGAAGCTGCCGAAGGCCTGAGATGGAGCGTCTCCCTCCGAACCAGACCAGCCTGTCCCGCGGCGTACCTGACGCGAAGCCGGGCACCATCTTCGTGCTGAGCATCGCAGGTGGTGTCAGCCTCGACGCCGGACCACACCGGACGATCCTGTTCGGACGCAACCGTCCCGAGGTGCATGTCTGCATCGGCGAGGACGATCCGCGCGTCAGCCGGATGCACGGCTCGATCAGCCACCGCAGCGGTCAGTGGTACGTCGCAGTGACCGGGCGACTGCCCGTGCGGTTCCCACGTCAGCGGACGCTGTTCGCCGGCGAGGATCCGATACCTCTGGCGGCTGGTTACACACCGCTGTTCGTACAGGGCTCCAGCGGACGCGAGCACCTCCTGGAGGTGTACGTCGTGGGCGACAGCGGGACTCGCCCCGTACCGCGGCCACGTGCGTCAACGCACCCGCCGCGCGTCTGGCAGCTGTCTCCGGCTGAAAAGCTCGCGTTGATCGTGGTCGGCCAGCGCTATCTGCTGCACGACCTGCATCCGCTGCCGCTGTCCTGGCGACAGGCCGCGGACCAGCTGGCCGAGCTGCAGCCGACGGAGAGCTGGACCGCCAAGCGGGTCGAGCACCTGGTCTCGAACGTCCGCAGTCGGCTGTCGCGGGACGGCGTACCCGGCCTGACTCGTGAAGAGGTCGGTGAGCCGGTCGGCAACGCCCTGAACGACAACATGTTCCGGGAACTGCTGCTGAGCACCACACTGGTCCCCGCGGACCTCGACCTACTGGACTGAGTTCGGGAGGGGTCCCCGGCGACCGGACTTACCGTCGCCGGCATGACCAAGCCGCCCCGCACCACGACCCGCGACAACTCCATCAATGTCCCCGTGTGAGGCACTCCTGGGTGTGAGCAAGCGATTGATGGGCATCCCCACGTGTTCGCTTCGAGTTATCCAAGCCGTAACTGGGCGGCGTAGTATCCGCCCGTGACGTTGCGACGCGGGGACCTGGCGACAGCCTCGCGGACGTTGGTGGATGTGCTCGAGGAGACAGCCGCCAAGTACGCTGACGAACCCGCACTCGACGACGGCAGCGTCAGCCTGAGTTATCGCGAACTGCTGGCGCAGACCACCAAGTTCGCGGGCCGGTTGACCGCCTCGGGTATCGGCCCCGGCGATCGCGTCGGGATCCGGATCTCGTCGGGGCACAACGACCTGTACGTCGCGATTCTCGGCACCCTGCAAGCAGGCGCGGCGTACGTCCCGATCGACGCCGACGACCCGGAGGAGCGTGCCGAACTCGTCTTCGGTGAGGCAGCCGTCGCGGCCACGGTCGGCGACGAGCTCGAGCTCACGATCACCCGTCCGCAGCAGGCGCCGCTGGCCGACAACGACGCGGCCAACGGCGCCTTCGACTATCCGTACTCGGCTCGCATGGATGCCACGAGTACGACGAATTCGCCGCGCGGCAGCACCGGCCCGGAGCCGACCGACGACGCGTGGATCATCTTCACCTCGGGCTCGACCGGCGTACCGAAAGGTGTCGCCGTCACGCACCGATCGGCGGCCGCGTTCGTCGACGCCGAGGCCCGCCTGTTCCTGCAGGACGAGCCGATCGGGCCCGACGACCGGGTCCTGGCCGGCCTGTCCGTCGCGTTCGACGCGTCCTGCGAGGAGATGTGGCTGGCCTGGCGGTACGGCGCCTGCCTCGTGCCCGCACCACGTTCACTGGTTCGCACCGGTATGGACCTCGGCCCGTGGTTGGTTGCCCAGGGCATCACTATCGTCTCGACCGTGCCGACGCTGGCCGCGCTCTGGCCACCGGACGCCCTGGATCAGGTCCGGCTGCTGATCTTCGGCGGTGAGGCATGCCCGCCGGAGCTGGCCGAACGCCTGGCGATCGAAGGCCGCGAGGTCTGGAACACCTACGGCCCGACCGAGGCCACCGTGGTGGCGTGCGCCGCCCGCCTCACCGGCGAAGGGCCGGTCCGGATCGGCCTCCCGCTGGACGGCTGGGACCTCGCCGTTGTAGATGCCGCAGGCAACGAAGTCGCCGACGGGGAGATCGGTGAGCTGATCATCGGCGGTGTCGGCCTGGCCCGGTATCTCGATCCGGCCAAGGACGCCGAGAAGTTCGCCCCGATGCCGGCCCTCGGCTGGGACCGCGCCTACCGCAGCGGCGACCTGGTGCGGTCCGACCCGATAGGTCTGCTGTTCCAGGGCCGCGCCGACGAACAGGTCAAGCTCGGCGGCCGCCGGATCGAGCTCGGCGAGGTCGATGCCGCTCTCCAGGCCCTCCCGAGCGTCACCGGCGCCGCGGCCGCCGTACGCAACAGCGCCGCGGGCAATCAGCTCCTCGTCGGGTACGTCGTACCGGACGAGGCCGCCACCTTCGACAACGCGAAGGCCACCGAGCGTCTGCGTGAAGCGCTGCCCGCGGCGCTCGTGCCGCTGCTGGCGGTCGTCGACACGCTGCCGACCCGGACCTCCGGCAAGGTCGACCGCAACGCGCTCCCCTGGCCACTGCCCGGAATGGACGGCGACAGCCCGGCCGTCGAGCTGGACGGAACCGCCGGTTGGCTGGCCGAACGCTGGACGAAGATCCTTGGCGCCAAGGTCACCGGACCCGACAACGACTTCTTCCTGCACGGCGGCGGAAGCCTCGCCGCGGCGCAGCTGGTCTCGGCGCTCCGCGAGCGGTTTCCGGACGTCACAGTCGGCGACATCTACGAGTACCCGCGCCTCGGCGCGCTCGCCGAGCGGCTCGACGACTTCAAGCCCGCAGCCCTCGAGCCGGTCGAGCTGCGGGAGATCCGGCCGACGCCGAAGAGCACGCAACTCCTGCAGACCGCGCTGACGCTGATCCTGCAGACCGTCGTCGGTGTCCGCTGGCTGGTCTACGTGTTCACGCTGAACAACCTCCTCGCCGCGCTGATCGAGCCGCTCCCGTGGGCGCGGACCGTGTCCTGGTGGTGGATCCTGGCCGGCTGGCTGATCCTGATCAGCCCGGCGGGCCGGATGGGCATCGCGGTCGTCGGCGCCCGGATCCTGCTCCGCGGCCTGAAACCGGGCACCTATCCACGAGGCGGCAACGTCCACGTCCGGCTCTGGGCCGCCGAGAACCTCGCCGACGCGGCCGGCGCCGCCAATCTGGCAGGCGCGCCCTGGATCGCCTACTACGCCCGCGCGCTCGGCGCGAAGGTCGGCCGCGGCGTCGACCTGCACACGCTGCCACCGGTGACCGGCATGCTCACCATGGGCCGCGGCGCCTCGATCGAGCCCGAGGTCGACCTGGCCGGCTACTGGATCGACGGCGATCGGCTGCACGTCGGACACATCTCCGTCGGCCCCGATGCGGTCGTCGGCTCCCGCAGCACGCTGCTCCCGGGCGCAGAGATCGGCCGGAGCGCCGAGATCATGGCCGGCTCGGCCGTCTCCGGCAAGGTGCCCGACAACGAGCGCTGGTCCGGCTCGCCCGCGGCAAGGATCGGTCGCGCGCGGCACCCGTGGCCGGACCACCGTCCCGCGCGCGCTCCGTGGTGGGTTGCGGCGTACGGCGCCCAGTCCGCGCTCATGTCCCTGATTCCGGTCGCGGGGGCCGCCGCGGCGTTCGTCGTCCTCGGCTACGCGCTGCGCGGCACCCAGACACTGCCGGACGCGGCGCTGCACGCGCTGGGCGCGATCCCGTTGATGACGCTGGTCGGGTTCGCCACCATCACGGTCCTCACGCTGATCGGCGTACGGCTCCTCGGCATCGGGATCAAGCCCGGCCACTACCCGGTCCGCAGCCGGATCGGGTGGCAGGTCTGGGCGACCGAGCGGCTCCTCGACTCCGCGCGCACACTGCTCTTCCCGCTGTACGCGAGCCTGCTGACCCCGTGGTGGCTGCGCGCGCTGGGCGCGAAGATCGGCCGCGACGTCGAGGCGTCGACGGTCCTGCTGCTGCCGAAGATGACCACCGTCGGCGAGGGCGCGTTCCTGGCCGACGACACGATGATCGCGTCGTACGAGCTCGGCGGCGGCTGGCTGCACGTGGCCGGCGCGAAGGTCGGCAAGCGTGCCTTCCTCGGCAACTCCGGGATGACCGCGCCCGGGCGGAGCGTCCCGAAGAACGGTCTGGTCGCCGTGCTGTCCGCGGCCCCGAAGAAGTCCAAGGCCGGTACGTCGTGGCTCGGTTCGCCACCCGTGAAGCTGCGCCGGCAGACCGTCTCGGGTGATCAGAGCCGCACGTTCAACCCGCCGTACAAGCTCAAGGTCGCCCGCGCGCTCGTCGAGCTGTGCCGGTTCGTCCCGATGATGTGCACGGTGCTCATCGCCCTCGGCGTGCTGTTCGCGCTGCAGGCGCTCGACCTCTGGCTGGGTCCGTGGTGGACGATGCTGCTGTCCGGCGCGGTCATCCTCGCGGCCGGCGCGGTCGCGGGCGGGATGGCGACGGTCGCGAAATGGGTCATCGTCGGCCGGACGAGAGCCGTCGAGTACCCGTTGTGGAGCTCGTTCGTCTGGCGCAACGAGGTGGTCGACAGCTTCGTCGAGCTGGTCGCCGCGCCGTGGTTCGCGAACGCCGCCGCCGGTACGCCGGTCCTCACGCTCTGGCTGCGGTCACTCGGAGCGAAGATCGGCAAGGGCGTCTGGTGCGAGACGTACTGGTTGCCGGAGGCAGATCTGGTCACCCTGGGCGACGGGGCCACGGTGAATCGCGGTTGTGTGCTGCAAACGCACCTGTTTCATGATCGAGTTCTCTCCATGAACACAGTCACCTTCGGGGCCGGGGCAACCCTCGGCCCGCACGGCATCGTCCTTCCGGCGGCCGAGGTAGGAGCAGGAGCTACCATCGGGCCGGTGTCTCTCGTGATGCGTGGTGAAGGTGTGCCGGCGGGTACCCGGTGGGCCGGGAACCCGATCGGTCCCTGGCAGGACTGATGGTTGACCCGTATGTGCCCAGCCACGGAAGCAACGACTACAAGGTCGAGTCGTACGAGCTGGACCTGGACTACCGGGTCAGCAGCAACCGGCTGACCGGCAAGGCGACGATCACGGCATTCGCCACCCAGGCGCTCTCGCGCCTCAGCCTCGACCTGTCCGGGCTCCGGGTGTCGAAGGTGTCGGTGAACGGCCGCCGGCCGCAGCGGTACGTCCATCGTGGCGGCAAACTGCACATCACCCCGGCGGCGACGATCCCGGACGGCGCCGAGTTCTCGGTCGACGTCCAGTACAACGGGAACCCGAGGCCCGAGGACAGCCCGTGGGGCGAGCTCGGTTGGGAAGAGCTCACCGAGGGCGTGATCGTCGCCAGCCAGCCGAGCGGTGCGGCCACCTGGTTCCCGTGCAACGACCACCCCGGCGACAAGGCGCACTACCGGATCTCGATCACCACGGACTCGCCGTACCAGGTCGTCGCGAACGGGCGGCTGGTGTCACGCCGGGTGAAGGCGAGCCGTACGACGTGGGTGTTCGATCAGGCCGCGCCGATGGCGACGTACCTCGCGACCGTGCAGATCGGGCGGTACGACGAGGTGGACCTGGCCGCGTCGCCTGTGACGATCCGCGGCGTGCTGCCGGCCGCGCGGAACCGCGAGTTCCGGCACGACTTCGGGCGCCAGCAGGACATGATGAAGCTGTTCTGCAAGCAGTTCGGGCCGTACCCGTTCGGTCGCTACACGGTCGTGGTGACCGACGATCCGCTGGAGATCCCGCTCGAGGCGCAGGGCATCTCGGTCTTCGGCAGCAACCACGTCGACGGCCGGAACGGGTCGGAGCGGCTGGTCGCGCACGAGCTGGCGCACCAGTGGTTCGGGAACAGCCTGACCCCGGCGAACTGGCAGCACATCTGGCTGAACGAGGGCTTTGCCTGCTACGCCGAGTGGCTGTGGTCGGAGGAGTCACGCGGACTCTCCGCCGACCAGCAAGCAGCCAAGGCGCACACGCGGTTGAAGGGCCTGCCACAGGACCTGATGCTGTCGGACCCAGGCCCGGACCTGATGTTCGACGACCGCCTCTACAAGCGCGGCGCGCTCACCCTGCACGTACTGCGCAAGCACCTCGGCGACGACGCGTTCTTCGACCTCCTCCGTACCTGGACCAAGACGCACCGGCACGGGTCGGTCACCACGGCCGACTTCATCGCCCTCGCCACCACCTTCAGCCCCGACGAGCAGTCCCTACGCCACCTGTTCGCCGCCTGGCTGGACTCCTACGAACTCCCGCCACTCCCCAGACGACGCTGATCAGCGGTTGCGTGCCACCTCGGCGGCGGCTTTCACGAAGCGTTCGGTGAGCGGGGTTCTGGTGGCCCAGGCGGTACCGATCCACCAGGTGGCCGCGCGGCCGGGGAGCGGGACGAGGCGGACCTCGTGCGGCGCGAGCCGTTCGGCGGTCTGCGGTACGACGGCCGGCCCGGCACCGGCTGCCGTCAGGGCGAGGACGGTCTGCAGGTCCCCGGCCTCTTGGAGTATTTGCGGGTGGCAACCAAGTTCGGCGTACAGCGTGTTGATCTGGGCGGTCAGTCCCGGTCCACGATCCGGTGTCAGGCGGACCAGCGGCCGCCCGTCGATCCAGCCGGCCAGATCACGCGGCAACTGCTGGTCGGCCGGTACGGCGAGGGTGAGGCGATCCCGTCGTAACCGAAGGTGCTCGAGGCCGGCCGGCACCGGCAACCGTACGAACCCGATCTGCAGGCTCCCGGCCAGCAGCCGCTCGCACTGCACCGCCGAGGACATGTCCTCGAGCGAGATCGTCACTCCCGGCCACCGGCTCCGGAACAGCGCAACCGCCCGCGGCGCCAACTCGATCCCCGACAACCCGAACCCGATCGCCAGCGAGCCCTCGGTCCCGGACGCCACCTGAACGGCCCGTCGCTCGAAGGCCTCTGACCGATCGAGCAACTCCAGAGCGTCAGGGAGCAGCAGCTCCCCGGCCGGGGTCAGCCGCGCGCCGTGCCTGCCGCGGCTGAACAGCACCGAGCCGACCCGGCGCTCCAGCACCTGGATCTGCTTGGTCAGCGCGGGCTGACTGGTCGACAACTCCACGGCCGCGGCCCCGAAGTTCCGCAGCCTGGCCACCGTGACGAACGCCCGCAGCAGTCGGAGATCCATAACCCCAGGATATGGAACCTCTGCGAACCGCTATTGGACGTCATAGGTGCCTCGGCGTTTCGATGGTCGTATGACGTCCTTTCGCGCCGCTGTCGTGCAGTTCGAGCCGACCCCTGACCAGCCCTCGGCCAATCTCGCGACGGTCGAGCGTCTCGCCCGGCAGGCAGTCGGCGACGGCGCCCGGCTGATCGTGTTCCCGGAGATGTGCTTGCTCGGCTACTGGCATCTCCGGCGGCACACTCCCGCCCGGCTGCACGAACTCGCCCAGCCGGCGGATGGACCGCTGGTCAGCCGGGTCGTTGCTCTCGCCAAGGAACTGGACGCCGGGATCGGGGTCGGGTTCCTCGAGGATGCCGAGGGCACGTTGTTCAACGCGTACGCCGTCTGCTTGCCGGACGGAACCGTCCACGTGCACCGGAAGCTGCATGCGTTCGAACACGAGGAGATCGCGAGCGGATCGTCGTACACGGTGTTCGACACGCCGTGGGGATTCCGGGCCGGTGTACTGATCTGCTGGGACAACAACCTGGTCGAGAACGTCCGGATCACCGCGTTGCTCGGCGCAACGGTCCTGATCGCGCCGCACCAGACCGGCGGTACGAACTCCCGCAGCCCGCACGGGATGAAGCCGATCCCGCTCGAGGTGTGGACGAGCGGGGACCGCGCGGCGATCGAGGAGGCCTTCAACGGGCCGAGCGGGCGGGAATGGCTGATGCGGTGGTTGCCGGCACGCGCGCACGACAACGGGATGTTCCTGCTGTTCAGCAACGGAGTCGGCCGGGACGACGACGAACTGCGCACCGGGAACGCGATGATCCTCGACCCGTACGGCCGCATCGTCGCGGAGACCCCGGTCCCTGCCGAGGCTGTGGTGGTTGCGGACCTCGACCTCGAGCTGGTGCCCCTCGCGACCGGCCGCCGCTGGCTCCGCGGCCGCCGCCCCGAGCTCTATGCCCCGCTCACCCAACGCCAAGGCAACGAACTGGATCCCCGAGCCACCCGCTTCTCCCCCGACCCAGTGACATCTTTGGGCCCCCACCAACCATAAATCGCGCGCGAATTTGGTTGGTGCGTGCTCAAAGAGGGGTTGGGGTCAGTAGATGAGGGCGGTGGCGATGGCGGTGATGCCTTCGCCGCGGCCGGGGAAGCCGAGGCCGTCGGTCGTTGCCGCGCTCACCGAAACCTCGGCGTCGCACGCGGCGGAGAGAACCTTCTCCGCCTCCTCGCGACGAGTGCCGATCCGCGGGCGGTTGCAGACGATCTGCACCGCGACGTTCCCGATCTCGAACCCGGCGGCCCGGACCCGGCGCGCGGCCTCTGCCACCAGCACAACCCCGGCCGCACCGGCCCATTCGGGCTCGGCAGTACCGAAGTTCGATCCCAGGTCACCCAGCTTCGCGGCGGTGAGCAGCGCCGTACAGATAGCGTGTGCCGCCGCGTCGCCATCGGAATGACCTGACAGCCCGGCCGGCTCGTCAGGCCAGTGCAGGCCGGCCAGCCACATCGGGCGGCCTTCTTCCAGTGGGTGTACGTCGACGCCGTTGCCGACCCGTGGAACCTTCACGAGATCCTCCGCTCCGCGAGCAGTGCCTCGGCGAGCAGCAGGTCCTGCGGCCGGGTCACCTTGAACGCGTCCGGCGAACCTTCGACCGTCCGCACCGTCACCCCGATCCGCTCACACATCATCGCGTCATCGGTCACGGCCGCGTCCGCACCAGCCGCATGTGCGCGCCGCAGTACGTCAGGAGCGAACCCTTGCGGCGTCTGTACGGCCACCAGCGTCGACCGATCGGGCGTGTCGACCACGTCACCGGTCGGCCCGACCCGCTTGATCGTGTCCGTCACCGGCACCACCGGTACGACGGCCTCGGCGCCGGCTCGCACCGCCGCCACGACGCGCTCGATCGCATCGGCCGGGACGAACGCCCGCGCCGCGTCGTGGACCAGGATGCAGTCGATCCCGTCGACCGGCACCACGTCCAGAGCTGCCCGCACCGAGGCAGGCCGCTCCGCACCGCCGGCCACCACGATCAGCCGCGCATCCCCGACGTACGGCGTCAGCTCCGTGCCGACCGTCTCCTCGGAGCCGGGCGGCACGGCGACCACGAAACAGACGAGGTCGGCGGCGGTCGCTGCCTTCAGTCCACGCACCGCGTGGACCAGCAGCGAATCGCCACCGACCTCTCGAAATGCCTTCGGGGTCTCACCACCCAGTCGCAGCCCTAGCCCGGCCGCGGGAATCACGACCGCGCTACTCATGGGATTCGACTACGAAGCGAGGACCTCGTCGAGGATGGCTTCCGCCTTGTCCTCGTTGGTGTGCTCGGCCAGGGCCAGCTCGGAGACCAGGATCTGGCGAGCCTTCGCCAGCATCCGCTTCTCACCGGCGGACAGACCGCGGTCACGCTCACGGCGCCACAGGTCGCGGACGACCTCTGCCACCTTCAGCACGTCACCGGAGTGCAGTTTCTCCAGGTTCGCCTTGTAGCGTCGCGACCAGTTGGTCGGCTCCTCCGTGTGCGGTGCACGGAGCACGTCGAAGACGCGCTCCAGGCCAGCCTGATCCACGACGTCACGCACGCCGACGAGATCGAGGTTGCACGCGGGGACCCGGACGACCAGGTCGTTCTGTGCGACGATCCTCAAGACCAGATAGGCCTTGTCCTCACCTTTGATCTTGCGGGTCTCGATGTCCTCGATGACGGCCGCACCATGATTGGGGTAAACAACCGTCTCGCCGACTGTGAAAGTCATATGTCACGTGCCCCTTTCCAAGACCAATACTACCACGCAGTCGCTGGCCTGGCCGGGGCGTTTGCGCTGGTCAGGGCCCACTTCCTGCCTTGACAAACGCTGTTTCACATGCCTCGTGCGCGCGCGCACCGAAGCTCTGGACATCGCTCCGGCACCCTTCCGGCGGCATCCCGGCGTCCGGCTCGCCCACCCCGAGGGCTACGCTGTGGGGCGCCGGAGGCCGCTGCCTGACGGTGTCCACAGTCGGTCCACAGTCGGCCCGCAGTCGCCGCACACCAGTGCCGCGACAGGTCCGAAAAGCTTGCACGAGAGGGATTCCAGTGCCGATCACGTTGTCCTCGCGGTTCGCCCGGCGTACCGCGCTGGCGGGTGCCGCCGCCACTCTCAGTATCGCGCTGGCGGCGTGCAGCGCGAGCTTCTCCGCGCCGACCCTGCAGCCGTACCAGGCCGCGGAGGGCACCAACTTCGAGTCCGGCCAGGTCAAGGTCCGCAACATGCTGGTGCTGGCCGACGCCGACGGCAAGGGTGAACTGCACAGCGTGATCGTCAACAACGGCGACGCCCCGGAGACCGTGGTCAGCATCGAGCAGGCCGCACCAGGGACGGCCGACGGCCAGGCCGGCTCCGACCAGCCGAGCGAGGTCAAGTTCACCGGGCTCACCAAGCCGCTGGAGCTGGAGCCGCACACCGCGATCGTCCTGCCGGGCACCGGCGCCGAGGCGCCGGCCGCCGAGACCAGCCCGAGCACGACGCCGTCGGCAACCCCGACCGAGACCCCGACCCCGGGCGCCGAGGAGGCCGGTCCGGCGATCATCGTGACCGGCGCGAAGCCGGGCCAGATGGTCAACGTGACCATCACCTTCGGCACCGCGGCGCCGGTCTCCGCCTACGTCCCGGTCCTCACCGACGACCACTACACGCCGTCCCCGGCCGCCGCCGAGTAGACCTCCAGAACGACAGAACGGGCCGCCCCGGCGCGGGACGGCCCGTTCTACTTGGTAGGGCGAGCCAGTGGCCGTGGTTCGCCGTACCAGCTCTTAGTTCTTGCTTGCTGAGGCTGCCTTCGAGAGGCCCGGGAGCACCTTGTCGAGGACCCACGGGACGCTCAGGACACTTACTGCGCTCATGCCGGAGATCACCTGCTGGTCCTGCAGCGCGTACGCGCCCCCGCTCTTGACCGCCTTCAGCGACGAGTAGACCGGGTCGGCCAGGAACTTCTGCGTCCCGATCCCGTCGACGTATGCGATCAGCACGTCGGCGTCGACGTCCGCGACCTTCTCCTTGCTGATCGTCAGCGAGAACTCCTTCTTGGTGTTGGTCTTCTCCAGCGCCTCCACCCCCGGCGCGTTCTTGAAGCCCATCTCGTTCAGGATCTGCACGCGCGGGTCACCCGGCATGTAGACGTAGTTCTCGGCGCCGAACGAGCCGACCGTGATGGTCTTGTCCTTGAACTCCGGGTGCTCGGCCGCGACCTGCTTGATCTTGTCCTGGATCCCGGTGATCAGCTTCTCCGCGTCGGCCTTCTTGCCGAGCGCCTCACCGACCAGCAGCGTCTGGTCCTGCCAGGTGGTCTGCCACGGCGCACCCGGGTACGCGACGGTCGGCGCGATCCCGCTCAGGGTCTTGTACGTCGCCTCGTCGAAGCCCTCGTACGGGGCCAGGATGACGTCCGGCTTCAGCGCCGCGATCTTCTCGAACGGGTACTTGTCGCCGGTGTCCAGCAAAGTCGTCTTCGACTTGTCGAACTTGTCCGCGTCCCACGCGGTGACACCGTCGGCGGTCGGGCCGTAGGTGACCTTCGGCATCCCGACCGGAGTCTCGCCGAGCGCGTAGACCACGTCCTGGGCGTTCCAGCCGAGCGTGACGATCCGCTCCGGCTTCTTGGTGATCGTCGTGTCGCCGAACGTGTTCTTCAGCGTGACCGGGAACCCGGCATCCGCCGTACTCGCGCCGGCGTCGGCCTGCTTGTCGCCGTCACTGCCGCAGGCGGCCAGCGCGGTCGTGGCGAGCAGTACGGCGGTGACCGCACTGACGACCTTGGAACGGGACCAGGACATGTAGTGCTCTCCTTAGATTGCCTCAACTAAGGAGAGCCTAAGCTAACCCCACAGGCCATGGCGACCTGCGGGAGTGTGACTCAGGACTCGAACTTGTAGCCCAGGCCACGCACGGTGACCAGGTGCTGCGGGTTCGACGGGTCCTTCTCGAGCTTCGAACGCAACCGCTTCACGTGCACGTCCAGGGTCTTGGTATCGCCCACGTAGTCGGCGCCCCAGATCCGGTCGATCAGCTGACCGCGGGTGAGCACCCGGCCGGTGTTCCGCAGCAGCATCTCGAGCAGCTCGAACTCCTTCAGCGGGAGCCGGATCTCGGTCCCGGAGACCGTCACCACGTGCCGCTCGACGTCCATCCGGACCGGACCGGCCTCGAGGGTGTCCGGCAGCAGCTCGACGTCCTGACCGCGACGCAGTACGGCGCGGACACGGGCCAGCAGCTCCCGCGGGCTGTACGGCTTGGTCACGTAGTCGTCCGCGCCGAGCTCGAGCCCGACGACCTTGTCGACCTCGGTGTCCTTGGCGCTGACGATGATCACCGGGACGTTGCCCCGGCTGCGGAGCGCCCGGCAGACCTCCGTGCCGGACAGACCCGGCAGCATCAGGTCGAGCAGGACGATGTCCGCACCGGCGCGGTCGTACTCGTCCAGCGCGTCCGGCCCGGTCTCCGCGACGGCGACCTCGAACCCTTCCTTGCGCAGTACGTACGACAGCGCGTCGCTGTAGCTCTCTTCGTCTTCGACGACCAGCACTCGGGTCACGAAGCTGTCTCCTTTGTCTTCTGACCTGACGGGGTAGGCGTCAGGGGAACGGCCGGCTCCTCCTGGCTGGTGGAGTCGGTCTGGCCCGGTGCGGGTTCGAGCCGCAACGGGAGTCTCACGGTGAAGGTGGAACCTTGGCCCTCGACGCTCCAGACCCGTACGTCGCCGCCATGGATCGAGGCGATGTGCTTGACGATCGAGAGGCCGAGACCGGTGCCGCCGGTCTCCCGGCTGCGGGCCCTGTCGACCCGGTAGAAGCGCTCGAACACGCGTTCCAGGTCGCTGCTCGGGATGCCTACGCCCTGGTCGGACACGGTGACCTCGACGAGATCCCCGATCGGGTGCGCGGCAACCGCGACCCGGGTGCCGTCCGGGCTGTAGTTGATGGCGTTCTCGACGAGGTTGCCGATCGCCATCGCGAGCTGGTCCTCGCTGCCCAGCACCTCGAGCTCGGGCTCGGTCTTCACCACGATCTTGATGTCCCGGTCCTCGGCGTCGATCCGGCAGCGGTCCACCGCGGTCTCGATGACCCCGTTGATGTCCACCGGGCCGGGGTTCTCCAGCGGGTCGTCGCCCTGCAACCGGGACAGCTCGATGATCTCCTTGACCAGCCGGCTCAGCCGGGAGGCCTCGATCCGCATCCGGTCCGAGAACCGCTGCACCGCCTCCGGGTCGTCG
This sequence comes from Kribbella sp. VKM Ac-2566, assembly GCF_004366005.1. Classification (NCBI taxonomy): domain Bacteria; kingdom Bacillati; phylum Actinomycetota; class Actinomycetes; order Propionibacteriales; family Kribbellaceae; genus Kribbella; species Kribbella sp. VKM Ac-2566. Next base: position 844,434 of record NZ_SODT01000009.1, on the reverse strand, counting down.
GACGCCTCCGAGACCGCGTCGGCGAGCAGGATCAGTGCGCCGACCGGGGTCTTCAGCTCGTGGCTGACGTTGACGGTGAAGTCCCGCCGGATCGCGTCCAGGCGGCGCTCGCGCGTACGGTCCTCGACCAGCACCAGTACGAGCTGGCTGCCCAGCGGCGCCACCCGGGCACTGACGTACTGCGTTGCGCCCAGCCGGCCCCGGACGATCTCCAGGTCCTGCTGGCGGATCTCGCCGTCGCGGCGGACCTGGCGAACCATGGTCAGGATGTCGTCGACCACGAGCCGCTCACCGCGGACGATGCCGAGCACGTGCGCGGGGGCGCTGGCCTGCAGCACCTGGTCCTCGGGTCCCATCACGACCGCCGAGGACCGCAGTACCGACAGCACCGTGGCGACGCCCGACGGCACCGCAGGCTCCGGGGACTCCGGGATCTTTCGCTGGGCCCGCTCGGAAAGCATCATCGCGCCGAGCGAAAGCAGAGCCAGGGCCGCGCCGATGACGCCGCCCAGCACCGCAGCCAGCGTGGGGTCCACGGCAACGATGCTACGCGGGCGACCAGCAGGGAAAGACCGAATGAGCACCGGATGACCGGGACACGACCTAACTGTTCATCGGTCGTTCACCACTCGTCGCCATCCGGCAACCTCGACGGCATACGGTCACCGGTGGGCGGGGTACCGTGCTGGTCCCCTCCGCGGCACCGGACACCACAGATCGGATTCGAACACCATGCGTGACACGTACCACGAGCAGCTCGACGACATCCTCGCCGAGCTGGAGCGGATGACGCGGACGGTGTCCACCGCCGTACGCCGGTCGACGTCGGCCCTGCTGGAGGCGGACATCCGCAAGGCCGAAGAGGTCATCGCGGCCGACATCCAGCTCGATGCCGCCGGTGAGGGTGTCGAGGAGAAGGTCTTCGAGCTGATGGCGCGGCAGTCGCCGGTCGCCAACGAGCTGCGGATGCTGGTCGCCGCGCTGCGGATGGTCGCCGACCTGGAGCGGATGGGCGACCTGGCCGCGCACGTGTCGAAGATCGCCCGGATGCGGTACCCGGCCCCGGCGATCCCGGCCGAACTGCACGACGTGATCGAGTCGATGGGGTCCGTGGCCGGGAAGATGGTCGACGCCGCCGGCGACGTGATCGCGTCCCGCGACGTCGAGGCGGCCGGGCGGCTCGAGGCCAGCGACGACGAGATGGACAAGCTGCGCTCGAACCAGTTCCGCCTGATGATGGACGAGGAGTGGCCGCACGGCGTCGAGGTCGCCGTCGACATGGCGCTGCTCAGCCGCTACTACGAGCGCATCTCCGACCACGCGGTCGCGATGGCCCGCCGCGTCGTCTACCTCGTCACCGGCGAACTCCCGGTAGCCATCGGCGGCACCGCCGCCGGCTCCGGCGCCGGCGCCTCCGCCCCCAACCCCAACGGCAACTGACGTTCGACAAGTAGCCCGCAGCAACCAGAAAGTTGCTGCGGGCTACTTTTTTGTCCCGTGGACCTGAGGTAAAAGCACACGCCTGCGGCACGCGGTGGATCTCGATCTGATGACGTTCGGTAATCGATGTAACGCCAGGTGTGCGGCGCGCGATGGGACGGGAAGTGACCCGATCTCGGGATCCGCCCCCGAGAAGACATCTCGTGAAAGAGGATTCGCTATGCGAATGCAACGACTCGCCCTCGCGATGGCAGGGATGGGCCTGCTCGCTGCGTCGGTCGTTTCTGCGCCTGCCAACGCCGGCAAGACCGACCCGAAGCCGTGGGCCGACCTGACCAAGCAGTCGAACTCCGCGAAGGCTGCCGCCGAGGCCTGCGGGATCTCGACCGGCTACCCGACCGCGGCCGGCACCATGGAGGCAGCCGACGTCATCGCCGGCAAGCCGCCGCAGGGTGCGCCGTACGAGTCGTTCAAGTTCGTCGGCACCCGCGCGAACGCGACCTGGTACATGGCCGCCAACGCGGCGGGCACCCAGTTCTACTACTACGGCCTGCTGCTGCAGGGCGGGAACCTGTACCGGCACACCACCTACGTGTACCCCTACCGCCCGCCGGTCGCCACCTTCAAGAAGGTCGGCAGCGGCTGGACGAGCTTCAAGACCATCGCCACGTCGAACGACAGCGTCGACGGCCCGAGCCACGCGTACCTGTACGGCCTGAACAGCAACGGCAGCCTGTACCGGTACTCGATCGTCCGCGGCGTCATCAGGGGCCTCGGCTCGTTCCCTGGCTTCAAGGGCTTCAAGACGATGACGGTCATCAGCGAGACCATGACCTACGACACCCTGTTGATGACCACGACCGCCGGCGCGCTCTGGACCGTGCGGATCCCGGTCGCCGCCTCCACCAAGCCGGTCCTCAAGCGGATCCGGTCCGGCGGCTGGCAGAACTTCGAGTCGCTGGTCGTCGAGAACTGCGGCACCCGCGGCGGCGTCCTGATCGTTGGCGTCGACAACAACACCCAGACCGGCACGCTCTACGCGATGAGCAAGGCGAACGGCGCAGCCACCGCCCTCACCGGCTACGGCAAGATCCCCGGCGTCGTCTTCAACGGCGTCAACTCCGTACGCATGGGCTACCACTACGACCCGATGCGCGGCGAGTAACCACCACTTCTGCCGGGCGCGTATCTTCACCCCATGCCCGACGAATCCCTGACCGACCGCCTGGTCAACACCGACGTGTCAGCGTTGAGCGGCCTCGAGTTGCGTGCGCATCTCGAGGCCGTGGACCAGCACATGAAGTATCTGCAGCGGTCCGAGCTTGCGCTGCTCGAAGGCAGTCCGGAGGTAGTCGCCCAGAATTCCCAGCTGCGGGACAGGCTCGACTACCTCCGCACGCTCGACCTCGAGGAGCTCAGCGGCCCTGGTTCTTGACGGCTTCGATGGCGGCCTTGGCTGCGGCGGGGTCGAGGTATTCGCCGCCGGGGGTGACGGGCTTGAAGTTGTCGTCGAGCTCGTAGTACAGGGGGATACCGGTGGGGATGTTCAGGCCGACAATGGTCTTCTCGTCGAGGTTGTCGAGGTGTTTGACCAGGGCGCGGAGTGAGTTGCCGTGGGCGGTGACGAGGACGGTCTTGCCGGCGCGCAGGTCCGGCACGATCGCGTCGTACCAGTAGGGCAGCATCCGCTCGACAACGTCCTTCAGGCACTCGGTCGCGGGCAGGATCTCCGGCGGGAGCCCGGCGTACCGCGGGTCGCCGGCCTGGTCGTACTCGGAGCCGCGCTCGATCGCCGGCGGCGGCGTGTCGTACGAGCGGCGGAAGAGCATGAACTGCTCCTCGCCGAGCTCCTCGAGGGTCTGCTTCTTGTCCTTGCCCTGCAGGCCGCCGTAGTGCCGCTCGTTCAGCCGCCAGGAGCGCCGTACGTCGATCCACTGGCGCCCGGCCTCCTCGAGCGCGATGTTCGCGGTCCGGATGGCGCGGCGCAGCACCGACGTGTGCAGTACGTCGGGCAGCAGCTCACGCTCCAGCAGCAACTGGCCGCCGCGGTGCGCCTCCTCGACACCCTGGGCGTTCAGGTCGACGTCGACCCAGCCGGTGAACAGGTTCTTGGCGTTCCAGTCGCTGTGGCCGTGGCGGAGCAGGATCAGGCGATAGGTCATACCCGCATGCTATCGAGGCTCCAGCCAGCCCTTGAACGCGTCCAGATTCCGGGTGGACTCGCCGCGCGACACTCGCCATTCGTACTCACGCCGGATCGACGACGCGAACCCCAGTTCGAGGATCGTGTTGAACGACGAGTCGGCGTACTCCAGCACCGCCCCGAGCAAACGATCGACCTCACCAGGTGTGATCGCGTGCAGCGGGACCCGTCCGTCCAGGTGGATGTCACCCAGGTGGTCGACGGCGAACGCGACGCCGTACATCTTCAGGTTCCGCTCCAGCAGCCACCGGTACACGGCCGCGTGGTTCTCGTCGGGGTGCCGCGCGACGAACGCGTGCACCTGCACCGCCTGCGCGCCGACCGTCAGCGAGACGGTGGTCTTCAGCTTCCGCTCCCCCGGCAGGTCCGCGCTGAAGACGCCCGGCTCACTCTCGGTGAACTCGAGCTCGTTCTCGGTCAGCACCTGGCGGATCACGTCCGCCGCAGAAACTCTCACCCGGCTACCTCCGCGGCGATCTCCGTCGCCATCGTGTCCGCGGCGGTCCGGTACGCCGCCAGCGTCTTCCGCGCGGTCAGCTCCCAGCCGAACCCCCGTGCGTGCCCGACCGCCGCGTGGCTCATGCTCTCGCGGACGGCCGGATCCGTCGCGATCCGCGCCAGCGCGTCGGCGAAGTCGTCCACCGCGTGCCCGCGCACCAGGAACCCGGTCCGCCCGTCCAGCACCGCCGTACTCAGACCGCCGACAGCCGCCGCGACCACCGGCGTACCGCAGGCCTGGGCCTCCAGCGCGACCAGCCCGAAGGACTCCGAGTACGACGGGACACACACGACGGACGCCGCCCGGTACCAGTCGGCCAGCCGCGCGCGCTCCATCGGCTTCACGAACCGGGTCACGTCGTCGATCCCGAGCGCCCGCGCCAGCTCGGCGTGCGACTCCGGGTGCTCCATCCCGTTGCCCGACGGCCCGCCGATGATCGCGACCACCAGCCGCGACCGCAGCGACGGGTCCCGCTCGAGCATCCGCGCCGCCGCCCGGATCAGCAGATCGGGCGCCTTCAACGGCTGGATCCGGCCGACGAACGCCAGTACGACGGCATCGGCCGGCAACCCGACCTCCTGTCGCGCGGCCATCTGCGAGCCGGGACCGAAGAGCTCCAGATCGACCCCCGGATTCACCACCCCGACCTTCGCGGGCCGGGCGCCGTACAGGTCGATCAGCTCGCGGGCCTCGTCGTCGGTGTTGGCCAGCAGCCGATCCGCGGCCTCGACGACCTGCTCCTCACCGATCAGCCGCGCGGGCGGCTCGGGTACGTCGTCGTCCGCGAGGCTGGCGTTCTTCACCTTGGCCATCGTGTGCATGGTGTGGACCAGTGGGACCGCCCAACGATCGCGGGCGAGCAGGCCGACCTGGCCGGACAACCAGTAGTGCGAGTGGATCACGTCGTACCAGCCGGGCTCGTGGATCGCCTCGGCGCGCAGGACGGCACGGGCGAACGTGCACAACTGGGCGGGGAGCTCGTTCTTCGTCAGGCCCTCGTACGGGCCGGCGGCGACGTTGCGGACCATCACGCCGGGCATCAGCTCGACCCGGGCCGGCAGCGCCGAGGCGGTCGCCCGGGTGAAGACGTCGACCTCGATCCCCAGGCCGGCCAGTTGCTTGGAGAGCTCCACGACGTACACGTTCATCCCGCCGGCGTCCCCGGTCCCCGGCTGGTCGAGCGGTGAGGTGTGCAGGCTGATCATCGCAACCCGCCGGAGTGGACGGTCGGGGGAATCGGTCACCCGGTCAGGGTAACTCCGGGGCTTCGGCCGGGAATCGGGACTTCTCCCTATCCGCCGCCGTCCAGCTGGCCAGCAGCCGCAGATTCTGCTCGGACGGCGACCCGGGCTCGACGGTGTAGGTGACCAGCAGCTGGTCCGGCTCGCCGGGAGGCTGCAGGGTCTCGTACCCCACCGTGATGTCGCCGACGAGTGAGTGGTGCTGCGTCTTCGTCCCGAAGGTCTTGTCCTTCACGTCGTGCCGTGCCCACAGCACGCGGAACTCAGGACTCCGGATGGACAGTTCCCCGATCAGCTCGGCGAGTTCCGGGTCGTCCGGGTAGCGGCCGGCGTACATCCGCAGGTAGCCGACGGTCTCCTCCGCGACCGCGTCCCAGTCCGGGTAGAAGTCGCGCGACGCCGGATCGAGGAAGACCATCCGCGGAACGTTGCGGTCCTTGGGGTCCATGCTGTCGAAGTCCGCGATCAGGGCCGCGGCGAGCCGGTTCCACCCCAGGACGTCCATTCGGCGACCGAGGACGAACGCCGGTACGTCGGTCATCGAGTCGAGCAGCCGTTGCAGGCCGGGTCGCATCCGCTGCGGCGTACGCCGTTTCGCCCGCCGACGAGCCGGTTTCGCCAACAGAGCAAGGTGTTTCTGCTCGTCCTCGGTCAACTTGAGGACGTCGGCGACGGCGTCCAGGATCTCCTGGGACACGTTGTCGGCGCGGCCTTGTTCGAGGCGGACGTAGTAGTCGGCGCTGACGCCGGCGGCCTGGGCGAGCTCCTCGCGGCGCAGGCCGGGGACTCGGCGTCGCCCGCCGTACACCTTGATGCCGAGGTCCTCGGGCCGCACCCGCGCACGGCGTGAGGTGAGGAACTCGGTCAGCTCCGCGCGACGATCCATGCCCTCCAGTATCCAGGCCGCCCGGAACCGCAACCTGGTCCTGGCAGAACCAGGCTCAGCAGACCACTGGGTAAGCCTCCGCGACCGCTCCACGATCGGTGACATGACTGATCTACAGATTCGCAAGGCAGTGGTCACCGGCGCCGCGAGCGGTATCGGGGCCGCGATCGCGACCCAACTGGCCGAGGCCGGCGCCGCGGTCGCGCTGGTCGCGCGGCGGCAGGACCGCCTCGACGACCTGGCCGGCAAGCTCGGACCGCGGACCTTCGGCGTCGGCCTGGACGTCACCTCGCAGGACTCCGCGGACGCCGGAGTCGCACGGATCCACGAGCGGCTCGGCACCGTCGACCTGGTCGTGAATGCCGCGGGCGTGATGCTGGCCGCGCCGATCGCCGACGGGCGCCTCGACGACTGGACCCGGATGATCGACACCAACCTGACCGGCGTACTGCGACTGGTCCGGGCCTTCACGCCCGACCTGATCGCGGCAGCCGAGGCGGGGCGCACCGCCGACCTGGTGAACATCTCGTCGATCGGGGCGCACGTCGTCTTCCCCGGGTACGCCGTCTACGGCGCGACGAAGGCAGCGCTGACGCACCTGTCCGCATCGTTGCGCGCCGACCTCTCGCCGTACGACGTCCGCGTGACGAACCTCGAGCCCGGGCTGACCGACACCGAACTGGCGACGCACCTGGACGCCTCGGGCCAGGAGCTGATCGCCTCGATGAACGAGCAGATCGGCGCGCTGCACGCGGAGGACATCGCCGACGTCGTCACGTTCACGGTGAGCCGGCGGCGGGAGGTCAACCTCCGCCAGATCATCGCGCTACCGACCCGCCAGGCGTGACGTTTGGTGGGTCTACGTCCACCCCCATTGGCGGACTCGGCCCACTGTGGTCCGGGCCGTCCGCCGAAAGCATTGAACACATGCGTACAGTCCTCGAAGAAGTGAAGTCCTGGCATCGCCCGCTGATGCTGATGGTGCTTGCCATGTCCGGTCTCGTCCTGACCGCCGGCATCGGTCTCGCGGTCGACGGCCGGGAGATCCTCCACGAGTCCGTGTGGCTCAAGCCGTTCAAGTTCGGCCTGTCGTTCGTCCTGTACGGCGCGACGCTCGCGTGGCTGCTCTCCAAGCTGCGTAAGGCGAAACGCTTCGGCTGGTGGACCGGCACCGTGTTCGCGATCACCGGGATCGTCGACGTCGGGTTCATCGCCGTACAGGCCGCGCGCGGGACGTTCAGCCACTTCAACGACAACTCCGACACGTTCAACCAGGTCGGGCAGAAGGTCTTCATGTCAGGGGTCATGGGGCTGTTCGGCGCCAGTCTGGTGGTCGCGATCATGCTGCTGTTCCAGCGGATCGGCGACGCGCCGCTGAACCGGGCGATCCGGGTCGGCATCGGGCTGGCGGTCGCCGGTATGGCGCTCGCGTTCTACCTGGTCGGCTCGCAGGGTCAGCGTCAAGAGGTCACGGACGCGTACGGTCACCCGGTCACGTTGGCGGGCAGCCACGGTATCGGCGTCGAGGCGGGCGGCCCTGGTATGCCGTTGACGAACTGGAGCACTGTCGGTGGCGATCTGCGGATCCCGCACTTCGTCGGACTGCACGCGATCCACTTCCTGCTGCTGACGGTCCTCGCGCTGAGCGTGCTGGCCGCGCGGGTCGAGTGGCTGCGGCCGGAGCGCGTCCGCCACCGCCTGGTCGGCGTCGCGGCGTTCGGGTACACCGGCGTGATGATCACCGTGGCGGTGCAGGCGTTCCGCGGGCAGGCTTTGATCCACCCCGACGTACAGACGCTTGGTCTGCTGGGCGGGTTCCTGGCGGTGAGTCTGGTCGCGCTCGCCGGAGTGATCGCGTCAGCCCGACGGCCCGTGAGACTCCCGGCCGAGCACACCGAGGCTTTTGAGAAACTTGGGGTATGACTTCGAGCGATCGTCGGTTGGCCGTGGTGACGGGTGCTAGCAGCGGGATCGGGGCCGCGTCGGCGCGGTACCTCGCCCGTGAGGGGTTCGAGGTGATCTGCGCCGCGCGGCGGCTGGACCGGATCGAGGCGCTGGCCAAGGAGATCGACGGCCGCGCGGTGCAGTGCGACGTCACGTCCGCCGAGGACGTCGCCGCACTCACCGCGGCGGTCGGGGACGAGCTGCAGGTGCTGGTGAACAACGCCGGCGGGGCGTTCGGTCTGGAGCCGGTGGCCGACGCCGATCTGGACGCCTGGCGGCGGATGTACGAGGTGAACGTGATCGCGGTCGCCGCGGTCACCAAGTCGTTGCTTCCGGCACTGATCGCCGGGCGCGGCACGATCATCGTGATGGGGTCGACGGCCGGCCAGGTCGCGTACGAGGGCGGCGGCGGGTACGTCGCCGCGAAGCACGGCGCGAAGGCCGTCGTCGACACGCTCCGCCTGGAGCTGTACGACCAGCCGGTCCGGGTCAGCGAGATCGCCCCCGGCATGGTCCGGAGCGAAGGCTTCGCCCTGACCCGCTTCAACGGCGACCAGTCCAAGGCCGACGCCGTGTACGCCGGCGTACGGGAGCCCCTGACTTCTGAGGACGTCGCCGACATCGTCGCCTGGATCGCGACTCGCCCAGCCCACGTCAACATCGACCGCATCACGGTCCGCCCCCGAGCCCAAGCCGCCCAGCACAAGGTCCACCGCGAGTCCTGAGCCAGTTGCCCGGGACACGAGTGAGGCGGCTCACGGGGTGGGTGCTTGCAATTGCAAGCAGCTTGCTAGCACACTGAGGGTATGGCCAAGTTGAGTGATCGGGCGGCTGGGGCGGTGGGCTCCGTCGGGGAGTACCTCGCCGAGCAGCGGCGGCACGCGCAGCTGTCGTTGCGGCAGTTGTCCGACTTGGCCGGAGTGTCGAACCCGTACCTGAGCCAGATCGAGCGCGGCCTGCGGAAGCCGTCGGCCGACGTACTGCAGCAACTCGCGAAGGCGTTGCGGATCTCCGCGGAGACCCTCTACGTACGGGCCGGCATTCTCGATCCGGACGACGACGCCGATGGCGGCCGGCAGGGCACGGGTGTGGTCGACGCCGTCCTGCTCGACCCCGCACTGACCGAGCGCCAGAAGCGCGTGCTGCTGGACGTCTACACGTCGTTCGTCCGCGAGAACACCCCTGAAGAGCCCCCAGCGAAGAAGTCCACGGCTCGCAAACGCAGCACCGACTGAACGAACCTGCTGAAAACACCCGAGGAGAAGCCTGATGGCTACCCGTACGCCTGTTACCCCGTTCTACGCGATCGCCGGCGCCGGCGACCTCGCGGTCGAGAAGGTCCGCGCCGTCGGCGAGGACGTGACCGCCCGGTTCGCCAAGCTCGACCAGAAGAACCTGCAGACCGAGCTCACTCAGGGGCTCACCAAGGAGCTGACCAAGGCGCAGGCCGAGCTGACCAAGCGCTTCGAGGCGATCGTCGCCGACGCGCGCACCGCCCCGGCCAAGCTGCGTGAGCTCCCGAAGACCGCGCAGGCCGGTTTCACCACCGTCCTCGGCCAGGCCGAGGAGACCTACGAGGACCTGGCCGGCCGCGGCAAGGACCTGGTCGAGCGGATCCGCCACCAGCAGGCCACCGAGGACCTGGTCAGCACCGCCAAGACCACGGTGAGCAAGGCCAAGGCCACTCGCACCACCGCGAAGAAGACCGCCACGAGCGCGACCCGCAACGTCAAGGCGACCGCGACCAGCGCCCGCAAGACCGCGAAGGCCGCCGCCAAGGCTGCCGAGTCGGCCGCGGACAAGGTCGGCGACTGAGCTTCCTGGTCACGACAGACAGTAATGACTCACCCACCTCCGGGTGAATCCTGGGACCGGGCGGTCCACAGCTGCGACTGAGCAGAGGTGGGCCGCCCGGTCTGTCGGTTAGGCTCGTAGCATGATCACCTTCCGGAGCCTGATCCCCGGGTTCGACGATCCGCTGTCGGTCATCTGGTGGGTGCTGCTTGCGATCAAGCTGGTCGCGCTCGCCGACGCGGTCTTCCGGCCACGGGCGGTGTTCATCGCCGCCGACAAGCTCACCAAGCCAGGCTGGGTGCTGATCCTGGTGGTGTTCACGCTGAGTCAGGTGTTCCAGGGCTGGCTGAGCTTCTTCGGCCTGATCGGCATCGTCGCCTCCGCCGTGTACCTGGTGGACGCCCGTCCCGCTCTCCGCGCCGCCACCGGCCGTGGCCGCGGTGGCTGGGGCGCCATCCGCCGGCGCCGAGGCCCCCGCCCCCTGTAAGAACTACGAGCGGTAGACGATGACCTTGTCGCCGACGTGGACCTCGCCGAAGAGGACCTTGATCTTGGCCAGGTCGCGGACGTTCACGCAGCCGTGGGACGCGCCGTTGTACCCGCGGGCCGCGAAGTCCGACGAGTAGTGCACGGCCTGGCCGCCGCTGAAGAACATCGCGTACGGCATCGCCGAGTCGTACAGCTTCGAGACGTGGTTGCGGCTCTTCCAGCCGACCGTGAAGCTGCCTTCCCGGGTCGCGGTCTTCACTGCGCCGAACCGGACGTCCATCTGCATCTTCACCACACCGTCGACGACGTACCGCAGCTTGCGGGTGGTCTTGTCGATGCACAGCGCCACCCCGGTCGCGCAGCGCGCGTCGAGCTTCTTGCCGTTCACCACCGGCACCGGCGGGTACAGCTCGGTCTGGGTCGGCTCATGCGTGACCTTCACCAACTGGTCCCAGGTGAACTGGTCGAGGTACCCGAGCTGGGGAATGCCCTTCGACTTCTGGAACTTCTTCACCGCGGACCGGGTCATGGTCCCGAACTCGTTGTCCAGGTAGCGCTTCTCGAGCAGCTTCAGCTGCACCAGCCGCGCCTCGACCTTGCGGACGTTCGTCCCGCTGGAGCCGTTCTTCCACAGCGCCTTCGGGTAGATCGGCAGCTCCCCGCTGACCTCGAACGGCACCGTCTTCAGGTCCTGCGGGGCCGCGGTCGCAGTCGTTCCGGAACTCAGGAGTGCAGCAATCGCGCCTCCCGCAACCAGCCCGCTCAGCACCTTGCGAATCAACAGCCCGCGCATCGGACACCCCTTCGGTCGCCCCGTTCCTACACTTGTAGGACGTCCCCACTGACGTTTCGGTTGGCCCCTCAGCGTACCGGAGGGAACTCCACATGGAGATCGCACTCAGCACGGCGGACATCACCACGGTGCCCGCGGACGCGATCGTGAACGCCGCTCATCACGCCTTGCGGGGCGGTGGTGGTGTCGACGGGGCGATCCACCGGGCGGGCGGCCGCGAGATCCTCGCGGAGCTCATCGAGCGGTACCCGAACGGCACTCCCACGGGTACGGCGGTGTGGACCACGGCCGGCGCACTACCGGCGACGTACGTGATCCATGTGGTCGGGCCGAACTACACCGCGGGACAACGGGATCCGGCGCTGCTCGAGTCGTGCTACCGCAACGCGCTGCGGATCGCGGACGAGCTCGGCGTACGGACGATGACGCTGCCCGCCGTCTCGGCGGGGATCTACGGGTGGCCCGCACAGTCCGCCGCGGACATCGCCGTCCGGACGTTGCGACGTACGCCGACCAATGTTGCCCAAGGCACCTTCTGTCTGGTGGAGCCGCGGCTGTACAAGGCGTTCCGGAACGCGACAGCGGCCGGGGAGTAGCTCCCCGGCCGCTGGTCCGAACATCAGCTCACTTGCTGTAGACGACGACCTTGTCGCCGACGTGCACCCGGGAGAACACCCAGGCGATCTTCTTCTTGTCGCGGACGTTCACGCAGCCGTGCGACGCGCCGTTGTAGCCACGAGCCTTGAAGTCCGACGAGTAGTGGACGGCCTGACCGCCGCTGAAGAACATCGCGTACGGCATCTTCGAGTGGTACAGCGACGAGACGTGGTTCTTCGACTTGCGGTAGACCTTGAAGACGCCGCTGCGGGTCGGCGTCTTCATCGCGCCGAACCGGACGTCCATGACCTGGATCGGCTTGCCGTTCACGAGGTACACCAGCTTGCGGGTCTTCTTGTTGATGCAGAGGACCCGGCCCTTGGTCAGGCACCGCCGGTCGATCCTGGACTTGGCGATGAGCTTGCTCGTGGACGTCGCAGCGGTGGTCTTGACCGCCGCCTTCGGCGGCAGACCCACCGGAGCCGGAGCCGTCGTCGACTTCTGCGCCGACGCCGTAACCTGAGGCGCGGCCTCGGCCGAAGTGGTCGCCGACAGAGCGCCGACGCCCACGAACGCGGCGGCCGTCAGGGTAGCGCCGATCTTACGCAGAATCCCCATGTTTCCCTTGTCCTTCCCCCAAAGAGTGCTTCCACAAGAACAGACGTCGGTACTTCACGTCTGGTTGGTAACGAATCAAAACTTTCTTCCCCCGACCTCTGCCCCACCAGTGGCCGAGCAATGGTGTATCACACCGACGGAGCCCAGGGCACGCTCCGTCAGCCACCGTTTCCAGTTCGTGCTCTACGAGGCCAGCGCGCGCAACCGGCGCAGGACCTCAGGAGCTCCGAGCGCCTGCGCGGTCGCGTGCAGATCGGGGCTGCGGGTGGCGCCGGTGATCGCGACGCGCACGAGCTGCGAGGCCTCGCGGATCGAGCCGACGTACGCCTCCGGATCCTTCTTGTACTCCTTGGCGTTGGGCGCGAACCGGTGCTTGCCGGCGAGAGTACGGATCTGGTCGAACCACGCCTGCGGGTCGCCGAGATGCTCGTAGTTCGCCACGAGATCCGCCGCAAACGCCGTGACGACGTCCGCCGCGACGCCGAGCGGAACCAGCCGCTCGTCGGCCGGCCCGTCCACCGGGACGAACAGCTCGGTGAAGAAGAAGCCGTACGCCGGCCGGAAGTCCGACCACTTCCGCAGGTCCTTGCGCGGGTTCTCGACGCCGTCGCGCTCGACCGCGAGCGCCCGCAGCGCGAGGTCCTTCTCTTTGTCGAGCACGGGAACGAGTTCCGCGTCGTACTCCACGGCCCAGGCGCGCACCGCGTCGAGGATCTGCTGTCCACTCAGCGTCGCGATGTGGTCGGCGCTGATGTCCTCGAGCTTCACCAGGTCGACCAACGGACCGGCGACCCCGCACAGGCTGAGGTCGATCGGCGTCGTCAGGGCCTCCGCCAGCGGCAGCTCCGCGAGCCGTCCGTTGGCCAGGCCGCGCAGGTAGTACAGGACCGCGTCGGCCGGGTAGCCGGCGCCGATGTAGAAGTCGACGCCCGCCTCGGGATCCTTGCGCTTCGACAGCTTGCGCTTGCCGCCCGGGATCTGCTTCATCAGCGGCGCGATGTGCGCGTAGGTGATCGGCTCGAACTCCAGCGCCGCGAACAGCTGCTGATGCAGCGGCACCGAGGAGATCCACTCGTCGCCGCGGATCACCAGGTTCACCCGCATCAGGTGGTCGTCGACCGCGTGCGCGAAGTGGTACGTCGGGAGTCGCGGCGACTGGTCCGACGCCTTCAGGATGACCGCGTCGTTGCGATTCGCCTCGTGCTCGAGCCGCCCGCGGATCGCGTCGACGAAGCTGGTCCGCTGCCCGTCGGCGTCATCCGGCGTCCGGAAGCGCACGACGTACGGCGCACCCTCCGCGAGCTTGGCCGCGACGGCGGACGGGTCCGCGTCGCGCCAGGTCGCCCACTTGCCGTAGTACCCGGTCGGGACCTTGGACGCCTGCTGGCGGGAGGTGATGTCGGCGAGCTCGTCCTTCGTCGCGAAGCACAGGTACGCCTTGCCCTGCCGGAGCAGGTGCCGCACGTAGGTCAGGTAGATCTGCTCGCGCTCGGACTGCAGGTACGGCCCGTACGCACCGTGGTCCTTGTCCTCGTCGGAGCTGATACCGAAGTACTCGAACGCGCGCGCGAACTGCTCGAGCGCGCCCTCGACCTCCCGCGACTGGTCGGTGTCCTCGACGCGGACCAGGTACACCCCGCCGGTGTTCGACGAGATGTCCCGGTCGATCATCCCGACGTACACGCCGCCGATGTGGATGAACCCGGTCGGCGACGGGCCGAGCCGCGTGACCTTCGCCCCCTCGGGCAGCTCCCGCTGCGGATACCGGTCCTCCCAGTACTGCGGCCCGGGGAGGTCACTCGGGAACAGCCCGTCGATCACGGCACGCTCCAGCATCATCAGCTCTTCGACTTACGGCCGAGCTTGGCGCGCTCGATCTGGGTGAGGGCGACCTTGCGCATCCGGATCGCGTCCGGCGTGACCTCGACGCACTCGTCCTCGCGGCAGAACTCCAGCGACTGCTCCAGCGACAGCTTGCGGGCCGGCACCAGCTTCTCGAACTCGTCCGCGTTCGAGCGGACGTTCGTCATCTTCTTTTCCTTGGTGATGTTGACGTCCATGTCGTCCGAGCGCGAGTTCTCGCCGACGATCATGCCCTCGTACACCTCGGTGGCCGGCTCCACGAACATGGTGCCGCGCTCCTGCAGGTTGATCATCGCGTACGACGTGGCCGCGCCGGCCCGGTCGGACACGAGCGAACCGGACGGCCGCGTACGCAGCTCGCCGAACCACGGCTCGTACCCCTCGAAGACGTGGTGCGCGATGCCGGTACCACGGGTGTCGGTGAGGAACTCGGTGCGGAACCCGATCAGCCCGCGGGCCGGGACCAGGAACTCCATCCGGACCCAGCCGGTGCCGTGGTTGGTCATCTGCTCCATCCGGCCCTTCCGGACCGCGAGCAGCTGGGTGACGGTACCGAGGTACTCCTCGGGGCAGTCGATCGTCAGACGCTCGACCGGCTCGTGCCGCTTGCCGTCGATCTCGCGGGTGACCACCTGCGGCTTGCCGACGGTCAACTCGTAGCCCTCGCGGCGCATCTGCTCGACCAGGATGGCCAGCGCCAGCTCACCACGGCCCTGAACCTCCCACGCGTCCGGGCGCTCGGTCGGGAGCACCTTCAGCGACACGTTGCCGACCAGCTCGCGGTCGAGCCGGTCCTTGACCAGGCGGGCGGTGACCTTGGTGCCCTTGGTCCGGCCGGCCAGCGGCGAGGTGTTGGTGCCGATCGTCATCGAGATGGCCGGCTCGTCCACGGTGATCAACGGCAGCGGCTTGGGGTTCTCGGGGTCGGTCAGGGTGTCGCCGATCATGATCTCCGGAATGCCCGCGATCGCGACGATGTCACCCGGGCCGGCCGAGTCGCCGGGGACGCGCTCGAGCGCCTCGGTGACCAGCAGTTCGGTGATCTTGACCTTCTGGATCGTGCCGTCGTGCCGGCACCAGGCGACCTGCGCGCCCTTCTTCAGGGTGCCCTCGTGCACCCGGACCAGCGCGAGCCGGCCGAGGAACGGCGAGGCGTCCAGGTTGGTGACGTGCGCCTGCAGCGGCGCGTCCTCGGTGTACTCCGGGGCGGGCACGTTGTTCAGGATCGTCTCGAACAGCGGCTCGAGGTCCTCGGAGTCCGGCATATCGCCGTCGGCAGGCTGGTTCAGCGAGGCGCGGCCGGCCCGGGCCGAGGCGTAGACGACCGGGAAGTCCAGGGCGGACTGGTCGGCGTCGTGGTCGAGCAGGTCGAGGAACAACTCGTACGTCTCGTCGACGACCTCGGAGATCCGGGCGTCCGGACGGTCGACCTTGTTGACCACCAGGATCACCGGCATCTGCCGCGCCAGCGCCTTGCGGAGCACGAACCGGGTCTGCGGCAGCGGGCCCTCGGAGGCGTCCACCAGCAGCACGATCGCGTCCACCATCGACAGGCCGCGCTCGACCTCGCCGCCGAAGTCGGCGTGACCGGGGGTGTCGATGATGTTGATCGTCATCTGCTCGCCGTTGGCCATCTTGTGCCGTACGGCGGTGTTCTTGGCGAGGATCGTGATGCCCTTCTCACGTTCCAGGTCGCCGGAGTCCATCGCCCGCTCATCCACGTGCTGATGGGCTCCGAAGGCGCCGGACTGCCACAGCATCGCGTCGACGAGGGTGGTCTTCCCGTGGTCGACGTGGGCCACGATCGCGACGTTGCGCAGGTCGTTACGGACAGGCATGAAGGAGCGCTCCAGTCATCAGAGGGTGTGTAGGCGGTGGCTACGGCTGGTTTCACGTGCCACTCGACACAGGGCGCAGCCCTTTCAGTCTACCCGTCACGGCTCGTGTCCAGAAAACGGCAAGATGCTTGACGTTTGTTGACTGGACGTCCAGTCTATAAACGGCGCCTGGGGAGGGGCCGGAACAACGGGGGGTCAGCCCGAGGCGCCGGGCACGCGAATGGGGGGTTGCCCGGCGCTTCAGGCTTCGACCGGGAGAGGAATCAGTGCCGCGATCGGCGACCGTCAACCGGGAGCTGCGGGAGCGCTCCCGGGAACGCATCCTGTCCGCGGCGCTGGAGACCTTCGCCGCCAAGGGCTACGAGGCCGCGTCGATCTCCGACATCACCGCCGCCGCGGGCGTCTCCCGCGGCCTGGTCTCGTACTACTTCGCCACCAAGGAACAACTGGCCGCCGAGCTCCTGGACCGCTGGCTGGACGGCATCGCGGGGATCCTGAACATCCAGGGAACTCCGGACGAACGACTGGCCGGCATCATCGACGGCGCCCTGATGGCGGCCGCGACCACGCTCCCGATCCAGCGGCTCGCGATCACGCTGATGATGCAGCCGACCACCCACGACGTGTTCGCCCGCGTCGAGCAGGCCAAATCCGGCCGGCTGTCGCTGGTCGAGGACGCGATCCGCGACGTGTTCGCGGCCCGCGGCGCCGCCGACCCGGCCGTCGAGGAGATGTTGCTCAGAGCAACCTTGGAGGGGGTGACCGTCAAACTCGCGATCTACCGCGAGACCTTCCCCCTGGAGGCGATCCGCACCCGCCTGTACGCCGGCTACGACCTGCCCGCGCCGACCGCCCCGCTTCCGATCGCCTCACCCGCGGTCGACCGCTTGCGTGCCAAATGACCCGGGCGGAGTCCAGTCGAAGATCCGTGTGCCGTTCCTGAGCGCGGCCCGTGGCGGGGTGATCCGCAGCATCGCGTTTCGCAACCACTGACCACGCGGACCGACCTCCGCGCCCGTCCGCCCCATCCACGCCGACCGGCTGACAATCCTCTGCGTACGCCGGTACCGCTGCGACTCGTACTCCCGCAGCCCGGCCGCCAGCTCGCCACCGGCCGGAATCACCAACCCGAGCGTCACCGCGTCCTCGAGCGCCGAGTTCGCGCCCTGCCCGAGTGTCGGCAGCATCGGATGCGCCGCGTCTCCGATCAGCACGGTCCGCCCGATCGTGTACCGCGGCAGCGGCCGCTCCAGCACCCACACGTCGTGCCGGATCACCTCGTCCGTCGTCTCGGTCAACGCCCGTACGTCGGGAGCCCACGCGGCGAAGTACTCGCGGACCGCCCGCACCTCGTCCCCGATCGGCCGGCCGCTCGGCATCGCGACGTACCCGTACCAATAGACCTCGTCGGCGCTGATCCGCAGCGCCCCGAACTCGGCGCGCGGCCCCCACGTCATCGCGAACCGGTCGTCGACCGTGGTGTCGGGTGTCGCCGCACGCCAGCAACTGAAGCCGCTGTAGCGCAGACGCGTGGAGAACAAGGCGTTCCTGGTCGTACTGCGGATCCCGTCCGCACCGACCACCAGATCGGCCCGCGCACTGTGAGTCCCGTCCGCCGACTCCCACCTCACCCGAGCCCGCTCACCACCCACCGCTCCGGGTTCGACCGCAGTGACCCGAGCACCGGTCACGAGGTCGGCGTCCTGCGCCTCGACCAGCGCCTGGTGCAACCGCTGCCGGTGGATCCCGATCATCCCGGTGTCACCACCATCAGGCGCTTTGAGCAACCATTTCCCGTCCCACCGCCGGGTCCCGGCCGCGCGCACGTCGTACCCACTCCGCCGGATCCGCTCCGCGGCACCGAGCTCCTCGGCCGCCCGTTGTCCGTTGACAGTCACCACGAGGCCTGCGCCGACCTCGCCCAGCTCGGGCGCACTCTCCAACACCCGCACGCGCCACCCGGCCCGCCTCAACGCCCCTGCGGCTGCCACTCCGCCGATCCCGGCTCCGACCACGATCGCCTCATCCACACATCCACCTTAGGAACACCGGGTGTCGCGCGCGGGTGACCGCCTTTCCGGAACGACGGGGCTGGGGTCAGGCGAACGTCGGTGCGTGCGGACGGACTGCGCCGACCACGTTGTCTCCGCCGGTGAGGTCGAAGTGGAGGTGGTTCTCGATCGTCTCGTTCGTGATGCCGAGGCGCTGGAGGGTCGCCGCCATCACGACCTTGCGAGCGCGCGGCGTACCGTCCTCGAGCTTCAGCGCGATACCGGTGCCGTCCGCGAGACCGACGGCGTACACGCCCTCGGCACCGGCCTTGCAGAACAGGCCGTTGACGGCTCGCATCAGCTCGGCCTCGTCGCGTGTACTTCCGCTGGCGTACTCCGGGTACTCGCGGAACGCCTGGGCGATGCGGCCCTCCTGGGCGTCCGTGGCCGCCGCCGCGAACAGCCCGAATGAGCGGGCCAGGCCGGAGAGCGTGAGCGCGAAGATCGGCGCGCCGCAGCCGTCGATCGCGACGTACGAGACCTTCTCGCCCGCGGCGTCCTCGATCGCGGCGCGGATCTCCTTCTGCAGCGGGTGATCCGGCGAGCGGTAGGTCTCGAGATCCCAGTCGTTGAGCGTGCTGGTCAGCAACATCGCGGCGTGCTTGCCGGAGCAGTTCATCACGACCCGCTCCTTGCCGTGACCGGCCTTGACCCAGGCGTCCCGGGTGTCGTCGTCCAGCGGGTACGCGACCGGCGTCTGCAACGCAGTCTCGTCGAGGCCGGCGGTCGCGAGGATCTGCCGTACGCCGTCGACGTGGAACTGCTCACCGGAGTGCGAGGCACCCGCGAGCGCGAGCAGCTTGCCGGTCAGCGGGAGGCCGTTGCGGAGCATGCCAAGGGCCTGCATGGGCTTGTTGGACGAGCGTGGAAACATCGGCTGGTCCACGATGCCGGCGGACCAGTCGACGGTGCCGTCGGGATTGGTCACGACGACGGAGCCGCGGTGGTGGCCTTCGACGAAGTCGCTACGGACGACGTCGGCCAGGATCACAGGTTCGGTCACGGCTGAACTGTACAGGTGCAAAACACCGGGTTGCGAATGATTCCCCTCGCAGGCCAGCGCACTGGCCCCGGAAGCCCCCGGTCACGGTTTGGCATTTCAAGGATCGGGGTCTTGCCAAGGGTTATTCCAATGATTAGTTTAACCGGCACCCAAACCCTCAGGGATCAACACAAATCCTCAGGGTTCAACACGTAGGGAAGGTCAGCGCGATGGCGATGGACAAGGCGCAGGTTTCGCGTCGGGGATTTCTCGGGATGAGTCTGGCCGCGGGTGTCGTCACGCTCACCGCGTGCGGTGCGGACAGTGACGCCAAGGGCAGTACGTCGGGTAACGCCACCGCCGCCAACCTGGTGATGGCGGTGTGGGGCGGAGACGCCGACAAGACGGCGTACCAGAAGCGGATCGACCTGCTGGTCAAGAAGTTCCCCGAACTGAAGGTGACGCTGCAGCTGATCCCGGGTGACGGGTACGCGCAGAAGGTCCAGACGATGATTGCCGGCGGCAAGGGCCCCGACATCATGCAGGTGGCCGAGAGCGTCAACGTCTACTCGAGCAAGAACCAACTCCTGCCGCTGGACGAGCTGGCGTCGAAGGCCGGGATCGACCTGGAGAAGCGGTTCGGCTCGATCGGCAAGCTGTACTCGTACCAGGACAAGGTCTACGCGATCCCGGACCGCTCCGGCGCGATGATCGTGTACTACAACAAGACGCTGTTCGACGCCAAGGGCATCAAGGCGCCGAGCGCGGACTGGACCTGGGACGACGCGCTCGGCGCGTTCAAGGAACTGACCGTTCCGGGTAAGCAGTGGGGCTATGCCGGCGGCGGCTGGTGGGCGCAGTGGTGGAGCTTCGTGTACCAGAACGGCGGCAAGATCATCGACGACAGCGGCAAGCCCGCGGTCGCCACCGACGAGGTGATCGAGGCCTTGCAATGGACCGGCGACCTGGTGTTCAAGCACGGCGTCGTACCGACCAAGAAGCAGTACGCCGACATGGGCGCGGACGTCGGCGGCGACCAGGCGTTCGCCAATGGCAAGGTCGCGGTGAACACCACCGGGTTCTGGGCGATCGGCGGTCTGGCGAAGAGCAAGATCGAGTGGGACATCGCGCCGCTGTGGAAGGGCAAGCAGCAGGCGGTGACCGCGTTCGGCAGCGGCCTGGCAGTCTCCCGGACGGCGAAGAACCCGGATGCCGCCCTCAAGGCGATCGACTTCTTCACCTCGCCGGAGGCGCAGCAGCAGATCATCGCCACCGGCCAGGACGTGCCGGCCAACCTCGAGGTGCAGAAGAGCCAGGCGTTCCTGAAGCCGGCCTGGATGACCAAGCCGGTGAACATGAACGTGTTCGGCGAGTCCAGCGACTTCGTCTACCGGGCGCCCTTCATCCCCGCCTGGAACGAGATGCAGAAGGCGTTCGACGACGGGCTGGCCGACTTCTGGCTGGGCAAGCAGGACGCGCGCACCGCGCTGACCGCGGTCCAGAAGCGACTCGAGTCCATCGTCAAGCCGGCCTGATGTCGAGGTTACGCCGCCGCGAGGCGTTGTGGTTCTACCTGTTCGCGTCGCCGTGGATCATCGGGTTCGTCGTGTTCCTGCTCGGGCCGATGATCGCGTCGATCTACATCTCGCTGACCGACTGGGACTCGTTCACCCCGCCGAAGTTCGTCGGGCTGGAGAACTACACCCGGCTGCTGACCGAGGACCCGGTGTTCTGGAAGGCGCTGTGGAACACGTTCTTCTACGCCGCGATCTCGGTGCCGCTCGGCCTCGGGATCGGCCTGTGGCTGGCGAACCTGCTGAACAAGCAGGTCCGCCTCCGCAAGGTTTTCCGGACGCTGATCTACCTGCCGACGCTGGTGCCACTGGTCGCGACGGCGATGATCTTCAAGATGGTGCTGGCCCCGTCCGGCCCGCTGAACGACGTGCTCGGGGTGTTCAGCATCCCAGGCCCGTCGTGGCTGCTGGAATCGATCTGGGTGAAACCGGCGCTGATCCTGCTGTCCGTCTGGGGCGCCGGCGGCGCGACCGTCCTGTTGCTCGCGGCCATGAAGGGCATCCCGCGGGAGCTCTACGAGGCGGCCGAGGTGGACGGTGCGGGAGCGTTCCGGCAGTTCTGGAGCATCACCTTCCCGCAGCTGACCCCGATCATCTTCTTCAACCTGATCATGGGGCTGATCGGGGCGTTCCAGGTGTTCTCCCAGGTCTACATCCTGACCAAGGGCGGGCCGGACAACGCCAGCCAGATGATGGTTCCGCTGCTGTTCAACGAGGCGTTCTCCTTCTACCACATGGGTTACGCGTCGGCGCTGTCGTGGCTGTTGTTCGCCGTCATCCTGGTGTTCACGCTGCTCGCCTTCCGCACCGCCCGGCGCTGGGTGTTCTACGAGACCGAGGTGAAGTGATGGCCACCGTCATCTCCGCTGCCGCACCACCGCAGCAGGAGCCGCAGCCGGGACCGGAGCGGACCCCGAGCCGCGATCGGGTCATGGGAGTGTTCCGGGCGACGCCGTTCACCTATGCCACGTTGATCATCGTGTCGGCGGTGCTGTGTGTCCCGCTGGTGTTCGTGGTGTCGATCGCGCTGTCCAGCGACCAGACCGTCAACGCGAACACCTTCACGATCCTCCCCCGCGAGTTCCACTGGGACAACTTCACCCGGGTGTTCAGCACCGACCTGCCGATGCAGCGGTTCCTGCTGAACTCGGTGATCATCTCGACTGGCGCGGTGATCGGGCAGATGCTGTCCAGCGGGCTGGTCG
This sequence comes from Kribbella sp. VKM Ac-2566, assembly GCF_004366005.1. NCBI lineage: Bacteria > Bacillati > Actinomycetota > Actinomycetes > Propionibacteriales > Kribbellaceae > Kribbella > Kribbella sp. VKM Ac-2566. Next base: position 822,417 of record NZ_SODT01000009.1, on the reverse strand, counting down.
GTTACGCGTTCGCACGGTTGCGGGCGCCGGGCAAGAACGCGCTGTTCATCGTCGTACTGGCGACCATGATGATCCCGGCGCAGATCACGATGATCCCGCAGTTCATCCTGTTCAAGGAACTCGGCTGGGTGAACACCTTCCTGCCGCTGATCGTGCCGAACTTCTTCTCCAACGCGTTCAACGTCTTCCTGGTCCGGCAGTTCGTGTCCCGGCTGCCGAGCGAGATCGACGAGGCCGCCATGGTGGACGGCCTCGGCTTCTTCGGCATCTACCGCCGGATCATGCTGCCGATGCTCGCCCCGGTGCTGATCGCGATCGGTATCTTCACCCTGACCGCGACCTGGGGTGATTTCATGGGCCCGTTGATCTACCTCAACGACGAGACCAAGATGCCGCTGGCGCTGGGCGTGCAGTACATCACCAGTACGTCGCAAGCACTGCAGGCGCCACCGTGGAACCTGGTGATGGTCGGGTCGATCCTGCTCACCTTGCCGATGATCCTGGTCTACTACCTGGGACAGCGGTACCTGTACGAGATGGACATCAGCGGCGGGAGTGCGGGGGTCAAGTGACGGTCGAAATGGACGCGCGCGGGATCCGGATCGACGGCGAGCCGCGGGTGCTGCTGTGCGCGTCGCTGTTCTACTTCCGGTTGCCGCCGGAGCAGTGGCGGGCACGGCTCGAGCAGGTCCACCGGTCCGGTTACACGTGTGTCGACGTGTACCTGCCGTGGAACTTCCACGAGCTCTCCCCCGGCCGCTGGTCGTTCGAGGGCCGTCGTGACGTCGCTGCGTTCCTGGATCTCGCGTTCGAGCTCGGGCTGCACGTCATCGCCCGGCCCGGTCCGTACATCTGCTCGGAGTGGGACGGCGGTGCGCTGCCGGCGTGGCTGGGGCTGGACCCCGCGCTGCGCGTCCGGCAGAACGAGCCGCGGTTCCTGGCTCAGGTGACGGACTGGTTCGATCAGGTCCTGCCGATCCTGGCCGCGCGTCAGTACGGCGCGGGTGGCGCCGTCATCATGGTCCAGTTGGAGAACGAGCTCGACTTCTTCGACTGCGAGGACCGGCCCGCGTACCTCACCGCTTTGCGTCAACAGGCGCTGAAGCACGGTCTCGGCGTACCGCTGATTGCTTGCTCCGGGCAAGGAGATCTCTTCGGCGCCACCGGCGACGTGGAAGGCGTCGTACCGGCGTGCAACTTCTACCCCGATGACGACTCGCCGTTCATCGAGGAAGAGGTACGGCGGTACGCGCGGCTGCTCGCTGATCGCGGGCTGCCGCTGCTGATCACCGAGACGAACCGGCGGCACCGGACGCTGCGGCGCCTGCTGGCGAGTGGTGCGTCGCTGATCGCGCCCTACCTGCAGTCGTCGGGATGGAATTTCGGTTACACCCCGTCGAGCGGGAACTGGGGACGGCCCGGAAACTTCATGAGCCACGGCTACGACTTCGGTGGATATGTGTCGTCCACAGGAGTGGAGCGACCGGAATTCGCTCAGGCGCAGACGCTGGCCTGGGTGCTGGAGGCGCTCGGACCACGGCTCGCGTCGGCGAAGCTGGGTGAGCCGGTCAAGGTGACCACCGACTTTCCGACCAGCTCGTCGCACTCGGTGCTGGACCTGGAGGGCGGTGGCCGACTGGTCGCCGTACCGAACCTCGGCGCCGAGGACGGACAGGCGATCGTCGCGGGAATCCCGGTCGCGGTGGCGGCGGACTCGTGCCCGCTGATGGTGCTCGACCTGCCGCTCGGCGACACCACGCTCCGGCTGGCATCGGCCGACCTGATGGACACGAAGCAGCAGGGCCTGCTGTTCTGCTCCTCCGTGCCGGTGACTGTCGTCATCGGCAGCACCACGGAGGAGATCCCGGTCGGGTCGTCGCGGATCGTCGAAGGTGTCGTGGTCACCGTCGAGCCGCCACCGGAGACCGACGTTCCCGAGGTCTCCGAGGTTTCCGAGGTCTCCGATGCGGTGACCGTCCGGCGACGTACGTCGGCCGCGCCCTCGACGCCGGCGGGGACTCACGAGCTCCCGCCGACGCTGGAGTCTCTCGGCGTCTACCGCGGGCGCGGAACCTACACGACGGCCACCGATCTGACCGGCGAGCTGCTGCTCGTGGGCGCCGCCGACATCGTGGACCTGTCGATCGGCGGTCGCGTCCACACGCTGGCGGCCTTCGGTGCGACGGAACGCATCGACGTCCGCGGGCTCACCGGACAGATCCAGGCAACCGTCGAGATCTGGGGCCACGCGAACTTCGACGACACCCGGCTGCCGTCCCTGCGGCTCGGCGCGCTGCGCGGCCTCGGGTCACTGTGGAACGTCCTCGAGACGCGCGACATCTCGGCGCTCTGGACAGTCCACGGGCAGTGGGCCGGCGAGCCGGCCCCGCTGCGGAGCCTGACCGGCTGGAGCAGCACGCGCGTCGGCACGCCGATCACCTACACGCGCCAGCTCCACACCGAAACGCCCGCGGCCCTGCATCTGGAAGGCGTTCGCGAACCCGTCTCCGTGACTGTGGACGACGGCCGGCCACTCACCGTGCACTCCGAGGACCCGTGGGTGATCCTGCCCGCGGGGACCCAGCAGATCTCCGTCACCGTTCCGCACAATCCGAGCGGCGGCGGTCTCCGTGCCGAGCTGCTCATACTGGGCCCGATCGTGGACTGGACCTGCGCCGTACAGGACGACGAACTGCTGACCGCGTTCGCGCTCCGCCGCGAGTCCGGGCCCGAGATCGAGCTCCCCCTGACCCTCGCGCCAGGCGAGGAGGCCTGGCTCGACGTGGAGCTTCCAACGTTGGAGAATGGGGTGCTGGTGCGGCCGGAAGGGACTCAGGTCCGGATCACCGGCTGGGCCGGCGGGGAGTGTCTCGGACGCGTCTGGCTCGGTGACCGGCCGGCGTTCTCGGGCGGCGATCCCGACGTACTGTGGATCCCGCCGGGATGGTCCGGACTGACGCTGCTGGTGCGGGGCGTCGACGGACCGGCCAGGCCGGAGCTTCGGGCAGTACGGATCGAGAACACCTAGGGGATGAACGTGCCGCGGCAGACGTCTCGTGACCTGCGCAACGAGAGCCGGTTCGAGGTGCTGCACGCACTGTTCGCCCTGGGGCCGTCCACCAGGCAGGAGATCTCGCGGCACACCGGGTTGAGCCCGGCGACCGTCGCCACCCTCGTCACGCAGTTCCTCGCCGAGGGGGTGCTGCGGATCGCGACGGTCGAGCAGAACACGGTCGGCCGCCCGTACGAGCGGCTGACGATCGACCCCGACCGCGGCCGCATCCTCGGCATCGACGTGGCCGAGACGTACGTCGACGCCACGGTGTACGACGTCACTCTCCAGCCGCTCGCACAACATCAGGTCGCGCTCGACGAGCACGAGAGCGGACCGGCGTACGTCGTCGACGGCATCGTCCGGGCCGTCGACGCGGCGGTCGGGGCGGACGGCATCAAGCGCGACCAGATCATCGGCGCCGGCGTGAGCATGCCCGGCCAGGTCCGGCCGGACGCCGGGGTTTCGGTCTTCGCACCGAACTGGGACTGGCACGACGTCACGATCGAGGCGTTGCTCGCGGAACGCCTCGGCCTGCCGGTGTACGTCGACAACCCGCTGAAGGCCGTCGCGCTGTCGGAACTGTGGTTCGGCGTCGGCCGGGTGACCAAAAGCATGGCGGTGGTCAATCTCGGCACCGGGGTCGGCGCCGGCATCGTGATCGACAGGTCCCTGCTCCGCGGGGAGGCGAACAACGCGGGCGAGTGGGGACACACCTTGCTCCAGCTGGACGGCCGGCGCTGCCGGTGCGGCCGGCTCGGCTGCGTCGAGGCGTACCTGGGTGTGCAGGGACTACAGACCACACTGTCGGAAATCGACCAGGATCATGCCGCGCTGCGGGAGCCACAGCAGCGCGGGTTCGTGGATGCCGTCGCCGACGGGCTGGCGCGTGGTGACAGTGCGCTGGACGAGCTTGCCCGCCGTACCTCTCACTACCTGGCGGCGTCGCTCGGCGACCTGGTGAATTTGCTGAACATCGCGCACATCACGCTGACCGGGTGGACCACAGCGGCCTTGGGCGACTGGCTGATCCCCGCGGTCCGCGCAGAGCTGCCGGATCACGTCCTGCCGGGGTCCCTGCCCAACCTCACCGTCGAGGCGTCCCGCGTTCCCGGCAATCCGGTCGCGCTCGGCATGGCCGCGTTCAGCCTCGAACGGTTCCTGGGCACTCTGGGCCTGGCCAGCCCCGCCAGCATCCCGTCCCCTGGCCGCCGCCTCCGCTCACCCGTCTAGTTTGCGGCTTACAGCCGGGCGCGGACGTGCAGGCCGGCCTCGGGGTCGACCAAGAGCTCTTGGGTCGCGGTCACGGTCGGCTGGTCCTCAGCGACGATCTCGAGTACGGCGCTGGGGTCGACGTTGCGCTTGATCAGGGCGAGGGCGATCGGGCCGAGCTCGTGGTGGCGGGCCGCGGAGCCGATGACGCCGACCTGCTTGTCCCCCACGCAGACGGCGTACCCGTGCGCCGGCAGGTGGTCGACGGAGCCGTCGAGCAGCAGGCGGACGATGCGGCGCGGCGGGCGGCCGAGGTTGTGGACCCGCGCGACGGTCTCCTGGCCGCGGTAGCAGCCCTTCTCCAGATGTACGCCGACACCGAGCCATCCGAGCTCGTTCGGGATCGCGCGCTCGTCCGTGTCGAGCCCGAACCGCGGCGCGCCCGCCTCGATCCGGAGCGCCTCGTACGCCCAGATCCCGGCCGCGGCGCCCTCCAGCCCAGCCAACTCGGCGCGCGGCAGGAACACCTCGTGCCCACCCAGCGAGTCATCACCGCTACGGGTCAGATGCTCACCTTCGGGAGCGCCCGGCCGCCAGATGATCGCGTAGTCGTCGGTCACGTCCGCGATCTCGACGCGGGACATGAACACCATCTTCTGCAGCCACTCCACCAACGCGGCGGCCGCGCCCGGCTCGGTGTGCAGCCAGAACGTCTCGCCGTCGTCGACGCCGTACATCACGTGCTCGACGTGCCCGGTCGGAGACAGCAGCAGCGCGGTCGTCGACGTACCGGGTTTGAGGCCTTCGAAGTACTGCGTCGTCAGTGCGTGCAGCCAGGTCAGTCGGTCCGGGCCGGTGATCGTGACCACGTCGCGGTGCGACAGATCGACGAACGCCTCACCCGCGACCAGGGCCCGCTGCTCGCGCAGGTCCGAGCCATAGTGCGCCGCGACGCCCGCGTCGAGTCCGTCGGCCTCGACCGCGCCGGGCCGGTCCAGCAGGGGGCTGCGCATACGTGACATGTCACCAGAGTACGTCGGTCGGCGTACGGCGAACGCCTCCCCTCGTGGGATGTGGACAGACCCCATCGGCCGCGAGGCTGGAGTCATCCAACGACGGAGGGAGCAGGGCGATGAACGCGAGGCAGTTCCGATTCGGTGTGGCGGGCAGTCCGACGACCGGCGAGGAGTGGGTGAAGACGGTTCGGCAGGCGGCGGATCTCGGTTTCCAGACCGTGCTGATGCCGGACGGACTGCAGCTCCCGGCGCCGTTCTCCTCGCTGGCGATGGCGGCCGCGGTCGCCGACATCCGGGTCGGCACCTTCGTCGCCGCCGCGCCGTTGCGGACGCCGCGACAGACCGCCTGGGAGGCGCACACCCTGACCGTGCTCACCGACGGGCGGTTCGAGTTCGGCATCGGCACCGGCCGTCCGGTCGCGGAGCAGCAGACGGCCGAGGTCGGCCTGCGGTGGGGAACGGCGCGGGAGCGGCGCGAGCAGGTCATCGAGACCCTCGACCTGCTGCGCGAGCTCGACGGCGACCGCCGTACGCCGATCATGCTGGCCGCCGGCGGGCCGAAGGCGCTCGCGCTCGCGGCCGAGCGGGCCGACATCGTCTCGCTGGCCAAGGACGCGACCACTCCTCGCGCGGAGGTTGCGGCCGTCGCGCGCGAGTTGCGTGAGTTGGCCGGCTCCCGCGCCGACGACATCGAGCTCGCGATGAACCTGCTCGCCGCCGGCACCCGCCCGCTGCCGCCCTGGACCAAGCGCGCCTCCGGCGTCGACCCCGACGAGCTCGAGGCGATGGACTCGTTGATGCTGCTCCGCGGCACTCCGCAGGAGATGGCCGACGAACTCCTGCGCCGCCGCGACCAGATCGGCGCGAGCTACATCAGCGTCAATTCGGGCTACCTCGAGGACTTCGCACCGGTCATCGAACTGCTGGACGGCAAGTAGTAAGGCCCTGCCCGCCGACTTTGAGCACCGATCAACCAAAAATCCGGTCCGGAAATGGTTGATGGGTGCTCAAAGAAGCCGGCCAGTGATTGATCGGGGCACAAAGAACAGCGCGCTGCCCGCCGGTCTGTGGCCGGCAGGCAGTGCGTGGGGGTGGAGGGGCGGGTCAGGCGTCAGCTGATCGGGACTCCACCGCGGCCGGGACGTCGCCGGCGTGGGTGTCGCCGGCGGCGAAGGCGACCTCGTCGAACGGGTCGTTGCCGGCGAACACCTGCTCGGCCTGGTTCTTGTCGAACTCGCCGACCCAGTGGCCGACCAGGACGGTCGCGACCGCGTTGCCGGCGAAGTTCGTCAGCGCACGGGCCTCGGACATGAATCGGTCGATGCCGACGATCAGACCGACGCCGTCGAGCAGTTCCGGCCGGTGCGACTGCAGACCGCCGGCCAGCGTCGCCAGGCCCGCACCGGTGACACCGGCGGCCCCCTTCGACGCGACGATCATGAACAGCAGCAGGGAGATCTGCTGGCCGAGGGAGAACGGCTGGTCCATCGCCTCGGCGATGAACAGCGACGCCATCGTCAGGTAGATCGCCGTACCGTCGAGGTTGAACGAGTAGCCGGTCGGAACGGTGATACCGACAACGGACTTGTCGACGCCGAGGTGTTCCATCTTCCCGATCAGCCGCGGCAGCGCCGATTCCGACGACGACGTGGACACGATCAGCAGGAACTCGCGGCCCAGGTAGCGCAGCAACTGGAAGATCGAGATCCCGGTGACCACTCGCAGGATGGTGCCGAGGACGACCACCACGAAGATCAGACAGGTGATGTAGAACGCCAGCATGATCTTGCCCAGGCTGACCAGGGCATCCGTGCCGGTCGCGCCGACGACGTTGGCGATCGCGCCGAAGGCACCGATCGGGGCCGCCCACATGATCATCGACAGCACCTTGAACACCAGCCGCTGCAGATGGGTGATGCCGTCCAGGACCGGCTGGCCCTTGGAGCCCATCGCCTGCAGCGCGAAGCCGACCAGCAGCGCCACGAACACCGTTTGCAGCACCTGGCCCTCGGTCAACGAGGAGACGATCGTCTTCGGGATGATGCCGAGCAGGAAGTCCGACGTACTGGCGTGCGCGCCGGCCGCTTGCTTCTGGCCCGACTCACGCAGCTTTTCGGTCAGGTTCAGTCCGGAGCCCGGGTGGACCAGGTTGCCGACCACCAGCCCGATACCGAGAGCGACCGTCGACATCACCAGGAAGTAGACGAGCGCGAGACCGCCGACCCTGCCGACACGGGCGGCCTTGCGGACCGATCCGATGCCGAGCACCAGCGTGCAGAAGATGATCGGGCTGATCATCATCTTGATCAGGTTGACGAATCCGACGCCGAGCGGTTTCAGCTCGACGGCGAAGTCCGGGAACAGCAGACCGACACCGATGCCGAGTGCGACGGCGACGATGACGATGACGGCGATGTAGAGGAAATGGGTCCGGTCGTTGCGGACCGGAGTCGGACGAGGTTCGGTCGGGCTCGACATTGGTGGGACTCCCTTATCGGCCTGGCGGAGGGGTTGTGGGTAACTGTGACGTGACGCACAGGAGAAGTGCGCATTTCGTTCATATCGTTCGCAGTGCGAGTCAGGGACGGATTAGGGGCAAACTGTGCGCATGCGACACCGTCCGTGGGAGCTGCGCCGCCAGGTTCTCTGGCTGCAGAGCGTCACGGTCGCGGTCCTGATCGCGATGGTCTGGATCGTGATGGTCAGCCGGTCCCGCGCCCAGGCGCTCCGGGACGCGGCGGCCACCGGTCTGGCCGCACCGAGCTGGTGGGAGCTGGCCCGGCTCGACCTGCGCTCGATGCTCGGGATCGCGAGCCTGATGCTCGGCGTCGCGATCGCGGGTAACGCGCTCGTCACCTGGCGCGTCCGTCGCGCGACGCGCGGCATGGGCACGCAGTCGCTGGCGCGGATGCTCGACTTCTACGAAGGCGTCCTGCACGCGGCCCGCGAAGGTCTGATCCTGCTGGACCTCGACGGCCGGGTCCAGCTCGCGAACGACGAGGCGCTGCAGCTCCTCGGGTTGCGCGAAGTTGCACCCGGTACGCCGTTGGAGGAGCTCCCTCTCGGTGCAGCTCTGGCCGAGTTGCTAGGGACCGGGCGGACGGCGTACGACGAGCTGCACCTCGGCGCGCAAGGAGTCGTCGTCGTGAACCAGCAGCCGTCCGGGCGCGGGCGGATCGTCACGCTGCGGGACCACACCCAGTTGCAGCGGCTGCTCGGCGAGCTGGACGCCGTACGGAGTTTGGCGGAATCGCTGCAGGCACAGAATCATGAGGCGTCGAATCGGCTGCACACCGTGGTCAGCCTGATCGAGATCGGGAAACCGGAACGGGCGCGGGAGTTCGCGGTGTCGGAGCTGCAGTTCGCACAGGCGATGACGGATCGGGTCGTCGGCACGGTCGGCGATCCGGTGCTGGCCTCGCTGTTGCTGGCGAAGTTGTCGCAGGCGCAGGAGCGCGGCGTCGTACTGACCCTCGACCTCGGGCACGAAGCGCTGAACACCCGGCTGCCGGCGCAGGACGTGGTGACCGTGGTCGGGAACCTGCTGGACAACGCGATCGAGGCGGCGCGGGGCGGTCCGGCGCCGCGGAAGGTCGAGTTCCGGGCGGCGACGACCGCGGACGCAGTGGACCTGATCGTGACGAACACGGGTGCCGAGTTGGGGTCGGTGGAGTTGGCGCACATGTTCGAGCGTGGGTGGACGACGAAGGCGGAGCCGGGGCACGGGCTGGGGCTCGTGCTGGTGCGGAGCACGGTCGAGCGGTGGCAGGGTTCACTGATGGTCGATCCGGATTCCGAGCTGGACGAAGTACCCGCACTGACCGTGCGGGTCCGGTTGCCGCGGGCGGTGGGCGCGAGTGCCTGACCTACGCGTACTCGTCGTCGAGGACGATCCGGTCGCAGCGGAAGCACATCGCACGTACGTCGAACGCCTGCCCGGCTTCACGTGCGTGGGAGTCTCCGGTACGGCGGGGCGCGCACTGCAGGTGCTTGCGCGGGGCAACGTCGACGTCGTACTGCTCGACATGCACCTGCCGGACGGGCACGGGCTGGACGTCGTACGGCGGATGCGGGCCCTTGGCAATCAAACGGACGTGGTCGCGGTGACGTCGGCGCGCGAGGTCGCGGCGGTGCAGGCGGCCGCACGGATCGGGGTCGTTCAGTACGTGCTGAAGCCGTTCGCGTTCGAGACCTTGCGGGACCGGCTGTCGGCCTACGCACGCCAGCGCCGCGCTGCCGAGGCCGGCCAGGTCGTCGCGGATCAGGACGAGGTGGACCGGCTGTTGCATCCGGCAACGACCTCGTCGGTACCGAAAGGTCTCGCGGGAGGTGTGCTCGACCGCGTCGTACAGCTCCTCGCCGATCGCGAGGGCTGGACCGCGGAGGAGGTGGCGACGTCGCTCGGCACCTCGCGGATCACCGCCCGCCGCTACCTGGAACACCTCGCCGACCAGGGGCAGGCGCTCCGAACCCAACGCTACGACGGTCGCAGCGGCCGCCCGAAAGTCGAGTACTCCTGGGTGTCGGAGAGTTAGGACCGGACGAGGGTCGCCCAGAGGTGGGGCTGCAGGGCCTGGCCTTCGGCGGCCATGTCGTAGGCCCACAGGAGCTCGCCGTTGACGAGACCGTAGAGGCGGTGGCCGGCGGTGACTTCCTTGGCCGTGACGGTGCGCGCCACCACATCTGTCTGCAGCTCGATCTTCGCGCCGTCGATATCGCCGTACCAGATCTCGGCGATGCCGGTCGGGTGCGCGAGGATGACCTCGACCTTGTTGTCCGGCTGCGGACGCCAGAACCCGGTCTCGACGGCGAGCGGACGCTCCTTGGTGCCGTCCTCGCCGACCACGAACGTCTGGCTGACGTAGTGCAGGTACGGCTTGCCGTTGTGGGTGAAGTCGATCTGCTGCCCGAACTCGAACTTCTCGATGGTCGGGTAGTCACCGTGCCCGCGGCCCTCCCAGCGACCGAGCAGCCACGCGAGCGGGATCAGATCCGAGTGCAGGTCCTGCGGGATCTCGAACGCCATGGGGTCACTCAGTTCGCACGACGGCCGCGATACAGCCGGTAGACGACGAATGCCGAGAACCAGCCCATGAACACACAGACCAGGACCAGCAGCGTGGTGAAGACGACGTGCAGCACGTTGGTCAGTCTAGAGGATGGGTACGGCGGTTTCGGCTACGGTGGCGTGATGTCCCGCACGCTGGTGATCAAACTGACCGCAGGCGCCGAGGAGCCCGAGCGCGCCAACCAGGCCTTCACCGTCGCCGCCACCGCGGTCGCGGCCGGTGCCACGGTCTCCCTGTGGCTGACCGGTGAGGCCGTCTGGTTCGCCGTCCCCGGGCGCGCGGAAGCCTTCGAACTCCCGCACGCGGCGCCGCTCGCCGACCTGCTCACCGCGGTCCTCGAAGGCGGTCAACTCACCGTCTGCACCCAGTGCGCCAAGCGCCGCGATCTCACCGACTCCGACCTCCGCCCCGGCACACGCATCGCCGGCGCCCCCGCCTTCACCGAAGAAATCCTCACGGACAACACCCAAGCAATCGTCTACTGACAGCACGGTCCGCGGACGTCGATAGCCCGCGGACCTTGCTGTTGTTGTAGCTGGGTCATCGGAAGTCGCGGCCGCCGTCGCCGCCTCGGCCGTCGTTGCCTCGGCCGCCGCGGTCGCGGTCCTGGCCGCGTTGCGCGGCCGGAGTGCCGGGGCGGTCGTTGGTTGCGAGAGCCGCGTTCTTGGGGTCGACCTTGCTGAGCGGCTCCTGGTCTCCTCGAGTGTGGTGGAACTGCGCCTGCTCGTGTGGCGGGAGATCCTTGCCGGGACCGCGCTGCTGCTTGTCCCCCTGGGTCTCTCGTGCCTCGGCGATCGCCGGGTCCTCGGCTGCCCGCTCCGGCGGACGCCACTGCGTGCCCTGCGCCTGGCTGGTCGATGGGCCCTCGGTGGCGGGGGACGCTTGGTTCTGGTCCGCGAACTGGACTCCGTTCTGTCCGACGGTGAAGGTCTGCCCCTCGACCCGGTCGAGGTTGACCGCCTCCGCCGACTGGGATCCGCCCTGCTCCTGGCCTTCTACATCCGGGGCGGACTGCTCCTGTCCCTGCTGCCCGCCGTTGATGGTCACACTCGGACCGTTCTCGCCGGTCTGGTAGACGGTCCCGTCCCATTCCTGGTCGGAGTCCAGCTCAATGTGCGAACCGTCCCGCTCGGTGTCCCACTCGACCACCCGCTCGTTGGTCGCGCCGGGCGAGCTCTGTTCGGCTGACTGATCGACGTCGGTCTCCTCCGCAGCAGGCTCGGTCTGGCGCACGTTGTCCGCCTCGGCCGACGGATCGTCCACCGCGTTGTCCGCATCGACCGTCGACTCGTCGAGCGCGTTGTCCGCGTCGGCTCCCGGCTCGTTGAGCTCGTTGTCCGCGTCGAGGGTGGGGGCCGTCTGCTGGCCGGCCTGCTCGAGGTCGTTCTGCTGGAACCGCTCGTCGTTGCCGAGCGCCCCCTCCTCCGCCACGTACGGATCGACGCCCTCCTGCTCCGCAGCAGGCTCCGTCTGGCGCACGTTGTCCGCCTCGGCCGACGGCTCGTCCACCGCGTTGTCCGCATCGACCGTCGACTCGTCGAGCGCGTTGTCCGCGTCGGCTCCCGGCTCGTTGAGCTCGTTGTCCGCGTCGAGGGTGGGGGCCGTCTGCTGGCCGTCCTGCTCAAGGTCGTTCTGCTGGAACCGCTCGTCGTTGCCGAGCGCCCCCTCCTCCGCCACGTACGGATCGACGCCCTCCTGCTCCGCAGCAGGCTCCGTCTGGCGCACGTTGTCCGCCTCAGCCGACGGATCGTCCACCGCGTTGTCCGCATCGACCGTCGACTCGTCGAGCGCGTTGTCCGCGTCGACCGTCGACTCCCTGTCCGCCTCGAGGTCCTCCTGCCGGTCACCAGCGTTCTGTTCGTCGGCGAGTTCCGAGGCCCCGGCCACCGCGCCGGCTGCCGCCCCAGCGGTGACCGGGTCGACCCCGTCTGCGCGATCCTGTTGGCTCTCCCGCTCTTCCCGCTTACGGCGCTCGTCGTCCTCGCGTGCGCGTTCGTCCTCGCGGCGCTCGACCGAGTCGTCGACGCCGTCGCCGTCGCGGTCGTTCGCGTTGTCGAGCTCCTCGGCGGCCTCGTCCCGCCGCTCGGTCGCGTCGTCGCGGTGGTCGCGATCGAGATCGGTCCGGTTCTCGACCCGATCGTCGATCCCGTCCCGGTCGCGGTCGTTGTTCAGGTCCTGGTCCCGGTCCCGGTTCTGCTGCTGCAGGCGGTCGACGTCGCCGCGCAGGTTCTCGTTCTGCGACTCGAGATCGCGGACCTGTTCCTCCGCCCGCGCGGCCTCGCGCTCCAACCGGGCGGTGCGATCACGGGGATCTTCGTTCGACCGAGGGTCGGGGCCCCAGCGGTCCCGGATGACTCCCGTCTCGATCCCCACCCGGCGTCGCTGCCGCGACGTCAGGCGGTTCCAGACGTTCTGCCCGAAGTCCTTGTAGCGCTTGAACTCCCTGACCAGAATGCGCAGGAGGTCTTCCGCTTCAAGTTGATCCTCAGCCATCAGGCCACCTCGTTGGCATAGACGGAATATCCGAAACCGGCCGCGGTGTCCTCCGGCCCCGGCTGGGACGCGTACAGGTGGAACTCGGCTCCGGGCCGCAGCCAGACCGCCAGGTGCCGGCGGCGGCCGCGCCACTCCGGCGGAATGCGTAGGTCGTCGCCGGGCCCGACGTACACCGGCGGACCCCAGTAGCGACGGGCGATCTCGAGCTGGCCGGGCCAGTGCGCGTCGAGGCCTTCCTCGGCCTGCGGCAGCTCCGACGAACCGATCTCGTACGCCGACCAGCCGCTCCGCGGCGACTCCGGCAGTACGGCGTCCGGCAGCACGAGCATCACAGTCTCGCGCTGGGTGACCAGGCCCCAGGTGTACCGATCAGGATCGATGGTCCCCGGCGCCCAGGGACGCCAGCCGGTGGCATCTGTGACGCGGTTGACCAGGGCACGGATCGCGTCCATGCCGGTGGCCGGCGGCCCCCAGATCGGTCGCCAGTCGACGACCTCGGCCAGATCGGCCATCGCCCGCTCGTCATCGTCGAACGACCGCTCCTGCGTCTTCACTGCGCCACTCCTTCCATCAAGTTTGCCCAGAGTATGCCCCGACCGGTGCCACCAACTCCGGTACAGACGCGGACCTGTGGATAACTGGTTCCGGGTACGCCGTTCGCGAGCAGTAACCGCCGTACGCCGTCCACACGTCTCCGGCTGGGTTGTAGTAGAAACATGAAGCTCCCGGCACCTCCGACGGAGAAGTCGTTCCCGTCGCCGCTGCACCACCCGCGGGTGGCGACGGTCATCGGCCGCTGGCTCGCGGTCGCTGTGACGATCTGCTTCCTGACCGGTCTCTACAGCCACTTCGCCCAGGACGCCCCGAGCTGGCTGCCGATCCCCAGTCGTCCGGCCTCGCTGTACCGCGTGACTCAGGGACTGCACGTGCTGAGCGGGACCGTCGCGGTTCCGTTGCTGCTGGCGAAGTTGTGGACGGTCTACCCCAAGCTGTTCGCGAAGCCGCCGTGGCCGCCGAGCCGAAAGGCGCTCGCGACGATGCTGGAGCGGGCGTCGATCCTGGTGCTGGTTTCGGCGATGGCACTGGAGCTGTTCATCGGCTTCATCAACACCCTGCAGTGGTACCCGTGGCCGTTCCCGTTCCGGCAGACCCACTACGCGCTGGCGTGGATCATCGTCGGCGCCCTGCTGGTCCACCTCGCCGTCAAGCTCCCATTGATCCGCGCGAACTGGCGGCGTACGGCCGAGAAGGTGCCTGACTCATTGCCGCCGGCAATCACCGGGCTCACCCGGCGTGGGCTGTTCCGGACGGTTGCCGGCGCCGCGACGCTCGTCGGCATCACATCGGTCGGGCAGTCGGTCCCGGCGTTCGGTCCGGTCGCCGTCCTGGCGCCGCGGAAGCCGAACATCGGACCCCAAGGCCTGCCGGTGAACCGTACGGCGGAAGCCGCCGGCGTCACCGGAATCGACGAGAACTGGCGCTTCATGATCACGGGACCGCAGCAGCTCTCCTACTCGCTGGACGAACTACGGGCGCTGCCGCAGAGCCGCTCCGAACTGCCGATCGCCTGCGTCGAGGGCTGGAGCCAAGGCGCCCGCTGGGAGGGCATCCGGATCCGGGACCTGCTCGAACTGTCCGGAGCCCCGGCGCATTCGAGAGTGCGGGTCGTCTCGATGGAGAAGGGCGGGTTCTACGCGACGAGCGAGCTGCCACCGGATTTCGCCGCTGATCCGCTGACACTGCTCGCGCTCCGGCTGAACGGCGGTGAGCTTGCGCTCGACCACGGGTTCCCTGCGCGAGTCATCGCGCCCAATCGGCCCGGGGTCCTGCAGACCAAGTGGGTGCATCGACTGGAGGTCATCTCGTGAAGACCCGGATCGGTTTGGCCGTCGCCGGTGTCGGTGTCGGACTGTGGGGACTCTGGCTGCTGCTCAGCGCCCTGGAGCTACCAGCGCTGATCCGACTGCCGGTCTGGCTGGGCGGGGCCGTCGTGGCCGACGACTTCTTCCTGGTGCCGCTGACCGTCGGCGTCGGCTGGCTCTTCGTTCGATGGTCGGCCGGGCCCGATCGGCACCGTACGGTCGGCGCGGTGCGGACGACCTTGCTGTACGTCGGGATCACCAGCCTGATCGCCGTGCCGCTACTACTGCGGCAGGGCAAAGGTACGAACTCGACCGTGCTCGCCCGCGACTACCTCCGCGACTGGCTATTGCTGGAGGCAACGATCATCGTGACCGGGATCGCCGGCTACTTCTTCACCTTGAGAAGGTCGCGGGCCTCGTCCGGGGACATCGGCGGGCGCTGAGCGAGGGTCGCCAGGGCGGCGGCGCGTTCGACCAGTTCGGCGTTGTGCGTGACCGGGTGCCCCTTCGCCAGCGTCAGCGTGTCCTCCATGCCGACGCGGAGGTTGCCGCCCTTCGACAGTGCGGCCAGCGCGACGGTCAACGACGTACGGCCGATGCCGGTGGCGGACCAGGATGTGACGGCGTCGGGGAGCGCGTTGACGGCGGCGACGAGTGCGTCCGCCGTACCGGGCATGCCGCCGGGGACGCCCATCACCAGGTCGCAGTGCACGCGTCCGCCGTACGGCAGGCCGTACTTGTCGAGGAGCCGGTGCAGTGCGGCGACGTGGCCGAGGTCGAACAGCTCGAACTCGGGAACGACCTCGCGCTCCTGCGTGAGCTGGAACAGCTGCGTGACGAACGGCCACGGGTTCATGAACACGTCGTCGCCGAAGTTGACCGTGCCCATGGTCAGCGAGCAGGAGTCGGGTACGGCGTCCAGCACGCGGAGGCGATCCTCGTACGGATCGGTGACGGCACCGCCCGTCGAGAGCTGCACGATCAGCGCGGTGTTCTCCCGGACCGCCGCGACGGTCTCGGTCAGCCGGCCGAGGTCCAGCGTGGGCTTGTGCTCACCGTCGCGAATGTGGATGTGGATCATCGCCGCCCCCGCGGCCTCGCAGCGCTTCGCCGTCTCGACCAGCTCGTCGAGCGTGGTCGGCAACGCCGGACAGTCCGCCTTCGCGGTCTCGGCACCGGTAGGAGCAACAGTGATCAGAGTCGACGCCATGGACGAATCCTGCCAGATCGCATCTCGAAACGGATATTTGCCGGTCGGAGGGTCCGATGACCGGACGATCTCCCGCACGAGAAGATGTGGTCATGAGAGCCGTAGTACAGCGAGTCAGCCGGGCGTCGGTCACGGTGGACGGCGAGGTGGTCGGGGCGATCGACGGGCCCGGGCTGGTGGTCCTGCTCGGCGTCACCCACGACGACACCCCCGAGAAGGCCGCCGCGCTGGCCGCGAAGATCTGGACCCTCCGCATCCTCCACGACGAACGCTCCGCCGCCGACGAACAGGCCCCGATCCTCGCCATCAGCCAGTTCACCCTGTACGCCGACACCCGCAAGGGCCGCCGCCCCTCCTGGAATGCCGCCGCCCCCGGCCCGGTCTCCGAGCCCCTCTACAACTCGTTCTGCACCGCCCTCGAGTCCCTGGGCGCCAAGGTCGAACGCGGCATCTTCGGAGCCCACATGGACGTTGCCCTCACCAACGACGGACCCGTGACCCTGATCCTCGACGCATAAAGAACCGGCCCCCGGATCCGTGCGGGATCCGGGGGCCGGGGGTTCTGGGTCGGTGAGGTTCGACTCAGAGCGTGTCTGCTGAGATCAGCTGACGACGCCGGCGGCCGAGTGAGCGACGACAACCTTGGTGTTCAGGCTGTAGACGTCGACAACCAGCGCGTTGACCTCGATGTAGCGCTTCTGGCGCATGACCTGGTTGAAGGTCAGGCGAGCAACACCCGGGATGTCCAGGGTCTTGTTCTCGCCGGTCGGGACGGCGTAGCTCTTGCCGCCGACCCTGATGGAGGCGATCGTCGAGGACGAGCTGACGCCGGCCTTGCCGTCCTTGGTCTTCCACGCGGAGGCCGAGGACTCGATGGCGCCGATCGACAGGCTGCCGACCTTCACGCCCGCGACGTGCGAGGTGAAGTTGATGTAGGACTTGCCCTCGCCGATGGCGCCGTTCTTGGTGGTGTAGACACCGCCGACGTAGGCGACCTTCGGGATGTTCAGCTCGCCGACCGCGACCCGGACCGTCTTGCCCTCAGTGCCCTGGCAGGTGGTCTGAAGGGACGTGGCGTCGGAGACGACCAGCTTGTCGGCCCAGGCCTTGGTGCCGTACGCCGAACCGATGACCAGTGCGGTCGCCGGCTTCGAGATCTCCGCGCGGGTCTTCAGCACCGCGACGTCGACGCCCTGCGGGATGTACTGGTTCTTCACCGTCGCGTGCAGCACGACCGCCTGCGCGTACGAGTAGATGCCGGACGCGGTCTTCACGCCGCCGACACGGTTCAGAACGATGTAGCCCAGGCCCGGTACGGCGACCTTGGTGTTCGGCTTCGGGTTCAGCAGCGACGGCACCGTGACCGCGCCGATCCGCACGCCCGCGAAGGTGGTGCTGCCGGTGTAGGACAGCTGGCCCTTCGAGTACTTCGACGTGGTGGTGGTCTTCACGCCGGTCAGCGTGAGCAGGTTGCCGACGCGGATGTCGGCGGCCACCGCGTTGCTGGTGACGCCGGTGCCGCTGGCGTTGTTGAAGCTGTGCGTGTCGGTCTTCACCGAGCGCGCGATCGCCTGCCCGTTCACGTTCGCCGTGGCGATGTCGTTCTTGTCAGCCTTGTTGGCGTCCGTGGTGCAACCGAACTTGCTGATCACCTGCGGGCCACTGTTCGCCAGCCCGGATTGAACGTCGGTCCCGTACGCGTAACCGCTGTAGCCGAAAACCGGCGAGGCGGACGCGGAACCCGACGTCAGCGCAATCGTAGAAGCCACGCCGACTACCGCCGCAACTCCGACGGCGGCGAGCTTCTTGTATCCGATGCGGGGTCGCATTGACCCCTCCTCCCTGAGTGATGACGTGACCCGAAGTGCGGGTCAGGACACAGACACAACTCAGCCGACTGCGGTAGGTGACGAGCCGACCGCGCTCCGAGACCAAACCGTTACATCGTCGCTCGTTCCACGAGATTTCCCGGTCCCACCCGTAACCCGGCTGCGATGACCCGGAAATCCTTGACCGGCAGGCGATCCGAGCATGCCGAAGGGCCCGGACGCGCAAGGTCCGGGCCCTTCGGTGCTTACTTCAGGGTGGGCCACCGTCGGGTGGGGTGGCACCATCAGTAACGATCGAGTGCTCAGACGGTGACGGCCACTTCCGCGACCTCGCCGTACTGCGCGACCACCTGACGGTCGACCGGGTCGGCCTTCGGGGCCAGTGTGCGCAGCGTCCAGCTGCCCGGCGCCGCGAAGAACCGGAAGTGCCCGGTCGCCGAGGTCGGCACCTCGGCCGTGAACTCACCAGTGGAGTCCAGCAGCCGCACGTACGCGCCGCCGACCGGCTCCTCGCCACGCAGCACCTGGCCCTGGATCACGGCCTCCTTGTCGACGTCCACGCCCTTGAGGTCGAGTCCGCCCTGCTTCGCTCCGCACATGTCAGGCCTCCCCGGGCTCGTCGCCGAGAGCAACGGGTACGCCGACCAGCGAACCCCACTCGGTCCAGGAACCGTCGTAGTTCTTCACGTTCTCCTGGCCGAGGATCTCGTGCAGCACGAACCAGGTGTGCGCCGAGCGCTCACCGATCCGGCAGTACGCGATCGTGTCCTTGCCGAAGTCGACGCCGGCGTCGGCGTACAGCTGCTTGAGCTCGTCGTCGGCGCGGAAGGTGCCGTCGTCGTTGGCCGCCTTGCTCCACGGGATGTTCGCCGCGGTCGGGATGTGGCCCGCGCGCTGCGCCTGCTCCTGCGGGAGGTGCGCCGGCGCGAGCAGCCGGCCGGCGTACTCGTCCGGGCTCCGCACATCGACGAGGTTCTTCACGCCGATGGCCTCGTTGACCTCGTCGCGGAAGGCGCGGATGGTCAGGTCCGGGTCCTTCGCCTTGTACTCCGTGGCTTCGCGCTTCACGACCTCGTCGGTCAGCTCGCGGCTGTCCAGCTCCCAGCGCTTGCGGCCGCCGTCGAGCAGCTTCACGTCACCGTGGCCATAGAGCTTGAAGTACCAGTACGCGTACGCCGCGAACCAGTTGTTGTTGCCGCCGTACAGCACGACCGTGTCCTCGTTCTTGACGCCGCGATCGGACAGCAGCGCCTGGAACTGGTCCTTGTTGACGAAGTCCCGCCGGACCGGGTCCTGCAGGTCGTCCTTCCAGTCCAGCTTGATCGCTCCGGCGATGTGGCCGGCGTCGTACGCCGAGACGTCTTCGTCGACCTCGATCAGGACGACACCGGCGTCGTTCTTGTGCTCCTCGACCCAGTCGGCCGAGACGAGCGCGGATTCCCTGCTCATGTGTGCTGCCTCTCAGTTGGTAGCGGTGGTTGGCGTACGAATGCGGTGGATCAGCAGATAGGCCTCGCAGCCGAGGCAGAGCCCGACGGCCGCGTTCACGAACGCGGCGACCAGGGCGAATCCGGTGGCGACCACTCCCAGGACGGTCACGCCGGTCAGGTACCCGACCAGACCGACGACCGCGAAGACGAGGCCGACCAACTGGGCGAACCGCGGCGGGGCCGCGTCCTCCAGCTCCTTCGGCGGGCCCAGCCGGGGCCGGACCAGCCGCTTGAACAGCAACCCGTACGGCGACGCGCTCACGCCGAACGCGACCGAGATCGCGAACACCACGGCCTGCGCCGCGAGCGGCCAGGGGTTGTTCAGTACGAGCGTCAGCGCCAGGACGACCGTGGTGACGCCGGCCGCGAACCGGAGACCGCGCGGATCGACCTGTTGTGCCGTCTGTTGTTCGGACATGACGACTCCCGGTGAAGGAGGATGTCGAGCCGGAACCCGCCCGGGTCTGCGGGAGGCGACGTACGCGGAACCGTGCTCAGCGACCGGTTCCGCAGCGCTCGGGACGCCGCCTGGTCAGCGGCGACGACACAGAGAAGAGCGGACACGGCAGTTGTCCACTGCCCGTCGCTTCGTCAGCCATGTCGTGTAAACCACGCAACGAGACTACGGAACCTCGGCGGGCACACCACCCGTGGTCCCATCACGTGAGACAACTGATCAAACTGTGGACGCGTGCCGGGTTTCAGACGCGGACCACGTTCGTCGCGGCGATCTTGTCGTGCAGCGCTTGCTTCTTGTCGTCCCACAGCGGCCAGAGGTAGTTGAGCAGCAGCGCGAGGGAGGCGAAGAGGCCGACCACCGGGATCGAGCCCGCCATGGTCAGCACCAGGAGGAGCGCAGATCGCTTCGCGGCGGCCCCGCGCGGCGGCTTGCCCGGCGCATCCCGCAGCCGGACCGCGATCCCCGTCGCCATCTTGCCGGGAGTGCGGCCCTTCGCGACCAGGAACAGGTACTCGTAGACGAACATGACCAGAGCCCCGAGCAGGGACGCCGGGATGGCCCACTTGAACACCTCGGGCGGCACGGAGACCGGAGTCGAGCTACCGGCACGAGCGGCGTCCAGCACGTCCTCCACCCAGGCGTTCATCACCTTGCTGGACTGGTAGTAGAAGTACCCGGTCAGCGGCAAGGCGATGAACCAGGCGAGGATCGAGTCGATGATGCGCGCGAACACACGGCGCCACCAACCGGACAGCATCTGACCGTCCGGGGTGGTGCCGGAACCCTGGGCCTGGTAGCCGAAGCCCTGGCTGCTCTGCGGGTACGCCGGGTAGCCGCCCTGCTGCGGGGCCTGCTGGCCGAACTGCGACGGTGACTGACCCGGCGACTGGGCCGATCCGCCGCCGTACACCTGTCCGTGCTCCGCGGTCTGCCCGTACTTCGGGAAGTCCTGCGTCTTCGGCTGGCCGAACTGCCCCTGGAACGGGGGTGGGCCCTCCTGCGGGCGACGCTGATCCGTCCAGGCGTTGCCGTCCCAGTACCGCTGCTGGGTCGGGTCCTCAGGGTCGTCGTACCAACCTGCTACTTGGGAGCTCACCGGGAGAGTCTTGCCTAAGTCCCGGTTCATTGGCCATCCGGTGACACGTACCGGACGTTGTCAGCTCGGCTGGCGGTCGATCGCGACGGCCAGCGCGGCGATCACGTCCGGCTTCCGCGGTGCTCCGCTGGCGCGCTTCACGACGGCTCCGGTGCTGTCGAGCACCAGCGTCGTCGGCGTACGCAGGATGTCGAGCCGGCGTACCAGCTCCAGGTGGGACTCGGCGTCCAACTCCACGTGACGTACGCCGTCGACCATGCCCTCGACCTCGGCGAGCGTCCGCCGCGTGACGCGGCACGGCGCACAGAACGCCGACGAGAACTGCAGCAGCGTCGCCCGCTCGCCCAGCTCCCCACCCAACTCCGCGGCCGTCACGCGCTCCACGTCGTCCTCACTCTTCCCGCGAAACCGCCCGTCGACCCAGGCCTTGAGCACACTGAGCCCCACGCCGGCCACTACTGCCGCGACGAGTACCCACAGGCCCAGGCTCACAGCTACCCACGGTACGTCGCGCCGTTCACGGTTCAACCGCCCGTTTCACGTGCTGAGAAGCACCTGCGGATCCACAGCGAGGCGGTGGACCGAACGCCCGGTCGGCCAAGGCAGGCAGTCGTCACCGTCGCCCGGGTACCGCGGGACCACGTGCAGGTGGAGGTGGTCGACACTGCGGCCGGAGCCGGGCCCACTGGCGTTCAGCACGCACACACCGGTCGCTCCGAGCCTGGCCACCATCTTCTGCGCGATGCGCTGAGCCAAGTCCATCACCAGAGTCAGGTCGCCCGGCTGCGCGTCCAGGAGACCTGCGGTGGTGTGACGCCGCGGCACAACCAGGGTGTGCCCCGGGGCGATCTCCTCGCCGGGCAGCGGGAGGAACGCGACCGCTGCGTCCTCTTTGGCGATCCAGCGGGCCGAGTCGGCAGAGATCAGGCCGCAGAAGACACAGGCATCCATCTGGTGATTGTGCTCCGGTCTAATGGAGCTGTGGAGAGTGGAGTGACTGTGCGGGCGGGGGTGGTGATTCCCGAGGCGGAGTTGGCGTGGCGGTTCTCACGGTCGAGCGGACCGGGCGGGCAGTCCGTGAACACCACGGACAGCCGGGTCGAGCTGAGCTTCGACGTGGCGGGTACGTCGGCGTTGAGCGACGTACTGAAGACCCGAGCGCTTGAGCGGCTCCAGTCGCGGCTGGTCGACGGGGTGGTGACGATCGCCGCGTCGGAGTACAAGTCGCAGTGGCGCAACCGCGAGGCCGCCCGGGAACGGCTGGCCGTGCTGATCCGGGAGGCGATCGCTCCGCCACCCCGGAAGCGGCGGCCGACCAAGCCGAGCAAGGGGTCCGTACGGCGCCGGCTCGACAACAAGAAGCGCCGCGGCGAGACCAAGCGGCTCCGCGGACGGCCGGACGACTGACTCGGCCCTCTGGCTGGATACGCTTGCGCGCGTGCAGGAAACGGGGAGCGGGGGGCAGGAACCGGAGGAGCTTCCGGAGTTCCAGGATCTGAAGGTGCGGGGCCGCTCGGTGCGGACGTGGGCGATCAGCGCCGGTGCTGTACTGCTGGTGATCTCGGCGGCCTTCGGCGGGCTGAAGAAGGCCGGTAACGAGACTCCGCAGGTGGACGCCGGTACCGCGATCGACACCGGCCAGTTCGAGGTCACCGTCCAGCGGGTCGTCACCGTGAAGGACCTGAAGCCGTTGTTCACCCCGGACGACGGCGGGGTGCTGATCGCGGTCGTGACCAAGCTCAAAGTCACCGACGACACCGGCACGAGACCTCCGTCGGACCTGATCCGGCTGATCGGCGTACCCGGGGTGCAGGACACCGACCCGCCACTCGGCACCACGAACCTCCGCGACGCGACCATGAGCCCGGTGCTCACCCCGGACGCCGCCGAGGACGTCGCGTACGTCTGGAAACTGCCGAAGGCGAGCCGGTTCCCGACCGAGGTCAAGCTGACCGTGCAGGGCTACAAGCACGAGGACGAGTCGATCCTCGACCACCACGAGAAGTGGCTGCCGGACAAGATCGCCGCCGAAAGCACAGTCGCGGTGAAGGCCAAATGACCGTACTGACCCGGAAGAAGCTGCTGAACGTCGGCCTCACGCTCGCCGTACTGGTAGCGATCGTCGGCCTGTACCGGTTCACGCCGACACAGCAGGACATCCAGCAGCCGACCTCCGTGAAGGGCATCGTCGGGCGCGCGGTGCAGACGCCGCGCTTCGACCTGACCGTCGACGACGTACGGGTCGGCAAGAAGCTCCGGATCCCGCATTCCACGCCGGACCGCGACTCGCTGACCGCCTTCGTGGTCGTCGACGCCGGCGTCACCGCGAAACGGGAGCCGATGCACATCTTCGGCGTCAAGATCCGGTCCGCCGACGGCATCACGTACCTCGGCTCCAACCGCAGCGGACTCGACCGGGTCGACCTGACCGGCACCGAGTTCGCGCCCGGCATCCCGGTCCGCGGCTCGTTCGTGGTCGAGATGCCCGCCGACAAGGTGCCCGGGGCAACATTGCTGGTGACGGAGAAGTCGATCCTGAACGACCTCGAGCCACAGGTCACCGTGCCACTCGGCGACGACGACCCTCAACTGCAGGACGTCGTCGACCTGACCGCAGCGACCGAAACATGAGTGGCGCGCGCCGGGCTCGCCGTGGGTGGCTCCGGAAGAACACGGCCGCGCTCGCGACGCTCGTGGTGGCGATCCCGCTCGCCGGGTGGTGGACCACGCGCAGCGACTACAAGTCCTGGTACAGCAACGAGCCGCGCGATCCCGTCACGGTCTCCGCGGGCGGTACGTCGTACAACGGAGCCACTTGGTACGCCGCCAGCGTCGAGGAGAACCCGCAGCCGTCCGAGAAGGGTCTCGATCAGGACGCGCTACCCGAAGGCACCACGCGGATCCGGGTGTACTTCCGGCTGCAGGTCGACGACCTGTCCGCGCTCGAAGGGCTCGGCGGCTGCCAGGTCCATCTGCGGGCGCCGGACGGCCGGATCTGGGACGAGACCAGGATCGCCGACGACTACCAGGATCGTCCGACCGGCTGCACTGGCGGCTCCGACGACAAGCCGTCGAGCTGGCGTGGCACCGCGGCGCCGTACTACCTGAAGCCGGTCGCCGGGAAGCCGTTCGAGACGGTCGCGGTGTTCGTCGTACCGTCGTCCGTCGCCGGCAGCGTGCAGCCGACGATCACGTGGGCTACGAAACTGCCTCAGTACCTGGCATTCCCGAGGTAGCGGCACTGAGGTCGGTGACACCGTGGTCGCCGGCCGGCTGCTCGTGGACCGCGCGGGTCCGCGGGGTCAGGTAGCCGGCCAGGCCGCCGATCATCCGGTCGTAGGCGGCGGCGAGCAGGCTGACCTGCAGCATGATCTTCAGGCCGTCGGTGATCAGGTTCAGTGGCTCGTCGATGACCTGCCAGAACTGCAGCGTGTGCGGTCCGAGGACCCACACCTTCAGGGCGATCCACACGCCGCTCGCGGCGAAGGTGACGACCGCCCAGGCCAGGAAGTATCCGAGCATCGGCCGCAGGCCGGAGCGGACCACCAGCCGGAACGCCTCCAGGACAGGGGTCCAGCGGTCCTTCCAGTCGGCCATCACCGAGTTCCCGGCGACGCGGACGATCCGCGGCGTCTGCTGCCAGCGGTGCGTGATGCGGTCGAACCGCCAGCGCGGCTTGTCGAGCTTCCGCACGACGCGGCCGTAGATGATCGCCGTCATGGTGATCCACATCAGCGGAAGCACCGCGGCGTCCCAGAGGTCGGCGATACCGGCGGAGAGGAACCCGGTGACCGCGTCCCAGACCTCACGGACCTGGTTGACGCCCAGCACGTGGTCGAGCACCCAGGTGTATCCGTCGTGCAGCCACTGCCAGACCTGGCGCTCCTTCAGCCAGGTCATCGGCGGCGGGATGACCGACGTGGCCTGGTACGCGACGACAAAGATCCACAGCGCCTCGAGGTACGTGACGAACAGCTTGCGGACCGGACCTTCCTTCTCCTTCCGCCACCTCTTGAACGCGAAGCGGAGCAGGTACGCCGTGACGCCCAGGCCGACGAACAACCAGGTGGACAGCGACTGCAGACCCTCCGACGGCTGCGGAACCGTACCGCCGCCGAGGATGGTGGCGGCGGTCTCGTTGACCTTGTGGACGGCCAGTTGGTACTCGTAGTCGAGCGCCTCGTTCTGCAGGAACTTGTAGGCGGCGTAGAAGGCCAGGAACGGGAGGAGCGCCGCAGCGAGCGCATCGAGCGCCCTGTGTTCATAGCCGGGCTCCACACCGTCCGGGGCAAGCATGCCCTCGGCTACTGCCCTGCGGTGGAAAGGCAGCTCTCCGCGGAGGACCAGGAACATCGTCACGTACATCGCCAGCGAGACGACTACGAGCAGCGCCAGTACAGCGATGCCGGCTGCCTCAGCTCTGGCGCCTGCCTGGACCGCTACCCACTGCAAGCCGCGGTGCGCCAGCTGGGCCACCAGAAACACCGCCAGAAGGCGCGGCCACGCCTTCCCGAACAGAACCCCCGCACGCCCCACCGTAGTGAGCAGCGTCCCCGACTCCATCGCCACGGCGACGAATGTACCCGGCGAGGAGTCCTAGTGCCTGGCCTTGTGCCTGTCCTTGTGCCCGGCCTTGCTCAGCCGCCGGCGAAGGGTGGGAGGGCGTCGACGAGGGCGCCCTGGGTGAGCGGTGTGCCCGGCTCGGCACGCTCGCCGTCCAGGAGGAAGGTGCAGATCGACAGCACCCGCGCCAGCTCCGGCCGGTCGGCCGACACCGTCGTGACCAGGTCGCGGATCGAGCCCGCCTCGGCGGTCGCCGACGACTCCCCGGCGGCCGAGCGTGCGGCAGCGAAGTACCTGATGGTCACTTCCGGCATCTGGTCCGCGCCTCACTAATCGGTTAAGTCTCGGCTATTATGTCAGCTTGCTGTTAGACCCAGTGTGTCCCAGGCCCCCGGCAACGACGCCGCCGGGGCCTGCCGTGCACGAGGCCCGGATCGCAGCCACCGGATCCGATGATCAGCACAAGGAGACAGCGTGAGCACGTTGCTTCTGCTGACGAACGCCCTGCAGGCCTCCACCGAGGTCCTGCCGTCGCTCGCTCTGCTCCCCCACCAGATCCGGATCCTGCCGACCGAGGTCTCCGCGCTGGTCGACGCGCCGGACGCCGACGCCGTGCTGCTCGACGCCCGCCGCGACCTGGTCGCCGTCCGGAGCGCCTCCCGGCTGATCCGCACGACCGGTATCGACGTACCGCTGATCCTGGTCGTCACCGAGGGCGGCCTGACCGCCGTCAACGCCGACTGGGGTGCGGACGACGTACTGCTCGACACCGCCGGCCCGGCCGAGATCGAGGCGCGGCTGCGGCTCGTCATCGGCCGTCTCGCCGCGACCCGCAACGACGAGCCCGAGTCCACGCTGATCCGGAGCGGCGACGTCGTGATCGACGAGGCGTCGTACACCGCGAAGCTCAACGGCCGGGCGCTCGACCTGACGTACAAGGAGTTCGAGCTCTTCAAGTTCCTCGCGCAGCACCCGGGCCGGGTGTTCACCCGGGAGCAGTTGCTCCAGGAGGTCTGGGGCTACGACTACTTCGGCGGCACACGGACGGTCGACGTGCACGTACGGCGCCTGCGCGCGAAGCTCGGCCCCGAGCACGAGGCCCTGATCGGCACCGTCCGGAACGTCGGCTACCGCTTCGTGGTCCCGCCGGCGCCCACATCGCGCGAGCCTGCCGAAGTGAAGTCCTGAGGTTGCTGGTCAGAAGAAGAACTTCAGCAGGGTGAAGGCGAGCGCGGCCGCCGTGCTGAGGGCCGCTTTCCATGACCCGACGCCCTGCCGGAACGCCGCCACGAACACCCCGACGGTGATCGGCACCAGCATCACCAGCAGGGTGACGCCGGCCGCGTGAACCCCGACGTGCGACTGCGCCGTCAGGATCAGCCCCACCACGAATGCCACCGTCAGCCCGAGCCAGCTGGTGATCTGCACCGGCCCGTCCGCGCTGCGATGCCCGCGATGCGAAGTCCTGGGAGCCCGCCGGTGCGAGGTCGGAGCAACGTGCGCCATCGCTCACCTTCCGTAAGTGCCTGAGCACGCAAGGTACCAGGATCACTGACGAGAAGAAAAAGCCGGTACGCCGCCTGGGAGGCGACGTACCGGCTCTCGTTCAGTCCACCGTTGCGGTCAGGAACCGACGGAGATGCGGTCGGTCGCGACCGGCGTGTACGGGTCGTGCGCGGTCAGGTAGTTGGCGAACGCGTCGATGTCCAGCCCACCGAAGAACTTGTTCGTCGCGGTGGTGAAGGCCGGGAAGCCGTCACCGCCGTCCGACAGGAAGTTGTTCGTGACGATGCGGTACGTCGTACCGTCGACGAGCGGCTGCCCGCCGATCTTGATCGAGCCGGCCACCACCTTCGAGCCCGCCGCGGCGGCCGGGTTCCAGGTGTAGGTGATGCCCGCGACCTGGAGCACCTTGAACTTCGGCGCGTCCGGGCCGTTCACTCCGGAGAACTGCTGCTCCAGCAGGGCCTTGATCTGCGTCCCGGTCATGTCCATCGAGACCAGGAAGTTGTTGAACGGCTGCACGCTGAACGCCTTGCCGTACGTGACCTCACCGTTGTTCGACGCCAGGTCCGCGCGGATACCGCCCGGGTTCATGAACGCCACGACCGGCGTCTTCCCTCCGGTCACGACGCTCGGGTCGGCGAGCTGCGCGTCGGCGATCAGGTTGCCCAGCGGCGACTCGAGCGAGTCGTCGGGTGTCCGCACCACCGACGGCGTGGTGAGGTGACCGATCACCTTGTTCTCGATCGGGGCGACGAGCTGCTTGTACTTCGCGATCAGGGCCGCCGTCTTCGGGTCCTGCACGACGTCCTGGGTGATGATCTGGTTGTTCGCCAGCGTGTTCACCCGGTCGACGTCGCCGGTCGCGTTGTCGATGCTCAACCGGACATCGGTCACCAGCCGGCCGAACGACGAGGCGCTGGTGACGAGGCGGGGGTTCTTGTCCTTGTCCGGCAGGGAGCAGTTGTACCCCTGGTGGGTGTGGCCGGAGATGATCGCGTCGATCTCCGGGTCCAGGCCGGCGTTGATGTCGACGATCGGGCCGGAGATACCCGGGCAGCTGTTGTACGCCTTCGCGTCGACCGGGAAGCCGCCCTCGTGCAGCAGCACGACGATCGACTCCACGCCCTTCTTCTTCAGCACCGGGACCAGCGCGTTCGCGGTGTCGACCTCGTCCTTGAAGGTCAGCCCCTCGACGCCGGCCTTGGTCACGATGTTCGGGGTGTTCTCCAGCGTCATACCGATGAAGCCGACCTTCTTGCCGTCCTTGAAAGTCTTGATCGTGTACGGCGCGAACAGCGTCTTGCGGGTGTTCTCGAAGAACACGTTCGCGGACAGGTACTTGTACTTCGCGCCTTCGAACGGGTGCGCCGCGTCCGGGCAGGAGTTCTGGTTGTTCGCCCCGTCGCCGTCCGGCAGGCAGCCGCCGGTCTGCATCCGGAGCAGCTCGTGCCAGCCCTCGTCGAACTCGTGGTTGCCCACCGACGCAGCCTCGAGTCCCATCCCGTTCAGCGCTTCGACCGTCGGCTCGTCGTGGAACGCGGCCGACAGCAGCGGCGAGGCGCCGATCAGGTCACCCGCGGCGACCGTCACCGAGTCCTGGCCCTTCGCCTCCGCGGCCGCCCGGAGCTGCTTCAGATGGGTGGCAAGGTACGCCGCGCCGCCCGCCGGGATGCCGTTGATGTTGCCGCTGGACCCCGTCGCGGGCTCCAGGTTGCCGTGGAAGTCGTTGATCGCGAGCAACTGGATCTGGCTGTGCGTCGGCTTCGGCTTGTTCGCCTGCGTCGCGTCCTGGGTCGCGGCTCCTGCCTGGCTCACGGATCCCCCCGCGGCCAACGCGAGCGCCACGGCCGTCCCGGTGACGAGCAGTCCGACCGCCCGCCGTCCCCCCAACCGTGCCCTGCCTCGTGCTGTGATGGCCATATCTACTCCGTCGTCTCGGTCACCGCTGTAGCGGTGCCGCGAAATCCTCCGCGGTTCCGGGAAAGTTACCCGTGACGACGCGCCCTCGCCAGGACCTGAGCATGAACTGAACCGGACCTTTTACGGTATTCAGGTGACCCTCGAAGCCGTACCCTCACCGTTGCCCTCGGCCACCGCCGCCGCCGTCACGGAACTCGCCCGCGCCGCAGCACACAGCGACGGCGTCAACCCGCTCTCCGAACGCACCCTCCTGCACCTCGACGGCGAACACCCCGGCGACGTCCACGTCCTCGCCTACGAAGGCGATCCGGGCACCATCGAGGTGAGCGGCCTGCAGAGCGCCCGCAACCTGGTCGGGTACGGCGCACTGTCCCCCGACGGCTCCGCCGAACTCTTCGTCACCCCATCCGCCCGCCGCCAAGGCTTCGGTACGGCGCTCCTCCGCATGCTCCTCGACCACGGTGGTGCCCGTATTCGTGTCTGGGCCCACGGCCGCCTCCCCGGTTCGGACGAACTGGCCCACCGCCTCAACCTCGAAGTCACCCGGGAGCTCTACTTCCTCCGCCGTACCAGGGCCGAGCTGCCAGAACCCGTCTGGCCCGACGGCATCGACGTACGGACGTTCGTCCCCGGCCAGGACGACGCCGCGTGGCTGAAGGTCAACGCGGCCGCCTTCGCCGACCACCCCGAGCAGGGCAGCTGGACCGCCGCCGACCTGGCAGAGCGCCTCCAGCAACCGTGGTTCGACCCCAACGGCTTCTTCCTCGCCGTCGACTCCACCACCGGCGCGATCGCCGGCTTCCACTGGACCAAGGTCGAAGACGGCATAGGCGAGGTGTACGTAGTAGGCGTCTCCCCCACCCACCAGGGCCAAGGCCTCGGCAAGGCCCTCACCCTCCAGGGCCTCCACCACCTCCAAACCACCCGAAACCTGGACCAGATAGTCCTCTACGTAGACGGCACCAACACGTCAGCCCGAGCCCTCTACAACACCCTGGGCTTCGAAACCGCCGCCCTGGACGTCCAGTACGCCCCCGCCTGACCCCCTGTGAACGACATCACAACGAAGTCACCCGCTCACTCCACGTCATAAACCCCGCCCAGCCCCGTCCCACCATCAACCAGGAGCCGTCCGAGCCTCTAACCCCCCAGCCGGACGGCTCCTGGCCCTCAAACCCGTTATCCACAACTGCATCTTTTGACATCGAACCCAGCCCCACCCCGCCGTTACGATCGTGTCGACTACGGAGGGCTGACAAACGTGACACACCGCAACAGGCCAACACTCGCGCTACTAGCCTGCCTAGCCGCTACCGCGCTACTCGCTTCCTGCACCCAAGCCAGCCCCGAAGCCGGCCACCCCAACACGGCCCCACCGGCACCCTCGTCTGGCAGTTCGCCCAGTGGATCGTCGCCTGCCGCGACGAGTAGCACGCCAGCAGTTCCACCGTCCCGGCCTACAGCCGCCGTTGGTCTCTCACTGGCCGCAGGTGAGGCCTTCGTCCGGCACTACGTCGACTTGATGAACTACGCCTCGCAAACCGGCGACGGTGCGCCCCTCCTCGCCGAGAGCGAGGCAGGCTGCGAGGGGTGTAAGCAGTACGCCGACTTCGCAGCAAAGATCAATGCTGCCAATGGCGGGCTCAGCGGTGATTATTTCGAGCGCGTAGCCGAGGTGACCGGACTAACTCGCGGGAAGAACAGCGACCGCCTGTTCGGCACCGCAGCAGTCACGATCGGCTCGTACACGACAAAGGACTCACCGACCGCGAAGCCGGTTACGAGCAAGCCGCGGAGCTACACCGAGAAGGTCGCGCTCTCTCCGAGCAGTGGCAACTGGGTCATGTACGAGATCAAACTCGAAGAGCGCCAGCCGTGAGCATCGGAAGAATTCTCGTCGTCGGTTCGCTCGTGGGGGCGAGCTTGCTGGCCACCAACGAAGCGGCCGCTGCGCCGGACGGCGTTCCGCACTTGGTGACGGTCGCCAGCTCAGCAACGAAGCCCAAGCCGAAGCCGAAGCCGACTGTGACCACCAGTCATTATCGAGAGAGCCTACGGCTGAAGGGCACGCAACGCACACAGGAATCTCGCACTGAGGACCCTCCCCCACCGAAGTCCGCGCGCAAGAAGCCCAGAATGCCGACGAGCAGTACACCGACGCGAGAAGAGCGGGCCAAGACCTCAGACGCAAGGCAAGAGCTGCGCATTCACGACGCCGGCTGCAAACCGACAGAAACGCAAGGCAAGGTAGAAGGGCCAAACGTTTGCACGCCCGACAAGCCGGATGAGCCGAAGCCCACTGAGCGCGCGATCGCACGTCGGATCGTGCGGCCGCAGCCGAAGGACGTGACTTGGGACCAGATTCGGTCGGAGGCGAAGGACCTGACCTTCCCAGGGCTCTCGGTGAAGGTGCAGCCTAATGGGCGGACGCTGGTGAATCTGGACACCATCGTCTACACCGACGACAGCAAGGTGTCGACCGCGACTGTCACCCTGCTCGGATTCCCCGTGGTCGTCGAGGCGACGCCGATCAGTTACACCTGGAACTTCGGGGACGGTAGCCCGGCGCTCACCACGAGCACGCCCGGCAAGCCGTACCCGTCGAAGGAGATCACCCACAAGTACATGAAACGTGGTGCCGTCGGGCTCACCCTGACGACCAGTTACGCCGCCCGTTTCAACGTTGCCGGCACCGGCTGGCAGTACGTCGCCGGCACGATTCCGGTGACCGGTCCGACCACCGCGCTCCAGGTGCGCGAGGCCATCCCCGTTCTCGTCGACCCCGGCCGCTGATTTCGTTCTCGCCAGGGGAACGCGGGTTGGGGAGGGTTTCTGCCTGGATTGGGTAGGAAATCCTCCCCAACCCCGACTCAGGAAGCGGGGCGCTCGGCGGACGGGCGGTTCTCCACGGGCGGCTAGTGGAGGGTTTGCCTTAGGTGGTTTGTGAGGTGGGTGTGGGCTTGGCGGGTTGCGCCGGGGACGGTTAGTAGGTTGGCGTGGCCGTGGGGGAGGGTCGGGTGGTGGGCGTGGGTCAGGTCGTTGCCGGCTTTGGTCAGGGCGGTGGCGTATTCGCGACCTTCGTCTCGGAGGGGGTCGAAGCCGGCGGTGGTGAGGTAGGTGGGTGGGAGGCCGGTGAGGTCTTCGGCGCGGAGGGGCGAGACGATCGGGTCGGGGCGGAGCGTGGGGTCGGGGGTGTAGAGGTCGCGGTACCAGATGATGTCCTCCTCGGTGAGGATGAAGCCCTCGGAGAAGAGGTCTCGGCTGGGGCGGCGCGCGACCAGGTCGACGGCGGGGTAGAGAAGGACCTGGAGCGCCGGCTGTGGGAGGCCGCGGCGTACCGTCTGCTGGGCGACGACGGCGGCCAGGTTGCCGCCTGCGCTGTCGCCGCCGACGGCTACCAGGCTGGGATCCGCGCCGAGGTCCTCGGCGTGGTCGACGGCCCAGGTGAACGCGGCGATCGCGTCCTCGGCGGCGGTCGGGGCGGGGGCTTCGGGGGCGAGGCGGTAGTCGACGGAGAGGACGCGTACGCCGGCATCGGCGGCGATCGCGCGGGACAGCGCGTCATGGGTAGCGAGGTCGCCGACCACCCAGCCGCCCCCGTGGAGGTACACCAGCAGCCCACGGCCCGCGTCGCCACGGGGGATGTAGAGGCGGGCCTCCAGCTGACCCGCGGCGCCGCGGACGGTCAGGTCGGTGACCCGGAGCATGTCGGCGGGGGTGCCGGTGATCAGTTTGCAGAGGTTGCGGAAGCGCGTCCTGGCGGTCGCCGCGTCGGTCTTGGTTGTGCGTGGCAACAGGTTGTCGATACGCAGGAGCAGCTGCACGTCGGGATCCAGGGTGGTGCCGTCGATCTGGATCGGGGCGCCGGCCAGCCGTCGGCGGACAGCGGCGGGCAGCGCGTACAGCGGGATGAGGGCGTTCGCTTGTGCGGCGGCCACCGTGTCACGCAGTACCGAGTCCAGTCGTAGGTTCACAAGGTGTGACGCTAGCAACCAGGGAGCAACCAGGTGCCCGAAACGGTCCCCGGAGCCGGTTGACGGACTTCGAAAAGGTCACATCCGGCAACGCGCGGACGGCTACCCGTTGTTAACCAAAGGGTGGGATGCTGAGCGGTGTGGCTGGAGACTTGCTGGCATCGCACAACAGGGAGTACGACGTTGAACCGCCGTACGACATCAGTGCGGTCGGTGACCTCCCCGCGGACCGGTTCTCCGACCGGGAACTGAGCTGGCTCGCGTTCAACCAGCGGGTCCTGGAGCTCGCCGAGAACGACCGGATCCCGCTGCTCGAGCGGGCCAAGTTCCTCGCCATCTTCGCCAGCAACCTGGACGAGTTCTACATGGTCCGGATCGCGGGTCTGAAGCGCCGGATCGCGGCCGGGGTCGCGGTGAAGGCGGCCAGCGGCCTGCTCCCCCGCGAGGTTCTCGACCGCAGCCTGGCGAGGAGCCGGGAGCTGATGGACCGGCAGGCGGAGACGTGGCGGAAGTCGGTGCAGCCGGCGCTGACCGAGCAGGGCATCGACATCCTGCGCTGGGACGAGCTGGAGCACAGCGAGCGCGAGGACATGACCCGGTTCTTCCGGGAGCGCGTGTTCCCGGTGCTGACGCCGCTGGCGGTCGACCCGTCGCACCCGTTCCCGTACATCTCCGGCCTGAGCCTGAATCTCGCGGTCGTGGTCCGCAACCCGGACACCGGCGGTGAGCACTTCGCCCGGGTGAAGGTGCCGCCGCTGCTGCCGCGCTTCGTGAAGGTCGCCGAGGGCCGGTTCGTGCCGCTCGAGGACGTGATCGCCACCCACCTCGGCCAGCTGTTCCCGGGGATGGAGGTCACCCAGCACCACACGTTCCGGGTGACGCGCAACGAGGACCTCGAGGTCGAGGAGGACGACGCCGAGAACCTGCTGGCCGCGCTCGAGAAGGAGCTGCTGCGCCGCCGGTTCGGTCCGCCGGTCCGGCTCGAGGTGGAGGAGTCGATCGATCCGCAGGTGAAGGCGCTGCTGCTGTCCGAGCTGGGCGTCACCGAGGCGGAAGTGTTCGAGCTCCCGGGCCCGCTGGACCTGCGTGGCCTGTTCACCATCGCCGGCCTGGACCGGGCCGAGCTGAAGTACCCCGCGTTCGTACCGTCGACGCATCCGCATCTGGCCGAGGTGGAGACCTCCAACCCGGCGGACATGTTCCACGCGCTCAAGCAGCGCGACGTACTCGTCCACCACCCGTACGACTCGTTCTCCACCAGCGTCCAGCGCTTCATCGAGCAGGCGGCCGCGGACCCGCACGTCCTGGCGATCAAGCAGACGCTCTACCGGACCAGTGGTGATTCCCCGATCGTCGACGCGCTCATCGACGCCGCCGAGGCCGGCAAGCAGGTGCTGGTCCTCGTAGAGATCCAGGCGCGCTTCGACGAGCAGGCGAACATCAAGTGGGCTCGTCAGCTCGAGCATGCGGGCTGCCACGTGGTGTACGGCGTGATCGGCCTCAAGACGCACTGCAAGCTGTCGCTGGTCGTCCGTGACGAGCCGGACGGTCTGCGCCGGTACGCGCACATCGGCACCGGCAACTACCACCCGAAGACGGCCCGGCTCTACGAGGACCTGGGCCTGCTGACCAGCGACAAGGTGGTCACCGAGGACGTCGCGCTCCTCTTCAACCACCTGTCCGGCTTCGGTCGCAGCGCCGGCTACCGGCGGATCCTGGTGGCTCCCCAGTCGGTACGGCGGGGGCTCCTCGATCGGATCGACCGCGAGGTGCAGCACCACCACGCCGGCCGCCCGGCGCGGATCCGGATCAAGGTGAACAGCCTGGTCGACGAGGCCCTGTGCGACGCGCTGTACCGGGCGTCACAGGCCGGCGTACCCGTTGACTTGTGGATCCGGGGCATCTGCACGATCCGGCCCGGCGTACCCGGTCTGTCGGAGAACATCCAGGTCCGCAGCATCCTGGGCCGATTCCTTGAGCACAGCCGGGTGTTCCTGTTCGAGAACGGCGGTGAGCCGGAGGTGTGGATCGGCTCGGCCGACCTGATGCACCGCAACCTGGACCGCCGGGTGGAGGTGCTGGTGCAGTTGAGGCAGCAGGACCACGTCAACGAGCTCGGTGAGATGTTCGACCTGGCGCTGGACGACGGCACCGGCTCCTGGTGGCTGCAGGCGGACGACACCTGGCAGGCGCGGCTCAGTGGGCCGGACGGTGAGCCGCTGCGGGACATGCAGGAACGGCTGATCGCAACCCGCGGGCGGCGGCGGGCGTCCGAACCGATCGGTTAGCCACGTCTTAGGGTGATTCCATGAGTAACCCGGCGACGGTTATCGCCGCGGGTGGTGTCGTGTGGCGAGAGCGCCGCGGCACCCGGCAGGTGCTGCTGGTGCACCGTCCCCGGTACGACGACTGGTCCCTCCCGAAGGGCAAGCTCAACGCGCACGAGCACGTGCTGCTCGGTGCACGCCGGGAGATCGAGGAGGAGACCGGACTGCAGGTCACACTCGGCCCCCCGCTCGGCGTGCAGCGGTACGCGATCCGCAAGAACGGCGGGACCGCCCAGAAGCTGGTGCACTACTGGTCCGCCGTACCTGTCAGTGACAGCGACTTCGAGCCGAACGACGAGGTGGACCAGGTCAGCTGGCTCCCGGTCGACAAGGCCCGCGGCAAGCTCAGCTACCCGCGTGACGTGGACATCCTGGACGCGCTGGAGCAGGCGGTGCCGGTTGTCGCCACCGTGGTCGTGGTGCGGCACGCGGAGGCTCTGAAGCGGAAGGACTGGGACGGCAAGGACACCCTCCGTCCACTCACCAGCGACGGTACAGCGGTCGCGCAGCGAATGACCGGCGTACTGGCGGCCCTGGGCGCCAACCGGATCATCAGCAGCGACGCGGAACGGTGTGCCGCGACAGTCGCGCCGTACGCCGCCTTGCTGGACCGGCGCATCCACCTGTGGCCGGAGATCTCCGAACGCGGGTACGACGCCGACCCGGACGCACTGCGCGGTCTGGCCGAGCGGGTGTGGAAACCGGGCAAGGTGACGGTCGTCTGCTCGCACCGGCCAGTCCTGCCTGCCCTGGCGCGGGAGCTGGGGCTGAAGGTCGGCAAGTTCTCCACAGGTGCGTTTCTGGTCGCCCATCGGCTGGCCGACGGCCGGCTGGTGCACGAGCGATTCGGGCCACCCTGAAGCACCGAGTGGCCGCCGCGACACGGCTCGGTGACGATCCAGGCACAGCCGACGGGGTACCCGGGTGACACTGGAGGTGACGGGTATGTTCCTACCCGAGGAACCGGCGCCCCACCGGGTGCAGGTCTGAGGAGAGGTTCGGGGCGCACCATGACGATGATGCGAGAACTGACACTGATCGGGATCCGGATGGAATCGCCCAACCGGGCCCCGGTGATGATGCTGCGGGAGACCGAGGGCTACCGCTACCTGCCGATCTCGATCGGCTCGGTCGAGGCGACCGCGATCGCCTACGAGGAGCAGGGCCTGCGTCCGTCGCGACCGCTCACCCATGACCTGATGCGCGACCTGATCGAGGCGTTCGGCGTGCATATCGAAGCCGTCGAGATCGTCGAACTGCGCGACGCCGTGTTCTACGCCGAACTCGTGCTGGCCAACGGCGCGCGGGTCTCGGCCCGACCGAGCGACTCGGTCGCGCTCGCGGTCCGTCTCGGTACGCCGATCCGCTGCACCGAAGAGGTACTGCGCGAAGCCGGCGTCGCGACCCCCGAGGAGGAGCAGGCCGAGCTGGAACGCTTCCGGCAGTTCCTCGACGGCGTCGCCCCGGAGGACTTCTCCAGCTGACGCCCGTCGGCTTGGGATGGCACGACGAGGTACTACCGTTCACCGTGCCGGTGCGCTGTGCGTTACCGAAACGTGAGCCAACAGCCGTTTACATCGACGGAGAGTGACGGCTCTTAACTCAGTTCATCTAATGGCTGCCTGTCGGCACGCCAGGCGTCGCGCACGCTACCGGAACCGTTCACCGCTCGTTCACCAGCGACGGACCGGTCGGTCACCTGGTCTCCCTACCGTCTGTGGAAGTTCAGAAGTCTGATTCCCGCAGAAGGGCAACACTCTCGTGTCCGTCAATCGCCTGTTCCGCGTCGGCTCCGTCGCCGTGGCCTCCCTCGGCGTCCTCGCCCTGAGCGCCTGTGGCAGTGACCCCGAGCCGGCCGGTTCGTCGAGCCCCGACTCCTCGACCTCGTCGGCCGGTGCCGAGTGCCCGAAGGGCACCCTGAACGCCGAGGGTTCCTCGGCGCAGAAGAACGCCATCGAGGAAGTCATCAGCAAGTACAACGAGAAGTGCGCCGACGTCACGGTGAACTACAACCCGACCGGCTCCGGCGCGGGGATCAAGCAGTTCAACGCGGGCCAGGTCGACTTCGCCGGCTCCGACTCGGCCCTGAAGCCGGCCGAGATGACCGCGGCCACGAAGCGCTGCGCGGGTAACGCGGCCGTCGACCTGCCGATGGTCATCGGCCCGGTCGCGATCGCCTACAACGTCGACGGTGTGACCAAGCTGGTCCTCGACGGCCCGACCGCCGCGAAGATCTTCCAGGGCACGATCAAGACCTGGAACGACCCGGCGATCGCCAAGCTGAACGCGGGCGTCACGTTGCCGTCGGCACCGATCTCGGTGTTCTTCCGCTCCGACGAGTCCGGCACCACCGAGAACTTCACCAAGTACCTGAAGGCGGCCGGTGGCGGCGCCTGGACCGGCGAGCCGGCCAAGAAGTGGACCGGCACCGGCGCCGGCAAGGAGAAGTCGGCGGGTGTCGCCGAGGGTGTGAAGAGCAGCAAGAACTCGATCACGTACGTCGAGTGGTCGTACGCCGTCGACAACAAGCTCGGCGTCGCCCAGATCGAGACCGGCTCGGGCACCCCGGTCGAGCTGTCCGCCGACTCCGCCGGCAAGGCGCTGGCCGCCGCGAAGCCGGCCGGCACCGGGTCCGACCTGGCCCTGAAGCTGGACTACGCGACCAAGGCCCCGGGTGCGTACCCGATCATCCTGGTCACCTACGAGATCGCCTGCACCAAGGGCCTCCCGGCCGAGAAGACCGCGCTGGTGAAGAGCTTCCTGAGCTACTTCGTCAGCAAGGACGGCCAGGCGTCGCTGACCGACCTGAACTACGCGCCGCTCCCGGCCGAGATCCAGACCAAGGTCGAGGCCGCCATCCAGGCGATCAGCTGATCGAGACGCAGTACTGATGCGAGCCCCGGCCGATCCGAGTCATCGGAGCACGCCGGGGCTCGCCTCGTGAGACCGATACGTGACATCACGACTCAGGCGCTTGGAGCAGCATCGAAATGAGTAGTCCAGACGGCACGGCACCGCCCGACCGGCCGGACGGCACAGCCGCCGAAGAACCGAGGATCGAGGATCTGGTTCACGAGGACGCCGGCCCGACCCCGCGGTTCGGCGGCCTGGCCTCGGAACACGCCGAGCACGAGGCGGCCGCGGCGGACGCCGAGGTGATGACCGAGTCCGGTGTCGAGGATGCGGGTACGACGACCGCGCCTGTGACCCCGACGGCGACCGGCGGCAAGCTCGAGCTCGGCCCGGTCGGGCATCTCGGCGACCGGCTGTTCGGCGGGCTCGCCCGCGGCTCCGGCGGCCTGGTGGTCCTGATCGTCGCGTTCGTCGGCATCTTCCTGCTGGCACTGGCGATCCCGGCGCTGATCGATGACAAGAGCAACTTCTTGTTCTCCCGGATCTGGGAGCCGGGCGGCGACCAGCCGCGGTTCGGCATCGCGGCGCTGTTCTACACCACCGTGATCAGCTCGATCATCGCGATGCTGATCGCGGTCCCGATCGCGATCGGCGTCGCGCTGTTCGTCACGTACTACGCCCCGAAACGGCTGGCCGCACCGGTCGCGCACGCGGTCGACCTGCTGGCCGCCGTACCGTCGATCATCTACGGCCTGTGGGGCATCCTGTTCTTCGCGCCGATCCTGCGCCCCGTGATCAACGGCCTGTCCACGGCGCTCGGCTGGATCCCGCTGTTCGAGAAGCCGCCGGGCGACAACGTCGGCGTGGTCTTCACCGCGTCGGTGGTGCTGGCGATCATGATCCTTCCGGTGGTCACCGCGATCAGCCGGGAGATCTTCGCGCAGACGCCGATCGCCCACCGCGAAGGCGCGCTGGCGCTCGGCGCGACCCGCTGGGAGATGATCCGGCTGTCGGTGCTGCCGTACGGGCGTTCCGGTGTGGTCAGCGCCTCGATGCTCGGTCTCGGCCGGGCGCTCGGTGAAACCGTCGCCGTACTGATCATCCTGTCGGTGCCGAACGGCAACGACCCGTGGAACTCGTCGATCTTCGCCGGTGGCGAGACGTTCGCGTCGAAGATCGCCAACAACGCCGCCGAGTTCGACTCGCCGGAGAAGACCGGCGCGTACATCGCGGCCGGCCTGGTGCTGTTCGTCGTCACGTTCCTGGTCAACTCCGCGGCGCGGATCATCGTCGACCGCAGCGCCCCCGGCACCAAGCGGCCCCGGCGCAACCGCCGCGCCGGCGCCGCCACGGAAGGAGCCTCAGCATGACCGCGGTAGCAGAGAACAAGCCGGCGTACGACGGGAAGGTCCTGGACCTGACCGGGAAGTCGGGCGCCCGGGCCTTCAAGAACACGCTGGCCACCGTGCTGATCGTGCTGGCCTTCGCGGTCGCGATGATCCCGCTGCTGTGGATCCTGTTCACCGTGGTCAGCAAGGGTTATCACCTGCTGCTGAGCGCGGACTGGTGGAGCCAGTCGCAGCGTGGCATCACGGTCCGGCGGGCCGGCGGCGGCGCGTACCACGCGATCATGGGCACGCTGATCATGGCCCTGATCACCGCCGTGATCGCGGTCCCGATCGCGATTCTCGGCGCGATCTACCTGGTCGAGTACGGCAAGGGCACGCGAGCCGCCAAGGTCGTGAGCTTCATGATCGACATCCTCACCGGTGTCCCGTCGATCGTCGCCGCGCTGTTCGTCTACGCAGTCTGGATCACCGTGTTCGGCTTCAACCGCGTGGGTTTCGCGGTGTCGCTGTCGCTGGTGCTGCTGATGCTTCCCGTCGTACTGCGGTCCACCGAGGAGATGCTGAAACTCGTGCCGGACGAGTTGCGCGAGGCGTCGTACGCACTCGGCGTACCGAAGTGGAAGACGATCCTGAAGGTCGTCGTACCGACGGCATTCGGCGGCATCATCACCGGCGTGATGCTCGGTCTGGCCCGGGTGATGGGCGAGACCGCGCCGCTGCTGATCCTGGTCGGCTACTCCAAGAACATCAACCTGAACCCGTTCAACGGCTTCATGGGCGCGCTGCCGACGATGATCAACCAGGACCGGACCGAGCTGGCATTGCCGAACGCCGCGGACCGGGTCTGGGCGGCGGCGCTCACCCTGATCCTGCTCGTCCTTGCCCTCAACCTGCTGGCCCGGCTGATCGCCCGGTTCAGCGCCATCAAGTCGAAATAGTCGAGAGGTTCTGAGTCGATATGGCTAAGCGCATCGAGGTCAGCGGCCTCAACGTCTACTACGGCGACTTCAAGGCCGTCGAGGACGTGTCGATGACGGTCGAGCCCCGTTCGGTCACCGCGTTCATCGGCCCGTCCGGCTGCGGCAAGTCCACGTTCCTGCGCACCTTGAACCGGATGCACGAGGTGATCCCCGGCGCCCGCGTCGAGGGCAAGGTGATGCTGGACCAGCAGGACCTGTACGGCGCGGGCATCGACCCGGTCGCGGTACGGCGGGTTGTCGGCATGGTGTTCCAGCGGCCGAACCCGTTCCCGACGATGTCGATCTTCGACAACGTCGCGTCCGGCCTGAAGCTGAACGGTGTCAAGGACCGCAAGAAGCTCACCGAGGTCGTCGAGTCGTCGCTCAAGGGCGCGAACCTCTGGAACGAGGTGAAGGACCGGCTCGACAAGCCGGGCGCGGGTCTGTCCGGTGGCCAGCAGCAACGACTCTGCATCGCCCGGGCGATCGCGGTCGAGCCCGAGGTGATCCTGATGGACGAGCCGTGCTCGGCACTGGACCCGATCTCCACGCTGGCGATCGAGGACCTGATCGAGAAGCTCAAGGACCGTTTCACTGTTGTGATCGTCACGCACAACATGCAGCAGGCGGCCCGGGTCTCGGACCAGACGGCGTTCTTCAACCTGGCCGCGACCGGCAGGCCCGGCCGGCTGATCGAGATGGCGCCGACCAAGCAGATCTTCTCCAACCCGGCCGAAAAGGCCACCGAGGACTACATCACCGGCCGCTTCGGCTAGATCCTGTCTGATCCGTCGTACGAGTTATCCACAGCTGCGGGCCGGCGAATCGCCGGTCCGCAGCTGTATTTGATGTCAATTGGTGCAACTGTCCACAGATCGGGCGTTTCGCGTCTGCCATGCCCACCGCTGTGGCCCTCCGACCGCTAGCCTTTGCCCAGTAAACGCGGGTGAACTGTGACGAAAGGACCATCGTGAGCGACCAGAACGTACCCCCGGGCACCGGACCGGAGGACGGCCGGAACCAGGGACCGGGCGCGCCGGGTGGGCAGCCGTCCTATGGACAGGGCGCCCAAGGCCCCGGACAGAACCCGTACGGCACCCCGGGTGCGACCCCGCCGGGCCAGCCCGGCCAGCCGGGTTACGGCGCTCCGGGTCAGTACGGCCAGCAGCCTGGCGGTCAGCCCGGCCAGCCTGGCTACGGCCAGCAGCCCGGTCAGCCGGGTTACGGCCAACCGCAGTACGGCCAGCAGCCGGGCCAGCCCGGTTACGGCCAACCGCAGTACGGCCAGCAGCCGGGCCAGCCCGGTGGATACCCGCAGGGTCCCGAGTACGGCCAGGTCGCTCAGGCTCAGAGCGGCCTCGTCCAGATCCCCGGCCTCGGGACGGTGAAGGTCGCGACCCTCGGGTCCCGGGCGCTCGCCCGCATCATCGACTCGGTGATTCTCGGCATCGTCGTCTCCATCCTCGCTACC
Organism: Kribbella sp. VKM Ac-2566; assembly: GCF_004366005.1. Classification (NCBI taxonomy): domain Bacteria; kingdom Bacillati; phylum Actinomycetota; class Actinomycetes; order Propionibacteriales; family Kribbellaceae; genus Kribbella; species Kribbella sp. VKM Ac-2566. The sequence continues at coordinate 780,703 of NZ_SODT01000009.1, read as the reverse complement.
GTGATCATCGGGGGCGCGAGCAAGGGACTCAGTGACGCCTCACCGGAGGAGTCCGGGGCCGCACTCGGCGGATTCTTCGGCGCGCTGTTCACCGTGTGGTGGCTCACAGGCCTGTTGACGATCGGCTACGAACTCCTCATGACCGCCTTCAAGGGGCAAACGGTCGGCAAGATGATCATGGGCATCAAGGTCGTCAAGTCCGCCGACGGACAACTGCCAGGCTTCGGTCCGGCCTTCATGCGCTGGCTGCTGCCGATCATCGGTGCGGCCATCTGTGGTATCGGCGCGCTGCTCGTCTACCTGTCGCCGCTGTTCGACAGCTCCGGGCGGGTGCAGGGCTGGCACGACAAGGCCGCGAACACGCTGGTGATCGGGCTTCGGTAGTCGGCTGAGGACCGGGGAGGGGCTGTGCTGAATCCATTCGAGCAGGACTGGTGGGATGCGTGGAATCTGTGGAGCGCATTGGGCCAGGGGGTTCAGTTGCAGCCTCTCCCGCCGCCGGTGCCGCTGGAGCCCGGCGAGACCGCCCACGCGGTCGAACCTTGCGAGGTGCAACGGTTCGACGGCGTCCGGCTCGCCATCGGGAACTCCCACGGCTATGCGGCGGCAGCGCAGTGGCGCACGATCGACAACGGTACGGCGATCCTGACGCGGCACCGGGTGCTGCTGCTCAACCGCTACGGCCAGCAGGTTTTCGGCCTGGCTGCCGTGACCCGCATGTGGACCGAGCATGACGGGACCGTCCTCGCGTACGGGGACACTCAGTACAAGCTGCGGGTGCCGCGGCCGGTCTGGTTCGACGTCATGTTGAACTACGTGGCCTTCGGCCGGCGGATCGATCTCGTCGTCCCGCCCTTCGTGCAGGCCGCGTGGCAGCGCGCCGGCCTGATCAGGTGATCGGCCTCAGAAATTCCGTAGTACGCCGAAGATCAGCAAGGCGCCCAGAGCAACCTTTGTGAGGATTGCCACCGCCCGTGGGCTGAGGCGCTGCCGGGGCAGGTTGAGCCAGCCGGCGCGGGACAGCAACCAGGCGACGACCTCGTAGCCGATGGCAACACCAATGAGCGGGCCGAGGATCAGGACCGCGGCGTTGAAGTGCCAGGCGGCGTTCAGATCGCCTTCGAGGAGTGCCGCGGCCATTCTGGTCGCGCCGCAGAACGGGCAGTCAAGACCCGTCAGCGTGTGCAGCGGGCACGGGATGCCCAGGCCGGACAGCCGGTAGATGCCGGCCAGCGCGAAGCCGCCGATCCCCACTCCGGCCAGGCCCCAGACGCGGCGATCGACCGGCTTCACCGGTCCTTGTGGACGGGGCATCACCGCGAAGGTCACGCTCCAACGGTACCCGCGATACGGTGGCATCGATCGACTGGGAGACGGATTGCGATGAGCACACCGACGCCGCCTGACGACAACCGGCCGCAGGACCAGCCGTACGGAAACGCCCAGCCGGGATACGGGTACGGTCAGCAGCAGCCGGGCTACGGATACGGGCAGCAGTCGCAGCACCATCCTCAGCAGGCGCCGTACGGGCCGGGCTACGGGCAGCCGTACGGCTCCGGCTACGGCCAGCAGCCCTACGACGCCTACGGCTACGGCTACGGCGCGCCGATGCCTCCCCTGGCGGACTGGGGCCCTCGGGTCGCTGCGTCGCTCATCGACAGCCTGATCTCAGTGGCGCCGCTCCTGATCGGGTTCGGCGCTCTGATCGCGAACGTCGCGGCGCGCGAAGGCAACCCCTACCCCGACGACAACCCGCAATGGTGGGCGATCATCCTCTTCCTGGTGGGCTGCGTCGCCAGCATCGTGCTCAGCCTGTGGAACCGGGTCTTCCGGCAGGGAAAGTCCGGCCAGAGCGTGGGCAAGAGCGCGCTGAACATCAAGCTGATCGACGCCGTGACCGGAGAGCCGATCGGCGCCGGCCGTTCCTTCCTCCGCGACTTCCTCAGCAGCCTCTTCAACACCGCCTGCTTCCTGAACCTGCTGTGGCCCTTGTGGGACGAGCAGCGGCAGACGTGGCACGACAAGGTCGTGAACACCTACGTGGTGCGCACCTGACGTCAGTGCGAGCGTAGGAGACCGGCGCAGGCCACTGCCCACAGCACACTGCTGAAGGTGCCGATGATGAAGCGTTCGGCAACGGCTTGCGGGGTGACCGAGGCAGGCTGATCGGGACTGCGGAGCTCGGGGTACCTGGCCAGTCCCTTGATCGCCAGCACCACAGCGATGCCTTCCGGCCAGCCGGCGACCAGTGAAGCGTAGATGGCCATTCGCTCGAGTGCACCGATCAGAGCGCCGCCACGCAGTACCTCACCGGCCTTCTGCGTCGACTGGGCTCGCGTGTTCCCTCGGTCCGCCAGCGCCATCACAGAGGTCGTCAGCGGCCCGCCGCCCGTCACCGCCAACGCTCCCGCCAGCAGGAGCAGTACGTTCCACCAGCGCTCGGGCCAACCGGACACGCCGTGGCCGGCGAGCAGCAGCACGCCTACAGCGGCCAGGCAGGCCAGCATGAGCCCGCTGATGACGATCTCGAGGGTGGAGCCGGACGACCTGGGCACCCAGGCGAGTACGGCGAGGACCAGGGCGGCACCGGTCAGCGACAGGACCAGCGCCGTCACGCAGCTGCCCCGGCGCCGAGGAGATCCGCGGCGAGCACCCGTCCACGCTGTTCCTCGGCGAAGCCCGCCGCCTGGGCGCGTTGCGTCACCGCCGACTGGCTGATGCCGAGTTTCACGCCGATCTCCCGCCTTGTGAGTCCTTCGCCCAACAGGTCGGCCACTGCCCAGCCACGTTCACTGCGACGCCGCAGCACGGACGCCATCAGCCACAGCACCGTCTCTACCTGCTCTGCCCTGCGTGAGTCCGCTCCGACCACGTTCACGTGGTGCTGACTGGACTTCGCCCGCGTCACCGCTTCTCGCGCGAACACGAACGCGTCGCCGCTTCCGGCCCGGGTACTGCGTGGCAGCGGCTCGGTGACCTCACCGACGCCGAGTCCGACGTACCAGTTGTCCGACCGGAGCAGTTCGACGATCACGTCGATGGTCGGACGGGCCTCGGACAGCACGCCCTGCACCTCGTCGCCGGCGGTCCGCTCGAACTTCCGCAGCAGTCCGGTCCGCCGCGGCCGGCGGTTCAGGGAGTTGAGTAGCTCGGGTACGAGATCGCTCGTGCTTCGGCTGCCGCGCTGATCTACCGTGAGAACGAAGACCATGCCCTGCACCTCCTTCCGAACGGCTTAAGGCTACAGTCTTATTCACGTAGAGTGAAGGCCAAAACCTGAATCGGTTCAGCCAGTTACTCCCCGTGTCCGGCCCGGAGCCAGGTTCACGCCGGGCCGGACGGGTTCCGTACTCAGTCCGTGATCGGCAGGTAGAGCTTCTGGTCGCCTGCCTTGAAGGTCTCCGACATCTCCGCGAAGCCGGCCTCGATGGCGTCCGCCGACGTCAGGCCGTGTTCCTCGGCGTACGCGCGGATGTCGGCGGTGATCCGCATCGAGCAGAACTTCGGGCCGCACATCGAGCAGAAGTGCGCGGTCTTCGCGGGCTCGGCCGGCAACGTCTCGTCGTGGAAGGACCGAGCCGTGTCCGGATCCAGCGAGAGGTTGAACTGGTCCTCCCAGCGGAACTCGAACCTTGCCTTGGACAACGTGTCGTCCCAGGCCTGCGCGCCCGGATGCCCCTTGGCCAGATCGGCCGCGTGGGCGGCGATCTTGTAGGTGATCACACCGGTCTTCACGTCGTCACGATCGGGCAGGCCGAGATGCTCCTTGGGCGTGACGTAGCAGAGCATCGCCGTACCCAGCCAGCCGATCTGGGCCGCGCCGATCGCCGACGTGATGTGGTCGTACGCCGGTGCCACATCGGTTGCCAACGGCCCCAAGGTGTAGAACGGCGCCTCCCCACAGAGCTCCTCCTCGAGCCGGACGTTCTCCGCGATCTTGTGCATCGGCACGTGTCCCGGGCCTTCGATCATCACCTGTACGTCGTGCTCCCAGGCGATCCGGGTCAGCTCCCCCAGCGTCCGCAGCTCGGCGAACTGCGCCTCGTCGTTGGCGTCCGCGATACACCCCGGCCGCAACCCGTCACCGAGCGAGAACGTCACGTCGTACTCGCGGAGAATCTCGCACAGCTCCGCGAAATGCGTGTAGAGGAAGGACTCCTGGTGGTGCGCCAGGCACCACGCGGCCATGATCGACCCACCGCGCGACACGATGCCGGTGATCCGCCGTGCGGTCAACGGCACGTATCTCAGCAGTACGCCGGCGTGCACGGTCATGTAGTCCACGCCCTGCTCGCACTGCTCGATCACGGTGTCGCGGTACACCTCCCACGACAGCGCCGCCGGATCGCCCTTCACCTTCTCCAGCGCCTGGTACAGCGGCACCGTCCCGATCGGCACCGGCGAGTTCCGCAGGATCCACTCCCGCGTCTCGTGGATGTTCTTCCCGGTGGACAGGTCCATCACAGTGTCCGCGCCCCAGCGGGTCGCCCAGACGAGTTTCTCCACCTCTTCCTCGACCGAGCTGCTGACCGCGGAGTTGCCGATGTTCGCGTTGACCTTCACCAGGAACTTCTTCCCGATGATCATCGGCTCGCTCTCCGGGTGCTGCCGGTTCGCCGGGATCACCGCGCGTCCGCGCGCCACCTCCGCCCGGACGAACTCCGGATCGAGCCCTTCCCGCAACGCGACGTACCGCATCTCCTCGGTGATCACCCCGGCCCGTGCGTGCCCGAGCTGGGTCCGCGACTCGCGTCCGGCGATCCACTCGCGCCGCAACGCGGGCAGACCGGCCTGGACGTCGATCCGCGCCGACGCGTCGGTGTACGGACCGGACGTGTCGTACAGGTCGAAGTGCTCGCCGTTGGTGAGATTCACGCGGCGCGCCGGTACCCCGAGCTCTCCGCGATAGATCTTCTCCGAGCCCGAGATCGGGCCCGTGGTGACGGCCGGACGGATCGTGCTGACATTCACCATGCTGCTGCTCCCTACGCCGGAATTACCCGGACAGGTTCGGCGGTCGGCGGCGCCGGGTTCGAATCCCAGCCGCCCTCTCAGCCCACTACGGTGCGAGCTCCCGCGATCTCCAGTTGTCACCGCACACCCTAGGCCATGCCATGGACGGGGCCTGTAAGTTCTAGAGATGCGAGATCTTGTGTATCCGCCCGTCGTCGCTTTCGCGAAGACCGCGTTCAAGGTGCTGGACCTGAAGATCCGTCGGACCGGGATCGAGCACGTGCCGCGCACCGGCGGGGCGCTGATCGCGCTCAACCACATCAGCTACGTCGACTTCATCCTCGGCGGGTACGGCGCACTTCCGGCCAAGCGGCTCGTCCGGTTCATGGCGAAGGAGGTGCTGTTCCGCAACCGGTACTCCGGCCCGTTGATGCGCGGAATGCATCACATCCCGGTGGACCGGGACGCAGGCGCCGCGTCGTACCAGCACGCCCTGGACCATCTCGCCGCGGGCGAGGTCGTCGGCGTGTTCCCGGAGGCGACGATCAGCCGGTCGTTCGAGCTCAAGGAGTTCAAGTCCGGCACGGTGCGGATGGCGGCGGAGGCCGGCGTACCGGTGCTGCCGATGATCCTGTGGGGCACGCAGCGGATGTTCACCAAGGACCACCCGCGGGACTTCACCCGGCACCGGCCGATCTCGATCAGCATCGGCGCGCCGATCACCGTGACGCGTGACGACGACCCGGCCGAGGCGACCGCGCACCTACGGTCCACGATGGCGGGGATGCTGGACGAGACGATCCGCGCCTACCCCGAACAACCGGCCGGTGCCTGGTGGTTGCCGGCCGCGTACGGCGGCAGCGCGCCGACTCCCGAGGAGGCCCAACGGCTGGACGCCGAGGAGCTCGCCCGGCGGGCAGCGAAACGTCGGTAAACCGGACCAGACCTTGACCCTCGGGCCGGTCCGAGGGTACGAAGTCTGTCGTTGACGGAACAGGAACCTGGGGGGTCCCTGTGCGGCGGGCGGCTGCGGTGGCTCGCGTACTAGAGCTGGCGGGGATGGTTTTGTTCGATTCATCGGAAGAACTGCACTTGTTCGACCCGGGGGCGCTGACACCCGCCCCGCACGTGTCCGAGCACATCCCGGACGCCGGGGCGTTCTTCGTCGACTGGGCGACTCGCGGGCTGTCCGCGGAGCGCGCCCGGGAGATCGAGTCGGCAGTGAACGGCCGGCGCAACCAGAACGGCTGGTTCCCGCTCGAGTCGCTGGACACCATCGGCCGCAAGGGGTTCTGGCGTGGTCCACTGACCTATCTGGCCCGGATGACGGCCGACGACGCGCGGATCGTGCAGGTGTGGGCCACGGACGGCCTTGGTGGCAACCAGGCGAGCCGCATCGAGGCGACCGTCGACCACCTGCTCCACCAGCAAGGCCACGCGGCCGCGGCCACCTGGGCGGTCGCTGTCCGCCCACGCACCTACCTGGACCCAGAGGTCCTCGGCGACCGCCTCCTGGCCGCCTGGGAGTACAACCTCGGCTCCATCCGCGCCAAGGACGTGGCCAAGTCCGTACGCCGCTGGAACCGCTAAAAGACCGCTGTACGACGGGCAGCCGCCAGACCGCCCGTCGTACAGCTCAATGGAACTGCGGAATGATCAGGTACAGGCCATATAGCACTGCTGCCAGACAGGCCGCGAAACACAGTGCAGCCACACCTGTGTCCACGAAGGACGGTTGCCGCTTCTCGTCAATCGCCACGGCCCGCCGCGACATAGCGGTCACACCGAACGCGAACAGCACCGCCAGGCCGACACCGAAGAGCAGGCTGACCAGTGCGACCTCACCGAGGGCACTCCAGTTGATATGCATCGCCGTACTCCTCTCAGGCCGCAGCGGCGGTGGTGGACGGTGTGGTGGAGCTCGGGTACTCGTTGACATTCTCCGAGGTCACCGGGCGGCGCCGGGACGCGGCGTAGATGCCGCCACCGGCCGCGACCGCGAGGACCGCGATGATGACGACACCGAGGTTGCCGGAGTCGGCGACCCGGCCGGACAGCGCACCCACGATCGCAGCGGCCGGCAGCGTCAGCAGCCAGGCCACGGCCATCCGGCCGGCGACGGTCCAGCGCACCTCGGCCAGCCGCTTGCCGAGGCCGGCGCCGAGGATGCTGCCGGAGCAGACCTGAGTGGTGGACAGCGGGAAGCCCAGGTGGGACGACGCCAGCAGCACGGCGGTCGAGCTCGTCTCCGCGGAGAAGCCCTGCGGCGACTCGATTTCGGCCAGGCCCTTGCCCATCGTCCGGATGATCCGCCAGCCGCCCAGGTAGGTGCCCGCCGCGATTGCCAAGCCGGCCGCCAGGATCACCCACAGCGGCGGCCGCGACCCCGAGGCGAGGCTGCCGGAGGTGATCAGCACCAGCGTGATGACGCCCATCGTCTTCTGCGCGTCGCCGGTGCCGTGCGCGAGCGAGACCAGCGACGCGGACGCGATCTGCCCGGCCCGGAACCCGTCGTCGACCGACTTCTTCCGCGCCCGTGCGGTGATCTTGTAGGCCAGGTAGGTCCCGAGCAGCGCGACCGCACCGGCCACCACCGGGGCCGCGATCGCCGGGACGATGATCTTCTGGACGACGGTGCCGAAATGTACGGCGCTGCTCCCGGACGCGATCCAGGTGGCGCCGATCAGGCCGCCGAACAGCGCGTGCGACGAGGAGCTCGGCAGACCGAGGTACCAGGTCAGCAGGTTCCAGAGGATCGCTCCGACGAGCCCGCCGAAGATCACCGGCACGGTCACCTTGGCGTCGTCCACGATGCCGCTGGAGATGGTCTTGGCCACCTCGGTGGAGATGAAGGCGCCGACGAGGTTCAGGACGGCGGACAGCGCGACCGCGATCTTCGGTTTCAGGGCGCCGGTGGCGATCGAGGTCGCCATCGCGTTGGCGGTGTCGTGGAACCCGTTGGTGAAGTCGAACACCAGCGCGGTGACGATCACCACGACGACGAGGAACGAAAGGTCCATAGCGACCACTTCCCGGTTAGGCGGACGATCGGCGGCGTCGATCGACCGTAGGCCGGGTGGGTGAACTCGAAATGAACCGGTTCGGGAGATTACTCGAGGATCAGGTGGGCCAACCAGTAGACGCCGGCGGCGACGATGCCGGCGGCGGGGATGGTCAGGATCCACGCGGTGACGATGCCCTTGGCGACGCCCCAGCGCACGGCGGACAGGCGCTTGGTGGCGCCGGCGCCCATCACCGCGGAGGTGATCGTGTGGGTGGTGGAGACCGGGGCGTGCAGGCCGATCGCCATCACGTACAGCACGGTGGCGGCGACCGCCTCGGAGGCGAACCCGCGGGCCGGGTCGAGGTGGATGATCCGGCGGCCGAGGGTCCGCATGATCCGCCAGCCGCCGGAGTACGTGCCGAGCGAGATCGCGGTCGCGGCCGAGATCTTCACCCACAGCGGAATGCCGTCGCCCTTCTGCACGTGGCCCGTGGTGAGCAGCGCCAGGAAGATCACGCCCATCGTCTTCTGCGCGTCCTGCAGACCGTGCCCGAGCGCCATCGCGGCCGCCGACACCGACTGCGCCATCCGGAAGCCGCGAGTGGTCTTGCCCGGGTTCCGGTGCCGGAACAGCCAGAGGATCGCGATCATCAGCAGGAACGCGCCGAAAAAGCCGACAGCCGGCGACAGCACCATCGGGATGACGACCTTGTCGACGATGCCGGACCACAGCACCGTGCTGGTCGAGGCCAGGCCGGCCCCGACCAGGCCGCCGATCAACGCGTGCGACGAGGAGCTGGGCAGGCCGAAGTACCAGGTGATCAGGTTCCAGGTGATGGCGCCGATCAGGGCCGCGATCACGATGACCAGGCCGTGCTGACCGGCCGGTGCGGTGATGATGCCCTTGCCGATCGTCTCGGCCACCTCGGTGCCGGCCAACGCGCCGAGGAAGTTGCACGCCGCAGCCAGCACCAGCGCGACCCGCGGCGTCAGCGCCCGGGTGGACACCGACGTCGCGATCGCGTTGGCGGCGTCGTGGAAGCCGTTGGTGTAGTCGAACGCGAGCGCGATGACGACGACGGCGATGACGAGCGTGAACTCCACGCTCAGCTCTCCTTGACGGCGATCTGCTCGACCGTGTTGGCGACGTGCTCGAAGGCGTCGACCGCCTCCTCCAGCAGGTCGACCACGGTCTTGAACTTCATCACCGTCAGCGCGTCGAACTCGCCGCTGAACAGCTTCGCGATGAGCCGGCGGTGGACCGCGTCACCGGTGTTCTCCAACCGGTTGATCTCGATCCAGTACTCCGCCAGGTCCTTCATGGTCCGCAGCTTGGGCATGTTCTCTGCGGTCAGCTGGGCGGCCCGCTGCAGCACCTCGATCTGCTCGGCCACCTCTTCCGGCAGCTTCTCCAGGTTGAACAGGTGGACGGCGTCGACGGCCTCCTCCATGAAGTCCATGACGTCGTCGAGGTCGGAGGCCAGCCGGTAGATGTCCTCGCGGTCGAACGGCGTGACGAAGGTGGAGTTGACTCGGCGGATGATCGAGTGGGTCGTCTCGTCAGCCGCATGCTCCGCGTCCTTCATCTGGGCAGCGATCTGGTGGCTGGACGAGAGCCCGGTCCCCGCCGTACTGCCGAGCAATTCCGCCAGGATCCGCGATCCCTCGACGAGGTGGTTCGCGGACTCGGTGAAAAGGTCGTAGAACGTCGGGTCGTTCGGACGCAGACGTAACGGCACTTCAAGCTCCGGATGAACGAGGGACAAACCGTGAACATGCTAGGGGGAACCAGCGGTTGACGCGGCATCCGCCCCGATCAACGTAGCGCGTCGGGGTGAACCGCGTTTCCGCGGCGCACGGCTGGTAACCGATCGGTTTCAGCGTGTGATCACGGCGTACAGGTCGAAGAGCCCGACCACGAGCACCAGACCGGCCGCGACCCGGAGCACGTTCTGGTGGCCCAGAGCATGGACCGCACCTCCCTTGGTACGGCGGTAGACGGCGCTCACCGCCGCCCAGCAGGCCATCGACAGCACGAGAACAACGATCCCGAGACCGGTCCGGACGTCCGACGAGCCGTGGCCGGAGGCAAGCAGCAGGACGCCGTTGGCAACCAGTCCGAGTGCCGTACGCCGCCACGCGAGCAGGGTCCGCTCCGGCTGGCGGCCTGGATCCGGTGTGCTCATCGCCACATTCACCGCCAGAGCGAGAACAGCAGGCCGATCAGGCCGACCACGGCGATCGTTGCTCCGAGCATCAACGGCAACTTGGTCACGGGGAGTGCGCCGCCGCGACGGATCGCGGTCAGGTTGAGCTGCCAGCGCCGGAACGCTCCTGCGGTCGTGACGATTCCGGCGATCACCAGGACGATGCCGATGATCCGGGCCGGCCAGCGGTCCGGCCCGAGATCGAGGAACTGGACCGCGGACAGTCCGCCGGCGTAACAGGCGAGGGAGGTCCGTAGGTACGCCAGGTAGGTGCGTTCGTTTGCCAGGGTGAAGCGGTAGTCGGGCTCGTCTTCCGTCATCCGCAGCTCACCAGGCCGTGGTCCTGTTTCAGTATCAGCACACGGCGCACGCTACTCGTCAGCTGCGCAGCGAAGGACTCGTCCTGCTCGGCCTTGGCAACCAGCGCCGACACCATCTCCGCGGTCAGCCCGGCCTTGGCGTTGATGACAATGTCGCCTCCGGCCGCCACGAACCGCGTGGCGCGGTCACCGGCCGGAACCGCGGCGACCTCCGCCGCGGCGCCGACGTCGTCGGTGATCACGACTCCACGCCAGCCGAGATCGCCGCGCACCATGCCCTGGATGACGGTCGGCGAGAACACCGCGCGGTTCTTCGGATCGATCTTCGTGTACGTCACGGTCGAGATCATCACCATCGACGTACCGGCCTTGATCCCGTCCGCGAACGGCTGCAGGCCGGCGTCGCCGCGGACGGTGACGTTGTCGACGACCCCGGAGGAGAAGTCGGTGTTGCCGCGCACGCGCCCGAGTCCCGGGAAGTGCTTGACCGACGTCGCGATGCCGGCGTTGCGCATGCCCTGGACGAACGCTTCTACTCCCTGACCGGCCTCCTCGGGCGTGTCGCCGTACTCACGGTCCAACTGGCCGATCGGTGCGTTCTGCGACTTGAGCGAGCTGGGTACGACGTCGGCGACCGGCGCGAGGTCGACGTTGACGCCGGCCTCCTTGAGCTGACTGCCCCAGTGCTCGGCCTGTGCGGTGAGCTTGGAGCTCGACCAGGCGCCCTGCACCGTGGCCGCCGGGATGCGGTCGAACCCGGAGCCCTTGAGGCGCTGGATCTGGCCGCCCTCCTGGTCCGCGGCAATCAGTGGGCGGACGCCCTTCACCGTCGCCGCCGTGTTCACCGCGGCCATCGCCGTACGGGTGTGCGAGAGGCTGCCGCCGGTGCCGATCAAGAACACGCTGCCGGACTTCTCCTGCCGTACGACGGCACGCTGGGCCGACGTCATACCGGTGGAGTTGATCCCGGTCATGATCAGCTGTGCGGCCTTCTCCCGCAGGGTCAGGGCCTGCAGCTTCTGGTCGACGCAGCCCGCCGCGCTGGACGGCGGTTTCGAGGTCGGCGGCTCGGTCGGAGTCGCTGTGTCGCTGGGCGTGCCGCTGGGTGTGCCGCTGGGTGTGTCTCTGGGTGTGGTTGCCGGAGAGCTCGGGCCGGTCACCGAGATCGAGGACGACGGCGCTGTGCTCGGCCCGGCGGTCGGGGAACCACTGTCACCACAGCCGGTCGCGGCGAGGGCAGTCAGCGCGATCAGCGTGACCGGACGCCTCATCTCAGTTTCGCTCCCACGCCGCGCGGTCGATGGTGTCACCGGAATGCCGGGCCAGTGTCGCGCAGACGTCGTACAGGTGCTCGACCTGCTCGGGGCTGAGCGCGTCGAAGATCGCCTTGCGGACCTCCTCGACATGACCGGGTGCCGTGTCGACCAGCTTCTGCCGGCCGATCTCGGTGAGGATCGCGACCTGGCCACGGCGGTCGGACTCGATGCCCTCGCGCTTCACCCAGCCGTTCTGCTCGAGCCGGTTGACCGCGTGCGAGAGCCGGCTGCGGGAGCCCTGCGTGGCGACCGCGAGTTCACTCATCCGCAGCCGGTTGGCAGGTGCCTCGGACAGCCGGACGAGAATCTCGTAGTACGTGTGCGGAATTCCGGCGTCGCGCTGCAGTTGCTGCTCGATCCGGCTGCTCACTACGCGCTGCGCCGCGATGTACGCACGCCAGGCCTGCGCCTCTGTCTGGTCCAGCCACCGGGGTTCCGCCATCCACGCAGCGTACTGGTTCACCGAGCCGGATCAGCAGTACGGCGGCCGCACACACCAGCATGCCGGCGACGGCGAGCGCGCCGATCGTCTCGTGGAACAGCAGGAACGCGAACACCATCGTGGTCGGCGGCACCAGATAGAGCAGCGAACTGATGCGCGTGGCGCCGGAGAGCTTGAGGTTGACCAGGTACAGCCCCCAGCCGCCGCCGGTTGCCAACAGCACCAGCCAGAGCACCGCCCCGTAGAAGCCCGGCTGCTCAGGCACGGTCAGTCGCTGGGTCCACGCGGCCAATGCGGTGAAGAGGACTGCTGACACGAGGCTCTGGATCGTCAGCGCGTCCAGCGAGTTCGTCGCCGGCTTTCGATGGCGATCCAGGCAGGTCCCCGCGACCAGGCCGAGCAGACCGCCGATCGGGACCAGGAAGAGGAGCGGTGAACCGTGGCCCGCACCGAGGTCGTCGGCCACGACCAGACCGACGCCGAGCAGACCGAGGAGCAGTCCCAGCCATTGGCGCCCGCTGACCCGTTCCCCGAGCAGCGGCCCCGCGACGGTCGCGATCAGGATCGGCTGGAGCGATCCGATGAGTGCGGTGACGCCGGCCGTGATGCCGTGCTCGATTCCGGTGAAGATCAGGCCCAGGTAGACGAACTGGGTGAGGACCGCCATCCACACCTGGCTCACGAGGTCCCGGCGGGAGATCCGCGGCCGCCGGACCGCCAGCACCGCGGCGGCGATCGCGCCCGCGACCAGGAACCGCCAGGCGAGCAGGTCGAACGCGTTCGTGTACTGCGTCCCCCAGCGCGCGCCGATGAAGCCGCAGCTCCAGAACACGACGAACCCGGTCCCGGCAGCCAGCGTGAGCGCCCTGTGCGTGGTCATGGAAGACGGTAACCATACCGGTCGGTATACTGTCAGTATGCTCGACCACCAGGTGAGACTGATCGTGGACCGCGAGGACCGCGCGGCGCCCCGGCTGACCCCGGCCGGCGAGCGCATCCTGGCGGCCGCGTCGACGCTGTTCTACGAGCAGGGGATCCGGACCGTCGGAGTCGATGCGATCGCCGCGGCCGCGGACGTGACGAAGAAGACGTTGTACGACCGTTTCGGGTCGAAGGATCGGCTGATCGCGGCGTACCTGGAGGAGCGGGACCGCGCCTGGCACCGGTTCCTGGACGAACAACTCGCCGCGCGGAATCCGGCCACGCCCGAGGCGGTGATCCTGGTGCTGTTCGCCGCGCTGACGGACTGGCTGGCCGGATCGCGCAACGGGTGCGGATTCATCAACGCGAGCGTGGAGCTGGCCGCGCCGGACCATCCGGCGATGCCGGTGATCGTCGGCCAGAAGCGATGGATGCGGTCCGAGTTCGAGGCGCAGGCGAAGGCCGCGGGACTCGCGGACGCGGGTGAGCTGGCCGATCGGCTGCTGTTGCTTCACGAGGGCGCGCTGGTCAGCTACCGGGTCGCGGCGATGACCTCGGCGCCCGAGGTCGCGGCTCGCGCGGCCGCCGATCTGCTGGCCGGGTGGCCTCGGGTCTAGGTGTTGTCCGGCTAGGTGTTGTCCGGCTAGGTGTTGTCCGGCTAGGTGTTGTCCGGCTAGGTGTTGCTCCGCCTGGTGATGGTCAGACCGACGAGGCGGGACACGACCATGGCGACGTACGCGAGGCCGGCGAGCTGTTCGAGCATCACGACCGAGCGTCCCCAGGACGTGATCGGGACGATGTCGCTCAGTCCGGTGCTCGACAGCGTGGTGAAACTCAGGAACAGCAGTTCCATCCAGGTGCGATCGTTGGCTGGGTCAACGGCTGCGGTGAAGCTGCCTGGGACGAGGACCTGGACGAACACGTACAGGTAGGCGAAACCCCAAGCCACCAAGGTGAACGTGGCACCAGTCGCGAAGAGTTCGTCGACGCTGACCTCGTGGTCGGAGAGCATGTAGCGGAGCAGGCAGTACGCCGCGTAGAAGTAGAACGCCGCGTGCAGGGCGCCGGAGATCGCGACGACCGGTTCGGTCGGGTTGAACGCGTCGAGCAACGACAGCGCCACCGCCGGGAGGCCCAGGCAGACGCTGACCCAGGTGATTCCTGGGGTCGCGCGGACGGAGAAGACCGCGAGTACCAGTACGACGATGCCGAGGATCTCGAACGCGACACGGCCGGAGCGTGATCCTTCCATCGCCGGATACACGAGTACGCCGAGCAGTTGCACCACGAGCAGCACCGCGGATGGGTTCCGCCTGGCGTGGCCAAACACGCTGGTCATGCCTGCTCCCGGGAGGCGATGATCGCTGCGCGGCGGGCCAGCCGGTGACTCCGGCGGATCTCGGCCTCGCGCAACCGCCGGCGGTCCTCGTCCGTCTCCGGAACCGCCTGCGGCACCTGCCGCGGCTTCCCGTCCTCGCCGACCGCCACGAACACCAGGTACGCCGACGCCACGTGCACCTGCGGACCGACAGCGTCCCACCGATCCGCGGTGATCCGTACGCCGACCTCCATCGAGCTCCGCCCGGTCCAGTTCACCTGCGCGCTGAAGTGCACGACATCACCGACCCGTACCGGGACCAGGAACACCATCTCGTCCATCGACGCGGTGACCGCGGCCCCGCCGGAGTGCCGCGCCGCGACCACACCGGCCACCGAGTCGACCAGCGTCATGATCACACCGCCGTGCACAGTGCCGAGCAGGTTCGTCTCGTTCTGCGCGGTGATATGCGACAACGACAACCGCGTCTCCGAGATCGGCCGCGACAACAGGCTGCTGGTCATACAACTCCTCGACTAACTCCAACTGAACCTGCCGCAGCGTAACCCGCCCACAAAGCTCGCCCGCCCCAAACCACGACGACCGGTTATCCCCTCGCGTGAACCCGCAACGCGAGGGGATAACCGGCGTTTGTGTCCGATCCGTGGATGGTGGTTTGCGGAACAAATGTGCCAGCCGGTGACGAAAATGTTCCGGGAAGCGTGCGTCCGGGGTCGGGCGCGTGAGGCCGAGTAAAGGTGACTTGGGGAGGATCCTGTCCCGATTCGGGGAAACAATCCTCCCCAGATCCGGCGCCTGGGCGCCTGGCCGGCGAGCAAGGGGCAGCAGGACATACGTCGCGGCGGGCCGTGCGGTGAGCTGGCCGCGCCTGACCACGACCACCCACGGATCAGGTCACAAGAGCCGGACAACCCGTCGTCTGCTCGACGGTCGGTCGCGGACCGGCGGGACGACGGCGGCGAGTGGGGACAGGGGCTGGTGACTGGGGACAGGCAATAGCAGGTTCCGACCCACCATTACCTGTCCCATGACCACGGATTCGGCTGATCACCGCCCATCCATCGGACAGGAGCCGGATCACCGGGTCTTCTTGCCTGCGGCGCGACGCCCACTTGTCCACAGGGCTGGATTGGTGTGCTCGGCGACGGCTCGATCCTCGTACTTTCTCTGCCGACAAGGAGGACCGACGATGCCCATCGACACCACCGAACATGCCCAAGGCAACAACTCCCCGCACTCCAGCTGTCCCGACCTGGTGCTGCCGCCGCTGTCCAGGCGGCAGGCCGATCGGCTCGTGCACCTCGCGTTGCGGACGGCGGCCGACCTCGGCCTCGCCGTCAGCTACCAGGGCGGCGCGGCGCTCGTGCCCACCGACAGATCCGCCGACAACCCGGTGCTCGGACTCAGCAACCTCGCGCGCATTCTCGCCCACTTCGACGAGGACCGCTGGCCGGTGCTGATCGAGGAACACTTCCGCCAACTCCTGGAGCAGCTTCGCCAAGGACCACCGAAACCACCGGACGATCCCGAGCGCGAGCTGATCCAACGGCTCGTCCCTCGCGACGCGCTGCCGCCCGACTGGACAGCCGACCGCCCCGATTTCCTTCCCGGCCTGATCTCCGTCCCGTGCGCGGAGGCCGACGGCATCGTGACCATGTACCTGGAGCCGGCCGACCTGAACCTCACCTGGTCGGACGCCGAACGCTTCGGCCTCGCCAACCTCCGCCGCCTCGAGGACCAGGTCGAGTACGTCGATCACGACGACCTGCGCATCGCCTTCGTCTCCGGGACCGCCTTCGCGGCCTCTCGTGCGCTGGTCCTCGACACCGTCCTGCGTGAGTCTTTGCACATCGAGCACGCACCCCATGGTGTGCTCGCTGCGGTCCCGGCCCGGGACACGCTGCTGCTCCACGTGATCGAGGGCCTGACCGTCATCCCGGCGCTCGGCGTCCTGTTGAACGTCGCCGCCCGCTGCTACGCCCGTGATCCCGGCCCGCTGTCACCGGAGGTCTATCTGGTGACCCCCGACTTCACCTGGCACCCTGCCACGACTGCCCTACCCGACCACACGCCACTGCGGCTGTCCCCAGAGCTCGAGACACTCACCAAACTGCTCGCGACCCGGGAGGCAACCTGAGTCCCGCCGGATGACAGCTGCCCGGAGCAACTATCAGGAACCAGGAGCCCTATTCACCAGGAGGTGTGAAATGCCCAGGCCAGTCGGAGTAGCGGATGCGGGTGATCGAGCGGACCTCGCCGATCGTGGACCACTCGTCCTTGCCGAGCCGGGCGAGGGGGCGCAGGCGCCGGACGTCGGGGTGGTCGCCGTCCAGGACGGCGGCGTCGATCGCGAGGTGCCGGACCTGACCGATGACGAGGGTGCAGTCGCCGAGTTCGAGGCTGGTGTGCAGCGTGCACTCGATCGCCACCGGCGACTCCGCGACCCGCGGTACGGCGACCGTCCGGGACGGCTCGGTCGTCACCCCGATCGCCTCGAACTCGGAGACCTCCGCGGGGAAGTTCGTCCCGGAGGCGTTCACCTGTTCGTAGAGCGGCTCGGCGGCGAAGTTCACCACGAACTCGCCGGTCGCCTCGACGTTGTTCAGGCTGTCCTTGCGCCCCACCGAGGTGAACTGCACCATCGGCGGCTGCACGGACGAGACGGTGAAGAACGAGTGCGGCGCCAGGTTCAGCACGCCGTCGGCGGATCGGCTCGACACCCACGCGATCGGGCGCGGCACGACCACGGAGTTCAGCAGCGCATAGAACTCCCGCCGCCCGACGGTCTCCGGATTCACATCGACACGCACGCCCGCAGTACATCAAACTCGGTTGATGCCGCCGTACCCCGCCTCGCGGATCCGGGCGGCGGTTCGCGCGGACGACGGAGATGTGGATTGGCTGCGGAGCTCGACTTCCTGGACCAGGTGGCTGCTGTGGCGCGCCGTCACGGCGTCGGCCCCGGTGAGCTGAAGGAGGTCGCCGGCGGGGTGGCCAACCGGGGCTTCGTGCTCGGGGACGAACTGTTCCTGCGGGTGTGCCGTCCCGGGTACGAGGCCGATCTGCTGAAGGAGACGCGCGTCGTGCCGGCTGCTCGGTCCGTCGGGGTGCTGACACCCGCGATCGTGGAGTACGACGACAGCCGCAGCCTGATCGCGGCGCCGTACGCGGTGATGGAGCGAGTACACGGCACCGAGCCCACCGAACTCCCCACCGCCCTCGCCGAACAACTAGCCCGCCTCCACCAACTCAAACAGGCCCCAAGATCCACACCAAACCGCGCGAAGCCGGCCGGCGCAGAGTCCGCCAACGCGGAATCCGCCGGCGCAGAGTCGCGCGGCGCGGAGTCGAGCCGCGCGGAGTCGGGCGGCGCAGAGCCCGTCGGCGCAGAGTCGAGCCACGCGGAGTCAGGCCACGCGGAGTCAGGCTGCGCGGAGTCGGGCGGCGCGGAGTCGCGCGGCGCAGAGTCCGCCAACGCGGAACCCGCCGGCGCAGGGTCGCGCGGCGTGGAATCGAGCGGCGCGGAGTCGAGCGGCGCCGAGCCCGTCGGCGCGGAGTCGAGCCACGCGGCGTCGGGCTGCGCGGGGTCGGGCTGTGCAGAGTCGGGCGGGGCGGGGGGTGGACTGGTGGGGGTGGGGCTCTTGGGGGTGGTTGAGGATGGGTGGGGGGATCCGTGGCGGACGATCGACGAGCTTGCTGAGCGCGGGTACGTCGATCCGGGGACAGCGAGTTGGCTAACCGGGTGGTTCACGCGGCTGGCGGAGCACATCGACGGGAGCCGGCCGAATGTGCTGATCCACGGAGATGTTGCCGCTCACAACCTTCTCGCCGGTCCGGACGGAGACCTCCGCGCGCTCATCGACTGGGGCGACGCAGCCTGGGCGCCACCGGCCATGGACTTCGCGAAGCTCCCGTTGACCCAGGTCGCCGCGCTCCTCCCGGACTATCTCCGACACGCCCACTCACCAGAGTCCGAGGAGGAGTTCGCCGCAGCCGTCCTCTGGTTCCACCTCTTCTGGGCCCTCGCCAAACTCCCCGCCGCCCCTTGGCCCGGCCAACGCCACTGGACCGCGCCCACCACCAGCCGCTTGCTCAACATCCTGCACTTCTTCACCACCTCTCCCCCGGCGCCCTGGTCAGGACTCACGTAGGGCAACGGCTGTGACCAGCAGGTGGAAGCAAGTTCAGCCGTCTCGGCCCTGCCAGGTGGTCACACAGGCTTCGTTCCCCTCCAGGTCGGCAAGCACCCAGAACGCGGGGGCACGCGTCGCGGATACAAGCCGGCCCCCGGCCGCCAGTGCGGTCTCGATGCGCCGCGGTGCCTCGTCGTGCGGAACACAGATGTCGAAGTGGATGCGATTGCGCTGCGGGCGCGGCTCGTCCATCTGCTGGAACCAGATGGCCGGGCCCTGCCCGACCGGGTCGACGAGCGGATCCTCCGGTCCCTCGGCACCCGCCTCACCGGTGTAGCCCAGCACTGCCTTCCAGAACGGCCGAATCCCGGCGATGTCCAGGGCATCGATAGCGATCTCCAGAAGCTGGACGGATCGCGGTGCCGCCGTTCCGATTTCGGGTTCCGTCAGAAACCCGGACCTGTCCGCGGTGGCGGAGATCCGACGTGCGAGTTCGACATCCCGGGTGGTGACCGCTGCGTGCTGCAACGACTGCAGAGTGAACACGACCCGATCGGGGCGGGCATCGACCCGAAGGTGCCCGTCGGCGTCGTCGCCGCACACCGCGACAGCGTCCGCGGCCAAGCCGATCGCCCGAGCCAACGACCCGACCGGGACCGAGGTTCGCAAAGTGCCCAGCAAGAAGCGCCACCCAGAATCCTGGATCGCCTCCGACGCTTCCGGCCGACTCAATATCTGTTCCATAGCCGCATCCTTGCAGCCTCCGCCGTCAGCCCGCCGGCCGCTCCTTCTCAAACGGTCGCGACCAGTCAGAAGGCGGGGTTCTTGGTATCAGTGATGCGGTTTCTGCTTGAAAACAAGGGGGTTTGCACTTGTTGTGACATGAGGCAGACTGGGGTTCCGTGACTGACTACGAGGCGGCTGCGAGCCGGTACGACGACCAGATGACCTACCGGCGGACGGGCCGGAGTGGACTGCAACTCCCGGCGATCTCGCTCGGGCTGTGGCACAACTTCGGCGACGACAAGCCGTTCACGACGCAGCGGGACATCCTGCGGCGGGCGTTCGACCTCGGCGTCACGCACTTCGACCTGGCGAACAACTACGGCCCGCCGTACGGGTCGGCCGAGACCAACTTCGGGACGCACTTCGCGCGGGACTTCAAGCGGTACCGCGACGAGCTGATCATCTCGACCAAGGCCGGGTACGACATGTGGCCGGGGCCGTACGGTCAGGGCGGCGGCTCGCGGAAGTACCTGCTCGCCTCGCTCGACCAGTCGCTGAGCCGGATGGGCCTGGACTACGTCGACATCTTCTACTCACACCGGTTCGACCCGGACACACCGCTCGAGGAAACGATGGGCGCGCTCGACGCCGCCGTCCGCACGGGCAAGGCGCTGTACGCCGGCATCTCGTCGTACTCGGCCGACCGGACCCGGGAGGCGGCGAGGATCCTGCAGGAGCTCGGTACGCCGCTGCTCATCCACCAGCCGTCGTACTCGATGCTGAACCGGTGGATCGAGGAGGACCTGCTGGACGCCGTCGGTGAGCTCGGGGTCGGCGTGATCGCGTTCTCGCCGCTGGCGCAGGGCGTGCTCACCGACCGGTACCTGGGCGGCATCCCGTCCGACTCGCGCGCGGCGCAGGGCAAGTCCCTCAACCCGGACTCGCTGACCGAGGAAACGCTCAAGCACGTCCGCGCGCTGAGCGAGATCGCCAAGGAGCGCGGTCAGTCCGTCGCCCAGCTCGCGCTCGCGTGGACCCTCCGCGACGACCGCGTCACCAGCGCGCTGATCGGCGCCTCCAGCGTCGCGCAGCTCGAGGACAACCTCGCCACGGTCCGCAACCTCACGTTCAGCCAGGAAGAGCTCGACGCCATCGACAAGGACGCCGTCGAGGCCGGTATCAACCTCTGGAAGCGGAGCTCCGACGCCTGAGCCGTCGTACCAGCATCATCCCCAGTACTGCCACCAGCACGGCCGCCCCACCAAGACCGGCTGGACGCCAGTACGACGAAGCGCCCGTGGCAGCTTTGGTTGCCACGGGCGGTTCGTTGGCCGCCGCCGAAGGTCTCGCAGCCGCAGCCTGAACCGCAGTCAGGGTCACGTCGTTGCCGTCGCCACCTCGGTAGGTGACGGCGTACCTTTTCCCGCCCACCGTCACCGCCGTGCCTTCGGCCAATCCCGCGAAGGCACCGGTCACAGGGTCCGAGCCGGCATTGTCGATCAGAGTGATCTGAGAACCCGCGCCAATCCCCGCCCTGGCCAACTGCAGGGCCCCGGCAAGTGACACCGCGCCGGCGACCTTCACCGGCTTCCCACTGGCGATCAACCGGCCACCTGAGCTCTGCGCGAAATCCCCATTCACGGTGAACGAACCACCGAGCACGCCGGTGTTCACCAGCTTGCCGCCCTGGAAATCACCTGCGAGCGTTGACTTTCCTGCCAGCGTCACGACCGCCCGCCTGCCGGACGTGATCGCCGTACCGGCGACCGTTGTGAGATTGCGAAGCGTCTGGTCTCCGGCTGTGGTCAGGTCCAGCCGAGCCCCGGCGCGGGTGAGCGCGACGGCGCTGCTCGAGCGCAAGGTCCCGGCGGTCAGAACCAGAGTGCCTCGGGAGATCCTGGTCGCGCCTGTGTAGGTCATGTGACCGGTCAGCTGGGTCGTGGCAGCGCCGGCCTGGGTGAACGAACCGCTTCCGCTGATCTTCGACAGTGAGATCGTCTCCCGGGAGTTCCCCACGATCAGTGAACCGTCGTTGACGACCTTGAACAGCTCAGCCTTCGTCAGCAGGCTTCCGTCGCCCTGCGCACCACCGAGCCGGAGTACGGCGCCGCGTTCGATCGTCGTCGAGCCGTCGTAGTACTGGTTCGCCGCGAAGGTCACATCGTTGCCCGGCACACCCTTGATCACGATGTCGCCTGCACCCGGCGCCTTGAGCGTGTCGTGGAAGACACCCCCGCCGATCGGCGCACCCAGCGTCACCGGGCCGTCGTACGCGAAGGTGAGCTTCGAACGGGACCGCGCCGCCAGCAGGTTGATGTAGACCGTGTCCGCCGTACCCGGCATGAAGATCTGATGAGTCGTACCGTCGCCCCATTGCACGTCGGCGCCCTTGATGTTGGTCCCGCGCTTGTTGCGATCGTGCGGGACCTTCCGCCAGTTGAGCGCCGGGTCGCTCAGCGACGGGTCGGTGTCGCCGCCTCGGTCGGAGTAGCTGTACTGACCGGTGAGCACGACCTTGCTCCCTGGGCGCGACTGCACGTTGATGTCGCTGCCGTACTCACGCTGGTAGAACTTCTGCCGCAGTACGACGGTCTGGTCCAACGGAGTGTCGATCGTCCAGGTCCCCTGGTTGAGGATCGCGCGAGCGTTGGGCAGTGCGACCGCGGACTCAGGCTTGCCGGCCGCCATCCCGGTCCCGTTGTCGATCACTCCCGAGAACGGCTGAGTGCCGGCGAGATCGAGCGTGCCCCACAGGAAGCGGGGCTGGGTGACCAGGCCGGAGCCGCTGATCGTGCCGAGATTGAAGGTCCGGGTCAGCGAGAGCCGGAGAGTGCCGTTCACCTCGACGTTGTCCTGGTTGAGCTGGTAGCCGGGCGTGTTGTACGGGAACCGCCCGATCAGCCCGGCGCCGCCGCCGTTCCCGTACTGAAGGGTGGCACCGCGATCGACGATCACCGACGGTGGATCCGGGGTGCGGACGACGACGTACGGGTGATTGCCGCCCAGGATGCTGACGCTCTGCCGCTGACGAGTTTTGGGCAGCGTGAAGTCGCTGTCCTTGGTGAGGACGAGGGTGCCGTGTCCGGTGATCCGCAGCGTGCCCTCGCCGCTGATCACTCCGCCGTACGTCGTCGTTCCGGGCGGAAGCGTGACGACGGCGTCGCCGCTGAGCGTGACATTGCGTCCAGCCAGGATGTCAGGCGTGATGTCGCCGGCCGACGCGGCGGATCCGGGGTACAGGAGTGTGGCCAGCAGGAGCGGGGTCGCGAGCACCGGGTCAACCTACGCGAACCGGAACCTGGACGGGGTGGCTCACGGATTGCGGACGGGTCGGTTACGGAGCGCGGTGGGACGGTTGCGGATCGGGTGGGATGGGCACACGCTGGAAGGAGACCTTCTGGAGGTGGTTGCCATGACCGCTTCGACGCTCGAAATGGCCCTGACCTACGAACACGCCCGGATTCGGGAGCTGGCCGAGCCGGCTCATCACCGCGACGCTGCGCACCCTGAGCACCGGCATCAGACGGACTGGTTCTACGCGATCGCTGCCCAGCATCTGGCCGCGGCGGAGGACGTACTCCTCCCGCATGTCCGTAAGCTGCCCGACGGGGACGACCTGGTCACCAGGTACGTCGGGAACGCGAAGGAACTGGAACGCTCGCTGCGCTTCCTCAAAGGACGGCAGTACGGCGACAGCCGCTTCGTGGATCTTCACCACCGCGACCTGTGGCAGCAGATCGACCGGCTGCTCGACGAGCACGAGACCATGGAAGCGACGTACAGCCGGCAGATCTCGGAGCAGCTCGACGACCCGGACGTGAACACGCTGACCGAGGACCTGCTGGAGGCGGAGGAGGTGGCGCCGACCCGGGCGCACCCGTACTCACCGCACACCGGCATGACCGGTCGGCTGGCGCACCGTATGTGGCGGATGGCGGACACCGCTTGGGACAGTGCCGAAGGACGCGTGGTGCCGACCAAGTACCACGCGCACCCGAAGCGTGACTCCGCGCTCTCCCACTACCTCTACGGCACCCCGATGCCGGAGGAGGAAGAACCCCGCTAGACGACAGAGGCCCGGCCCCGGCGGATGCCTCCGCCGAGGCCGGGCCCGGTCTGCCGGCTCTCACTGCGCCTGGTTGTGGGAGCCGGCGTGCGGGTCCCGTCGCCGCTGCGCCTGGTGTGCGGATCCGGGGCCCTGCGTCCTCCCCCGCTGCGCCTGGTGTGCGGGGGAGGACGGTCTGTGAGCTAGGTCACCGCAACATCTACCGGTACCCAGCACGTAGTCATTTGAGGCTGTCGATCGCCTTCTTCGCGCCGGGGTGCAGGGGCACCGGGTCGGTCTTGTCGGCGTTCTCGAGCTTGATGCCCTTGGCGGCCGCGTTCACCGCGACCAGCGCATCCATGTTGTCGTAGACAACCTTCGTGAGCTGCTCCGCGAGCTCGTCCTTCATGTCCTTGCGGACCAGCAGCACGTTCGGCACGATGATCGTCGCCACGTCGGCCGGCTGCTTGTACGTCGCTGCCGGGATCGGTGCCTGGGAGTAGATCGAGCCGTACTTCTCCTGCATCTTCGGCAGCAGATCCGCGATCGGCAAGAGCTTGACGCCCTTGCCCATGCTGGTGAACAGGTCGGTGATGCCGCCGGTCGGCAGTCCACCGGACCAGACCAGAGCGTCGATCGACCCGGACTTCATCGCGTCCACCGACTCCGGCAGCCCGAGCCGCTGCGCGGTGACGTCACTGGCCGGGTTGAGGCCGGCCGCCTCGATCAGCCGGCGGGCGATCACCTCGGTGCCGGAGTTCGGCGAACCGGTGGAGACCCGCTTGCCCTTCAGGTCCGCGATCGAGTTGATTCCCGCGGACGTCCGTACGGCGACCTGCGTGTAGTTGTTGTACAGCCGGGTGAGCGCGACCACGTCCTGCTTGGTCTTGAAGCTGTTCACGCCGTTCACCGCGTCCGCCGCGGAGTCACCGAGCGAGAACGCGATGTCGTAGTTCCCGCCGACCAGGCCCTGGATGTTCTGCACCGAGGCGCCGGTCTCGCTGGCCGTCGCGCGGTAGCCGGACATCTTCTGCGAGATCACCGAGGCCAGCGCACCACCGAGCTGGTAGTACACCCCCGTCGTGTTGCCGGTGGCAATCGTCAGCCGGCCGCCGGATCCCGTTCCGGAGCCGGACGGTTCCCGCTGACCGCCACAGGCCGCCAGCGACACCACGGCGACCAGTGCCACAGCAACAGTTCGGAGTCTCATGAGGCAAGGGTTCCTTCCTCGGCAGAGGTCTGGCGTTGCCGCCGGACCAGATTGATGACGACGGCAACAAGTAGCAAACAGATTCCGGCCGTGATGGTTACGGGCGCGAGGTAGAGCAGCAGTGCGGCGGCCGGTACGCAGATCGCCCGCTCGAGCCAGGTCGCCCGGACGAACACCCAGCCGCCGGTCACGACGGCGAGCGCTGCAACGGCCAGCATCGACACCACCGTGGTCCACACCATGCCGACGAACGAGCCCTGCCCGAGCAGATGCGCGCCGTTGTCGGTGAGCACGAACGCGAACGGCACCAGGAACGCCGGCAGCGTGTACTTCCACGCCTGCCACATGGTCGGTATCACCTTGCCGCCGGTGATCGCGGAGGTCGCCACCGCGGCCAGCGCGGTCGGCGGCGACACCTCGGACAGTACGGCGTAGTAGAAGATGAACATGTACGCCTCGGGCCGCGTCACGCCGAGGTTGATCAGCGCCGGCGCGATGATCACCGCCGCGATGATGAACGAGGCGGTCACCGGCACCGCGAGTCCGAGGATCAGGACGGCGAACCCGGACAGCAGCACGGTCAGGATCAGCACCACCGTGTGGTTGTCGGTCAGCCCGCGCGCCGCGTCGACGATGATCTCCGCCAGGTTCAGTCCGAGACCGGTCTGCGTGGTGACCGCGACGATCACGCCCGCGGTCGCGCAGGTCGCCGCCACCGGCAGCACCGAACGGGTGCCCTGGGCAAGCGCCTTGAACAGCGGCTTCCCGGTCAACCGGTGCTCACGGTCCAGGAACGACAACCCGAACTGGATGATCACCGCGTAGACCACGGCCTTGAACGGCGGTACGTCGACCGCCATGAAGGCGATGATCACGAACAACGACAGGAAGTGGTACCCGAACCGCAGCAGCAATCGCAGCGCGGAGTCCTGAGAGGTCTCCGCCGCCGACGTCTTGTGCTTGCGGGCGTCGATCTCGATCGCGAGCAGGATGCCCAGGTAGTACAGCAGGGTCGGGATCACGGCGAACCCGAGGACCTTCAGGTACGAGACCTGCAGGAACTCCGCGATGATGAACGCGGCCGCACCGAGGGTGGGCGGGGACAGGATCGCGCCGATCCCTGACGCGGCGAGCATTCCGCCTGCCGGTTCGGCCGGGTACCCGGCCCGGCGCAGGATCGGCCAGGACACGGTGCCGAGCGACACCGCGGTCGCCGTACCGGAGCCCGAGACGGTGCCGAGCAGGAAGCCTGCCATCGTGACCGTGCGGCCGGGCGCCGTCCGGCTGCGTTTGAAGACGGCGAACGACAGGTCGATGAAGAACTTGCCCGCACCCGAGTAGTCGAGCACCGCGCCGTAGATGGTGAAGAGCACGATGTACGACGCGGCGACCGTCAACGGCGTCCCGTAGAACCCCGCCGTACCCATCGTGAACTGCGCGATGATCGCGTCGAAGTTGAAGCCCTGGTGGGACAGCGACCAGGTGTAGGGCAGGTAGCCGCCGTAGTACGCGTAGGCGATGAAGACCAGGCTGAACGCCGGAAGCACCCAGCCAGTCGTACGACGGCACGCTTCGAGCAACAGGATCAGCAACACAGCCCCGGCCGCCACGTCCAGCGCGGAAGGAGCCTGCCGGCGCTCGAGGTACCCGTCGAAATCGAAGAGCGGATAGACACACACGGCCAGCGCGACGATGGCCAGGATCCAGTCCGCCATGCCCGGGTCGTCGTGCGAGCGCGCCTTGAACGGATTGATGAACGCAGGCACCCGAAAACCGCGGTAACACAGCAACGTGATCGGCAGAATCGCTGCGAGAAAGATCACCAGGTAGAACTGCGTGCCCTGTGGTAATGGAGCGAACACCTGCACGAGCACGCCGACGCTGATGATTGCGCACCAGACCGAAATCACCCGGTCCAGGGCAGGCCGAAGCCGCCGAGCGGGCCGTTCCTGCTCGTACTCGGCCAGTTCTTCCTCAGAGGGCACGGTCACTCCACCCCCGCTGCCAACACCGACAGTCATCTACCGGTTCCCTCCTGTGTCCGGAAGGCTAATGTTGCCGAACACTGCGTGGAGTCGCGTGATTACGTCTTTACCAAGATCTGACACATCGGGCCGTGACCTGGCCTACGATCACCGCATGAGTGGCGCGGTCCGGATTCTGCTGGTCGAGGACGATCTCGATATCGCCAATGCCCTGATACCCGCATTGCGGCGGTACGGCCTGATGGTGACGCATGTCCGCACGGCCGCGGACGCCTTGGCGGCGGATCCCGGCGACCTGGTGCTGCTGGACCTCGGGCTGCCGGACGGGGACGGTATCAACGTGTGCCGGCAGATCCGGACGGTGTCCGACGTGCCGGTGATCGCGGTGACCGCGCGCGGCGAGGCGGCCGACCGGGTGCGCGGCCTGCGCAGCGGCGCCGACGACTACGTGGTGAAACCGTTCGCGATTTCCGAGCTGCTGGCCCGCATCGATGCTGTACTTCGTCGTACCGGCCTCCTGCAGCCCCGCCCCCGGGTGACCGTCGGCGACCTGACCGTGGACATCGAGGCCCGGACGGTTCAGGTGGCGGACAAGCCCATCAGTCTGACCCGCAAGGAGTTCGACGTGCTCGCAGTGCTGGCCGCGCACCACGGCCGGGTGGTTCCCCGTGAACAGGTCGCGCTGTACGCCTGGCAGTCGGTCTTCGAGGCGTCGTCGCGCACCATGGACGTGCACGTCGCCAGCCTGCGCGCAAAGCTCGGCCGGCCCGAACTGGTGCAGACCATCCGCGGCGTCGGCTACCGCCTCGGTTCGGACTGACCGTTGCGCCGTCGACTGCTGCAGTCCCTCGTCCCGATGGTCGTCGCCCTGGCGATCGTCGCCGTGATCCCGCTGGCGAACTTCATCGCCACGAGCAACTCACGCACGCTCTTCCTGTCCCGCAGCAACGACGCGGACTGGTTCGCCGCGATGGCCGAGTCCCCGTTGCAGACCGGCGACATCGCGAACCTGCGTGAGCTCGCGGTCCGGTACCAGGAGCTCTACGACACCCCGGTCTTCGTCGTCGACGTCGACTCCCGCGTCGTCGCCACGTCGGTGTCCGGTGTGGACGTGAAGGAAGAAGACATCGCGACCGCCCTGCACAGCACGCTGGCGGGCCGTCTCCCACCCGAGCCGCCGGCGCTGTGGCCGTGGGCCGCCGGCGAGATGATCGTGTCCCGCCCGGTCGTCAACAACGGCAGCGTGCTCGGCGCCGCCGTGCTGCGGGTGCCGACGGACAAGGCCCGTGACCAGGTGCAGCGCGGCCTGCTGCTGCTCCTCGGCGGCCTGCTGATCAGCATCGGCGCGATCATCATCGGTATCGTCCGGCCGATCACCCGCTGGGTGCTGCGGCCGCTGCAGGACCTCGACAACGCCACCCACCAGATCACCCGCGGCGCGCTCGACACCCGGGTCTCGACCGACGGTCGTGCACCGGAGCTCCGCCGGCTGGGCGACAGCTTCAACTCGATGGCGCTGAGCCTGCACCAGGCCCGGCAGCGTGAGCGCGAGTTCGTCGCCGACGCGTCGCACCAGCTGCGGACGCCGCTGACGTCGGCCCGGATCCACATCGAGGGCCTGTCCCGGCTTTCGCCGACCGCGCGGTTCGCGCTCAGCGACATCGACCGGCTCGGCCGGATCGTCCAGCGGCTGTCCCGGCTGGCCGGCTCCGACCGCCCGTCGGCGGATGCCGAGGGCAACGAAGAGCCGCTGGACCTGGCCCAGGCGGTGAAGGAGCGGCTGGTCGGCTGGAAGGCCGTGTACTCCGCCGACGACCTGGAGCTGATCATCGGCGAGATGGTCCCGGGCGGGGTCGCGCCGGAGCTCGAGGTCGACGACATCCTCGACGTACTGCTCGACAATGCGTCGAAGTACGGCGCGCCACCGGTGGAGGTCTCGGTCACCCGGGACGGCACCGAGGTGGTGCTGTCGGTGCGCGACCACGGCCTGGGGCTCGGATCGCGGGACCTGAAGAAGGTCGGCGAGCGGTTCTGGCGCAGCGCGCACCACCGGGAGATGCCGGGTACCGGTCTCGGCCTGGCGATCGTGCGCTCCGAGGCGGCCAGGGTCGGCGGCCGTGTGGTAGCCCGGCCGCCGATCGGCGGCGGCCTCGTGATCGAGGTCCGCGTCCCGCTGATCGACGACTACGACGCCTGAGCAGTACCGCTCCAGTACCGCTCAGATGTGATTCTGGCGGTACCAGCGCTCCGCGGCGGGATGCAGCGGGACGGGCATGGTCGCGATCGCCGAGCGGGGGTCCAGCGCGCCGGCCTCGGGGTGGCCGCCGGTCCCCGGGCTGGCTCCGGGTGACGGGGTGCCCTTGATCAGGTCGTTCTGCCGGCGGAACAGGGTATTGAGCGTCCACCACGCCCACGAGTCCGACAGGTTCTGCTTCGCGATCAGGTAGTTCGGGACCGCCAGCGTCGGCACCGAGCTGGCCAGCCCGTACTGCGACGGCGGGATCGCGGACACCAGGAAACCGCCGAACTCCTTCAGTGCGATCGACTCCGCGACCGCGCTGATGTCCAGCAGCCGGAACCCGATGGTCCCTTGCAGCTTGGCGATCGGATCGGTCGGGACGCCACCGCTCCAGAAGAACGCGTCGATCGAACCCCTGGTGGCGGTGCCGCGGGGTTGCACCGCTGCCACCATCTCCTCGAGGGTCAGGTTCTTCCGGATCACGTCGACCTTGTTCGGGTCCAGCTCCGGGTTCTTCTGGATCAGCTCGGCCTTGGCCCTGTTCAGGATCATGTTCGCGACGATCTCGGTCCCGGAGTCCTTCGGACCGACGCCGACGACCATCTTCCGGTTCGGGTCGGCCTTGCTCGGGAACAGGTCGTCGAGCTTCGACGCCTTCGATGCCATCGGTACGACGACGTGCACGTAGTTGTCGTAGACGCGGGCGAGCGCGGTGAACCGCAGCGGGCCGGTGCTGAAGTCACCGGTGCCCTCGTACGCCGCGAGCGCGGAGTCCGACGTACAGAATCCGAGGTCGGCCTTGCGGCCTGCCACCTTGTTCAGGTTGTCCACCGACCCGTCGCTGACGATCGGCTTCAGCTCCATGCCGGTGACCTCGCTGACCAGTGCGCACAGCGCCGTCCCGAACTTGTTGTAGACGCCGTTCAGGTTCCCGGTCGAGAACACCGCGGCCTCCGACGGCGCCGGTTCGTCCGCGCGGCCGCGCGAGCAGCCGGGCAGCAGCAGTCCGGACGCCGCGGCGGCACCGAGGCCGAGCACGCTGCGCCGCGTCAGACCGGTCGGCCGGGAGGGGGACAGCAGGCGGGGGCGATCCATGCAGGACAACCTAGACAACAATGAGGCCTCGGGGGTAGCCGTGTCGGCGCCCTGCAATCCAACCGCTACTCACAGAGATTCACACAGCAAGTGACAAACTGCGTCTGGACGCATCCGGGGTCGGTGTGACAGCGTTGTCATCGGTGCGGCCCGGTCGGCCGCGTGAGGATCCTTTCCCGGAGGCTGATTTCGTGCACGACGACCGTCAACTCATCGAGGAGCGGCTGAAGCGCGCCCTGCGGGAGCGGCTCCGCCCCGCGATCTACGGCGCGGCGGTCCCGCTGGACATCGAGGTGTGGCACGCACCCGGTGAGCCGGTGTCCCCCGCCGAGGCGCTGGCCCAGACCTACGAGCCGGCCGAGATCGGGCTGCCGTGGGGTCCCGCCTGGGGCACCGCGTGGTTCAAGTTCAGCGGTCAGGTGCCGGCCGAGTGGGCCGGCAGCGAGATCGAGGCGGTCATCGACCTCGGCTTCAGCGGCGGCCCCGGCTTCTCCGCGGAGGGCCTGGTGCACACCACCTCCGGCCGGCCGCTGAAGGGCCTGCACCCGCGGCAGACCTACGCCCCGCTGTCGATCCTCGGCCCGGACGGTACGGCGGCATCGCCGGGCGACCGGATCGAGTTCTACGTCGAGGGTGCCGCCAACCCGGAGATCCCGCTCGACAACGCCTACGCGAAGGTCGACATCGGCGCCAAGCTCGGTGAGACTCCGATCTACCAGCTCACCCGCGCCGACCTGGCCGTGTTCAACGCCGAGGTGTGGGACCTGATCCTGGACCTCGAGGCGCTCGACAGCCTGCAGCGTGAGCTGTCGCTGCAGGACCCGCGCCGCAAGGAGATCCTGCGGGCGCTCAGCCGTTCGCTGGACGCGCTCGACTACGAGAACGTGGCCGGCACCGCCGCGGACGCCCGCGCCCAGCTGACCGACGTCCTGAGCCGGCCGGCGCACGCGAGCGCGCACCAGCTGTCCGCGGTCGGGCACGCGCACATCGACTCCGCCTGGCTCTGGCCGCTCCGGGAGACCCGCCGCAAGGTGGCCCGGACGGTGTCCAACGTCGCCACCCTGGCCGAGGAGTACCCGGAGCTGGTCTTCGCGTTCTCGCAGGCCCAGCAGCACGCCTGGGTGAAGGACAACTACCCGGAGGTCTGGGAGCGGCTCAAGAAGGCCGTTGCCGAGGGCACCATCGTTCCGGTGGGCGGCATGTGGGTCGAGTCCGACACCAACCTGCCCGGCAGCGAGGCGCTGGCCCGGCAGTTCGTACACGGCAAGCGGTTCTTCCTGGACGAGTACGGGATCGACACCCAGGAGGTCTGGCTGCCGGACTCGTTCGGCTACACCGCGGCGCTGCCGCAGCTGGTGAAGCTGTCCGGATCGAAGTGGTTCCTGACCCAGAAGATCTCCTGGAACAAGGAGAACAAGTTCCCGCACCACACCTTCTGGTGGGAGGGCCTCGACGGGACCCGGGTGTTCACCCACTTCCCGCCGATCGACACCTACAACTCGGACCTGTCCGGCCGTGAGCTCGCGCACGCGCAGCGGAACTTCCAGGAGAACGGCGCCGCGACCCGGTCGCTGGTTCCGTTCGGGTACGGCGACGGCGGTGGCGGCCCCACCCGCGAGTTCGTCGCGACCGCGCGCCGGGTGGCGAACCTGGAGTCCTCGCCGAAGGTGACCATCGAGTCGCCGACCGAGTTCTTCGCCGCCGCCGAGGACGAGTACCGCGAGCATGCTCCGGTCTGGTCCGGTGAGCTCTACCTGGAGATCCACCGGGCGACGTACACGTCGCAGGCGAAGACCAAGCAGGGCAACCGGCGCAGCGAGCACCTGCTCCGCGAGGCCGAGCTGTGGAGCACGGCGGCCGTCGTCGCGGGCAAGCTCGACACGTACCCGTACGAGGACCTCGACCGGCTGTGGAAGGTCGCGCTGCTGCACCAGTTCCACGACATCCTGCCGGGCTCGTCGATCTCGTGGGTGCACCGCGAGGCGGAGGCGACGTACGCGCGGGTCGCCGAGGAGCTGAACGCGATCATCGCCAAGGCGCAGCAGGCGCTGGCCGGCGAGGGCTCCGCGCAGATCGTCTTCAACGCCGCGCCCCACACGCGCAATGGCGTGGCCGGGCTCGGTGCGGGTATCGCGGCCGGCGAAGGCCAGGCCGTCACGGTCGAGAACGGCGTACTGGACAACGGCGTCATCCGGGTCACGATCGACGAGCGTGGGCTGATCACCTCGCTGTACGACCTCGAGGAGCACCGCGAGGTCATCGCGCCGGGTGCCGTGGGCAACCTTCTGCAGCTGCACGTGGACACCCCGAACCACTGGGACGCGTGGGACGTCGACTCGTTCTACAAGAACAACGTCCGGGACGTCACCGAGGTCGACAGCGTCGACTTCAGCACCGTCGACGGCGTCGCGACCGTGGTCGTGAAGCGGTCCTTCAACCGGTCCACGGTGACCCAGACGCTGCGGGTCCGCCCGGGCGTGAAGCGGGTCGACATCGAGACCGAGATGGACTGGCACGAGGCGGAGAAGTTCCTCAA
Source organism: Kribbella sp. VKM Ac-2566 (assembly GCF_004366005.1). Lineage (NCBI taxonomy): Bacteria > Bacillati > Actinomycetota > Actinomycetes > Propionibacteriales > Kribbellaceae > Kribbella > Kribbella sp. VKM Ac-2566. The sequence goes on along the minus strand of NZ_SODT01000009.1, from coordinate 748,232 downwards.
GGCGGCGTACCCGGTCGACGTGCACGCGGACCGCTCGGCGTCCGAGACGCAGTTCGGGCACATCTTCCGGCCGACCCACCAGAACACCTCGTGGGACGCGGCGAAGTTCGAGATCGCGGCGCACCGCTGGGTGCACGTCGGCGAGCCGGGGTACGGCGTCGCCGTGGTCAACGACTCGACATACGGCCACGACATCAACCGGACCGCGCGGGAGGACGGCGGTACGACGACCACCATCCGCACCTCGCTGATCCGGGCGCCGCGGTTCCCCGACCCGAAGACCGACCAGGGCGTGCACACCGTGAACCACGCGCTGGTGGTCGGCGCCGGGATCCCGGAGGCGATCAAGGAGGGCTACTGGATCAACCTCCCCGAACGCGTCGTCACCGGCGCCGAAGGCGTCGGTCCGATCCTTGCCGTGGACAACGACAACGTGATCGTCGAGGCGCTCAAGCTGGCCGACGACGAGTCCGGCGACGTGGTCGTCCGGCTCTACGAGTCCAGCGGCGGTCGCTCCCGTGCCACCGTCACGCCGTCCTTCGCGGCGGCGTCGGTGACCGAGGTCGACCTGCTCGAGCGACACCTCGCGGACCGGGACCTGAAGGACAACGGAGTCACCTTCGAACTCCGTCCCTTCCAGATCCTCACCCTCCGCTTCAAGCGCTCCTGACACAGCACCCCTGAAGGCCCGCCCGAACCCCCTCGGGCGGGCCTTCGTCTTTCCGCCGCCGGGTGTTCACCCGACTGACGTAGCGTGGAAGAACAGGCTCGATCGGTGGAGGTGGCATGGCCCGGACCCCGTTGCTCGGTTCCCGGACGCTCGACCGTCAGACGGCCCGCACGCTGCCGCCCGGGCCGAAGCTGCCGACCCTCGCGCAGACTGTGCTGTTCGCGAGTCACCGCAGGACGTTCTTCCCGCGGATGCGGGACAAGTACGGCGACGTGTTCACGATCCGCCTCGTGCCGTCGAGTCGGGTGTGCGTCGTGCTGAGTCGCCCCGATCACATCCGGGAGGTGTTCGGCAGCCCGCCGTCGGTGATGCACGCCGGCGAGGGGAACATGGTGCTGGAGCCGATCATGGGTTCGCACTCGTTGCTGCTGCTCGACGACGAGGACCACGTGCGGATGCGGAAGCAGTTGATGCCCGCGTTCTCCGGCGCGGCCTTGCGCGGGTACGCCGCGATGGTGCTCGAACTCGCCCAGGCCGAAGTGGCGAAATGGCCCGTGGGGAAGCCGTTCAAGGTGCACCAGCGGATGCGGAACCTGACGCTGGAGATCATCCTGCAGGTGATCTTCGGCGTCACCGACGCCGACCGGCTGAACACGCTGCGCCCGTTGCTGGACAAGATCGTGTCGGTGTCGCCGGTGATCATGCTCGGTGGGTTCTACCCGCCGCTGCTCCGGGTGCGGCCGTGGAAGACCTACCTGGACACGCAGAAGCAGGTCGACGAGATCCTGTACGACGAGATCGCCGCCCGCCGCGAGACGTTCGCCGGACGCAACGACGTACTCTCGCGGTTGCTTGCTGCGGGCAACTGGTCGGACGTGGAGCTGCGCGATCAGCTGGTGACGCTGCTACTGGCCGGGCACGAGACGACGGCGACCGCGCTGGCGTGGGCCTTCCACGAACTGGCGCGCCGGCCGGCCGATCTGGAGTTCGGTCAACGCGCCGCCGACACCGGCTCCGACGACGAACTCGAAGCGATCGTCAAGGAAGCGCTGCGGCTGCATCCGGTCGTGTACCAGGTCGGCCGGCGCCTCACCGAGACCACCGACCTCGCCGGCTACCGGCTGCCCCGCGGTACGACGATCATGGCCGCGATCGGCCTGGTCCACCGCGACGCCGAACACTTCCCGCAGCCGCAGGAGTTCCGCCCGCAACGCTTCCTGTCCGACGATCCGCCCGCGCCCGGCACCTGGATGCCGTTCGGCGGCGGGGCCCGGCGGTGTATCGGCGCCGGATTCTCCCTGATGGAAGCCACCGAGATCCTCCGCGCCGCCGTCGGCGCCTACAACTTCCAGGCCCCGCACCCCGAACCCGAACCGGCCCAGGCCAAGAACGTCACCCTGGTCCCCCGCCACGGCGCCGAGATCCTCGTCACCCGCAGGTAGGTCAGTCCTCCAGGTCGCCGACGTCTCCCAGGTCGACGTCGCGGTAGTTCTCGAGGTCGGACTCGTCGTCGTCCTCGAGTTCGAACCCGTCGTCGTCCACCACGTGGACGGCGGCTTCCTCGGCGCCGGCGGCGGCGCCGTCGATGCCGACGTCCTCGGCGAACAGCTCGCTGTCGTCGTCGCTGTGTGCACCCTCGTCGGAGGCGACCAGGCGGCCGGAGCGCTCGGTGCCGACCTGCGGGCCGCCGACGTCCTCACCGTCCTCGGCGTACGGGTCGGCGTCCGGGACCTCCTGGGCGATCCGCTGGTCCAGCGTCTCGCCCTGGAGCGCCTCGTCGGCCGTCGTGCCGAAGCCTTCGCCCGCGGACCACTTCTCCGGCGGCGAGTACCCCTCGTCGAGCAGGTCGTCCACGCCGCGGTCGTTGAGCGTGTCCTCCGCCTGCAGCTGATCCTCGTCGTCCACGGAGTAGCTGCCGTAGTCCTCACGGTTGTTGTCGGTCATGAGGCAACACTGAACCGCAAGGCGCCGATGAATCAAGCTGGCGCACCCATCCCGCAGAATGGGGCGCGTGGATCCGGTCAGGTTGACGTTGGACCAGTTGCGGGAGCTGCGCGACGACATCGCACCGCAGGCCGCGCGGCGGTCCCGTGCCTCGATCCGCCGGCGGATCGAACGCTGGCGCAGCCGGGTCTTCTTCATCGCCCAGTGCGCACTCGCCGCCGGAGTCGCCTGGGCGATCGCGCGGTATGTCGTCGGTCACAAGCAGCCGTTCTTCGCCCCGGTCGCCGCGATGGTCTGCCTCGGCTTCAGCTTCGGCCAGCGTCTCCGCCGGGTCGCCGAGGTGATGGTCGGGGTGGCGGTCGGGGTCGGCGTCGGCGACCTGTTCGTGAAGGTTTTCGGGACCGGCGTACTCCAACTCGTCTTCGTCATCGCGCTCGCGATGAGCGTCGCCGTACTGCTCGGCGCCGGGAACCTGATGACCACCCAGGCCGGCGTCCAGGCGGCGATCGTCACCACGCTGCTGCCCAACCCCGGCGCCGGCTTCAGCCGCTGGCAGGACGCGGCGCTCGGCGGGCTGGTCGCGCTGGCGGCCGCCACGATCGCGCCGGCCGCTGCCATCAGGCGTCCTCGACAACAGGCGTCCGGCGTGCTGAACGAGCTGGCAGAGATCCTGATCGAGACCGCCGACGGCCTGCGCGATCGCGACGAGGAGGCCGTCACCGACGCTCTCCGCCGGGCCCGCGCGAGCGAGTCCCGGCTCGACGACCTGCGCAGCGCCGCCGAGGAAGGGGTCGCGGTCGTCCGGCTGTCCCCGTTCCGCCGCCGGCACCGCGGGCGGGTCCAGGAGATCGCCGATCTCGTCGTACCGCTGGACCGGGCGATCCGGAACACCCGGGTCCTGGTCCGCCGGTGCGCGGTGTCGGTGTGGCGCGACGAGCGGATGCCCGACGAGTACCCGGCGCTGCTCGAACGCCTGGCCGACGGCACCCGCCTGATCGGCGAGTCCCTGTTCGAACCGGCCGCCGACGTCGCCGCGCACCGCGTGCTGGGCGAACTGGGCCGTCGTACGGCGGACATGCCGCTGCCGATCGGACTGTCCGCGGTCGTCGTCCTCGGTCAGCTGCGCTCCACGATCATCGACCTGCTCGAACTGACCGGGACCTCGTACGACGACGCCCGGAAGCTCGTCCCCCTGCGGCTGGACGGACTCGACGAGAAGTAGTGACTCAGGTCACATCGCGGATTCCCGTCATACCTTCAGGCCCTCGGCGTCTCACTGGCATGACGATCCACCGACTGATGACCACGATGGCCACCGAGCAGGTCCGCCAACTCGAGGACCTGTTGGCCGTCGACAGCACCCAGACCACAGACGACCGGACCGACGCCGCCGCCGAGCACTGAGGCGCCAGCCGGACGAACGGACCCGGGCGGCGCACCCGGACGGTCTGGCCCACCGAGCCAGACCGCACGGAAGTCGCACATCAAACGCAGAGGCGCCCCAGTGCGAGGCGCCCCCGGATCCGTTACCGGTGCACCGCCACAGAGGTGCACCTCACCACCCGCCGACCGTCCTGACACCGTTTGCGCGAGGTTCAGGCCGGTCGGCGGGTGGTTTCATTTGCTGGTAGCCACCGTGATCTCGGTGGTCACCGAGTTCGCGATGAAGCACTCCCGGTGCGCGAGGTGGTGCATCCGCTCGAGCGTCTCGGCGTCCGGCTCGGCGCCGTTCCAGACGATCTTCGGGTTCAGTGTCACCTCGGTGATCGCCAGCCGGCCGTCCGCGTTCTTCGCCATCACACCGACCGCGTGGTCGTCGTACGCGTCGACCACCATCCGTTTCCGGGCCGCGATCGCCAGGAACGTCAGCATGTGGCAGGACGACAGCGCCGCCACGAACGCTTCCTCCGGGTCGACCGGGCCCGGGTTGCCCAGGTACTTCGGGTTCGCCGAGCCCGGCACCGTGATGCCGCCGTCGAAGCGCCACTCGTGGTCGCGGTCGTAGGTGTCATAGGTGAACTCGTGCTCACCACGGCTCCAGCTCACGTCAACCACATGCTCCGACATCCGCACATCACCTTCCGACGACATCTCCACGGCACCACTTCGGTGCTGTCACAGGATTGCATCGTACGGCGGTGTGCCCGGGCAGCTCGGCGACGAAGTCGCTGTCGTACCGCGCGGCCATGCCCGCGACCGGCCAGTCAGTCGTCACGACCTGCGCGCCGCTGGCCAAGGCGATCCCGAGCCGGGTGTAGTCCTTGTCGCGGATCGTCGCCATCGGCTCGTCCGACCGGGTCCGGATCAGGTAGCCCTTCGACACCAGCCGCTGGATCTCCGCCTGGTTCGCGCCCCGCGGGTCGTTCACCTGCGTGATCGCCGCGTCCGGCTCGCCCTCGGGACCCCGGGTGAAGACCGCCCGGCCCTCGAGGTTCTGGTGACCGGTCCGGTACAGGTCGCGGATCGCGCCCGGGCCGCCGTTGTCGAAGTAGAACAGCACCTGGCCGCGGGCCTCGTCCAGCGTCGGCCAGCCCTTGGTCAGGACCGACTGCTCGAGCGTCAGACCGGGCTTGCGGACGTCGTCCGGCGTCAGCAACTCCTTCTCGGAGAACACCGACCGGATCTCTTGGTCAACACCCTCCAGATTGGCCGCGTCCCACGGCGGCGACTGGACGCCGCCGGCCGCGACCACCTTCGGGTCGGACTGCTTGAGCTCGAGGTTGATCGTGATCGGCACGTGGTTCGGGTGCTGGTCGGACCACAACTTCACCTGCTGCAGGCACAGGACGAACGTGTCGCAGGTGGTGTTGTAGTCGAAGTCCGGGACGTGCATGACCTTGATCCCGGGACGAGCCATCGCCGGGTCGGTGAGCGGCCCCTGCCCGGTCAGCTTCCGGATCAGCGGGTACGTGTACAGGCCGCCGGCCGGATCCGGAAGCAGGTCGAGTTCGAGCGTGCGGACGTTCTGGTCCGCGAGCTGCTGCGTGATCGGCGCGTGCGAGTACCAGAGGTCGACCGAACCGGGGTTCTGGGCCTGCTGGACCTTCTGCTCGGCCGGGCTGAGCTCGCGGTGGTACGAGTTGTGCGACCCGATCATCTGGACCTGGTTGAACCGCAGGCCCGAGCCGTTCTCGGCGGACGCGGAGTTCTCCCGGGTGAGCGCCGTACCGGCGACCCCGGAGGCGGCCAGCGCGACGGATGCGAGGCCGACGACGGCGGATTTGTTGATGCGCATACGAGTTACCCCTCCTCATGACCAACTGTCGGCAATCTGTCACAAAGAGGTGGCAACGGTGTCCCTCGAAGCGTGGACAATGGGTGAATGGTGACTTCGGGGGCCTATCCGCTGCGCCGGACGCCGACCCAGGACCGGGCGAGCCGGCAGGTCGAGCGGATCCTGGACGCGGCCTGTGCCGAGGTGGTCGAACGCGGGTACGACGCGGCGTCGACGAGCGGGATCGCGAAGCGGGCCGAGATCGCGGTCGGCAGCGTGTACCGGTACTTCCCGGACAAGCGCAGCCTGATCCAGGCGATCGAGCGGCGGAACCAGGCCCGCTACACCGACGCGGTGCGCGAGCGGCTGGCCGGCGTGACGAACTGGCGAGCGGCGGTCGACGTCACGCTGGAGACGTTCCGTGAGATGCACCGGACCGACCCTGGCTTCAAGGCGGTCGTGCTGAGCGGGCTCGGCGATCCGGAGCTGGAGTCGAAGCCGGGCGAGTTCGACGACCAGCACGCCGGCGAGTTCGCGGAGCTGCTGGCTGCGCGCTTCGGCGCGCGGGACTCGCGGGACTTCCGCCTGGCCGTGACGCTCAGCATCACGATGGGCGAGGCGCTGGCGCATCTCGCAGACCGGCTTTCCGCGGACGAGGCGGACTACGTTCTGGATCAGGGCCGGCCGGTGCTCTACAACCTGCTCGCCCCGCATCTTCCTGCTTGAGCCGGAGAGGAGGCTCAAGCAGGTGAACCGTCAGGCCGCCGTGGCGGAGAACGGCCCCAGGGTCGGCCAGTGGCTGACCCGGCCGGCCAGGCGGGCCCGGCGGGGCGTCCGGACGTCGTACGCGACGATCACCCGGTCGCCCTTGGCGTAAGTAATACGGCTCCCGACCGGGAACTTGCGAGCGACCTCGTACGGTCCCTCACCCCGGCGGGTGTAGTACTCGACGATGACCTCGGTGTAGATCGCCGGGGCACCGCTCTGCAGTTGGCCGCGGACCGGGCCACGCACCCGGATCACTCGTCCCGCGGTCTTCTCTTCCGTGCCGGTGGGGAGTTCGTTACGCCGCAGACCGGCCAGAACCTCGGTCACGATGAAGGTCGCGACCACCAGCACCAGGCCGAACCCACCGAGTACAACGATCGTCAACATGGCACTCACCCCCGACGCGTCGCCCGCGAGCGACGCGGTCGTTTGTCGAAACTGCCCTTGCGCGGCGTTTGCCGCTCATCCGGTGAGACGCCACCGGATTCCACTTGGTTCCAGGTAAGTACAAAAACCTTTCTACAGGACCATAGTAGAGTCCGGTGGAGCGGTGTTTCTAGAGGTAGAGTTGACCTGAAGTTGTCAGTTTCCGCCCATTCCGAACTGGTACTGCGGCGGAACCGGCCGTTGTGTGCCAAGTGCCTCCTCCGCGGCCAGCCAGTAGTCGGTGAGCGGGTTCGCACCCTCCCGAACCGTGGCGAGCTGGATCCCTGCAGCGAGCAGGTCGTGCGCTGTGGCCGGGTCACCGGTCTCCAGTGCGTGCCGGACACGCAGCAGCTGGATCCGCGGGTCGTCAGGCGCGTGCTCGAGCATCCGCTCCGCCCGCTGCACGTCGGTGTCCAGCGCGGCCGCGACCGCCTCCACGACCAGCGGCACCAGGTCGGGCAGGAGCTCGACGGCGCGCTCGTAGTACTCCAGCCCTCCCGTGACCAGACCGAGGTTGCGTAGCGCCCACGCGTTCTCCCCAGACTCCCGCCACGCCTCGATCGCACCGTCGACGTCACCGTCGTAGTGCCGCGCGACGCCCCGGTGGTACCAGACGAGCCAGTTGTCCTCGGCCGCTTCCAGCAGGTCCCGCCACGCCACCAGAGTCCCGTCCGGTACGGCGTCAACCGCCGGCAGCTGCCCGTCGAGCAACGGCAGCCACGCCTGCTCGCGGGACGTCATCGTGTCCTCGCTGAACGGCGTACCGTCCGAGACGCTCCAACCGGTCCGCTTGAGCTCCAGCGCACCCCACCCTGATCCGACCGCGAGCCGCTCGACCGGCGCAGCATCAACAACCCCCAACCACGCCTGCTCCCTCCCACGCAGCCCATCAAGCAACGGTTCCAGCGCTGCTGCTCCCCCGGCGCGTGCTGTCTTCCAGTCCTGGGAGTGCGCAACACCGGCGTCCATCGAGAGACGTCCATACGCCTCCAGCCAGTGCCATGAAGTCCCGGCAGGCAGCTTCAGGTGCTCCATCTGTGTGCGCGCGAGCCCGGCCTGAATCTCGGCGTACCCATCGCCCTCCAGCCCGGGCGACAGCCACTCCTGCCACCGGTGTCCACCGTCGCCCTGGCCCCAGACGAAGAGCTTGCGTCCCTGCAGCCGTTCAGTCGACGCCTGCACGAGGCCGTTGCCGGAGCCGTCCACGGACGCGATCCACGAGCGTTCGTCCGGCAGCGGTTCGAAGAAGTAGTCGATGGCGCGCGGGTGCCGCATCGGATAGGTCAGATCCGTAGTCACGTCGACCAGGTCCAGTCGGCTGCCGTACCCGAACTGCCAGGCCTGGTCCGCGGGTACGAGGACGCGGCGGTCCGGCGACTGCGGTACTGCGATGTTCGACCACCAGTACGCCGGGACCTCGGCGTCGGACGGGTTCTGCAGCCGTACGCCGACGTACAGGAACTCCGAGTCCTCCGGCAGCCAGAAGTCGAGTTGGGTGACGAGGTTGCGGGTGCGTTCGAGCTCCCACAGCCGCAGGACCGGCGTACCGTCCGGGCCTTCGACGCGGGCGGCGTGCATCGGTGCGCAGGTCCCGGTCCAGTGGCCGGTGCTTCCGACGTTCCACTCGACGCCGCCTGCGAACCAGGCGTTGCGCAGCGCGAGGTTCGCGGGCTGGAAGACCGGGTTGCAGTAGAGCAGCTCGGTCCCCTTGTGGACGAGCGAGTACAACCTTCCACCGAGGCTGGGCAGAACGGTCGCACGGACGTGGTCGTTCTCCAGCACCAGAGCAGGCAGCGCTGTCTCCACGAGGGTGCGGTCGTAGCCGTCCTGGTTCAGGCACGGCAGCGGGCTGTGCAGGCGCCCGTACTCGATGTTCTCCCGCAGGTCGGCGGGGAGCTCGGCGATGTTCTCGACGTGGTGCGGCTCGCGCTGGGTCCGGAGCGGTGCGAGCGGGTTCTCCGGACCGATCGAAGCTGCAGGAAGTACGACGTTTTGAACAGAAAGGATCGTCACTGCCCCATGATCCCAAGTGCGCTATACATGTCGCCATGGACGCTGATGTGATCGTCGTCGGGGCGGGGCTGGCCGGACTGGCCGCGACCGCCGAACTGGCCGACGCGGGCCGGAAGGTACTGCTGCTCGACCAGGAACCCGAAGCGTCGCTCGGCGGCCAGGCGTTCTGGTCGTTCGGCGGCCTGTTCTTCGTCGACTCTCCCGAACAACGCCGGATGGGCATCAAGGACTCCCACGGGCTGGCGATGCAGGACTGGTTCGGCTCGGCCGGGTTCGACCGGCTGGACGACGAGGACAAGTGGGCGCGGCAGTGGGCGGAGGCGTACGTCGACTGGGCGGCCGGCGAGAAACGTCCGTGGCTGCACGCGCAAGGCGTGCGGTTCTTCCCGGTCGTCGGCTGGGCCGAGCGGGGCGGGTACAACGCGGACGGCCACGGGAACTCGGTGCCGCGCTTCCACATCACGTGGGGCACCGGTCCGGGCCTGGTCGCGCCGTTCGAGCGCCGGGTGCGAGAGGCCGTCGGGAAGGGGCTCGTCGAGTTCCGGTTCCGGCACCGGGTGGACGAGCTGACGGTGACGGGCGGTGTGGTCGACGGCGTCGCGGGCAAGGTGCTCGAGCCCAGCGACGTACTGCGTGGCGTGTCGAGCTCGCGGACCGAGGTCGGCGACTTCCAGCTGACCGCGCAGGCGGTGATCGTCACGTCCGGCGGGATCGGCGGCAACCACGACCTGGTCCGCTCGCAGTGGCCGAAGCGGATGGGCGAGCCGCCGAAGCGGATGATCAGCGGCGTACCGGCGCATGTGGACGGGCGGATGCTCGCGATCACCGAGCGGGCCGGCGGCCGCTACGTGAACCGCGACCGGATGTGGCACTACACCGAAGGCATCCAGAACTGGGACCCGATCTGGCCGATGCACGGCATCCGGATCCTGCCCGGGCCGTCGTCGCTGTGGTTCGATGCCACCGGCAAGCGGCTGCCGGTGCCGCTGTTCCCCGGGTTCGACACGCTGGGGACGCTCGAGCACATCATGACGACCGGGTACGACTACACGTGGTTCGTGCTGACCCAGAAGATCATCGAGAAGGAGTTCGCGCTCTCCGGCCAGGAGCAGAACCCGGACCTGACCAACAAGGACGTCAGGGGCGTACTCGGCCGGGCCCGCGGAGGAGCAACGGCACCCGTACAGGCGTTCATGGACAAGGGCGCCGACTTCGTTGTCCGCGGCAACCTTCCGGACCTGGTCCGGGGGATGAACGACCTGACCGGCGACAACCTGATCAAGCTCGACGACCTCGAGCGGCAGATCGTCGCGCGGGACCGGGAGCTGACCAACACGTTCACCAAGGACCTGCAGATCACCGCGCTGCGTGGGGCCCGCAACTACCGTGGCGACAAGCTGATCCGGGTCGCGTCGCCGCACCGGATCCTCGACCCGAAGGCCGGCCCGCTGATCGCCGTACGGCTGAACATCCTGACCCGCAAGTCCCTCGGCGGTCTGCAGACCGATCTGGAGTCGCGCGTACTGCGTACCGACGGCACCCCACTCCCCGGTGTCTACGCCGCCGGTGAGGTCGCCGGCTTCGGTGGCGGCGGCGTCCACGGCTACCGATCGCTCGAAGGCACCTTCGTCGGCGGTTGCCTGTTCACCGGCCGTACGGCGGGACGCGCAGCCGCGAAAGCGGTGTCCTGAGAGTGGCCGACGTGATCTACCGGCACCGGCCGGTGTCGCGCCGAATGTGGCTGCTGCCGGTGGTGCTCTGGGTTCTGGCGACCACCGGTCTGTTGCTCACGTCCAAGGTCGAGCTCAGCCGCACCCAGGTGGGCCTGGCGATCTTCGGCCCAGCTGGGGTGTTCGGCATCTGGCTGCTCAGTCTGGCGATGCTCACCTGGCGCGGCACCGTGACCGTGACCCGGGAACGGCTGCGAGTGGGGACGGACCAGATCCCGCTGGCGGCGATCGACCGCGACTGGGTACAGCTGCTCGCGACCAGGGCCGACCCGGAGCGTGCCGCCCGCGTCGGGGCCCCGGAGATCGCCCCCGAAAGGCTGGCCGACAAGCGCCGCGGGCGCTTGCTCGGCGGTTCGTACGGCGCGACCGGGGCGGACGACCTCGTCACCCTCGACATTCGCAACGACCGCACAGGAGGGCTCGAAAGAGTCTGCATTCCCGCGCGCGACTGGCGCGGTCTTGTGATCGGACTGGTCACGGCAGTCGACCAGCGCGAGTAGTACCTGACGCCAGGTCGGTAGGGCGAGCTATAGGTCGTCAGCCCATACCCGGCGAAGGAGGCGGCTTCTAACGTGACGGCATGCGCCGCTTCCTCGCCTTGTCCGCCGCTGTCCTGCTGCTCTCGGGTCTCATGACTACGCCGGCGAATGCCCATCGACCGGTGCGCGTTCCGGGTGCCGAGTATCAACAGGTCGCCCATCTGGACGACCTGACCACGGCCGGCACGGTCGCGTCGGGTCACACGAATCCCGCGGACTACGCGGGCCTCACGCACTCGGGTCTGCCGCAGCAGTCCGGCGTACCGGGGGTGCAGGTCGACGGGTACTTCCCGGACAACTCGCACACCAACACCAACCACGGGTGGAACCACGACTCGCAGTTCGTGATCCGGCTGCCGCGGACATGGAACGGCGGACTCGTCGTGTCCGGATCACCCGGCGTGCGAGCGCAGTACGCGAACGACAAGGCGATCTCGGACTACGTGCTCTCACTGGGATACGCGTACGCCGCGACCGACAAGGGCAACACCGGCGCCGCGTTCTACACCGACGGGCTACGTCCCGGCGATGCGATCGTCGAATGGAACGTCCGTACGACGCAACTCGCGCGAGCCGCCCGCGCCACGGTCTCGCAGCACTACGGTCACCCGGCACGCGAGGTGATCGCCGCGGGGATCTCGAACGGCGGCTACCTGGTCCGTTGGCAACTCGAGAACCACCCCGAACTCTTCACCCGCGGCGTAGACCTCGAAGGCACGCTGTGGACGGCCGACGGACCGAACCTCCTCACGTACTTGCCTCCGGCCATCAAGGGCTACGAGCGGCACGACCCGGCTGCGATCGTCGCGGCGGGTTTCGATCCGCGCTCGGACTTCCTCTGGGACTACCACTACACGGTCTACTGGAAGCTGACCCAGCGCATCTACGCGGCCGAGCTCGACCCGACGTACACCGGCAGCGAAGCCGACTACGACTACGCCCAGCGGCCCGAGGCGCACCGGGCGATCAAGCGGATCGCGCTCACCGGCAAGGTCAAGAAGCCGCTCATCACCATCCAGGGCACGTACGACAGTCTGCTCCCGATCACCCAGGATTCCGACGTGTACGCCGAGATGGCCCGCGGCACCGGCCTGCACACGTACCAGCGGGTCGAGGCAGGCAACCACGTCGACGGCCTCGTCGACACCTACCCCGACCAACTGGTCCCACTCGTCCCCCTGCTGCAGAAGGCAATCAGAACACCATCGTGAGGAGGTCGGCGAACAGTTCCTGTTCGTCGACGTCCAGCCCGCGGTTCGTGAACCACGCGGCCATGTTGTGGCAGTCGCGGAGCAGGAAGTCCATGCCCTTCGGGTTGCCGACGATGTCGACCACCTGCGGCAGGTCGATCATCACGATGCGCTCCCCCTGGGCGAGGACGTTGTACGGCGAGAGGTCGCCGTGCGCCAGCCCGGCCCGGGCCAGCTCACGCATCCCGCCGCGGAGTTGCTCGAAGTACTGACCGAGCAGTTCCTTCGACGGGCGGACCTGGGCGAGCCGTGGCGCGGCACCGCCCTCACCGTCGTCGATGAACTCCATCAGCAGCTCGGTGCCGTCCACCTGGACGGGGTACGGCACCGGGACGCCGGCTTTCCACAACCGGTTGAGGGCGTCCCACTCGGCGTACGCCCACTGCCCGGCCGCGACACTGCGGCCGTGCGCGGTCTTCTTGTGCATCGCCCGGCTGTCGCGGCTGTTGCGGGTACGGCGTCCTTCGACGTACGACGTACTGCGGTGGAAGGACCGGTGCTCCTCGGTGCGGTACCGCTTCGCGGCCAGCAGCGAGGATTTCGCCGGGTTGTCGCCGATGGCTTCGACGGCCCGTTCGACCAGGAAGACGTCGGCTTCCTTACCGGTTTTGAGGACGCCGAGCTCGGTATCGATCGCGGCCTGTTCCGTCACCACCCACTCCGGGCGGGGATCAGGCCCGCGAGAGCCGCGCTCGACGTCCAGCCAGGTGGACCACCGCTGATCCGGTCCCAGTTCCTCGTCCACGGAGTGGAACTTGAAGACGAAGGCGTCGGACGGATCCGGTTGGGACTCGTCACGGGCCAGATCTGCCCAGCGCGAGTCGAGGTCGGAGAAATCAGATGTGAGTTCGTACTCTGCAGACAACGGGTGTGCTCCTGAACAAAGAAGGTGAACTGACGCGGACATGCCGCAGCACAGTGATGGCCATCCGTCAGCCCTCCTTAGTCCAGGCAGCGTTCGCCGCCGCTCGGTCAACCCAGGATGCCCGCCCGCTCCGGGCCCCGCAACGTATTTACCGGAACTGCGATCGCGCAGTCGGGCGCAGGCGCAGCTCCTGCACCGGTTTCGCAGACCGGCAGACCAGTTCGGGGAGCACCCGCTGCTGCCAGACGCGCGAGTCGGCGAGCCGCCGGCGATGGTCGTCGTACGCCGTGTCGTCGGCGAACCGCGCGAACCAGGCGAGCACCACCTCGTCCCGCAACGGCAGCTGCGGGAAGTTGTTCTCGGCAACCAAACTCTGGAGGACCGCGACCGGCGCGGCCCCGGTCGCGGTGAGCACGGGCGCGACCTGATCGGTGAAGAACTCGACGAACCCGTCGTCCTCGGCACCGCGATGGTAGACCGCGCCACCGACCACCGAAGTCGCAGGCTCGTCCGGTCGCGGCGCGTCGAGCGCCGGGTAGCCGGCCTCGAGGCGGACAGGCTTCAGTAGCAGGGCGTTGTCCGAGTCGATCATCGTCGCGTTCGCCGCCGCGGCGTGCGCGCGCCAGACCGGGCCGTAGTAGAACGCGTTCAGCGCGTCCGCCCGCGCGGGCAGATCGCGGAATCCGCGGATCCAGACGAACCGATCCGGGTCGTCCAGATCGCGGAACTGACCGACGATGTGCATACCGGTCTGTTCCTGCCCCTCCACGAGGTAGGTGTCGAAGACTTCGATCAGGTCGTCCCGTTGGCCGGGGCGCAGCGTGTACTGGCGCAGGTCGACGACGGCGCAACACTCGTTCATGAATGCGAGCAAACCACTGAAACCTGACAGTTACTGTCAGGCGACAAGCGTTTCAAGCACCCGTAACAGTCGGGTACTTGAAAGCTCGGGCCGAGTTTGATCTGGTGGAGCTAGTGGTTCAGCCCCTGCCACCGAGCATGTACGACGACACGACGAGGTATCTCCCGTGACGATCGCAACTGCAGAACGCACCAAGCAGACCATCGCCGACGCCACCCACGAGCTGCTGCTCGAGGCGGACAGGGTCCCGGATCCCCGGCACCAGGCGTGCCTCGACGAGGTCGTCCTCCTGAACGCGCCGGTGGCGAGATCGATCGCCTCGCGGTACCGCAGCAAGGGCGTCGACGCCGACGATCTCGAGCAGGTCGCGTACCTCGGCCTGGTGAAGGCCGTCAACGGCTACAAACTGGAGGCGTCGACGGCGTTCCTGTCGTACGCCGTACCGACGATCCGCGGTGAGCTGAAACGGTACTTCCGGGACTGCGCCTGGACGATCCGGCCGCCGCGCCGGGTCCAGGAGATGCAGGGCAACATCGCCGCCGCGGAGCCTGAGCTGATCCAGCGGCTCGGTCACGTGCCGACCGACGAGGAGACCGCGGAGGCGCTCGGCACCGATCCGTCCGAGGTCGCCGAGGCCGTCTCGGTCCGCGGCTGCTTCAGCACGCTCTCGCTGGACGCGCCCGGTACGTCGGACGGCGGGACGAGCCTGCTGGAGACGGTCGCCGACGCCGAGGACGGCTACGACCTGGTCGAGAACGTCCACACCCTGACACCGGCGGTCGCGAACCTCGGTGAGCGGGACAAGCGCATCCTCCAGCTCCGGTTCTGCAACGGCTTCACCCAGGAGGAGATCGGCCAGGAACTCGGTGTCAGCCAGATGCAGGTCTCCCGCCTGCTCCGCGGCATCCTCGAAACCCTCCGCGCCGAACTGGCCGTGCAACGGGGCCCGAGCGGCGGCTGATTCGGGTAGCGTCGCCTTCGTGGACTTCGAGGAGGCGGCCGATGCGGTCTATGCGGCGCCGGCGGCCGACTTCATTGCTACTCGCAACGAGCTGGCCAAGCAGCTGAAGGCCGACGGCGACGCGATCGGGTCGACCCGGCTGAAGGCACTGCGCAAGCCGACGGTCGCGGCCTGGCTCGCGAACCTGGTGGCCCGCAAGCTGCCCGACGAGCTGGACGACCTGCTCGCGCTCGGCGACGAGTTCCGGGAGGCGACTGCCGATCTCGACGGCGAGCGGCTGCGGGAGCTGACGCCGAAGCGTCACCGGCTCCTGGACAAGCTGTCCAAGGAAGCCGCCCGGCTGGCCGCCAAGGAGGGCCAGAAAGTCAGCGCGGACGTCGGCCAGAAGCTGCGCGAGACGCTGGATGCCGCGCTGGTGGATCCGGCCGCGGGCGACGCCGTACGCGAGGGCCGGTTGAGCAGCGCGCTGCGGCACGTCGGCTTCGGCGTCGTCGACGAGAACGGCGAACCGTCCAACGTCACCCCGCTCACCGACGAACGCCGCCAGGCCGCCCGCGACCGGCGGAAGGCCCAACGAGCGGAGACCGAGACCGCCGAGGAAGAGCGCGCGGCAGCCAAGCGCAAGCAGGCGGAGGAGGACGAACGCGAGGCGGCGGAGCGCGCCCTGGCCAAACAGGCGTTCGAGGAGGCAGTCGCGGCCGCCCAGGCCGCTGAGGCGAGGGTCGAGGAGCTGGACACCCAGCTCGACAACGCCCGCGAGGCACTCTCCGAGGCCCAGGCCCGGGTCCACAGCATCGGCGCCGAACTCGACGAGGCCCGCCGAGCCGCCCGCGACGCCCAGAAGGAGAGCCGCGAGGCCCGGAAGCGCTACAACCGGCTCTGAACTGGGTACCGGCCGGGGCGACCAGGAGTACCGGAAGGAGCTGGCGATGGCACGGGCGATCTGGAGCGGGTACATCAACTTCGGACTGGTCTCGGTACCGGTCGGGATGTACAGCGCGACCAAGGAACACGAGATCGACTTCCACCAGTTCCAGAAGGGCACCTCGGACCGGATCCGGTACAAGCGCGTGAACGAACGCACCGGCCGCGAGGTCCCGTACGACAAGATCGTGAAGGGTCACGACGTCGGCGGCGGCGAGTACGTGATCGTCGAGCCCGAGGAGCTCGACGACATCGCGCCGGGCAAGTCCCGCTCGCTGGAGATCGACACGTTCGTGGATCTGGACGAGATCGACCCGATGCACTTCCAGAAGAGCTACTACCTCGGCCCGTCCGATGCCGAGAACGCCTCGTCGTACGCCTTGCTGCGCGACGCGCTGGCGAAGACGAACCGCGCCGGGATCGCGAAGTTCGTGATGCGCGGCAAGGAGTACCTGGCGACGATCCGGGCCGACGAGAAGGTCCTCGTGCTCGAGACCATGTTCTTCGCCGACGAGATCCGCGACCCGGACGAGGAGCTCGGCGATCTGCCGCGCAAGGCCGGCGCCGGCAAGCAGTTGTCGATGGCGGTCGACCTGATCGAGGCGATGAGCGGCGAGTGGAAGCCGGCGTCGTACCAGGACACCTACACCGAGCGGGTCAAGGAACTGGTCAAGACCAAGCATCAGGGCAAGGAGGTCGTCTACTCCGAGGAGGAGCCGCAGGCGACGAACCCGACCGACCTGGTCGCCGCCCTGCGCGCCAGCGTCGAGGAGGCCCGCAAGGCCCGCGGAGCGAAGAAGAAGACCACGACAAAGAAGACGACAGCCAAGAAGACCGCGGCGAAGAAGACCGCGGCCAAGAAGACCAGCCGGAGCAAGAAGGCTGCCTAGTTGTTGCTGTTGCCCAGGAGGTAGCGGCCGGGGTTGGCCGGTGCGCCGGCGTCCAGCCAGCGGTTGAAGCCGTCGGGGTTGCGGCGCTCGAACTCGTCGAGGCAGATCCGGCGCACCTCGGCGACCGCCTGCCGGTCGCGCGGATCGGCGCCCTGGGTCAGCTGAGTGGCGGTCTCGGACCAGACTCCGCAGAGCTCCTCGATGGAGAGCGGACACTGCAGCGACGCGATCAGCTGCTCGTCCGCCGCAAGCTGCGTCTCGGTCAGACGGACCAGTTTGCGCTGCCTACGCGACGGGCGCAGGCGCGGGACCCGATCGGGTACGGCGAGATCGATCAGCACGAACAGTGCGGCCAGGATCAGCGCCGACACCAGCCCGAGTGCGCCCCACGCGAGCAACCGCACCAGGCCCGGCAGGCACAACACCGCTGCGGCGGCCGCGCCCGCGACCAGGGCCGCCGAGCTGTACGGCGCATCGTCCGTCACGTGCCGCACCACCGCAGCCAGCGGCCAGACCAGCACGAACACCACGAGCAGCAGGAGCGACGCGGCGAGCGGACCGAGCAGGAGGACGCCCGCAAGCGCGCCGGCTGTCCCGACTCCGAGACCGGCCGCGATCCCCACCCGCCGTACCCAGGAAAGCTGCATCACCAAGGCTCACTCACCGTCACCACACCCCACAGAGTCCCCCTCCCCGCTAGAACGAACAACCCCCAAGCGCGGTTCCCCGGGCGCCGGAGGACGAGCCGGGGTGACGTGTTCAACTCGTGGGCGGAGCTGTGTTCGGCGGGGCGATCCCGGATCATGGATGAAATGAGGACCTTCGCCGAACGCGTCCGCGGCCTCGCCCCAGCCACGTGGGAGCACGACGCAGACCTGCTCCGCGGCCTGTACGACGCTCAGCTCGGCAGCCGGCACGCGGACCTCGCGGCCCGCTGGATGCAGTCCCAGGGCACCGGCTTCTACACGATCGGCTCGGCCGGTCACGAGGGCAACGCGGCCGTCGCCGCCGCCCTGGAGCCGACCGACCCGGCCCTCCTGCACTACCGGTCCGGCGCCTTCTACCTGACCCGCGCCGCCCAGTGCGGCTCGAAGGAGGGCCTGCGCGACATCCTGCTCGGTGTCGCCGCGGCGACCAGCGAGCCGATCGCGGGCGGCCGGCACAAGGTGTTCGGCCGGCACGAGCTGTCGGTGATCCCGCAGACGTCGACGATCGCCTCCCACCTGCCGCGGGCGATGGGCGTCGCGTTCTCGATGAACCGGTCGGCGAAGCTCGGCGTACCGTCCCCGTGGCCGTCCGACGCGATCGTGGTGACCAGCTTCGGCGACGCGTCCGCGAACCACTCGACCGCGACCGGTGCGATCAACGCTGCCCTGCACGCGTCGTACCAGGGTCTGCCGATGCCGTTGCTGCTGGTCTGCGAGGACAACGGGATCGGGATCAGCGTGCGCACCCCGGACGGCTGGATCCGGCAGGCGTACGGCTCGCGCCCCGGCCTGCGGTACTTCGACGCGGACGGCACCGATCTGGACGCGGCCCTGTCGATGGCGACCGAGGCGGCCACGTTCGTACGGCGGAACCGGCGCCCGGCGTTCCTGCGGTTGCGGACGGTTCGCCTGCTCGGCCATGCGGGTTCCGACGTCGAGGCGGCGTACCGGTCCCCGGCGGAGCTGGCCGCGGACGAGGAGCTCGACCCGCTGCTCGGTACGGCGCGCTACCTGCTCGGAGCCGGCTACAGCGCCGACGAGATCATCGACCTGTACGACGAGAAGCACGCCGAGGCGCACCGGATCGCGGCCGAGGTCGCGGGCCTCCCCCAGCTCACTTCGCCCGAAGTCGTCGCCGCGCCCCTGCGTTTCCCCGCACCGGAAGCGGTCGCCGATGCGCTGCCACAGCGGACGCCCACCGCGGAGCCCTTGACGCTCAGCCAGTCGATCAACCGCGCGCTGAGCGACGTACTGGCGTCGTACCCGGAGGCGATGGTCTTCGGCGAGGACGTCGGTCGCAAGGGTGGCGTGTACGGCGTGACCAGGGGGCTGCAGAAGGCGTTCGGACCGCCCCGCGTCTTCGACACGCTGCTCGACGAGCAGTCGATCCTGGGGCTCGCGCTCGGCGCCGGCGTCTCGGGCCTGCTGCCGATCCCCGAGATCCAGTACCTCGCGTACCTGCACAACGCAGAGGACCAGCTCCGCGGCGAGGCTGCGTCGCTGAAGTTCTTCTCGCAGGAGCAGTACGCGAACCCGATGGTGCTGCGGATCGCCGGCTACGGGTACCAGAAGGGCTTCGGCGGCCACTTCCACAACGACGACGCACTCGGCGTACTGCGGGACATCCCGGGGATCGTGATCGCCTCGCCGTCCCGTCCGGACGACGCGGCCGCGATGCTGCACGCCTGTACGGCGGCGGCCCGGTCGTCTGGCACCGTCAGCGTGTTCCTCGAGCCGATCGCCCTCTACCACCGGCGGGACCTGTACGAGGACGGCGACGAGCAGTGGCTGGCGCCGTACCCCGACGAGCCGGTGCCGATCGGACGCGGCCGGACGTACGGCGACGGTACCGAGCTGACGATCGTCACGTTCGGGAACGGCGTACCGATGAGCCTGCGGGTGGCTGCCCGGGTTCCGGGGATCCGTGTCCTCGACCTGCGCTGGCTGGCGCCGTTGCCGGTCGAGGACTTGTTGCGCGAGGCAAACATCACCGGGCGGGTGCTGGTCGCCGACGAGACCCGCCGGTCCGGCGGCGTGTCCGAGGGCATCCTGGCCACGCTGATCGACCACGGGTACGCCGGACGGCTGGCCCGGGTCACGAGCTACGACTCGTACGTCCCGCTCGGCGCCGCCGCGCACGAAGTACTGCTCAGCGAACAGACCATCGAGAAGGCGGCCCGCGGACTGCTCAGCTGAACAGCCGCTGCCAGAGGGACTTCTTCCTCGGGCGGTGCTGCTCGGAGGGCAGCGGACGCGGTTCGCGCGCGGGGCGTTCCATCCGCCACTGGGCGATGACCACGTCCTCGTCCACCGGGCCCGTCGGCACGACCGGTCCGGTGGTGTCGCGGATGCTGAGCCGGATCCGCTTGTTCAGGTCGGCGAGGTACTCGCGGACCTCGGACTCGCGACGCATCCCGCGAACCTTCTCGTGGACCTGCTGCTTCTCCTTGCGGAGCAGGACGGCCGGTGGCAGTAACGCCTCGGCCTCGATGTCCTCGCGGCGGATGAAGTCCTTCACCCACCAGTCGGGGTCGTGCTGGTCCGCCAGCTTCAGTGGTTTGCCGGCACCAGGCAGGTTGTCGAACTCGCCCTGGTTCTGAGCGAGCTTGATCTGCGACTCGACCCACTCCTGGTTACTCATGCCCGGTGGTCTGCGCTTGGTCATGGCCACACCTCGCCTGTCATCATCGACAGCTTCTCCGTCCGAACAGAATACTGGCTTGTGAATGCAATCACAAGGCATACTTCTGCTGTGCGGCTGACCGACGAAGAGATCGCGGCGATGACGCCGCAGGAGCGGCGGGAGCTGATCCTGCGGCTCGCGCCGCGGCCACCCGGGCTGCCGTCGCGGCGGACGATCGACCGGATCCGCAAGTGGCGGACGGTCCTGATGCTGGTCTGCGCGGCCGCCCTGATCCCGTGGACCGTGTACCTGGCGATCACCCTGCCCAATCACTACGTCGCGCGGAACTGGGTCGCGACCTGGGTCGGGTTCGACATCCTGTTGCTGACGATGCTGGTGCTGACCGCGCTGGCCGGCTGGAAACGCAAGCAGTTCGTGTTCCCGACGGCGTTCGCGTCCGGCGTCCTGCTGATCTGCGACGCCTGGTTCGACGTGATGACCAGCCAGCGCGGCGGCGACCTGACCCAGGCGCTGCTCAGCGCGCTCCTGGTCGAGTTGCCACTGGCCGTCGTACTGATCGCGGGCCCGCTCCGCCTGCTCCGGTACGTCGCCATCCGGCACGGCATGATCCACCCCGACTCCCGCCTGTGGCGGATGCCCATCCCGATCCCGGATCTCTACCCCGACCACAAGATCCCGCCGCCGACTTAGGGTGGAGGCCCACGACGAGGAGGTAGCCGTATGGCCGGTGAGGTGCTGTCCGTTGTCGGTGGCGAACGAGTGGCGGAAGCGGTACGGCGTACTCCGTCGACCAACCCCGCACAGCTGAGCGACGTCGTCGGGACGGTCGGCAGCGCCGGGCCGGAGGTGTTCGTCCAGGCTGCCGAAGCGGCCCGGTCCGCGCAGGCCGCGTGGGCCGCGACCCCGGCGCCGCAACGCGGCCAGGTGATCTCGAACGCGGGCCGGCTGATGACTCTCAACAAGGAGCGGCTCGCCGCGCTCGTCACGCGGGAGATCGGGAAGCCTCTGGGTGAGGCGCGGGGCGAGGTGCAGGAGATCATCGACACCTGCGACTTCTTCCTCGGCGAGGGCCGACGGCTGTACGGGCAGACGGCGCCGTCGGAGATGCCGGACAAGCAGTTGTTCACATTCCGCCGACCGGTCGGCACCGTCGCGGTGATCACGGCCGGCAACTTCCCGGTCGCGGTCCCGTCCTGGTACATCGTCCCGGCGCTGCTCTGCGGCAACACGGTCGTCTGGAAGCCGGCGGAGTACTCCGCTGTCGTCTCGGACGCGTTCTACGAGATCTTCGCGCATTCCGGCGTACCGGCCGGGGTGTTCAACGTGGTGTACGCCGACGGGCCGGACACGTTCACCGGTCTCGAGCAAGCCCTGGAGGCCGGGCTGATCAACAAGGTCGGATTCACCGGATCGAGCGCGGTCGGCACCCGGATCGGCGAGTTGTGCGGCCGTCACCTGCAGACGCCGTGCCTGGAGCTCGGCGGCAAGAACCCGAT
Organism: Kribbella sp. VKM Ac-2566; assembly: GCF_004366005.1. Taxonomy (NCBI): domain Bacteria; kingdom Bacillati; phylum Actinomycetota; class Actinomycetes; order Propionibacteriales; family Kribbellaceae; genus Kribbella; species Kribbella sp. VKM Ac-2566. The sequence continues at coordinate 726,329 of NZ_SODT01000009.1, read as the reverse complement.
GGTGATCACCGAGGACGCGGAGCTGGACCTGGCCGTCGAGGGCGCGTTGTTCTCCGGCTTCGGTACGGCGGGACAACGGTGCACGTCCTTGGGGACGGCGATCGTGCACCGGTCCGTGTACGACGAGTTCCTGGACCGCTTCGGGCGGGCGACCGCGGACGCGGCGATGGGCGACCCGACGCAGGACGTGCTGTTCGGGCCGTTGCTGGACGAGAAGTTCGCGGCGGGGTTCGAGAAGTCGTTGGGGTGGATCGCGGCGCATCACCGGGTGATCGGCCGGACCGGCCGGGTCACGGCGGACAGCCCCCGGGCCGGATTCGTCGGCGATCCGGCGGCCGGACTGTTCTACCACCCGACGATCGTGGCCGGGGTGCAGGCGGACGACGAACTGTTCCTGAACGAGACGTTCGGGCCGGTCGTCGGCGTCACGCCGTACTCGACGCTGGACGAGGCGATTGCGCTGGGCAACAAGTCGGGGTACGGGTTGTCCAGCTCGATCTACACGACCGATCCGAACAAGGCGTTCCGGTTCGCGCAGGGGATCTCGGCGGGGATGGTGAGCGTCAACAACTCGACGTCCGGCGCCGAGGCACACCTGCCGTTCGGCGGGAACGGGAAGTCCGGCAACGGCTCCCGGCAGAGCGGGATGTGGGTCCTGGACCAGTTCACCCGCTGGCAGTCCATGAACTGGGACTATTCAGGCAAACTGCAAAAGGCCCAGATGGACACCGAGACGGTCGAAGCCGACCTGACGTACCAGCTCCCCTGACCCCTCGATCTACCTGGAGGAGGTTGATGGTGGCTGGGGTTGCCGACGTGGTGGTTGTTGGTGGTGGGGTGATGGGGACGAGCATCGCGTTCCACCTGGCCGAGGCCGGCGTGCGGGACGTGGTGTTGCTGGAGATGAACGAGCTGGGGTCGGGCTCCACCTGCAAGGCGGCCGGTGGCGTACGAGCGAACTTCTCGGACGAGGTGAACATCGCGCTGGGTGCGCGCAGTCTCGAGGCGTTTGCGCGGTTCGGTGAGCGGCCCGGGCAGGAGATCGACCTGCACCAGGTCGGGTACCTGTTTTTGCTGGACAGTGCGGAGCAGGTCGAGCATTTCCGCGAGAGCACCGCGCTGCAGACCAGGTTGCAGCAGGGATCGGGGCTCCCGACGCGGATGGTCTCCGTTGACGAGGCGGTCGCGCTGGCGCCGGTCGTTGCGGCGGACGGGCTGGTCGGTGCGTGTTTCTCGCCGAGCGCGGGGCATTGCACGCCGGAGTCCGTCGTACTGGGATATGCATCGGCTGCCCGGCGGCTCGGGGCGCGGTTGGTCACGGGGTGCGAGGTGCTGGGGATCGAGGCTGCTGGCAACCATGTGACGACGGTGCGGACGAGCCGCGGTGAGATCCGGACCGGGACGGTGATCTGTGCGGCAGGTGCTTGGTCCGCGCAGGTCGGCGAGATGGCGGGGGTCGAGCTTCCGGTGGTTCCGTTGCGGCGCCAGATCGTTGTCACCGAGGCGATCCAAGGTCTGCCGGCCGATCTGCCGATGACGATCGACTTCGGTACGACGTTCTACTTCCACCGCGAGGGGCCCGGGCTCCTCGTCGGCCTGTCCGATCCCGACGAGGAGCCCGGATTCCACCTCAACCGGACGGATACGTGGATCCCCCGGCTGACCGAGGCCATGGCACGACGCGCGCCCTCGCTCCTCGACGTCGGGCTGACCGGCGGTTGGGCCGGCCTGTACGAGGTCACGCCCGACCACAACGCCCTGATCGGCGAGGCGGACAGCATCTCGCGATTCCTTTATGCGACAGGGTTCTCGGGCCATGGCTTCCTGCAGGGGCCTGCTGTCGGCGAGGTGATTCGCGACCTCTACCTGGACCGGGAACCGTTCGTCGACGTCACTCCGCTGAGCGCCGACCGCTTCCGGTCCACCGTCCGCCCTGAGCGGAACATCGTCTGATGACAGCTCTCCTCACCCGGTCGGATGTCCTGCAGGCGCTCGACGTACCTGCTGTGCTCGACGCATTACGTGCCGGGTTCCTCCAGTCCAGTGAGATCGAGCCGCTACGGATCCGCACTGATCTGCCTGGTCCCGGTACTGCGACAGCGCTGCTGCCGGGCGTGATTCCGGGCATCCCGGCGTACACCGTGAAGGTCAACGCCAAGTTCCCCGGCGCCACGCCGGCACTGCGCGGTGTGGTGTGTCTCCATGACACCACCGACGGCACCCTCCTCGCCCTCCTCGACAGCTCCACCATCACCGCCTGGCGCACCGGCCTGGCAGCCGCCCTCGCCACAGACGCCCTGGCTCCAGCAGGAACAGTCGGCATCATCGGTGCCGGAGCGCAGGCAGCGATGACACTTGCCGGGTTGGTTGCCCTCCGCCGAGTCGACCGCCTCGTTGTGCATGACGTCGTACCGGAGCGGGCCTCGGAATTCCTTGCCCAGCAAGGGATTCCGGGTGTTGTGGTGAGCAGCCCGCAGGAGGTTGCTGCGGCCGCCGAGGTTGTCGTCCTGGCCACCTGGTCTCGAGAGCCGTTGCTCACCGCGGCCGATGTCCGGCCGGGTTCGCATCTCACGACGTTGGGAGCTGACGAGCCAGGGAAGGTGGAGCTGTCCGCCGATTTGCTGACGGCTGCCCGTGTGATCGTCGACGACCGCTCCCTCGCCGCACAAATGGGCGCCTTGGGCAACGTCGGCCTGGCCGCCGATGCGGCTCACGCGACGCTGACCGACGTACTGAACGGAGTCGCCGCCGGTCGCCGGTCGGCGGAAGAAGTCACCGTGTATGCGCCCGTTGGACTGCCTTGGCAGGACCTCGCGGTTGCCTGGCCGGTGTACCAGGCCTCGAAGGGCGATTTCCGAACGGTCGACTTCCTGAGTTAGTTGACGACGGCGCCGGCGGTGAGGTTGATCGCCGTGCCGGTGATCGAGCGGGCCTGGTCGGAGGCTGCGAAGGTCGCGATGGCGGCGACGTCGGCGAGAGTGGCGGCACGGTTCAGCATGGTCTGGGCGGCGGTGTGTTCGGCTACCTCGCGGCGGAAGTCCTCCGGGTACGTGTCCGGGTTCGATTCCGGGATGCCGTTGGTCTGCAACGTGATCACCCTGATTCCGTGCGGGCCGAGCTCGCGCGCCAGGCTGCGGCGCATCGCCTCGACAGCACCGAACCCTGTCTGGAAGGCGCCGAGGTTCGCCACGGGGTCACCGTTCCCACCGAACGTCAGGATCACGCCGGACCCTTGCTCGACCATGCGCCGGGCGGCCGCGCGGGACGTGAGGTAGAACGTGCGCAGCATGTTGCGCACCGGCTCCTCGACGTCGGCGAGGGACATGTCGATCAGCGGCGTACCGAAGTACTGCGTGTGGCCGATCAGGTTGAACGAGATGTCGATCCGGCCGACCGTGGCGGCGTGGTCGTCGACGGATCGTTCGTCGAGGGCGTCGACGACGGCGATCTCGGTCTTGCCGCCCGCGGCGCGGATCTCGTCCGCGACCCGTTCGAGGCGCTCCGCCGTACGTCCGGCGAGATGGACGGTCGCACCTTCGGCGGCGAACGCCTTGGCGATCGCGCCGCCGATCGGGCCGGCCGCGCCGTACACGATTGCCTGCTTGTCGTTGAGCATCATGAGTTGGACTCCTTTGCCAGTTGGGTGACGAGATCGTCGAGTTGCTGCATCGAGGCGCGGATGCCGCGCTCCATGCCGCCGGCGACGTACAGGTCGCGGTCCTCGACCGCGAAGAACACGGTGTTCTGCGTCAGGGTGGTGACCCCGTCGGCCTCGTCGAAGGTGATCAGATTCAGATAAACGGTTCCTGGTGCATGGTCGAACTCGTACGTCTGCACGATGCGCTCCGGCGTCGGCTCCCCGTGGTACAGCCCGTGGAACACATAGCCCTTGCCGTCGCTGTCGTACTGCGTCCACCGCCAGCGACCGCCGTGCTGCGGGTCGAGCTGGTTCACGACCAGCTCGAGTTCGGCCGGACCCAGCCAGCGCTTCACCAGGTCGGGCTCGGTGTACGCGCGGAACAGCAGCTCCCGCGGCGCCCGGAACTCCCGGATGATGACGACCTGCGGAACGCCCGGCTCGGCGATGACCTTCACGACTCCCCCTTCAGGTCGTCGAGCAGGTCGTCCAGACGGTCGAAGCTCTCCGCCCAGTAGGCGCGGTAGTCCATCAGCCAGCCGACGGCCGTCCGGAGCGGTTCAGCCTCGAGGTGGCTGAGCCGGGCGGTCGCCCGTTGCGAGCGGCTGATCAGTCCGGCGTTCTCGAGCACCTTCAGGTGCTTGGAGACGGCCGGCTGCGACATGCTGAACGGGGCCGCGAGCTCGGCGACCGTCGCGTCCCCGTGCTTGAGCTGGGTCAGGATCGCCCGGCGGGTCGGATCGGCGAGCGCCGCGAAGACGCCTGTCAATCCATCTTCATAACCAAGTGGTTTCAAAACCATGTGGTTAAGGATGGACGCGGACCGCCCCGGTTGTCAACAGGGCGTCAGGGCGTTCGCTCCCAGTTGGCCGGGTCGCACCAGGCCGGGTCGATGCCGCGGTCGATGCAGTACTGCCGGAGGAGTTCTTCCCGGGTCGACGGGCGACTGGTCGGCAGCGACGGCCTCGCGGTCGCCGTGCTGGTGGTCGTGCGGGTCGGCTTCGGCGTGGTCCGCTCGGTGGTCTTGGTCGCGGTCGGCTTCCGGGTCGGGCGCTGGGTCGGTCGCTGGGTCGGCCGCTGGGTCGGCCGGGAGGTCGGGCCCTCGCTCGGCACCAGGACCGTCCGTGGCACCAGCGGCGGCGTTGACGTCGTCCGCGGTACGACGGGACTCGTCGAGCTGACCGCCGGAACGGCGGACGGCGATTCCTCGGCGAACTTCACCGCCGCCGGATCATCCGATCCTCCGAACTGGCCGATGACGAGCACCGCCCAGAGGTTGACCCCGGCGAACACGATCATCGCCGCGGCGGCGGCGTACGCGGCTCGGCGGGACGGAGCGCCGTACCGGCCGATCGGGCCGAGGACCGGCTCACCCTTGCCGTCGACCCAGAACTTCCAGCCCTCCGGAGCCGGCGGCCAGGACGGATCCGGGCGCCAGGTCTTCGGCGGGACCCAGCTGCGCCGGGGCGGGGACGGCCAGTTCGGCGGCACCACGAACCGCTTCAAAGAGAACTCCTCCACTCGCCGACGCCGATCCCCCGCACCAAGCCAACGACGCAGACCCGGTCCGGGCTACTTGCGGTTTCGCCACGGCCCGCGTGTCGCCTCGCTTTTTCGATCAACCCACCCTCAGGAGAGCTACAGAACGTCGGTGAGGAGTCTGGTCAGGTCCTCGCCGAACGGGCGGTCCGCGTCGATCGGAGGTACGACGGCGTCGACCGTCCGCATGATGTCCTGAAGTCCCGCCGGGATCTCGCGGGTCGAGAGCGCGAAGGCCTGCCGTACGGCGAGCAGTTCGCACGCGGTCGTCTCGCGGGTCAGGCGGATCGCTTCGCCGAGGTTGCCGACCGCTTCCCAGGAGAACGTCTGCACGTCCTCCTGACCGTTGGACGTCTCCGCCGTACTGATTGCCGTAGGCAACGTCAGGCGGCGGAACCGGTGGGTGGTCGCGACGGCGCGTTTGTGAACGGCGACCAGACCGGCTTGCGGGCCTGGTTCGCGGGCGAGTTGCGCGGTGAGGCCGGTGACGCCGGGATCCAGCAGGCGGTGCAATCGTGCTGTCGAGACCTCGGCTGCGTGCGCCAACGCGGCCGTCAGATGGTCGCAGTGCGCAGCCAGGTCGATCCCGTGAAAGCCGGCGGTGCCGACGAAGTCGCCGTCGAGGTACGCCGGGGAGTCCGTCACGCCCGCGAACGCCCGGTCCACGGCGTCGTCCAAGTGCTGCAAGGTCCGCCGAACGTGAGCGTTCACGTGCCCCGCGACCCGGAACGAGACCGGGGCTTGCAAACTGCGCGGCTCGGGCTCAGGGCCTGCCAGTTCTCGAAGCCTTGCGAACTCGGCGGCCAGCAGGTCGTCCCCACGCGCCGCGAGCTGTTGATACGGATCCCGGTTGGCTGCTATAGCTGCGATCGCCCCGGCCGCGACGGCGCTGAGCTGATCCGCCAACCGGTGCGTTCTGGTGGCGTGGAGCGCGGCTCGGCCGGTCGCCCCGGGGATGCCCGCCAGCAAGGCGATGCCTTCCTTGGGACCGGGATCCAGGGAGGCGAAGGCGTGCGCGAGCGGAATGATCTCGCCTGCGGAGCCGGCGCCTTCGGCGGGGATGTCCGGCGGCGGGCCGGTGTTGATGAGAGCAACCAACTGGTGGATCAGCTCGATCGAGACTGCTGCGTCGCCGGTGAGGAAGGTTTTCAGGCGGCCGATGAGGACTGCGCGGGATTCGTCGGGCGGGAGCCAGGGCGGGCCGCCGACCGCTCTACCCAGCAGGAGATTGCGTTGATGGACCCGCTGCTCGGCTTCCGACAGGCGGACCTTGCTCAGGTTGCCCATGCCGGTGTTGACGCCGTACACGGGCCTGCCGGATGTCAGGGTGTGAAGGGCCGCGGAGCGGGTCGCGGCCACACGGTCGAGGAGGGCGGGTGCCAGCTCGATCGGCTCCGGACTCGCCGGGTCCAGGTCAGTGGGGTCGTTGACGATCATCAGTGGAACCTGAGCATGGTGCCGGCTTCGGCGGCTTCCGCTCGGCGGAGGATCAGGTGAGCGATCGCGACGTCCAGCAGGGACAGGCCGCGATGCCAGAAGAGGTTGCGTTCGGCATCGTTCTCGCGACCGGGTTTGCGGCCCGCGACGATCTCACCGATCTCGGCGTACAGGGTCTCCGGCGACAGCCGCCCGCTGTCCACGTGCCGGCGGAGCGAGCCGAACCGCCCGGACTGCGCTTCCCGCCAGTCGTCCACAACCACCTTGTCGATCACGTCGAGCAGGTCGAGCTCGACCGCCGAAACAGTGCCGTACGGTACGACGAACGCGCCCGGCCGGACCGCCGCCGTCCGCAGCAGCGGCTCGGGCTCGGTGAGACGAGTTGCCTCGACCAGTACGTCGGCGCCGTCGAAGGCCTCCTCCGCTGTCGCGCACACCCGGACCGGCGTGGTCAGATCGGCGGAGAGCTCCGCGGCGAACTTCTCCCGGGACTCCGGCCGCCGCGACGTCACCCGGATCTCGTCGAGGTCGAGAAGGTCGTCGAGCATCGTCACGTTCCACCACGCCGTACCGCGGGCGCCGGCGTGCGCGAGGATCTTGCTGTCCCGGCGGGCCAGGTGCCGGGCGCCGACCGTCGTCATCGCGCCGGTCCGCGCCGCGGTGATCATCGTCGCGTCCAGGACAGCGAGCGGTACGCCGGTGGTCGGGTCGAACAGGGTCGCCATCGCGAGTTCACTCGGCAGACCCTTCTGGTAGTTCGGGACGAAGTCGCCGACCACCTTCACGCCGCTGATCCCGTGCTCACCGAGGCCGTCGAGGTGCCCCCGAAGGACGTTGAAGTGGCCGATGCCGCCGTTGTTCGGCATCAGGTGCATGCGCGGTTCGAAGCTCGTCCGGCCCTCGCCGTGCTCGCGGACGGCGTCCTCCACGGCGTCGACGATCTCCAGCCGGGTCAGCCCCAACGCATCGATGTCGGGGCCGCTGAGGAAGCGCAGCCAGATCCCGTCCGTCACGTGGCTCCTTCGGTTGCCGTCGATCGATACTTTAGTTTCAGGCCGTCACGCTACGTTCGGGCCATGGGGTCTACGACTGCGGATCGCACGGTGATCGGCCACTCCGCCACGGACAAGACGGTGCTGTTCGGCGGGTTGCCGCTGGCCGGGCTGGTGCTCGGATTCTTCCTGCCGCGGATCGCCCACTGGGCGGCCGGACGCGAGTGGGTGCCGTTCCACGGGCCGTTGAAGCTGATCGCCGCGTGGGACAGCTGGTGGGTCGTGGTGATCTGCGTGGTCGTCGGGCTCGTGGCCGGCGTACTGCTGGCCGGGATGGCGCTCGACGACACCTTGAAGGTGACGATCACCGGCCAGTCGGTCGAGTTCCTGAAGAACCAGAAGACCGTGACGGTGCCGCGGGCGAAGGTCGCGGTGGCGTTCCTGGACGGGAAGGAGATCGTCCTCCAGGACGCGTCGTCGCGTGAGCTGGCCCGGGAGAAGCACGACCAGCTGAAGTCCGAGGCGAGGCGGATCCCGGCAGCGTTCCGGGCCCACGGCTACCCGTGGTCGGACTCCGGTGACCCGCACGAGTCCGAGTTCCGCCGCTGGGTCGAGGGGGACCCGGACCTCTCGCCCGCGGCCAACGCGCTCCTCCGGGCCCGCTCCAAGGCCTTCGACCAGGGCGACAAGGGCAAGGCCGACCTACGAGAGCTCCGCACCGACCTGGCCAACCTCGGCTACAGCGTCAAGGACAAGGACAAGAAGCAGTACTGGCGGGCAACCCAACGGGGTTAGATCGTGGCCGTCACCACGTGCTTTCCCTAAGCGCCGAGGAGGTGGATGACTGCTTCGGCGTACGCCTGTTCGGCGTCGTCGGAGGTGTGGGTGCTGGTGGTGAGGGTGACTTTGTAGCCGTCCGGGGTGGCTTCGAGGGACTTGAAGTGCGAGCCGAGGAGAGCGCGGAGCTGCTCCTCGCGCGGAAGCCAGATGACTTCGCGTTGCTCGATGCTGTCCAGGGCCCACTCGGTGGTGCCGTTGAAGCCGATCACCTTGCTGCCCTGGTAGTCGTGCACCTCGACGGTCATGTCGCTCACCACGAACACGTCGTCGTCCATGTCCCGGTCCGGTACGACGAAACGATCCCCGGCCGCCGGTGTCCACAGCACCCCGGCCTTGCGCAGTCGTCCGGCCTGCTCCATCGTGATCACCCCTCCATCCTCCCCACGGCACGCAAACTCCGCAGGTCCACGCGAGCCGCGACCACCGAGAGCGGCTCGCGTGGGAGGGGGCGGGTCAGCGTGCGAGGGCGGTGCGGAGCTCTTCGGCGCGGTGGGCGATGCGGTCGCGGCACTCGGTGGTGAGCGGCAGGTCGATCAGCGCGCTCGCCTGCAGGTGGCTGAGGGCGAACTCCTCGCGCAGACGTCGTACGGCGGTCGCACGGTCGGCGGATGCCCGCAGTACCGCTGCCACCTCGTCACGACGCTCGAACGCGGCCAGTATGCCGTCGTAGATCTCCAGCTGCGTATGCGCGGAGCGATCCGGCTCGGTCGTCGTGCGCTCGGGCCTGTCGCTGGTCCGGATCACCTGGCGCCACAAGGCGGGTACGGCGAGCCGGGCGCGGGTGTAGCGCCGGGTGAGGGGCTGTGCGTAGGTCATGGTCATGTCGGTTTTCCCCCTTGTATCAATCTGCCTTGGCCACCGCGTGCGGTTCCCGCGGCGGGCACTTCGTGCCGGGCGTTGTGAGCGCCTCGAAATGCCAGGGTTCGTTGTCGTACCGGCGGCACACGCCGTACCGCCAGCCGTTCTTGTTCAGCCACGTCATGGCGGCCGCCGGACCGATGTCCACGGCCTTGCCCTGCACGTGGGCGGAGTACTTCGGCGGCAGCACCCAACGGGTCGCCAGCTTGTACGACCCGTACTTCTTGATCGCATCGTTCAGCAGCCGCTGCTGTTTCGCCGCGCTGCGCCTGCCGGACGTGATGCTGATCCGCACGCCGTCCGCCTTCGCGGCCGCGATCGCCTTCGCCAGCCGTGACTTCAGCTTCGGCGAGAGCCCGTCGATGCTCTCCTCACCAGATACCGGCGCGGGCTTCTTCGTGGACTTCTTCGAGGGCGTCGTCGCGGTCTTCGGCGGCACGGTCGGCGTCGTACGGCGGGACGGCGTCGGCGTCACGAGCTTCGTCGTGGTGGGAGGTCCGCCGATCGCGGGCGCGCCGACCGTCGACACCACCGGCTCCTTGTCCGCACCCAGGCCGAGCACGTCACCGACCTGCGCGTGCCACAGCAGCAGCGCCCCGGCGACCGCACCGACCCCGACCACACCGATCACGGACAGCAACCGCGTCCGCGCCATTGTGTTCCGGCGCGGCGGCACGTCGTGACTCATGGGGTACAGCCTCTCGGATCGGGCGGTGCGGCACATCGGTCCCAGGGACCGTTCTCACGTCCCATCTGTAGCCCCTGAGTATCAGTTCGGACGCTGAGCCTCCTCCAAAAGTTGGAGAGACCGCCCCTCCGGGCAGATGAAGCTTTGGCAAACACGGTCTGACTACGCTGGGCGACGTGAAAGGGATCTGGCGCCGATTGTCGCAGGGGCAGCAGGACTTGCTGCTCGCCGCGGTCATCGGGCTGGTCTGGTTCGCCGTACTGAACCTCATCAACGGCACCGGTCTGCGTCCGCACAACCCGGCGGTCTCGGTCGTCACGGGTGTCTTCCTGGTCGCCACGGTCGCCCTCGTCCGGCGGATCCCGCGCACGATGCTCGTGACCGTCTCCGTGCTGTACCCGTTCCTGTACGCCGCGGCCGGCACCGGCCTGGCGGCACAGCTCGGCCTCACGATGTTCGGTCAGCCCGAGATCAGCGACGCGGCGCTGCAGTCGGAGATCCACCTGGTCCCGCTGCTCGTCGTCGGGTACCTGGCGGCGTCGGCCGGCGTACGGCGGTTCACCTGTCTGTTCTTCACGATGGGCAGCCTGGCCGGACTGATGATCGGCCTGCCGACCGTCGTCGCGATCGTCCTCAGCCACGTCAACCGCGCGATCCTGTACGGCGACCGGTACAAGAGCCTGCCGCGGGACGTGCCGAGTCTGTACTCGTACATCGACGTGTCACTGTTCGTGTTCGCGGAGGCGCTGATCTGCGGGATGGTGCTGCTCGGTGCGGACGCCCGCCGACGCCGGAAGTCGGTGGCCCTGCTCGAGCAGCGGAACGCCGAACTGGTGCGGCTGCGCGCGGTCGAGGCGGAGCGGGCCGCGGTGGCGGAGCGGACCCGGATCGCCCGCGACCTGCACGACGTGATCTCGCATCACGTGAGTGCGGTCGTGATCCGGGCGCAGGCGGCGGACCGGGTGGCCGACGAGCGCCCCGAAGTACTGCGGGAGGCGATCCGCTGGATCATTGCCAGCGGCAAGGAAGCGCTGAGCGCGATGCGGGAGACCGTCCGGGTGCTGAACACCGCCTCGCCGCAGATCGCCGGCGACACGGGGTCCGGCGGCGGCACCACACCGGTGCCGGACCTGGCCGATGTGGCGCGGATGGGTGAGCGGCTGAAGGCCGTCGGGATCGACGTGACGATGGAGCTGCCGCCACGGCAGCGGCAGCTCACGTCGGCGACCGACCTGACCGCTGTGCGGATCATCCAGGAGGCGCTGACGAACGTGATGGTGCACGCCAAGGCGAGCGCCGCACGGGTGACCTGGCAGAGTGGACCGCAGGGCGAGCTGCTGACCATCGACGACAACGGCAACGGCGGGCCGCCGCCCGTGAACGTGCTGGAAACCGCGCGTCGCAAGGAGAGCGGCCGGGGCAACGGACTGATCGGGATGCGGGAACGGGCCACAGCGGTCGGCGGCACCCTCGCCGTGGCGGCCGGCCCCCTGGGTGGATGGAGAGTGCAGGCATGGCTGCCGCCGCAGAAGTGAGCGATCCGATCCGGATCCTGGTCGCCGACGACCAGGGCGTGATCCGGATGGGCCTGGCGATGATTCTCGACCACGAGCCGGACCTGACCACGGTCGCGCAGGCCGAGAACGGCGAGGAGGCGCTCCGGCTGATCGAACAGCACGACCCGGACGTCGTCCTGATGGACATCCGGATGCCCGTGATGGACGGCCTGGTGGCCACCGAGCGGATCACCACCGCCAACCGGGAGACCGGCCGGGCGCGTCCCGCCGTACTGGTGCTGACCACGTTCGACGACGAGGCTTATGTCCTGGCCGCCGTCCGTGCCGGAGCGTCCGGGTTCCTGTTGAAGGACACCGATCCGGATCTCCTGGTTTCCGCCGTACGGGCGGTGCACCGCGGCGACTCGCTCGTCGATCCGGCCTCGACCCGTGTTCTGCTCGAGCGCTGCATGGAGCTGGAGCGTCAGGTCCACGGCGGTACAGCGACCAGCAAGCCGGCGCAACCGGATGCGCGCTGGGCGGGGCTGTTGTCACACCTCAGCGAACGGGAGCGCGAGATCCTGGTCTGGATGGCCCGCGGGCTGTCCAACCGTGACCTCGCGACCAAGCTGTTCGTCAGCGAGACCACGGTCAAGACCCACGTCAGCTCGGTGCTGTCGAAGCTCGGCCTGTCCAGCCGGGTCCAGGCCGTCGTCGTCGCCTACGAGGCCGGAGTCGTCCGGCCGGGCGAAGCGGATGTGCGCTGGGATTCCTAGGTAAACAGCACGATCCCGACCGCCACCACGGCCAGCAGAATCACAACGGTCACAGCTTGGCTCAGCACCGACGCCTTCTGGCGCCGGGGTAGGAAGTCCCCAGTCATGTTTCCAGGGTCGCTCGCGAAACGGCCGTACCCATCGGCCGTCAGGATGGTTCTGGTCTACTACCTGAGGATGACTGGTCGTTGCCAGGGGCATCCGAACGGCCAACCGGCCCGGCCGCGCGGTGCAGCCGGTCGGCCAGTGCGGTGAGGGCGGCCGACAGCTCGGGCGCGTCGATGACCTCGAAGTCGACGTCCAGCAGACCGAGGTAGAGCGTCAGCATGTGCGGGGTGTCGGAGCCGACCCTGAGCTGGCAGCGGTCCGGACCGAGCTCCTCGATCTCGACGGGTAGCGGGAGCTTGGCGCGGACCTCGGCGGCGGGTGCGTGCAGCAGCACGCGGGCGTAGTAGCGCCAGGTCGCTGTGCCGACGCCGCGCTGCAGCCTGGCGGCGAGCTCGTCCTCCGGCAGCTCCCGGGGAGTGAACCGCGGGCCGCCGGGGATCTTCGGCGTGATGCGATCGGCCCGGAACGTCCGCCAGTCGTCGCGCTCCGGATCCCAGGCGATCAGGTACCACCGGCGTCCCATGACGACCAGCCGGTGCGGCTCGACCTCGCGGCTGCTCGCCCGCCCGTCGTGGCTCGCGTAGTCGAAGCGTAGCCGGTGCTCGGAGCGGATCGCGGCCGCGATCGCGATCATCACGTCGGCATCGACCTTCGGCCCGGTGGCCGGTACGGCGAGCGTCGCCGACTGCAGCGCGCTCACCCGATGGCGCAGCCGCGGCGGCAAGACCTGCTCCAGTTTGGCGAGAGCACGGATCGAGGTCTCGCCGATGCCCTCCACACCGCCGTTGGCGGCGGTGCGTAAGCCGATCGCGACAGCCACGGCCTCGTCGTCGTCCAGCAGCAACGGCGGCAATGCGGCACCGGCCCCGAGCCGGTAGCCACCGGCGAGTCCTGGCGCGGCTTCCACCGGATAACCGAGCTGCCGCAGCCGGTCGACGTCGGTGCGGATCGTGCGGGTGGTCACTCCGAGCCGCTCGGCCAGCTCCGGGCCGGCCCACAGTGCGCGGGCCTGCAGCAGGGACAGCAACCGGAGCAGACGAGCCGACGTGTTCAGCATTTCTCCAGGATGGCCGACATTGCGGAAGAAAGTCTTCCGCAATGGCTTCTACGGTCGAAGCATGACCAACACACACCAGATCCGTCCGTTTCTGATCGACATCGACGAGGCCGACCTGGCCGACCTCGCGTTCCGGCTCGAACACACGCGTCGGCCGCGTCCCGTCGCGGGAGACGCCGACGACTGGAGCCGCGGCATCCCCGGCGGCTATCTGTACGACTTGGCCGAGTACTGGCGTACGTCGTACGACTGGCGGAAGGCGGAGCAGGAGCTCAACCGCTATCCGCAGTACACGACCGAGATCGACGGGCAGGTCATCCACTTCTTCCACGTCCGCTCACCCGAGCCGGACGCGATGCCGTTGCTGATCAGCCATGGCTATCCCGGATCGGCCGTCGAGTTCCTCCGCCTGCTCGGACCTCTGTCGGACCCGGTCGCACACGGAGGCCAGGCCGCGGACGCCTTCCACGTCGTCGTACCGTCCTTGCCGGGGTTCGGGTTCTCGACGCCGTTGTCCGCCGGCGGCTGGGAGCTCGGGCGAACCACTGCCGCATTCGCTGAGCTGATGACGCGGCTCGGCTACGAGAGGTTCGCCGCGCAGGGCGGCGACATCGGCGCCGGCATCACCGGGCATCTCGGGGCGACGGTGCCCGACCGGGTGATCGGCACACACATCAACAGCGATCGAGGCACGCTCGGGCTGGCAGGGGAGTTCGTGCCGCTGCCGGACGACCTCGACGAGAAGGATCTGGCAGTCATCGCGGAGGCCAAGGCGGCCTGGCAGGCGGGACGTGGTTATCTGGATCTGCAGAACCACACGCCGGACACGATCGCGGCCGCGCTGACCGACTCCCCGGTCGCGCAGCTGGCGTGGATCGCGGAGAAGTTCCAGATGTGGACGGATCCGGCCAAGTCGCCCGAGGAGTCGGTGGATCGCGACCAGCTGTTGACGCTGGTCAGCATCTACTGGTTCTGCCGGGCGGGCGCGAGCGCGGCCCGGTTCCTGTACGAGGCGGCGCACTCCAGGCTCGGCTGGGTCGCCGAGTCGTCGGTGCCGGCCGGCTGGGCCGTCTTCAACAGCAGCCCGGTCGTTCGGCGCATCGCCGATCCGGAGCAGCGGATCTCGCACTGGTCGGACTTCACCGAGGGCGGTCACTTCCCCGCTATGGAGTGCGGCAAGTTGCTGGTCCAGGACGTGCGCTCCTTCTTCCGTACGCTTGGCCGATGAACGCCTCGATTCGCGTGCTCAGCCGGCGGGAACTCAACCGTGCGACCCTCCAGCGTCAGCAGTTGCTGCGGCGGGAGAGCAGCACGGTCGCCGAGCTGATCGAGCGGCTGGTGGGTCTGCAGGCGCAGGCCCCGCTGGCGCCGTACGTCGCGCTGTGGTCGAGGCTCGAGGGCTTCGATCCGGCCGAGTTGTCCGCGCTGATGACCGAACGCCACGCGGTTCGTACGTCGCTGATGCGGGCCACGATCCATCTGGTCACGGCCGAGGACTGTCTGCGGCTGTGGCGGCTCGTGCATCCGGTCGCGGATCGCGGGTTCCGCGGCGCGTTCGGCAAGCAGTTGGCCGGGGCCGATATCGACGCCGTTGTTGCGTTCGGCACTGATCTGCTGAGCCGGGAGCCGTACAGCCGCAGCCGGCTCCGTGAGGTGCTCGGCGAGCGCTGGCCGGACTGGGACGCGAACGCGATGGCGTACGCGGTCAGCTATCTGACCGGCACAGTCCAGGTCACGCCCCGCGGAGTCTGGGGTCAGACCGGTCCGGCCGCGCTGCAGACGATCGAGAGCTGGCTCGGCCGCTCGCCGGTGGCGGATCCTTCGATCGACGCGCTCGTCCTGCGGTACCTGGCGGCGTTCGGTCCGGCGAGTGTGGCCGACGTACAGATGTGGTCGGGGCTGACGAGGTTGCGTGAGGTCGTCGACCGGCTCCGGCCCGGGTTGCGCGTGTACGCCGACGAGGACGGGCGGGAGCTGTACGACGTACCTGACGGCCCACTGCTTGACGCGGAGACGCCCGCGCCGGTGCGGTTCCTGCCGGAGTTCGACAATCTGCTGCTGTCACACGCGGATCGGCGGCGGGTCAACCCGCGGGGCCGGCAGGTACCGCTGCCGCCCGGCAACGGCGCCGCGATGGGCACCGTCCTGATCGACGGCGACTACGCGGCGGACTGGCGTCATCACCGCGGCGCCGATCCGAGTCTGCGGGTCACCACCCACGGCCCGGTCACCGCCGCCGACACCGAAGCGATCGAGGCCGAGGCCCTGGAACTCCTCGGCCTGATCGGCAGCAAGGATACGCCCGTCGTCGTGACCTCCGCCTAAGTTCCGAAGTACTCGGCGCGGACCTTCTTCGGGACGCACATTGCCCAGGCGTCGAGGATCAGCTCGCGGAGTTCGTCGTACTCGACGGCTGCCAGGTTGAGCTCGATCCACTGGAAGCGCTCGTCGGACGGGCGCGGCGGAAGGAACTTGTCCGGCTCGGCGGCGAGGGCGGCGGCGCGTTCCTCGCGCGGGAAGCCGAGGCCGATGGTCTGCTCGTCGGCCGCGACCGCGAGATAGACGATCTGGCCGACGCGGAACTTGATCCGGTCCCGGACCAGTACCTCGTAGCTGCGCGGAAGGTCCGCGGTGATTTCGCGGATATCGGTGAGATCGACCACCTTCCCACGATAGAACGCCATCACTGACAGCCCTTGTCAGTGTTTACGTCGCTACGGTAGTTGGATGCCTGCACACGTGAGCGCGGTCGAGGGAGCCGAGGTGGTGTTCCGCCTCGACGACCCCACGCATGCGTTCAGCGGCGTCCGGCTGTGGCAGGAGCTGGGCCTCGCGGCGGAGCTGCTCGAGTTCAAGCCGGTCGACTACGGCTGGGAGCTGCGGTTGCCCCGGCCGTCGGTGCACCGGATGGAGTACCTGTTCGACATCGCCAACCTCGGCACGCGAGCGGATCCGACCAATCCACGGACCGTCGACGGAGCGTTCGGGCACCATTCCTGGCTGCCGTTGCCCGGGTACGTCGAGCCCGCCTGGCTCACCGTGCAGCCGATCCCGTCGACGCTGACCGCGGTGACCGTCGAGTCCCCCGTCGGGCAGGTCAACGTGCAGGTCTGGGCGCCGGAGGGCATCGCACCGTCGTTCGACCTGCCTCTCCTGCTCGCCCACGACGGTCCGGAGTTCGCCGCGTACGCCGGTCTGGCGCAGTACGCCGGCGCGATGATCGCCGAGTCCGAGCTTCCGCCGTTCCGGCTGGCGCTGACCGAGCCGACCGCCCGAAACCTCTGGTACGCCGCGAACCCGCAGTACGCCGTGTCCTTGACGCAGTACGTCGTACCGGCCGTGCGGGCGCAGTACCAGAGCCGTCGGCCCGCGATGATGGGGGCGAGCCTGGGGGCGCTCGCGGCGCTGCACGCGGAGTGGAGCTTCCCGGGGACGTTCGCCGGGCTGTTCCTGCAGTCCGGGTCGTTCTTCACGCCGGAGACCGATCCGCAGGAGTCGAACTTCGAGTTCTACGCCGAGGTGACGGGGTTCGTCGAGCAGGTGCTGTCGGCAACCACGGCGCCGAGTACGCCGCCGGTCGGGATCACCGCGGGGACGACCGAGGAGAACGTGCACAACAACCGGGTGATGGCGGCGCGACTGGCCGAGCTCGGGCTGGATGTGACGCTGGACGAAACTCCCGACATGCACAACTTCACAGCCTGGCGAGATGTGCTGGATCCTGATCTGACGGATCTACTGCGACGGACCTGGGGTGGGGCTGATGGAACGGGAGCAGGTCGAGTTGGAGGCGCCGGGGCTTGACCGCCGCGGAACGCTGATCCGGTACGGCCATTTCGGCCGCCCGGTGCTGGTCTTCCCGAGCGAGCAGGGACGCGCCTGGGACTACGAGAACAACGGCATGGTCGACGCGGTCGCTTCGCTGATCGAGGCCGGGCGGGTCAAGTTGTACTGCGTCGACTCCTACGACCACGTGAGCTGGTCGGACCGCAGCATCCAGCTCGAGGACCGGGCCCGCCGGCACGAGCTGTACGAGTCCTGGATCGTGAACCAGGTGGTGCCGACGATCGGGTCGGACTCGCCGGGGGCCGGCGACATCATCACGACCGGCTGCAGCCTCGGTGCGTTCCACGCACTGAACTTCGCGTTCAAGCGGGCCGACCTGTTCCCGGTCGCGATCTGCCAGTCGGGCAACTACGATGCGGCCAGCTGGCACGCGTGGGGCGAGCGCGGCGAGGCGACGTACTTCAACAACCCGGCCGACTACCTGCCTGGTTTGTCCGGTGATCACCTGGAATGGTTGCGCGGGCGGCTGTTCATCCTGCTCACCGTGGGTCAAGGTGACTGGGAGACCAACCCGACCGGCTCGCTGCCGTCCGCTCGCGCGACTGCGGCGCTCCTCGAGCAGAAAGGCATCCCGCATGAGCTGGACATGTGGGGGTACGACGTAGCACACGACTGGCCCTGGTGGCAGCAGCAAATCGCCCACCACCTGCCCCGATTCTGCTGAGGAGACCCACCACCACCTCCCCTTCGAGGAGACCCACCACCACCTCCCCTTCGAGGAGACCCACCACCACCTCCCCTTCGAGGAGACCCACCACCTTCTTTCCTTCCTTCCCTGGACTCAAGGAGCTCTTGTGGCTGATCGTTCGCGTCATCTGATCGGGTTGTTGCTGGGCGCCGAGGAGGACTGGCCGCAGGCGTTCGAGGCGTTGCTGCAGCGGGTCGGGCCGGTGACGATCGACGGGCACGAGCACGAGTTCGGGTCCCGGCGGCTGACCATCGAGCCGTTCGACCTGAACGATCCGGTGCGCGTCGGGCTCGTGATCGACCGGCTCGCGTACTGGTACTACCATCCGCGCGAGTGGCTGAAGAAGGCCGCGCTGATGAACGGCACGTACCTGCTGAACTCCCCGTTCACGTTCCAGTCCATGGAGAAGCATTCGGCGTACTGCGCGATGCTCCGCCTCGGCCTGAAAATCCCGCGCACCGTGCTGGTGCCGTACAAGAACCCGCTCGACAACGTGCGCTGGGCGTACACGTCGGCGACGTACAACCGGCCGTTCGACCTGGACGCGATCGCCGACGACCTCGGGTACCCGCTGTACATGAAGCCGTTCGACGGCGGCGGCTGGCGAGGCGTGTCCCGGATCAACAACCCCGACGACCTGCACCGCGCGTACGACGAGTCCGGCGAGATGCTGATGCACCTGCAGGCGACGATCGAGTACGACAAGTTCGCGCGGGCACTGTCGATCGGTGCCGAGACGATGGTGATGGACTTCCGCCCCGACCAGCCGATGCACAACCGGTACGCCGTCTCGCACGACTTCCTCAGCCCCGCCGCCGGCCACGAGGCGGTCGCGATCAGCCGGATCGTGAACGCGTTCTTCGGCTGGGAGTTCAACTCCTGCGAGATGCTGGTCAAGGGCGACTCGGTGCACCCGATCGACTACGCCAACGCCTGCCCGGACGTCGCGGTGACGTCCTTGCACTACTACTTCCCGTGGGCGCTGAGTGCTCTGGTGAAGTGGTCGGTCTTCTGCCTGGCGACCGGCCGGCGTTCGTCGGTGGACCTGCACACCGAGCGGTACTTCGAGATCGCGGACGACTCATCTCTGGACTACGACGCCAAACTGAACGCGTACCTGGCCCTCGCGGACGAGCACTTCGAAACCGCGAAGTACCACGAATGGTGCGCCTCCCATCTGGGCGACTTCGACCTGCGGGTCCGGGACTGGGTGGCCGGCCCGGACTTCGCCCGGATACTCCAGGAGACCGTCGCCGCGACGTACCCGCCGCACGAACAGGACAAGTTCATGGCCCACTTCAAGGGCCTTACTGACCACTGGGTGGCCGATCAGGCAGGCTAGGGGCGTGCGTGACTCTGAAGTTCCGGCCTGGTGGCGGCGGCTTGGGCTCGACGGGCTGGTGGATGTGCATGTGCATTTCCTGCCGGACCGGGTGATGAACGCGGTCTGGGCGTACTTCGACCAGGCGTCCGAGCACTACGGGACCGACTGGCCGATCACCTACCGGACCTCGGTCGAGGAGCGGCTGAAAACGCTGGATTCGTTGGGGGTGCGGGCGTTTCCGGCGCTGGTCTATCCGCACAAGCCCGGTATGGCCGCGGCGCTGAACGTGTGGGCGCGGGACTTCGCGGCCGTGACGCCCGGTTGTGTGGCGAGCGGGACGTTCTTCCCCGAGCCTTCAGCGGCTGGGTATGTCCGCGAGGCGTTGGACTTGGGGACCCGAATCTTCAAGGTGCATGTCCAGGTCGGCGACTACGATCCACGGTCCGGTGAGCTCGACGACGTATGGGGCCAGCTCGCGGAGGCCGGCGTACCTGTTGTCGTTCATTGCGGATCCGGACCGATCCCCGGACGGCACACCGGTCCCGGGCCGATGGGTGAGGTACTGCGACGGCATCCCCAGTTGACCGCGGTGATCGCGCACCTCGGAATGCCGGAGTACGCCGAACATCTCGCGCTCACGTCGTACCCGAACGTGCATCTCGACACCACGATGGCGCTGACACCCTTCACCGAGTCCTTGATGCCGTTCCCGCGCGACCTGGTGCCCCGACTGGCCGATCTGCAGGACCGCATCGTCCTGGGCTCCGACTTCCCCAACATCCCTTACGAGTACGCCGTCCAACTCACCGCCCTGGAATCGCTGGAACTGGGCGACGACTGGCTGCGCGCTGTCTGCCGGGCAAACGGCGCCCGACTACTCGGTTGCCCATAGCAAGATCCACAACATGTTTCGGCTGTGGATAACAGAACCCCTTGGAAACAACGGGATCTGGTTTCGGAAACTGTCGGTAGCGGTGTCTAGGCTTTGCTACATGGACAAGCCGGCCGAGTTGATGAGCGATGCGGAGTTGGCGCGTGCTCTCGACGAGGTCGATGCCGAGCTGGCGCTGCTCGAGACGCGCCGGTTGCGGCTGGTCGCGGCGATGGACTCCTCCGGGTACGCCGAACGGGTCGGTGCCCGTGACATGGTGCAGTACCTGGAGTTCCGCTACCGCCTCGACCACTCCCGCGCCTTCCGCGACGTCCGGCTGGCCCGCGCGCTACGCAAGTACCCGGCCGTCACCGCCGCCCTCCCCGATGTGGCGCAGGACCGGGACGAACCGCCCGAGGTGCTGTTACGGCCGGCACAAGCCGAAGCAATCGTCACCGCGCTGGAGAAGGTGCCGACAACCGTCCCGGTGGCCGATCTGGAGTTCGCCGAACAAGAACTGGTCCGCCTCGCCCGGCACCTGTGTCCGACCGACCTGCGCAAGGCCGCCGAACAATCCCGCGACATCCTCGACACCGACGGCCCCGAACCCGAAGAACACAAAGCGGCCGCCCGCGAATCCCTCACCCTGACGACCGCCGACCGCGGCGTGAAGTTCAAGGGCTACCTTGCCAACGAGAACGCCGAACTGTTCCGCACCCTGATCGTCACCGGCGCCCGCCCCCACAAAACCGTCGACGGCGAGCGAGACCCCCGCTCCCGCGAAAAACGCCAAGCCGACGCCCTCACCACCACCCTCACCCTCGCCGCCACCGCCCTCGACGCCGGCACCCCTTCACCGACGATGCCCCGCCCCACCGCACCAGCAAACTCCCCGGCGGCGGACTCCCCGGAGGCTGGTTCTCCGCAGGGTGGTTCCCCGCAGGCTGGTTCCACGGAGGCCGGTTCTGCTCGTTCAGCGGATGCCGGTTCCGCGGCGGACACGACCGCCGACGCGGCCAGCGGCTCAGCAGCAAGCTCGGCCTCTGGCTCGGTTGCTGGCTCGCACGGTGGGGCGACAGCCGGCCAGGGCAGTGGTACGGACGGTGCCGTGGTAGCGGGCCGTAGTGCGGTGGGTGGTGACCTGGTGCCTGGGTTCGGGGCGAAGGCGAACCTGACCGTCACAATCGACCTGGAAGACCTGAAGGCAGCGACCGCGGATGCGATCGGGCACACCGTCTACAGCAACGGCCTGTCCGCGGCCACCATCCGCCGCCTCGCCTGCGACGCCAACGTCATCCCGATCGTGCTCGGCTCCAACTCCGAACCCCTCGACGTCGGCCGCCGCGAACGCCTCGTCACCCGCGCGATGCGCCGGGCCCTGAACACCCGCGACCGCGGCTGCGTCATCTGCAATGCGCCACCGGTCATGTGCGACGCACATCATCTGATCTCCTGGATCGACGGCGGCCACACCAAGCTCGACAACCTCGCCCTGGTCTGCCGCCGCGACCACACCGACCTGCACCACGGCCACTGGACCATCACCATCACCAACGGCCAAGTCCACGTCACCAGACCCACCTGGGCCGACCCACCACCCCGCCACCCACACAAACCACCGGCCGACGCATCCGGAGCACCCAAGCCACGGGGTGAACACCCCAGGCCCTCGGCTCCATCGAACGACCCATCCCGGGCAAACGAGTCGCCGGGTGATCGCCCCACGCCCTCGGGCCCACCCGATGACCCATCCCGGGCGTCCGAACCACCGGGCGAACACCCCACGCCGTCGGGCCCATCGGACGACGCCTCTCGGGCACACGAACCACCGGATGACGCACCCCGGTTACCCGGGCCGCGGCGCGAGCACCGCACGCCCTCGGGCCCATCGGAGGCCGCCTTCCGAGCGCACGAGTCGCCGGGTGATCGCCCCACGCCCGCGGGCCCACTCGATGACCCATCCCGGGCGCACAAATCAACGGGTGACGCACCCCGGCCACCCCAGCCACCGCGCGAGCACCCCACGCCCTCGGAGCCATCGGACGGCGAGCCGACGCCCGCCGGCAACTCAAAGCCTCGAATCTCAACCCCAGCAGATGATCCGTGGGGTGAGACCGCAGCGCCCGCAGCCACCGCGTCGGGTGTGAGACCGAGCCGCTGGCAGGCCGACGAGTCGACCCGCGCGGAAGCAGCCCGGTTCGCGGTCTGGGGCGAGCGCGCCCCGAACAACTCCGACACCGGCCCCCCCTCCTTCGCCACGATCTGACCCAACCGGACGTGCACGATCGCGGGCAGCCCGCCAGCCCCGCCGCGCACACCTCTGTCCACGCCGCACCCGGAACGTGGCGTGGCGGGACGTACTGTGCCCGGGACCTGCTGTGCTCAGGACGTGTGCTGTGCGCAGGACCCGCTGTGCTCAGGACCCGCTGTACGCGAGACCTGCTGTGCGCAGGACCCGCTGTGCTCAGGACCCGCTGTACCCGGGACCTGCTGTACCCGGGACCTGCTGTACCCGGGACCTGCTGCACCCGGGACCCGCTGTACCCGGGACCTGCTGTACCCGGGACCTGCTGCACCCGGGACCTGCTGCACTCAGGACCTGCTGTGCCCGGGACGTGCTGTGCGGGACGTGCTGTGCGGGACGTGCTGTGCAGGACGTGCTGTGCAGGACGTGCTGTGCAGGACGTGCTGTGTCGGGGCGTGCTGTGTCGGGGCGTGCTGTGTCGGGGCGTGGTGTGGTGTGAGGGTGGGCCGTTCGCTTGCCTGGGTTGCGTCGGATCGTGATGATCGGCTGTTGCACGGCACGGTGTCAGTCCCGGCACGGGCCGCCGAGGGGGGAGCAGCAGCCTTTGCCTTGCCAGGCTTCGATTCCTTCGCGTACTGCGACGGCCGCGATGATCAGGCCGGCGATCGGGTCTGCCCAGGACCAGCCGAGGGTCGCGTTCAGCACGAGCCCGACGAGGAGCACCGCCGAGAGGTAGGTGCACAGGAGCGTCTGCGTCGAGTCCGCGACGACCGCGTTCGATCCCAGCGCCTTTCCGGTACGTCGTTGCGCCCAGGACAGGAACGGCATCACGATCAGGGACGCGATCGCCAGACCGATACCGACCGAGGATGTCTCGGGATCGGCCCCGGTGATCAGCGTGCGGATCGACTCGAACCCGACGTACGCCGCGAGCGCGAAGAACGAGAACGCCAGCAGCCGAAGGGCTTGACGTTCGCGGGAGTCGGGCAGCGGGTGACTGAACTGCCAGAGGATGATCAGGCCGCTGGAGACCTCGACCACCGAATCCAGGCCGAACCCGACCAACGCGACCGAGCCGGCCACCAAACCGGACGTGATGGCGACGACAGCCTCGACCACGTTGTACGCAACGGATGCGCCGGCGAGCAACTGCGCTCGTTTCCCCAGCCGGCGGCGTTCAGCAGGATCCACCACCCAAGCAGTCCCCAGCTGCAACGGTTCAGCCATCACTGAACTCGGCCGCAGCGGTTCACCCGCGGCTCGACCCGGCCGCAGCGGTTCAGTAGAGGGTCGGCTCGGCTGCTGCGGGTCAGTCATGGCTGGGCTCCGGTGCGGTGGTCGCGTCGTGTGCCAGGCCGTAGTTCGGGCAGAGGGCGACGGCGTCGCCGGTGAGGCCTAGGAGGCGCTCGGCTGCGGCCAGCAGGTCCATCGTCGCCTCGGGGTGCGACAGGCTGAACATCGATGCCCGCCCCTGCGGCCGCGACTCGACGAGCCCGCAGTCGCGCAGACATGCGAGGTGCTTGGAGACTGTCGACTGCGCCAGACCCAGGTGTTCGGTCAGGTCGACGACCCGGTGCTCGCCCAGCGCCAGGTGCCGGACGATCGCCAACCGCGAAGCATCACTGAACCCGTGGAACAAACAACCGGCCACCGCCAACGCAGCCGCCTCGTCAACCTCGACCTGATCAATCGCCATTTGGCGATGTTATCGCGCAGGGGTGGTTCTGGCTAGACGGGTCCGGCTGAGGACGTAGGCGGTCGGGGTCGCGCCGTTGTATCTGAGCACGCGCTGACGCACGACCTTCAAGGCGCGCTGCCTCTCGATCGCGCTGTGGAGCAGGCGTTTGTCCTCGGTGAGGAGGACGGCGCGACCGTCGGCGGTCAGGATCCGGTCGATCTCTGCCAGCGCGGCGGGATAGAGGGTGCGGTTGGCGCGATGACTGCCGACCTGCTTGCCGAACGGGAGATTCGCAACCAGCCGATCCACGCTGCCGGACGCTAGCGGAAGAGCCTCCGCCGTGCCCCGAGCGAGTGGAAGCTCACCCCCGCGAGGCGAGTTGCCGGCTGCGATCTGGAGTGCGTGGGGGTCGTGGTCGAGGCCTAGGAGGTGGGTGGTGGGGTGTTGGCGGCGTACCGCTTGGAGGATGGTGCCGGTGCCGCAGAATGGGTCCACGACGCGCTGGCCGGGCCGGATCTTCGCCAACCGGATCAGCACCTCGGCGACGATCAGGTTGGTTGACCAGGGCAACCGTTCCAAGAGACCGAATCGCCGCGTCCACGACAGCGGACCGATCTCCGCGATCCACCCGTCGGCGGACGGGACGAGGTTGACGTCCCAGTCGCCCGGCCGGTTCACCCAGCCGAATCGTTGCTCGGTCGCGTTGATCACCTCTCGTCGCTGGGCCGGATCCGCCGTCCCGACCCGAAACCGGACAGGATGCGGAAGGTTGCTCAGGGCTCCGGTTCGCAGCGATTGGTCAAGGTCACGTACGGCGACCGTCGAGTACAGACCACAGGCGGCGAGTTCGTCGAGCGGGCCGTCGATCGTGCACTCGACGGTGTCGACGGACGCCTGACGGATCGAATGGATCGACGCCATCGCCCGCAGTTCCTCGATGAGGAGGTCGGCCGCGCCGTCGATGGTGCGCAGGACAAGGTGATCGGTGATGCAGGGCAGAACAATGCAAGGCAGGACAATGCCGGACAAGAAGGCTCCTGAAGGCTCGCGATCGACAGAACGGTCGAAGCGCGGCGCAGGCACGCCAGATCGAGCCGACCCCGTCCAGGGCCCGCCACGACGTACCTACACCTTCAGAAACGCTGCATCGAGCAACAGCCTAGGGCGCACCGCCGTACCGGCTCACCTGCTTTTACGATGCGGGGGTGGAGCACATCGTGGAGGAGCGGCCGGCAGAGGATCGCGAGCTAGGTGAGTTGCTGGCGGCGGCGTACGGCGAGTTGGTCGCGAAGTACGGGGCCGAGGGGCGATCGCAGGTCAAGAGCGGTGCGCGGTACTTCGTGGTGCTCGACGACGCGCGGCGTGCTGTCGGGTGTGGCGCCGTACAGGCGTTCGGGCCGGACAGCGAGCATCCAGGCGACGGCGAAGTGAAGCGGATGTACGTCGTCCCGGCCGCACGCGGGCGGGGATACGCGCGCGCCTTGTTGGCCGGTCTGGAAACGGCCGCTCGCACCGCCGGCTATCCGACGCTTCGCTTGTCCACAGGTGCGCTCCAGCCCGAGGCGATCGCCCTCTACGAGTCGAGTGGATACACCCGCACGGCACCCTGGGGAAAGTACGTCGATCAGCCCGGAACACGCTGCTACGCAAAGGGAATTCCGGTAGAATTCACTGGTGACGGGACCTCGCATTTTCACAGTTGACCAGTTGCTCGATGTGCTTGATCAGGTGGTGAGTGCGAGTGGGCGAGGAGACCGCTCCAGCACCTCCGCCGCCGAGTACTGGACCGGCTTGCTGACCACGCCCGGGCATCCGCTCACCACCCAACTCCCGGACGAGCCACTGGTCGACTGGCACGAGCGAGGTCTGCTCGGAGAGCTCGAGAATGCGCGGGTTCTCGACGTCGGCTGCGGCGCGGGCCGCAACACCAGGTGGTTCGCCGAGCAGGGCGCGACCGTCGACGGGATCGACCTGGCCGCGGACCTCCTCGACACGCTACGGCCGACGATGCCCGCCGCGGTCACGTTGACAGCGGTCGACGTACTGCGTGATCCGCTGCCGGCTGGTGAGTACGACGTGGTGTACGACTCCGGGTGCTTCCACCACATCGCCCCGCACCGCCGGCTCACGTACCTGCAGCGCGTCCTCCCGCTCGTGCGCCCCGGTGGCCGGTTCGGGATCGTCGCGTTCGCCGCCGAGCGGATGGACATGCCCAGCGACCTCGACGTCGTCACGACCGGCGACACGTACGGCGGTATGACGTTTTCCGTCGAGGATCTCCGCGCGATCTTCGGCGCCCTCACCCCGATCGAGCTCCGCGCCGTGCATCCGGACCGCGAAGGCACCTTCGCCGCCGACTTCCTCAACGCCGCCCTCTTCACCCAGCCCTGAGCAGCCCCTTTCCAGTGACTGGAACTGGCCATTGCTGGGGCCATTTCAACGTTGTAAAGTGCTCGTGTCCCGCCACCGATCAAGCACCACGGGAGACAACAATGTCGCAGCCTCGTGCGGAGTACCCGCGTCCGCAGTTCGTCCGCCCCGAGTGGGTGAATCTGAACGGCGAGTGGCAGTTCGAGATCGACCGGTCGGACTCCGGGCTGGAGCGCGGCCTGCGTGAACGCGAGCTGTCCCAGCGGATCGTCGTACCGTTCGCGCCGGAGACCGAGTTGTCCGGGATCGAGGACGTCGACTTCATGGAGGCGGTCTGGTACCGCACCACCGTCACGATCCCCGCGGAGTGGGACGGCAAGGACGCCGTACTGCACTTCCAGGCCGTCGACCACGACACCACCGTCTGGGTGAACGGCGAGGAGGTGGTCCGGCACCGCGGCGGGTTCACCCCGTTCAGCGCCAATCTGCGCCACGTCGCCAAGCCGGGCGAGCAGGCGACCATCGTCGTCCGCGCCCGCGACACGCACCGCGGCCCGCAGGCGCGTGGCAAGCAGAGCCAGCTGTACTTCAACCACGCCTGCCTGTACACCCGTACCACCGGCATCTGGCAGACCGTCTGGCTCGAAGCGGTACCCACGGTGCACCTGAAGCGTCCGCGGATCACGCCGGACGTGGCCGGCTCCGCGTTCCACCTCGAAGTACCGGTCTCGGCGAACAAGGCCGGCTACAAGATCAGGGCCGTCCTCAAGGACGCCGACGGCGAGGTGACCACCGCCGAGGTCCGCGCCGACCTCGACCTGGCCCCGCGGCTCACCCTGCAGGTCCCGGCCGAACGCGTCCGCCTCTGGGACACCACGGATCCGCACCTGTACGACGTACGCCTCGAGCTGATCGATGCCGACGGCAACGTGGTCGACGGCGCCGACTCGTACGCCGGCCTGCGGTCGGTGAGCATCAACGGCAAGGCGATCCTGATCAACGGCAAGCACGTGTTCCAGCGGCTCGTGCTGGACCAGGGGTACTGGCCGGAGAGCCTGATGACCGCGCCGTCCGAGGAGGCGCTGGTCCGCGACATCGAGCTCAGCCTGGCGGCCGGGTTCAACGGCGCGCGCCTGCACCAGAAGGTGTTCGAGGAGCGGTTCCTGTACCACGCGGACCGGCTCGGGTACCTGGTCTGGGGCGAGTTCGGCGACTGGGGCTCCGGCGTCGGTAACACCGACAAGGAGAACCAGCAGCCGACCGCGTCGTACGTCGGCCAGTGGCTCGAGGCGGTCGAACGCGACTACAGCCACCCGAGCATCATCGGCTGGTGCCCGCTGAACGAAACGCACCAACTGCTGCACGACCGGATCACGCAGCTCGACGACGTGACCCGCGCGATGTTCCTGGCCACCAAGGCCGCCGACACCAGCCGCCCGGTGCTCGACGCGTCCGGATACTCGCACCGGGTGCCGGAGACGGACGTCTGGGACTCGCACAACTACGAGCAGGACCCGGCCGAGTTCGCGAAGCAGATGGCGGATCTGGTGAACGACAAGCCGTACGGCAACACCGGCGGCCCCGAGGGCAAGCCGATCTCGTTGGCGTACGACGGCCAGCCGTACTTCTGCAGCGAGTTCGGTGGCATCTGGTGGAACGCGGAGAAGGCGGCCGCCGGGAAGAGCGGGAACTCCGCGGACTCGTGGGGCTACGGCCAGCGGGTCGCGAACGAAGAGGACTTCTACATCCGCTTCGCCGGCCTGGTCGACGCGCTGCTCGACAACGAGTTGATGTTCGGCTACTGCTACACGCAGCTGACCGACGTGTTCCAGGAAGAGAACGGCATCTACAACTTCGATCGCAGTAACAAGCTCGATGTACCGCGGATCAAGGCAGTCCAGGAGCGCCAGGCCGCCTACGAGAAGGACTGAAGCCCGAGGCTGCCGGCAGCGACCAGGATCCAGAGGATTGCTCCGAGGAGGAGTGGCCTGGGTCCTGCGTCGCGCAGCTCACTCGGTCGCAGCGAAAGGCCGATCGCGGCGAGCGCGGCGGTGATGAGGGTGCTGCCGGTGAGGCTCAAACCAGGCAGCCAGGACTCCGGTACGGCGCCGGCCGAGCGGAGGCCCGCGGCGGCGATGAAGCCGATCAGGAACAGCGGAACGAGCTTGCGCCACGGCAACGGTTTACGAATCGATGCCGTGGCGCCTGCATACGACCCCTCGGCCGCGGCGTCGAGTGCGCGGGCGACGCGGTTCTCGCGCCGGACCTTCAGTGCGACCAGGGTCAGCACGATCGGGATCAAAGTCAGCGACCGCGTCAGCTTCACGACGATCGCCTGGTCGCCGGCCGCCTGGCTGTACGCGTACCCGGCCGCGACGACGGACGACGTGTCGTTGATCGCCGTACCGGCCCACAACCCGAACGCCTCCGAGCTCATGCCCATCAGGTGGCCGAGCGGCGGGAACGTCAGGACGGCGACGATGTTGAAGGTGAAGATCGTCGCGAGCGCATAGGCGACGGACGAGCGCTTGGCGCCGATCGCGGCGGTCGCGGCCGCGATCGCGGAGCCGCCGCAGATCGCGGTACCGACGCCGATCAGGATCTGGGTGTCGCCACGGACGCCGAGGATCCGGCCGAACAACCACGCGCCGCCGAGGGCGAGCGCCAACGTGCCGAGCATGACGGGCAACGACGAGACGCCGACGCGCGCGACCTGCTGCAGCGACAGTCCGGTGCCGAGTACGACGATCGACAGTTGGAGCAATGTCTTCGAGGCGAAGTCGTACCCCGGCCGCCAGACCTCCGAGCGCAGCGCCGGGATCACACTGCCCGCGATCACTCCGAGAAGGATCCCGAAGACCGGTCCGCCGACGAGCGGCACGAGCCGCCCGAGCGGGACCGCGACAGCGGTTACCAGGAGCACGATCCACAACCCGCGCAGCCGCCGTACGGCAGACCCGAGGCGACGGACCGTGGGAGCGGCGGGGTGGCGGTGAGGTGGCCTAACCTCAAGCTGCACCACTAGCCGGTTCCCTCCTGCGAGAAATGTACGTACATTCACGGTAGGAGATGACCGGACATTTGGCAACTGGGAGGAACTGGGTGACCGTACGCAGGCTCGACCGGGCCGGTGGAGATCCGTTGTGGAAGCAACTGCAGGAGGATCTGGTACGCCGGCTGCGCTCCGGGGAGTTCGACGACGCGTTCCCGGGCGAGCTCGCACTGGTCGAGGAGTACGCGGTCAGCCGGCACACCGTCCGCCAGGCACTCGGGCAGCTCCGCACCGACGGGCTGATCGTCGCGGAGCGCGGCCGGCAGCCCCGGGTCGCGACCGCACCGGAGATCCGGCAGCCGATGGGCGCGCTCTACAGCCTGTTCTCCTCCGTCGAGGAATCGGGCCTGCCGCAGCACAGCGTCGTACGGGCACTCGATCTCCGCGCGGACGGTGTGGTCGCCGCCCGCCTCGACCTCGAAGGGTCGATCCCGCTGCTCTACCTCGAGCGTCTCCGGTACGCCGGTGACGAGCCGCTCGCACTCGATCGCGTCTGGCTGCCCGCCGCCCTCGCGGAGCCGCTGCTGAACGCGGACTTCACCCACACCAGCCTCTACAACGAGCTGGCCGAACGCACCGGCATCAACCTCGACCACGGACGCGAGGACATCCGGGCGATGAACCCGAGCCCCGCCGAGCGCGCACTCCTGCACTGCCCGGACGATGCCGCGGTCTTCTCGATCATCCGCCAGGGCACCGCGCAGAACCGCCCGGTCGAGTGGCGGCATACCATCGTCCGCGGCGACCGCTTCGCCCTCTCCGCCGAGTTCTCCGCGCACACGGGCTACCGCCTGACGTCGTCCCCGAACACCACCGCCCTGACCAAGGCCTGGTAGCCGGACGCCCAGGCCATCACAATCGCGCCCACCGGGCCGACTCCCGCGGGCACGTCGCCGGCGCGGGGCATTGTGATGGCCTGGGCGTCCGTCACGCGCCGAGTTCTGCGCGGAACGGGTCGTCGGCCGGCAACCAGCACGCGCGGGGATCGAACTCCACCTTCACATCCCGCGTCAGCGCCTCAACGGTCGCGAGCACGGCGGATCGCATCTCGTCCTGTCGTGCCACCAAAGCCCAAGTCCACAACGGGATCGGGTCGACGACCGTCCGGCGTACGAAGTCGCGCGGGAGCGGGGTCGCGTCCCGTTTCGGCGAGCTGACGACCGGGCGTCCCAGACGGCGTACGTGGTCGTAGAAGGCAGGACCGGTGATGCCGTGGTCGTCGATGCGGACCACTGACGCTCCAGTGGCGCGGGCGAACTCCACCGCGTAGATGTTCCACGAAGCCCACGCTTCGGTATCCGCGTCGACCAGCACGACCGTGTCGCGCGCCCGCACGGGCGAGTCGTCACCGATCGAGAACGCGAACAACCGGTCTGCACCCAGCAGCGAGCCCGCCAGTTCCTGCTCGGCGAGGTCGGTCGCGCGCACCCAGCAGATCGCCAGGTCGATGCTGCCGTCCGCGACTCGCCCGGCCTGCGTGTGCGACGGCATCACCCAGGCATCCACGAGCAGCTGCGCGACCCCGGACACCCGCTCCGCCAGATCCGCCGGCCGCCAGCTGACGTAACCCAACCGCACCGGCTCACTCGCCACGAACCCCCGAGCGGTACGTCGCAACGTGTCGGCCTGCTCGAGCAACGCCCGCGTCTGCGGCAGCAACGTCTCGCCAAACGCGGTCAACCGCACGGTTCGGCGATCGCGCTCGAACAGCCGTACGCCGAGATCGCGCTCGAGCGCCTTGATCTGTTGCGACAGCGACGGGCCGGCGATGTGCAACCGGGCCGCGGCCCGCCCGAAGTTCAGCTCCTCGGCGACCGCCACGAAGTACCGCAACTGGCGCAGCTCCACGCCTGCAGCGTAGTAGGCCGCGCCTATCAGCTGGGAGCAAACCGGTCGTGGAAAAGCGCCCATGGTTCGACAACGATCGAAGTACATCCACTCGAGGAGAGCGAGAACCATGAACCACCGCAAAGTCGCCGTGATCACCGGAGCGTCCCAGGGCATCGGCGCCGGGCTCGTCACGGCGTACCGCAAACTCGGCTACGCCGTCGTCGCGAACTCGCGCACGATCGACCGCGCCGACGACCCCGAGGTGCTGACCGTACAAGGCGATCTCGCCGAGCCGGGCGTGGGCGCCCGGGTGATCGAGCAAGGCCTCGACACCTTCGGCCGGATCGACACCCTGGTCAACAACGCGGGCGTCTTCGTCGCGAAGCCGTTCACCGACTACACCGACGAGGACTACGACCTGGCCACCGGCCTGAACCTGCGCGGCTTCTTCGACATCACGCGCCGTGCGATCGCGGCGATGCTCGAGAACCCCGACGGCGGCCACGTGGTCAGCATCACCACCACCTTCGCGGACCGCGGCTTCAGCAGTGTTCCGGCCGTCCTGGCCGCGCTGACCAAGGGCGGCCTGAACTCCGCCACCAAGTCGCTCGCCACCGAGTACGCGACCCGCAACATCCGCGTCAACGCCGTCGCACCAGGCGTCATCCGTACGCCGATGCACCCTGAGGAAACGCACGAGTTCCTCGCCGCACTGCACCCCGTCGGCCGGCTCGGCGAGATCGAGGAGATCGTCGACGCGGTCACGTACTTGGAGAACGCGAAGTTCGTGACCGGCGAGGTGCTGCACGTGGACGGCGGCCAGCAGGCTGGTCACTGACATGAAGCAGTGGCGCCTGGCGGGTCAGGGCGCGGCGGCGCTGGCCGGCGGGATGGGCATCGGCCGGTTCGCGTACACGCCGATCCTGCCGCTGATGCACACGCAGGCCGGCCTGTCACCGCGACTCGGCGCGGCCCTCGCAACGGCCAACTACACCGGTTACCTCGCCGGTGCGTTGGCGGCGATGGTCGCGCCGCGGCTCCTCCACTCCCGCTGGGCGCTTCGCGTGTCGCTCCTGATCCTGGCCGCGACGCTTGCCCTGATGCCACTGAGCCGGAACGGTTCGCTCTGGCTGGGGTTGCGCCTGATCGCGGGGATCGCGAGCGCCTTGGTGTTCGTGATCGCGGTCAGCGCCGTACTCCCCCGGCTGCACAGCCACCATGTCGGCTGGACCTTCGGCGGTGTCGGCGCCGGCATCGCACTCTCGGGCGCGGTCCTGGTCGGCGGCGACTGGCGTACGGCGTGGTGGATCACGGCCCTGCTGATGATCGCCTGCACGCTCCCGGCGTGGCACCTGACCGGATCGCCGACACTGTCGACCACTGAACGCGCAACCCGGTCCCGGGACTTCACCGCACTTCTCACCAGCTACACCTTGGAGGGGATCGGCTACATCATCGCCGGTACGTTCCTCGTGGCCGCGATCAACGAAACCGCCTCCGGTCCGGTCGGCAACGGCGCCTGGATCCTCGTCGGTATCGCCGCCGTACCTTCGACCGCGGCCTGGGCTCACCTCAGCCGCCGCTGGTCACGGTCGACCCTCCTGCTGGCGGCGTTGACGCTCCAGGGAGTTGGTATCGCGTTGCCGACATTTGTGCACGGCGTCGCTGCCGCGCTGACCTCCGCCGCCCTCTTCGGCGCCACGTTCCTAGGCGTCGCCAACCTGGCAATCGCGATCGGCACCGAACTCCGCGTGCCGCACGCGGTCGCCATCCTCACGACCGGCTACAGCCTCGGCCAGATCGTTGGACCCCTGGCAGTCGGACCCCTACTACACAACGGATATCACCAGGCGCTCCTGGTCAGCGCCGGCGTCGTGGCACTCGCCGCGGCAGCCGCGCTCCTGGTTCGCCATCCCCTTAGGAGACTCACATGAACGCCATCCTCACCGACGTCCTGGACCAGTGGAAGTCAGGCATCGACGACCACGATCCCGAACGCGTCGCCGCCCTCTTCACGAAGGACGCCATCTTCCAGGGCCTGCATCCGTACGGCGTCGGTCGCGACACCGTCGCGGAGTACTACGACTCACAGCCTCTCGGCCTGTCGCCGCAGTACCAGATCTTGGAGACGCGCGAGCTGAGCGACGACCTGCTGCTCGGGTACCTGACGGTCGACTTCAGGTTCACCGACCGGCCTACGCTGACCGTCAATCTGAGCGTGCTGCTCCGGCGGACGGACGATGGTTGGCTGATTGTGCACTACCAGGTGTCGCGGTTGTAGATACTGGCTGGATGAGTGTCAAAGAGCTGCGGCTGGTTGTGACGGTGGACGATTACGACGCCGCGGTGGCGTTCTACCGAGACGCGCTCGGGTTGCCGGAGCGCGAGTCCTACACGACAGGGGATGCTCAGGTGATGATCCTCGAGGCCGGTCGGGCGACGCTCGAGATCGCGAATACCGCTCAGGCCGAGTACATCGACGAGGTCGAGGTCGGGCGGCGGGTCGCCGGCAAGTTCCGAGTCGCGCTCGAGGTCGCCGACTCGGCTGAGACAACGACGCGGCTGGCCGACGCCGGCGCTGACGTGATCGCGGAGCCGACCCGTACGCCGTGGAACTCGCTGAACGCCCGCCTCGAAACCCCGGGCGGCATCCAGCTGACCTTGTTCACCGAGCTTGACCTCAAGTGAACTGGAAGTGTTGAGGTAGCGGGCATGTGGAACATCGACGACCTGGACCTGGATGCCTACCTCGCCCGGATCGGGCACGACCGGGTGCGCCCGTCCGCCGCCGCGTTGCGGAGCCTGCATCGGGCACACGTGCTGGCGATCCCGTTCGAGAACATCGACGTGATCCTCGGCACGCATCCCGGCATCGGCCTCGACGCGATCCAGGCCAAGCTGGTCGGCCGGCAACGCGGCGGGTACTGCTACGAGCACGCACTGCTGTTCGGCGCCGCGCTCGAGCAGCTCGGATTCGACGTCGTACGCCGGGTCGCCCGGGTGCAACCGCACAAGGCCGGACCGCGGACGCATGCACTGCTGAAGGTGGGCGTCGACGGGCAGGAGTTCCTGGCTGACGTGGGATTCGGGGCCGGCCAGCTGTACCCGACCCCGTTGAAGGACGGCGCCGTCGTCGACCAAGCGGGCTGGGACCACCGCCTCACGCTCGACGGCGACCTGTGGACCCTGTCGAAACAGACCGCGGACGGGTGGGTCCCCCAGCACGCGTCGAACGACGAGCCGGTCCGCCCCATCGACTACGAGGTCTACCACCACTACGTCTCAACCCACCCGAAGTCCCCCTTCACCGGCCGCCCCGTAGTAATGCGCGTAGCCGAAGGCGTCGTACGCCGCCTGGTAGGCAACACCCTCACCACCGAACAAGCCAACGGCCACACCACCGAACGCAACATCCCCCCAGCAGACCTCCCCGACGCACTCGCATCCCTGGACGTAATCCTCAACGAAGAAGAAATAGACCACCTCCGCCTGGTCTAACGCGTCAACCTCACGCGTGCCACGCAGCCGCCACCTCGTCGCTCCACTCCTCGTCCAAGGCAGCTACGCGCGCTCGGGCGACTACCGGGCCGGCGCCCTGCATCGAGCTGACCGTCGTGACAGCTACCCTCAGGTGGATGATTCCGGGTGGTCCGTCAGGTCGAGCCGGACTGCCTCGGCGGCGGCTTGGACGCGGCTCTGTACGCCGAGCTTCTCGAGGATGTGCGTGACGTGCACGCTGGCAGTCTTGGGGCTCATGTAGAGCGTCGCGCCGATCTCACGATTCGTCCGCCCAGCAGCAACCAAGGCAAGCACCTGCCGCTCACGCTCGGTCAACAGTGACTGTGGATCCGCGGTGGCACCGCGGCGCTCGTGGTGCTCGGTCGCGGAGTCGTCGAGATGGACCCGAGCGATCTTCGCCAGCGCCTGAATTCGGCTGAGCAGCGGCTCCGCACCGAGCTGGTCTGCGATCTGCCGCGCCGTTTCCAGCTCGGCCGTCGCACGGCCTCGAGCGCCGGTTTGCCTGCGCTGGGCCAGCAGCGCTTCGGCTGCCCTCAGCCGGGCTTGCGCCTCCCAGTACGGCCGGCCGAGTGACGCCCATTCCTGTGCTGCGGTAAGCCACGCCGCCGGGTCGGGCGTGCCGCGGATCCGGGATCGTTCACCGTCGACAACCGCAGCCAGCGCTCCGGCCGCAAACCCAGAAACGGCACGCCGATAGAGCGCCACAAGTCGATCGAAGCCGTCAGCTGACTGCGCTGCGACCGCTGCCTCGAGACCGATGCACAGCAGCGAGCCGGCCATCGGTTCGTCTTCGGTGTCGTGGCTGAGTTCGGCGGAGTCGAGGACAAGAGCCAGGGCCTCGCGCGGGCGATGCTGGACGAGACGCACCAGGGCCATGGTCTCGGCGTAGTCACTCTTGTCCTGGGGCTGGTCGTCGACCGCGAACACCTCTTGCCCGTGCATCAGTTCGACGGCCTTCTGGAGGTTCCCTCGTGCAAGATGGATCAGCGCGAGCTGGGAGTCCTTGAACGCCGGTCCGGACGGGAGACGGCCCTTGTTGTCATCCCTGTCCAGCGCTTCGTCCCACCGACCAGCGAGATAGAGGTTGTAGACGGCATTGCTCTCGAGGATGCCCTCTACCCAGTGCTCGTTGACCATCAAGTGCCGTAGCTCGCTCTGGATGGTGTCCGCGACCGCCACCACCTGGTCGGTGTCGTTGCGCAATCCGTGCACAAAGGTCAGGTGCATCGCCGCCATGGCCAGGTCCTCGGGTTCGGCGAGGTCGCGAGCGATCTTGAGCCCTGCCACAGCCTCTTCGAACGCCTTGTCGAGCCGGCCCTCGATGGCGGCGACCGCTCCCAGCATCGACCGCGCCTGCCCGATCGTCCGGGTGTCACCGGCTTTGGTCGCATGCTCCAGCGCCGCCTGGGCCGCCTCAGCGGTCTCAGCGGTGTGCGCGTAGCCGCGCAGCATCATCGCGTGCGAGATGTAAACCTGGCCAAGAGTTCGGTCGTCACCGGCTGACACCAGACGCCGCGCTCGCTGCAGGTCCGCCATCGCGCCCGCGAGGTCGTCGGTCAGTCCGCGCAGCGTGCCACGCATCAGCAGGGCCGCGAGCGTGCCGACTTCGGTGTCGCGATCAGTCACCGCCGCGTCGAGCAAAGCGAGAGCCTCGACATGCCGGCCGGCGCCGCTCAGCAGCGAAGCCGCCCGCTCGGCGAGCACAAGGCGCGGCGGCACCCGGTCATCGGCCAGGTCCGACGGCCTCCACAACGACGACGCAACGGAGAACCAGTGGCCGGCCTCCGCGAACGCGTACTCCTTCTCGGCCGCACGGGCCGCCATCAGAGCCCAACTGAACGCCGCATCTCGATCGTTCGCGCGGCGATACTGCTCGGCGACCTCGGCGATCACCGATGCGGTGGTGTCGCCGCCAATGCGTTCGGACAAATGCTTCGCGAGTCGCGCATGCAGGTCGCGACGTTCCGAGGACAGCAACTGGTCGTAGGCGACCTCGGCGATCACCGGGTGCCGCGCAGCGCAGCCGACCTCCGAGTCGCGGATCACCAGGCCGGACTCACAGGCCTCTCGGACGGCGTCGGCGGCAGAGTCAGCCGCCGCCAGCAGGTCATCGTCATCGAGAGCGCGAGCAAGTGAGCCAGTGGCCGCGACGACTGCGCGAGCCGTCGGCGAGAGTGCCTGCAGACGCGCCAGCAGCAACTGGCGCAACGAAGCCGGGACCGTCAGGTCCCCGCGGATGAGTTCGACGTTCAGGTACGGATTGCCTGCACTGCGCCCGTAAACCGTAGCGATCGTCTCCGCCGTGCAGTTGGGTTGGAGAGCGCGCAATTGTCGCAACGTCTCCTGCTCGGTCAGCCGGCGAAGCGGTAGATCGACGAGCCCCGGGGTTCGAAGTACCTCCCCCAGCCAGGTCAGGCGGTCGGGCTCGACTGTCTCGTCGCGCCACGTCAGCAGGACCAGCAACCGTCGCTCAGGCAGGTTACGTGTCAAGTGGGCAAGGAGGTCGAGCGTGGACCAATCCGCCCAGTGAACATCCTCGACCAGCAGAACCGTGCTCCGTTTCCCGTCGTCGAGCACTCCGGCAAGGGTCTGCATCGACCATGCTCGAGCCGCAGCAGCCGACGGGAACTGACTGTTTGCCGATTGGCTCAGCGCAGCCGTCACAGTGGCGCCCAGGCCGCTGTAGGCGGTCGCACTCGACATCGGCGCGCAGGCGCCGCGAAAGATCCGCACACCGCTACCAGCCTGCTCGTCCAGAACTCTCCGGACGAGCAGCGTCTTACCGATGCCCGCCTCACCCCGAACCACCACGGCTGCTGAGCGCTCCGCCAGATCAGCGATCAATCCCCGCAGTACCGGAGCCTCATCTCCGCGTCCGACCATCAAGTCGGCCATACACCATCATGCGCCCCCGTCCTGTGGCGAGAAAGCCCTCACCTGGCGATCCCACCAACCGGCGCCGCAGCCCGGCTTGGCGCACGCGACCGCAACTAAGGCACTGCCGCTCCAAATGACAGCGGCATAAGGCGAACGACGGCAGATTTGTGCGCGGATGCCCGATGTCGGCGGTGCTCCTCATCTCGGACAGTCATTGGCAAGTCCAACTCATGAGGAGTCGAATTCCAATGGCTATCAAGACCATCACCAGAATCGCCACCATTGCCGCAACGATCGGCATCGCCGGCCTCCCGCTGGCCGTCACCGCGCCGGCCAGCGCAATCACGAAACCTGAGCTCGGTGCGAACGCCAACCCATCATCGACGCGCCCCGCGGACAGCGGCTTCGATCTGGACCTGCTGCAGCTCGGCGCCGGAACAGTCGGCGGGATCGCCGTCACCGGAGCCGGATTCGCCGCAGTGACCCGGCTGCGCCGCAAAGCCGCTCAGTAACCCGACCACCGAGAGCGGGAGCACACACCCAGCCTCGGCCGCCTACCTTGGGGTTTCGGTGCGGAAGGATTCTCCTAGTTCGGGGCCTAGGCCGTAGTAGTGGCGGAAGTTGTAGATGAGGGGTGACCAGGCTGCGGGGTCTACGTGCGAGGTGCCTGGTACGACGATCTCTCTGGCGGCGTGTACTCGGACGACACGGGCCTGTGCGATCAGGAAGTTGCCTTTAGCATCTAGATCCGCCTCCAAGACCGTAGCCTCGAATTGGAGTGGGCATTCGGCGACTCGGGGTGGGGTGACGAGTTCGGAGGGGACGGGGGTCAGGCCGGATGCGGTGAACTTGGCGCGTTCGTGGCGGAAGCGGGCCTGTTTGTGGGACGGGACCGGGTCGGCCGCCGTCAACGGGGCGAGGCGTTCGACCGACTCCCACTGCTCGGGTGACGGGTAGTTGATCACCACCTCCGGCCTCGCACGCAGATTGATCGCAGTCTGTCCCGAGACACCGACCCCAAGCACGACAACGTCGCCGAGCGCCCAGGCCGACGACATCGGGGCAAGGTTGACGGTGTCGTCCTCGTTCACGGTCGTGAGCAGGGCAACCGGCGTACCGACGTACAGGATGGAAGGTTCGATCGTCAGATGAGTCACGTAAACCGACGCTAGACACGAGACCGTTCGGCGGATGCCTAACTGTGGGAGCGGGATGATGGGGGTATGACGGCTGAGGGTGAGGAGTTGGCGGGGTGGGCTCGGATGTTGGCCGACGGGACTCGGGCGACGGTTTGTCTGGCGTTGCTCGACGGGCGGGCCTGGACTGCCAGCGAGCTTGCCAGGTTGGCGAAAGTTTCGCGGCCGACGATCAGTGAGCACCTGAATCAGCTGGTCGGCGGCGGGTTGCTGACCGAGGTGCGGCAGGGGCGGCACCGGTACGTGAAGCTCGCCGGACCGGATACGGCCGAGTTGCTCGAAGGTCTCGCCGCGTTGGCACCACGTCGTGAAGAAGTCGCGAACAGCCTGGCCGCGGTGAGCAAGCGGGACGCGTTCGCGCGGGCGCGCACCTGCTACGACCACCTGGCCGGCAAGCTCGGCGTCGCGCTCGCCGACGCGATGACCGAGCGTGGCCTGATCGACTGGTCGGAGGGGATCGCGTTGACGCCGGAAGGCC
The DNA here is from genome assembly GCF_004366005.1 of Kribbella sp. VKM Ac-2566. Taxonomy (NCBI): domain Bacteria; kingdom Bacillati; phylum Actinomycetota; class Actinomycetes; order Propionibacteriales; family Kribbellaceae; genus Kribbella; species Kribbella sp. VKM Ac-2566. Next base: position 686,927 of record NZ_SODT01000009.1, on the reverse strand, counting down.
AAGCCTGGTTGGAAGATCTCGGCATCGAAGTCGACGTACGACGCGGCCGGCCCGCCATCAGGTCGTGTCTGGACGTGACCGAACGCCGCCCGCATCTCGCCGGCGCAGTCGGGGCGGCGTTGTGCAGGCACGCGTTACGGAACGACTGGGTGACGCATATCCCGGGCGGTCGCGCTTTGAAGGTGTCCGGTTCGGTTCAAGCGTTCGGGTTGCCTGTGAGAGTTGTCAAAGAATTGCAGCCCGGCCCGCGTGAAACACAGAAGTAACACGCGTCCGGGAGGCGCTCGGCTCCGAAACCCCCTAGCCTTCGGCCATGACTGAGTTCGAGCCCGGCACCGATCTGGTGTCCCGACTCCCTCTGCCCAGCCATGTTGTCGTCCTGGCGGATGGCAAGTGGCGTCGCGGCTGGCTGATCGGCCGCGACCACGAGGAATCGGGATGGACCGCTCTGGTGCAGTACGAGGGCGACGACGGCAACGAGCGGACGGAACGCCTCCCGGCGGACCGGATCGCTCTCCCGGAGTCGAACGGCCCGACTGAACAAGCGTCCTAGGGAGGGAACGCGCACGATACGAAGGCCCCCGGGGTGATGAGTCACCGGGGGCCTTCGTTCGTAACGCTGCTTGGGCGCCTCAGAAGCATCGAGAACCCCGCCCCAGACCCTTCGGGCGGACGGCCTGGGACGGGATCCTCAGTGGCGTTACACACGGTGTATCGCCGGTGACGGGCCGAGTGTTACAGAATCGGAAGAATTTTCTTGCAACCTGGTCACGAACGTACGCGGCCCCGGTGCACGTCCCTGAACACCGGGGCCTGGATCGGCAGCCTCTCGAGCGACCACCGCTCGTGCCCCAACAGGTGCCCCGACGGGCTACGGTCATGCACGATCAGAAACGAACAGCGAGCAGCACGCGACCGGTTTCCGAGCTGCGGATGTCCAGGGCCTTGATCTCGTTGCGCTGCAGCTTCGTGGTCGCCGCCGGCTTCACCGTCGTCCCGGGTGCGGACGTCCAGCTGGCGATCAGCTCGATCTTTCCGGACGTGTCCGTTACGTACAACTCGTACCCGCGGGCGCGTTCGCTCGGCGTCGCGAGTTCGTCGTACCGGCAGCTGATCTCGATCGTCGTACCCCACGGCTCCGGCACCAGCCGGGCGTCCGCGGACAGCTTGCTGGACACCGTCTGGGCGAGTACGACGTAGTCGCCCTTCGGCTCGTCGCGGGTCAGCGGGACGATGATCAGCGCACCGATGACGGCGGCCGCGACGGCGATCCCGGTCGTCAGCGCACCGACCCGGATCCGCTGGCGGCGCCGGTCACGCTGAACGTTCCGGACCAGACCGGGCAGCAGATTCGGCGGTTCCGCCGGGATGGTGGCCAGCGCCCGGTCGGCCGGCAAGGCCGCCAGCACGCCCGGGATGCCGGCCAGGGACGCGACCCCGGCCGAGCACTCCTCACAGGCGTGCAGATGCTCCTCGTACACGCGCCGGTCCTTCGCCGACAGCGCGCCGAGCAGGTAGGCAGCGTCCCACTCCCGGTACGGGTCGCTCACTGGCTCGTCACCCCCTTCTCCTGCAGAGCGAGCTTCAACGCCCGCAGCCCGTAGTGCAGCCGCGACTTCACGGTGCCCGACGGGATGTCCAGCTCCTCGGCGATGTCGGTGACCGTACGGCGCCCGTAGTACGCACGAACGATCACCTGCCGATGTTCCTCCGACAACTGAGCCAGCGACTCGGCTACCAGCCAGGCATCCAGTACGGCGTTCGCGTGGTCGGCGCTCGGGCTCTCCGGGAGGTCGTCGCTGGCGACCTCCCGGCTGACCCGGGCGCTGCGCCGGTCGTCGATGACGAGGTTGCGCGCCACCGTGAACAGCCAGGCCCGGGCGCCCGCCTCGTCCTCGGCCAGGATGTTCGGTCGCCGCCAGGCCCGCAGCAGGGTCTCCTGGACGACGTCCTCCGCGAGCCGGTCGTCGCCGGTCAGCCGGACGACGAACCGCCACAGCGCAGGAGCGTGCACATCGTGCAGCTCACGCAGCAGCGTCGCCCGGTCGTCGGCCATCGGCGCTCCTGCTCTGTGCGGGTCGGACATCGGGCTACTTGCTCGCGGCAGCGGCCCGCTGCACCGACCAGGCACCGTTGCCCAGGACAGCGATCAGCAGGAACGCGAAGCAGAACAGGGCCGCCTTCTCGCCACCATTCTGCACGGGCAGCAAAGCACCCGCCTGGTGCACGCTGAAATACGCGTAGGCCATCGATCCGGAGCACAGCAGCGCGGCGTACCGGGTGCCGAGGCCGATCATCACCAGCGCACCGCCGACCGCCTGGATCAACGACGCCCACCAGGACGGCCAGGCGAAGGCGTCGACCTGTTCAGTGCCGAGGACGCCGAACAGCGCGGCCGCGCCGTGGGTCGCAAACAGGAACCCGACGACGATCCGGAAGACGCCGATGACTTCTTTCTGAAAACGCTCAAGCACCTGCACAGGGCCTCACTCCTCGCGGCGTGGTTGTGGTCTGTGCCTGGTTCGAACGATTCAACGCTCTACTTGGTTCAACGCTGAGTGATGTGAAGCTCACATTCCGAATCGGTTGTCTTTCGGGTCGCGAATTGGTACCCCCGGGCGGCGACCGTCAGCCCCGCACCCCAGGCGACGTACGCCGGGACCGCGACCCAGAAGAAGCTGTCCGGGAGTCCGACATCGCCGTACACGGGCTCGCCCTGGACCGCGTTCACGATCATCTGGAGCAGCCCGACGGTGAAGTACGCCGTGATGCCGGCGCCGATCGTGTAGCCGGGAAGCAGTAGGAGCCAGCGCGGGAAGTACCGGCCGATGCGGTGCACGAGGAGGAACGGGAGGACGGTTCCCGCGAGGACGAAGCCGCCTTCGAAGAGCACGATCGACAGGTTGCCGCCGTACGGCACCTTCTCGAAGCCGACGGCTGCTTGCGCCGCCAACCTGGTCAGGCACCCGGCGGCCGCCAGACACGCGCCCGCGGTCGAGACCCAGTGCGGCCAGGGCTTGGCCTCGGACTGGTGGGATTTGGCCAGGCGGCCGAGCAGTACGGCGCCGGCGACCGCGCCCAGTCGGCTGAGCATCCCGGGCACGTCGATCGGGATGCCGAGACCCGGCAGGAGGGTGGCGACCAGGTCGAGCAGGATGAACCCGGCCGCGGCGAGCCAGCCCGCGGCGAGCGCCCAGAGCAACCACGGCCGGATGCGAATCACGGCGAGCGCGGTGACCAGACAGCCGATCACCGAGACCCAGTTCGGGACCAGCAGATCGTCGCCGGGCAACTTCCACTCGGGTGCGTGACCGGTCGCGAACCAGATCCGCAGCACGCCGTACGCCACCGCCCACACCACGACCGCTCGTCTCATACGGCCAGTCTGTTGAGCCTCGGCCGCGCTCGGATCACCCGCGCGAGGGATCGGCCTCCATCGTCAGCGTGAAGCGTGCAGTTCTTGCAAGATGCGGACGAAGGTCTTGCGGTCGGCCGGCGCGAGCGTCGTGAGGACCTGTTCCTCCTGCGCCTGGATTTCCTTGCGGACGGTACGACGTACCTTGCGGCCCTGGGGCGTGATCGAGAGCAGGCGGGCGCGGCGGTCGGCGGGGTCCGGGGTGCGCTCGATCAGGCCGGCCTGCTGGAGTTCGTCGAGGGTGCCGATGATGCGGGACTTGTCCGCACCGATCGCCTCGGCGAGCGCGGCCTGGGTCCGGACCGGGGTGTCGTCGAGCGCGGTGAGCACCGAGTAGCCCCACATCGAAACGTTGTGCGCGGCGAGCACGGGCAGTTCGAGCGCGATCAGTTCCCGCACCAGCGGATACAGCATCGCGGCGAGGTCGGGTCGCTCGGTTGCCATGCCCGGAAAGGTAGCACTGGCGCAATCATATGCTGGCGCTTACGATAGGCGCATGCCTACTATTGACTACGTTCAGCTCGACGCCGAGGCCGTCCGGGCCAGCATCGAGCTCGTCTCGACCGCGACCACCGACGACCTGTCCAGGCCGACCCCGTGCCGCGCCTGGACCCTCTACGGTCTGCTCGCCCACATGGCCACTCAGCACTACGGCTTCGCGGCCGCCTCCCGCGGTGAGTCCGACCCGGCGATCTGGAAGGTCCGCGATCTCGGCGACGACCCGGTGAAGGCGTACGTCGAATCCGCCGAGCATGTCCTGGACGCGTTCGCGCAGCCGGGAGTCGCGGAGCGGACGTTCACACTCGCCGAGTTCGGCCCCGACGCCGCGTTCCCCGGCTCCCAGGCGATCAGCTTCCACTTCATCGACTACGTGGTCCACAGCTGGGACGTCGCGAAGTCGCTCGGTACGACGGTGACCTTCGCCCCCGCCACGCTCGAGGCGGCGCAGGACGTGGCCCAGGTGGTGCCGACGGGCGAGGTCCGCCTCACCCCGGGAACGCCGTTCGCCCCCGACGTACCGTGGTCCGGCAACGACCCCCTCGACCACATCGTCGCCCACCTCGGCCGCAACCCCACCTGGCCGAACTGAACCAGCCGGCGCTCCAACCCACCACCGACCAAGTGCTTCCGGGGGTGTCAGGCGTGCGCGTATCTTGAGGATCGTGGCGTCCAAACCGTTGCCGCAGCGCGCGGTTCGCGCGGTGGGTGAAAGCTCGCTCTCTGAGCGCTTGGCGCGCGCTCAGGAGCTGGCTTATGCGCCGCTGATGGACTGGGCACGACGCAGTCCGCTACACACCGACGTACTCGGTCATTCGATACATCCCTCGCTCACCGACGTGACAACCGGGTGCTGGCTCGGCACGACCCTTCTCGACCTCGCTGGTGGATCCCAGTCGCGTCGTGGGGCGGGGATCCTCGCCGGGCTCGGGGTGCTGGCTTCCGTGCCGACGGCCATCGCCGGCGCGGCCGACTGGTCCGAGCTGTCCGGCGCCGAACGCCGGATCGGCGCGATCCACGCGCTCGGCGCCGACGCTGCGATCGCCCTCTTCGCCGGCTCGGTCGTCGCACGTCTGCGCGGCAGGCACCGGACCGGCACGAAGCTCGCCCTGGCCGGCAACCTGGTCATCGCAGGCGCGGGCTTCCTCGGCGGCCACCTGGCCCTGACCCGCGGAACCGCCCGCCGAGATTCCTTTGCCGAGAGCAACTGATCCCACCGCTGCGGGCCCGTCTCAAGCGGGCTTGACCCGGTGGACCTCGACGTACCCCGCTCGGCCGACGACCAGCCACTTCTCGGAAACGTCGGCGAGGGCCACGCCTTGCAGGTTCGGCGAGCATGGTGCGCCGGTGCGGTCCACCGCGATCGTCCCTACGAGACGGTCGTTCGCCTGGCTTTCCTGCGTGTCTTGGTACACGCCCCAGATGTACGGTCCGACGCCGTACGTCGCGGTGAACTCCAGGCCCTTGGGCCGATGCTTCCCCTTGGTGGGCGAGCCTTCGGGCAATGCCTGGGTGACGAAACCGTTGGGGCCCTTCGCCCACCAGGCGGGTCCGCTGTCCCACACAAGCAACGGTGGATCGCTCGCCACCACGGCCGGCACGCTGTCGGTCTCGAAAACGAGTGGCTTGCCGTCGGACAACCGGATCACGTCGACATCCGTGCGGTCCGCGTGTTGCAGCACGGTGTGGTCTGCGGCCGTTCCCTTGTGTTCGTGCGGTCCGCGCGACTGATGCGTACCGGTCCATCGAGCCTTTCCGGTCCGCGCGTCCCGGACCTCCATCTGCCAGAACCCCGTCGCCCGCTTCGCGACGACGACCGAGTTCCCATCGCCCGAGACGCCGACGACGTCTGCGTCACGCCACAGCTCGGCGCCGGTCTTGGCGTCGAGCGCGATCGTGGTCGGCGACGGGGCATTGCTCGGCCAGCCAGGACCGAAGGGCGCGCTGACGGTCGCGAGTACGACGGACTCCGCCACCGCCGTGACCATCGTGCGATCGTTGGACGGCGTCGCCACGGCCCGAAAACCCCAGACCGGATCGCCTGTTCGGACGTCGACGCCGACGACCCCACTCGTCGTCGTACCCCTGGGTGCGGACGCAACGGACACCGGCAGGACGTCGCCGGCAGGCCGGACCGCCGGCCGCTGAACCAGTGTCGGCGAGTTCCCCAGAAATCCCGGGCCGACGGCACAAATCCAGACAGTCCCCAGCTCCGGCACCGACATCGGCAACTTGTCGTCGATTACCCACTTCCGCGCACCGTCCGCCGCGCCGAAACAGCAGACCCGAGCGTTCTCCGTCCCCGTGCCGTCAACCATCACCACGGCGTCACCCACCAACCGCACCCGCCCCGGCAGAGCCGGCCACGGCGTCACCAGCCGCTCCTGCCAAACCTTCTCGAGCATCAACTTCGGCGCGGTCTTGTCCGCGGTCTCCCCACACGCCGCAAGCAGAGGTATAGAGGCCATACCAAGAAGGACAGACCGACGGCGGACAAGCACCAGCCGACCGTAGCAAGCCGACGGCGCACGCCCACCCACGCCCGCCGTCCACCTCAGTGACCTGCCGGGCTGCGCAGGTGGCCCATCGAAACCACCTCGGAATGGCCCAGCGATCGCGGGCCACGTCTGCCTACGGTCGGAGGAGAACCATCACTACGACCAGTGCGAAGGATCTTCAAATGCGTGCCATCACTGTCCGGGACCGCGAGGCCGATGGCTACGGGCTGTCCCTGACCGAGCTGCCCTACCCTCACGCCGCCGAGAACGACGTCATCGTGGAGGTGCACGCCGCCGGCTTCATCCGAACCGAGCCGGACTGGCCCGCGACCTGGACCGACCGTGCCGGCCGCGACCGTACGCCAAGTGTCATCGGCCACGAGGTGTCAGGTGTGGTCGTCGAGCTCGGCTACGGTACGACGGGACTCAGGATCGGCCAGCGGGTCTTCGGGCTGACCGACTGGGCCCGTAACGGCTCGCTCGCCGAGTACACCGCCGTGGAGGCCCGCAACCTGGCTCCGCTCCCTGCCGACATCGACCACGTCACCGGGGCCGCTCTCCCGATGCCCGGTCTGACAGCCTGGCAAGCGCTGTTCGACCACGCTCACCTGCAAGCAGGTCAATCCGTCCTCATCCACGGCGCCGGCGGTTCCGTCGGCTCCGTCGCCGTACAACTGGCCCGCGAGACCGGAGCACACATCATCGGCACCGGCCGGGCTGCCGACCGGGACCTGGTCAGCTCCCTCGGCGCCCAGGAGTTCCTAGACCTGGACAGCGATCGCCTCGAGGACGCCGGTGAGGTCGACGTGGTGTTCGATGTGATCGGCGGCGAGATCCGCGACCGCTCCACCGCGCTGCTGCGCCCCGGCGGAACCCTCGTCAGTGTCGCCGAACCACCGACCGTCCACCCGCGCGACGGCAGGTCAATCTTCTTCGTTGTCGAGCCCCACCGCGAACAGACAGCTCAGTTGGCTGCTCGCGTGCGCGACGGAAGGCTCACACCGCTTGTCACAGCCGTCCGCGACCTGGATGCAGTCCCCGCCACCTTCGCAGAACGCACCCGCGGCAAGACCATCATCGCGATGAAACCCCAGCCCTGAGCCTGCTGACCGAACGAGGTTCCACAGCACATGATGGAGCTATGGACAGGACGTCGGTGCACGAGGAACTCGAGCGGGTTCGCGCCGATTTCCGCCGGCTGGTCGAGTCGGCGGACGACGACGTACTGCGCAGAGCCTCGAACGGCACGCGGTGGAACAACCGCCAACTGCTGTTTCACATGCTGCTGGGCTACTTGATCGTCCGTGCGCTGCTCGGGCTGGTTCGTGTCTTCGGTCGGCTGCCCCGCGGAGCAAGTCGCACGTATGCACGATTGCTGAATGCAGGAACCCGGCCCTTCGACGAGGTCAACTTCCTCGGCTCGTACGCCGCCGGCCGCACGGTCAGCCCGGCTCGCATGGTCACGATGTTCGACCACGTCATCGACAAGCTTCACCGGCGGCTCGACGCCGAAACCGACGCCGACCTGGCCCGGGGCATGCACTATCCGACCCGGTGGGATCCGTTCTTCAAGGACTACATGACCCTGGCTGACGTCTATCACTTCCCGACCCAGCACTACGACTTCCACCGCAAGCAACTCACACTGGACTGAGGTCCTCGGTGGGCATCCGCCGTACGACGAACAGCAGCACGCCCGCCACGACACACGCGGCAGCGACCAGCAGGACGAGTGTCCGGTAACCCACCGCGGCGGCGAGCAGCGCGCCGCCGAGAGGTGCGGTGGCCTTCGCGATCAGGATCGGGGCGGCCAGTGTGCCCGCGATCGTGCCGTATCCGATGGCGCCGTACCGGTCGAGCAGGATCGCCGGTGTGGCGATCGACGCGACCCCGAAGCCGAGTCCGAACAGCACCAGGCAGGCGATCGCTCCGAGCAACTGCCGGCCGACGACAGGCAGCAATGACATCGCAATGCCTTGTCCGACAAGGATGCATCCGACGATCGTCGCCATCGGCAACCAACGGGTGGACAATGTGGTGACGACCCGGCCCGTGACCGACAACAACCCGAGCAACCCGGCGAGCGTGGCGGCGACGACGGCCGGATGACCGAGGCTGGTCAGGTACTGCACCAGGTGTACGGCGATGACAGCCAGCGCCGCGCCATGCAGCACGAAGGTTGCCGCAAGCAACCAGAACCCCGGATCATGCAGCACCCAGGTGGGCGACGTGCGCGGACGTCGCGCCTGATGACGCGCCGCAGCCGTCCGTCGCAGCCCAAGGGCGTGCAGAGGAACGGTCAGTGCAGCCAGGAGGACCGCGAGTACGACGAGCGCGCGACGCCAATCGATCCGATCGACCAGCTGCCCGGTGAGCGGGATGAAGATCGAACTGGCGAATCCGGCGACCAGCGTGACGCCGAGCAGCGCCTTCGCCCGCCGCGCCGGCTCCGTCGCTGCCACGACCACCGCGAAGGCCGGCTCGTACAACACCATCGCCGACGCGACTCCGATGAGCACAAAAACCAAGCAGAGCTGTACGGCGCTGTGGACCTGGGACCACCCGAACACCGCCACCGTGCCGACTACGGATCCCACCGTCATCAACGCGTGGCCGCCCCGGGCATCAAGCCAGCGGCCGACCGGTATCGACAGCAGACCTGACACCAGGACCGCGAGAGTCAGCGCGCCCGCTGCCGTGGTGTGCGAGATCTCGAGGTCGTCGCTCATCGGACCGAGGATCACGCTGAAGGCGTAGTACAGAACGCCGTACCCGACCGTTTGTGTGACGGCGAGCGTCCCGACCAGCCGTCCGGGTCTGAACACTGCACGAGTGGCCAGACCCGGAGTCGTCGTCATCAGCCGCAGCAGCCGGCTTGGGTGCTGGGCTTGGCCTCGACGACGGTCAGCAGTCCGCCGCTGATGCCGGTTGCGAGGCCTCGACTCACCGGCGCTTCGATGCTGACCGGTGCTGGGCCACAGCAGCCGCCCCCGGCCTCATCCGTGGAGTCGCCGTACGCGAGGTTCGACGAGCACACGCCGGTTTCCGGCAGGTTCAGCTGGACATCGCGCGCGGCCTCCCAGTCGCCGGCCAACGCGGCCACGACCGAGCGAGCCTGCTCGTAGCCCGTCGCGAGCAGGAACGTCGGCGCCCGGCCGTAGGACTTCGCGCCAACCGCGTAGTACCCGGGCTCCGGGTGGGCCAACTCGTCGACGCCGTGCGGCGGAACGGTCCCGCAGGAGTGCTGGTTCGGGTCGATCAACGGCGCCAACGCCCGCGTCGAACCCAGGATCGGGTCCAGATCCAGCCGCAGTTCGCCGACCATGTCGTGGTCGGGCCGGAACCCGGTCGAGTTCACCACGGTGTCCACCACGACGCGCTGGTCCCCAGCGGCCAGTTCCACCCGGCCGTCCGCCGTACGGGTCAACGACTCGGTGCGGAAGCTGCTCACCAACTCGACGCGGCCCGACTGCACCAGCGCCTTCAGCCGCGCGCCGAGAGCACCCCGCGCGGGCAGTTCGTCGCCATCGCCACCGCCGTACGTCCGCGCCTGGTCGGTTCCCCGAACGACCCAGACCACCTCGGTACCCGGTTCGTGCTCGGCCAGTTCGCCGAGCTCGAGCAGCGTCGTCGCAGCAGAGTGACCGGCGCCGACAACCGCCGTACGACGACCCACGAAACGATCACGATCGCGCCCGAACACGTCTGGCAGCGCGTGTGCGATCGCATCGGCCGTCTCGTCCTCGCCACGGGCCGGGATCCCTGATGCGCCAAGAACGTTCGGGCGGCGCCAGGTCCCCGCCGCGTCGATCACGGCTGACGCCAATACCTCTTCGCCGTCCGCGAGGCGCAGCAGGAACGGCGCTGATTCGCGGCCCGCCGTACGGACGCGGTCGTACCCGACACGGGTCACCGCGATCACCTGAGCGCCGTACCGGATCCTGTCCGCGAGGGTCTTCGCCAGCGGCGCCAGATACTCGTCGATCAGGTCGCCGCCAGTCGGCAGCTCGTCCAGGTCGGGCGCGATCCAGCCGCTGTCCTCCAGCAGCCGGCGCGCGGCTTCGTCGATGTCGTAGCGCCACGGGCTGAACAGCTTCACGTGCCGCCACTCGTCGATCGCGGCCGCGACGCCCGGTCCGGATTCCAGCACCAGGAACTCCAGCCCGCGTTCGGCGAGGTGGGCCGCCGCGGCCAGTCCCACCGGGCCCGCTCCGATGACTACCACCGGCTCTGTCACGATCATCCTCCGCGCTGTCTAGATGCTTGTCTAATCACGAAGCTTGCCTCTTGATTCGACAAGAGTCAAGATAGATCCATGTCGAATCAGCTGCCGGTCCTCAACTCGTGCTGCACGCCGATCTCCGAGGCTGCCCTCGGTCCGGAGCAGGCTGCGGAGGGTGCGGCGGTGTTCAAGGCACTCTCCGACCCGATCCGGCTGCGGCTGATGTCGATCATCGCTTCGGCCGGCGATGAGGTCTGCGTCTGCGACATCACGCCACACTTCGAGGTGAGCGGCCCGACCATCTCGCACCACTTGAAGGTGCTCCGCGAGGCGGGTCTGGTCGACTGCGAGCGCCGCGGCACCTGGGTCTACTACTGGCCTCTGCCTGAGCGCCTCACCTGGCTTTCCACGCTCTTGTCTGTTCCCGCAGCGGTCTGACTCGTCTCCGTGACGTTCCGCGCCGTGGTGATCGGCGGTGGTCAGGCAGGTCTCGCGACCGGGTTCTACCTCCGCCGATCCGGCCTGGTTCCTGGCAAGGATTTCGTGATCCTGGACGCGGCGGCCGAACCTGGCGGTGCGTGGGCCCGCATGTGGCCGACGCTGCGAACCTTCTCCCCCACCCAGTACTCGTCTCTGCCCGGCTGGATGATGCCGCCTTGGACCGGGGACAGCGGCTACCCCTTGGCATCACACGTGGTCGACTACCTCGCCCGGTACGAGGACCGCTACCAGCTCGACGTACGTCGATCCGTCTCCGTCCGATCCGTCAACCGCGGCATCGATGAACTCGTCGTACACACCAACAGCGGCGACTGGCCGGCGGAGCACGTCATCTCGGCGACGGGAACCTGGTCGAGGCCCTTCGTGCCGCACTATCCGGGAACTTTTGCCGGCCAGCAGCTCCACACCGCCGACTATCGAAGTGCGTCGGATGTCAGGGGCCGACGGGTCCTGATCGTCGGGGGCGGAAACTCAGCCGCTCAGATCCTTGCCGAGGTCTCGCTGGTGGCCGAGACGACCTGGGTGACATTGCGTCCGCCACGGTTCCTACCGGATGAGGTCGACGGGCGCGCGCTGTTCGAGATCGCGACCGAACGGCACAAAGCCCGCCTGCGCGGTGAATCCGACACCACTGGCGTCGCCGGTCTCGGTGACATCGTGATGGTTGAGAATGTGCGCGAGGCTCGCGAGCGCGGCGTACTGCACGCGCGCCGGCCCTTCACCCGCCTGGTCGACCACGGTGTCCGCTGGCCCGACGGCACCGAGTCATCGTTCGACACGATCATCTGGTGCACCGGCTTCCGCCCCGCGCTCGGCCACCTCGCCGGTCTCGGCCTGCGCGCGCCGGACGGCCTGATCCCGACCGACGGCACGCAGGCGATCAAGGAATCACGCCTGCATCTGATCGGGTACGGCGACTGGACCGGACCCGCCTCGGCCACCCTCATCGGCGCCGGCCGCACCGCCCGCGATCTCGTCCGCGACCTCTGAACTCGTCACGCTTGAAGCTCCCCGAGGAGCTTCTCGATCCGACCACGGATCTCGTCGCGGACCCGACGTACGACCTCGATCGGCTGACCGGCGGGATCCGTGAGCTCCCAGTCCTCGTAACGCTTGCCGGGAAAGACTGGACAGGCGTCACCGCAGCCCATCGTCACGATGACATCGCTCTCCCGAACGGCCTCGGTCTCCAGGCGCTGCGGCACAGCACCCGTGATGTCGATACCGACCTCGCGCATCGCCTCGACAGCGACCGGATTGATCTGCTCCTTCGGCTCCGACCCGGCCGAGCGAACCTCCACCGAGTCCCCCGCCAGATGCCGCAACCACCCGGCGGCCATCTGCGACCGCCCGGCATTGTGGACACAGACGAACAGAACACTTGACTTGCTCACTTGGAGGCTCCAGTCTCGGTATGAGAAGTGACAACATCGTCTGCGGCTCGTCCGGCCTGCGGATACAGCACGGCCAGCACGCCCACTCCGACAGCGGCTCCGGCAATCTGAGCGATCACGAAGCCCGGCAACGAGCCCGGGGCGATACCGGCGAACGTGTCGCTGAACGCCCGCCCGATCGTGACCGCCGGGTTGGCGAACGACGTCGACGAGGTGAACCAGTACGCCGATCCGATGTACGCACCGACCGCCGCAGGCGCCACCGCTGCGCGACCTGATGCAGCCAGGGCGAAGATCAGGACGATCAGCCCGGCTGTCGCGACGACCTCACCCAGCCACAGGTGCGGCGCGGTCCGCTCCGTCGTCGACCAGGACACTGCGGCCTCGCCGTACATCAGATTGGCAAGCACGGCACCCAGTACCGCGCCGATGATCTGCGCGGGGATGTATGCGCCGAGATCCTGTGCGGTCAGACCGCTCCCGGTCCGGCGGCCGAGCCACCAGTCCACGGCCGAGACCACCGGGTTGAAGTGGGCGCCCGACACGGGGCCGAACATCAAGATCAGCACGGCCAGCCCGAGCGCGGTAGCGAACGCGTTCTCGAGCAACTGAAGCCCGACATCGTCCGGCGACAACTTGGCCGCCGCGATACCTGACCCGACGACGACCGTGACGAGTAGACCAGTTCCGATGCCCTCGGCAACCACCCGACGCCACAGCGGCGTCACGCTCACCGGCTACTCACCATCGCCTCGCCAAACTGCTCCCGAAGGCAACGCGAGCGACAGGTCCTCTCGGTCGGTCATGATGCCGTCCCCTTCGAAACCAGTGGCGCCAGCCGATCGATCCGGCCGGCGATCTCGTCGTACGCCGCCTCGAACGCCGCGTCCGTGTCCTTCGCCGCCGGATCCGGCACCGACCAATGCACCCGCGGCCGCGTCTCCGCCGGCAGATGCTCATACGCGATATCGCACACCGCGATCACCAGATCATCGCGCTTCAGTACGTCGCTCACTTGCGCGGTGCGCCACGACGTCGGGTCGAGCCCGCGCCGCCGCGCCACCTTCACCGCCCGCGGATGCACCCGCTCAGCCGGCCGCGTCCCCGCCGACGCCGCAGGCACCTGACTATGCCGCGCCCAGATCGCCGCCGCCAACTGCGACCGCGCCGAGTTCTGCGTACAAACGAACACCACCCGCGGCACACCCTCCAGCGACGGACTAGCCACCGACGCCAACCGCTCCGGCACCAACCGCACATACGTCCGCCGCTGATCCCCCTCGGACCGCCCCCGAACGACCAGCCCAGCCTCCTCCAACACCTTCAAGTGATGCGCCACCAAATTCGTCGGCATCCCCAACAACGCCCCCAACTCCCCCGGCGCCGCATCCCCCACCCCCAACGCATCCACAACCGCCAACCGCGCAGCATCCCCCAGCGCCGCATAAACCCGCGCCCGCTCAACCAGAGAATTCCGCTCAACACCCATTGCCTCAATAATCACTGACCCAACAGGCGAGGTCAAGCGACGTTCCATTCAGCGGGCACCGACGCGCTGGCGAGATGACTCAACTACCGACTCGTGCGGCGCCGCACCCGTCATCATGACCGCGTCGCCGGTCGCCTGCGTACCGGCAGCGCGCGCAACTCATTGCCTTCAAACAGCTCGGCGTACCAGTCGCTTCGACCGTTGCCGGCTCGGGCGCTGAAACGAAAGTGCCCCCGGGAGCGATGAGCCAGCCATGAGGCGCCACCCACGAATCGCCGGTCGTCGGCGTAATACACCAACTCGTACCCAGCCTGCGCTGAGGGCGGGCGCACAACCGCGGCACGTGTTTCGCCCGCACTCCGTCCGTCGCCCGAATGTTGCCCAGGACCAGACCGGGACGCTCGGGTGACCGTCGCCACGTCCTGGTCGCGGATCGTTGGCTGGCTTGCCACCAACCAGCCGGCTACGGCTGCACTCGTCAACCCACCTGCGGCGGCCGTCGACATCCGCTACCTCCAGGCCGCGATCAATCGCCCGCTCCCAGCTGACTTGGCCGAACTGCTCGAGCTCGCCAACGGCACGGAGCACCGCGCAGTCCGGGGATCGCTCATCCCGACGCTCTACAACCTCGTCCCAGTGATGGACATGCTGTCGATCAGGCAAATGCTGCAACGGATCGAGCGTGACCTCTTCGGCCCCGACTCCCGACCAGGAGACAGCCAGCCGGCTGGGAGCCCGACAGCGGACTGGCTTGACAGCTTCCTCCCGATCGCCGACGCGGCCGACGCAGGTCTCCTGTACGTCGACTTGCGCGACGGCGACCAGTTCGGCTGCGTTTGGGAGTGGTACGCCGAGGGAGGCGTGGCGCCGGCACCGTGGTGGGCCAGCGTCAGCGAGATGATCGACGACGTCGCGTACGCACTCGCGGAAGGACGCCCCGCCCTCCAAACCTACGCAAACGGCGCCGCACAGCCAGCCCAACGACTTCCCCCGTATCTGCCAGAGGTAAACGAGGGCTACCTACGCTGGTCCGCGACCTAGAGCCCGATCGAGCCACCGAGAGAGTGCGCCTGCCAACAGCGGCGTCAACGCCGCGATGCGCTTCTCACCAAGGTCGAGATCCGGAACTCCTGGCCCAGGACGTTGACTGCGGACGGGTCGTGGACTCGACGGCCCATGCAGACGTCTTGGGTGATAGAGGCACACGTCTTGGGTGATAGAGCCTTGAGCTTGGCCCAGGCGATGGTTCTTGATGGCCGACCGGTAGTCGTCAGCGACGTCGGCGACCGCCTGCCGTTCGTGATGCGTTCCTCGAACTTCTCGATCCACAAGTCGATGCTCGGGATCGGATGTTGCCCCATGTCCCGATTGGGAACTATGGCCTGGTCATCTCAGCCCTCCACCGTCGGCGATCGATCGGGACTCAACGCCCGGCCGGGCCGATATCGGGCAAACCGAGATCGATGAGAGGCGATGAGAGACGTCGCACAACAGCGAGCGGCCGGGCGGCTCCGGCAGCCGTCGGCTCACCACCAGCCAGTAGCCGGGCACCCAGTCACTCCGCAGCGGACTCAGCCAATTGGCTGAGTAAAAGCTGACATGGAGATCCGGGGCACAGGCCGCCAACACGCGCCTGACCTGGGGTTCAGTAGGCCCCGTGCGGGACTCGAACCCACAACCCGCGGACTCTGACAAGAATGCACTCATCGTCTGTCATCAATTGCCAAATTTACCCGTGACCTGCGGATTCCCCAAACCAGGACGCGCATCGGTGATCTTGGATAGTCATCGTCTT
Source organism: Kribbella sp. VKM Ac-2566 (assembly GCF_004366005.1). Taxonomy (NCBI): domain Bacteria; kingdom Bacillati; phylum Actinomycetota; class Actinomycetes; order Propionibacteriales; family Kribbellaceae; genus Kribbella; species Kribbella sp. VKM Ac-2566. The sequence goes on along the minus strand of NZ_SODT01000009.1, from coordinate 671,115 downwards.
CTGTTGATTAAGCGGAGTAAAGGACGGACAGCTCGTGATTGACGAGGTTATCGCGTGGGCTGCGGGCAGACGGGTGATATCGCGGAGTCACTGCTGCCAACGAATCTCATGCGCGGCCGGCCTCCGGCGTCATCCCAGCGGACACCTGCACTGTCCGGGCCAAATACAGGCGCCGGTGCCGCGCTCAGACCTCAGACTGGCTTGACAAGCTGGCCACAAGCCGCACCTTAAAATGCGCCAATCACTCCGGCCACCAAAGACTGGCCAGCAAGGCCTATTACGAGGACGGCACCAAAACTGACTATGGTCGCGACGAATGCCAGCCGTGCCTAGCTCAGGGGCCTAGCGGACCACCTGAGGGGCACAACTGCCCGCTCACGGAAGATCTCCGATCATGATCACCGTGGAAGTTGGTTCTTCGGGTCGTTCCCAATGCCGCCCGTACTCACGAGAGAACCGCCAGGTCATCCTCGCCAGTCATGTCGAGTGCCGGATGCTCTGGAGGAATGCCCCCGACCCGTTATCTAGCATCCAAAACGACCACCCGTTGCGGTTGGGGCTGACGTCTGGCTTGTAGTGGGCCACGACCGCCCGGGCTGCTCCCGTCGGGGATTTGAAGCTCCGGCCGGCCAGCGGTCCTGACATTATATCGATCCGGGCGGTGTCCCGGTTGAAGCTGGCGCGCGTGCGGTGACCTTCATAGTCGGCATAGATCGGGATCTCGGCAACCTTCTCCACATGAGCCTCGTCCGCAGCTGACTCAGGAGTCGACATGCTTGCGTCAGCCACCAACCTCGCCACCACCGTGCCAGCCGTGCTGTCGCTCATCCGGCCGGCAAACTCCAACGAGCGGTAGGTCTGCTCGTCCACCTCGATGGTTGCGTTCATTGTCGCCCCTTCCCTCCCTGGCGGTACAAAAGTAGTGCATACAGAGACAGCAGAGCAAGCAAACGGAGAAAATAGAGAACCTTCTTCTGACGGCGTCGCGACATGCTCGCCGCACTGGATCCGGCCGGCCAGGTGTTCCCCGGTTCCACACCCGCAAACGGGGTCGAGGTCCTTCGGGTTCCTCAGACAGCTGAACGGGATCAGGGGTGCGAGTACGACGCGCTGCCTTACTCGCCCTCGGCGGCAGCGCCATCCCAGCCGCACCGGCCAGGAGAACGCGATCGCAAGCGCCGTCCGCTTGCGTAATGCGCGCCCAACCCAAACCAGCCTTCGCCATCGACTCCACGCTGCGCTGACCCGATCACCTACTCACCGTTGCTAGACGAGGCACTAGTGTGGCTTCATCAAGTGGATCAACTGTGACGGGGTGGCTGACCACTAATCCGTCCCGCCTGGAAGGAGCGGATCGATGCTCGTGGATTCGGGGGTCACGATCGATCGTCTGCTCACCGTGGTCCGACTGGGCGATGCAGACCGCCTCGGATGGTGGCGATCACACTCTGTCGACGAGACTGCTGAGTATGTGCTCGGTGAGGCTTTTCCGAGCACATGGATGGCAACGGGAGTCGAACTCGCGATGGAGTCTGCCCGTGTCCGGCACGAGCAACTACTTGGCCGCCCGACCCAGATTCACATCTTCTCGGATTACCTGCCGTTTCATCGCCTGCTGAGGAATTGGCTGATCGAGCGCAAGATCGAACGTGATCCGGCCCCCCTCGAGTGGCTGCCCGCAGCGTCCACCGAGGACCTCAAGGCCAGGCTGCCGCTACCAAACGGCGGCGAACGGCGAGCCGACGGTCTCTACATTGGGAACTTGCGGCGCGAAGATCTTGACGATGATGCGGTGCTCAGCACGACGCTGGACACACTCACCGCCGCATTCGCGGGGACGAAGCAAGACTTCCTCGCGCCATACTTGGACCTCGTGGACTGATGGAGATTACGTCACGGATCATCAAGGGGGGAGCCTTGTTGGAGGAGTCTCGGCGATTCGTTGAGACCTGGGACGACACGCTTTCGGAAGGCGACAACCTGCAGGCCTTTCGGACAAGGAACTTTCTTGGGAAGCGGTCTCGGTCGCGAGCAGAGGACACGCTGGCGATTCTCCGCCAGCGACTGGCGTCGCAGGAGCGGTCGATTTTTCCAGTATTGCGGGCGCTGACCGTCCGAGGCGATGCCTTCCGCGACGCGTGCTACTTCGAGGCTGCGCGCAACGACGACCTCCTCGCATACATTGCTGGATCGTTGTTGTACGACGTGCGCGATAAGGGGTGGACGAAGGTGGCCGTCGATGACGTGTCCCGCGCGCTCTTGGAGGCTCAGCCTGCGCCGATTGTGGCCGAGTGGAGCGAGTCGACACGAACGCGAGTCGTCCACGGCGTTCTATCTGCTCTTCGCGACTTCGGCGTCCTCGAGGGCAGGGCGATCAAACACATCGCACCCCCACAAATCAGTTTTGGAGGCTTTGTGTACGTCGTTGGGCGGCTGCGCCAGGAGGGCGCATCCGCGCCGGAGCTTGTTGCACACAATGCTTGGCGCTGGTGGCTGCTCGATGAGCGGCAGGTTCGGGCCCACTTTCTGGAGGCTGATCGCGAGGGCGTCCTGAGGTTTTCCGAGGCGGGCTCGACGGTTCGGATTGATTGGACCATCGACGGCCTAGAGGAGATGATCCATGCCGCTGCCTGAGCCCTTGCAACAGATTGCGGACGACATACTCAGCTTCCTTCGCGATTCAACGCAGTCCAGCCCCTACGCAATCTACGTCTATGAGCCCGACAAGGAATTTGCGGTACGCGCCGAAATGCAGGATCTATCCGCGTACCTGAACGCCAAGCGCGTCGATGTCGCGACCATCTCACTCGCAGACCTGTTCTGGAAGGCCGTCGACGACTCGAACTTCTACGAGACCATCGTTGATGCCGAGGTTTCGATGCCCAATAACCACGACGTGCTCGACGATGTTCACAAGTCATTGCGCGAAATACTAAACACCTCCCCCACGCTCGCGGGACGCGTCCTGGCAGAGCTCGATACCAAACCAGACAATTGCGCCGTTATCCTCCACCGCGCTGGGGCCCTGTACCCCGTGTTCCGCACCTCAGCACTCCTGGATGATCTGCGGGAGCGGCTGCGAAGACCTGTCCTTTTGCTTTATCCCGGACACGTGGTGGACCCGTATGGTCTGAGCTTCATGAGCAAATGCGAGCCGACGCACGGCTACCGTGCGAAGATCTACCAGAGGAGCATGCTGTGAAGATCTCGGAGATCTTCCGTCACGACCTGGATCGTGAGATCAAGGAAGTCATCAAGGTCGACGACCCCGACCTGGACGACCTGGCGGCCGAACTCCAGGAGTACGTGGTCACTAATCACATCCACGACGCCCTAGTAGAGGTCCTTGACGAATACCAGGAGTCAATCAAGAAGCCATCGGAGTCCGTCAATGCATGGATCTCAGGCTTTTTTGGCTCGGGAAAGTCGTCTTTCGCGAAGGTCCTCGGATACGTCCTGGCCAATCCTGTCCTCGGTACGACGACCGCGGCTCGACTCCTAACGTCAAAACTTGACACGACCACGATTCACGCGCTCCTCAACACCATCCATAACGAGGCACCGACACTGTCGATCTTCGTCGACCTTTCCTCATCCCGGAACGTGGCCAAGGAGGGCGAGAGCATTGTCCTACCGCTGTACCGGGAACTGCTCTCGCGACTAGACTATGCCCGCAATTTCGAGCTGGCCGAGCTGGAGTACACGCTTGAGGATGATGGCCGCCTAGATGACTTCGTCGCCGCCTTTGAGCGCGCGAACAAGCGCACGTGGAAGGAACGTCGAGACGTCGCGCTTGCCAAGAACGAAGCATCCAAGGCTCTGCACGAGCTCGACCCCTCTACGTACCCGAACGCGGACAGTTGGGCAAGGACCAAGCCCGAAGTGGAGGTGACAGCCAACTGGTTCGCTGACCGAGCGCTGAACATGCTGTCGCGACGCGGTCCAGCAAAGTCACGCGTTGTCTTCATCGTCGATGAGGTCGGACAGTACGTCTCCCGCAGCGTCCAGCGAATGCTCGACCTCCAAGGTTTCGCACAGGCCTGCCAGAAGAAGGACGGTCGCCTCTGGCTGATCGCCACCGGGCAGGAGACGCTGGAGGACGTTGTCGGCTCTCTCGGCGACAAGCGGGTTGAACTTGCGCGCGTCCGTGACCGCTTCCCTTTGACGGTCGATCTAGTCCCCAGCGACATCGAGGAAGTCGTCAGCAAGCGCGTGCTGGCCAAGAACCCGGCAGGAGCGCAGGCGGTACGGGACCTTTACGACCGGTACCAGAACCAGCTTCGATCCAACGTCGCGTTGCAGAGCGCCACTCGTGGCAGCGACTTCACGGGTGACGAGTTCACCCGCGTCTACCCACTGGTGCCCTACCAGGTGCAGCTCTTCATCGACGCAGTATCGGCGTTACGCGCAGTCGGCGGCGCAGGCCCGATGGTCGGCGGGGCCAACCGCACCCTCATCCGGCTCGCGCATCAGCTGGTCAAGACGGCGCTTGCGAATCAGGACGTAGGAGCCTTGGCAACCGTGCCGAAGGCTTACGACTTGATGGACGAGATGATCCCCACGGCGTGGCGTGGGGAGATCGACCAGATCGCGCATCGGCATCCTGACAGTACGTTGATGGTCGAGGTGAGTAAGGCAATCGCGCTGACGTCGAATGTCCGGGCCCTGAAGCTCGATGACCACAACCTTGCTGTGCTGACCCACCCGTCAGTCGACGCCGAGACCAATCGGCCCGCCGTCAAGGACGCTTTGGCGATCCTCGTGTCCGAGGAGGCCATCCGAGAAGGCGAAGACGGCTATCGCTTGCAGTCTCCGCAGGAGAAGGACTGGGAGAAGGCGCGTCGGTCACGTGAGATGAAGTCCGGTGACTTCAACCGTCTGTTGCGTGACAGGCACCTTAAGGACATGCTTCGAGGGTTGACCGCGTCGGCGGCGCGGGAGTTCAAAGTCCAGGTTTTTTATGACGACGACAAGCTGCTCGACGGTGACGTTACCCTTCGGATCTACGAGGGCGCGGAGGATCAGAGCGATCGGGCGGTCACTCGATCGCGAGAAGAAGCTCACCAGGACGATGTGTTTCTCGTCTTCGCCCGCGGCGACAAGACCTGGCGTGATGCGGAGGAGGTCTTCCGCTCGTCCGAGGCCATTAAGGAGGCAGAAGCCCGGTCCCTTGACTCAAGCGAGACCGAGCTCCTGCATGAGGAACGTAAACGCCTCGACCGCGCGGTACGCCGGTTCGAGCGCAGCCTTCGCGAGGACCTGCTCTCAGGCGTCATCGTGTTCCGCGGCAACCGACAGCCGCTCGATGGTCAGGACTTGCGTCCAGCGCTCGCGAAGTCGATGGCAGAGCGTGTCTCCGAGATCTATACGCGCCTGAGCGAGTTCGCGGCGCCCGTGTCACGTACCGACGCCTTGAGCATCCTGCGATCCGACGACCTGGCCGGCCTTCCCGATCGCCTCGGACCGGACGGTCTCGGTGTGCTCAAGCTCGAAGCGGACGGATACAAGATCGACGAGGACGGCCCGGTTGCCGACTTCGTGCGCATCGCCAACGAACGGGCGGACTATGGTCACGAGGCGACCGGAAAGTACCTAGAGAGCCGCTTCCAAGGGCCCCCGTACGGCGCCGAGGTCGACGTCGTCCTGATCCTGGCAGCAGCCGCCGTCCGGGCCGGCCTTCTCAGCGTCACTCACGGCGGTGTTCGGTTGACCGCCAGGACGGACGCCCGTCTCGACCAGGTCCTGTCTACCCTGCCAAAGTTTCGATCTGCGTCGTTCACGCCGCCGGCCACAGGCGTTGACGCGGAAACGCGTGTGCGCGTCGCCAAGTTGCTCCACCACGACCTAATTGGCGAGAAGCCGCCAGTTGCGACTGGCGAACTGGCCACCTTCGCTCGACGGCGGCTCGAAGACGACCGTGAAAACGTCCTGCACCTATCAGCCGTCCTCACCGGCATGCAGATCCCGTTGCCGGAGTCGGTTGCTCGGGCGGCAAGCACGCTCAGACGTGTGCGCACAGAGCAGGACGACGACGCGCTGATCTTGGCGCTGGATATCGGGCGTGCCGATCTCAAGGATGGTGTGCTAGCAGCACGATCCATCCGAGGCCTGATCGACGACGAGAGCAACCTAGCGACGTTGTCAGCCGCCCGCGGCGAGCTGGTTGTGGCTGGAGGAGACCTTCCCGCTGTAGCGCGCGAGGCTCGCGATACGAGTCGCGAAATCCTTGACTCAGCGGCATGGGCTGAGCGGTTTGCGGAACTCCGTGGCGCTGTCGAGACCGTCCGCACGGCACGTGCCGAGCGTTGGGAAGAAGCACGTCGAGAACTCGACGAGGCAATGTCCGCGGCGCGCGAACAAGCTGGCTTGTTGCTTGACCAAGTTACTGATGCTGCTCGCGCTGAGTTTGAAACTTCCCTCCGTGCTATGGCTGTTCCAGACAACGCCGATGTGGGAACTGGCCCATCTCGCGAGACGATGATGGCCCGCGTCGGACGGCTCCCCCAACTCGTCAATGACCTGCGTGCGAGCGTCGGACGCGACACACCAACTCGCCAGGTACGGATCGTCGAGCTCTATACCGAGCCGGTCCGCAGCGAGGCCGAGCTGACCGCGTTGTTGGCACGCGTTCGCCAGGCCGCTGAGGAGGCCCTTGACGCCGGCGAGTACTTCCTGCTGATCTGAGGAGCACCACGTGACCCTTTCGAAGCTGACGCGTGACAGCCTCAGTCGAACCGTCAGAGCATTGCGCTGGCTGTTCGAGGACGAGTTCGGCAAGCAAGCGTCGGGCCGTTTCGGGATCCGCGACACCCCACGGCCTGGCCCGGACAAAATTGACTCTCTCGCGGATTGGCTGGATCCGGTCGAGAATCTGTCACTCACCCCCGTCGAGATCGCGCAGCGCGACGAGCTCATCCACGCGTTGCGCTACCTATGCTCCGAAGGGCTGAGCGGAGGTGGCGCCGTACAACGGCTGATACGCGAGGCTGCATTCACTGCTGTCAACCGTCTCCTAGCGGTGCGCGTGGCGGAGGCAATCGGGGTGGTGCCTGAAGTGCTGGCGCGCGGCCGGCAATCGGCCGGATACCGTGATGCGGTTGGAGATCTGTTTCCAGTCCTCGCCCACGATGAGGGAAGTTATTGGGCCTATGTGCAGGTCGCCGGCGATGAGCTCTCGTCCGGGGTGCCGCGGTTATTTGACCGTCGCCACCCTGCCTCGGCCTTCGCGCCATCGCGGGCATGTCTGGACAAGGCGTTGGAACTCATCGACCTACCCGAGCTGGCGAGTGCGTGGGCAGAACCCGAAGCGCTCGGTTGGAGTTACCAGTTCTTCAACGCAGACGACGTTGCTGTCATGCGGTCCGAGTCTGCCCAGCCCCGCAACTCACGTGAACTAGCCGTACGCAACCAATTCTTCACCCCGCGGTACGTCGTGGACTGGCTCGTACAGAACACGCTCGGTCGTCGCCTGGCCCAAGCAGCCTACAATGTCGACCTACCGCTGCTCGTCGGTGAGTCCGGTGACAACCGGCCCCTCGCCCTCGAGGACATTCGAGTCCTGGACCCGGCCGTCGGATCGGGACATTTTCTGCTCGGCTGCTATGACTTGCTGGAGCAGGCATGGATAGCCAGAGGTCTCGACTCGTCTGAGGCGGCGGCGAAGATTCTGCCCTGCCTGTTCGGAGTGGATATCGACCCGAGGGCAGCCCAGGTCGCTCAGGCAGTACTGCTGCTAAGGGCGCGCCGCGCCGCCCCGGCCGCCGAACTGACGGCCCCGACCATCGTGACAGCGGTCGCACTTCCCCACAGCTCCGAGTTGCAGCAAGAAGCGTTCGGCGGTCTATCGTCCAACGCGCGTGACCTTGCGGACACGATTGCAGATGCGCTTTCGCGGGCCCCGCAGCTTGGGACACTCTTGAAGGTTGAGCAACGACTCGCGAGCGAGCTGAATCGCGTTCTTACCACGCCCAAGCTTGCACTTGATGCGAACGAGACAGCTGTTGTCGAGGAACTGAACCACGCTCTGGAACGCCTTGTGACCGCAACCTCGACAGCCGAAGAACGAATGTTCACCGCTGATGCTAAAGATGCGCTGAGATTCCTCGCTATCTGCCAGAACCGCTACGACGCGGTTCTGATGAACCCGCCGTTCGGTGATCCAATCCAGGAGACCAGGGATTACATCAGAGCCGCATATGGTGTCGCTGCCACAGACATGTACGCGGCGTTCGTCGCCCGTGGAGTCGAGCTTCTCAAGCCGGAAGGCTACGTCGGCGCGATCACTTCCCGAACAGGATTCTTCCTTACCAGCTTCCGCGAATGGCGATCTGAGCTCCTTCTTCCCCGCCTACGCGCTATGCTCGACCTCGGCGTCGGAGTTATGCACAACGCCATGGTGGAATCAGCTGCATACGTCGTCCAGGCCGCGCCGCACAACGGAAGCGCTGCATTCCGGCGTCTTCTTGATGAGCCTGACCTCGCGATCGCCGTATACGGCGGCGCCGGGCCGACCTACGAACGCCATCCACGAGACTTCCGCGCGATCCCCGAGGAGCCAGCGGCATACTGGCTTCCTGAGCCGCTCCTAAGAACTTTCTCCTCCGCGCCGGCACTGGAGGGCACTGCGAGACTCATCGCGCGACGGGGCGCATATACGGGCGATGACTTCCGATACTTGCGGCTTTGGTGGGAATGCCCGGAGTCAGGCAGTATTGAGAGCGGCCATCGATGGGTCAACTTCGCCAAGGGAGGCGAATACTCCCCGTATTACAGCGACATCGTCCTTACGGTCGATTGGGACCATGACCGCGGCACCTTCAACGACTTTCACGGCAGAAAGGGCCGGCCCAGCGAGATACCTGAGAACAGGGACCTCTTCGGCCAGCCCGGACTCGGGTGGTCGCGACGAAGTCAGAAGGGCTTCTCTGTCCGACCAGTGATGGCTGGCACGATATTCGCGGACAAAGGCCCCATGGTGCTCGCGCCGGGCGGTAGTGCGAGCGACCTCGATGCTGTACTGGCCTACCTCAACAGCGGCCTGGCGGCTGCCACCCTTGAAGCGATGGTCGCGTTCGGTTCCTATGAAGTTGGGGCTGTACAACGCCTGCCGTTCTTGCGTCCACCAGACGAGGCGTCGAGGGTGTCTCGCACCTTGACCGAGGCATTGCGCCGCGAGGGCGAACGTGTGGAGACCGACCATCTGTTCGTTTCGCCATGGTCTGGCGCCCCAGCAAATCGTGAACAACTGGTGAGATGGAGCCGCGAGATCGATCAGCTGGTGGCAAAGGCGATCGGTCACTACGAGCCGATCGTGCCTCTCTCGGCCACCTACCCCACGAAGTGGCTCGAGGAGGATTTCGAACCGGTCCCGGAGCCCGGCCCGCACGAGGAGCTGTCATACCTCGTCGGCGTAGCTTTTGGCCGCTGGGACGTCCGCTATGCCACAGGCGAGGCGGAGCCACTAGCGATGCCGGACCCCTTTGATCCGCTGCCTCGGGTCGCGAGGGGCATGTTGGTGGAGGAAGACGGCGTTCCGGCGTCGCGGCCGCCGAAGGACTACCCGCTTCCGCTGCCCCCAGACCTGCTGCTTCACGACGACCCCGGCCACCCGGCCGATGTCGTAACGGCCGTGCACCGCACCGCCGAAATCGTGACGTCCGGCGGAGGGCCACAAACCTTGCGGCTCACGTCCGAAATCCGCGACCTTCGCAAGTACGTCCGCGACAAGTTCTTTGCCGCACATTTGAAGCAGTATTCCAGGTCCCGTCGGTCCGCGCCGATCTACTGGCAACTGGCGGTGCCGTCTAAGCGATGGGGGCTGTGGCTCTACGCACCGGCGCTGTCTCGGGAGAGCCTGTTCGCGATCTCCCGAGCGGCACACGACAAGATGGCTGCTCTTAGTGACAAGATCGCCCAGATCCGGGCCGGGCTCGCTAGGGGCGACGATCGTGAGCTCCGCCATCAAGCCGAGTCGCTCGAGGACCTACTTACCGAGATCGAAAAGTTCGCTGCGACCGCAGATGTTGCGGCGCAGTCGGGATGGGAGCCAGACCTCAATGACGGCTTCGTCCTCAATGCTGCACCACTCGAAGCACTGTTCGTGAACAGAGTCTGGAGGACTCAGATCACAGCACATCACAAGGTTCTCCAGAAGGGTGGGTACCCATGGGCGAGCGTGCAGAGCCAGTTCTACGGACGGCGCCCATGAGCGAAATGCGGCGGTACCTCACTGACCAGCTCGCGCGCAAGGTCGATCGCCATCGGGTGGTCCTGTGGGTCGACCCACAGGGGGAGTACAGGGACATCGCGGACGAGCTCGTGCCCGTCGGTGTCATCTTCGAGCCGTTCCGCGGCAGCTGGTACGAACTGCGGCGGCGGGCCGAGCGCACCTTTGCCCGCAGCAACCCGCGGCTTGTCGTCTATCTCGATGCGGACGAGCCTCAAGAGGATCCTCTCGGCGAGCTGCGTGCTGCTGGCATCGAGTACCGCCCACGCCTGGCAACTGTCCTCCGCACGACGCTGAAGAATGAACTGACAGCGGCCAAGATCGAGGAGATCGCCAATGCTGCGGACTCTCTGACCGCGGCCGAGGCGCTGATCGAGGGAGGCGTCACCGCTGGGCCCGCCCGCCTCGTTCAGGCACTCAGGACAGCTGACACGTCAGAGCTCCTTTTGAAGCTTGCAAACGGCGAACTGGCCGACGAAATGTTGAAAGCCGAGGCTGCGTCGTACATCGAAACGATGGTGGGTGGGTCGTTTGCTGCCAACCTCAAGGACATGCCTGATGCTCTCGCACGTCACCTCGTGCTGTGTGAGCTGCGCGAAACGCTTTCACTGCTGCCGGTGTCGGTCGCGGGCTCGATCGGTACGACGACGGTCGAGCAGCGGAGGCGGGCGGTCCAAGCACTGGACAGGTGGCAGTCCGACCGTCGATACCTCGGGTCCTTCCGCCAGTCAATGAAGCGGGTGGAGCCTCAGCTTGCCCTCGGTGAGCAGCTGGAGTGGGACGACGCTCTCGCCGATCTCGACACACTCCCGGCATATGAGGAGGTCGCGTTCGCCGAATTCTGCCGACGAATCAACAGCGGCCAGTTCGCGCTAGGCGAAGATCTTGCCGAAACTCGCCTTGCGAACAGCATCTGGGTGCTGGGGGCGGACGAAACGGATGTCTGGCGTGCGCGCTGGCGAGTTAGTCGCGGCTGTGCGCAGCTGCGCCGCCTCATCAACAGCGCCGAAGAACTGACGTCGAGACCTGACACCACGGCACGTCTCCAGGCGTACGCTCAAGATCTTTTCGAGGTCGATCGTGCGCACCGTGGACTCGAACTCGCGTTGCTCGAACTTGATGAGCAGAGGGGGCTGGAGGTCGCGATCCGCGATGCCCGCATCGCCTACGAGTCGTGGCTCGACACCTATCTGCGCGGGTTTACGCAAGCAGTGGTCGATGGCGGACTCACACATGACGGTCTGCTCGCGCAGGGACAGATCCATGCGGAGGTTGTAGCTCCGATGGCGAAACACGGGACCATCGCCTACTTTCTGGTCGATGCCCTGCGATTCGAACTCGGGCGCGACCTGGTGGACGCGCTACGGCGGCCGTTCCCCGACGGGTCCATTGAGTTGCGACCTGCCGTGGCGCTACTCCCCTCGATCACCCGTGTCGGGATGGCCAACCTCTGCCCTGGTGCGGAAGGGGGTCTCGACTTACGACTCAGCGACAAGGGAAAGCTCGAGGTCCGAATTGGCGGCGAGTCGATCGATGGAGTACCAGCACGCATTGCTCGTCTCCAAGCTGCCCATGGCACCGTCGTTGATCTCACCCTCGACGACGTGTTCCGAAGCGAAGTAGCAGAACTCGGGGAGCGCATCGACGGCTCCAACCTCGTACTCGTTAGGTCCCAGGAGATCGACGAGACCGGCGAGGGCGGAAAGATCAGCGCCGGCCTTCAGGCTTTCAGCGTTACTGTGAGGCATCTGCAGCGAGCCGTGTCTCGCCTCGCGAACCATGGCGTGTCACGTTTCGTCATCACGGCAGATCACGGGTTCATCAGCCTCACTCGCGAGCTTGGCCAGTCCCGAATCATCGAAAAGCCCGGCGGACAGGGAGACCTGCACCGACGGGCATTTATCGGACGAGGTGGCACCGCAGGTGAGGCGCTGATGCGTATCCCGCTCGCGGACATCGGAGTGTCGAGTGACCTAGACGTACTCGTCCCACGAGGCCTCGCGCTCATCTCCGGAGGCGGCGCACGCGGCTTCTTCCATGGCGGGTGCTCACCACAGGAGCTCGTGGTGCCTGTTGTCACAATTGAGGTCGAGCCACCGCAAGGTGTCGCCGTGATGAGCGTCAACGCCTCAATCGCGTCAAAGATCACCAGCCAGGTGTTCACCGCGAAAGTCGTGCTGAACGCCGACCTGCTAAGCGCTCCGATTGAGGTTAGGGCAGTAGCCGTCCTGCAGGGTGGAGTCGAGACTGGCGTCTTGGTTACGGCGGGCGGTGCCGAGACCGATGCCGGCTTCGTCAGGCTGGTACCAGGCGAAGAGGTGACGTTGGGTTTCCGGCTCACGACTACACTCGAGCGCGGAGACAAGGTCGAGTTACATGTATTTGACGCGAGGACGGATAGGCGTCTCGCTACTAGCGACACGCCGGCGACCGTAGCCCGGCGCCTGGAGGTAGACGATGAGTTCGCCTGATGCCCTTGATCGACTCGCGAACGAAGCTTTTTCTGGTCGGGTGGTCCGGAAAGATCTGCTGCGGCGGGCCAAGGTCGGCGCCAACGTTCCTGTTTATGTCCTTGAGTACCTCCTTGGCAAGTACTGCGCCTCTGACGACCCCGAGGCAGTCGAGGTCGGGCTGACCGAGGTCAACCGTCAGCTGACCGAACATTTCGTTTGGCCTGGCGAGGCCAGCAAGATCCAGGCGAAACTCAAGCAGAAGGGCAAGTACCGAGTCATCGACAAAGTCAAAGCCCGACTCATCGAAAGCGACAACAAGATTTGGGCTGAGCTCGTCAACTTCGGCAGTCAGTTCGTGCACGTTCCCGAGAGCGTCTGGCAGAGGTACGACCGACTCTTCGAAAGCGGCGTATGGGCGCAAGTCGACCTTATCTACGACGAGACGGACGACGACCCGGTAGGCTCACGTCGTCCGTTCTGGATCGAGTCTTTCCGTCCCATTCAGGTCGCAGCATTCGACCTCGACGAGTACCGCGAGTCTCGCTCGGCTCTGGATCGTGACACGTGGCTCGACCTGCTCATTCGATCAATCGGCTTCGAGCCCAAGCATTTCGACAACCGACTTAAACTGCACTACCTCAGCCGGCTCATTCCGATGTGCGAGCGCAACTACAACCTAGTCGAGCTCGGCCCGCGAGGAACCGGCAAGTCATTCGTCTACCGCGAAATCTCACCGAACTCGCATTTGGTCTCAGGTGGCAAAACCACCGTCCCGCAGCTGTTCGGATATCTCAACCGCAGGGCCAACCCTGGACTCATCCCCGTCTGGGACGTCGTTGCCTTCGACGAGATCAGCGGAATCGAGTTCTCCGATTCGACCGCCGTCCAGATGCTGAAGGATTACATGGAGTCCGGATCGTTCTCACGCGGCAAGGACGAGACGCCCTCAGAAGCCTCGATCGTGTTCCTCGGCAACACAGATCTTCCAGCCGAGACACTGATCAAGACATCTCACCTGTTCGCTGACTTGCCTCGGGCGATGAAGGACCCAGCGTTCCTCGACCGCATCCACTTCTACCTACCCGGCTGGGAGGTTCCGAAGATGGAGCAACAGTTCTTCACCAGCCACTACGGATTGGTCGCTGACTACCTCTCCGAAGCACTCCGCGAGCTTCGCAAGTTCAGCTACGCGGACGCTATCACCACCGATTTCTCCTTCGGATCGCACTTAAACGCCCGCGATGAGAGAGCAGTGAAGAAGACGGTGTCTGGGTTTCTCAAGCTGCTGCACCCGGACGAGCGGTACACCCACAGCGACCTGCGCCAATACCTCGAGATCGCAATCGAAGCCCGGCGGCGCGTGAAAGAGCAGCTCAAGGTCCTTGCACCGCACGAGTACGCGAAGGTTTCGTTCTCATACTTGGAGAACGACACTCAACGGGAGCTGTTCGTCGAGACTCCTGAGAAGCCTGAGGGCGTCGACATCACTGCAGCCGCCGACCTTGGCGTCAGCGAAACCAGGGTGTTGGAACATGCCGAAGACCTCTCCATCGTGCAGCTCCTCCAGATGCCCGAAAGCCAGACCCTTGAGTTCAAGAGCTCCATGCGATACGACCTCAAAGGGGGTGGGGTCAACAAGGTCCTTGAGCAGGTCATTGTCAAGTCGGTATCCGGGCTGATGAACGCCCAAGGCGGTGTTCTCCTGATTGGGGTGTCGGATGATGGCGACGTGGTTGGCATAGAAAAAGACGTCAAGGTGCTGCCGCAACGCCAGGACTTGGACTTCTACGAGAACCACCTCACGACACTGCTCGAGAACGGTATAGGAGGTGCCGCAGCGTCGAACGTCCGGGTTCGATTCGAGGAGATCAGCGGCCGGACCGTGTGCCGCGTAGCGGTCAAGGCAAGCGCGAAGCCCGTGTGGACAAGGCAGAAGGGTCAAGATGATGTCTTGTTCGTGCGCCTTAACAACTCCACTAGACCACTTGGTGCACGAGAGGCCTTCAACTACATCAGCGAGCACTTCCACTAGGCGTCCGTTCGATGGTCCGCGGATCGATCTGAAGCGGGGGTTGGCCACCGCGCAGCCGCTTCTCCACCAGATCGGAGCCGACGCAGCGCTGGTCCCACCTAGTCACCCCGGCAAGCCGCTGCCCTACACGACCGCTGTCGCAAATTCGCCCGCGGGCGCACGCAGGGGACACATGTCTCGCCGCGGCGATCCGGCTGGCCGTCACCATCCTCTTGGCGTTCGGCGTGGCCTACTCCTTGTTCACCGCCAGATGGGTAGACACGACCGAGGATCTTCTGGCAGTCGTGTTCTGGGGGATTCGCGGTGAATGTGTCAATCGGCGCCCTCACCACCGCACTCGGCAGCCTCACACCAACCGCCCGATGAGCGGTGAGGTGTGATACGAATCGCCTCGACAGGAGGCGCTACCTCCCGGACCTTATGAGGCGCATAGCGCTTTCACGGATCTCCTGGAGCCGCTGATTCCGTCTATCTCGTCGCAGACCATGCTCGGCCCAGAACAGCGCTTCCTCGGGGGCACCTGCACGCTCCGCTAGGCGGGCAAGGTTGTAGCAGTCGCTCATTGATGCTTGATTCTCCCGCGGGTGCCATCCGCGGCACAGCGCCAGGAGAAACGAGCGTTTCTGCTTCGATTCGACCTTGGTCAGTCCTTGATCGCAACGCTCCCGGAGTGTCCCAAGTGACTCCGACAGAGCGGTGTAACGCCGGTCTGCAATTTGAGAGGCCTGGGCGGAGGCGCGTAGCTCGCACATGTCGTCTCGCGTCTCGCGCCCGAGCTCGGCCAGCTCAAGCCATGCGTCCGCGTCGTCGGGCATTCGGCTGAGGTAGGACTGGTAACTGCCCTTGGCCGCGACTCGACCGCTGGGAACCTCCTGGCGCTGGAGGCGCGCCAGAAGTAGCCATGACTCCGGATAGCGTCTCGCGACATACTCCCCAATCGCGATCGCCTCGATATATTGCGAGCCGGTCAACGCGCGCGCATTGTCATAGAATCGGTGAACGTGCGGCGAGAACCCCGTCTTCTCGACGTTGTCCGATACAGCTCCGAAGAGGTGAAGGTAGCGCGCGTCTTCGTCGACAACGTCCGCTATATCGCTGAACTTCATCTGCTTGGACCCGAACCGGTACGCAGCCGCCGGGACGTACAGAAAGCTCTCCGCATCGACTTCAGAGTAAGTTCTTTCGACGAGGGAGCTGTCAATGAGATGATTCAGCGCGCCCTCGACGTCAATCCGTGGACAGGCCGGCCGCGTCAGGACTGCTTCAAGAGCAATGCTCGGAATGCGGGCCCGCCAACGACACAACGTGAAGAATACTCGTTGCGCTTGAGGGCTCAGACGGTTGAACGAGCGCTCGAAGAGTGCGTCGAGGATTTCGTCCTTGGATGCCATGATGCGGTCGAACTTCTGCCCGACCTTACGCGTGCGGGCGACCTCGCCGAGCGCGACGTTGACAACATAGGGATGGCCACCTGATTCTCGGAAGAGCGAATCGAGCCAGCCGGCGTGGCCACTTATCAGCCCGGTGACATTGAGGCGGCTCGCAGTCGAAGCAACGAGCGCGTCGAATTCCGGTCGGCTCATACCGTCGACATCCAGCGGCCAATCTCCCTTGAAGTCGCGGTATCGCGTCGTGATGAGGATCTTGTTCGGTAGTCGAACGAATTCATTCAGCTCGCGGAACAAATGCGCCGGATTATGCACGGTCTCGAAGTTATCGAAGACATACATGATCGGGCCCGCTTCATTCTCACTCAGCGACTTCAGGAATGATTCGATGAGATCGTCAGCGCCCAAGGATGTCAACTTTTTGGGCTCGATGTAGCCCGCATATTGCCGTGCGATCTGAATGAGACTCTGGGCGGCCGGACGGACCGCAAGAGGTCCCCGAATTGGGTCGAGATCAATATCTCTCGCACTGAACCAAAGAATGGCTGTAAATGCCTCACGTTCCGCCAGGTCGTGCAACACCTGCAGGGCGAGCGACGTCTTTCCGATGCCCCCAGGGCCATTGATTGCAACAACTGGATGGCGGGAGTCCATCAGTACGGACTTGAGGTCCGCCTCGAGGGAGTCCCTCCGAACATAGTCCAATCGTGGCTCCGGCAGATTGGTGAGGACGTTGCCCACCGCGCGCAACTCGGCCGATCCTTGAGTTTCGCTGGCCGGCAGCACCCGCGGCGGCCGCATGAAGTCTTTGAGCGGAGCCCATCGCTTCTGCCCTGAGATATAGGACAGCTCCTCGTACGTTTCACGACTGTCGTTCGCGTCGCCGTTGGGCAGGAAGAAGTCCGAGAGGTCGATATCAGTCCGGAGTAGTCTCACTCCGCGAAGTTGCCCCTCAGGCACGACATAGACGCTCTGCTCGAGATCTGCGGGTACGTCCGGTGCCCTCCGGTCGGGGTCCCCCGCGATCGCGGCGAACTTGTACCGCATGGCAGCGGTCCTGTGGACGTACCACCAGTTCCATCGGAGCGCACCGAGCTCACCCATGAGCGTGTTCAAGGAGTCAGCTAAAGGCGCGGTCGCGCTGGCCTGCCAGCTCACCAGATCCGCTCCATGTCCGCGAGTCTTGTTACGCAGAGCCGCAAAGCTTTGGAACCACTGCGACAGCGGAACTTTCCCGACAGCGCGCTCGCTGGAGAGGACCGGGAAGCAAGCGGCCGCTTTTGCCAGCGAATCGGTGGCATGCCGTTGCCAGGACTCGCTCTCGGCACCGAATCGCTGTGTCATCGAAGAATGGAACTGCCTTGCCTGGCTACCAAGCAATCGGTAGACCGGTGCCGTGGTGAGGTCCTGGATCGCCGATGCCCATGATCCGATGCCGTCGGCCCGCAAGAGAGAGTGTTGCGTAGAGTACGCGATCAGATTCTCGTCTAGCTCAGGATCGATCGACGCGATCAACGAGATCGCAGTCAACTTCGTGAGCATCTCGCCCAGGAGAATGAGGCTGGCATAGTAAGTCGCATCCGAGTCATGCATGGCAGCGTCGGCTCGCTGTTGCATCCTCCGCAGCGGTAGGAGCAAGTGCTGCGAGCTGATGTCCGGGCCGACGAGTCGCCCATGACCGCTCGCATTGGAAGATCCGGCCAGTCCGACCTTGAGGGCGGACGACTGCGTGCCACCTCTCTGCGTCGGCGCCGCCATCCCGTCGGGCGGATCGGCATCCCGCCACTCGGGGAGTTCAAGGATGCTCCGAAGGTGATCCGCGGCCTTCGCTTCGCGATGAACTCCTACGCTCAAGGTCAGCTTGACAAGCGTGCTTCCACAAGAAAGAACGACTCGTGGCACGGCATCAGACAGTTGTTCGAGCGTCGGATCCTCGAACGCCGTTCCTAGGACCCTGGCGAACTCCTCAAGGCACCGCTTCTGCAGCAATGTGGCGGCAGACCAACGGTTCGTTGAACCAACTTGCGCGATCCTGGCCTGGATCAACGGCCCCATCCCAGATCGCAGGAACTTGGGGTCAAGCTCGAGACCAACGATGCGAAGCAATCGCTGCTTGTCCATTCGGCTCAAGCGCTGGACTGCCCAACTCACTTCCTCAATCGAAAGGCGATCAAGGCAACGATCTCGAACCAGTTCCAGTTGGCGCTCGTCCATGGCAACGGCCTGCTGCTCGTTCACGTGCTCTGTCCCCCAGCGTGGTCTGACACCGGCCGGACCGTCGAAGACGTTCGCGGTCGACCGGAAATCGATCGGCGAGTTGCGGTGGCGACTGGTTGACCGAGACCGAACCTGAAGGCGATTCGTTAGACGGAGAGGACGTCCTCCGTCTGCTAGCGAGACGCATGCCTGGGCAGGATTCCTGACAGGCGTGCGTTCTGGGCGCGTGTGACACGCCCAGCGCGTCAATCATGACGTACAGCGGCACAACATCCCCCGGATGATTGCTCGATCGCTGCCTTCAACTCAAAGACAACTGTCCCGTCCCCACATCGAATATCGCTCTCCGGCCTGGACCGTTACACGCATTTGCAAATTGCCCTGGGAGCAAGTTGTGGCCAGCACCTCTGCTGAGTGCCGGCCACACGCTCGGTTCGCCAGGTGTCAGTTGACGCCGACGCCGCTCCACGCCGCAGCGACGGCAGCGTATTCGGGGCCGGAAGACCCGTACAGGTCCCGACCGGCGTTGAGCGTCGCCATCCGGCCGCCAACGTACGCGACGAAGCAGAGGAGCGCGCTGCCGTGGGAGCGGCCGCCTTCGGCTCGAAGGTTCGGCTGACTTCATGCAGATTGCTTCGAATCACCAACCGCAGCGCCGACCGGCCCTCTCCAGACGGCTTATACCGCATCCCGAGAACGTCACGGTAGAACCTGACGGTCGCCTCCAGATCAGCGACCGTCAGAACGAGGCAGTCCAAGCGCTCGATCACCATCCGACCCCAAGCCGCTCGGCCGCCGCAGGACCCTCACGCGAATCCGAAGCGTAGGGAAGTCCCCATGATGGCGAGGTACGCTGCGGATCGACTCTGTTGGTGCAGCGTCGCGCGGACCATTCGGTCACAGCGACCTTCGGCAAGGAGTCGACATCGTGCACCGATCATCACTCACAAGGTTGCGACACCTCGTCTTCGCGACCACGGCGGCCTCGGTCGTCGCCGCCGGCCTGCTGACCGCAGTCCCGGCCTCCGCTGCGTACTACGCTTCGACCATCACACCCGGGATGCGTGTCCGGTCCTGCGTGAACACGGCGAGCGCTGCCTGCGGGCAGGTCGCGACGACGACGTCGACTGGACGCATGCAGTGCTGGCGAGACGGCTCGTGGGCGGACGGGAACTACAGCTCCAACCGCTGGTTCCTGATGGAACTCAGCAATGGGCAGGAGGGATTCGTCCACTCGTCGTTCGTCACCAACCAGGTCAGCGTCCCGAATTGCGACACCCTCGTGCGCGTCCGGGCGGCCGACTGGGCACTCGGGCAGGTCGGCCGGGTTTACGCGCCCACCGCGGACCTCAGGCCCGAGTTCGTCTGGGCTCCCGGTCCGACCGGCGAGTGGTCGGGAGACTGTGCCAAACTCCCGTACCTCGCCTACCTGCACGCCGGCATGTCGTACCCGCTGGCGAACGCCATCGACCAGTGGCAGGCGTTCAAGAACGCGGGCAAGGCTCGCTACGACCGGTTCCCCCGGTACGGCGACCCGGTGTTCACATCGATCGCGCCGTACGGTCACACGGGCCTGTACGTCGGCGGGCAGTCGATGGTCGGGACTCAGGGAGTGGACAACAAGTATCTGCCGGTGCAGGTCTACTCGATGATCGACCGGTACCCGACTTACCTGGGCTGGGCTCGCCACGCCGCATCCTGACAGCTCGCGGCACCCCGGGGCTCCGGCAACGATCGGAGCCCTGGGCACTGTCGCCACCGGTGGCAGTTTCTGCACAATCGAGTCCAAGACACCCGACCAGGAGAAGCACGTGTCAGCTCAGGAACGAAGCGCGACGATCCAGTGGAGTCGCTGGCGCATACCGGCCACGGCCGACGGCGTCCACCGGATCGGCGTGGTCCCCTTCGTCGCATTGCGCGCTGTCGCGATCGTCCAGCTCACAGTGGCAACATTCTCCGGCCATCTTCAGACCCTCAGTCTGACCGTGTACTGGACGGCATTCGCGATCTTCGTCGCCGAGGGCCTTCTGGCCGCGTGGTGGATGCTCGCCTGTCGGTCACCCGTCCTGCCTCGACTCGCGGTGGTCGATGTCGCCACGATGTGCGTCCTGTTGCTGGCGCAGATCGCCTACGCTCCTTCAGAAGCGCGCCTTTCGACCTGGGAGGCATGGGGCTTCGGGGTCTCCCTCAGCACACTCACCATCGCCGGAATCGCGTTCGCGCGATGGTGGCAGACCATCGCCGCCGCCACGGCCCTGGCCGCCTGCTACCTGATCTCGGTCCTGCCCAGCGCTATCGACGCCGGGCACCCCGCGACCGCGGTGTCGAACGCGACGGGCTACGTCGCCAACGTCATCGTCATCCGGCTCCTGTGGACCTACCTACTGCTCCTGGCGACCGAAGCCGACGCCGCGCGAGCAACCGCTGCCAAGCTGGCACGCGAGAACGAGCGACGTCAGCAACGCGACATCCTTCACGACCCCGCATCGATGCTGCGCCTCCTAGCGAATTTGGGTGCGTTGCCTCAAGAACAGCAAGCAGCCGTGCGCCGCCAGGCTCTGGTGATGGAACGCAGGATCCGGGCGTTCCTCGCTGAGGGCGACCGGCCCACGGACGGCGCACCCACGACATTGGCTGGCAACCTTCAGAACGCGGCGGCCGGATTCTCCGATCTAGACATCACCGTGAACGCCGACCTGGCTGCCAGCGCCCAGCTGCGTCCAGAGGTGCAACGCGTGCTCCAGGACGCAGTGACAACATTGCTGCACAACGTTCGTATCCATGCCGAGGCCAACCACTGTGTCATCCACGGCGAGATCGAGGATTCGACCTGGGAAGTCGTCGTCACCGACGATGGAACCGGGTTCGATCCCGATACCACGCCGAGGGGATACGGTCTCACCCATCTTGTCGAGGCCGCGCTGCGACGGGTGGGAGCGGACGTGACGATCTGGAGCTCACCGGGTCTCGGTACGTCGATCACCATCGCCGGCTCGTTGACGCGACCGGACGGAGTGGTGAGCTGATGGCAGACGCTCCTCTCGATGAGGCGGCACCGCGGCACGTCCGGGTCGCGATCGTCGAAGACGACACCCTCATGCGAGAATTTATGACCGTCATGCCGGAGTTCGAGACCGTCGGCGCCTACAGCACCGTCGAGGAGCTCCTCAGCGCCAGGCCGGACGCGGACGTGGTAGTTCTCGACTTATGGATCCGCCCCCAGGCTGGTCCGATCCCGCCCTTGCGTGGGGCCCGTGCTGTCAAAGCAGTCGGTGCTCTCGGCTACCGGATCCTTCTCTACACCTCCGAACAGCGACGCCCCGTGCTCGTCGGATGCCTGGCCGCTGGCGCCGACGGGGTGATCCTCAAGTCCGAGTCCCGGCAGGCCCTCACCGAGGCCATCATCCACGTGGCGGCGGGCGGCGCGGTCCTGACCACCGCACTCACCGGACTCGCCGAACTCTTCCAGCGCAAAGGGCTGCTGCCCGTCATCACGAAACCCAAGCTCGACGTACTGCGCGCCAAAGCCCGCGGCGAGACCCACAAACAGGTCGCCGCTCGGCTCTACATCTCGGACAAGACAGTCGAGAAGTACATGGCCTACATCCAGGACGCTTTCCGCGACTACCTGCATCAATTGCGCCTGGACAGCCTTGACGAAGATGTCCGGCCATCTCCCGCGATGATCGAGCAACACCTCGGCCTGGCCCCCGGCGACCTCCTCGACCTGGGTCCGACGCCGGGCGACGACGCGTAGCTCTGCACCGGTCAACCGACATCCTGCAGCCCAGCCCGGCCGTCGAGGTGGTTGGATCGATGACCGAAGTAGTTGCCCTGCCAGACTGAGACATGCCGCATCCTCGTAGCCAAGCCTGGTCGTGCCGAGGCGGGAGTCGACTGGTATGTCTCTGACCGTCGCACTGGACGACCCAACCAGCCTGATCAACGCCTTCTTCGATGAACATCTCCCGCACCAGGTTCCGCTGATCCGCTCGTGGGAGAGAACACTTCGGCAGCGGGCGATGAGGAGAGTCGCAGGAACCTCCAAGGCACCGCACCTCGTTGGAGCAGCAATCGAGATTCGAATCGGTCTCGACCTCGCGCAGGTTCTGCCGTACGCCGACCTGGCGGCGCCCGTCTGCTCGACGACTGGGCACGATGCGATCAAGGCACTGGGCTACGGGCCGACCGTCGACACCGGTCTTAGCGACGAACTGTCCACATGGCACAAGGTCGGCTCGCCTTCAGCCAGGGAGCTCGATGATGATCGCGACCTGCAGATCGCGGCCGCCAAGCTCTGCTGGCAGATGGCCTATGTCGAGACCGTAGCGTTTGAATTGCCGAAGACCTCGATGAACTCCAGCGACGCGCTGGCGACGTTCTGGGCCCAGTGTCCACAGCCCGAGCCGCCCGACGAAACGATCAACGCGCTCCTGAACCTCTGGCACCGGTACGCCACCTACGCACACGCGACGCTCGCCGGGTTCGGCGAACCGGTGAAGGTCAAACCATCGTTCGCATCACGCTTCGCCGCAGGCGACCTGCTGATCGGCCACACCCTGATCGAAGTCAAGTGCGAACAGCGCCCCGAAGAATCTCTCCCCCGAACCCTGCGGCAGGTTCTGGGCTGCGCGCTCGCCGAACCCGACGACGACATTGCGGTTGACCGCATCGGCGTCTACCACGGATACGAAGGATCACTCGTCCATTGGACGCTCACCCAAGCCCTTCAGATCCTCGCCGCCGACGACCGGCCTTCAGGTTCCGAACTTCGCGCACGCCGCATCGATCGGACGTGGCTCCTGAGCCAGCCGCTCGGCGATGCTTCCGAACCGCATCGAGCCAAGGTAGAGCTCGATCGCCCCGTGGCCCGGCCAGATCTCGCCGCCCCGCTCCAAAGCTGGATCATCGGCTCGTACGGGTCATCGAACTCCGGGAACCGCGATCGAGGGCTGTCGCCCAACGACGCCCAGCGAAACATGTCGGTGACCACATTCCTGGACATGGTCCACAACTTGTGGCCGCTCTCGGCCTCCAACCGTTCCATCCAGACTGGATCGGTCTCGAGCGAGGGATCGACCGTTCCCGCCAAATCGACGAACGGCCACTTTCGCTGTACGCCGAGCGCATCGGCCCACATCGCCATACGGCGCAGATACTCGACCGCCAGGTACCCCCTGGACGCCGGGTGCCGATTTTCGGCCTCCTCGTCGTCCCACTTCGCGGCCGCCAGCCGCGCCAGCAGTCGCTCACACGCGACCAAATCGGTCACGCGCCGATCCCTCCTCTTTCGCCGATACCACCGGCCGACCTCCGCACGGATGACTGCACGGCCCGACCACACGCGCATCTCGATCAGGAGCCAGTTGACGGTTGCTCGGCCTGCTCGCCGGCTTGCTATGTGGGCTCTTGCTTCGCACGTTTGGCCGCTCGGCGTGCGCGTGACTCCTCGACCCTGATCCGTTCCTTCTCGTCCACCTCGTCCAAGCTGGCGGCATCGATCGGGAACGGCGGCTGAGCGAGCCGTTCGGTGATGCCGAGATACGGAATCGAGGCTGCGAGGAGTTCGATCGATCCGTGGCCGGGATAGATCTCGCCGCCGCGCTCGAACACCTGCACCATCGGCTCGTACGGATCGTCGAAATCAGGAAAACGTTCCTTCGGGCGATCGCCCAAAGAAGCCCACCGGAACATGTCGGTGAGCACCTGTTCCGTCCGTGTCCCGAGCTCCCGTCCAACCTCGACCTCGAGGCGCCGCAGCCAGCCTGCGTCAGTCTCGACCGATGGATCGAACACCACCGCCAACTCGAAGAACGGCCATCGCCTCGGCACATCAAGCGCCTCGGCCCAGATCGCCATCCGCCGCAAATACTCCTGCGCAAGCAGACCTCGCGATCTGGAGTGCCGCTCCTCGGCCTCATCGTCGTCCCAGCTCGCCGCCGCAAGACGCACCAAGAGCCGCTCGCACGCTCCTGTATCCATCACAATCCCAGCCCTTCCTTCGCCACACGTACGACCTCGTCAAGATTCGACAGGTCCTCCGCGACCCGAAGGTCGCCCCTCGGTATGTCCAACGACGAGTCCCAAAGAATCAGTAGATCCATCCTCGATGAGCGCGTACTCAATGGTGCCGTGTTGTGCGCCGACGGGTAATCAGAGGTGGCCAGTGGCGTCCCCGATTGGTCCCAGGCTTCAGGATCTGGCGACCGATACGGCAGTCCGGCCGCCATAAGTCTTGACTCGACGTACTCGTGCGCCAGGAACGACCAGAACTCCATTCGATTCTTGTCAGTCAACTCCGCACCGGACGCGACTCGCTCCCAGAGATCGCCGTACAGCGCGTCCGGGGTGAAGTAGCCGTGCCTGACGTCGTCCGGGCCTACCGCCACGTCGTGTTGGCGTTGGAAGAGGTGTTGTTTTGCCTCCTCAATGACCTCATGCGGCATCCCGCTCTGATCCGCGAGCGCATCGACGTCGTCAGCTTCCCGGATTCGGCGGTACTGGTCCATCTCCTCCGGGGAGGCATCGCCGACGAACTCATGCTCCAGCTCGGCGACCTCGTCGACGCCGGCAAGAGACCCCGGTTCGGAATCGATGCCAGCAGCAACGGCATCGGTTTCGAGCAAGTCGCTGCATCCGGCCGGAACGCTATCGCCGGCGAGCTTCTGATCCTTGGCTGCGGCAGCCTCGATGTCGGTGGGTAGCTGTTCAGTCCGAGGCGAGCTGGCAGCGGGCTGATAGCCGGTTTCGTCGGCCAGACGTGACGTCGACGCCGTGCTGTCGTCCGCCGTCGACGCGACGTTCGCTACGTCGCCACGCAATTCCACCTCTGACGTTCGCTCGTCAGCACCAGGCGACTCGACCAGACTGGGAGGATCTGAGTCGTGGGAGGTGGTCTCGGCTTCTTGAGCGGGCGGGCTGATGTACTGGAGGCGGGCCAAGGTGTCGTCGTGAAGCATGTGGGCCCGAAGCTCTGGTGAGTACGAGGCGAACGGCTCCTCCGGCTCGGGTCGATCATCGACCGGCGTCGTCGCCGGGGCCGAGGGAGGATCGACCGGTCGTCGCTCGGCCGACTCGTCATCGCCCCGCTCGGCTGACGACCATTTGGAGTACCCCGGCCAGTACATCTCGTCGAGGCGTTGCTCGAGCTTTTCGCGAGCAGTCAGTGGCTGTGAGGATCGACGGTCCGCGGTCTCGCCTTCAATTGAGTCCGCCTCGGATGCCTGCACTTCCCTCAGCCGAGGGTCAGCGGACGCCTGCGAGTCCTTTTGTCTGCTTTCCGGAGCCCGGGACACGACAGTGGCGGAGTTCGGGTCGGTCGGGTCATCACGTTGCTCAGCCGATGCCCCGCGCGCGTTGCCCGGCCAGTAGACGTCATCGACGCGCTGCTCGAACTTCTCGCGAGCAGTAGACGGACGCGGCGTCTCATCATGTGTAGCGTCGTGGCGATCCGGCGTCGGAGCATCTCTACAGCTTGCCGGCTGATCACGCACGCCGCCGTCGGACTGCCAAGACGTCTCGTTCTCACGACGCCCGCTTTCGCCAGCCTGATCCCCTGGCGTGTTGCCCTTGCTCGGGTCATCGCCGCCACGACGACCTCCCAGCTCGGACACAGCCATCTCCTATCCACGCCAACGCAAACCCGAAGTAGCAGAACCATCACGAACAGTATCCGTCGCGGGGGCACACACGGGCAGTACTCGCCCGTTCGTTTGACAGCACGGCCTGCACAGATGCCAGCGGGTGTCAGTTGACGCCTTCGATCCGTTCAAAGATGTCTGCGTCAGTCTCTCGCTGCCAGCCTGGCAGGTCGGCCCAGTCGGCGACGTAGCTGGGTTTGGGGTCGGGGATGTGACGGTAGATCTGCGCGATCCAGCACAACGCCACAAACCGGCCCTTCTGCTCTCGGCTGAGCTTGCTCGTGTTCCCTTCAGAGACCTCGACGAACGCCCGCACCTGCTCGTACACGGCTGCAGCGCTCTCCCGCTCCCAATCGGGGGTCTCTTCCCACAGTGCGACGTACCCGGGCTTTGGTTCACCGGGGTAGTGCTTCGTCACGCCAGCGATCCATGCGTCACGGAAGATGCGGCCCTCTTCGTTCGACAACAGCGTTGCTCCTTTGGACGGGTGAGATTCCTACAGCCGTGAGCGCTCGACGGACAGGCGTGCCGAGACGGTCCTGTCCGTCGCCTTCTGGTCGACGGTCGCCGGCTCTAGGCCTGACATGCCGAACGGACGGTTGCTCATGATCGAGGCCTTCTTCGAGGGTCAGGCGGACTAGCTGTCGTGCAACGGGAGGACGTCGATGTCCTCAACGGGCCAGTGTGCGTACGTCTGCGTGGTGCCGACCTTCTTCCAACCCCAGCGTTGATACATCGCGTGAGCCTGTGCACCTGGGCGGGAGATGAGACTTGCGAAGGACTCCGGTCTGCTGGCGAGGAGGGCGTCGACGAGCTCGCGGGAGAAGCCGCGGCCACGGAAGTCCGTGTGTACGCCAAGCTCGATGACCGCGAAAAGGGGGCCTGAAGCAACGTCGGCCGGAGGCGGGTCAGTCTTGACCCCGGTCCACCATCGTCCAGGCGGAAAGGTGAATCCGTACGAGAACCCTACAAGTCGCCCATCGAGCTCTCCAGTCACCAGGACGAATCCTTCCAGGCCGGCGTGCTTCGTGATGCGGATCTCGAACTGCTCGATGTCCTCATCCGACATCTCGTACGGAGGTTCGGAGTACGCATTCGCATACAGCGGCTTGAGTTTCGGGACGAGCTCGAGCGTCTCGTTCGCCGCGTGGGGGGTCAAGATCATGCTTCTCGCCCGGAGCAAGGCGCTGACGTCCTCGGGTCAGCATCAATGGCCGGGCCATAAGACAGACGTAACCCCACAAACCGAGAAATCAGCGTATCGCTGCCAACGAGCGGCGGTAGTTGGACGGAACGAAGCCTCGACCGGCCACGCCAACGACACGCATAATCCATCTTCGCCATGTGCGCGCTTAGTCGACTGCCAACTCCCAGGCCACCAGCTCAGGACGTCTACCAGTGGCGAAGAACTCAGAGGCCGCCGCACGAGCCTCCTTCACGGTGATCGCGCTGCCTTTGCCCATGGTCGTCGGCACGCCGCCATAGTCGAACGTGGCGTCCTGCGGCTCGGCGAGGGTGCCGGCTGAGCGGTACTTGGCGGAGCCTTCGACGTCGTCGTAGAGCGTCAAGGAACTGAAGGCCGCCCCTAGCCCAATGTTCATAGTGGCGAACTCGTCCGCACTGACCAATTCGACCCAGGCCGGCCGGGGCAGACTTGCGACTCGGTCAAGTAGCTCGTCGAGCGCGGCCTGGCTGCCGATGCGCTGCTGCCCAGCGTCATCGTCGTAGTAGGCCGTCAAGAAGTCGTTCATGCGAGTCCTCTCCCATCACCGATATAGACCTTATAGCCGCCTGGCCAATAGACCGTCAGCTTGGCACCGGGTGGCAACTGCCACGGCAACGTGTTGTCGCAGCCGTACCGCCCACCACAGGGACGCTTGTTCACGTACAGGGTCATTTCTCGAGGCATTCCCGCGCGGCGCAGGAGTGCCGCTGCGTGGCCCTCCGCGTGTTCTCGCGCAGCGTCAAGGCTGGCGGTTCGGCCGCCGAGACCTGGCGCCGCACCTCCGGGTCCTCGCGTCCCGCTGCGCACATGAATCAGGCCTCCACCGTCCGGCCTGGACAGAATTCCGGACGTCGGCCCGACGTCTCCCGGCCGCTCGGGTAGTCGCCGAAAGATCTGTTCGATGAACGGAGCGGGCGCCGGCTGATCTCCAATTTCATCACTGTCGCCAGTGTCCTGCGGCCGGTCGTCGGCGGTGCCCCGCGAAGGCGGTTCATCTTCCTCCGAGCTCGTCTCATAGCCAGCCCGCGCGGGTTTGTCGGGCTTGTTGCCGTCCGGTTCGTTGTCATGGTCCGCACGCCGGCGAGCCATAGGATGCGTGCTGCCGCCAGGCCCTTGCGACCGTTCATCCCTCGAGCCGCCGCTTGGCTCGGCGGTTCGAATGCCGCTCACCATCTGCTCGACCCACTGACTCGCTCGAGCCTCCGCCTCAGACAAGTAGTGGGCTGCCTCTTCGCAGCGCCTTGCCGCATCATCGAGCCGCATAGCGGCCATTCGGGCACTTGGGTTGCTACTGGTGCTCCCGATCCACGCCGCGGCTTCGCGGCACTTTCTCGCTCGGTCCTGCAGGTAGCCGACCGCCCGCGGAGCCTCGTTCAGGCAGGCGAGCAGATGTTCGGCGACCCGCTGGAGCTCGGAAGGCATGCGCTGCCTCGGCCAGCTAAATCTGGTCGGCGTAGCTGCGACATCCGGCTTCTGCGATTTGCAGTGACTGGACGGCTTGGTCGACCGATTTTGCGGCGGCGTCCAGCATCGTCGCGATGTCCTGGTCCGCACGGGTTGCTGTGCCGCGGATGAGGGCCTCTACCTGCTGGCTGGATTGTTCGAAGCGCTGCTTGAATCCAGCCAAACTGGCTGCGCCTTGCCTCGACTGGTCAGCCAGACCGTGCAGCTGCATCTTCATCTGTTCGACGTGGGACATGTACGGCTCCTCACTTGGTTAGACAGTCAGCGATCTGCTGGGTCCGATTGACAAGCCGCACAGTGGCGCGGCAATGATGGTCCCGATACGGGAGGACGATCAGGCAGATGATTCGACGCAAGAACGCCTTGTTGGACACGGCTCTCGCATGCGTGGAACGTGGTATTCCGGTGCAGGCGGCAACTATCGCGGGTACGCCGGACGGCGGCTGGATCACCGATGTCGATGCAGCCCGCGTTGTCTGGGACGTCACCGAGCCGCCGAACTTGGCGGTCACGTCGTGCCCGGCTGTGGCGATCTGGCGCCTGCCGCGGATCGCTGGCGCATACGGCAAGCGGCTGTACGAGCAGGATCGACCTGGGATCTGGCCGCCGACGATGAAGCTGCCGGACGGCGACTGGATCACCTGCACGCTCCAGCCCGAAACCGACCTTGGCCCGCTGGCTACAGGCGTTCAGTACGTCGAGTCGGGGACACTCGTGGTCATCCCGCCTTCGACGACCGTAGACGGCCGACTGAGGTGGGACGGGTCGAACTTCCCGCTCCATCCATTGCCTAGCGCCGATGCCGTGTTGTCGAAGGTGCTGCGTGCCGAAGAGGAGTACGTCGAGCTGCACGGCCAGCTCGGCTGAGATCTCGCCAACCGTGCAGCAGGACACCACGGCTCAGCCCTTCTGACCAATGGCCAGGAACAACGAACTAGCTGCCACCAACTCCGGCATCCGGTCAGCCAGGCGAGAGCACTCCAGCGCCGTGTCGAGCGGGTCGTGCTCGGCCAGCTTGTCGGTGTAGGGCTGGTTCTTGAAGTGGGCGTCGATCATGACCGTGAGCCAGCCACCGGGACCAGTGAGACCGAAGATGTCGACCGGCCGCAGCCCAGCGCTGATGAGTTCGCTGCGTAGCTCGCTTTCGCGGTGGTAGTAGCAGTGCGCCATGCGCTCGTTGTCGGCGCTGTGGCCGGTCTCCAGGATGTCGCTCACGATGCCGTGCCGCGTCAGCAGCGTGTTGGCGAGCGTCGAGCCGATTAGGTTGGCTGCCCGGTTGATTGCGACGGCGGCCAGCACGCCACCCGGGCGCAGCACCCGCAGTGCCTCGCGAAGTGCCAGGCGGCGGTCGTGTGCCTCCGGCAAGTGGTAGAGCGGTCCCGCCATGAGCACGGCGTCGAACGACTGATTCGACCATGGAAGTCGGCGGCCGTCGCCAAGTTCGGCGGTGATGCCTGCCGCGTTGGCTTGGTCGACGTGACGCTGGACCGGATCGAGCAACACGACTTCGTGCCCTTGGTCGCGGAGCCAGCCAGCGTGTACCCCGGGACCGCCGCCGATGTCGGCAACTCGGGATGGAGCCGGTGGGAACCACTGGCCGAGGAAGTCGTAGAGCCGGGCTTGCTCCAGTCGGCCTTTGACGGTCGAGCTCAGCCGGGCGGCCTCGTCCCAGCGGCTCGAGTAATGCGTCTCAATGGCTGGATCGACGGTCGGCCGGTCCAGCGGGATCACGGGCGTATCCACTGCGCTCCTATCATCGGGGTGGAACAGAGGGCGGGCGTCCGCTCTGCAGGCTGTGCGCCCGCCCGCTGGTCTTGGACGGCGCTGGCCGGGTGGTTGCTCGCCCAGGCGCGTAGGCCCCAACCACCCAGCCAGCTGTGACCGAGGCACCCGTCCGGGCCTCGGCGCTTGAGCGGCTGACACGGAACGGACTCGCTTCGCGTCCCGTGCCAGCCGCCATCCGAACGGCCCTGGTCGAGCCCTCCACAGGGGAAGGAAGACGCGAGCAAGGACCGTGATGCGACGGGACCAGCAGCTCACGGCGATCGCTCCGCGAGCTGACGGCTGAGGATGACCGTCGCCGGCCCCGCCAGATCATTTGCCGTCCCGCAACTGATTGCGGTCAGAGGCAACTGCCTGCGGCATTGCGGGCTCGTTGGAGATCCGAAGACTGATGAATCGCCCGCGCATGCCCGACTCGTAAGCGACCGCATCGTCCGGGTCGCCAACGTAGTCCGCGACGAGGTGCGTACCGAACCAGACGCACACGCGGCGATCTGTCGGATGCGACCGCGGGCTAGCGCTCATTTGTCACTCACAGCCTGGTGCGCAGGCTCGTCAGCGTCACACGTCGAGCATTCTTGGAGCCCGTTGGAACAGCGGGCGGGCGCAGGTGCAGGGACCGGTACGCCCACCCGCTGGCTTGCGAAGACAAGGTCAAGCGACGAGCCGACGGGCCCTAACCCGTCAGATGGAGATAGATAGACGACCTCGCAGGCCCCACGGTGGCCGTGCACGGCAAGGAGCGCACGCACCCCCGCCTCGTAGAACGTCGTCGAAGCATGCTCACTGCGCCATCGGAGGGACACGGATCCGTCCGTCCACTCCGTTCCCTCCGCGACGATGCCCGTGCCACTCGCACCGGATACATCAATGTGTCGCACCAGAAAGAAGACCCTAGGAACTCTTGATCGCATGTCCGCAGTCACCATCCGCAGATCCAGATCCATCGGCATGTCGACAACGATGACGCGGCGTTGACCTATCCTGAACTCACTGTGAGTACGGGTGGTTCGCGTGATGCAGCGCGGCTTGAGGGAAGGCTCGCCGGTGCGTGGTCCTGAAACACCGACCGACATGCCGGGTTTCTCGATGCCTGGGGACCACCACGGCGTGATTTCGGGCTATGTCCTCAAGATGCTGCGCGGCTCGATCGGCAAGACTCAGACGTCGCTCGCGGAACGACTCGGGGTCGACGTCAGCACCGTCCAGGGCTGGGAGACCGGCCGCCGGTCGCTGACCTCGCTGCGAGTCTCCGACTTCCGGCGGCTGCAAACACGTCTGGCGGCGTTTGGTGCACCTGCCACAGGTGTGGCCTCGCTGCACGATGCCGTCGAAGCCGACGAACTGCTCGGCCAGATCACGAGCGGCGAGCTGGGCAACGCCGACGTCCAGCACCATCCACTGGCTTCGACTGTCCACCGCCGACGCCTGGTGAACCTTGTGACCTGGCCGTTCACGGGAATCACACCTCCTCAGCTCCGCGGCCTGCCGGCCAAGCCGGGCCGAGGACCTGTGGCATCGCACCCGGTCCTCACCATCGCGGCTCAGCATGAGTTCTTCGATCAATTACTGAGCGTGGCGGAACGGGCATCTCCTGAGGACATGCCGGTCCTGCGACGGCAGGCGACCTACCTGCTCGGCTTCGACAAACGCCAGGAGTCTGCCGACTGGCTCGCGGTGCAGCACAAACATGCATTCAACGGCAGCATGACGGCGAATCTCACCAGTGGGATCGCGGCACGCTCAGCGGCAGTCGCACTCGCCAGACACGGCGACGCGGATCCGCTGCGCTACTTCATCGACAACACGCTGAGCGACGAACGACATGCAGCCGCGAACCTCACCTACTGGGCCTACTGGCTTGGAGAGATCAACGAGCCGCATACCGATGACGCTTACCTGATCACCGCGACGTCGACTCGAAGCTGGTCAGGAGTGCGGCTAGCGAACCACCTGCTCGAGCATCTGACAGATCAGGTGAATGCTCCGCTGAACATCCACAGCCTCTGGCAATTGGTGCTCGCACGCCCGGAGCTGTTGGAGTACGACAGAGAGCTACGGCAACGAACCGGCGAGCGAGTCGAAACAGCGCTGGACGACAACCCCGCTGACAGCAGCACCGTAGAGTTGAACAATCTGCGGTGCGCTGTGCAGTTGGCCAACCGATGATCGAAACGGAGTAATCGTGACGGATGACGCTACCGATCGGGACGCAGTAGGAGTCGTCGCCTTCGCCTACGAGATGG
This sequence comes from Kribbella sp. VKM Ac-2566, assembly GCF_004366005.1. NCBI lineage: Bacteria > Bacillati > Actinomycetota > Actinomycetes > Propionibacteriales > Kribbellaceae > Kribbella > Kribbella sp. VKM Ac-2566. The sequence continues at coordinate 638,443 of NZ_SODT01000009.1, read as the reverse complement.
GCGTACTCAAGCGGCTCCGTCGGGCCGGATGGTGGCATGTCGGAGTCCGCGACCCCGAGTCCGTCGCAGAGCACAGCCTGCGCGTTGCCCAGCTCGCGGCGCTGATCGCCAGCGAGGAGGGCGGCGATCCAGCGCGGGCGGCGTACCTCGGCATGTGGCACGACTCGCAGGAAACTCGCATCGGGGACATTCCGCACAGCGCCAAGCCCTACATGGATGTCGCGAGCAACGAACGCATCACCGAGGACCAGGTCGCTGTTCTTCCGGAGGCGGCCGCCAAGAGCATCAGGGAAGCCGTCACCGAGTACGAGGCCGCCGAGACGATTGAGGCTCGCTGCGCGAAAGACGCCGATCGGCTCGAGTGCCTCATGCAAGCTGTCGAGTACGGCGAAGCCGGCTACAAGCGCGTCACAGGCTGGATCGAGTCGTCCCGCGCCCGAATCCAAACCGATTTCGGTCGCCGCCTTGCCGAAGCAGCTCTTCAAACCTCACCACTCGCCTGGCGCGATCGCTGACACTCGCCCAATAGCTGTGTGACCACGCTCTGACAGCTTGTATGCGGCCGCGTACCGGCCGCGCGCAGCGGTATCGATAGCTGGCTGCGGAGGTTTCGTCCGACACCGCTTGTTGGCGAGTTCTGACACCGCCGGGCACGTCGGTGCCGCGGATGTTGGTTTGCGTCGACACCGCTTCCGCTCCCGACGGGTGTCAGGTTGTCCGCTGCTTTGTGGCTTGGGCCAGACGGTAGGAGTCGGTGCCGGTCTCGAGGATGGTGCCGCCGAAGGTGAGTCGGTCGACGATGGCTGCGCATAGCCGGGGGTCGGTGAAGGTCTTGGTCCAGCCGCCGAAGGACTCATTGGACGCGATCGCGACCGAGGCCTTCTCCTCACGCTCGGTGAGGACCTGGAAGAGGAGTTCCGCGCCGCGGCGGTCGAGTTGCATGTAGCCGAGTTCGTCGATGCACAGCAGGTCGACGCGGCCGTAGCGGGCGATGGTCTTCGCCAGCGTCATCTCGTCGGCGGCCTCGACGAGCTCGTTGGCAAGCTGGGTCGCCAGGGTGTACTTGACCCGGTAGCCGGCCATGGCGGCCTCGGTGCCGAGTGCGATCAGCAGATGGGACTTGCCGGTGCCGGAGTCCCCGATCAGACACAGCGGCTGTCCCTTCTGGACCCATTCGCACTTGGCGAGGGTGTGGATCACGGCGGGATCGATGTTGGGGTTGGCGTCGAAGTCGAAGGCCCGCAGGGACTTCTCGCGGGGGAACTTGGCGGCCTTGATCCGGCGTTCGGACCGGCGTCGGGCGCGATCGTCGCACTCGGCAAGCAATAGTTCGGCGAGGAACCCGCGGTAAGACATCTGCTCACGCCCTGCCCGGTCGGCGTAGTCGGTGAAGGAGTTGCGGATGGTGGGCATTCGCAGCATCCGGCACGCTTGGTCGATCGCGGCGTCGGCTGCTTCTTCGGTCATTCCACGGCGCTTGGTGGTCACGGTGCGGCTCCTTCGTTCGGGGTGTCACGTCGGCTGGCCAACAGCTGGTCGTACTTCTCCACGCTCGGCAGCGGCCGAGTGTCGGCCGGGATGTGGGCGCGGAGCCGGCGCTCGGTCAGCGATCGCACGGCAGGGATCTCGCCTTCTCCGCGTGCCCTGTCGCCGCTCATCAGGGACTGGTGGTCCGCTGTCGTGTCGTCGGCTCCGCCATCTGCTGTGTCGTTGTACTTGCGCGCTTCCAACGCGACAGCGTCCGCGGTGAGCGCGCCTGCACGCAGCGCCGTCGCGAGTCCGGCGACGACGTGGTCGTGTGGAAGGTGCCGGTGCAGCATCAGGACCTCAATGAGGGCACGGGTGCCGTCGGCGTCACCGTGGGCCTTGCAGGCCGCGGCCCACCAGGCGTCGTGAACGGGCGTGAACCGCCCGGATGCCCTGGCCTGCTCCAGCGCCTTCGCACCGGGTAGCGCGCCCGGTTTGCGGAGGACGACCTCGAGATAGTGGTCCAGGTCGACCCGGGTCGAGCCCTTGGTCATGAGCCGTTCGTGGCGGGCGATCTCGGTCCTGCCGTCGAACACGACCAGGTCGCCAGCGTTCAGGAGCACCCGGGCTTGACGGCCGACCATGCGCGCGGGCACGGAGTACTTGTTCATCCGGACCGTGACCTGGGCGTACCTGTCCACGCGCGGGGTGAACCAGCGGCCGGTCTCGAACGGCTCGGTCGGAAGGGGCGCGACCCGATCACGCTCGCGACGGCGGCCTTGAGGTTGTCGTAGCGGATCTTCCCGGTCGGCACCCCGCCGAGCACGTTGAAGGCGTGGACGTGACCCTCGAAGAAGGCTTCCTGCCCAGCCGAGGCACTGACCCTGTGCACCGCCTTGCCCGAGTAGGAGAGCCGAAGGCTGAACAGCGCGCAGGTTACGAGCTCGCCGCGCAGGCGGATGGCGACGTCGCCGAAGTCAACCTCGGCCTCGCGGCCCGGGAGGTGCTCTTGCGGGATGAACGCGTTGGCAGGTTCCCGTCCGACCTCGACGCGAATCTCACGGCGTCGGGTGGCGACGTACTCGCGGACCATCCAGTACGACACCACCCCGGCCCCGTCATGTTCGTCAAGCAGTCGATCGAAGATCCGCTTCGCCGTGTGTCGCTGCTTCCGCGGCGCGTCGAGGTCCGAGCGCAGCCAGTCGTCGATCACCACTCGGTACGCGTCAAGCCGTGAGCCGCGTTTGGGCGGTTGCTTTCTCTCCTTCGGCCATGCAGATTCCAGCGCCGCTGTCACGGTTCGGAAGCCGACGCCGTGCTTGCGCTGCAGCGCGCGGTTGGACATCCCAGATCGGGCATCCCGTCGGATCGCCGCGTACAGGTCGACCCGGGAACGCGGCTGCGTCATCGGTGGCACTCCTGACGTGAGCACGCCGTGGGCACGACTTTCGGCACCGGGCCATCGCCCGGGAACGGTGACCGCATGCGACCACAGCCCGGAATCACTGGCCCTACCGAGGTGCCTGGTCATGTGCTGCGCAGGGCTTCGGTGGGCGGTACTAAGTCGGCCCGGAGTGCGGGGTACGACCGACGACGGAGCCGATGAGCAGCGAGTAGGCCAGGTCGAGTCCCACTGAAGCGCAGGTCAGTACGACGGCCCGGCCTTGCGTGGTGACGAAGACGTTGGTGACGAGCACGCCCTGGATCAGGCCTGTGATGCCGCCAACGACATCAACCTCGACACCACCTGTCCGCCCGTGTCCCTGGCGCGACGAAGATCTGCTTGCGCGGTGCCTAATCGGTCTTCCCGCAACACCTCGCGGGCCCCTCAGTGTTCGCTGCTGAAGAACCGTAGCAACAGCGGGCCGACGATCTGTGGGTCGACGACGTGATCCGGCCCCTCGAGGGTCTCCCGTTGAGCGTGGGGTAGGAGGTCTGCAAGCTCGTCGGCTGCGCGGTCGAAGAAGTCCGAGGGCAGGCCTGCCATGTAGGGGACCGTGATCGGTCCTCCGGTGGTGACCAGGACCGGTTGGGTGACCGTTGCCAGTCGATCGGCCGGCAACTGGTAGCGGTTGAGGAAGAGGCTGTCGTGGACCAGCGTGGGCGCGAGGGCGACCGAATCCGCCCAATGCGCCGTCTGCTTGCCTGCCGCTTTCCTGGCCGCGATGTTGTCGTCGGAGGCGCCGGTCATGCGCATGAACAGTTCGAGAAGCTCCTCGTCTCGCCCGGCGTCGAAGGCGCGTCGGGTGTCCGCGACGTACTCCTCGAATCGCGGGCGTATGTCGTCCCCGACCGCGTAGGGCACCTCCCACACGGCGATCGTGTCGATGGCTGACCCGGCCGCGGCGGCTTCCAGCGCCAGAGCGCCACCAGAGGACGCCCCGAACAGGTGCGCCGAGCCGCCCGCCTCCGCGATCAACGCATCCAGGTCCTCGATCTCCCTTTCCACGGCGTAGGGCTCGGTGAAGCCGCTCGCGCCGCGTCCCCGACGGGCATAGTTGTAAACCGTGAAGTGCTCGGCGAGAGCAGGTATCAAGGGAGCGTTCTCGGCTCCGTCGTCCTGTGCGCCGCCTACCAGGACGACAGCCGGGCCGCTTCCCTTCCGGTCGTAGGCGATGGTGGTGCCATCGTTTGATGTCACGCGAAAGGCCATCTCGTTCATCTCACATCTCCGTTCGAGAGGTTTGTCTCAGCGCCTGAGCAGCGTGCCGACGACGGCCTCGGTGCGCGACCACCGCGCCCTTGCGATCACGGCCGCCACGACGAGAAAGGCGAGCGGCAGCCAAGGGCTCTGCTCGAGCACGAACTGATCGGTGATGACAGCACCGGTCAGCAATGCCGCCAACCCGAGACTGGCCAGGCCCGCCAGAGCCGGGATCAGAAGTCCAACCCCTCCCGCGACCTCCAGCGCTCCGACCAGGTACCGGAGCCACTGGCCAGCCCCGATGTCGGCGAACATGTCCACCATGACCGGGTCGCCGGCGAGCTTCGAGATTCCGCCGCCGGCGATTATCGCCGCCAGCACGACTTGCAGAATCCAGACCCCGATGCTGCTCGCCCGCCCGGGCGTGTGCGCAACGGTTTCCGAGTTGTTCTTGGGGATGGTGCTCATTCGGCTCTCCTTGTCGTGTCCGGGCCTGGTACCGGTGATGGCGTTGGCCGAGTGGGCCGGGTTGTCGGAGTTGATTTCGACCAAGTTCTCGCGGTAGCGGCATCTACTTCTTGTTGCGGTAGAGGACCATGGTGATGGGACCGAACACCGCGACGAGAAGTACGGACGAGACGAGCACCCAGCCGATTTCCCCGGCCGGGACCGAGCCGTCCATCAGGCCGCGTACCACGGTCGCCAGGTGGGTGATCGGGTTGACCTCGACGACCGCCTGCATCCACCCGGGCATCGTCTTCGGGTCCACGAAGATGTTGCTCACGAACGTGAGCGGGAACATCACCATCATGCTGACCCCCGCCACCGAGTTCGGCGTGCGCAGGATCAGGCTGAGCATCGTCCACAGCCACGACAGGCAGAACGAGAACACCAGTAGCAGCACCACCGAGAGCACTACCCCGACGGCGCCACCCTCCGGCCGGAACCCTAGGACCAGTCCGAGCGTGATCACGATCGCCGACCCGATCGAGTAGCGCACCAGATCGCCGAGCAGGGCGCCGACCAGCGGCGACGGTCGCCACACCGGAAGTGACCTGAACCTGTCGAACACCCCCTTCTGGATGTCGGTGTTCAGCGTGATGCCAGTGTTCATGGTGATCATGACGTTCGCCTGCACCAGGATGCCGGGCAGCAGGAACTGCAGGTACTCCTGAGTCGACCCGGCGAGCGCGCCACCGAACAGGTAGGTGAACATCAGCGTGAACATGATCGGGAACATGGTCACGTCGACGAGCTGCTCCGGGACGTGTTTGATCTTCAGCAAAGCGCGCCAGCCGAATGTCAACGAGGTGAGCACCCGACCGGGGCGCGACGGCCGCTCGCCGGCCAACAGCACACTGCGGAGCGCGTCCGCGGTGACCGGCGCCGACGCCTGCTCTGCGGACGTGGCATTCATGCGGCATCCTCCTCGGGTGTCTCCTCGGTGGCGTGCCCGGTCAGGGCGAGGAACACCTCGTCCAGGCTCGGCTGACCGAGCGCGAACTCGGTGACGTCGATGCCGCTGCGGGACAGCTCGGCCAGGGAACGGGCGACCCGCTCGGGGTCGGAGATCCGCGCGGACAGCGCAGCCGGGTCAGCGGACGGCTCGGCCGGCACCTCGAGGACGCCGGCGAGGACCCGCTCTGCCTCGGCTCGCTGCTCGGGCGCACGTAGCCGTACGTGCAGCGAGCCGGCGCCGACCGATGCCTTGAGCTCGCCGCTCGTGCCCTCGGCGATCACCTTCCCGTGGTCGATCACCGCTATCCGGTCGGCCAGCTGGTCGGCCTCGTCGAGGTACTGCGTGGTCAGCAACACGGTGGCGCCCTCGGCGACCATGCCCCTGACGATCTCCCAGACCTGGTTCCTGCTGCGCGGGTCGAGCCCGGTCGTGGGCTCGTCGAGGAAGATCAGTTCGGGGGTGACGACAAGGCTCGCCGCGATGTCGATGCGCCTGCGCATCCCGCCGGAGTACTTCTTCACCTGCCGGTCGGCCGCCTCGGCAAGACCGAACGCGTCGAGCAGGTCGGTCGCCCGCTCCCTGCCTCGGCGGCGTGAGTAGCCGAGCAGCCTGGCGAGCAGCAACAGGTTCTCCACCCCGGTGAGGTCCTCGTCGACCGACGCGAACTGCCCGGTGAGGCCCACCCTGCTCCGCACCGCCCGGGCGTCACGCACGACGTCGTAGCCGAGCACTTGCGCCTCTCCGGCGTCGGGGTGCAGGAGCGTGGCCAGCATGCGGATCGTGGTGGTCTTGCCCGCCCCGTTCGGACCGAGCACGCCGTACACGCCCCCGGCGCTCACGGCCAGGTCCACACCGGCGACCGCGTGGGTCTTGCCGAAGCTCTTCTTCAACCCTCTCGTCTCGATCGCGAGCTTTCCCATGGGTTCGCTTCCTTCTCTCGGTGTTGCGAACGGATTGGTTGAGCACTAGTCAAGTTTGGCTACTTGGCCAGAGTGCACGAAGAGGAACGTCTAGTCAAGTTTGATTAGAGGCGCATCTTGAGGTGATCGGGGACCGTTCGCCACGAACCCGGATCATCGGCCATGGTGTAGGCGCCCTCAGCCAGTCGTTTGCTCAGGCTCTTCGCCCACTCCAGTTCGGTGCGTGCGTGTCCCGCCCACAGTTCGGCCTGATCGCGGACGTGCTCGGGGGTGTCCCGATTGGGGTGCTCCCGCCACTTGGCCTGCTCTACGAGCTCCGCTTCCAGGCGCGCGACTCGCTCGTTGACGTGCGCGATGGCATCTGTCCTGGTCAGCATGGGCAACATGGCGATGGCCGCGTTGAGCATGGCCGGATCGTGGGTCCGCCGCAGACCGTCGCGGACAAGTTCGACTATCTCGTCACGTCCCCGAGCTGTCGCGCGGTACAGAACGCGCTCCGGCCCGGAGTTGCCCGGCTCGGGGTGTTCGGTGAGGAGGCCATCAGCCGCCGCCTTCTTCAGCGCGTGATAAATCGAGCCGGGCTTGATCTTGGCCCAAATCTCCACACCCCAGCTCTGCAGTTCGGACCGCACCTGGTAGCCATGCGCGCCGCCGGAGAGGTGCACGACACCGAGTACCAGGAGCTTCGTCGCCGACATGCGCCCACCTCCGCTCAATCTGCTCGGACTCGCTCCGCTTGCGCGCCCGCCAGGGTGTTGTCAACTCCCACCAACACTAAGGTGCCCTCCTGGTCCGGGTGGTGTCAGCACTGACCTACATACGGTGCTGGTGGAGACCTCCAAAGCCAGATAGCGGTGCTACACGTTCGCCGTACATGCGGCGCGCAAGATACGCCGGATCTGTGGACACATGTGCAAGGAACCGCCATCGCTCTCTCGGCGTGCACGAGCAGCAGGTCGCAGAGACGGCACCGCTGCTGGTGTCTGCAGCCGATCTCGTCAGGCAAGGTGGGGCTGCCGGCCCATCGGCCGGCAAAACGCCAGCCCCGATCCGAGCACACTTCTTGCATGTCCGGCTCGACTCCGCGAGGGCCGTCGCGATCAGACATGTGAGCGCTCAGCCGTTGAGCTTGCATGAGCGATCTGACAGACCCACTGACCAGCCTCGTTCCGGGCGGGCGACTGTGCTGAGTATCCACCGGATGAATGCCGGAGAAGGTTATCTGTATCTGCTTCGGCATGTCGCTGCTGGTGATGTTGATCGGCGGATGGCGACGCCGTTGACGGCCTACTACACCGCGTCGGGATACCCGCATGGCCGTTGGATTGGTCAGGGCCTCAGTGGTCTGGGCGATGGCGAGTTGGTCCCGGGGAGCGAGGTGACCGAGGCACAGATGGCGGCGCTGTTCGGGCGCGCGAAGATCCGCTGACCGGCCGGACACTCGGCGAGCCGTACCGGGTTTTCAAGAGTCCGGAGGAGCGGATTCGGAACCGGATCCGTGACCTGGACCCGGCCCTGCTGGACCCCGAACGTGAGCACGCGGTGGCGCGGATCCGCCGGGAGGAGATGCGGAAGAAGTCGCGGCAGTCGGTCGCCGGGTTCGATCTCACCTTCTCTCCGGTGAAGTCGGTTTCGGCCATGTGGGCGACTGCCGATGTGGGTACCCAAGAGCAGATCCTCGCAGCCCATCACGAGGCTGTCGCCGACGTGCTGTCGCTGATCGAGCAGCATGCGGCGTTTACCAGGAGCGGCGATGGCGGCATCGCGCAACTGGATACCCGTGGTGTCATCGCGGCGGCGTTCGACCACTGGGACAGCCGCAGCGGCGACCCTCAACTCCACACCCACGTCGTGGTCGCGAACCGCGTACAGGGCGTGGACGGTGTGTGGCGGACGCCGGATGGGCGCGTCCTGTACCGGGCCGCGGTGGCGATGTCGGAGATCCACAACGTGCTTCTCGCCGACCATCTGACCCGGCGTTTGGGCGTGAATTGGGAGCTGCGCGAACGCGGCACTCGCCGCAATCCGGCGTTCGAAATCGACGCGATTCCCGACGACCTGATCCACGAGTTCTCCACCAGAACCGCACAGATTGAAGCCAACCTCAACGCACTTCTCGACGAACGAACCGACCAGATCCACCCACCCGACCGCCGCGAAATGTACGCCCTACGGCAGCACGCAACCCTCCTGAACCGCCCATCCAAGCACCACGCCCAACCCCTTGCCGTACTGATGGCGCAGTGGCGCAAACGCGCCGACCAGGCCATCGGACACGACGCCGTCGCCACCATCCAACGATCCCTCAACGCGGCCGGTGAACGTCCGCTGGCCGCGGCAGACCTGAGCGCGGAAACGCTCGACGCGTACGGCGCCGCGACCGTCCTGACACTGCAGACCAAACGTGCGACCTGGACCCGCTGGAACCTCCTCGCCGAAGCCGCACGCCAAACTCGGCTCCTCCGATTCGTCACCACCGCCGACCGCGTCACCGCACTCCAGGCGATCGTCGAACACTCCGAACAGCACTCGATCAGCCTCACCGCACCCGACCTGGTCACCATCCCAGTCACCCGTGCCAGCGGCGAGAATGTGTTCACGATCCACAACGGCCAGATCTATACGTCACCTGCGATCCTCGGCGCCGAAGCAGTCCTGCTAGACCTCGCGCGCGATACCAGTGGGCCTACCCTTGCCCCAGCTACGATCCCTATCGCCGATCTCAGCGCCGACAAGGCAGCCGCACTTCGCCGAATCGCGACCAGCGGCCAGAAGCTCGAAGCCCTCATCGGCCCAGCAGGCACCGGCAAAACCAGCCTCTTGTCAACCCTCACCGCCAGTTGGGAAGCCACATACGGCTACGGGTCGGTCATCGCTCTCGCCCCATCGTCAGCCGCCTCATCCATCCTGTCCGACGCCATCGGCGCACCCACCGAGAACATCGCCAAATGGATCTACGAATCCGCCGGCCTCGGCGCCGAACAACGCGGCGATCAAATCCTGCACACCGAACACGCCGCCGGACTCGCACACCACGAACGCCGTCGTCTCCGCCACCAGCGGTTGATCGGGCAGCTCGCAGCCTTGCGAGCGGAGCAGGATCGATGGAGTTTCCACCAGAACCAGCTTGTCATCGTCGACGAAGCCTCCATGGCCGGCACCGTGGAACTCGCCACCCTCGCCCGCGCCGCCAATACAGCCGGCGCCAAACTCCTCCTCGTCGGCGACGACGCCCAGCTCTCCGCAGCCGACACTGGCGGTGCGTTCCGCCTCATCAGCAAAGACACGGAGGCGGCCGAACTCACCGACGTCTGGCGCTTCACCAACCCCTGGGAACGCGACGCCAGTCTCGCGCTCCGCGCCGGAGACCTCACCGCCATCGACGCCTACGACGACCACCATCGGCTCACCGCAGGCTCATCAGAGGAAATGGAAGACGCCGCCTACAAGGCCTGGCTCACCGACACCAACAACGGCAAACCGAGCTTGCTCATCGCCGCCGACAACGCCACCGTCGCCCGACTCAACGCCCGCGCCCGCCTCGACCGCATCACCACCGGCGAAGTCGAACCCGACGGCATCGAACTCCACAACGGCAACCACATCGGCCTCGGCGACCACATCGTCACCCGCCTCAACAACCGCCGCCTCCCCTACGGCAGCAACACCGGCAGCCGCCAGTTCGTGAAGAACGGCGACCAATGGACCGTCATCCACCGCTGGCCCGACGGCTCCCTCACCGTCCAAAACCACATCGCCGACACCGTCACGCTGCCCACTGCATACGTGCAGGAGTCCGTCGAACTCGCCTACGCCACAACCGCCCACCGAGCCCAGGGCGCCACCGTAGACACCGCCCACCTACTCGTGACCGAACAGCTCACCCGAGCCCTGATGTACGTCGGCATGACTCGCGGCCGCCACATCAACAGCGCCTACGTCGCCACCCACCAGGCGAGCCCCGACCTCCACGAACCCCACCTCGAACAGACCATGCAAGACGTCCTTGAAGCGGTCCTCAATGATCCCGGCGTCGAGCAGTCCGCACACGAGGTCATGCGCCAAGAGTTCGACAACGCGACCCGGCTCGACCGGCTCGTCCCCATACACGAGCACCTCTGCCAACTTGACGCTAAGAAGCGCTACCAGCCCGCCATCTCCGCTTCCGGCATCGACACAGCGGACCAAGCCGGGCTCCAAGCCTCCCCTGCCTACGGCCCCCTCATCGCCGAACTCCGCCGCGCCGACAACGCCGGCCTCAGCGTCACCGAGCTACTCCACCGCGCTGTCAACCAGTCAGCGCTCACCAACGCCAACGACGTCGCCGCGGTCATCCACCACAGAGTGCGCCGCCTGACCGCCCGGTCCCTCCAGAAGGCCGGCCGCCACCCCGCACAGATCGTCGGCCTCCTCACCCCAGCCACCCACGTCAGCGACCCCACACTGATCGCGCCACTCCGCGAGCTCGAATCTCAGATCGTCGAACGCGCCAACTGGCTCGTCGACGAACTATCTGCCAACCCGCCCGACTGGTATCGCGACTTGCGTCGCGCAGCCAGCACGACACCTGACCCGGACCTCACCGAGCTCATCCGGGAGATCGCCGTCTACAGAGAGCGCCACCAGATTCGGGGCCGCTCAATCCTCGGAGACGCCCCGCCAACCAACGCAGTCGAGCAACATCGTCAGCACGTCCGGCTCATGAACATGCTCGCTGGCTTCTCAGCAGAGACCGCTCAACGATCGGTGGCCGGTGCGGGATTCGCTGAGGTGCCAACACAGTCCGTCCCGCCAGTACAGCCAGACTGACATTGCCAGCCAGGTGATTGGCCAGACCTACCGACCGCGCTACACCACTGTCAGGGACTCAACTAGTTCGGCGTCACGACCCGTGTCACGTGAGTGGCAGCAGCCGAGGCTCTGGGGGCCAACGCCGGTCGTCGCGCGACAAGTGTGTTCGTGTCGAAGGCACTTGATCTGCGGTCAAGAGCTATCGGTGGGTGGTCCGCCATCGCCGATTCGCGTGTCAGTATCGGGAAAGTTTCGCTCGGTACACGTAGGGCTCGGACGCTGCGATGGCTGCCGTGGCGTCGAATTCGTGCACGGCCTGTTTAGACAGCGCTTGAGTGACCACGATCAGGCACCAGTCTGGATCAGCTTGGGCGGTGACTACTTCGTTGCGGGTCAAGAGGATTGTGGGGATTGCGCCACTCACGCCCTTCACTTCGACGTGGCGTTCGCGGCCGTCACGGCTCGCGGTGATGTCCCAGCCACACTTCTGGACGCTGACATCGTCGCAGCGCCAGCCCTTCGCCTGCAGATACTCGGTGACGGCGTTCATCGCGCTGATCTCCACGACTCGGTTCTTGAGCGCGTCCCCGAATCCGGCGCCGAACCTGTCGATGGCGATCTTGTCGGTATGGGTCTCCGGCGCTGCTGGAGGACCACCAACTAGTTCTAGGAGCGCCTCAGCCTCCGACGGCGACACGTACTGCGGGTTGCCCATCTGCGGACTCGTCAAGACTTCCAGCTTCGCCAGGCGCGGATCAGTCCCAATGATCGCCCGCGGCGTCGGCTTGTCAAGTAGCGGAAGCTCCAGGTAGGCGAAATAGAATGCTCGCAATCGAGCATCTCGATCGAGCCAGTAGCCGTTGTCAGCCGAGTCCTCGGCCACGTCCTGTCGCACGTCCCAGTCGCACGGTGCCACCACATGCCCCACGCCCCACACGCCAGGCGTCAAAGCCTGGCGGTCGGTGCCGGTGACCCAGAAGAACACCACGTCGCCCGGCATCATGAGGGCGGAGCGATAGTTCTCCTGGACTGCCCAGGCGTCGATCACCTCGCCGTTGTCATCGAGGAAACCCTCCAAGTCCCACACACTCGGGTTGCACTTGACCATCCACGCGCCAAGGTTCTCCCGCGTCACCTTCCGCAGGATCGCTCGTCCATCCCAGGCGGGTGACACCTGGACCGGTGATCCTTGCCCTGGCGGCTTCTCGATCAGTCCGCCCTCCTCCAGCAGGTCGTAGATCTGCTGGCGTAGCGGTCGCAGACCCTGCCGCTCACCTTCGCTCAGGCTCTCATCTGCGGCCCACATCCGCAGGACGCCGGCTTGGGCGGCAGATATCTGCATCCATCCCTCGCGAACAGCCGACGGCTTGCCCGACCGCAGACGAAGCCAGTCAAGAGTCGCATCCGCAAGCTCCGCGACTTGCTCCGAAGTCAGGTGATCGACGGTGACACGTAAGGAGCCCGATTGCGCGGCCTTACGTTGTGCTGACCGGATGATGTCGGAGACGCTCACCCGTCCACCATCTCACGCTCCTGCCGAGCGCTAGATCCCACATCGCGACCTGCGTACGGTCGCCATGAGCTCTCACCAACATGGGATGCCGCGGCCTACAACCTGCGACAGATCCGTACAAACGGATGCAGGCCACGGAACGGCGAAGTGCCGGCCAGCGCCGATACAGTTGACCCCGTGAATTCCGATGACCTGAGCTCCCACCTGGTGTGGGAGCCGATGTGGGTCGGGCGGCCCCCCCGACACCCACTTCTCGGCCGGTGGTTCCAGTCCGCTGGCGCGTGCTGATGACACGAACAAACTCGAGACGCACGCCACCCTCGGTGGCCGCGTCGAGGACGGCGAGGACGAGTCCGACATGCTCAAGGTGGCCGCGGGCATCGCGCTGGGAGTCTTGGTGACCATCGGCGCCTTGAAGGCGACACCGCGCGTCAAGACCTGGTGGAAGGAACGCCGGGAAAAGAAGGTCACGCAGTCAGAAACGGCCGAACTGGCCGACGAAGCCGAATCTTTCGACGTGGCCACACTGGCCGTTGCCGCGTTCGCGACCGAGGTGGAGGTAGCGCTCGACGAGCAAATGACGAACATGAGCAGCGCAGACGCGAAACGACGCGTCCTCGAAATCATGCTCGCGGCGGCCGTCATCGCCGACAACATGAGAGCACTGTCGAACGCTCAACTCGAGGCCGGCGCCCCGGTAGAGTTGCAGAACGCACTGGAGAAGCTCACAGCTCCCCAGGTCACGGAAAGCCTCAACCGGATGATCGAGGCTGATAGCGCCCTGCTCGGTGAGCAGGCATCGGCTGACCTCATGAAGATCTTCGGGGGAGGTTCCGCCATCGAAGGCCAGTACGTGCCCTTGCGCAATGACAGCATCAGGGCAGCCCTGCGCCTGCCCCGGGCTGTGTAGTGCCATGAACACCGTCCGGTCAGCGGCTGCTGCCTTGGCTGGCTGCCGACACTCCAGCAAGCAGGCATGCGGTGCGGATCTCACCAGAGGTCGAGGTCTGCGAACTCCTGGTCCAGGGCGGTTGCTGCGGAGGGGTTGTGGATTCGTCGGCCCATGTAGACGTCTTGGGTTATGGAGACTTGGGCTTGGCCCAGGTGGTCGGCTATTTGGCGGGCGGATTGGCCTCGGCGGTCTAGGGCGGTGGCGGTGGTTTTGCGGAAGGTGTGGGAGCGGATCCAGGTGAGGGCGTCTGAGGGTGAGGGCTGGGCTGCTTGGTCGACTTGGGCGCTGAGGGTGGGGGATGCGTCGAGGTTTATGCGGTAGGTCTTGGCGAGGATGGCTACGAGTTCGCGGTCGAGCTTGATGCGGCCGTTCTCGATGAGTTCGAGTCTGGTCTTTGGCCAGCCGAGCTTCGTGACGACCTGTTTGCGGCTGAGGCCGGCTTGGAGGCGGGCGGATCGGAGGGTATTGCCTAGGTCGCGGCGGGCGGTGCTGGCTACGGGGGACAAAGCGCGGCGGAGGGCTCGGCGGACGTTGGACGGGTCTCGGAAGCCTCCGAGGGAGTCGGCGAAGATGGGTTCGTCGGGGAGGACGCCGGCTGCGTGGCGTCGGCGGAGCATGGTGACGGCCCAGTCTGGGAGGGGTAGGGCGCGTACGCCGGCCTTGGACTTCGGGGCCTTGCGGATCAAGCCTTGGCCTGGGACGCGAACCATGGTGTGAGTGATCTCGACTGCGCCGGACTCGAGGTTGACCTGTGACCAGAGGACGGCGAGCGACTCGCCGATTCGGACGCCTGTGCCGAGCATGAAGAGGACCAGGTCCGGCAGGTCGGCTCGTACGGCGGCTTCGTCGGTGGTCAGGAGTTGCCGTAGGCCGGCGATCTCTTCGTTGGTGAGTGCTCGGGGCGGGTCCTTCGGGCGGGCCTCGATCGCTTCGACCTCGCGGACCGGGTTGACGGTCAGCGCGCCGTATCGGACGGCTAGTTGCATCATGCCGGAGACGACAGCGCGGCAGGTCTTCGCTGTGGATCGGCCGGCGCTGCGCTTGATGGTTCCGATCACTCTGTCGATGCGTGGTGTGGTTGCCTCACCGATCAGGAGTTCGCCGAGGGCGGGCCGTACGTGGTTCTTGATGGCTGTGCGGTACGTCGTCAGCGTCGTCGGTGATCGACGGCCGTCTTCGATACGTTCCTCGAGCTTCTCGATCCAGAGGTCGATGAGGTCGTTGATCTTGTCCGTCGGGCTCAGCTCGCCGTACTGCGTGATCTTTGCACGGTCTCGCAGCTTCGTGAGTAGGCGGTGCTCGGCTGCGCCCTTGGTCTTGGCGGACGCGGTGACCTCACGGGTATGTCCGTCGTGGTCACGGAAGTACGCGGACGCGCGCCAGGAGACCACCTTGCCCTCGGCGTCCTTCCTCTCAGCACGGGATCGGACGTTGCCCCACGTTCCGATCGGAAGGTGCGGTCTGCTCATCTCGGCCCTCCACAGTCCAGCTGCACGTGGCAGCTCAACGTCTGGGCGGGGCGGGGATCGGACGAAACGGGAGCAGTGCGACAGGATGCGATACGTCGCTCAGCAACGCGCCGCCAAATGGCTTCGCGGGGCCGCCGATCCCCCTCAGACAGGCATGCATCGGCCACTCTGAGTATTGGCAGAGTTTGCGCAGACCCAACTTTCCAGACCGAGGCGCCGATGTGCGCCTGACCTGCGGAAAGTGGTAGGCCCCGTGGGACTCGAACCCACAACCCGCGGATTAAAAGTCCGCTGCTCTGCCAATTGAGCTAGAGGCCCTCATCTGGTGAGGGGAACAGTGTGTCAGGTTTGGTGGGGGTTTGCTTGGTGGGGGTTGGGGTGAGGGGTTGCGTGGCGGGCCTGGCTGGTGGTACAGATCGGAATTCGCTCGGGTTGTCCGGGTGCTGACAAGTCCTGCCGCGGGGGGAACCGACGGCGGGTTTGGGGGGATGGATCGTGTTGTTGGTTCGTGCTGCGTTGGGGTCGGTTGCTGTGGTGGCGCTCGTGGGGGCGTGTGGGGCGGATTCGGGTACGTCGGGGGTGGGTGAGCCGGCTGCGATCGCGAGTGTGCAGGTCAGCGTGACGCCCACGCCGGCCAGCACGGCCGGGCCGGGTGCCATATCCGCTCCGGTTGTGACGCCGACCAGGTCCCGCTCACCCAAGGCGAGTGTCACCACGACGAAGGAGGTCGTGGAGCTTCGGGTGATTCCGTTCAAGAAGAAGACGGTGACGGATGACTCGTTGGCGAAGGGTGAGCGGACGATCCGTACGGCGGGGGTCAACGGGACGCGGCGGCTCGTGTACCGGGTTACCTACGTGAACGGCGTACAGACGGGTAGGCGGCTGGTTCGGCAGGAGGTGGCGAAGGAGCCGCGTTCGCAGGTGACCGCGGTGGGTACGAAGGTCGAGGAGCCGGAGCAGTCCGGTGGGTGCGACCCGAACTACTCCGGTTGCGTTCCGATTGCCAGTGACGTCGACTGCTCGGGCGGGAGCGGGAACGGACCTGAGTACGTCGATGGTCCGATCGATGTTGTCGGCTCCGACATCTACCGCCTCGACGCCGACGACGACGGGATCGCCTGCGAGTAGGTCCGGGTGGCGGTGAGGGACAGGGCCAGGGCTACGTCGGGGTGGACCAGGGCTGTCGTCAGACGGTTCGAGTTGGCGTTCCAGGTGTGGCGGTTGATGGGGTGGGACGTCTGCAGGTGGAGTTCGTCGGGGGCCGCGGTGAGGGCGAACGGGATGGTGACGGGGTGGGTGGTGCCCCGGATCGTCAGGTCGCCGGTGACGTCGACGCGTTGGGGTCCGGTCGGTACGACGGCGGTCGCGACGAAGGTCATTGCCGGGTAGGTCGGCGTACCGAAGAAGTCGCGGCGCAGGTGGGCGTCGCGGCGGTCGTTGCCGGTGTCGACGCTGTCCATCTGGACGCTCAGCCAGCCGGTGGAGGCCGCCGGGTCCGCGGTGTCCACTCGGAACGCGCCCTCGAAGGCCGTGAATCGGCCGTGGACCTTGCCGCCCACGCGGTGTGCGGCCACAAACCCGATCTGGGTCCGCTCCCCGTCGAGTACGTAATAGTCGCTCATACGGGGTACGACGAGGCAGCGCGGTGAACTGTCAGTCGATGACGGCTGAGGTGATGCGGCGTGGGGTGATGTCGAACATCGAGTCCTCGGGTGGGTTGGCCAGGTACGCCGCGCGGTTCTCCTCCGGCAGGTACTTCTCCACCATCGCGTTCAGCAGGTCGGGCTCGAGGGGAAGGAATCGCGCCACGCCCTGCATGTTGACGTACTTCGCCGTCGCCCCGTCGACCGTCTGGATCGAGAGTGACAGCGCCCCTGTGCCGGTCCGGTGCAGTCTGGTCTTCTTCGACTTGGCCGGCGTCATCACCTGGAATCTGTTGTCGTCAGGCAGGTGGCGGAACCACACCGGCGTCACATGCGGCGACCAGCCCGGTTCGTCGACTGCCAGCACGGCCACCAGCGGCCGCGCCAGGAACTCTGCAATTTCGTCGTCGTCCATCGCTCGAAATCCCATGGAAACCACGCTCCCACCAGCCACCGACAATTCCGCCATACTTCAGGTCGTGACTGAAAGCGAGGCGCCGTGCTCACTTACGTCCTGAACTCGCAGGATCTGGCCGACGTCCGGTTCGCGGTGTCGCCGGTGGCGGAGATGGTGCTGTCGTTGCGGGCGCTCCGGGATCCCGGCCGCTTCCCGCTGCAGCTCGGCTGGGTTCGCACCGTACAGCCGCAGGTGGCCGCCCTGGATTGGTCCGTACTGCGGTGGCTCGTCAACGACACCATGGGCAGTCCGGACTTCCTGACGCCACGACCGACCTCGCCGCTCACTCAGCTCTCCGACGAGCTCGACCTGATCGCGACCGTCAACCCCGAAACCTTCGAGCGACAACTCGTAGCGGTCAACGGCGAGCTGCCGGAAGACCTCACCGTGGACAAGGTGGTCGAGGCACTCCACGAGTACTGGGACGCCGTGATGGCGCCGTACTGGAGCCGCATGCGCACCCTCCTCTCCGCCGACATCAGCTACCGCGGCCACGTCGTCACCCAGCAAGGAACGGGCGCGATGCTCAACGGGCTGGGCCCGGCAATCACGTACGCCGATGGTCTGCTCAAGGTCGACCGCGTAGCCGAGCAGAGCCGCACCGAACACGTCGACGGTCGCGGGCTTGTACTGCAACCGACCCTGTTCGGACCGCACGCCGTCATCCCGTTCGACCCCGGCGCCGAACCACTGCTCGGCTACCCGCCACGCGGTCAGGCAAACCTGTGGTCCGTCGTCGAGCCACCGTCGCGCCACGACCTCGCGCAATTGATCGGTACGCCGAGAGCGCACATCCTCGCGCTCCTCTCCTATCCCCGTACGACGACCGACCTGGCCGGCGAACTGAAGGTGACGCCGTCCGCGGTGAGCCAGCACCTGCAACTACTGCGCCGTACCGGGCTCGTCGAACCGCAACGCACCGGCAAACAGGTCCTCTACCGCCCGACCGAACTCGCGGCCCTCCTGACTGGTATTGGAGAAGCACAGTGACGACCGATGTGCTGATCGTGATCGCGGCGGCAGTTGTGCAGGACGGACGGCTCCTGGTGGTGAGCAAGCAGGCCGCGCCGGACGTCTTCTATCTTCCGGGCGGGAAACCGGAGCCGGGCGAGGCGCCGCTGGAGACGTTGGCCCGGGAGATGCACGAGGAGCTGGGCGTCACGCCGTACAAACCGAAGTTCCTTGCCACCGTGGAGAACCAGGCCGCGCTCGAGAACCAATGGATGCAGATGACTGTGTACGCCGTCGAGCTGCAGCAGGTCCCGCAGCCCGCCGCGGAGCTCGCCGACCTCCGCTGGATCACTTCCGAAGACGGTCTGAACGTCGCACCGGCCGTGCGGGAGCAGGTGCTTCCGCTGTTGCGAGACGGACTCGCGTCCTAGTTGAGACGTGAGTTAGAGTCGAAACGTCCGCGGGAGCTCGCAGGGAGTGGGCTGAGAGGGTGACCGGACCGTCACCGACCGCTGAACCTGAATCGGGTAATTCCGGCGTAGGGAGGAAGCGATGGAATCCGTCTGGGTGAACGGTACGGCGGTCGACGTACCGGCCGGCAAATCCGTGGCTGAGTTGATCGCGGAGTACTCCGATCGCGCCACCGGGATCGCGGTCGCGGTGAACCAGAACGTGCTGACCAAGGCCGAATGGGCGCAGACCACCCTGCGGCCGGGCGACCGGGTCGAGATCGTCAGCGCGACGCAGGGAGGCTGACCATGGATGATCCACTGGAGCTCGGCGGGCGCACGTACACGTCGCGCCTCATCATGGGGACCGGCGGTTCGGCCAACCTGGAAGTGATGGAGGAGGCATTGATTGCCTCCGGCACCCAACTCACCACGGTCGCGATGCGCCGGCTCGGCACGGGTCACGAAGGCTCGGTGCTCGACGTGCTGAAGAAGCACAATATCGACGTACTGCCGAACACGGCCGGCTGCCACACCGCGGCCGAGGCCGTGCTGACCGCCAAGCTGGCCCGCGAGGCGCTCGGGACCGACCTGATCAAGGTCGAGGTCGTTGCCGACGACCACCTGCTGCTGCCGGACCCGTTCGAGCTGCTCGATGCCGTGGAGGCGTTGGTGGCCGACGGTTTCACGGTGTTGCCGTACACGAACGACGACCCGATCCTCGCCCGCCGCCTCGAGCAGGCCGGCTGCGCGGCCGTGATGCCGTTGGCCGCACCCATCGGTTCGGCGCTGGGGATCCGCAACCCGCACAACATCGCGCTGATCGCCGAGGCGGCGAACGTCCCGGTGATCGTGGATGCGGGCATCGGTACGGCGAGTGACGCCGCGCTGGCGATGGAACTCGGATGCGACGCGGTCATGCTCGCCACCCCGGTGACCCGTGCGGAGAAACCCGCTCTGATGGCCGCCGCGATGCGCGACGCCGTCTCGGCCGGCCGGAACGCACGCCTCGCCGGCCGGGTGCCGAAGAGATGGCAGTCGGCGCTGGCGTCGTCGCCTACAACTGGCCTGCCAACGTTTTAGCCTCGGCCGCGTCGACCGCCCGGTCCAGCAGGAGCGCGGTGAGCGACAACGTCAGATCCTGGTTGGGTTGCAGCACCAACGGCTGCTCCCAC
The DNA here is from genome assembly GCF_004366005.1 of Kribbella sp. VKM Ac-2566. Lineage (NCBI taxonomy): Bacteria > Bacillati > Actinomycetota > Actinomycetes > Propionibacteriales > Kribbellaceae > Kribbella > Kribbella sp. VKM Ac-2566. The sequence goes on along the minus strand of NZ_SODT01000009.1, from coordinate 618,553 downwards.
GCGAGCGCCGGGCACGCGCCGACGTACTCCTCGGATCGCAAGAACCACGGCCAGACCTGATCCGGCTGCAGCAACAGCAGGCTGACATCGCCTTGGACGAACGCGAGCCACGGGCTACGAGACCCGAAGGCGGCCTCCAGCCCTTCGCCGTCGGCACTGAGCACAGTCGTCTCCGCGGCAGGCAGACGCCAGAAGAGACCGCCGTACGCCGCTCCCTCGCGACCGTTGGTGGCCGGGCTGTCGATCCGGATCGAGCCGTAGCGGGCGGTGAGGATGCTGCGCCAGTCGAGTCGCCAACCACCGAAGGCGAGATCGCCAAACAGGTACCGACGTTCGACCAGTTGCGGTCGCCCTTGCTCGTCGTACCAGGTGATGTCGTCGACGAGCTCGCGGTTGTTGACGGTGACTCCGCGGCTGCGTTGCTGGCCGTGGTTCGTGAGAAGGGTCGGGCCCTGACCGCGCACGTACGTCCGGCCGCCCCAGTGCGAGGTGCCGTTGACTTGCGCGACGGCGAGCGAGACACCGTAGTGATGCCTATGGTCGACCGGGCTGACCTCGGTCAGCGGGTGCCCGCCGAGCGTTCGGACTGGGTGCAGATAAGGACGCGGTGCGTGGACCTGCGGCATCCGCCGTCCGAACTCGTACCGCGCGAGCAACCCCGCCGAACTCCCGAGCGCGAAGATGTCCCCCTGCTGCTGCCACCCGACCTGATCGGCTGACGCTTCGGAACGCGGCTCCTGCGGCACCGGCCCCGTACTCGCCCGCACCGCCAGCCGCAGCTCCGGTACGCCGCCCACCTCGTCCGAAAGCCCCGTGATCGACGCGTGCAACCGCCGCCACGCAAGTTCACCGAGATCCTTCTGCGGCACCCGCACAGTCGTCAGCGACGGTACGGCGAAGCGCGCGAGCCCGATGTCGTCCATCCCTGTCACCGACAGATCAGCCGGTACGGCGACCCCGACCTCGTTGAGCCGCGCGAGCAGCCCGAACGCCACCAGATCGTTGAACGCGACGACCGCGGTGACCTGCGATTCGAGCACCCGCTCCACCGCGGCGTACCCGTCCTCGATCGACCGGCCACATTCGAGCCGGACGAGCTCCAGCCCCGGGATCTCCCGCTCGGCGACCGCGAGCGCCTGCAGCCGCAGCACGTTGGACGTGCTCGCCGCCGGGCCGGACAGGAACGCGAGCCGCCGGTGGCCGAGTCCGACCAGATGATCGACGACGATCCGTACGGCGCGACCGTAGTCGACCACCACCGACGTCACCTCCGCCGGCCCCTGGCGGTTGACCAGGATCACCGGTTGCACCTGCGGCAGGAGTTCGAGCAGCCGCTCCTCGTCGATCCGCGGCGAGACCATGATCAGCGCGTCGCAGCGCCGCCGGGCCTCGATCGCGATCGCCGCCTCGGCGTTCGGGTCCTCGTCGGTCTCGGCGACCAGCACCTTGTACCCGGCCGCCGCGGACGCGTTCGTGATGCCGCGCAGGATCTGCTGGAACAGCGGGTTGCCGAGGTCCGGGACGACCAGCGCGACCATGTTCGTCCGGCCCAGCGACAGGCTGCGGGCCAGGTCGCTCGGCCGGTAGTTGAGGCGCTCCGCCGCGGCGCGCACCCGGGCGACGATCTCGGGTGCGACACTGAGGCGCCCGTTCATCACCCGGGACACGGTCGCGCGTGACACCTCCGCCGCCCGCGCGACGTCGGCAATCGTGATCGAGTCCTTCGGTGTCCGTCCCACCTCCGTATCCTCTCCCGATGGAAACCGGTTTCTCAACCCTCGTGCCACGCATGATGGACCGACACCACAACCGGAGGAACTGTGAGCGAGTTGGAGTATCCGCAGGTCGAGGGCGTTGCGCCGGGCAACGGGTACACCCAGGTGGTGACCGGAACTGGCCAGGTGTTCGGGAACGTGGAGCGCTGCCTGGCATCGGTCGGCGCGGTGAAGGGTTGAGACCGAGTGCGTTGGGCGGCTACGAGGACTGGCCGGACTTCGTCCGCGACGCGTCGCCACTGACCGGTGACGAACTGACCACGAGGGTCGCCGCCCTCCTCGGCGTGCCGGAGCCTCCGCAACGACCGGCCGTGCGGACCGTCGGCGAGTGGCTGGCGGACGGCGTCCACGGGAGTGAGCTCGAGTGGTCGACCGGCTTCGGTCCGCCGACTCGCGCGTGGTTGCTGCGTCCCGCGGACGCCCCGCTCGGACCCGGTCTGCTGGGGTTGCACTGCCACGCCGGCGTGAAGTCGATCGGCGCGGAGCGGATGGTCGACACGCCTCGGCCGAGCACGAGGGCCCTCGGGGTGCGTGCGGACCTGTACGAGGACAGAGCCGTCGCGAACGAGCTCGCCCGCGCCGGTTTCGTGGTGCTGTGCCACGACACCTTCGCGTGGGGCTCCCGGCGGTTCGGCTTCGATCCACTGCCGCGGGGCTTGCGCGACCTGATGGCGGCGTACGAGGCCGCCTGGCTCGCCGCGGACCACTCCCCCGATGACGACGAGTGGTACGACGTCGCGGCCGTGCACCACGAGCACACGATCGCGAAGGCGGCCGGCATCCTCGGTACGTCGTTCGCCGGGATGGTCGCGTACGACGACCTGGTCGCACTCAGTGTCTTGCGTGGAGTCGACGAAGTGGATGACGTCGGCGTCTTCGGATTCTCCGGCGGGGGTGCGAGGGCGGCGGCACTGACCGCGCTGGATCCGGGCATCCGGGCCTCGGCGGTGGTGTGCATGATGACCACCTTCGAGGCGCTCGTCCCGGCGTACGTCGACGCCCACTCCTGGTTGTTCACGACGCCCGGCTTGGCTCGGGAGCTCGACCACCCCACGCTGACCGCGGGCCGGGGCCGCCACCATCAGCTCGTCGTCTGTGCCGAGGACGACGAGCTCTTCCCGTCGCGAGGCATGGTCGCCGCCGACCGCGAGCTCACCGAACTCTTCCTCGACGGTCCCGGCAGCTACACGGGCACCTTCCTCCCCGGCCCGCACCGCTTCGACCGCGAGATGCAGGATCTCGTGAAGAACTTCTTCACGGAGCGCCTGCTCCCGGCGTAGTTCACCCGCTCATGTGGTCGGATGGGGTGGAGATCGGTTGGAGGAGCATGTGAGCAAGCTGGAGTACCCGCGCGCCGTCGGAGTGGCCCCGGGCAACGGTTACAGCCACGTCGTCACCGGCCGCGGGCAGTGGGTGGCGATCTCCGGGCAGGTGGCGCTGGATCCGGACGGGCAGTTCGTCGGGATCGGGGATCCCGAGGCGCAGGCACGCCAGGTCTTCGAGAACCTGCGACGTTGCCTGTCGGCGGTCGGCGCGACGTTCGAGGACGTCGTGAAGCTGACGTACTTCGTCACCGACATCGGGTTCCTGCCGGCCATCCGTACGGTCCGCGACGAGTACATTCCGGGCACCAAGCCCGCGAGTACGGCGGTCCAGGTGGCCGCGCTGTTCAGCCCGGACGCCCTGCTCGAGATCGAGGCGTACGCGATCGTCTAACGCAGCAGGTCGACCGCTACCCGGGCGGCCTCGCCGATGGCGGCGTCGACGCGGGGCTGGCGGAAGTCGCCGCGGGCGGCGAGCGTGAGGACCGCGATCGCGAACGCCGCTCCGCCGGGCAGGGTGACCACGCCGGCCTCGTGCCGCAACGCGCCGAACGTTCCGGTCTTCCCCGCGACACGTACGCCGTCGTGCGGGAATCCGGACGCCAACCGGTGCAGGAAGATCTGCCGGTGCATCGTCGTCTTCACGAACTCGGTCTGCGACGCCGACAGCAACTCCCCCGCCCACAACCGCCGCAGCAGCAGGGTCAGGTCGCGCGCGCTCGCGGCTGACCCGTTCGCGGCCTCGTACACGCCGACTGGATCGGTCCGGTTGTTGTCCGCGAGTACGGCGAGGGCCGCGTCCGCATCGTCCGCACCCGTACGGCGCTGCAGGTCACGCAGGTTGGCCGCCGTACCGCGGCGGACCCAGGTGCGGCGCAGGCCGAACGACTCCAGGATCTCGGCCAGTCGACGCAGCCCGACGATGTCCAGCAGCGCATCGGCCGACGCGTTGTCCGACACGGTCGCCATCGACAGGGCCAGATCGCGCAGCGACACCGTCACCGGATCCGCGAACGCGGACAGCCCGGTCGGTCCGGCGGTTCGCGCCGAGGGCTCGAGCGTCACCCGCTCGCGCGGATCGAGCTCGCCCAGGTCCACCAGCCGGCAGAACCCGGCGAGCAGCGGCAACTTGTAGACCGATGCCAGCGGTACGACGACGTCCGCATCCAGCTCGACGCTCGCCTGAGGATCCTCGAGTGAGATCGCGTGCATCCAGCCGCGGACACCGGCGTCCTCGAAGATCCCACGGATCCGGGCGTTCACGATGCCAGCGCTTCCGTGAGCTGAGCCATCACGTCGTTCGGGCGGAGGAACGGCGTACGCGTCCTCGACCAGACGAGCCGGAGTCGCAACGGCAGCGGATCGTCGGCCAGTCGATGCCGCCCGACGCCCGGTGCGATCAAAGCCGGATCGGCGGTCACCACGATCGCCTGGCCGGCCGCCGCCATCGCGAGTCCGGCGCGCTCGTCCGTCACCACGACCGTCCCACCGTCAGGCCGGTGCAACGCCAACGTGTCCAGGAACAGGTCCCGCGCCGCCGGCGCTTCGGCGCGCGGCCGCACCGCGATCGGCAGCCCTTTCAACTGCCGCAATGCCACAACCTCAGTGTCGACGGTCGCGGCCGGCACCAGCGCCCAGGTCGGCAGAAGCGATACAGGTCCGGCCTCCAGGCCGCCCAGAACGGCGGGATGCAGTACGGCGGCCAACGTCAACCGGCCCGTCCCGACCTGATTGACCAGCGAACTCGTCGGCGCGGTCACCACCGTCACCCGACTGCCCGGGATCACCGAGCCGCAGGCCGCGGCCACCGCCGCACCCGCCGACGGCGGAACTTCGGGCGCCAGACCGAGCCGGATCTCGGGTCCCTCCGGATCACGCGCGATCGCCGCCTGGTGGAGCTCCTCGATCGAGGTCAGCGCGCGCCGTGCGTACGGCAGCAGCGCGACGCCCGCGGGCGTGAGTTCGACGCGACCGGCGCCGCGTTCGAAGAGCTTCGAGCCGACCAGCGCTTCCAGGCGCCGCAGGCCCTGGGACAACGGCGGCTGAGTGATGCCGACGGCCCGCGCCGCGTCCCCGAAGTGCTGCTCCTCGGCGAGGGCGATGAAGATCTGCAGATGTCGTTCAGTGATCATGACCTGTTTGACCTGCGGTGATATCTCCAGCCAATCGGTCCATGCGCAAGAGCATATTCGACATGCCCGCGAGCCCTCGCCTTGACTGAGGTTTCAGACGACGAGAGGAAACAGCGTGAAGGTGAGTCGGAGAGGGATGCTGGCGGGCGCGGCGGCGGCCGGTGCCGCGGGTGTGGTCGGGGCGGTCGTGCTCGAGAACCAGAGCGAGGCGGCAACGACGTCCACGAGCCAGGCGACGCGAGAGCCGGTGGAGCTGACCTGGTTCGGGACGCATGCGTGGCAGATCCGGTGCGGCAAGAGCGTCGTACTGACCGATCCGTGGCTGACGCGGTTCCACACCGGGACGTTCACGCCGGAGGGCGCCGACCCGAAGACGAAGCTGGTGATCAAGCCCGACGTGATCGACCGGCACCTGAGTACCGCCGACGCGATCCTGGTCCACCACGGCCACTACGACCACATGGCCGACGTGCCGTACGTCGCGAAGAAGACGCGGGCCACCGTGCTCTGCACCGAGACGCACGCGAACATGCTGCGCGCGATGAAGACGCCGAACGACCTGCTGTCACCTGTCCGCGGCGGCGAGTACCTGCCGTTCGAAGGCTTCACGATCGAGGTGTTCCCGTCGCTGCACTCCTGCGGCGGCAAGCGGCACACGTACGCGTACCCGGGCTACCGGTACGAGGTCCCGCCGCGCCCGCGCGTGATCGAGGACCTGGTCGAGGGCGGCACGCTCGCGTTCGTCATCACGATCGGCGGCCTGCGAGTCCTCAGCCTCAGCACGGCGAACTTCGCCCCGAACGCGCTGCGCGGTCTCCAGGTCGACGTCGTACTGGCCGCTCCGGGCGGCGAGCCGGGCATCACCGACCGCCTGCTGCAGACGATCAAGCCGGTCCGGAAGGTGATCGCCACGCACTGGGACGACTTCGACAAGCCTCTCGACGATCCCGGCATCCCGTGGACCGACCTGACCCCGCTCCGCACGTCGGTCGAGAAGACGGGTGCCGAGTTCGTCGTCCTCGATCACCTGCAGCAACTCAACCTCTAGGCAGGAAGTCGTCCAGAACGCCCGCGATCAGATCGGCACGCTCCAGCGTCTGCATATGCGGTACGCCGGGTAGCTCGCGGAACGCAGCGCCGGGAATGCCGTCGGCAACCTGGCGCAGGACGCCAGTCGGCCCGGACACGTCCGCACTGCCGGCGACTACCAGCGCCGGCGCGGCGAAGTCTCCGAGCTTGCCCTGGGCATCGAGTTCCTTCATCGAACGCCACGCCGCTGCCCAGTCCTCGGACTTCATCGCCTGCAGACAACCCCGCGCGTAGCGCACGCCCGCGGTCTCGGCGGCGAGGGCTTCCGGAGTGAACCACCGGGACAGCGTCTCGTCGACCTGGGCCGCCATCCCGTCCACCTCGGCGCCGGCCGCGCGCCCCTCGAAGATCTCCGGGAACGCCCGGTCGGTCGTCGCCAGCAGTGACAGGGAGGCGAACCGATCGGGCGACTCGATCGCCGCGGTCTGGGCGATCGCTCCGCCGTACGACAGCCCTACGACATGCGCGCTCTCCAGCCCGAGCTCGTCGAGTACGCCGATCAGGTCCGCGGCCGTGTCGCCCAACGTGAACGGGCGAGGCGATCCGGCTGCCTCGCCGTGACCTCGCAGGTCGTAAGCGAACACCCGGCGCCCGACCGCGAGTTGATCGATGATCGGTTCCCACATGTGTTTGTCGAGGCCGAGCGAGTGCAGGAGCACCACCGGCGGTCCGCTCGTACCGCGTTGCAACAGACCGGTCCGGTGATCCGCGAGAGTCAGCACGCCGACATCTTCTCCGATCGCGGGGCTGTACCGAAGGCTTCTGCTCAGGGCAGAGGGCGGACGCGGTAGTGATAGCGCGAGACGGCCCGGAAACCTAAGCGGTCGTACAGGGCGCGGGCCGGGGTGTTGGCCTCGACCACCTGGAGCCAGACATGGTTGACGCCGACGGTCGTTGCCTTCTGCAACAAGCCGTGGATGGTCGCCTGGGCGAGACCCTGGCGGCGGTAGGCCGGATCGACGGCGAGGCAGTAGATGCCGGCCCAGTCGTCGACCAGAGCCAGGCGGCCGACGGCCTGGGCCTGCCGGCCGGACGAGATCGTGGCGTACAGCGCGCGGCCGCGGTTGAGAATCTGCCGGGCGGCGGGCTGCGCGTCGGATCCGCCGTGGCCGTCGACGACCCACCACAGGGCCATCCAGTCGTCACCGGGCGTCGAGGAAATATTCACTGCCGTCGTCGGTTCGGGCAGCTTCGCGAGCACATCTGCGACCTCGGCGCACATCACCAGCGTCGGAGTGCGAACCTCGTACCCGCGAGCCGCCAGGTACTCGTCGAGGTCGCCGGGCTGCGCCGCCGGACCCACCTGGAAGGACGGTGCGATCTGGTGCGCGGCGTACAGGTTTTCCACGTAGTCCAAGGCCCTGTCGAGGTCGAACGGCGCGCTCGCGGGCAGGACGGAGTTGGCTCGCATGGTGACGCCTGCGTTGCGGCGGACCAGCCAGCCGTCCAACTCGGTGCTGTCCGCGGCAGGCCAGCCTTTGTTCATGAGGGCGTCGATACCAGCTGTGGCGATCACCTCGCCAAGGTTAGAACCGTCCGGATCGAATTGCAATCAAGTGGATAATTATTCATCGCCTCCGGATAGTCGCCACCACGTCCGCGAGCAACTCGATGCCCTCGACAACTTCCTTCTGGGAGAGCGACCCGTACCCGAACACCAGCCCGGCGGGTCCTTCTCCCGACACCCAGTACGGCGCCAGCCCGTACACGCCGAGCCCGCGCTGCCGGGCCGCGTCGCGCAACGCGTCCTCGCCGAGGTCAGTCGGCAGCCACGTCATCACGTGCAGACCAGCCGACACCCCGACCGGCTCGAGCTCCGGCAGCCGCGCCGCCAACCGTTCGACCAGCGTGTCCCGCAGCGTCCGGTACCGCGGCCGCATCCGCCGCAGATGCCGGTCGAACTCACCCCTCGCCACGAAGTCGGCGAACGCCAGTTGGTCGAACACCGGCGACCCGCGATCGTCCATCAGTTTCGCCTGCGCCATCGGCTCGACCAGCCACGTCGGCAGGATCAGCCAGCCCAGCCGCAACCCGGGCGCCAGCGTCTTGCTCGCGGTCCCGGCGTACGCGACCCGGTCGGGCGCGAGCCCCTGCATCGCGCCGATCGGCTCCCGGTCGTAGCGGTACTCCGCGTCGTAGTCGTCCTCGATCACCAGCCCGCCCCACGCGACCAGCGCGGCCCGCGTTTCCGCCGACGCCACCGCTCCGGTGGGGAACTGATGTGCAGCCGTCACGAGTACGACGTCCGCACCCGACCGCTCCAACGCGTTGACGTCGATGCCCGTCTCCAGCATCGGTACGCCGACCACCTCGAGCCCGGCCGCCTGTGCGACCTCCCGCAGGTCGTTGTCGGACGGGTCCTCGACCGCGAGCCGCCGACGTCCCTGTGCGGCCAGCACCTGCAGGAGTAGCCGTGAGCCCTGCGCGAACCCGTTGCAGATCAGCATGTTCTCCGGGCGCGCCGCCGTACCGCGGACCCGGTTGAGATAGTCGGACAGCGCCGTGCGCAGTTCGATCGTTCCGCGCCCGTCGATGTAGGCCAGGCTGCGGTACGGCGTCTCGGTGAGCACTCGCCGTACCGATCGCAGCCACGCGGCGCGGGGGAACTCGGACACGTCCGGGCGGCTGTAGCGGAAGTCGATCCGCGGGGGACCTGCGCCGGGCTTCAGAGCGGTCGCCGCCTCGGTCACGGCGATGTCGGCGACCTGCGTGTATCCGCCGGCGCGACTGATCAGGTATCCCTCGGCGACGAGCTGCTGATACGCCTCGACGACCACCCCGCGGGACAGGCCGAGGTCGTGCGCGAGGGCGCGCGTCGACGGCATCACGGTCTCGGCGCGCAGCAGTCCTGCCCGGATCCTGGTCCGGATCCCGCTCTCGAGCTGCTGGTGCAGCGGGACGCCACTGTCGCGCTGCAGCTCGACCAGGAGCTCACCGGCTCCGGAACTGGTCCTCATTCGGCTCACAGAACTGGACCTTATCGACGGACCGCTCCGCTGTCAGGGTTGTGGACAGACCAACTCATCCAGGGAGCTGAGAGCGATGACCGTGATGCTGCGCACCGGAGACGCCGGGTACGACGAGGCCCGCACCGTCTGGAACGCGATGATCGACCGCCGCCCCGCCGTGATCGCCCGCTGCGCTTCGACCGAGGACGTCGCCGAGGCGGTCCGGTTCGGGCGTGCGGCCGGTCTGGAGATCGCGGTCCGCTGCGGCGGGCACAACATCGCCGGTCTCGCGGTCCCGGACGGTGGGCTGATGATCGACCTGACGCCGATGAGCGCGGTCCACGTGGATCCTGCCGCCAAGCGGGCCTGGGTGCAGGGTGGCGCGCTGCTGGGCGAACTGGACAGGGCGGCGCAGGAATACGGGCTGGCGACGACGGCCGGGAACGTGTCGCACACCGGTGTCGGCGGGCTGACGCTCGGCGGCGGGATGGGTTGGCTGGCACGGCGGTTCGGCCTGGCCTGCGACAACGTCATCTCGTACGAGGTCGTGACGGCAGACGGTGACGTCGTACGGGCGAGTGCGGACGAGAACCCCGAGCTGTTCTGGGGGTTGCGTGGCGGCGGCGGCAACTTCGGCATCGTGACGTCGTTCGAGTTCCAGCTGCACCAGGTGGGGACGCGGGCGCTGATCGTCGAGTTCAGCTACCCGGTGTCGGCGGGATTCGACGTACTGCGCGGGTGGCGGGAGTTGAACGCCGATGCGCCGCGCGAGGCGACGTTCACCGCCAACATCACGGCCGAGTCGGTGACGGTCGGGTACGTGTGGGTCGGCGAGGGTGGGCACGAACTGCTGCCGGCGTTCCGGGCGCTCGGGCCGGTGAGCGACGAGCTGGTCGAGGAGACGACGTACCTGAAGCTGCAGACGCGCGACGACAACGTCCAAGGACACCGTTTTCGGCGGTACTGGAAGGGTCACTACTTCAAGTCGCTGCCGGACGCGGCGATCCGGGCATTGCTGGACAACCCGGGGGTCTCGGCGAGTGTGCAGGCGTACGGCGGCGCGATCGCCGACGTCCCCACGGAAAACGCTGCATTCAGTCACCGGGACACGTTGTTCGAGTTCGTCACCGCGACACGCTGGGAGGACCCGGCCGAGGACGAGGACCGGATCGGCCGCCTGCGCGGGTACGCGGCGGCGCTGGCGCCGTACGCGAGCGGGGCCTACGTGAACACGCTGAACGACGACCCGATCCACCGGGCGTTCCCGCCTGCGACACTGGAGCGGCTGGTCGCGCTGAAGACGGCGTACGACCCGGCCAACGTGTTCCACCTGAACCAGAACATCCGGCCCGGCGAGCCGACCAGCGAGTCCGCTGCCTGACTGGTAACTGTGAGGGATGGACTTCGAGCGGGTCTTCGCCGGCGTCGCGCGGACGATCGAGGGCGCCGGCGTGGTCATCATGGCGATCGGACTCGCCGTCGTCCTGATGCGGTACTGCTACGACGTCGTCCGCAAGGGCACCGGGAGCTACCAGCAGCTGCGGGTGAATCTCGGGCGGGTGATCCTGCTCGGGCTGGAGATCCTGATCGTCGGGGACATCATCCGGACGATCATCGTCGAGACGTCGGTGCAGAGCGTGCTGGTGCTGGGACTGATCGTGGTGATCCGGACCGTGCTCAGCTTCGCGCTCGAAGTGGAGATCTCCGGATCGTGGCCGTGGCAGGCCCGCCGGACCGACGCGGCATGATGGAACTGTGACGACTGAGCTGACGCCGGAACTGGCGGCGACGATCGACGAGGCGTTCGCGCGGCGCGACCGGGCGAACATGGGCCCGACGATCGCCTTCTTCGAGAAGCTGCTGACCGAGCATCCGGACAATCCGTACGTGCTGTACGAGGTCGGCGGGTCGTACGACACCGCCGGCGACGAGGAGACGGCCGTCGGGTACTACGAGCGCGCGCTGCCCGGACTGACCGGGGAGACCCGCCGCAAGTGCCTGCTGCAGTACGGCAGCACGCTGCGCAACCTCGAACGCTTCGACGAGTCGCTCGCGGTGTTCAAGGGCGCGTGCGCGGAGTTCCCCGAGTCGGACTCGCTGCGGGTCTTCAAGGCGCTGACGCTGCATGCCGCCGGGGCGAAGGACAAGGCGCTCGCGACGCTCCTGCTGGTGATCGCCGACAAGGTCGACTCCGCCGAGATCAAGCGCTACGAGGCCGCGATCCGCGGGAACGCCGACTACCTGGCGGGCCTGAGCTAGGACCTAAGGCTTGTGCGCGATGCCGCCGTAGATGGCGTCGCGGATGTCGACCGGCGGGTCCTCCTCGACGCGGCCGCCCGGAACATGCCAATCGGCCAGCCGGACGACCCCCGGATCGAGGATCTCCAGCCCGTGGAACAGGGACGAGATCTGCTCGACCGAACGGAACGCCAAGGTCGGGAAAGCATCCTTGACCTTCTCGAGGAGCTCGGTCACGAGTACGTCGACCGGACCGCCGTCACCCGGGTTGCACGCGTGCGTGATCGCCAGATAGGAGCCCGGCGGCAGCGCGTCGACGTACCGGCCGGCGATCGCCAGTGTCTCGTCGTAGTCGGCGATGTGGTGCAGCATCAGCGCCATCACCAGCGCAACCGGCTGACCGTCGGCCAGCATCCCCGCGACCGCCGGGTCCGCCAGCACCTCGTCAGGCTTGGTGAGGTCCGCCGCGGTGAACTGTGTCCGGTCGTTGTCCAGCAGGAGCGCCCGTCCGTGGGCGACCACGGACGGGTCGTTGTCGATGTACAGCACCGAGGCGTCCGGGCTCACCTTCTGGGCGATCTGGTGCGTGTTCTCGACGGTCGGCAAGCCGGAGCCCGCGTCGATGAACCGCCGTACGCCGCCCTCCTCGGCCAGCCAGGTGACCGCCTGGTGGAGCCAGCGGCGGTTCGCCCGCGCCCACAGAGGCGTCTCCGGCGCGATCTTCATGATCTGCCGGTACAGCTCGCGGTCGGACTCGTAGTTGTCTTTGCCGCCGAGGGCGTAGTCGTAGACGCGGGCGACGCTCGGGCGCGTGGTGTCGATCCCGCGCGCGATCAGCCCACCGTCGTACCTCGGCTGATCGGTCACACTGTCTCCTCGCGTCGGCGCTGCATCGAGCGTAACGCACGGAGAGTCAGCGTTTCACCACGGCGAGTTCGATCTGTGTTAAACCTCAACGCTCACAGGGATTTCAGCACGCGCACGCCACCCCGCGCGGCACGGTCAGCGGGTCGGCGAGGCGCCGCTCGATGCCGTCGGCCGTCTCCACCGGCAGCCCTTCACGGACCCAGTACTCGAACCCACCGATCATCTCTTTCACCGGATACCCGAGCTTGGCGAACTCCAGAGCCGCCCGCGTCGCACCGTTGCACCCTGGCCCCCAGCAGTACGTCACGACCGCGACGTCGTCCGGTACGACGCTCGCCGCCCGCGCCGCGATCTCCCGCGTCGGCAGGTGCACGGCTCCCGGCACGTGCCCCTGGTCCCAGCTCTCCTGGCTACGGCTGTCGATCAGAATCCACCCGGTCACCCCGGCCCCGATGTCGGCGGCGACATCGGACACGTCCGTCTCGTACGCCAGCCGTCCGGCGAAGTGCGCGACGGCAGCCTGGTCGATCTGCTTGGTCATGGAGTTGGTCATGGAGTCGGTCATGGAGTGCGTCATGCAGCCAAGCGTCAAGGATCCGGCAACCCGACAACAGTGGCAGAAATGCCCTAGTGCATCAAGATTCCGCCACCTGTCTTCAGCTGTGCCGCGCGGTGATCTTCGCCCGCGCCCGCGCCACCTTGATCGCCTGCTTCAGGGTCTCCACGTCGTACGCCCCGTAGTGCCGCTGCCCGTTCACGAAGAACGTCGGCGTACCCGACACCCCGCTGGTGTCCGCCGACTCCACATCCTGCGCGACCCGCGCCGCCGCCACATGCCGCTTCACGTCGTCGTGCAGCCGATCGATGTCCAGACCGAGCTGTTCCGCGTAGCCGATCAGGTCCTTCGGCTGGAGGTTCTGCTGGTTCGCGAGCAGCAGGTCGTGCATCTCCCAGAACGCCCCCTGCGCGGCCGCGGCCTCCGCCACCTCGGCCGCGATCTGAGCGCGCGGGTGTACGTCGGACAGCGGCAGGTGCCGCCACACGTACCGCAGATCGTCGTCCTGCAGCAGATCCCGTACGACGGGCTCGGCCATCCCGCAGTACGGGCACTCGAAGTCGCCGTACTCCACCAGCGTCACCGACGCCGTCTCCGGGCCGCGGATGTGGTCCCGCTCCGGATCCACCGGATCGGTCAGATCGACCAACTGCTCCGCGTTTCCTAGCAGTGCTAGCGCCTTCTTCGGAGGAGACAGCAGCTTCGCCGCGCGGAACACCGCCCAGGTCAGCGCCGAGGCGACGATCACCGCGGACAGCAGCCCGGCCTTCGCCTCGGCCAGCTGCGGCCCGTCGAACGCGATCGTTGCGATCAGCAACGACACCGTGAACCCGATTCCGGCGATCGTCCCGCTGCCGACGACCGCGGCCCAGCCGACCCCCGGCCGGATCCGCCCACCACTCAAACGTTCGAGCAACCAGGACACCGTCGTCACCGCGAGCGGCTTGCCGACGACGTACCCGAGCAGGATGCCGAGCGTGATCGGCGACGTGAACGCCCGCCCGAGAAACGCCGCGTCGATCGTGACGCCGGCGTTCGCGAGCCCGAACAGCGGGACGATCAGGTAACTGGTCCACGGGTGGTACAGGTACTGCAGGCGCTCGTTCGGCGAGATCGTCGTGGTCAGACCGACGGTCGCGGACCGCGCCAGCTCCGGCGTCGGTTGCTCGCGGAACAGCCGGAACCGGCCGGTCGCCTCCTCGAGCTCCTCACGACCGGGCGAGTACGCCGGCGCCGTCAGCCCGATCGCGAGACCTGCGACCACCGGGTCCACGCCGCTCTTCAGGAGGGCGGCCCACATGAGTACGCCGAGGATCGCGTACATCCAGGCCTTGCGGACGTGGAACAGCGACAACACCAGTACGACCGCGAACGCGACGATCGCCAGCACGAGCGGCATCATCCTGATGTCCTCGCTGTAGACGACCGCGATCACCGCCAGCGCGAGCAGATCGTCGACCACGAACACCGTCAGCAGGAACACCCGCACGCGATCCGGCACACCACGGCCGACCAACGCGAGCAGACCGAGCGCGAGTGCGGTGTCGGTCGACATCGCGACACCCCAGCCGTGCGACCCCGGACCGCCGGCGTTGAACGCCAGGTAGATCAGGACCGGCGCGATCATCCCCGCGATCCCGGCCAGCATCGGCAGCACGAACCGGCTGCGATCCCGCAGATCCCCGAGATCGAACTCGCGACGCGCCTCGAGCCCGACGACCAGGAAGAACAGCGTCATCAGTCCGCTGTTGATCCACTCCTGCAGATCCAGACTCAGTACGTCGTGCCCGAGCCCGATCGACAGGTCGGTCCGCCACACCTCGTCGTACGTCCCCGGCGACACGTTCGCCCACACCAACGCCAGCACGATCGCGGCCGCGAGCACGCCCGAACTACCCGACTCGGTCCGCAAGAACGCCCGCATGGGCGCCGCAAATCCCCGTCGCCAGTCAGTCCGCCCACTCAGAAGACCGACCAACTCCGCCATGCCGCACACTGTAATCCGCACAGCTCCACCACGCGGCCATCTGAAGGCCCGTGAGACAGGCTCCGGTGGGATCGGGAGCGCGTTGTGGCGGGTTTTGGTCACGGCTAACGCTGGGGGGCGGTTGGGCTGCATTATTACCTTGCCCTACTGCGTGACATGCCCTGGAGTTTCCAGTGACTGAGCCTGAGCTTGCCCGTTCGGCGGATACGTTTGCCCGGCTGGCGATCGAGTTGCACGATGCGCCTGGAGTCGAGGAGACGATCGATGCCGTGGTGCAGTTCGCCTTGCAGGCGGTGAACTGCACGTACGCCGGCGTGGCTCTCTACACACGTGGTTCGCGGGCCGAGATCGCCGCGGTCACGGATCAGGTCGTCACCGACATCTCCGAGCTGCAGATCGCTGCGGAGAGTGGTCCGCTGATCACGGCGCTCCGCGAACGCGCCACGGTCCTGATCCGCGACACCACCTCCGACGACCGCTGGCCCGAGTGGAGCACGAAGGTCGCGGCGCTCGGGATCCGCAGCGTTCTCGACGTACCGCTGGCGACCGGTGACGCGCCGCGACGTACGGTCGGCGTCCTCGGGCTGTACAGCTCGGAGCCGGAGGCGTTCTCCACCGACGACGAGGCGATCGCGCATATCCTCGCGCGGCATGCGTCCGTGGCGGTGGCGTCGGCGCGGCACGAGGAGACGATGGCCCAGGCGGTCGACGCGCGGAAGCTGGTCGGTCAGGCGATGGGCATCCTGATGGAACGCTTCGACGTGGACGGCGACCGGGCGTTCGCGATCCTCAAGCGGTACTCGCAGGACACCAACACCAAACTGCGCGACGTTGCCCAGCAACTCATCGATACGCGCAAGCTTCCACACTGACCAGAATCTGACACCGTTGTCCCGGCGCCGCCTGCCTCAAACGCCTGCATAATTCGGAATGAGCCTGACGCCGGGACTTGTGCGGCCAGTACCGCGGACCGGGTCACGTCCCGGCGTCTCCGAGGGTCCTCAGACACCCTCTCGAGCCCAGGCTAGTCTGACGCAATGGGTGCGTGGCGGCCGTTGGCGGGGCCCTCGCGGCAGGTGGCGCTGGAGATCCTGCTGGACGGGCCGTTGTCGCGCGCCGAATTGTCCCGCCGGGTCGGCCTGTCGCCCGGCAGCCTGACCCGGTTGACGAAACCGATGGTCGAGTCCGGACTGCTGGTCGAGGTCGAGGGCGGTCCCACGGACGCCCGCGTCGGCCGGCCCTCGCAGCCGCTCGACCTGGACGCCGACGCCCACCACTTCGTCGGCATCAAGCTCACCGCCGACTCCGCGATCGGCGTCCTCACGACGCTGCGTGCGGACGTGCTCGCGAGCGTCGAGCGCCCGATCACCGATCCCACGCCGTCCGCGGTCGCCGACCTCGTCGTCCAGCTCATCGACGAACTGACCGTCCAGGTTCCGGGAGGTACGGCGATCACCGGCGTCGGCGTCTCCCTCGGCGGTCGCGTCGCCGACCGTACCGAGGTCCGCTGGGCGCCGTACCTGAACTGGGTCGACGTACCGTTCGGAGACCTGCTCGCCGCGCACACGAGCGTGCCGATCGTGATCGCGAACGACCTGACCTCCCTGGTCGAAGCCACCCACTGGTTCGGCGCCGGGCGGAACGCACACCGCTTCGTGCTGCTCACGATCGGGGCCGGTGTCGGGTACGGGCTGGTCGCCCACAACCGGGTGGTCGACAGTCCGGACGTCACGCTCGGACTGGTCAGCCATCACCCGTTGCTTCCCGACGGCCCGCGCTGCAACCGCGGCCACCGCGGCTGTGCGCTCGGTCTGCTGACGGTCAGCGCCGTCACGAGCCAGGTCGGCGCCGCGATCGGCCGGGAGGTCGGGTACGACGAAGCGCTCGATCTCGCGGCGAAAGGCGATCCCGCGGCGCGCGAGATCGTGGACCGGGCCGGTCGCGCGCTGGGGAAGTTGATCGCGGCCTCCGCGAACTTCACCATGCCTGAGCTGGTCGTCCTCGGTGGCGAAGGCGTCCGGCTGGCGGAGGTCGCACACGACGCACTGCTGGCAGGTCTGCACGCCGACCGGCATCCGTCGGCCGCCGAAGTGCCGATGGTCCTGCAGCCGGCCGACTTCAGCGAGTGGGCCCGCGGCGCCGCCGTGGTCGCGATCCAGACCTTCGTCCTCGGAACCGAGTAACTGGCTGTAACTGGCTATTTATCAATAGGCAGTTACACTAGCGCCATGATGAGGCGATGGCTGGAAGGCTGGCGGCTGTGCCGCGACCTGGGGCCGGTGATCGGGTACGACGACGCGTACGCCGCCGTACTGGGACTCCCCGGGCGCGACCGCGAACTGTTCACCCGCACCGATGACCCGACGACTGTGGACCGGCTCGCCCGTGCCCTGCCCGCGGACACCTGGCTGACCGTCACCACGCAGCACGGCGCGGAGATCGCCCGCCGGCTGGCCGCTGCCGGGACCCGGCCGTTCGAAGAACAGAAGACGTTGATGTCGATCGACCTCCTCGCGCATCCCCGCGCGACGGCCGAGATCGAGACGGACGGCCCCCTGGAGTACGTGAACGTCCTGGTGGACGGCACCGTCGCGGCGCACGGCATGGTGGCGATCGTCGGCGACGACGCCGTCATGCACGACATCCAGACCGAACCGGCGTACCGGAGACGGGGACTCGGCAGCGTCGTGATGGGCGCCCTGGCCGCACGAGCGCTCGAGCGCGGCGCCCGGACCGGGCTGTTGATGGCCACGACCGACGGCTTTCACCTGTACCGCAAGCTCGGTTGGTCGCCGGAGGCCACCATGGTCACGGCCTCAGGAGTTGCGGACCCGCGCCCGATGAGCGGCGACCTTGGCGCGGTTCTGACAGGCGGTTGAGCAGAACCGCTGGTTCCCGTTCCGCGTCGAGTCCAGGAACAGGTCGTCGCACCGGCCCGCCTCGCACCGGCGGAGCCGCTCCGCCTCGTCACTCCCGAGCAGCATCGCCACGGCAGTGGCGAATTCGGCCAGCCAGCCGTTCGCGTCGTCGGGACTGCCGAAGTGCAGATGCCAGGGCGCGCCCCCGTCGCGGGTCAACTGCGGCGCGGCCTTGGTTTCCTTGAGCAGTGCGTTCACCAGTTCAACAGCGCGATCGACCGCGGGGAGGCTGCCGAGGGCGTCGTACAGCTTTTTTCCGCCGGCTGCGTAGTCGGCGGGATCGACGGCGGGCGGTTGGTTGGTGGTCAGGCGCAGTACGGCGTCGACCGCCGCCGCGTCCGGGGGAATCGCCGGGCGCCCCTGCCGCTCGGCTGACCCGAAGGTGTTGGCCAGCGCGATCGCGGCCTGCAAGGACGCCTGCAGATGATCGGTGGCTTGCACACCTCCAGTATCGCTCATTCTTGTGGAGGAGGTGCGTCATACCAGGGTCGTAGACCGACATCCGCCCGCACTCCGATGATCCCGACCGTTGCCAGAAACAACAATGACGGGTATGAAGGTCGCGGTGGTGATGGGTGGGGCGGGTCCGGAGCGCGACGTGTCGCTGGCCAGTGGCAAGGGGATCCTGAAGGCCGTCGAACTACTGGGCCACATGGCGATCCCGCTGGTGATCGATGCCGAGGGCAACTGGCTGGACGGGCAGCACGAAGCGATCGAGCTCCTGCAGGCGTGCGATGTCACGATCCCGGCGTTGCACGGCGAAGGCGGGCGCCTGCAGGGCTTTCTCGAACAGCTGCACATCCCGTACGTCGGCAGCGGGATCGCCGCCGGCGCGGTCGGACTGGACAAGCACTTGACCAAGGCAATCCTGAAAGCACATGGGATCCCAGTGACGCCGGGTGTCACGCTGCGCGGCACCGAGCTGACCGACACCGAAGCGACGCTGCAGAAGCTGAAAGCGGCCGGCCTGGACTTCCCACTGTTCGTGAAGCCGGCGGTCGGCGGCTCGAGTTCGGGTGTGACCCGCGCGACGAACCTGCCGACCCTGCTGGCTGCGATCGCGGAAGCCACCGCGTTCGGTCCGCGGGTTCTGGTCGAGCGCGAGATGGACGGTCGCGAGATCGACCTCGCGGTGCTGGAGTTCCCGGACGGGCGGGTGGAGACGGCGCCGGCGCTGGAGATCCATGCGGATCCCGAATTCTTCAACGCGACCGCGAAGTACGACAGCAGCGGCACGCGGTTCGTCGTACCGGCCCGCATCGACCCCGAACTCGCAGTGCGACTGCAGCGTACGGCGATCGACGTGTTCGAGGCGCTCGGCTGCGCAGGGCTGGCCCGGGTGGACTTCTTCATCCCCCGCGACGGCGAGCCGGTCATCAACGAGATCAACGCCTTCCCCGGCTTCACACCGGCGTCACGGTTCCCGCGAATGTGGGCCGCGGCCGGCATGTCGTACGCCGAGGTCGTCGACACCCTGATCCGCACGGCGATGGGGCGTACTGCCTGACCTAACGCCCGCACCCACGCCGGACATGCGGCTGCCGGTGCGCATTTCGACAGGAGGTGTCGGGTGGCTGGGTAGTGCACCTGAGCGGGAATGTGGTCGTGCGTACGGTGTCTCGCTGGTGCTCTACCTGTCGAACTGCACACGATCGCCCGGCGCACAGCCTGAGTTGATAGGTGCCGGCTATCAGCTCATAGGCAGCATTGCTTTGACCAGGGTGGATTGGCGACGGAATGTTGTATACATGACGAGTGAGGTCGTGGCCGCCGCCCCCGTCCCGGTTCCCGGGCGTGCCCAGCGAGTGCGGGAGATCGCCGAGGAACTGCGCGGTCTCCGTGGTGCGCTGATGCCGATCCTGCACGCGGTGCAGGAGGAGTTCGGGTACGTCGACCAGCCCGATGTCGCGGTGATCGCCGACGTACTGAACCTCGCGGTGGCCGAGGTGCACGGCGTCGTCACGTTCTACAAGGACTTCCGGCGTACTGCGGCGGGCCGCACGACCGTCGCGATCTGCCAGGCGGAAGCGTGCCGCTCGGTCGGCGCGGTCGAGCTCGCCGAGCACGCGAAACGCACGATCGGCTGTGGGTTCGGCGAGACGACGTACGACGGTCGCGTCACGCTCGAAGAGATCTACTGCTTCGGCAACTGCGCCCTGGGTCCCGCAGTCCAAGTCGCCGGCAAACTCCACGGGCGGGTCACCACCACCCGCCTGAACGCGCTCCTCGGGGAGGCCCGATGACAACACCGGCGTCCGACCTTCCAACTCGGGGAGTCCCCCGCGTGTACGTACCGCGCGACTCCGCGGCCCGTTCCGTCGGAGCGGATGAGGTCGCGGAGCGGATCGCGGTGTCGGCGGCTGGAGTTGAGGTTGTCCGCACCGGGTCTCGCGGGATGTTGTGGCTGGAGCCGTTGGTGGAGGTGGAGACGGCCGCGGGGCGGGTGGGGTACGGGCCTGTGGCGCCGGAGGATGTGGATGGGCTGATCGCCTCCGGCATGTTGTCCGGTGGCGGCGACTCTCTCGGGCTTGTGGAGGAGTTGTCGTGGATGAAGCGGCAGCAGCGATTGACCTTTCAGCGAGTGGGTGTGGTTGACCCGTTGTCGACCGCGGACTACGTGGCGCACGGCGGGACGCGCGGATTGCTAGCAGCGCTAGCGATGCCGCCGGCCGACGTGGTCGAGACCGTCGTGGACTCGGGTCTGCGGGGACGTGGTGGGGCCGGGTTCCCGACCGGAATCAAGTGGCGGACCGTGCTCGGCGCCGAGTCGGATCTCAAGTTCGTGTGCTGCAACGCGGACGAGGGCGACTCCGGGACGTACGCGGACCGGATGCTGATCGAGGGTGACCCGTTCACCCTGATCGAGGGAATGACGATCGCGGCGTACGCCGTCGGCGCCGCAGAGGGGTATGTCTATCTGCGCTCGGAGTACCCGGACGCGGTCGCGACCCTCAAGGACGCGATCGAGCGAGCGCGTGACGAGGGCTGGTTGGGGCCGGACATTCTCGGCTCAGGGTTCGGCTTCGACCTGCATGTCCGGGTCGGCGCGGGTGCGTACATCTGCGGCGAAGAGACCTCGATGCTCGAGAGCCTGGAGGGCAAGCGCGGCATGGTCCGCGCGAAACCCCCGATCCCTGCCCTGGAAGGGCTTTTCGGGCTCCCGACCGTCGTCAACAACGTGTTGTCGTTGGCAACGGTGCCGATCATCCTCGCGGACGGCGCCGCACACTACACAGCGCACGGCACCGGACGCTCACGAGGCACCAGCGTCTTCCAGCTCGGCGGGAACGTCGCCCGCGGCGGGATCGTGGAGACCGCGTTCGGGATCACGCTCGGCGAACTGGTGAACGACCTCGGCGGCGGTACGTCGTCCGGACGGCCGGTGCGGGCGGTCCAGGTCGGCGGGCCGCTCGGTGCCTATCTGCCGGTCGAGCAGTTCGACCTGCCGATGGACTACGAGGCGTTCGCGGCAGCCGGCGCGATGGTCGGGCACGGCGGGATCGTGGTGTTCGACGAGACCGTGGACATGGCGGCGATGGCGCGGTTCGCGTTCGAGTTCTGCGCCGCCGAGTCGTGCGGCAAGTGCACACCGTGCCGGGTCGGCGCGGTCCGCGGCGTCGAGACCATCGACCGGATCGTTTCCGGCACCGACCGCGCAAAGAATCTGGTCGTTCTCGAGGACCTGTGCGAACTCATGACCGACGGCTCGCTCTGCGCCATGGGCGGCCTCACCCCGATGCCAGTACGCAGCGCCGTCCGCCATTTCGGAGAGGACTTCCACGCATGACTCTGTTGAAAGAGCCTGACCTCGGGACGCCGGCACGCGCCGGTGCGGCAACGATCGAGCTGACCGTCGACGGCGTTCCCGTCAAGGTGCCACCCGGTACGTCGGTCATGCGGGCGGCGAAGGAGGCGGGCGTCGACGTACCGAAGCTCTGCGCGACCGACAACCTGGAGGCGTTCGGGTCGTGCCGGCTGTGCGTGGTGGAGATCGACGGCGTGAAAGGTACGCCGGCTTCCTGTACGACGCCGTGCCGGGACGGCATGGTCGTCCGGACGCAGAACGAGCGGCTCGGGAAGCTGCGCCGTGGCGTGATGGAGCTGTACATCTCCGACCACCCGCTCGACTGCCTGACTTGCTCCGCGAACGGTGACTGCGAACTGCAGGACATGGCCGGCGTGACCGGACTTCGCGAGGTCCGCTACGGCTCCGGCGTGGAGGCCGGTGCCAACCACATGGACCTGCCGACCGATTCCTCCAATCCGTACTTCGACTTCGAGGCGTCCAAGTGCATCGCGTGCTCGCGGTGTGTCCGCGCGTGTGACGAAGTACAGGGAACGCTGGCGCTGACGATCGAGGGGCGTGGGTTCGATTCCAAGGTCGCGGCCGGTGCCGGGGTGTCGTTCTTCGAGTCGGACTGTGTGTCCTGCGGCGCGTGCGTGCAGGCCTGTCCGACCGCGACGTTGCAGGAGAAGTCGGTGGTCGAGCTCGGGATGCCGACCCGGACCGTGCTGACGACCTGCGCGTACTGCGGGGTCGGGTGCTCGTTCAAGGCCGAGCTCCGTGGTGACGAGCTGGTCCGGATGGTGCCCTACAAGAACGGCGGCGCGAACGAGGGGCACTCGTGCGTGAAGGGCCGGTTCGCGTTCGGCTACGCCTCGCACCCGGACCGGGTGCTGGAGCCGATGGTGCGGAACACGATTTCGGAACCGTGGCGGAAAGTTTCCTGGGAAGACGCGATCTCGTTCACGGCGAGCCGGCTCCGGGAGATCCAGGCCGCGCACGGGCAGGGCTCGATCGGCGCGATCACCTCGTCGCGGACCACCAACGAGGAGGTGTACGCGGTCCAGAAAATGGTCCGCGCGGTTTTCGGAAACAACAACGTCGACACCTGCGCGCGGGTCTGCCACTCGCCGACCGGGTACGGGTTGAAGCAGACCTTCGGGGAATCCGCCGGAACGCAGGATTTCCGTTCTGTCGACGAGTCCGACGTGATCCTGGTGATCGGGTCGAACCCGACCGACGCGCACCCGGTGTTCGCCTCCCGGATGAAGCGGCGGATCCGGCAGGGCGCCAAGCTGATCGTCATCGACCCGCGACGGATCGACCTGGTCCGGTCGCCGCACATCGAGGCGGCGTACCACCTCGAGCTCAGCCCGGGGACGAACGTCGCGATCATCAACGCACTCGCGCACGTCGTGGTGACCGAGGGTCTCGTCGATCGCGAGTTCGTCGCGAGCCGGTGTGAGGACTTCGAGGCCTGGGAGACGTTCATCGCGCAGCCCGAGCACAGCCCGGAGGCGGTCGCCGGGATCGCCGGCGTACCGGCGGAGAAGATCCGCGAAGCGGCCCGGCTGTACGCGACCGGCGGGAACGCCGCGATCTACTACGGTCTCGGCGTCACCGAGCACAGCCAGGGCTCGACCATGGTGATGGGGATGGCGAACCTCGCGATGGCGACCGGCAACATCGGCCGGCCGGGCGTCGGGGTGAACCCGATGCGCGGGCAGAACAACGTGCAGGGCTCGTGCGACATGGGTTCGTTCCCGCACGAGCTGCCCGGGTACCGGCACGTGTCGAACGAGGACGTCCGCGACATCTACGAGAAGTTGTGGGGTACGCCGATCCTCGACGAGCCCGGGCTGCGGATCCCGAACATGTTCGACGCGGCGATCGAGGGCTCGTTCAAGGCGCTGTTCGTACAGGGCGAGGACATCGCGCAGTCCGATCCGAACACGCAGCACGTGTTCGCGGCACTGGGTGCACTCGAGTTGCTCGTCGTCCAGGACCTGTTCGTCAACGAGACGGCCAAGTTCGCGCACGTGTTGTTGCCCGGGACATCGTTCCTGGAGAAGGACGGCACGTTCACGAACGCGGAACGGCGGATCAACCGGGTGCGGCCGATCATGGCGCCGCGGACCGGGAAGCAGGAGTGGGAGATCATCTGCGAGATCGCGCAGGCGATGGGGTACCCGATGCACTACGACTCGGCGGCGCAGATCATGGACGAGATCGCGCTGACGACGCCGACGTTCATGGGGGTGTCGTTCGGCAAGCTCGACGAGCTCGGGTCGATCCAGTGGCCGTGCAACCTCGAGCATCCGTCGGGTACGCCGATCATGCACGAGGACGAGTTCACCCGCGGCAAGGGCCGGTTCATGGAGACCGTGTACGTGCCGACGTCGGAGCGGTCGACGCGGAAGTTCCCGTTGATCCTGACGACCGGGCGGATCCTGTCGCAGTACAACGTGGGGGCGCAGACCCGGCGTACGGCGAACGTCGCGTGGCATGCCGAGGACGTGCTGGAGATCCATCCGCACGACGCCGAGGTGCGCGGTATCACGGACGGGGACACGGTGGCGTTGTCGAGCCGGGTCGGGCGGACCGAGCTGCGTGCGACCATCTCGGACCGGATGCCGGTGGGCGTCTGCTACACCACGTTCCACCATCCGGTCAGCGGCGCGAACGTGGTCACCACGGAGAACTCCGACTGGGCCACCAACTGCCCCGAGTACAAGGTGACCGCGGTCCAGGTCGATCTGATCCCGGAGCCGGTCGCCGACGAGTCCACCCGGGAGCCTGTCGTTGCCGGCGGCAATCGATGAGCGGCGGCGTACCGCCGTACGTGCGGCTGGCGAACGAGATCGCGGTCCAGTTCGCGCACCGTCCGCCCGCGGACGCCGCCACCGCGATCGCGAACCACATGAACGCCGTGTGGGACCCCCGGATGAAGCAGGCGCTGATCGCGCACGTCGCCTCCGGAGCCACCGACCTCGACCCGGCCGCGGCGCTCGCCGCCCAGCAGCTCCAGGCCCCCGCATGACTCAGTCCGGCGCGACCAAGGCGGGGATACCGTCCGGCGTGCGGGATCGGTTCGACAAGCGGGGGCGGGTCGGAGAGGGTGGGCCTGTGGAGGACGGGCCTGGGCGTACAACTGCTGAACGTCGGCCACGGCGGGACGTGGTGCCGTGGGACGTGGCTCGGGCCTTGGCTCATGCTGTGGCGCGGCCGGGAGCCGTCGTACGGCGCGCATTGGACGAGGCTGACGGGTGCGTACTGGCCACGCCGCTGGTGTCGCCGGTTGCGGTGCCGCCGGTGGATCGGGCGGCGATGGACGGGTACGCCGTACGTGGCTCCGGGCCGTGGTGCGTGGTCGGGCAGGTGAAGGCCGGGACCGCGGATCCGGGTGAGCTGGCGGACGGTCAGGCGACCGGGATCGTCACCGGTGCGGCGGTGCCGGCCGGGGCGACGTCCGTAGTGCGGTCGGAAGACGCTGTGGTGACGGGTGACCGGCTGGACGGACCGTCCGAGGACGGGCGGCACATCCG
Source organism: Kribbella sp. VKM Ac-2566 (assembly GCF_004366005.1). Classification (NCBI taxonomy): domain Bacteria; kingdom Bacillati; phylum Actinomycetota; class Actinomycetes; order Propionibacteriales; family Kribbellaceae; genus Kribbella; species Kribbella sp. VKM Ac-2566. The sequence continues at coordinate 593,392 of NZ_SODT01000009.1, read as the reverse complement.
GCGCGCGGGCGAGGAATGCCGCCCCGGCGACCAGCTGCTGCGGGCCGGAGTTGTCATCGACCCAGCCGTTCTCGGCCTCGCGGCAACCGTCGGCCTGAACCGTCTCACGGTCATCTCCCCACCCACGGTCGCCGCCCTGATCACCGGCGACGAACTGGTCCGCCAAGGGCACTCGACCCCTGGCCGGGTCCGCGACGCCATCGGCCCCATGCTCCCCGGCCTCATCACACGCTCCGGCGCCAAGCCGGTCGCGTCGGTGCGGCATCTGCCGGACTCGCTTGATCAGTTGCTGAGCGCGCTGCGGGAAACCGAAGCCGATCTGGTCCTCGTCTCCGGCTCTTCCGCCTCTGGGCCGGCCGATCACCTCCGGCCGGCCCTCAAGGCGCTGGGTGCCGACCTGATCGTCGACGGAGTGGCCTGCCGCCCCGGGCATCCACAAGCGCTCGCACAGCTGCCGGACGGACGCCTCGTAGTCGGCCTCCCCGGCAACCCGTTCGCCGCCCTCGTCGCGTTCCTGACGCTGGGCGTCGCAGCCATCGCCAGGATGCGTGGCCTCCCGCTGCCCGAGCTCACCAACATCGCAGTCCCCGGCGGGATCCCCTGCCATCCCACCAGCACTCGACTGGTCCCGGTTCGCCTCACCGCGCAAGGCGCCGTACCCGTCGGCCACGGCGGCGCCGCCATGCTCCGCGGCCCTGCCACCGCCGACGCCCTGGCCGTAGTAGCTCCCGGCCCCGCCGAAGCCATCGCCGCCCGCCTCCTCCCCCTCGACCCCGGATCCCGGCCATGGGGCGGTTGATCGCGCGGCGGCCGGTGGTGCGCGTCACCCCGGCCGGCAGCCGATCCCGGCCCGACTCGATCGCGGTCGAGGAGCCGCTCGAGTTGCGGGTCGACGGGAAGCCGCTGGCCGTGACAATGCGTACGCCGGGCCACGACGTCGAACTCGCACACGGTTTCCTGCACACCGAGGGCGTGATCGGAAACGCCGACGACATCCGTGACGCGCGGTACTGCGACTCCCGCGACGACGAGGGCCGCAACACCTACAACGTCCTCGACCTCGGCCTCGCGCCCGGCGTACCCGCGCCCGTCACCGGAGTCGAGCGCAACTTCTACACCACCTCGTCCTGCGGCGTCTGCGGCAAGGCGTCCCTGGACGCGGTCCGTACCAAGACCCGTCACTCCCCGGCCGCCGACGACGTCACCATCAGGTACGACGTACTCGCGACGCTCCCCGACGCACTCCGCGCCCGGCAGCAGGTCTTCGACCGCACCGGCGGCCTGCATGCGGCCGGTCTGTTCACCCCGACCGGCGAACTGCTCGTCGTCCGCGAGGACGTGGGCCGCCACAACGCGGTCGACAAGGTCGTCGGCTGGGCCTTGCTCAACGGGCGGATTCCCGCCCGGGGACTGATCCTGATCGTGTCCGGCCGGACCTCGTTCGAGCTCGCCCAGAAGGCGGTGATGGCCGGCATCCCGATCCTCGGCGCGGTCTCCGCCCCCAGTTCACTCGCCATCGACCTCGCCGCCGAGTCCGGCCTGACCCTCGCCGGCTTCATCCGCAACGGCAACCTGAACCTGTACAGCCACCCGGAACGCGTAAATGTCGAGTCGGCTGAGGTGCGTACGACGTACCGGGCATGAACGACTACGGAGTGACCGGTGCGACCACCGGCGTCGAGGTACTGATCAAGCTGCCGGTCCACGAGGTCTGGTCCGGCATCACCGCGATCGAGCGGTACGGCGAGTGGAGCCCGGAGTGCGTCTACGGCGCTTGGCTCGAGAAAGATGTCCGCTTCGAGGCGCGGAACCGATTCCCGGACGGGTTCGAGACGTACGTGACCTGCACGGTCACCGTCTTTGAGGAGCAGAAGCGCTTCGGCTGGGACGTGTACGGCGACGAATCGGTCCCGTTCGCACACTGGGAGTACGAACTGGAGGACCGCGGCGCCGAGACTCTGGTGCGGCAGACCTTCACGCACGGCCCAGGCGTCAGCGGGATGCGTCTGGGCGTCGTACAGGATCCGGACCGCGCAGCTGAGTCCATCCACGGCCGGCTCGACCAGCTGGCGGCGAACATGCGGTCCACGCTCGCAGCCATGGAGTCGGCGATCAGGTGATCAGGACGCCTCGCTGGCTGTCTGTGTGGACGGCGTGACCCACAGGCAGTCGGCGGTGCCGGCGTTCACATGTTCCTGGTAGATGTCGACCTTCCAGGTGATCACGTTGAGGCACTCGTTGAGTTCCTCGATCTGCGCGCGCACATGGTCCTGATGGCTCTTGAGCAGGGCCAGCCGGTCCGCCTCGTTGCCGGCCCCCTGCCGGACCAGGTCCGTGTACTTGCGGATGGTGTCGAGCGGCATGCCGGACGAGCGGAACTTGATGCACATGTTCAGCCAGTCGACGTCCTCCTCGGTGTAGACGCGCCGGCCGTTCGACTCCCGCCGTACCGGGTCTGCCAGCAGGCCCTCACGCTCGTAGAACCGCAGCGCGTGCACGCTCAACCCGGTCCGCTCCGCGACCTGCCCGATGCTCAGTCCACCCATGTCGGCACCTTAACCCCGGATCAAAGGCTTCAGCGCGGACAGAGCCCGCTGTACGTCGTCCTGCGTCGAGTAGATGTGGAACGACGCGCGCAGCTTCCCGTCCCGTACGGCGGCCCGGATCCCGGCCGACGCGAACGCCTCCTGCGCCCCGGGCAGGCTCGTGCTGACGATCGCACTGTTCGACGGCGCGAGCCCGAGCCCGGCACGGAACTCGTTCGCGAGCGCGAGGTTGTGCCGGTTGATCGTCTCGATGCCGATCTCCTCGATCAGCTCGAGCGCCGGCGCCGCGCCGACGAAGCTGAACCAGGCCGGCGACTGGTCGAACCTCCGCGCGGCCGGATCGAGCTCCATCACCGGCCCGTAGTACGACCCGTGGATGTCGCGTGCGGCGTACCAGCCCGCTGCCGACGGCCGGCAGCGCTCCTGCAACCGCGGCGAGAGGTACCCGAGCGTCGCGCCGCGCGGTGACATCAACCACTTGTAGCTGTGCGCGATCAGCGCGTCGACACCGTCGACCGTGATCGGATGCCAGCCGACCGCCTGGGTCGCGTCGATCACCACGAGCGCATCGATCTGCTTGCTGGCGGCAACTACCGCGGGGAGGTCCAGGACGGCACCGGTCGACGACTGCACCGCACTCACCGCGACCAGATCGATTCCCGGCGTGATCGCGGCGACCACCTCGTCACCCGGTACGGCGATCACCTCGACGCCACGGTCTGCGTGCACCTGCCACGGGAACACGTTCGACGTGAACTCGACGTCGTCGGTCAGCACCTTCGCACCGTCCGGCAACGCGGCCGCGACGGGCGCCAGCGCCGCGGACACCGTGCTGCCGACGAACACGTTTCCGCCGCCGCCCCGACCAGCCGCGCGAACGATTCCCGGGTCCGCGTCGTCGACGCGTCCCACGGCTCCCAACTGGTCGCGCCGACCCGCCAATCAGCAAGCGCAGCCTGCAAGGCCTCCCACGCCGGCCGCGGCGGCAGCCCGTACGACGCAGTGTTCAACCACCCCGGCTCCGCATCCCAAAGCTCCGCAATGTCCATTCCCCCACCCTACGGACTCCACCTTGAGCCCTCACCAACCGTTTTCGGGGCCCCGATTTGATTGGTGGGGGCTCAAAGTGCGGGGTTGACCTAGAGAGCGCTCTAGCTTCTAGCGTGCAGGGCAGCGACTACAGAGGAGCTGTTCATGCGTTATCGGATGCTGGGTGGGACCGGGATCGAGGTCAGTACGCACTGTCTCGGGGCGATGATGTTCGGGGCGGTCGGGAATCCGGATCACGACGAGTGCGTCCGGATCATCCACGCCGCCCTGGACCAGGGGATCAACTTCGTCGACACCGCGGACATGTACTCCGCGGGCGAGTCCGAGACGATCGTCGGCAAGGCGCTGAAGGACCGCCGCGACGACGTCGTCCTCGCGACCAAGGTGCACTTCCCGTTCACCGAGGGCCGGAACCGGAGCGGGAACTCGCGGCGCTGGATCACCCGGGCGGTCGAGGACAGCCTGCGCCGGCTCGGCACGGACTGGATCGACCTCTATCAGATCCACCGGCCGGACCACACCACCGACATCGAGGAGACGCTGTGGGTCCTGAGTGACCTGGTCAGTGCGGGCAAGATCCGCGCGTTCGGCTGCTCGGCGTTCCCGGCGGAGGACATCGTCGAGGCGTACCACGTCGCCGACCGGCGCGGGTACGGGCGGTTCCGGACGAACCAGCCGCCGTACTCGATGATGGCCCGCGGCATCGAACGCTCCGTGCTGCCGACCTGCCGGCGGCTGGGGATGGGCGTGCTGACGTACAGCCCGCTCGCCTTCGGATTCCTGTCCGGGAAGGTCCGCAAGAACCAGCCGCTCGACCTGTCCGCCCGGGCCGCGCTGGCGCCCGACCGCTTCGACCCGGCGCTGCCCGCGAACGCGGCGAAGTACGACGCCGTCGAGCAACTCGTGGAAGTTGCCGACGGCATCGGTACGACGTTGCCTCAGCTGGCGATGGCTTTCGTCACCACGCATCCGGCGGTCACGTCGGTGATCTCCGGTCCGCGCACGATGGAGCAACTCGAGGGCCTGATCACCGCCGCGGACCTGACGCTCGACGACAAGACCCTCGACCGGATCGACGAGATCGTCCCGCCCGGCACCGACGTGTACCGCGCGGACGCCGCCTGGCAACCTCAGTCCCTCGTCGACATCACCCAGCGCCGCCGCGCCCTGTCCGACCGCTGACTACTTGCCTGCCTGGAGAGACGGACCGATCCCGGCGCAGTGGCCACGCGGCCACTGCGCCGGCCACACTGCAGCTCAGCGCCGAGACGGCGAGAATGCTCGCCGGACTCGCGTGATCGACCGCCAGCGCCCCTGCCGCCGCGCCGAGCGGTGAAGCGATCGCGAGGAGGGCGCGCTGCGTCCCGAACATCGACCCGTGTCCCGCGGGATCGGCCCACCGTTGCAGCGCGGTCGTCTCGATCGCGGAGTACGGGCCCCACACCGCTCCCGACATCGCGAAGATCGCCACCGCCGGCGGGAGACTCTGAACCGCGACGACCGGCAGCGTGACGAGTCCCCACACCAGCGCGCCGACCGCATTCACCAACCCCGGCCGTCGCTGCCCGAGCCACGACGCCAGTGGCACCGTCGACAACGCAGCGACCCCGAACACCACCCACAGGACGGTGTAACCCGCCACGTCGCTGCCCAGCTGTTGCCGAGTGAAATGCGGCAGCACGCTCTCGAACGGCCCGTACGTGAAGTAGTACACGGCCGACAGCGCGATCAGGCCGACCACCGGCCCGGAGGCCCAACCGGTGCGCGACGAGGAGACCCGCCGCGGACCGGCCGTACGGCGGCGTGGCAGGCGTACGGCGATGGCGGCCACGACGAGCATCATCACGAACGGCACCAGGAACGCCCGGCCCGGACCGAGCAGACCGAGCGCCGGGCCCGCCAGCAAGGCACCGAGAACCATCGGCAGCTGATCGCCGATGCCGAGCCAGGCGTTGGCCCGCGGCAGGAACTCGTCGTCGACCAACCGCGGCACCAGCGTCCGCGAAGCCGAGTAGGCCAGCGGAGGCGTCGTACCGGCGGCGGCGCAAAGACCGAGCACCACCCAGATCGACGGGTGCTGACCCCATCCGGCAACGGCCAAGGCACCCATCAGCCCCGCTCGAGCGAGCGCGTCGACGATCAGCATCGGCACCGGCCCGAACCGATCCACCGCCCGGCCGCCGATCAGGCCGCCGGCAACCGTCGGCACCCTCGCGGCGACGACCAGCAGGGCCGTCTCTGCTCCGGACCAGCCCTGGGGTCCCGCGATCCACAGCAGGACGAACATCACGAAGTTGTCCGCGGTCGACGCCAGCGTCCACGCGACGGCCAACCCGGCGACCGGGCCCGGGCGGTTCATGGCGATCCACCCACCGATTGGTCCACCGGACACGCCGCGCAGGCCGGCCAGTCACAGAAGCGGCACGTCACGTCCGCGGCATCGCGAGCCCGCGAGGTACGGCGCAATGCCGTCGAGAGCAGCTCGTTCAACTGCCGCCGTTCGGCCGGCGCCAGTGCGCCGAGCACCTCTTCACTCGCCGCATCCCGCGCGGCGGTCCAGGCCGCGAGCAGACCGCGCCCCGCCTCGGTCAGTCCGAGCGCGAGCACCCGCCCGCGGCGCGCGCGGTCGACGTACCCAAGGCTTTCGAGGCGATCGATCAGCCGGACGGTGCCGGACTGCGTGAGGCCGATCCGGGCGAACAACCAATCGGCCGAACACCCTTCGTGACTGCCGAGCAGCGTCAGCGCGGCGAGGTCGCGCGGCCCGAGTCCCGGCGGTGTCACCCGGTCCACGGCAGCTGTCAGCGCGTCATGGCTGTGCAGGGTCCAGGCGGCCCAGATGTTCGCTTCGGACATGATTCATTCATATGACTCACTCATGTCATTTGCAACCGGCAGCGTGTCCCGGTCCGGTGCATTACCGTGGCTGCTCATGATGGGGATGACGCCATGGCGGTGACGATGCGCGATGTGGCGCGCAAGGCCGGCGTGTCCCCGAAGACGGTCTCGAACGTGATGAACGGGTACCCGTACATCCGCGAGGAGACCCGGACCAAGGTGCTCGCCGCGATCGATGCCCTCGGCTACCGGATGAACCTCTCCGCCCGGCACCTCAAGTCCGGCCGGACCGGCGTCATCGGGCTGGCCGTCCCGGAGCTCAGCCTGCCGTACTTCGGTGAACTCGCCGACCAGGTGATCGAGGCGGCCGACGAGCACGGCCTGACCGTGATGATCGAGCAGACCGGCGCGGACCGCGACCGCGAGCTGACCGTCCTGCACCGGCCCCGCGGCCACCTCGTGGACGGCCTGCTGTACAGCCCGCTCGGACTCGGGCAGGACGACATCGATCAGCTGAAGGTGAACACGCCGATGGTGCTGCTCGGCGAGCGCATCTTCCACAGCCCGGTCGATCACGTGATGATCGACAACGTCCCCGCCACGAAGGCCGTGGTCGAGCACCTGCTGACCCTCGGACGCCGGCGGATCGCGGTCCTCGGCGTCCACCCCGGCGAGAAGGTCGGCACCGCGGCCATCCGGTACGGCGCGTATGCCGAAACCCTCGCCGCGAACGGCCTGCCGGTACCGGAGGAGCTGGCGTTTCCGGCCGGCCGCTGGCACCGCTCGACCGGAGCCGAGGCCACCGAGCGACTACTCGCGTCGGGCCTGCAGTTCGACGCCCTCCTCGGGTTGAACGACACCCTCGCGCTCGGCGCGCTGCGGGTGCTCGCCCAACACGGCATCCGGGTCCCGGACGACGTCGCGGTGGCGGGTTTCGACAACATCGACGAGGCCAGTTACAGCACGCCGAGCCTGACCACGGTCGATCCGGGGCGCACGGAGATCGCGAAGAAGGCCGTCGACCTGCTGGTCCGGCGGATGGCCGGCGACGACTCCGACCACGAGGAGATCGCCGCCCGCTACGAGCTGCACACCCGCGAATCGACGCTAGGTCTCCACTAACGCAGCCCTGAGGTCTTGACGGCTCCAGACGGCCCGTGCGATCTTCTACACCGATGTAGTACACCGATGTAAATCGGTGCTCCATTCCGCCTGGAGGACAGATGCCCCCTGACCCCGCCCTGTTCCGTCCCGGGCGTCGAGCAGTACTTGGTGGCCTGCTCGGCGCTCTCGCCCTCACCGGTTGCGGCACCCTCGGCTCCAAGCCCAAAGTCCGCGAGTGGAACCTGTTCGGCGGCGGCGACGGTGCCCGCCTGCTGCAGATCCACCAGCAGTACGTCGCCGAGCACCCGGACGTCGCGTTCGAGGCGCACACGCTCGCCTGGGGACCGCCGTTCTACACCAAGCTCGCGATGTCGGCGGCCGGTGGCCGGGCGCCCGAGGTGGCGACCCTGCACCTGTCCCGGCTGAAGGGTTTCAGCCCGACGACGATGCTCGACCCGATCCCGGTGGACCTGCTCGCCGATGCCGGCGTCACCGAGTCGGACTTCCTGCCGACGTCCTGGAACCGCGCGATCGTCGACGGCAAGCTGTACGCCGTACCGCTCGACACGCATCCGTTCGTCCTCTACTACAACACGGAGATCTGCAAGAAGGCCGGGCTCCTCGGTGCGGACGGCAAGATCAAGACCGTCAAAGGCGTCGACGCGTTCTTCGACATGCTGAAGGCGGTCAAGGACGTGACCGGCAAGTTCGGCGCTTCGGTCGAGACCACCAACCCTTGGCGGCTCTGGTGGACGCTGTACGGACAGCTCGAAGGAAAGTTCTTCGACGAGACCGGCACGCGGCTGATCCTCGACGACGCCAAGGCGCTGGAAGCCCTGAGCCTGATGGCGAAACTCGCCGCCGACGGGCTCACGCCGCGGTCGTCCAACTACTCGGCCCTGGTTGCGCAGTTCAGCAACGGTGAGGCCGGCCTGAGTTTCAACGGGGAGTGGGAAGTCACGACGTACCAGACCGCGAAGATGCCGTTCAGTATGGCGCCGTTCCCGGTCGTGTACGACGTACCGAAGTACGCCGGTGACGCGCACACGTTCGTGCTGCCGCACCAGAGCAACCGGAACAAGGACGACACGAAGGCGACGGTCGAGTACATCGCCTGGATGCTCAAGCACAGCGCGGAATGGGCGGCCGGTGGCCACGTTCCGGCATACCAGCCCGTGGCGAAGAGTCAGGAGTACCTGAACCTCAAGCCGCAAGCGGAGTACCGCAGCGTCGCGCCGGACGTGCTGTTCGACCCGGACGCCTGGTTCAGCGGATCCGGTGCGCAACTGCAGAACGAGGCCGCCGCGGCGTTCAGCGGCGTCTTCTCCGGTCAGGCGACGCCGAAGGCCGCGCTCGCGCAGTTCAAGGCCGCCACCCAGAAGCTCCTCGACACCCCGTCACCGGTTTAAGGAGGTCGGTCATGGCCGTAGAAACACCATCGCGCGTCACCCCCGGTACGTCGCCGACCGCGGCGAAGGCGGGGACCGGACAGCCCTGGAAGGAACGCTGGGGCGGGCTGTTCTTCGTGGCTCCGTTCCTGCTGCTGTTCGTGCTGTTCATGCTCTGGCCGATCGTCTCCGGCCTGTGGAACAGCTTCTTCAACACCAGCCTTGCCGGCGTCAAGCAGGAGTTCCTCGGCCTGCAGAACTGGCAGGACCTGTTCGGCGACCCGGCCGTCTGGTCGTCGCTCAAGAACACCCTCGTCTTCACCGCGATGAGTACGCCACCGCTGGTGATCATCGCGCTCATCATGGCGCTGCTCGCCAACCGTAAAGGCTTGCTCGGCTGGCTGTTGCGGTTCTCGTACTTCGCTCCGTTCGTCCTGCCGGCTACCGTCGTGACGCTGATCTGGGTGTGGATCTACCAGCCCGGGTTCGGCCTGGTGAACGGCCTGCTGACGGCCGGCGGGTTCGCCGAGATCGACTGGCTGAACACCGAGAACCGGGCGATGCTCGCCGTGGTGATCACGACCGTCTGGTGGACGGTCGGGTTCAACTTCCTGCTCTATCTGGCCGCCCTGCAAGGGATTCCGGCCCAGGTGTACGAGGCGGCCCAGATCGACGGAGCGAACGGCCGGCAGCAACTGTTCCGGATCACGCTGCCGTTGCTGAGCCGCACCACCGGGCTGATCGTCGTACTGCAGTTGGTGGCGTCGCTGAAGATCTTCGACCAGATCTACCTGATGACCAACGGCGGCCCGAACTACGCGACCCGGCCGATCATCCAGTACATCTACGAATCCGGCTTCACCAGCTATCGGATCGGCTACGCGTCCGCGATCTCGTACCTGTTCTTCGCGATCATCGTGATCGTCGCAGTCGCCCAATTCAGACTGTTCTCAGGCCGAGGGGAGGCGGAATGACAACCGCTACGTTGCCTGCGGCCACCAAACCCAGCCGTCCAGTGCGCTGGACCTTCCCGAAAGCTGCGAGCGCCGTCGGGGCGGTGATCCTGGCCGTCGTCTGGCTCGTTCCGTTGCTCTGGGCCCTCGACACCTCACTCAAGCCGGAGCCGGAGACCACCCGCGCTCCGATCACCTGGTTGCCGGAAGCGCCGACCGCCGACGCCTACCGGAGCGTGATCGACCAGGGCGACCTGATCCGCTGGTTCTTCAACAGCACGATCGTGTCGGTCCTCGTGACGACGCTGACGCTGGTCGTGTCGGTGCTGGCGGCGTACGGCTTCTCCCGGACCAAGTTCCCGGGGCGCAAGGTGCTGTTCGGCCTGATCATCGCCGGCATCCTGGTGCCGCCGCAGGTGCTGATCGTGCCGTTGTTCCAGGAGATGACCGGGCTCGGCCTGGTCGACACGTACTGGGGCATGGTGCTGCCGCAGGTGGTCGCGCCGGTGATGGTGTTCGTACTGAAGAAGTTCTTCGACGGTATCTCCCGCGACTACGAGGACGCCGCCCGGGTCGACGGCGCGTCCCGCCGGCGGATCGTCTGGAGCGTGATGGTGCCGATGTCGCGGCCGATCCTCGTTGCCGTCGGCATCTTCACCTTCATCGGGGCCTGGAACAACTTCCTCTGGCCCTTCATCGTGACCACCGACCCGTCAATGATGACGATCCCGGTCGGCCTCGCCAACGTGCAGGGCTCGTACGGCCTGCGCTACGCCCAGATCATGGCCTCCGCCGTGCTGGGCGGCCTTCCCTTGCTGATCGTCTACGCCTTGTTCCAGCGCCACGTCGTCCGCGGTGTGGGTGACGCGGGAATCAAGGGCTAGCCACACGACAGGAGCAACCTGGTGCCCGCTGCCAATCTGACCATCGATCCCGCGTTCACGATCGCGCCGGTGAATCGCCGAACCTTCGGAACCTTCGTCGAGCACATGGGCCGGTGCGTCTACACCGGTATCTACGAGCCCGGCCACGCGACCGCCGACGAGGACGGTTTCCGTAAGGACGTCCTGGAACTGACCCGTGAGCTGGGTGTTTCCGTGGTCCGCTATCCCGGCGGAAACTTCGTTTCCAATTACCGCTGGGAGGACGGCGTCGGCCCGCGCGCCGACCGGCCCCGGCGTCTCGACCTCGCCTGGCACAGTGTCGAGACGAACGAGTTCGGGCTGGACGAGTTCAGCCGCTGGTGTGCCAAGGCCGGCGTCGAGCCGATGATGGCGATCAACCTCGGGACCCGCGGTGTCCAGGAGGCGCTCGAACTGCTCGAGTACACGAACCATCCGGGCGGTACGACGTTGTCCGACCTGCGCGAGCAGCACGGCGCGTCGCCGTACGGGATCAAGTTGTGGTGCCTCGGCAACGAAATGGACGGCCCGTGGCAGGTCGGGCACAAGACCCCGACGGAGTACGGGCGGCTCGCGGCGGAGACCGCCCGGGCGATGCGGATGATCGACCGGGACCTGCAGCTGGTCGCGTGCGGCTCGTCGTCGTCGAAGATGCCGCTGTTCGGGACCTGGGAGCGCGACGTACTGCGGGAGACGTACGAGTTCGTCGAGTACATCTCGTGCCACGCGTACTACGGCAACGACGACGGTGACACCGCCTCGTTCCTGGCGTCCGCGGTGGACATGGACCACTTCATCGAGTCCGTGGTGGCGACCGCCGACCACGTCGGAGCGGAGCTCAAGAGCAGCAAGAAGATCGGCATCTCGTTCGACGAGTGGAACGTCTGGTACGGCGAACGCTCCCGCCGTACCGACGGACCGGGCGATCAGTGGGAGGTGGCGCCGCGACGGATCGAGGACGAGTACAACGTCACCGATGCGGTGGTGGTCGGCAACCTTCTGATCTCGTTGCTGCGGCACAGCGACCGGGTCGGTGTGGCCTGTCTCGCGCAGCTCGCGAACGTGATCGCACCGATCATGACCGAGCCCGGCGGCGCGTCCTGGCGGCAGCCGACGTTCCACCCGTTCGCGATCACGTCCCGGCTCGCGGCCGGCCAGGTGCTCCGCGTCGAGACCGATTCGCCCGTGGTGACCACGGCGAAGTACGGCGAGGTGTCCGCTGTCGACGCGGTCGCGACGTACGACGACGGCAAGCTCGCGGTCTTCGCGGTCAACCGGTCGACCGACGGTCCGATCGAGGTCACGGTCGATGTCAGCCGCAGCGGGGTGACGACCGTCGACGAGGCGGTGATCGTGCACGACGAGGACGGGCTGGCGACGAACACCGCGGCCCACCCGGACCGCGTCAGCCCCCAACCGGCCGACGCCCGGCTCGTCGACGGCAAACTGACGATTACGCTACCGGCGATCAGCTGGACAGCGCTTTCTCTGTCGACGAACTGACGACGCCGGCTCAGACTGTGTCTCCGTGAGCACACAGTCCGACCTTGCCGAGACGAGTCGTCTCGAAGCTTTCAGTGACGGCGTCTTCGCGATCGCGATCACCCTCCTCGTCCTCGAACTCCGCAGCCCCGAGCTCGAGGAGGGTGAGCGGTTGTGGCCGGCGCTGCTGCACGAGTGGCCGCAGTTCGCGGCGTACCTGACCAGCTTCGCGATCCTCGGCATCATGTGGGTCAACCACCACTCGATGTTCCGCCAGATCCAGCGCGCGGACCGCGGGCTGATGTTCCTCAACCTGTTGCTGCTGCTGTGGGCGACGCTGCTGCCGTTCCCCACCAGCCTGTTCGCGGAGCACCTCGAGGACGAGTCGAGCAACGCGCACGTCGCGGCCGCCGTCTACAGCGCGAACCTGACGCTGGCGGCGATCGCCTTCAGCCTGATCTGGTGGTACGTGCTGCGCAACCACCTGGTCGACCACGACATGTCCAAGGCGGAGATGCGCAAGTCGCTGATCCGCTACTCGCTGGGCACCGTCATCTACGGAGCCTGCATCGGCATCTCGTTCGTCTCCGCCCAGCTGACCCTGCTGCTCGTGTTCCTGCTGGCGCTGTACTACGGGTTCGAGCAGGTCAGGACCCGCGGCGGAACTGCGTAATGTAGATGCCGGGGGCAACTTCTACCTCGCCGGCCGGCGCGTAGCCGCGGGACTTGTAGAGGTTGACGGCCGGGAGGTTGGCCGAGCCGGTGGAGACCAGGCTGACCGGTCGCGGTTCGATCCGGTCGAGGTGGTCGAGGAGGGCTCGGCCGTGCCCGCGGCGGGCGTGCGCGGGGTCGACGATCAGGCGGGAGATCTCGACAGTGCGGTCGTCCGGCAGCTCATACGCGACCGCGCCGACGAGGTGTGTTCCGTCGTACCGGCCGAGCCAGAGTTCGGTCGAGGACATCAGGCCGTCGAGGTCTTCCTCGAGCGGCGGGATGCCGTCGAAGCCGATCAGCTCGGCCTCCACGGCGTACGCGGCGTGCTGGATCGTCAGCAGTCGCTCGGCGAGAGCGCGGTCGGTCAGGTCGAGCGGCGTGATCACGGGTGTCAGATTACGCGGCCTTCCAGTAGCCGAGGGACTTCACTCGATGCTTGGGGACGGCGAGATCTTTGAGGACGTACGACGTGAGTTCGCGCGTGGTCGTGGTGTCGCACGCGATCCACACGAAGGTGTCCGCGGTGACGAGCTCTTGGAGATCCGCCTTCACCTGCTCGACCAGTTTCGGCCGCGGAACCGTCCGCAGGTCGTGGTGGTCCTCGATCCGGAACGGGAGCTCGTCGTCGGAGTCGTGTGTGGTCTCGAACCAGATCGTGGCCGGCAGCTTCGGGGCGACGGCGAGCAGCGAGTTGATCGCGGGCAGCGAGGCCGGGTCGCCGACCACCAGCATCCGCGGCGGCAGCGGATCCGGTACGTCGAACCCGGTCCCCTGCACCGTCGCCTCGATGGTGTCGCCGGGCTCGGCCTTGCGGGACCAGTCGCTCGCACAGCCGTCGTGCAGCGCGAACTCCAGGCTGAACGTGCCGGCCCCGACGTCCGGATCGACCAGCGTGTACGCGCGCTGGTGCGGCTTGCCTGCGTTGTCGAACCACAGCCGCACCCACATGGTCGGGTGGACGCCGAGCGTCTGCAGCAGACCGCCGTCGGTGAAGTGCACGCGGCGGTAGCGCTCGGTGACCTGTTCGGCGCCGGTCACGGTGAAGGTGAAGTCCTTCGCCCGGAACAGCTTGAGCACGACGCCTTCCCAGCCATGCCTCACGATGGACCTCCAGCGAGAATGCGGTTGTGGCGGCAGGACACTGCCGCATAAGTTAGTGCAGCCTAACCTAACTGAAGTGGGGACTGTTTGTGAACGCGAGGGTGTTCCGGGACACGTACGGCGTACCGCACCTGCAGGCCGGGGATCCGCTCGCGTTGGTGTACCTGCAAGGCGTGAACGCCGCGCGGGACCGCGCCTGGCAGATCGAGCTGGAGCGCCGTCGGTACCTCGGGACGAGCGCGGCGTTCCTCGGGGCGGAGGCGACCGGGTGGGACGTGTTCGCGCGGCAGGCGCGGTTGGCGGACACGGCGCAGCGGTGTTTCGAGTCGCTCGACGACGAGACGCGCGAGTGGGTCACGGCGTACGTCGAGGGGGTGAACCACGCGCTGCCGGGTGGTGCGTTGCGCGCGCCGGAGTTCGCCCAGACGGGGCTGACTTTGCAGAAGTGGGAGCCGTGGGCCCCGCTCGGGATCTGGTTGGCGGTGCACATCCTGTTCGCCGGGTTCCCTTCGAAGCTTTGGCGCACCCATGTCGCGCAGCGACTCGGGGAGGCGTCGCTGGAGTTGTTCTCGTCAGAGGGTCCTCATGGGGCGGGGAGCAACGGATGGTTGATCCCGGGGTCGCACACCGCCAGTGGTCAGGCGATCGTCGCTGGCGATCCGCATCGGTACATCGAGAGCCCGGGCGTTTATCAGCAGATCCGGCTGACGTGCCCTGAGTACGACGTACTGGGGCTTGCGGTTCCTGGGATTCCGGGGCTCGCGCACTTCGGGCACACCGGCAGCGTCGCCTGGTCCATCACCAACGCGATGGCTGACTACCAGGACCTGTACGCCGAACAACTCCGTCGAACTGAATCGGGCGTAGAAGCGCTCGGCCCGACCGGCTGGGAACCGGCTTCTCACCACACCGAGGTGGTAGAGGTCGCCGACGCCGATCCCGTCGAGATCGAAGTGATCGAGACCGAACGCGGACCGGTGATCATGCCGGACGCCGAGGGCGCCGGCGGGATGGAGCGGGTGACCTCTCTTCGTTACCCTCCGCGTGTCACCGGGCGGCTCGGGTTTGAGGTGATGCGGCGGTTGCTGGGAGCAACCACCGTGAGGGATGTCGACTCGGCATTTGAAAACTGGGTTGAGCCGGTGAACGTCGTACTCGCGGCTGACACTGCAGGCGGGCTCCTCCATCGAACAGCCGGGGTCGTGCCTCGACGGGCGCGGGAGAACAGGTTGCGCGTCGTACCGGCCTGGGAGGCTGAGCACGCGTGGGACGGCTGGCACGAGATGCCGCGGGCGGACGTGGACGGCCCGGCGGTGATGGCCAACGCGCGGGGACTGGCAACGCCGTTGGGTGTCGAGTTCGCCGCGCCCCACCGCGCCGACCGCATCCGCGAACTCGTGGAAGCGCGCGACGACTGGACGCTCGACGACATGCCGAGCATCCACCGCGACACGTACCTCGGCTCGGCCGGCTCCGTCCTGGACCTACTGACCGACCTCGAAGATCTTTCCACCCAAGCAGTTGCCCTCCGCGCCGAACTGCTCGCCTGGGACCGCCACATGGACGCCACCAGTACGACGGCCTCGTCGTACGCCGCGGTCCGCAAGGCGCTCGTCTCCCGCCTCACCGACCACTTCACGATGCTCGAGAACGCCGACGTCGCCGAGATCTTCATCCCGTGGATGGACCCGCTCACGCATGTCTCGTATGCGCTCGAGAACCTCCTCGCCACCGACCTGATCCCGCACGTCAACATCCAATGGCTTGCCCGCGAGGCCTTGGAAGAGGTGGCCGCCAACAGCCCGCGCCCGCCTTGGGGCGAGACCCACCAGCTCACACCGCTGCATGCGTTGCGCGGCGCGGTGTTCGCGCCCGGTGAGCAGCCGTACGACCTCAGCCTGTCCGGGGACCACCATTGCGTGATGTCGACGTCGAGCCTGCCCGGGCTCACCGACGTCTGCATCCGCGCATCCGCGGCCCGGTACGCCTGGGACCTCGCCGACCGCTCGGCCAGCCGGTGGGTGGTGCCGCTCGGCGCGTCCGGCGTACTCGGAGATCCGCACCATCACGACCAGTTGCCGTCGTGGTTGCGCGGTTCGCTCGTGCCGGTCGACGGTGCGGTGGTCCGGGAGGATCGCACGTACTCGGTCGCCGTCGACGGGTTCGGGACCGTGCGGATCGAGGAGGCGGATCCGTCGCGTGACCTCGATCTGATCTACGAGTGGGTGACGGCGGAGCGGGCGGCGTTCTGGGGTATGGGCGCATTGTCGCGGGACGAGATCGCGGCCACGTACCAGTTCCTGGACTCGGTGCCGACGCATCACGTGTACGTCGTGCGGCTGGACGACGTACCGGTCGCTCTCTTGCAGACCTACGACCCGCAGGCGGATCCCGCGGGTTCCGCGTACGACGTCGCGGCGGGCGATCTCGGCGTACATCTGCTGATCGCGCCCGGCGAAACGCGGAGCGGGTTCACGCGTCAACTGGTCGACGCACTCGCGCAATTCGTCTTCGAGGAACTCGGGAATCCGCGGATCGTGGTCGAGCCCGACGTACGCAACACCCGGGCGATCGACCGGTTCCGACGCAGCGGATTCACCCTCGGTCCCGAGGCCAAGATCACCCAACCGGACGGCAGCACCAAGACGGCTCAGTTCGCATTCCTCACCAGGGCGCAGGCCCTGGGACGGGCGGGTTGAGCGGCGTCTGCCACCACGGAATCGGCAGCCGCGAACTCTGCAGGCGATCGACGAGCGCGATCAACTGGATCATGAAGATCGCCGACAGAACAGCCAGGACGGTGCTGACGATCGACAGAGACGCTCCAGTGTCAAGACCGCGCAGAGCTGCCGAGGCGCTCGGGGCGGCCAACCCGTTGGACTGCTGGGTGGTCGCGAACAGACTGGTGAAATTCATCCCCAGATACGTGCCCCACCACCTGCGGACGACCTTGGCCGGCGGGGCAGCCTGAAGCGAACCGTCCCGCGGCCAGACGTACGGACTGCTCGCGCGGACGACGTCGTCGACGACCTGCACGGGGAACCAGAGGCTGATGATCGGAACCATCCAGCCACCGATGACCCAGCCCCGGCGGTGGCGGTGCGGCGCATCGCAGAAGAACTGCGCGTTCGCCCGCGCCCGCCACAGCCAGACGATGACCAGGACGCCTGCCACCAGGAACAGCACCAGATTGGCCAGTGAGCCCAGGCGGCTCAGCCGGTCCGCGTCATTGAGCGCCGCCACGTCGCCGCCGGTGTACGCGTAATCCCGAACCGCCGCGGCGAGGTGTAGGTCGGTGTACGAGGTGAAGGCGCTTGCGGGGACGACAACTCCCACCGCCACCGACGCCGCGATCCCGAGGTTGTGATTCTGCCGGAAGCGGCCTGTCGGTATCGCTCCACTCCGACTCGGCGGTACGTACGGACTGGCACTCATGACGTCTCCTCAGCTCGCCTTCCCCCACAGCGTGACGACGTGCGCGCGCCGGCATGGGCCGTTGACCGCTTCATGCCAACGGTTCAGGTGGTGCGGTAGGTCTGTTGGGTGATCCCGAGGCGAGTGCGGTGGAAGCGGCCCGGTTCGGCTTCGTAGGCGGCTCGACCTTCGGGGGTCCAGAAGGCGTCGGCTGGTACGGCGGTTTCACCCGGGGGAATGAACTTGATGACCTCGGCGACTGCGGCGGCAGCGAACTGCAGGGCGTGGGTGACTGTTTCCGGGTCGTCGGCGGGGAGGTTGCCGGCCAGGTGATCGGCCAGCGCCATCCAGTGGCCCGGGTCGATGAGCTGTGACGGCTCGGGCCCACCGAAGTTGGGGAACTCGGCCGCGGTCTCGTGCTCGGGGAGGCCGAAGGTGTACTCGCGTTCGGCGTCGCAGTTCGGGCAGGTCGCGTCGTACACGCTGACCAGCTCGCCGTCGAGCAGACCGGTTGCGTGCTGCCAGTCCGCGTCCACTTCGCCGCAGGCGCATGGGGTCAGATCGAGATAGAGCCGGGCCTCGTCACGAGTTCTTGCTACAGGCAACATCATTCCGCTTTCCATCGTTCCTCGGCCAACCGCCGAGCCCGCTGAAACGCCAGCAACGTAGAAGCCCCGGTATGAATGGGCTGCCACCGCGAAGACACCACACCCGCCTCAACGTTCCCGTCCTCCACACTCGCCGGCGCGGAGGGAGGAGTTGGCGGCATCGGCACGGTGGGAGGGTCCGGCGGCATCGGCACGGTGGGCTGGGTTGGTGGGGTTGGTGGCGTGGGTGGGACGAGGTTCTGGTGGTCGGATTCGTGGAGGGTCAGGTAGGCGCGGCCGGTGGTGGCGGCGGGGACGTGGTTGATGGAGCGTTGGCGGGTGGTGCCGGTTGGGGTGTGGTGGGTGCGGGTGATGGTGAGGTCGTAGGCGACCCGGACGCGGACCGTGACGAGGTTGCCTTTCTCGAAGTGGCTGCGTTCGGTGCGGGCGCCGCGGAGGTCCGTCGTGGCGTCCGACACCTGGTCGCCGATGCCGGCGCCCACAGCGGCGTACGCCCCGGACCCAGCGACCGGGAGCATCCGGCCCGTCGTCGTCGTGGTGGAGGCCGTCTCCTGGTGCCGGTTGACCTCACCCAGCTCCCCGGCGAACGGCGCCGAAACGACCTCGACAGTGGAAACCCGCGCGCGAATCGTCACTTCGACCGTGTCCTGCTTCGAACCAGGAACCTCCAACGGAGCAAGGGTGAACCCCTCCTCCGACGCCATCCGGCTGAACTGTGCGTTCAGCGCCGAAGCCGACAACTTGTTCTCGAGCCCCGCGAGCTGCGCTCGTACGCCGTCAACCCCGAGCAGCTCCTCGTCCGCCAACTCGTCGACGACCACGTCGAACAGATCGGCCCGACCGTCAACAGGCCCGACACCCTCGACGTGGTACATCGACGGCAACTCCACCTCCCCCGGCACAACCGGCACCGACGGCACCTTCCGCCCGATCGCAGCGCTCGGCATCAGCTGCACAACCTTCCCGGTCAGCTCCCGCGCCGTCCGCGTCACCGACAACCGCGGCGACAACCGCTGCCCGAGCGGAGTCCGCGTCGGCGCCGCCACGTCGTGCTCCACCTCGATCCGCAACCGCATCCGCCGCCCGACCCGCGTCATCCCGTCGAACCCGGCGATCCGTTCCAACCGCGTCACCTGATCGCCGGCGCTCGTCGACGTACCCTCGCTCCGATCCGTGCTCGCCGACCCCGACCGCGTGGGATCGACCGAACCGTCCGCCCCGAGGCCGGTCGACCGCTCGCTGCTCCGCGACCGGCTCCGATCGCCGTACAGGTACCGCTGCACGATCCCGACGACATCCTTCGCCTCGCCCAACCTCTCCGCCTCGTCGGCGAACTCGGCCCGGATCCGCAGCGTCACCTGCTCCGCCGACAGTCGTCCCGGACGCCCCACCGGATAGGTCCGCGCGAACCCGCTGCGCCCGAGCATGTCCTCCAGCCGCCCCCACCACCGCTTCCCGGCGAGGTCGACGAACAGCGCCTGAGCCAACGCCGGGTCCTGCGCCGGATCGAGATCGAACTCACTGCGCAGTACGTCGTACACCTCGGCCAGTAGCTCGTGGTTCCCGTCGAGCTCCGTGCTCTCGATCAGGCTGAACCCGAGGTGCCGCCGGTAGTGCTCCGGCAGGTCGATCCGGGGCGGCGGCTGATCGCGGAGGATCTCGGCCAACCGCTGCTCGGGAGTCCCCGGCTGCGGTCGCGGGCTCGGACGGAGCTTCGCGGCGAGAGCCTGCGCGGTGTGATCGGCGGACAGCGCAGGTACGGGCGTCCCACGTCGGCGGGCTGCGGCGAGTTCCGCGCGGTAGCGACGGACCAGACCGGTCGCCGCCCGGCGGTCGAGCTTCAGGTGCCCGTGCAGAAAACGTTCTACGGCGTCGGCGACCTGCTGCAGCGGCAGCGCGAGTTCGTTCTGCGCGTAGAACCGGAGCGCTTCCCGCTCGGCGAGCTGGAACACGGTGCCGACCTTCGACTCGGTCGGCTGATGGTTGCCCACCGCAAGCGACACCTCGGCGTCAGCGGTGAAGACGTAGTGCCGCCCGGTCTCGATCGTCAGCCGCTCGACGCCCCAGATGTCCTGATCGGTCCGGCCCGTGGAGCCGCTGGTTCCGAGTGACGCGTTGAACCCGCCACCGGCCGAATTCTCGGAAACCCCAGCGGCCGCTTGGGTGCTCCCGCCGTACGAGCGTCCGGTTCCCGAGCCGTGGTTTCCGAGCGCGAGGTTGATGTCGCCGCTGACGCCTTCGGTCACGGCAACCAGCTGCGGGTTCTGCAACCGGCCGGTGAGCGAGACCGCGATCCGTCTCGAGATCCCGCCGATGCCGGGCACCAGAAGGGTGGTGCGGTAGCCGGTGCCGATCCATTCCGGGTGAGCGAGCAGGTTCCGCGGATTGAGGAAGACTCCGAGCTGCTGGAGCGCGGTCGCCTCGTTCCTGATTGCCTTGGGCAACTTCGCGGTGAACTCCGTAGCACCGAGCGCGAGCAAGGTCATCCGCTGGAGAACGGACGGTCGCACGGGTCCCGTGGGCGGGGTCGGCGGCAGCGCGTCGTCGTACGGCAGGAGGTCGCTGTCGATCAGGATGTGCGCGGTCTCGCTCGGCGAACTGGTGTAGAACGTCTCTTCGCCCTCCGCGACGGAAAGCGTGTGCTGCACCGCGAAGACCGCGACCGGCGACGTGCTCTCGACCAGCGTGACCTGGTTGACGGTGCCGCCGGTGAACCAGGCGAGGACGCTACCGAGCGCCTGCCGGCCGTAGGAAAGCGCTGCCTTTCCGTCGAGGCCGGACGTCGAGCTCATCGCCAGCGGATCGGCCCGCCACGGCCAGACCTTCGACCGCGACGAGGTCCGGCCGGCGGTCTCGGAGCCGATGTTGAGCAGT
Source organism: Kribbella sp. VKM Ac-2566 (assembly GCF_004366005.1). NCBI lineage: Bacteria > Bacillati > Actinomycetota > Actinomycetes > Propionibacteriales > Kribbellaceae > Kribbella > Kribbella sp. VKM Ac-2566. Next base: position 572,418 of record NZ_SODT01000009.1, on the reverse strand, counting down.
ACGACGGACTCGTGGTCGGTGACGCCGAGCGGTCTCGAGGCGTGCGGCTCGATGCCGATCCGAAGTACAACGTTTTCCGTCGGCTGGCCGGTCCGCGCACGGGTGAGCGTGATCAGGATCCCGTCCCGGACAGCGATGTCGTACCCGGCCTCCAGGCGCTCGGTCGACAGTTGTTCGCGCAGCTCTTCGAGGTTGAGCAGCTGCGAGTGCCGCTCCATCGGATCGGTCGAGAGCTTGGTGAGGTCCGGATTTCCGTTGCGGTCCAGCGGCGGTACGAATCCGCGACCGGCCAGCCGCGCCATGATCGCCTCGAAGGCCGCCTTCCCACCGGTGACGGCCTGCACGTTCCACGGCCCGGCCGTGTTGAGCCGGCCGGCGGCGTCCTTAGCCCACGCAGGAAACTCCAGTTTCCGGCCGGGTACGACGGCATTCGGGTCGACCTCTCCGTCGACGATCTGCCCGTCGTTGTGCACCGCGCTGCGATCGACCGGCAGCCCGTACCGGAACGCGTCCTTGACCCGCACCCGTGCCACGACCGTGCTGTCCCGGGGCGTGGTCGCCGCCTTGCCGTCCAGGACGACTTTCACGACGTGCGACAGCACCATGCTGTAAGCCTGGGTCGGCCCGGTGAAGCGGTGTACGCCGACGTGGATCGACGTACCCCCGCCGGACAGGGTCTCCGACCGCGTCGCCGTACGACCGCCGCTCACGGTCGGGCCGACATCGGTGCCGTCCGGGTCGATGTCGTGCACCGCGGCCCCGTCGTATCCGGCCTTCGCGGACACCGATGCCGAGGCGCCGAAGGACTGCTGCGCACTGGTGGTACTGAAGCCGATCCGGACCGACTCCTGCCAGTGAGTCGTGCTTTGCGCGCCGACCAGCTCGACCTGCTCGTAGCGGATCCGGGTCGTGACCTCGACATGCCCGACCGGTTTTCCGTCCACGGTCAGCGGCCGCAGTACGGGATGGTCGGTGGACTCGGCCAACCGGCTCGGGAGGTCGTTGTTCAAGACCGCGTGCAGCTGTTCCTCGACCTGCGTGCGGCCGGAGCCGAGCTTGGCAAGGCGGTCCTCGTTCGACTCGATCACGTCGTCGGTGAGCTGCTCCAGCCCGGTGATCGAGGTCAGGAGGTGCGCGGGCAGCAGACCGTTCGCGAGATCGAGTCGCCGCGTCTCCTGGGCAGGGTCGACGGTATACGCGTGCGACACCCAGGCACGGAGCTCGGTCGCGTCCTCCGGGTTGCCCTCAGCAATCGTCTCGGTAGCTGACCACGTACGGTCGGTGCGCACGTCGAGTTGCCAGGACGCCTTGCCTGTATAGAGGACGGACTCGCCGCGATTGTCCTCGACCGCGCCGGTCTGCGCGTACTCGGCGGCGTTCCCGGTGACGGCGCGGGTGCGTCCGCCACCGACCTCGACCTTGAGCGTGAGGTCGCTGAGCCAGGGCTGGCGGATGACCGCGCCGAGGAGCTTCAGGAGCGCCGTCAACGGCACCGTGATCGCCGCATCGAAGCGGGACGTCGCAGCCGTGGCGAGACGCCGGCCGCCCTGCGGGAACAGGCCGTTGATGATCTCCGAGGCCTTGACCTTCGGATCGCGGACCTCGACCAGCTCGTCGACGCTGAGTTTGATGCGGAGGTCGGCGGGGTGTTTGCTACCGACGCGCAGTACGACGCCGTCGTCGGTCAGGATGCGTCCGAACTCCGCACCGAGCAACTGCTGCAGCTCGTCGGCCGTGAACGTTTGGTCGATACCGTTCGCTACCAAGGCGGCGTTGATACGTTCGGTGAGCGCTGTGAGGTGCGGGAGACGACCGGTCGGCTGCATGCTCGGCAGCGCGGCGATCGGCGGGGCGAGGTTCTCCAGCGCTGTCTGGTACGCCGCGACCTCGGCAGCGAACTTGTGCGCTTCGGCGACGAGGTGACGTGGCGTGGCATTTGCGGCGCTCTGAAGGAGTTGAGCGTAGCCCGCGCGTGCTGCGGTCACTTTGGCAAGTGCCTGCTTGTACTGGGCGGCGATCTGACGATGCCAGTAGGCGAGCTCGATCTGCTTTCGTCCCTCGGCCTCGGCCGCGCGACGGCGTGCGATCGCTCCGTCGTCCTTGGCCACTTGACGGCGCTTTTCGGCCTCCTTGCGGGCTGCGTCGATCGCTTCCTCGGCGGCCGAGTCCTTACTGGCGATCAGAGCGTGGAGAGATGCAATGGTCTCGTCGAGGCCGGCGAGCTGCCGGGTGATCGCGGCCTTCAGGTCCGCCCGCGGGTCGAGCGGGATCGGCGTGTTCCACGGCAGGGTCGGCGGGACGTGGCCGCGTTTGCGGATCGCGTTGACAAGCCTTTCGATGTCTTGCCGAAGTTCGGGCCGGTCGCCCCTCGTCCACTGGCGCTGGAGGTGGCGGAACTCGTTGAACTTGGCGTCGACCCAGGCATTCCGCCCGGTGCCGGTGAGGCGGCTCCACAGCCGACGCAGCGGTCCGCCTTCGGGCGCTCGCAATTCCTGCAGCGTGTGGCTGAGCTGATGCACCCAGACGCGAGCCAACTGGCTGTCCGCAACACCCGCCGCGAACGTCACAACATGCGGATCCTGCGCAGTCCCCGCCCGCACCTCGGTCGACGCCGCCTTCCCCCGCCGCACACGCCCCACCCTGACCCGGAAGTGCTGCTCGTCAACCACAACCAACTGCCCCACCACAGCTGGATCCCCAACACTCAACCCACCCAGATCCGAGCCGAGCACACTCTCGAGGGCCGCCAGGGCCCGCGCCGCAAACCCCCGCTCACCATCGGCACGGGGGCTGCCCTCCTGCGTCCTGTGCGGCTGCTCGTTCTGGTGCCCACCGGACAGCTCCTGGGCGCGGCGGGTGATTTCGGCGGCGGCTACGCGGTGGGCTGCGGCACGAAGGACGTCCGCGGGAGACCGCGCGGCACGTCCAGGGTTCACTACGCCGAGGTGCTCACCAACTCGGCGTACTGCTTCGGCGTCGAGGGTTTCCTGGGTGGCTCCCGGCTGACCGAGCTCGGCGGTGATGCGAGCGAGGACCTCGGCGGGGATCACCACCTGCCGCCCATCGGCCGTCGCCACGCGGAGACTGCCGTCCTGGAGGTGGATCGCGCCCAGGTTCGCGGCAGCGGCGCGTACGGCGACCTCAGCGACTCCGGGCGGCGCTGCCAGCACCTGGTTGTCCAGGGCAACGACCAGGTCCGGGAGCGACAGATCCTCGTGTAGCGCGCTGCGCCCGGTCGCCGTTTCCCGCACGTACGCGTCGACGACCAACCGCCCGTTCAGGACCCGCAGCCGAACGCTCACAACGTGCCCGTCCGCGATCAGTCGCTGCACGCGTTGCTCCAGCGCCGCGAACTCCTGCTCCGAGATCCGCACGCCCGGCGGAATCAGACCACGGGCCCGATCGCGCGCGAACGCCCAGTCGAGCGGGATCCGGGGCAGGGCCTCCGACTTCCCCCCAGGGTTCAACAGGCGTTCAGGCGGGCGGACTTCGTGCAGCTCCAGTACGACCTCGTCGGCGCGTCCCGGCGTACCGAAACTCCACCCGGCCCGGTTTGCCGAGTCGTTGGGCCGCACCTCCCCCACCACCGGACCGGCCGTCGGATCGAACGCCGCTGGCGTGAGATACCCCGGCCCGTCTTCGGTCGGCGGGCCCTCGGGCTGGCGGTGGCGGCCTCCTGGCGACTGCTGTTCGGTGATCATCTGCTCGACAAGCGCCCGTACCCCGGCCGGCCCGTACACGTCCCGCGCCTCAGCCGCCACGGTGCTGTGCGGATCCGTCACCTCAACGGTGAACTCCAACGCATCAACCACAGCATGCCGACCGGCAACCTTCGTCACCGTGACCTCGACTTGGTAGCCGGCCCGCACGAGCGCGACCCACCGCGCCTCGAGCTGGGCCAACGCCTCCGGATCGCCGACAAGCTCAGCCGGCAACACTGCCGACAGTCCATGCTCAGTAACACCAATACGAACGCTGTCCCCCACGGCCCCGAGTGGGGTGGGTGGTGGGGGTTGGGTCGGGTCGGCGGTGCGGGCGACGGTTGGGTGGAGGCGGTTGGCGATCTCGGCGACGGGTGCTCGGCGGTAGGTGACGCTCTCGTCGGTGACCGGGTCGGTGACGTGGGCAGTTGCCTCCAGCCACTTCGTTTCCGGGTTCATCACGAGGGTCAGGTCGACCTCGAGACCGCGCCGTACGGCGGAGTCGACCGCCTCCTCGAGCCGTACGAAGTCCTCCCACGGCACCCGCGCGTCCGCCGGGAATACACCCTCGCCCGTGCCCCGGAAGCCACCCCAACCCGCCAGCATCGCCTCGACAACCAGTCGACGCACACCACCGGCGGACGTGGGACGCGGCGACCCGAGGCTGCGAATTCGGACGGTCACCTCGCCGTCTTCACCGACGAGGACCTCGTTGCGCTTCGGCGTACCGGGCCTGTCCGGACTCAGGCCGGACTGACGAGAACCGTCCCCGGCCGGAGCATCGGGGCGTGTTCGCGGTCCATCAGCAGCGCCGTCCGGGTCGTCCCGGCGGAACAGCTCAGTTCGACGCCCCGGATCCGCACGTCCCGGTTGGTGCCCTCGATCCGGAGGACCATGCCGGCCCGGACCGCCCCGTCGTGGATCCTCCCGGGGGTCACGATGCCGGGCCGGCTCGGCAGGTCGTACGTCGCTTCGATCGTGAACCTGGTCATGTGCTCGCAACCTTTCTACCGCGGCCGCCTCACTGACGTGCGCCTCGCGCTCCATCTCCGGCACGTTGTCGTCGGCGACCCGGCCGGCCCGGAACTGGTCCGCATGGGTCTTCTCGTGCGCCAGCGTCTTCGCCAGCAACTCCCGGTCGGCAAAACTCGCAGGGCCGAGCAGGACCCGGACCGTACCGTCGTCCAACTGCTGCGCACTCGCCATCGCACGCATGTCGTCGAGGTACGCGTAATCGGCCGCGTCGTCGAGAACGACGACATCGATCTCGCTCAGATCCACACCGGCCGCGGCCGCGACCTCCTCGACCGTCCCCGCCGTACGCTCCAGCCCATCGCCGCGATCAACAGCTTCCTGGTTGATCCGCCGCCCGCCGGTGTGATCGTGCTGGGGCGTACGGTTCGGGTCCATCGAGTACTCGGTGATTTCGATCCCTTGCGGCCGAGCGACACCGTTCTCGTCCGCAGCGATCAGGGCGCGTACGACGAAGTACTCGAGCGAACCGTTGTCCAGGAAAGGCAGGAGCGCGGCGGCCAGCGCGGCGCTGTCCTTGAAAGGAGTCCGGATCTCCGGCTTGAGCGGGACCCTGGTCCGTGGACCGGCGTTTCCGTCGTCGGCGAAGGCGGCCTCGTACGCGGCGTCGTACCACGCTCGCCGGGCAGCGTCGGGATCGGCCAGGAACTCGCGTACGGTCTCTGTATTGCGGGCGGCCCAATCGGCCAGCGCCCTTGCCTTCCCCGCGTTCCACGCGCTGTCCACGTACTTCTTCCACGCGTCGTTCGCTGCATTCGGTCGAGGGTTCGGGGCGGCTGGTTCCTTCCGGGTGAGGTCGGCGGCGTGGGCTTCCAGAGCCTCCACGACGGTGCCCAGGTCGCGCCGCGCGAACTCCTCCAGAGCCTTCGCACGAGCCGCTTCGCGCGTCGCGTTCTTCGCCTCCCGATAGGCGGCCGAGCCCGCGTTCTTCGCGTCCTTGACCGTCAGGCCGGCGTCGCGGGCCGCCTTCTTGGCAAGCACTTGCGCCTCGCGGTGGGACAGTTCCCGGTCGGCGACGTCTTGGTCGGCCATGTGTTCGACGTACGCCTCGCGCAACTCGGCGATGCGGTGCTCGGTTTCGGCGACCGTACGAGATGCGTACTGGCCGGCGCGCTCCTCCGCCGAGGTGTGGACCTCCACGATCTCCGCCGTCAGCACCCCGGCACGATCCTCGCGGGCCGGATCGCTCAATTGCGCGAGGAGTTCACGCACGTAGTCCCAGTGGCCTTGCGCGTAGCGGGTTTCGCCGTCGGTGCCGAGGCCGGCGCCGAGGTCCGCGTTCGGTCCTTTCGCCTCGACGATCGCGAAGCCGGTCACCGTCCCGTCGGCACTCAGCCGGACGTAGATCTGGTCGAAGCCGCCGCGGCCGGACAGCGTCAGGTACACGCGGAAAACACGGTCGCCGGCGTGCCTGGCGGCCAGCCAGCCTTCGATGGTCCGAGCGAACTCGTCGCCGACCTGCTCCGGTCCTAGGTGGGATGCGCCGGCCTGCCATGCCTCGACAGTGGCTGTCAGCGAATCCAGTACCGCCTGGGAGACATCCAGTACCGGGTCGGAGAGGTCGACGCGGGTCCTGCCGACCGGGTGACCGTCGATCACCGCGGCGAGTGCGAGATCGGTACGGCGGTGGTTCCGGCCGGCCTCCTGGTTGTCGATGGACCGCTGTTCGACCCAGGGCAGTCGCACCGACAGGTCCTGGTCGCCGAACCGGACCTTGAACGTGCGATCCGGCGCGGCCTCGGTTCGTCCAGCGCGCCGCGACAGGATCCCGATCCGCGGCCTGCTGTCCGGCCCGACCTGGTAGAACGCCTTGCGCATCCGGCCGGCGAGCGCAGTCAGCGAGCCGTCGGCGGCCCGCTCGTTCAGCTGCTTCACCAGCTCCTGCTGGGCAGCAACCGCAACGGAGCTCGCAGCCGCGACGGCCGCCGCGTCGACCACCACAGGCGGGATCGGACTCACCTGATCGAGAACGTCCCAGGCTGTACCGGTGATCGTCTCCGTCGTCCCGTCCACCGCCGTAACCTCGAGCACCACGCCCGCCGCCGACCCAGGCACCCGAACCGCCCGCAGCGAAACCTCGAATCCCTTCCGCACAAGCGAGTCCGCGTATTCCCGGAGCGCCGCATAGGCATCCGGATCGACCCGCCCGAAGTCCTCACCCGCCTCCTCCACCGGGCGGAACAACCGCGGCCCCACCGGACTCCCCTTCGACGCGGACCCCTCGGCCGACGGCCCGTCAACCCGGGTCAGAACTGGCAGCGCCGGCTCGGACGGCGCTGTCTCTTCGCGTGGTTGTGGACGTGTGGTTGCCTCGCTCGCAGCGTTCGCCTCAGACGCCGAGACAGCCGACCCTGCCAACAACACCGGCCCCGCGCCCTGCACCTCCGACTGCCCACCCTCCCCACGCCCGGAGCCGGACGCGTCGGTCGTGCCGGTCGCGTCGGTCGTATCTGTGGTTGGCGCGTCGTCTGCCGTGTCCTGTGAGCCGGTCTTCTTGCCCTGGGGTACGGCGTTTTGCTGCGATGGACTGTTGCCGGGTCTGGCGGTGGACTCGCCCCGCCCGAGCTGGTTCTGGGCCGCCTGCCCCTGACCATTCTGGCTCTGCGCAGACTGGTTCTGCCCCGCCTGGTTCTGCGCGGACTGGTTCTGCGCGGACTGGCTCTGCCCCGGCTGGTTCTGCGCGGACTGGATCTGCGCGGACTGGTTCGGCGCCGGCTGGCTCTGGGCAGGGGCCTGGTGCTGGGCGGGGGTCTGGTGCTGGGTGGATGCGTTGGGGTTGGTGGCGGTGGTTGGGGCCGAGGCCGGCTGGTTGGTGGATGCGGCGGGCGCGGTCGTGGGGGTGGATGCCGCGGAGGGTGCGGGTGGGGTGCTGGTGACGTCCGGAGTAGAGGTGGGAGCGGCAGTGGGGGGTGCATGCGTCGCCGCGGGGGGTGCGGCTGCGGCGGTTGTTAGCGACGGGCGGGTCCCGGCGAGGGACTGGCCTCCGGACTGGTCGGTGCCGACTTGGGCGGACGGTTGGTCGGCCTTGGCCGAGGACTGATCGACGGCCTGGCTGGTGTCCGTCGCGGCGGCGGCCGACGGGTCGGCGCCGGTGGCGGTCTGTTCGGCGGTGGCGGTCTGTTCGGCGGTGGCGGTCTGTTGGGCGGCGACGTCCTGTCCGGCCGCCGAGGTGGAGGGCGATGTCGAATTCCCGGTGGCCTCGGCGGGGGTGTTGGGCGGTGGCCCGTCGGGAGGGTTGTCGGCCGGCCCCTCGGCGGTGCCGGTGGGCTTGCCGGTGTCCGTCGTCCCTGCCTGGGTCTGGCTGTGATTCCCGGCGAGCGCGTGCCCGAGCTCATGTGCACCGATCCGCATGCCGGCCAGCGTTCCGGCACCGAGACCCTGTTCGACGAGCGCCTTGCCGTAGTCCTGCGTCCACGGATTCTTGCCGTCGGCAACAGCTTGGACGAACGTCCCGGACACCGGCGACGTGATGCCGTTGACGACGAAGCCGGACGAGCCTTTGATCGCCGCGTCCCGGAGCCGGCCCGGCGACCGGAACGCCACCCGGGCGGGAACCGACGCGACCCAGCCGACCGGGGCGAGCACGCGTGACCCGATCGATCCGACCCCACCCGCCGTACCGGCGATGACAGTGTCGCGCCAGCTGATGCTGTCGCGCTGTCCGCGCCAGATGTCGATCACGTTGGCGCCGATGTTGATCGCCGGCTCCTCGATCATCTCCCAGGCGGTCTCCTTCACGATCGCCGGTGTCAGCCGGCCGATGCGGCTCGCGAAGGCCGCCATCTGCGCGACCCGGCCGGCGATGAACGTAGCGATCCGGCCCGCCATCCCGGTGATGATGCGAGCGCGGACGAAGTCACCGATCCCCGGCGGCAGCCCGAAGCTCAGCGCGAACGCGATCACGTTCGCGGCCAGTTCGGCGTAGATCTGGTCCTTCACCCAGACGATCTGCCGGCCGTACTCGCCCGCCATCGCCGACAGTTCCCGCATCGCCGTGATCAGCTCGGCAGTCCCGGTGTACGGCGAGTTGAGCAGCTGGTCGATCTTCTGGTGGAACCCGATACCCTGCGGATCCCGCCAGACACCGGGCAGCTGCCCGTTCGCCGCACTCGCCTGGGTGACGGCCGTCCGGAGGTCGTCGGCAGCGCTCTTCCACAGGTCCCGCAGCTCGAACGCGGCGTCCTCGTCGACCCAGATCGGGAACGTGGTGTCGATCGCCTTGCGCAGCGGCGGCCACAGGATCGTGTCGGGTTCGGGGATCACCGGCGGCGTCCGGTCTCAGTGCAGGTTCAGGTTGTCGGCGGCGTTCTGGAACGTCACGCCGTACCGTCGGAGGATCCGGCGACCGGTCCCGACCGCCAGCTTCACGCGCGGGGCGAGCGCGCTCGCCCGGGTGCTCAGGTCCGGCTCGACCTTGTTGTACCCGTCCCGGAACGCGACGCTGATGTCGTCGAATCCGGTGCTCGCGGCGCGCTCCGCCGCGTGGATCGCGGCCAGCTTCGCCGGCCACGCCGTACCCCAGCCATCGATGGGCTGTTCGATCCCGGCCAGCGCCTGCGAGGTCGGCCCGGCCTCCATGTCCAGATCGCCGGCCGGGCTCATCGCGGGCCTCCGTCGGCGACCGTCTCCCGCATCCGGCGCAGTTCGGCCAGCATCGGCTCGAAGGTGACGTCGTCCCCGGCGTCCGCCGGCAGGATCTCGATCCAGGCGTCGAGGGCGTTCTGGTGGGCGGCCGCGCGGGCCTCGTTCACGGCGGTGACGATCTCCGCGGCCAGCACCTCCGGCGCGAACTCGCGGTACACGCGCGGATCGAGGACCAGCTCGCGGAGTTCGCCGTTCCCCGTCACGGTGGCCTCGATCAGCTGTTCACCGGCCTCCGCGGTTCCGGTGGCCGCATCGACCGCCTGCTGGGCCTGCCGGACCTCGTTCTCCAGTCGCTGGACGTCGGCCAGCCGCCCGATCCCTGTCCCCATGACGCTCCTTCCGTTGGGCCCGCTGCGTTCACCAACCTTCGGGTCCGCCGGCGACCGTTCTCGCGCGCTGTCCTGTTCCGGCCAGCGCGCCGGCGCCAGGTCCGCTGCCGGAAAGGATCGGGGGGTGGACGGACGAGGACGTGGGACCGGCCGGCGGCTCGCCGGCCTCGCTGCGGTGATCGCGACGAGCCTGGCCGCGACCTGCCTGCCGACGACGGCTGCCGCGGCCCCGCCGCGCGGCGCCTGCACCAATCCGGAGCCCGGGCGTCCGGCCGTGCGGCCGTTGCCCTGGGCCCAGGATCTGCTCGGCGCCGAGCGGGCGTGGCCGCACAGCACCGGCTCCGGCGTGACGGTCGCGGTGATCGACTCGGGCGTCGACGCCGACCATCCGCAGCTCCGGCGGACCGGGAAGGTGCTGCCCGGACGCGACTTCTTCCTGGTCGGGCGGCTGCCCGGGAACTACGACTGCATCTCGCACGGCACCGGCGTCGCGAGCATCATCGCCGCCGACCCGGCGACCGGCATCGGCTTCCACGGGATCGCACCGGGCGTCCGGATCCTGCCGGTCCGGGTCACCGATCGCGAGTCCACCGACTCGAACACCGGCCAGGTCATCGACCCGGGAGTCCTTGCCCGCGGCATCGTGTACGCCGTCGACCAGGGCGCGAAGGTGATCAACCTGTCGATGACCAGCGACCGGAACGAGGCCGCCGTCCGGAAGGCGATCGCGTACGCGGTGCGCAAGGACGTCGTCGTGGTCGCGGCCGTCGGGAACAGCCAGTCGGACGGGTCGGGCGTGCTGCCGTCGTACCCGGCCGCATACGCCGGCGTGCTCGGCGTCGGCGCGATCGACATCAACGGGGCACGGCTCGGAGCCTCCCAGATCGGTCCGTACGTCGACCTCGTCGGCCCGGGTGACGGCGTGCTGGCCGCGACCCGCCGTACCGGTCACGCGTACGTCAGCGGGACGAGCTTCGCCGTACCGTTCATCTCGGCCGCGGCCGCACTGGTCCGGTCGGCGTGGCCGAAACTGACCGCCGCACAGGTGATCCAGCGCCTCCAGGCGACCGCATCACCGGCCCGCGGCGGCAAGGGCAGTTGGGAGTACGGCGCCGGCATCGTGGACCCGTACCGCGCCGTGACCGAGGGGATGACCAGCAAAGCCGTCGCCGTACCGGCCGCAGCCCACGTACCACCGGACCAGCAACAGCTCGCCGTGAAGGCCTGGTGGCGTACGGCGGCACTCGAAGCGCGCGGCCTGACCGGGATCGCGGTCGGCGCGGCTCTGGTGCTGCTGCTCGTCGCGGGCGTGCTGGCGGCAGGACGGCGACGCCGCTGGGCGGCCGGTCGCTCGAACATCCGCCGTACGGAATCGCCGACCGACGCCCTGCCGGAACATCTCTTCTCCTAGCGCACACGCAGAAGAGCCCCGGCCGGCGGCCGGGGCTCTTGTCGTGCGGTTCAGCTCGTCCGCGGTCAGGCCCCCATCAGGCCCTGGACCGCGGCCTGGGAGAACTTGGCCGTCTCCATGCCGTCGCCCAGCGTGACTCCGCCCCGGCGAGCCAGGTCGTGCTGGATCTGGGCGTTTTCGACGACCCGGTTCTCGTGCTGGCGGAGGGCTTCGAGCGCACCGCGGAAGTCGTCGCTGCGCCAGCTCACCTCCAGCCGCGAGACGTTGGCCACATGATCGCCGACCTCGGTGACCTTGCCGTCCGCGTTGGCGTTCTGGAGCCCGATGTTCTGCTCGAAGTTCCCGAAGTTCATGAACAGCCTGTTGTCCATCTGCTTCCTTCCTGTTCGTTGCCTGCTGCAATGAGGTGGCCGGACCGGTGGGTCAGGCCGTCACGTCGCCGATCGTCAGCGTGCTGGCGGCCTGGTCCCGGGTCGCGTCGAACCGGGTACCGATGGCCATACCGGTGTCGGCCTGCAGCCGCGCATGTTCGATGTTCTTCCGGGTGATATCGCCGATCGCCTGGTTGCTCTGCACCGCGGCCAGGTACGGCGAGCCGCCCAGAGCGTCGTACAGGTCGGCGTTGATCGTCTCGTCACTGCGGCGCAGGTTGAAGTCCGACTGGTCGCCGTACTGGTCGGACTGCACACCGAACCCGGTGTAGATGTCGCTACCGACACCTTCGATGAAGGGCATCGACATCGGCAGACTCCTTTCTCTCCTGGATTGCCTGGCGATCCACGCTAGGAGCCGGCACCGCTGCCGGAGATCCGCGCGGCACGTTCCTGCCATCGGCGCCGGCGTTCCGTCCGGACGGGCCACGATCGGCGTGGATTCCCAGGAGAGGTGATCGTGATGGCGACGATGGTGGTACGGCGGCCGGACCGCAGACCCGGCCCGGACGTGCCGGGCGGCGAACTGCTGCTGGAGGCGCCGCCCGAGGTCCCCGAGCCGGGCGGCCGGCAGTGGGCGCAACTGCTGATGGTGCTGCCCATGGTGGCGATGATGGGCGCGATGCTGCTGTCGTTCTCCGGCAGCCTGGGCGGTGGACTGCGGATCGCGGTCTTCGCGCTGTTCGGCGTCGCGATCGTCGGCATGATCTTCGCCGGCCTGCTGATGCGCTCCGGGGCGGGCAAGTCGGAGATGGGCCACGCCCGGCGCCGGTACCTGCGGGAGCTGGCGCAGCAACGGATCCGGCTGACCAGATCGGTCGGCAACCAGCGCGCAGCCCTGCAGTACCACCACCCCGAGCCCGAGAGCCTGTGGACGCTGGCCGCCAGTCACCGGCTCTGGGAACGTCGCCGCGACGACGAGGACTTCGGCATCACCCGGATCGGGGTCGGACCGCAGGCACCGGCGATCTCGGTCGTACCGCCGGACACGCAGCCGCTGGAGCGCCTGGAACCCCTGTCCGCGCTGGCCTTGCGCCGCTTCGTCTCGACGTACGCGACCGTGCCGGACCTGCCGATCGCGATCGCGATCACCGGGTTCGCGAGGATCCACTTCACCGGGGACCGCGAGCGGGCGGGCGGCCTGGTCCGCGCGATGCTCGCCCAGCTCGCCACCCTGCAGGCGCCGGACAACCTGCGGATCGCCGTCGTCACCGACCACGATCAGGAGGCGGACTGGGACTGGGTGAAGTGGCTGCCGCACGCACTGCACCCGGAGCGCACCGACGCGCTCGGGCCACTACGGTTGGTCGCTCCAACGATCATCTCGATCGAGGCGATGCTGGACGACCTGCTCACCGGCCGGCCGCGGTTCGATCCGGACGGCGGCGGTACGGCGGCCGGCCCGCACGTCGTCGTGGTACTCGCCGGGGGCGATACCAGCGGCTCGGATCACCTCCTGGCCGATCGCGGACTGGAAGGCGTCACGGTCCTGGACCTCGCCACCCTGCCGCCGCGGGCGCTCGACGCGAGCGCGATCGTGCTCGACGTCGGCAATGACGGCACGCTGACCAGTGAGACGATGGACGACGAGGCCGGGCTCGGCCGCGCCGACGAACTGTCCCGGGCGGCGGCCGAGGGCCTGGCGCGCCAACTCGCACCGCTGCGGCTCACCGCCGGCGCGCAGAGCGACCAGCCGCTGAGCGCGGACCTCGGACTCGGTGAGCTGCTCGAACTCGGCGATCCGTACGATTTCGATCCCGCGGTCACCTGGGTGCAGCGGCCCAGCCGCGACCGGCTACGGGTGCGGTTCGGTCTGCGCGCCGACGGGCTGCCGATCGAGATCGACCTGAAGGAGTCCGCCCAGGAAGGCATGGGGCCGCACGGGTTGCTGATCGGCGCCACCGGCTCCGGCAAGAGCGAGCTGCTGCGCACGCTGGTGCTTGCCCTCGCCATCACCCACCCGCCGCGCTCGCTGAACTTCGCGCTGATCGACTACAAGGGCGGCGCGACGTTCGCGACGCTGGAGAAGCTCCCGCACACCAGCGCGGTGATCACCAACCTGGCCGACGAGTTGCATCTGGTCGACCGGATGACGGACGCGATCAACGGCGAGCTGATCCGCCGGCAGGAGCTGCTGCGGGCCGCGGGCAACTTCGCCTCGTTGCGGGACTACGAGAAGGCGCGCATGGCCGGCGCGCCGCTTCCCGAAGTACCGACACTGCTCGTGGTGTGTGACGAGTTCAGCGAACTCCTGAGCGACCGGCCGGACTTCATCGACATGTTCGTGCAGATCGGCCGGGTCGGGCGATCGCTCGGCGTGCACCTCCTGCTGGCCAGCCAGCGCCTGGACGAGGGCCGGCTGCGCGGTCTCGAGGCGCACCTCTCGTACCGGGTCGGCCTGCGGACGTTCTCGGACATGGACAGCCGCACCGTCCTCGGCGTGAACGACGCGTTCTTGTTGCCCAGGGCACCTGGTCACGGGTTCCTGCGAGTCGGTACCGAGCAGCTCGACCGGTTCCGGGCCGCGTACGTCTCCGGCGTCCACCGGCGGCCGACGGCCGGGCAGTTGCCGATGACACCCGGCAACTCGCTGGTCCTGCACGACTACATCAGCGGGTACGTCGCCCCGCCGGTGGCCACCGACGACCAGGAGCAGCAGCAGTCGGAGGACCCGTTCGACGAGAGTGTCGGCGAGACGTTGCTCGACATCCTGGTGGATCGGATGACCGGCCGTGGCGACGCCGCGCACCAGATCTGGCTGCCGCCGCTCGACGAGTCACCGGCCCTCGACGACGTCCTCGGACCGGTCCGGGTCGAGCCGGGCCGCGGTCTCACCGCGGGCGAGCCGCGTCTGACCGGGAGCCTGACCGCCCGCGCCGGCATCGTGGACCGGCCGCTCGAACAGCGCCGCGACCCGCTGCAACTGGACCTGTCCGGTGGCGGTGGGCACGTCGCCGTCGTCGGCCGCCCGCACAGCGGCAAGAGCTCTTTGCTCGCAGCAACCATCATGTCACTGGCACTCACCCACACCCCGGAAGAGGTGCAGTTCTACTGCCTGGACTTCGGCGGCGGCGTGCTGACCGGTCTGCGCGGCCTGCCCCACGTCGGCGGACTGGCCGGCCGGCAGGACACCAACTCGGTACGACGGACGATCGCCGAGGTGATGAACCTGATCTCCCAGCGCGAGCGCGAGTTCGCCGAGCTCGGCATCGACGGGATGGCCGCGTACCGGGAGCGCCGGCAGGCCGGGACCGTCCCGCCGTCGCCGTACGGTGACGTCTTCCTGGTGATCGACGGCTGGCTGACGATCCGCAACGACTTCGAGGATCTGGAGATTCTGCTCGGCGACATCGCCACCCGCGGTCTCGCGTACGGCGTGCACCTGATCATCAGCGCGGCGCGCTGGTTCGACATCCGGATGAACATCCGCGACCTGTGCGGTACCAAGCTGGAACTGAAGATCGGCGATCCGATCGACTCCTTCTTGGACCGCCGTACGGCGCTGCTGGTCCCGGAGAACGCACCCGGGCGCGGCATCACCGGCAGCCGGCACCAGTTCCTGTCGGCGCGGCCGCTGCTGGCCGCCGACCAGGGCGAGCGGACCGCTGACGGCCTGGGCCGGCTCGTCGAGCAGATCGCGGCGGCCTGGACCGGCGAATCCGCGCCGCCGGTCCTGCTGCTGCCCGCCGAGGTTCCCGCCGACCGCCTCGACGGCGAGAGCGATCCCGAACGTGGCCTGGCCGTCGCCGTCGCGGAGCGGGATCTCTCCCCCGTCCGGATCGACTTCTCCGCCGACCCGTGCTTCATCGTGCTCGGCGACACCGCGTCCGGGAAGAGCGGATTCCTGCGCACCCTCGGCCGGCGGATCCAGGAGGCGTACACACCGGACCAGGCCCGGATCCTGGTGATCGACCATCGGCGGAGCCTGCTCGGCGGTTTCGAGGGCGAGCATCTGGTCGGCTACGGCAGCAACCACCACGCGACCGAGACTCTGGTCGAGCAGGTGTGCGCGGTCCTGACGCAACGGATGCCCGGCCCGGACGTGACCGCCGAACAACTCCGCGACCGCTCATGGTGGCAGGGACCCGACCTGTACGTGCTCGTCGACGACTACGACCTGGTCGCCACCACCGAGGGGCATCCGCTGATGCCGTTGCTCCCGTTCATCCCGCAGGCCGCGGACATCGGGCTGCGGTTCGTGGTGGCCCGCCGTACCGGTGGCGCCGGCCGCGGGTTCTTCGAGCCGGTCCTTGCTCGCCTCCGGGACATCGCGTCCCCGGGCCTGATGCTGTCCGGCAGCCGCGAGGAAGGCCCGTTGCTGGGCGGCGTCCGCCCGCAGCCGTTGCCTCCGGGCCGCGGCCGCCTGATCAGCCGTCAGGGTACGGCGCAACTGGTCCAGCTCACCCTTCCACCCCAGACCTGACCGCCGTACGGCGCAGGACGAACACCGACAGCAGAAAGGAGCAGCACATGGCAGATCTCGATTCCGACAACCCCGACGACTTCGAGACGACGGCGGGAAGCTACCGGCGCCAGTCCGGCGAACTCGGAACCGCGGGCGCCGAGATGGGTCAGCCAGGACCGGTGACGCCGGGTGTCTTCACCGGCCGGACCCAGATGGCCAACGACATCAACACGGCGCTGACGACCGCCGGGCAGAAGATGACGGAGGCCGCGCAGGGAGTCGGGGCCTACGGATCCGTCAGCTCGCAGGTCGGCAAGCTGTACAAGCGCCACCGGGAGCTGTCCACGCAGGTCCTGGGCGGCGTGATCAACGACGCCGGCGAGACGACAGGAGGGAACTGATGGCCGAGCCAACTGATGGTCAGGCAAGCTACGCCGCCGAGGCGTCCGGTGTGGGCACCGACATCGCGGCCATCGTCACGCTGGCCGAGAAGTTCGAGCAACTGGCGCTCGGCGAGCAACGCGAAACCGCACCCGGCCTGGAGAAGCTGCCGGAGCGGTTCGCGAAAGCCTCGCAGGCACTCAGCACCACGCACACGCAGTTCCGTCAGGCCGCGGCCTCGTTGCTCACCGGTTGGCGGAGCAAGGTGGAGTCCAAGGTCTTCGAGCAGGCTGCCGAGCAGAGTGCCAAGTCACTCGCCGACAGCGCCGACGAGCTGAGCGGGCGGGTCAACGGCGCGAGTCTCGGTCGGCAGGTTCCGGTCGTCATTCAGAACATCAACACAGCGGCCGCCAACGCCACGCGGGTCGCGGCGCAGGCACGCGTCCAGCAGACGCTGATGAAGGAGTCCGGCGCTGAGCAGGGCCTTGCGATCGCCGAGGCGACAGGGGGATTCAACCCGCTCGACGGGCTCAAGCAGGATCTGATCACCGTCGGCCAGGGGCTGGACCAGGTCGGACAGCAGTACGTCATGATCGGCCAGCAGGCCCGCGGCATGGCCGACCGGGTGCGCTGGCAGGGGCCGCACAGTGACGCTGGTCCTGGAGGCACCCCTGGTACTGGTCCTGGTTCGCCCGGAAGTGTGCCGGCCGGCAGCCCGGGCGGGGCTCCTGGTGGAACTCCCGGTGGGGCTCCGGGCGGTGACGAGGCGGGCGGTGGCGCCGGCGGTGGTGCTGCCGGTGGCGAAACGGGTGCCGGCGGGGCCGGCGAAGGCGCGGAGGGCACGGGAGGCGTCGGCACACCTGGCGGCTCCGGCGGTATGGGCCTGACCGGGCTGCCGTCGGCGACGCCGACGCCGTTGAAGCCGATCGCGCCGTTGCTGCCGATCGATCACGCGGCCACCCCCGCCACCTCGATCGGTCCGCTCAGCCCGGTCGGTTCGCACGGGCTCGGATCCGGAGCCGGCGGGTACATCGGCGGCGGCGCCGGGCGCGGTATCGGGTCCGGTGTCGGCTCCGGCGGTGGGATCGGCGGTGCCGGCCTCGGTGGCGCCGGACGGTCGAAGCTAGGTGGCATCAAGCCGCTCGGCGTCGGTGACCAGCAGATCCCTTCCGTGGTCAAGGGCGGCGGGCAGACGCAGACCGCATCGTCCGTCGGCCAGGCGCCCGCACTCCCCGGCTCGACCGGCGCGTCTCCGGCCGGTGGAGCCGCCGGAGCGGGCTCGGGCGTGCCGCCGATGATGCCGCCGATGGGCGGTGCGGCCGCAGGCGCCGGTGCTGGTCGCGGCGGCAAACCCGGCACGGGCGCGATCCGCCCGGCGGGCCGAGAACGGAGTCGCACCGGCGGCCCGGCTCCCGGCGTACCGGACCGGCTTCGCGGCCGCGCGGGCAAGCAGCCCATGTTCCCCGCGGCCCCGGCGGCGAAGTCGACGGCCAAGCGGGACCACGACCGGCCGGAGACGCTGCAGATCCTCGACGAGGAACTGTGGTCGGTCGAGCCGGAGACCGACGTCAAGCCGTCCACTCCGCGCCTCGCCACCTGATCGGAGACGCACACAGAATGTCCCCGGCCGGATCTTCCGGCCGGGGACATCTGCTGTGTCCAGGGGTCGTCAGGGCGCGGCGGTCATCGCGCTCGCCGGGCTCAGGCCCGGGCCTTGCGGGATCCGCGCGACCAGGTCCGCGGGCAGTCGGACCGGCCGCGTGCCGGCGTACCCGAGGGTGTCGAGAAGCTTCGGGTCGGCGAGCGGATAGGCACGACCCAGGTCGGTGACCAGTGCCACCGTTCCGGCCGGTGCGCGACCCGACGGCATCGCCTCAACGACCGCGGCCGTGCCGGGCGGGACGACGATCCGGTCGGCGAGGGCGGTACCCCGCGGTCCGCGTTTCGGCGTGATCATCATCGGGTCCCGAGCGGGCAGTACGGCGTCGATGGCGACGACCGGCCGGGTACTACCGGGCGCGAACGTCGCGCAGACCGTCCCGTTACCGCCGTTCGGAGCCGCGAACTCGGGCCGGCTGCGTGGCACGCTGCTGTCGCCGGTCGAGTCCGGAAGCGGGTCGGAGCGTCCGACCGACAGCAGGCCGAGCTCGATCGCGACCGGCGCCTTACCGCCGTACGCCGCGGCCAGTGGCCGGTAGGCGGTCTGGATGTCGTACTGCAGCTCGGAGATCGGCACCGGCCGGGTCTTCGCGGCGAGGTAGTACTGCCGTCCGCCGCCGGAGGTCTTCACCACGAACAGCTGACCGACCTTCGTCGCCGGGCGGTCCGGGATCGCGGTCGACGGCGTACCGATCCCGGCCGGTTTGATCGGCGCGATCGGCCGGCCTTCCGGGAGCGCCGCGACGAACGCGCTGCCGACCCGGGCCCAGGGCTCGGTGCGGAGCGCCAGCCCGACCGCGACCGCGTCCGACTTGTCGATCCGGTGCCTTAGACCGTCGCTGATCAGATACCGGTCGCCGGTCTCGATCACCTCGACCAGCAGCGCTTTCGTGCCGAGCGGCTGGGCGGTGCCGGGCCGGGAGCCGACGAGCAGCACCGACTCGCTGTCCGCTTCACCCGCGGACGTCCGGATCGGTTGCGAGCAGAGCGTCCATCCGCCGGTCAGCAACCGGCTGGCCGGCGCCAGCGCGTCCGGTGCATCCGGAATGCCGATCCGCGGACCGCGCGCAGTTTCCGCAAGCGATTTCCGCGACACCTGCTTGGTGGCCGAGTTCTTGCCCAGAGCAAGCAACGCGGAGACGTAGTTCGTCACCGGGTGCAGCCGCCCGTCCAGGTACACGTAGCGGGTCCCGGTCTCCCTCTCGACGATCACCAGCTCGCCGCTCTGCCAGGCCTTGTTCCCGCCGGGCACGACGAGCCCGTAGACAGCCACCACGGCAAGGGCGAGGAACGCGATCACGAAGCTTCCGATCGCGGCGTTCAGCGGGCGCCGGAACGGGGGCTGTTCCGGATCGGAGTCCCTGGTGACCAGCGCGGACACCATCCGCTGCCCGAGGAACTGGTGCGACTGCAGTTGATCCTTGCGGGTCGCCATCTCAGCCGCCCCATCCGCGCAGCAGACCGTAGAGCCCGAGCACCGCGCAGGTCACCGGCACCAGCGCGAGGACCAGCAGTAGTTCCAGGATCTCCGCGGCGCGCCCGAAGTACGGCGTCGGCGGCCGGACGGCGTACCGCAGACCGAACAGGACGGCGCCGGCCGCGACGAGCAGGCTGACCGGGACCACCGGTGTCAGTGGATTCGTGCCGCCGGAGCTCAGCGGCCCGAGAAGCAGCGCGGCCACACCGACGACGCCGGCGACCAGGAACGTCAGTCGCTGCTTGACGATCGGGTACAGCCGGGCGCGGATCAGCGCGCCCGCACTCAGCAGTACGGCGAGGATCGTGGCCGATCGGGTGCCGTCGAGCGCGAGCATGACGATGCCCACGGCAACGATCGTCGCGGTGCCGATCAACAGGCCCGTGAGCAGACTGTCGGCTCGGACCACCGCGCCGTACACCTGCCGCCGCGGCGGCTGCGGATCGTCTCGCACGAGGTCGGCCGTGGTGCGCGGCAGGATCGGCATCGGTACCCGCCCGAGCCGGATCGCCAACGAGCCGAGCGCCGGCGACAACGTGATCGCCGCGGCCGCCGTGATGGCCGCGGCATCGGTACCGTCGAGCCGGTCGGCGGATCCGATCCAGCTGCCGGCGATGCCGAGCGCGCCGAGCGTCGCGGCCGCGGCGAACAGCGTGGCACCGTCGACGATGCCTACTGAGCACCACGCCGGCCACGAGCAGTGCGGCCGAAGCCGCGAGTAGTTGCGGGGCTCCGATCTCCGGCGCCGCGGCGTCCCCGGCCAGCACGAGTCCACCGCCGAGAGCGCCGGTGACCAAGGACAGTCCGCCGGGTACGACACCGGCGCCCGAGTCCCCGACCGCCCTCGCGAGCGTCACGCCGGCCACGATGAACAGGCCCGCGAGGAACAGCAGCCACCCCGCCGGATTCGCCCACGGCGTACCGAGACGCAGGACAGTGACGACGCTGACCACGGCCGCCACCACGGCGATCGTCAGCCCCGCGGCGCGGGTGTGCCAGGCGGACCACGCAGCGCCGAGGCGGCCCGAGCCACGGGCGACGGCGTCGACGAGGTCGTCGTACTCGAGCTCCGGCCACTCCGTCGTCCGTGGGACCAGATGCAGGATCTCGCCGTCCCGGATGCGATGCGCACCGAGTGTGCGTCCGAGGACGAGCTCCGCGCCGTCCAACCGGCGCAGCATCCAGCCACCGTCCGCGACGCCTTCGTCGGCGAGGTGTTCGCCGGCCTTGGTGAGCAGGCCGGGGAGGATCTCGGCGATCGCCGCTTGCTCCGGGAGAGCCAGGTCGATGCGGCGCTGGGGCGCCACGATTGTCACCCGGACCAGACCTGTGATGTTCATGGGGCAACTGTCGCGGCGCCGGCGTGGTCGGGAGGGGACGCGACAGGTTCCTGCCGCCGGCGGATCGGGGGCGGTGCGGCGACCTAGCGTACTGGGTGTGACGACTGATCGAGAGTTGCTTCTCCCGGTGGGGCACGACCTGGGGGTGGTGTATTCGGGGGCGACCGAGCGACGGCAGCAGGTGCGGGTGGGGGTCGAGGTGGCCGAGTTGGCGGACCGCGAGTTCGCGGTGTGGCTGCTGGCGCACGGGGTTGACGACCAGGACCGGCCGACGCGGTCGTCGGTGGTGGAGCGGGCCGGAAACCTCGGGCTGGATTCGGAACACGTGGTCGAGCGGTTCCTCCGGGACGGACTGCTGGTGGCGGTAGATCCTGCGGCGGACGACGCGGTCGGTTTCGCCGAGGAACACCAGCTGTTCCCGTTGTTGCAGGGGCTCGGGCCGGATCCGGATCAGCCGTGGATGCAGAGGGTCGGGCTTCTGAACCATCCGGTGGCGCAGGTCTCGGTCGCCGTGTACGACGTACTGATGTGGGCGCAGCTCGCACCGGAGCTGTGGACCGGGTGCAACGACGCCGCGAAGGTCGCCGTACAGGCTGGTGTGACGGCGCCGGAGGAGACGGATCCGCGGCAGGTCCTGGCCGGGGTGCTCGGACAGGTTCACGGTCTGCTCTGTGTGCGGGCGGCGTACTTCGACCGGCGGAGGGTGCGGTGACGGTTTTCCCGATCGGGCACTACAACGGCGTCCGGGACGAGGAGCAGGTGGTTCGGGTCGGGTGGAGTCAGCACCGGCTCGACGCGGACGCGTTCGTGGTCTGGGTGCTGGCGCACGGGTTGCCCGAGGTCGGCAAGGGTGCGTGGACCGTCGACGATGTCGTCCTACATGCTCAGCGGGCCGGGGTCGCGGAACCGGCGGCGTACGTCGAGCGGCTCTCCGGCGCGGGGCTGATAGTGGTCGTCGAGGACGGGAGGCAGTTCGCGCAGCGGCACCGGCTGGACATCATGTTCGTTGGCCTCGGCAACGCTCCGGACCGGCTGGAAGGGCATGCGGTCGGGATTCCAGGTCTCGGGACCGCAGCGATCCTCGACCCGGACTGCTACGAGTTGTGGCAATGGGGTTCGGTGGCGCCGACGTTGTGGCACAGCTGCGAGGTTCGCGCGACGGTGACCGCGGAACCGTCCGGGCGGACCGATCCGGACGCTGCCCTGGCCGAGATCCTCGGCGACCTGCGCTTCCTGGTGGCACGCGGATGCGCGTACCTGGACGTTGCGGGATGACAAGATGACCCTGATGGCTGAGATCTCCCCCGATGCGCTGGTGCCGCGGGCCACCGGGCCAGTGGCGACGGTGTACCTGCTGGCGCCTCCCGGCGGGCGGACGGTCGCGGTGAAGGTCTATCCGCAGCCGCTCGATCGGCGGACCTACAACGGGATCGAGGTCGAGCAGGCGAAGCTGGCCGGGTTGCGGTCGGCGCCGTCGATCGTCCGGGTGGAGTCGCTGGACGACCTGCCGGACGGGCGGACCGCGCTGCGGATGGAGTTCTGCCCGCAATCGTTGCCGGATCTGGTCGGAGGAGGACCTCTGCCGATCGGGGACGTCATCGTCCTCGGGCAGATCCTCAGCTCGGTACTGGCGGAGGCGCACGATGCCGGGCTGGTGCACGGCGGGGTGACGCCGGCGAACGTGCTCGAGCGGTCCAGCGGGCAGCCCGCGCTGTCGGACTTCGGGATGGCGCTGCGGCTGCGGTTCCCGCGCGATCTGATGAGCGACGCGGCGTACACGGCTCCCGAGGTACTGCGGGAAGGTGAGCTGTCCGAGGCGGCCGACGTCTACGGGCTGGGCGCCGTACTGTATCTGGCCCTGACCGGGCGACCGCCGTTCCCGGCGCGGACCGGTGAGCCGCCGGACGGCGTCGTACTGCGGGTCCTGCGGGACCCGCCCGCGGAGGTGACCGGCCGGGATGTGCCGCCGGCGTTGTCGGCGCTGCTGCTGCGGATGATGGCGAAGGAACCGGACGCCCGTCCGGAGGCGGCCGCCGTCGTCGGCGAGTTCGAGGCGCTACTGGCCGGGGCGGGTGCGGTGCCGGAGGACGATCTGGACTTCGACGACTTCCGCGACGAACTGGCCGCGGGGCGGAGCGTTCCGCTGGCCGTCGTCGAGGCGCCGAAGAAGAAGCCGCCCGCGAAGCAGAAGGCCGCCAAACCCGTACCCGGAAAATCCCGGAAACCGTTGTTGCTCGGCGCGGGCGCGGCAGTCGCGCTGGTGGCCGTCGTACCGGTCGTGTTCCGGCCGGGCGGCGACGACCCGGCCGGTCGGGCGGCCGCGCCACCACCTGCCGTCAGTACGCCGACCCCGACGCCGGCACCGCCTCCTACGACACCGCCGAAACAGGCCACGATCAAGCTGAATCCGCCGGTGGACAAGGGCACCTCGGTTGTCCTGACCTGGTCGGGCCCGCCGAGGCTGACGTACGCCGTGATCGTCGCGGAGCAGGGCGCCAGGCAGCCGCAGACGACGCTGCGGGGCACGATGACCTCGCTGACCGTACAGGTCAGCAGCGGTCTGAAGTACTGCTTCCTCGTGCAGGGCACCGACGGCGTGGACAAGTTCGAGAGCGAGCCGAGGGCCATCCGTGGTGCCACCTGCAGTGGATGACGCTGGACGGACTGTGGACCGGTTCTGGACCTTGATCGCCTAGTCTGAGCGGGTGAGGCCGATCCCGTTCCGCCCCAGGCGGCTCACCGAACTGCTCCGCAGGCGTGGCCGCTCCGAGGCCACGCTCGCTGCGGTCGTGGCCGGTTGCGTCGCGCTGATGAGCGTGGTCGTGCTGACCGGCGCCGGCTCCCCGGACAACGGCGTGAAGTTCACGCAGTCCGGCCACTGGGTCTACAACAGCGTGGTCGGACGGATCTTCCACCTGGACGGCGCGACCGGCAAGGTGGACGCGGACACCGAGGTGAAGACCGCCTCGCCTGGTGCACAGGTCGTGCAGACCGACAAGCAGGGATATGTGCTGTCCCGGTCGCGGATCGACCAGTTCGGCAAGTCCGACCTGACCGTTCTGGACCCGGTGCAGCCACCGGCGACGAACGAGCAGCCGGTCGGCCTCGAGGCGGCTGGTGCGGCGTTCGCCGTGTACCAGCAGGCCGGGCGGGTGGTGCGGTTCGGTGACAAGGAGACGATTGCCTTCCCCGGCGGGCCGCTCGGCGATCCGGTCGTGACCTCGGACGGGACGCTGTGGGTGCACCGGGTCGGCGAGGGCGACCTGTGCCGGTTGCCGATGACGGCGGACCGGATGTCCTGTCCCGCAACGGCTCCCAAGGGACACAAGGGCGCGCTGACCGCGGTCGGCACGAACGCCGTGTTCGTCGACCTGACCGCGCGGCAGGTGTACACGCTGAACGCCGGCGGGATGGACACCGGCCCCGATCTGGGCGACATCGACGTACCCGACGACGCGCTGGTCGCGGGCAACGACGTCGACGGCCGGCTGGCGATCGTCGACCGGACGCACAACAAGCTGCACCTGGTCGACATCTCGCACCCGGACAAGCCCGAGGCGCCGATCAGCACGCCGCTGCCGAAGGGGAACTACGACAAGGTCGCGTCCTCCGGTGACGGGCTCGCGCTGCTGGACCGGAAGAACTCCAACCTGATCACGCTCGGCCGCGACGGCAAGAAGGTCGACGAGGCCAAGCTGCCGAGCCGGCCCGTCGGTGGACGCGAGAAGCCTGAGGCGAACCTGTACCGCGGCGACGACTCCCGGGTGTACGTCGAGAACGGGATCGGCGACCGCGTCGTCGTGGTCGACCGCGACGGCGAGACCGAGTCCGTGGACATCGGCACCGGCGAGGACGGCGCCGGCAAACCGACGACCACGCCGAAGAAGCCCGAGAACACCGCCAGGCCGACGATCACGCCGCCGGCCAAGCCCAAGACCACGGTCCCGCCTCGCACCACGCCCCCTCGCACCACTCCCCCGAGGACCACGCCTCCTCGCAAGCCCGAGACGCCGCGGAAGACCACTCCGCCGAACCGTCCGGGCAACGAGCACACACCGGACAAACCGGATCCCGGCAAGACGAAGACGCCACCGCCGACCCGCAAGACCACTCCTCCGACCCCACCGAAGCCGCCGGCCGCGAAGCCGGGGCGGCCCGGTGCACCCCTGAACGTGGCGGCCCGGATCATCGACGGCGGCGCGGTCGTGACCTGGGGTGCGGCCGCGGCGCACGGCGCGACAATCACGTCGTACAAGCTGAGCTGGACCGGCGGATCGACGACGGTCAGCGGGTCGACGCGCTCGGCGCTGATCCCGGGCCTGAAGACGAAAACGGCGTACTACTTCACCATCTACGCGGTGAACAGCGCCGGCAACGGCCCCGCGGTGAAGTCGAACCGGGTCGAGCTGAAGTGGAACCCGGCCGAGTCGCCGCGCGAGCTCCTGGTGAAGGACGACGGTATCAGCGGGAGGCTGACGCTCGGCTGGATGCAGCCGACGATGGGCGACGGGACGTTCCTGCGGTACGAGGTGTCGATCGGATCGAGCACCGCGCCGGTCCGGGTGCGGTCGACCACCACCTCCGCGACAATCAGCGGCCTGACCGACGGGAAGTACTCCACCTTCTTCGTGCGCGCGATCACCAAGGCGTCGGATGGGCAGGAGGTGGTGGGCAAGTACACCAGCCTGTCCGCGACCTCGGTCAGCAAGGAGCAGCCCACCAAGCGGGTGGTGGCTTCGCGGGGCGACGGTACGACGTACGGCGACAACTGTCAGCACCCGGAGTGCGCGTACATCCAGGTCCGGATCGAGAACCTGACGCCGAACACGACGTACAGCATCAAGCCGTACACGTCCGAGTGGGGCAACTTCAACCCCGGCTACAGCACCAAGACCGACGCCCAGGGCCAACTCCTCGTCCCCGACCAGTTCCCCTGCAGCGCCGTAGGCCAACTCACCTGGGTAACTGTCCAAGGCCCCGAAGGCACCTACACCTCCAACAAGTTCTTCTGGAAATCCGACACCTGACCGGACCGCGGCGGCAGCCACGCCCATGCCTCGGGTTCTCCTGTCGGATGTGTGGCTCGTGACCAACCCGATCCGCGATGGTGCGACAGACGACGGGTTATCCCCCGGCTCTCCTGACCCACACATGCATCACACGAGCTGGGTATCCACTGTGATGCGGGAGGTGTGCCTCTGTCGGGCGGAGGGTTAGTTCTTGACGGCGAGGACTGCGGCGATGAGGCGTTGGTAGTCGGTGAGGTCTTCGGGGGCGTCTTCGTTGCGCCATTCGGAGGCGGGGACGATGCCGGGCTCCAGGACGGTGAAGCCTTCGCCGAGGAGGGCGAGGATCTGGTCGTCGGTGCGCCAGCGGCCGCGGCCCAGGGACCCCTGCAGAACCTGTTCGAGTTCCTGGCTGCGGGGGTCGTTCTCGCTGCGGAAGTGGCTGATGAATACGTGGCTGCCGGAGACGATCCGGTCCTTCCAGAAGCGGACGATGCCTGCCGGGTCCTCGTCGTCGTTCACGTGGTGCAGGGTGGCGCTGAAGATCACGGCGACCGGCCGGCCGAAGTCGATCAGCCGCACGGTGTCCGGGTGCTCGATGATCGCCTTCGGCTCCCGCAGGTCGGCCTGGATGACCGTGGTGTTGTCGTTCTCGGCGAGCAGCGCGCGGCCGTGCGCGAGCACGATCGGGTCGTTGTCGACGTACACGACCTTCGCGTCCGGCGCGTACCGCTGGGCGACCTGGTGCACGTTGTCCGCGGTCGGCAAGCCGCTGCCCAGGTCGATGAACTGCCGGACGGGCGTGTTCGTGACGATCTCACGGACCGCGCGGATCAGCGCGCCACGGTTGTCGTACGCGATCACGCGGGAACCGGGCAGTTCGTTGATGAACCGGTCGCCGAACGCGCGGTCGACCGCGAAGTTGTCCTTGCCGCCGAGCAAGTAGTCGTACGTCCGCGCGATACTCGGCTTCGTCGTGTCGAAGCCCGGGAACGGCGACTTCTCCGTCACCGGCTCGTCTGCGTCGGACATCGCGCCCAATCCTTCCCGAAGACAACAGCCTTCCTCGTCGAGACAGATGTCACTCTATGCGACCCGGAAACTACCGCGCTCCGGCCCCCGGCAAGTCATGCCGAACGCGAGCGGGTGAACAGTGTTCGCAGTTCGAGCGACGCCTGGAACCGGTCGACCCACGGCCGTCCGCGCAACGCCTTCTGCAGCTCGCGAACCCCTGTCCACGCCTCGTTCTGCACATCCGCCGTCGTCGCTCCCCCGGACCACAGCGCCTGATCGACAGCCCGCGCGACCCGAGTCAGCCCGCCCGCGGTGTCCGGGAGCTCCTTCGCCGCATCGGCGAGGTCCCGCACCGTCATACCCGCAGTCACCGGTACGCCGTACGCACGCAACCGGTCACGCGCCTCGGCCCACGCCCCGACCACCGCCGCGCTCCCGCCCCGCCGCCGGCGCCGCGCCGCCCGGACGAACTTCACCAGCGGTACGCCGACCAGCCACAGCAGCAACAGCCCCGCCGACACCGCGAACACCGCGGTCAGCGAGATCCGCGGCAGGATCGGCGTGCCCTTGTCGTCGCCCCGATCGGTCTGCGGCGGGACCTCCGGGTCCTTGATCTTCTCCACCGGCGGTACGGCGGCCCGCGCCTGGCTGGTGATGTCGTCGATCGAACCAGCGACTGTCGTCTTCCCGGTGGCCGCGTCCTCGGCCGGATCCAGTGGCCACCAACCGAGACCTTCGACCGCAACCTCGGGCCAGGCGAACGCATCCGAGTTCCGCAGCGTGTAGTACCCGTCCGCGTCCGGCTTCGCAGGCGCACGGAACCCGACCACCAACCGCGCCGGGATCCCGTTCAGCCGCGCGAGTACGACGTACGCCGCAGCGAACTGCGCGCTCGTCCCCGGCTGCTTGGTCTCGGCCTGTGCACCGCCCGGCTTCTCGTCGAGGAGGAAGCTCTTCAGCTGCGGCCACCCGTACCCGGTCGGCAGGTTCTCCCCGACCGCGACCGTGTAGTTCTGCCGCAGGTACTTCTCCAGGGCGATCGCCGTCGCGAACGTCGCCCGCTTCCCCTGCAACGGATCGATCGACGCGATCTCCGGCGGCACTGCGGGGAGCTCGAGCCCACCTGGTGCGTCCCCGTCGATCCCCGCGTTCAGCAAGTACTGCGCGTCGATGTCCGGCTTCCGCCACGTCAGCGTGTAGTCGTCCGGCCGGCCCGACGACATCAACGTCGCGCCGATCGGCTCCACCTGCGGATCCGTGACACCACTGACCGTTGCCGGCAGCAACTGGCTCGGCAACCACGGTCCGTCCAGATCCTCGAGGCGCACGTTCGCCGACTCCAGCGAGGTCGGCACGGTGACGTCGGAACCCACCTCGGACCCCATCCGCAGGAACGGGTGGTCGGTCGTCCAGTTCGATCCGTCGAAGTCGTCGAGTGCGACCTGCCGCCAGCGATCGACCGGCTTCGAGGCCGTGTACTTGAACACCACCTCGTCGCGCTCCCGCGCACTCAACCGGCTCGCCAGCTCGTCCAGCGGACTCGTCTGCCGTACGCCGGGGGCCGTCGCGGACTGCACCTTCTGCAGCGAGTACGGCGTACGCCCGATCGGATCGATCGTGCTCACGACCAGCCCACACACGATCGCGGCGACAGTCACGACCGCCGTCGCGACCCATGGCGCGATCCGCCGGGACTCGAGGTTCTCGGGGATCAGGAGCGCCACCATGATCAACCCGAGCGCGGCCGCGATCAGTACGGCGCCCCACCCGTCCGCCGCGATGTACAGCTGACTCGCACCGATGACGCCGAGACCTGGAATCAACGCGACCAACGGCGGCGCACGGTCGAGCAGTTCGACCGCGAGCAGGCAGGCGATCAACGTCAGCAGCGGCACGAACACCACGAGCTCGGGATCCGGCCGCGCCGGCCAGGTCGACTCCAGGGTCAATCGCCAGCCTGTCAGCCCGTCCCCGAGCGCCCGGATCGACGCCGCGGTCGGCACTCCGGCGACAGTAGTTGCCCGCAGCACCGTTTCGACGACGGCGAGCAGGCCGCCGAGCACGATCAGGATCGGGCGCCACGCAACGAACCAGTGCCGGCAGATCTCCGTGACGACGAGGGTGATCAGGCAGACCGATCCCACCGGCAGCCACAGGTTGCGCAGGCCGAACACCGGCCCGAAGCACAACCCGCCAACAAGCACAGCGGCGAGCACCGCAATCGTCTGCCGGCGGCTCATTGCAGAACTCCTGTCCACTGCTGCAAGGCTTCCCGGGCGGAGCCGCCGAGGACAACCTGCGCGCTGAGGATCGGCGCGACGCCTTGCGCCTCGCCGAGACCGATGACGGTCACCGACGAGTACCGGCTGAGCAGTGGAGCAAAGTCCGCCGCTGATCCGCGCGCACCGGTGACCACGACGATCGCGCCACCCGCGGACGCTCCGGTGGTCAGCACGCGAGGCACCAGACCAGACTTGTCGTCCATCTGCTCCACCACGCACAGCTCGTCGAGGAACATCCGGGACGCGACGGCGCCGCCGGGAGCAGCGAGGTCGGCGCCGGTCGTGGTCACCAACCGGCAGCGGTGGCCGGCCGTGGACGCCGCGAGCAGGATCGACGCCGCAACCTCGGTCGCCTCCTCGAACGTTGCCTCGGACAACGGCTCGCGCCGCGTGTCGAGCAGCACGGTAAGTCGCGGCTGATCCGGATCGGCGTAGTCGCGGACCATCAACTGCCCG
The DNA here is from genome assembly GCF_004366005.1 of Kribbella sp. VKM Ac-2566. Taxonomy (NCBI): domain Bacteria; kingdom Bacillati; phylum Actinomycetota; class Actinomycetes; order Propionibacteriales; family Kribbellaceae; genus Kribbella; species Kribbella sp. VKM Ac-2566. The sequence goes on along the minus strand of NZ_SODT01000009.1, from coordinate 542,850 downwards.
GTGCGCGCGGTCGCCTTCCAGTGCAGGTGGCGGACCTCGTCGCCGACGACGTACGGGCGTACGTCGCGCAGGTCGGCCGATCCGCGCAACGAGTCGTCCGCGGTCCGCCCGACGTGGTGGTGCCGCGGCCGGCCGGCGACCACGGTCTTGGTCGGATGCCGCTTCGGATGCACCCACAACGTCGCGACCTCGCCGGTCGCCTTGCGGTTGCGGGCCAGGCCGAGCGGGTCACGCCGTTCGAGCGTCAGCGGCCCTACCGCGACCTTGCCGCGCCGCAACGTCGGCAGCTCATACCGGTACGTCGCCTCGCTGCCCGGACCGAGCCGCCGGATCTTGACCTCCTGCCGATCGTTCCCTGCCGAGTCGTGCGCGGCGAAGGCGGCCTGCCAACGCGTGCCCTCGTTCCGCACCCGTAGCGTCGCCAGCGCCGGACGGCCTCGCTCGACGCGATCTGGCGACAGCACTCGCTGCACAGTCACCTGCGGTTGCCGCACCGTCAGTACGGTCGCGGCGATCAACGCCCCGACCCCGATCCCGGCGAGTGCGCGAAAGACGGAGTACCCGGCCAATTCGCCCAGCACGTAGGCCGCAATCGACCCGACCAGCACCGCCACCCCGCGTCCCGTCAGCCTCATCACGTCAACCGGTTCTCGAGGGCCAAGGTGTCAGCTCGCGGTTGTGCCGGCTGTTGGCGCCGGTACGGCGGACAGCACCTCGTCGACCACCGACGACGGCGGCCGCTGGCTCAGCTCCGCGTCCGGCGTCAGCACCAACCGGTGTGCGAGCACCGGATGCGCGACCTGCTTGACGTCGTCGGGCGTCGTGAACGCCCGGCCGTCGGTCGCGGCGAACGCGCGGGCCGCGCGGACCAGGGCGATGCTGCCGCGCGGGCTGGCGCCGTACCGGACCGCGGTGTGCTCGCGGGTCGCGGCGGCCAGTTTCACGGCGTACGAACTGATCGCGGGGTCCACGTGGACCGACCGGACGGCGGCGATCGCGTTCCGCAGTGCCGGTACGTCGATGACCGGGCTGAGCGAGTCGGGTCCGACCCGGCCGGTGTCGCCGAGCACGATCCGCACTTCGGCGTCATGGTCGGGGTATCCGATCTCGATCCGCATCAGGAACCGGTCGAGCTGGGCCTCGGGCAACCGGTAGGTGCCCTCCATCTCGATCGGATTCTGGGTGCCGATGACCAGGAACGGATCCGGTACGGCGCGGGTGTTCGAGTCGACCGTGACGCGACGCTCGGCCATCACCTCGAGCAGCGCGGACTGCGTCTTCGGCGTACCGCGGTTGATCTCGTCCGCGACCACCACGTTGGCGAAGATGCCGCCCGGGTGGAACTCGAAGGACTCGGTGCCCTGGTGATAGACCATCACGCCGGTGATGTCGCCGGGCAGTAGGTCCGGCGTGAACTGGATCCGGTTCCAGCTCGCGTCGATACTGCGGGCGATGCACCGGGCCAGCGTGGTCTTGCCGAGCCCCGGCACGTCCTCGATCAGCAGGTGCCCCTCGGCGAACAGCGCGGTCAGCGCCAGCCGGATCACCTCAGGCTTCCCGTGGATCACCTTCGCCAGGTTGTCCGCCACCAGCCGATAAGCCTCGCCAGGCGGAATCGTCGCGCTCATAGATATCTCCCCAGGTGTACGCCGAACTGCACTGAGTGACCCTACTCAGCCCTGGTCCATCCGCCGTACAGAACCGGTCTACTACTGGACGGTAGGCAGCTGGATCTCGAAGATCGCGCCGCCCTCGTCGGCGTTGTAGACCTTCAGGTCGCCGCCGTGGGCGAGCACCACCCAGCGCACGATCGACAGGCCGAGGCCGGTCGAGGCGCCGCCGGTCGTGTACGGCTCGAACAGGTCCGCGCCGACGGTGGGATCGATGCCCGGGCCCTGGTCGGCGACCGTGACCCGGCCGTCGGCGACCGTCACCGTGATGATCGCCAGGTCGGCGCCGGGCACCCGGCCGTGCCGCATCGCGTTGCCCAGCACGTTGCCGATCGCCCGCCGCAGCAGCGTCGGGTCGGCACGCACCATGGTCGGCGCGGTCACCAGCGAGAACCGGGCGTCACCGGTCGGCATGTCCTCGACCACACCGGCGACCAGCTGGTCGAGCCAGACCGGCTGCATCGCGAGGTGCTCCACACCCGCGGCGAGCCGGGCGCGGACGAGCAGTCCGTCGATGATGTCGCCCATCCGCCCGGCCAGCCGGACGGTCCGCGGCAGCAGCTCCGCGCGCTGTTCGGGATCCCGCTGCGCTGTCTCGGCGAGCGCGCGGAGTGCGGCGACCGGCGTCCGCAGGTCGTGGGCGGTCTCGGCGAGCAGCGTCTCCTGTTGCTCGAGAGCGGCCATCGCCGGGCGGATCGCGCGACCGGACAGCCAGTAGCTGATGAGCGCGGCGGCGCCGATCAGGATCGCGCAGACAACGAGCACCGCGATGGTCAGCTGCCGATGCTGCTCCTGCTGTTTCTGCGTGTCCTGCCAGGCGAGTACGGCGCCGAAGTAGTGGCCGTTGGAGTCCTTGAACGGCTCCACCGCGACCCGGATCTGATGCCCGTTGACCGCCTTCCGGTCCGCGGACAGCGGTGCGCCGTTCCGCACCGACTCGGCCGCGAGGTCCGCCAACAGCTTGGTGTCGACCCGCGTACAGCCGCGCGTGCTGAACAGCGGCGTGAAGTCGCTCGGTTTCCCCGGCATGACCGCGAAGTCCGGGCAGTCGGACGCCAACGGATCGGCCGGCACGCGCGCATAGACCAGCGCACCGTGGTTGTCGTCGATCAGCCGCAGGACGGGCTGCGTGACCACGCTCAGGTCGTGGTCGATCCGATCGGCGCCACGTTGCGCGTCGAGGATGATGATCACCGGCGCGAGCACGATGAGAGCGACGGTGTTCGTAGCGGTGAACAGGACGGTCAGCCACCACCGCAGTCGGCGCAGCCGGTCGGCCGACGGACCGCGCATCCCGCGCTGACTCATCCGGCACCACCCGGGCTGTACAGGCGGTACCCCTGGCCGCGAACGGCTTCGACCAGATCCGGACCGCCGCGCAGCCGGTTGCGCAGCCGGGTGATCGTGACGTCGACGACGTTCGACATCGGGCCGTCGCCGTCCCAGCAGTGGTCGATCAGCTCGGCCCGGGTGACCAGCTGCTCGGGCCGCGACATCAGGTACTCCAGCACGCAGAACTCCTTGCCTCGCAGGGTCACCAGCACGCCGGCCCGGTGCACGGTACGGCGGGCGGTGTCGAGCTCCACGTCGGCGTACCTGATGATCGGCGGACGGATGGTCGGGCCCCTCCGGACCAGGCTGAGCACCCGGACGATGAGCTCCTCGACCGCGAACGGCTTGATCAGGTAGTCGTCGCCACCGTGCTCGAATCCGTCCACCCGGTCGGCCAGCGTGTCCCGTCCGGTCAGGAACAGTACCGGCAGGGTCCAGCCCTCCTTCCGGCGACGGCTGACGTAGGCGAGCGAGTCGACCTTCCGGCCGTCGATCTCGAACATCCGGTCGAACACGGCGCAGTCGTACGAGTTCACGAACAGCTTCTCGTCGGCGTCGTCCAGGTCGACCGCCAGATCGACGGCGAGATTGGCGGAGCGGAGCGCCGCCGGGACGGCCACCTGCAGCTCCTTGTCGTCCTCTACCACCAGTACGCGCACGGCCCTCCTCGCGTGTCATCGAAATGTCATCGTCTCCCCGGATCGTATGTGTCATGAACGGTCACGCAGCGCACACACCAGACCGGTTGAGCTTCCGGGTGCTGGGCCCGCTCGAGGTCGACGGGCCCGACGGCCACCCCCTGGACCTCTGCGGCGGCAAGCCGGCGACCGTGCTGACCCTGCTCCTGCTGCACCGCAACGCCTGGGTCAGCACCGAGCAGCTCGTGGACGCGGTCTGGGCCGGCCGGGACGTGCCGGCCTCTGCGCAGAACAACCTGAAGACGTACGTCTGGCAGCTCCGCCGCTCGCTTCCGGAGGAGCGGATCGAGAGCCGGCCGGGTGCGTACCGGGTGCACGTCCTGCCGGGCGAGCTCGACGCCGACGTCGCAGCCGCCCTGTGCGACGAGGCCCGCGAGCTGCTCAGCCGGAAGGATGCGGCGCAGGCAGTCACCGTTGTCCAGCGCGCCCTTAGTCTGTGGCGTGGTGCGCCGTACGACGGTTTGACGGCCGATGCGACGTCGGCGGTGGACCGGCTGACCGAGCTGCACCGGGCGCTCCGCGAGGACCTTGCGGACGCACAACTGCTGCTCGAGCGGCCTGCCGAGGCGATCGCCGTACTGCGGGCGCTGACCGAGGAGGAGCCGCTCCGCGAGCTGGCATGGGCCCGGTTGATGGCGGCGTACCGGCAGGTCGGGCGGCGGCACGACGCGCTGGCGGCGTACCAGCGAGCCCGGACCGCTCTGGTCCGCGATCTGGGGATCGAGCCGTGCGCCGAGCTGACCGCGTTGCACCAGCAGATCCTCAGCGAGGAGTCCCCCGCCGTCCTGCCGACGCCGGTGCCGCCGGTGAGCTCGAACCTGCCGCCGCGGGTCCGCACCTTCGTCGGCCGCGGTCCCGAGCTGCGCGCGCTGCGCGGCGCGACCGGTGTGGTCACGATCGACGGGATGCCGGGCATCGGCAAGACCGCGTTCGCGCTCGAGGTCGCCGCCGCCTCCGGTTTCGAGACCCAGCAGTACGTCGACCTGAACCGTCCCACCTCGTTGCCGCCGGCAACCGGACTGCTGATCCTGGACAACGTCGAGCACGCCGACCAGGTCCGGCACCTGCTCCCGAACGACCCGGGCGCGCTGGTGCTGGTGATCAGCCGCCGCCGGCTCTGCGATCTCGACCGTACGGCGGCGATGACGCTCGACGTACTGGCACCGGACGAGGCCGCGAAACTGACCGACCTCGAGCAGATCCTGAGCTGCTGCGGCGGTCACCCGGGCGCGATCCGGCAGCTGGTCGAGCGGCTGCGCAACCGGCAGCCGTGGACCGTCGCACGGATGGCCGCCCGCCTGGAGGACCAGCAGGCGCGGTGCCAGGCGCTGGGCGAGGTCCTGGCCCGCTTCGACGCTGCCTACGAAGCGCTCCCGGGCGCGGTCCAGCGGCTGTACCGGCTGATCGGGACGACGCCGCGCCTCGACCTGCGCCAGGCGGCCCGGCTCACCGGCACCAGCCAGTCCGACGCCGAGCTGATGGTCGATCAGCTGATGGACCTCAACCTGCTCACCGAGCCGGCCCCGGGCCGGTTCGAACTCCACCCGATCGTCCGCGATCACGCCGGCCAGTTGCTGGTCGTCGCCGGACCCAAAGCGGAGCTGGTCGCATGAGGTCCGCTGCTTACCGCGCGGCGCCTCAGCACGAGGGTGAGGCGCAGTACGCCGGAACCACGACGACCCTTCCGCAGGCGACCGCTGTCGGGATGCCGTTGGCCCAGCCTCGGGTGCAGCAGCCGCCGACGCGCACGCTGATCGCGTCGGTCGGCTCGGTCAAACCGTCCGAACAGAAGCTGCAGCCGGCCGCCGAGCCGCCTGCACCGGCACCGGCACCGGTCGCCGATACCGTCGAGCTACCGGACCGGGCCGTCCGCGTCGGGCAGATCATCTGCTGGCAGCTGGCCGTGGTGGCGGTCGGCGCGGCAACCACCGCGTCGCGGACCGTACTGATCCTGACCTCGGTCGCCGCGGTGTCACTGGTCCTGCTCACAGCGGTCCGCATCCGCGGCCTGTGGCTGTATCGCTGGGCGGGCGTCCTGATCGTGTTCCTGCTGCGGCGGCGCAAGCACGACCTCGGTGAGGACATCGCGGTCCGGTTGGTCAGCACGTTCCACGGCCGGACCTCGACCGACCAGATCGTCGTCCGCGAACAGCCGTACGGCGTACTCAGCCGGCCGTTCGGCGCAAGCGTCGCGCTCCGGATCGGCCCCGACTCTCAGCACCAGTTGCTGCCTCGACTGGGGCAGCTCGCGGAGGCGTCGGACGAGCAGCCGGTCGGCATCGGCGTACAGCTGATCCTGCACACCGGGGTGAAGCAGAACCAGCCCCCGCGGGCGTGGATCGCGGTCTCGGCCGAGCGGACGCCGGACATCGCGACCGACGAGCAGTTGCGGCAGGTGCTCGCCAACACCGTCCGTCGACTCGTACGCCGGCTGGACCGCGAGCAGGTCGAGAACATGCCGCTCGACGAGTCCGACGTACTCGCGTCCCTCGGCGCGCTGGCCCACGCGAACGCCGGCCGCGGACAACTCCAGGAGCGCTGGACCTCCTGGTCGTGCGGGCCGGTCCGGCAGCTGTCCGTGCGACTCGCCGGATCCGCATCCTTGCCGGTAGCAACTACTCACGCGTTGATCGGAACGCTGCTCGGCACCGGGACCGGGGCCGCGCAGACGATCGCCGTCACCGCCACCTCGAGCTCAGCCCACTCGACTTCCGCCCGCCACGACGTCGTACTCCGCCTGGCCGCATCCCATCCGGCCACGCTCGACACGGCGTTCTCCGTCCTGACCACACTCGCCCGCTCCTTCGGGGTCGAGCCCGAACGCCTCGACGGGCGCCACGCCGCCGGCGTCGCCGCCACACTACCTCTGGGGGTCCCTCTCTCATGACTCTACTGATGCTCAACCCGCCCACCGGATATCAGCAGATCCCTGCCCACGGCGGGCTCGCCGAGTTGCTCGCGTCCGCAGAGGACGAGGTGATCACCATGAGCACCCTGGCCGGTCCGACGTTCGGGCCGCGCGAGGTCAAGCACGGCGTGCGCTACCGGGCGATCTTCCCCGACCACGCGCGGACCACGCCGACTGTCGGCCGGCACCTCGGTGCGTTGTCGCTCGCCGGTGTCGCCGTACGGACGATCCCGCAGGTCCCGATGAACGCGATCGTGATCGACCGTTCGGTCGCCGTGCTCCCCGCCGACACCACCAACTGCAGCATCGCCGTACTGCGGCTGACCAGCGTCGTGGTGACCGCGCTGGAGCTGTTCGAGCGGATCTGGCCGGACGCCGTACCGCTGGCCGACCGGGATCTGCCGGACGAGGCAGACCTGTCGCTGCGCGAGCAGGAGATGCTGCGCCTGCTGGCCCTCGGCGCGACCGACGAGGTGGCCGCGGCACATCTGAACATTTCGGTCCGGACGGTACGCCGGATGGTCGCGCAGATCATGAACCGCCTCGGCGCCCGCAGCCGCTTCCAAGCCGGCGTCAAGGCAGCCGACCGCGGCTGGCTTCTCGAGCGCGCCTCATGAGGATTCTGACCGTCGCCGCCGATCGTCCCGGCGCCTATCAGACCGTTGGCTCCGCGCTGCTCGAGGCTCCGGACGGGGCCACGGTTGCGATCGCCGGCGGAACGTACGCCGAGACACTCGAGCTCACCGGGCGCTCGGTGACGCTGCAGGCCGAGGACGGCGCGGACGTCGTACTGGACGGGTCAGGCGCCGACTGGCCGACGATCCGCGCTGTCGACGGCACGCTGACGCTGCGTGGGCTGGAGATCCGCGCGACGGACGGGATCGCGGTCTCGGTCGACCGTACGGCGCTGACGGTCGAGAACTGCACCATCTCCGGACGCACCCGGCCCGCGCTCAGCGTGCACGCGAGTACGTCGTTCCGGATCGAACGCTGCACGGTGCGCGGCGCCGAGACCGGGATCGTGGTCGAGGGCGCCGGCGGGCAGATCCTGGACACGACCGTCCGGGAGATCTCCGGGGACGGCATAGTCGTTGCCCTGGGCGCCGATCCGCTGATCCGCGGCTGCACGATCACCGGCTGCGGCGGGCGCGGCGTGTACATCTACCAGTACAGCCGTCCGGAGCTCGTCGACGTCGAGGTCGGTCAGACCGGCACCGAAGGCATCGGGGTCGCGCACGGCAGTACGCCGACGGTCCGCCGGCCGACCGTGCACGACACCCGCGGCTCGGCGATCACGTTTGCGCCGGGCTGCGGTGGAGCGGTCGAGGGGCTGCGGGCGACGAACACCGCGGAGCCCGCGCTGTCGATCGCGGCGGGCAGCACGGTCGAGGTGATCGAGGAGAGTACGGCGACGGCCGAGAACGGCCCGGTGGACGATCTGCTCGGCGAGCTGGACATGATGGTCGGGCTGCCCGGCGTGAAGGCCGAGGTACGGGCGCTGGTGGACGAGATCCAGGTCAACGAGTGGCGAAGCTCCGCGGGGCTGTCGATCGGCGCGGTCAGCCACCACCTGATCTTCGCCGGTGCGCCGGGGACCGGGAAGACCACTGTGGCCCGGCTGTACGGGAAGCTGCTGAAGGCGCTCGGCGTCCTGCCGGACGGCGGGTTCATCGAGGTGTCGCGGCGGGATCTCGTCGGCCAGTACATCGGGCACACCGCGGAGAAGACCGCGCTGGTCTTCGAGAAGGCGCTCGGCGGCGTGCTGTTCATCGACGAGGCGTACACGCTGTCCCGCGCGGCCGGGAACGGCGACTTCGGGCAGGAGGCGATCGACGCGCTGGTGAAGCTGATGGAGGACCACCGCGACGAGATCGCGATCATCGTCGCCGGGTACACCGCCGAGATGAACGACTTCCTGGCCGCCAACCCCGGCCTGGCGTCCCGGTTCTCGAAGACGATCGAGTTCGAGAACTACAGCGCCGCGGAGCTGCTGCTGATCACCGACCGGATGGTTGCCGGGGGCGACTATCTGCTCGACCCGGCGGCGGGCGCGCCGCTGACGTCGTACTTCGACCGGATCGCGGACGGCCCGAACTTCGGCAACGCCCGGGAGGCCCGCCGCCTGGTCGAGGGCATGCGCAAGGCCCAGTCCCAACGCCTCCGCACTCTCGGGCGCCGCCCGTCGACGGACGAACTCCGCTCCCTCCTGGCCGCGGACGTCATCACCGCCGCCGGCTGATCAGGGCATGCCACAGCGACCGTCGTACGGCGGCCGCTGTGGTGCGATCGGTGACCTGGTCTGGCGGGCCCTGCCACCGGGGTTGTGTCAGTTCAGCGTGTGTTTCGGCACGTCGTGGTCGCGACGGCGCTCGGGGAGTGTTTCGTGCACCGCGTGGTCCGGGGTGCGCGGGGCCGGGCACACGGGGCCGCGGCGAATCGGGCCGCCCCCCAGCTTCCGGCTCTTCCACTGCTTCTCTTCGTAATCGTAGTAGGTGTCGACGCCTCCGACTGTCATCCGGTCCTCCCGTCAAACCCCCCGTCCCCTGCTGGCTCATCTACAGTCCGTCAGGAGAGCCCTGGCAGCAAGCGATTCCGGAAATCACCACGGATCAACACGCTCGAACGCCGTCTTGTGTTGGTTTGACCCACAAACGTGCTCTTGTCGAGAAAGTCTCAGACGGCGAGGATCGCGACACCGTGAGCCGGCAACGCGACCCCGGCGCCGGTCAGCTCGGCCCCGGCGAATGACATCACCAGGTACTCCGGGAGCGCGTCGACCGGCACCACCGCCTCGGACGCGGTCAGGTTCACCACCACCCGCAGGCTGCCGCGGGTCACCACCAGCCACGCCCCGGCCGGGTCGAACGCGACCCCGACGGACTCGAGCCGGTCGTCGCGCAGCTCCGGCATCCGGGCCCGGAACGTCAGCAGGTGCCGGTACCAGGCGAGGACGTCGCGATGCGGCGCCTCGTCCGGCTCGGACCAGTCGAGCACCGAACTCCGCCACGTCTGCGGATCCTGCGGGTCCGGGATCTCGTCCGCGTCCCAGCCGAACTCCGCGAACTCCCGCCGCCGTCCGGTCCGCACCGCGTCGGCCAGCGCGGGCTCGGCGAAATCGGTGAAGAACCGCCAGGGCGTCGAGGCGCCCCATTCCTCACCCATGAACAGCATGGGCGTGTACGGCGAGGTCAGCACCAGCGCGGCGCCGATCGCGAGCTGTCCCGGCGTCAGCGCCGGACGGTCGCCGAGCGCCCGGTTGCCGACCTGGTCGTGGTTCGACGTGTAGACGAGGAACTCGCCACCGCGGTGTTTGCGTGGATCGACCGGCCGGCCCCAGTCCTTGCCGCGGAACGTCGAGTACTCCCCGTCGTGCAGGAACACCCGCGTCAGCGTCTTCGCGAACACCGCCGGATCGCCGAAGTCGACGTAGTACCCGAACCGCTCGCCGGTCAGCAGGGCGTGCAGCGCGTGGTGGAAGTCGTCGCTCCACTGCGCGGTCATCCCCATCCCGCCTTGCGCCACTGGCTCGACCGTGCGCGGGTCGTTGAGGTCGGACTCGGCCACCAACCCCAGCGGGCGTCCCAGGTCCTCGGACAACGCTGCGGTCTCTGTCGAGAGCTGTTGGAGGAGGTGGGTCGGGCTGTCGTCGACCAGCGCGTGTACGGCGTCCAGCCGCAGTACGTCGATGTGGAAGTCGCGGAACCAGCGCAGTGCGTTGTCGCAGATCCACCGTCGTACTTCGGTACTGCCCGTGTCGTCGAGGTTCACCGCGGGGCCCCACGGGGTGGAGTGGCGAGTGGTGAAGTACGGACCGAAGCTGTCCAGGTAGTTCCCGCTCGGGCCGAGGTGGTTGTAGACGACGTCGAGACACACAGCCAGTCCGGCGTCGTGACACCGGTCGACGAACCGCTGCAGTGCTTCCGGGCCGCCGTACGGCTCGTGCACGGCGTACAGGTCCACACCGTCGTACCCCCAGCCGTGTACGCCGGGGAACGCGGCTATCGGCAACAGCGAGACCACCTCTACGCCGAGCACAGCCAGGTAGTCCAGGTGCTCAGCTGCGGCCTCCAGCGTGCCTTCCAAGGTGAACGTACCCAGGTGAAGCTCGTAGAAGACAGCACCGCGTACGTCGCGACCTGTCCAGCTGTCGTCGGTCCACTCGAAGCGGGCGGCGTCGAAGACCCGGCTGAATCCGTGGACCCCGTCCGGCTGCCAGGGACTGCGTGGATCGGGTAGCGGGTCACTGCCGTCGACGGAGTACGCGTAGTCGGTGCCGTGGTGTGCCTCGACCACCTGTCGTTCCCACCAGCCGTCGTCGACGGAGCGCATCGGCAGCACACCGTCCCGCAGGACCAGGTCGACGTTGGTCGCCTCGGGTGCCCAGACTCGGAAGGTGTGCATGGCTGTCAGCTCCTGACCAGCAAGGCGACCGGGAGGTCGGTCAGCAGGTCGACGATCCGGGCTGCGCCGCTGCCGACGTCGCGTCCGGTCAGCACGTTCTTCCATTGGCCACTCGGCAGCACGACCGTGCTCTCCCCCCAGCCGCCCAGACGCTGCAACGCGGCCGGCAGCCGGGTCGCAACGGTGATCACCGCGTCTCCACGGGCGAACGCAACCGCATGTCCGTTTGACGTCGGGAGCGGCGTGTAGCTACCAGCAAAGGCCTCCGGGTACTGCCGGCGGAGGCGGAGCGCCCGCGACGTGACGAGCAGCTTCTCGTCGGACAGGTCCTCCGGCTTGCCGCCGTCGTCCAGACGCTGCAGCCGACTGATGCGCTGCTCGTAGTCCACGGGACGACGGTTGTCAGGGTCTACGAGGGACAGGTCGACCAGCTCGGTGCCCTGATACACGTCCGGTACGCCGGGCATCGTCAGCTGCACCAGCTTCTGTCCGAGCGTGGCTGCGCGCACGTAGTCGGTTTGCTCGTCAGCAAAGCGACGTACCGCGTCGAGCACGGTGTCGTCGCGCAGGACTGCTCTTGCGAAGGTTGCGACGGTCTGCTCGTACTCGTCGTCCGGGGAGGTCCAGCTGGTGTGCCTCTTGGCCTCGCGGATCGCCTTGAGGAGGTAGGCCTGTAGACGGTCCTCAGCGAGCGGTCCGTCGTGCCAGGTGCCGAAGAGCGTCTGCCAGAACAAGTACTCCGTGCTGCCGTCCAGCAGCGGACTCCGGTGGTCATCCGCGAGCCTGCGCCATTCACGCACCGCCTCCGACCAGGCGGCCGGCTGCTCGGACAGTACGCCGAGACGCGCACGGACGTCCTCTGAGCGTTTGGTGTCGTGAGTGGACAGCGTGGTCATCGTCTTGGGCCAGTGCTGGTTCAGCTGGGAGGCGTACGCGTGGAACTCCTCGGGCGTGACACCGAAGTGCTCCGGGTCCCCACCGACCTCGTTGAGCGACGTGAGCCGCAGCCATCGGTAGAACGCGGTGTCCTCGACGCCTTTGGCCATCACCGGCCCACAGGTCTGCTGGAAGCGCACGATCAGCTCGGCCCGCGCTTCCTCGTCGATCGCGTTCGTCTCACGTCCGAGCAGGAGGTGCAGCACTACGTCGAGCGTCGCCTGCCGGTCCTCGTCGAGATTGGCCCGTGCCTTCTCGGCCGCACGCTCCATCGCAGCAACGGCGGCAGCAGGCGCTTCTTCACCCGGTACGACGTACGCGCGGTAGACGTCGAACTGGACCAGCAACTCGGCCACGACCTCATGGAACGCCCGCCTGGTGTGGTCACGCAGTCGTACGTCGTCCTGGCAGATGCGGGCCAGCAACTCAACCAGCCGATGCACCTCGGCGTACTGCCCGTGCTGGACGATCTCGCGCTTCGCCTCCTCCACCACGGGCCCGAAGTCGGCCGGTGCGCCGGTGAGCTCCGAGTGCAGTGCTGCAAGCGGTGCAGCACCGGCCGGGTCCACGAACAGGCCGCCGACGCGCAGCAGGGCGTCGTACCCGGTGGTGCCGGCGCAGGGCCAGTCGCGTGGGAGCTGCTCGTCGCCTTCCAGGATCTTCTCCACCACGACCCAGGCGCCGCCGGTGCGCTCGGCCAGTCGACGCAGGTAGCCGCGTGGGTCCGCCAGGCCGTCGGGGTGGTCGATCCGGAAGCCGTTGAGCTTGCCCTCGTGCAGCAACGCGAGCAGCAGCTGATGCGTCGCGTCGAAGACCTCCTGCGTCTCCTGACGTACTGCGGCGAGCGTGTCGACGTCGAAGAACCGCCTGTAGTTCAGCTCCTCGTCAGCGACCCGCCAGTGTGCGAGGCGGTACCACTGCTCGGTGACGAGCTCCTGGATCGGCAGGTGCTCGGTCCCCGGCCGCAGCGGGTACTCGTGCTCGTAGTACCGCAGTACGTCGCCGTCGATCGACAACTCTCCGTCCGCCAGCACCTTGCCGATCCGCTGCCCCAGCACCGCCATCAGCAACGGCTGGTTCCCCGCGCCCCAGTCGACGTCGAACCAGTCCGCGTACTGCGAACCAGGCCCGAGCCGCAACACCGACCACAGCGCCTTGTTCAAGCTCTCCGGCGTCGGTACGGCGACATGGTTCGGTACGACGTCCGCGATGGCGCCCATGCGGTACTCGGTGAGCTGCGCGGACAGGCGGTCGAACGCCGGCCGGCCGCCCATCGGTTCGGACAGCCGGCTGTGGTCCACCACGTCGTACCCGTGGGTGGAACCGGGTGCGGCCTGGAGGATCGGGGAGAGGTACGCGTGGGAGATCCCGAGGCCGGCCAGGTACGGGACCACCGCGGCCGCGGCGTCGAAGCCGAACTCGGCGCGGAGCTGGAACCGGTAGGTGGCCTGCGGGACCCCCGTCATCCGGCGGCCTGCCTCGGGCGGGTCAGGACCAGCGTGCTGTGGGCCTCCAGCTGGACCGTGGTGCCGGCGGCGTGTGGCTCGTCGGTCCCGGCGCCGGTAGCACTCGTCGTGTCGACGACGACCGTCCAGTTCTCGCCGTACTCCTCGGGTGGGAGGAGGAAGTCGACCGGTTCGTAGTTGCTGTTCAGCAGGATCAGGAACGAGTCGTCGACCACCGGCTCGCCGCGGAGGTCCGGCTCGGAGATCGCGTCGCCGTTCAGGAAGACCGCGATCGCCCGGGCGTCGTTCTGCTGCCAGTCGCCGTTCTGCATCTCGGCGCCCTTCGGCGCGAACCAGACCAGGTCCCCGAGTCCGTCGATCCCGGTGTCGCCGTGGAAGAAGCGGCGACGGCGCAGCACCGGGTGGTTGTTGCGGAGGCGGACGACGGCCCGGGTGAACTCGAGCAGGTGCTTCTGCGGCTCGCCGAGCCCCCAGTCCACCCAGGCGATCTCGTTGTCCTGGCAATAGACGTTGTTGTTGCCGCTCTGCGTCCGGCCCAGCTCGTCGCCGTGCGCGATCATCGGCACTCCCTGCGAGATCAGCAGCGTGGTGAGGAAGTTGCGCTGCTGCCTCGCGCGCAGTCGCAGTACCTCGGGGTCGTCCGTCGCGCCCTCGACACCGCAGTTCCAGGAGCGGTTGTGGCTCTCGCCGTCCTTGCCGCCCTCACCGTTCGCCGCGTTGTGCTTCTCGTTGTAGGACACGAGGTCGCGCAGCGTGAAGCCGTCGTGAGCGGTGACGAAGTTGATGCTGGCCAGCGGCCGGCGACTGTCGTCCTGGTACAGGTCCGACGAGCCGGTCAGCCGGGAGGCGAACTCGGCCAAGGTGTACTGCTCGCCCCGCCAGAAGTCGCGCACGGTGTCGCGGTACTTACCGTTCCACTCCGTCCACAGCGGCGGGAAGTTGCCCACCTGGTAGCCGCCGTCGCCCACGTCCCACGGCTCGGCGATCAGCTTCACCTGGCTCACCACCGGGTCCTGCTGGACCAGGTCGAAGAACGCCGACAGCCGGTCGACCTCGTGGAACTGGCGGGCCAGCGTGGCCGCGAGGTCGAAGCGGAAGCCGTCGACGTGCATCTCGGTGACCCAGTAGCGCAGCGAGTCCATGATCAGCTGCAGCACGTGCGGGTGCCGCATCAGCAGGCTGTTACCGGTACCCGTGGTGTCGTAGTAGTGCGTCTTGTCCTGGTCGACCAGCCGGTAGTACGCCGCGTTGTCGATGCCCTTGAACGACAGCGTCGGACCGAACTCGTTCCCCTCGGCGGTGTGGTTGTAGACGACATCGAGGATCACCTCGATGTCCGCCTCGTGCAGCGCCTTCACCATCGCCTTGAACTCGGTCACCTGCTGGCCGCGGGTGCCGGTCGACGAGTAGGCGTTGTGCGGCGCGAAGAAGCCGATCGTGTTGTAGCCCCAGTAGTTCGACAGGCCGAGCTCCTGCAGGTGGCCGTCCTGGGCGAACTGATGCACCGGCATCAGCTCGATCGCGGACACCCCGAGCTCCTTGAGGTGCTCGATGACGGCCGGGTGGCCGATCCCGGCGTACGTGCCGCGGATGTTCTCCGGCAGGCCCGGATGCGTCTTGGTGAGGCCCTTGACGTGCGCCTCGTAGATCACCGTCTCGTGGTACGCGTGGCCCGGCGGGCGGTCGTTGCCCCAGTCGAAGAACGGGTTGGTCACCACCGAGAGCATGGTGTGCTCACGGTTGTCCATGGTGTTCAGCTCGTCCGGCTTCGCGAACCGGTAGCTGAACAGCGACTCGTCACCGTCGAGCTGCCCGTCGACAGCCTTCGCGTACGGGTCCAGCAGCAGCTTGGACGGGTTGCACCGGTGGCCTTCGGACGGGTTGTACGGCCCGTGCACCCGGAAGCCGTAGCGCTGTCCCGGCTGCACTCCGGGGAGGTAGGCGTGGTGCACGAACCCGTCCACCTCGGTCAGCTGCACCAGCTGCTCGGATCCGTCGTCGCCGATCAGCGACAGGTCCACTCGATCGGCAACCTCCGAGAACACCGCGAAGTTCGTCCCGGCGCCGTCGTACGTGGCGCCGAGAGGGTAAGGACGACCAGGCCATTTCTGCACCTGACGACAGTAGCCACCCCGACCCCCGGTCACCGAACCCCCGGGTGTTTCGGTCTCGAGAATTCACCGGGCAAGGGCTTGCAGCTTGTTGCAAGACTTGGAACGTCCCAATTTCCGCTCGATTCGACTAAGCTCTCGCCCTTGTGAAACCGCATTCCCCCCGGCGGCCGGTCTTCCTCGACGCGACCGGGCGTCGCCGTCGCACCATCCGCAGAACTGGCGCCTTCCTCGCCGTACCTACCGTCGGTTACCTGGTGCTCATGGTCAGTAGCCTTCTCGGCGGGCCGCGGATGGACACCCCGCTCATTCCGCTCCCGGAAGCGGCCAAGCCCAAGCACCGGCCGACCGCTCCGCCGGCCGAAATCGCGATCGAAACAGTGCGGCCCACGACCGGGGACACCTCCGGTACGCCGGGTGACGGGCCGAGCGAGACCTCCACGCCGCAGACTCCGTCGACGACCCCCACCGGCGTACCGACCTCAGGTCCGACGACCGTCCCGACCACTGTCCCGCCGGTGACTCCGGTGCCGCCGCCGACCGTCGTACCGACGACTGCTCCGACGACCACGACCACGCCGCCGGGCCGGACGAACTCGCCGACGACCGCCACACCTACTCCGACGGCGACGACCACCACGACACGCGGCAACAAGCCGACCACGCCGCCCGGTAAGACCAAGACGCCGACGACGCCGTGAGCAGACCTGTCGCGCGGCGGGCCAAGCCGGTCCCGCTCCGCACGCATTGGGTCGTGCTGACCATGTTGCTGGTCTGCCTGGCCAGCATGCTGTTGCTGAACGGCTACACGCACCACATGCTCGGTACGTTGTCCGAGGGCGCGGTCCAGCAGACCGGTAGCTACGGAACGGTACCGCGGCAGATCCTCACCGGCGGACCGGTCATCGACGCCGGCGAGGGCACTCCCCGGTCCGCGTCACCGAAGGCCCGCACCATCGCGCTCACGTTCGACGACGGCCCGGACCCGGTCTGGACGCCCAAGATCCTGGACCTGCTGCGGCAGCAGCACGTGCACGCGACCTTCTTCGTCATCGGCACCGAGGTCGCCGCGCACCCGGAGCTGGCCCGGCGGATCCTTGCCGAAGGGCACCAGATCGCCCTGCACACCTTCACCCACGCGAACCTGTCGACCGCGGCCTCCTGGCGCCGTGCGCTCGAGTTCCGGCAGAGCCAGCTCATCCTCGCCGGAGCGACAGGTACCAGTACGACGCTCTTCCGGCCGCCCTATTCGTCCGAACCGAGCGCATTGAACGACCGCGACTGGGCAAGCCTCCAGGAGATCCGGAAGGCCGGCTACCTCAGCGTGCTGAGCACGCAGGACAGCGAGGACTGGCGTAAGCCCGGGACCGAACAGGTCATCGCCAACTCGATGCCGCGCAGCACGGCCGGACAGGTGCTGCTGATGCACGACGCGGGAGGCGACCGCAGCGAGACCGTCGAGGCACTGAGCAAATTGCTCCCCCGGCTGAAGGCACGTGGCTTCCGGTTCGCAACGGTCAGCGAAGCGGTCGGTCTGCCGGACCCCACCCGTAAAGCGAGTGTGCTGGACCGCGGCCGCGGTCTCGCGGTGATGTGGGCGATGCGGATCAGCGACGCCGTACTGACCCTGATCGGCTGGCTGCTGTACGCCGCCGGCGCGCTGAGCGTGCTGCGCGCGATCACCACGGTCATCGCGGCCCGACGGCACGTGAAGATGCGAGGCTGGTCGTACGGCCCCCCGGTGACGGAACCGGTCAGCGTCATCGTTCCGGCGTACAACGAAAGCGCAGGCATCGAGGCCGCGATCCGCTCGCTGGTCGCCTCGGACCACCCGCTGGAGGTGATCGTCGTCGACGACGGGTCGACGGACGGTACGGCGGACCTGGTCGAAGCACTGCAGATCCCTGGGGTCCGGGTGATCCGGCAGGCCAACTCGGGCAAGCCGATCGCGCTGAACACCGGGCTGCAAGCGGCCCGGTTCGAGCTGATCGTGATGGTCGACGGCGACACCGTGTTCGAGCCGGACGCCGTCCGCAAGCTCATCCAGCCGTTCGGGCACCCGTCCGTCGGGGCGGTGTCGGGCAACGCCAAGGTGGGCAACCGGCGCGGTCTGCTCGGCCGCTGGCAGCACATCGAGTACGTGATCGGGTTCAACCTGGACCGCCGGTTGTTCGACCTCGCCGAGTGCATGCCCACCGTGCCCGGTGCCGTCGGCGCGTTCCGTCGTACGGCGCTGGAGCGGATCGGCGGACTGAGTGACGTGACGCTGGCCGAGGACACCGACCTGACGATGGCGCTGTGCCGGGACGGGTGGCGGGTGGTCTACGAGGAGAGTGCGGTGGCGTGGACCGAGGCGCCGGCGTCGCTGGGCGCACTGTGGCGGCAGCGGTACCGCTGGTGCTACGGGACGCTCCAGGCGATGTGGAAACACCGCGGGGCGATGGTGCAGGGCGGTCGGGCCGGGAAGTTCGGCCGTCGCGGTCTGACGTACCTCATGCTCTTCCAGGTGCTGCTGCCGCTGCTGGCACCTGTAGTGGACGTGTTCGCGATCTACGGCCTGGTGTTCCTCAACCCGGTCCGCGTGCTGTCGGTCTGGGTCGCCTTCGTCGTACTGCAGTTGCTCATGGGCTTCTACGCATTCCGGCTGGACGGGGAGCGAGCCGGACCGCTGTGGACGCTGCCGTTGCAGCAGTTCGTCTACCGGCAGCTGATGTACCTGGTGGTCATCCAGTCGGTCTTCACCGCACTGGCCGGCACCCGGCTCCGCTGGCAACGCATGGAGCGCTACGGCAGTCTGCAGGCGCCAGTCAGCCCTTGATGCCATCCAGGATCCGGCGCAGACCCCACAGGTACTGCTCGGTGGTGATGAAGCGCGCCATCGTCGGCCCTGCCGCGGCTGACCGTGGGAAGACCTCAGCCGGGATCTGGTCGTACGTCGCACGCCGCCGGGCCACGCGTGCGTCCTCGGGCGGTAGCGGTCCGGGATCGGTCTCGTCCGCTACCTCGAGGGCGATCGACCCGAGGACGTAGACGATCAGCAGGTACGTCGACCGCGCGGCGTCGGCCGTGTCGAGGCCGGCGTCGATGAGCAGACCGAGCAGACGCTCGTTCAGCGCCGTCGTCCGCGGGCCGTCCATCGGACCGCTCATCAGGAGCGCGCCGGCACCCGGATGCGCGACCAGGTTCGCGCGAAGGTCGAGCGCGAGCGCCTCGATCCGCTCCCGCCACGGTCGGCTCTCGTCCGCGAATCCGCCGGTGTCGGCGTCGCCGAGCAGCCTCTCGATCAGCGCGGCGATCACCGCGGACTTGTCCGGGAAATAGGTGTAGACGGCGTTCGGCGCCACTCCGACCTTCGCCGCGATCCCGCGGATCGACGCCTGCCCGCCCTCGTCCAGCAGCTGGAGCGCGGCATCCAGCAGCTCGTCCTCGGTCAGGGTTCGTCGCGGCCCGGGCCGCCCTCGCGTAGCCATCTCTGGACAGCGTACAGAATTACGCGCACACTATCTCTGTACACCGTACAATTTATTTGGGGGAATCATGCGCCGTACCACTGGAATCCTGTTCGTCGTCGCCGCGCTGAGCTTCGCCGCCGCCGCGTCCGTGCTGTCCGCAACCTTCGACTGGCCGGACATCCTGCGGGAGCCGGCCGGCAAGGTGCTGACCGAGTACGTCGAGGGCGGCTCCGGACTGACCTGGACCTGGTTCGCGACCGCCTGGACGTACGGGCTGCTCGCGATCCCGATCCTGATGTTGCCGCGGGCAATCAATCAGCCGTTGCGTGTTGCGACTGCGCTCGGCGCCACGTCGGTCCTGCTGTCGCTGATCGGCTTCCTGCGCTGGGTTTTCGTCGTACCGCCTTTGGCTCGCGCATATGCGGACGGGGACCCGACGGCAGTCATGGCTTGGACAGCACAACATCAATTCGGCGGCGCGCTGCTCGGTGAGCACCTGGGACAGTTGCTCGCGATCGCATGGAGCGCGCTGGTGAGTGTCGCCATACTGCGGACGCGTGCACTGCCGCGGTGGATCGGGTGGATGGGGCTCGCGGCGAGCGTGCTGTATTTCGCCAACCAGGGCGACATCCTGGCGACCGCGTTCCCCGGGTTCCCGGTGTGGGACGCGGCCGGACTGCTCGGGAGTACGGCGTGGGGGCTGTGGACGATCGCGCTCGGTGTGGGACTTTACTTGGAGCGATCGTTGTCTCACGTGGAGTAGTGAATGCTGAAGCGGGCTGTATTTCTTGTTGGGGTTCTGCTGGTTGTCACGGCGGGCGCGAAGCCGGTGGTCGTTGGAGGGACGGTCGCGAGCACGACCGAGGCGCCCTGGGCGATCGCGTTGAACAACACGCAGTCCATGTCCTCGAGCGGCCGGTACTGCGGAGCTGCCTTGGTGGCACCCGACAAGATCGTGACGGCCGCACACTGCATGGACGAGCCGGTGTCGACGTACTACGCGGTGCAGGGGCGGGCGGACCTCGCGGACGACTCGGTCGGCCGGGTGTCGGCGATCAGCAAAGCGTGGGTCCACTCCGGCTACAACACGAAAGACCACCGGTACGACGTTGCGGTGCTGACGTTGGCGAAGCCGTTCATCGGCGTCCCGGTACTGCCTCTGGAGACTCGGGCACGAGCCGACCGGGCAGGCGCCGTACCGACTGTGTACGGCTGGGGTGACACGCAGGACACCGGGCCGGACGAGACCCTGCAGAAGGCCGCCGTACCGGACCTCGGGGACAAGGCCTGCCTGGCAGTCAAGAGTTACGTCTCCAACGGGTACGCCGCCGCCACCAACGTCTGCGCCGGCTACCTCGCGGGCGGGACCGACGCCTGCCAGGGCGACTCCGGCGGTCCGCTCGTCCTGAACGGTCGACTGCTCGGTGTCGTCTCCTGGGGCCAGGGCTGCGCCCAACCCGGCAAGCCCGGCGTCTACACGGAGATCGCGGGCGCGGCGAAGGCGATGCTCCAACAGGTTCGTTAAGCCGAAACATACCTGTCAGTACGAGCGTCTATACGTTACGGTCCTGTCACGCTCCGAAAACACCATGTCCTTACCTTTCTGGTCAGCTACCCAGTTGCTCAGTGAGGAGAAGGCATGGCGCAGACCAGACGTCAATTCCTGCAGCAGGTCGGAATCACCGGTGGTGCGGGGGTGCTCTACTCCACCATGTCGGCGCTCGGCCTCACGGGCGTCGCCGAGACTCCTGCGTACGCCGCCCCGTCGCGGGCCGATCTCAACGGCCGAGGCGCCAAGCACGTCGTCATCCTCGGCGCCGGGATCGCCGGACTCACCTCGGCGTACGAACTCCTGAAGGCCGGCTACCAGGTCACGCTGCTCGAGGCCCGGCAACGCCCGGGCGGCCGCAACTGGACCGTACGCGGCGGCACCGTCGAGACGGACCTGGCCGGCAACACCCAGCGCGCGACCTTCTCACCCGGTCAGTACATGAACGCCGGTCCGGCGCGGCTGCCGCAGCACCACGTGACGCTCGACTACTGCCGCGAGCTCGGCGTCGCGATCGAGCCGTTCGTCAACCAGAACGCGGACGCGTACCTCTACCGTGAAGGCACCACCAGCCTGTCGAACAAGCCGATCCGGCACCGCACCGCCAAGGCGGACGTGTACGGCTACGTCGCCGAGCTGCTCGCCACGGCCGCCGATCAGGGCGCACTCGACGCCATGCTGACCGCGACCGACAAGGAGGCGCTGATCGGGTTCCTCAGCAGCTTCGGCTCGATCGGGAACAAGGCCTCCGGGTTCGCGTACACCGGGACCGACGGCCGCCGCGGGTACACGGTCGAGCCGGGCGCCGGGATGGAGGCCGGTACGACGGCCGCGCCGTACGCACTGAGCGACGTCTTCGCCAGCGGTGTCGGCAACTACTTCTCGTTCGAGTTCGGCTGGGACCAGGCGGTGATGATGTTCCAGCCGGTCGGCGGGATGGACCGGATCCCGTACGCGTTCGAGCGGGCCGTCGGCAAGGACAAGATCCGGTACGGCGCCGAGGTGACGGGGATGACCAACACCGGCAACGGTGTCCAGGTCACCTACAAGACCGGATCGCGGACCAAGATGATCACCGCGGACTACGCGATCTGCACGCTGCCACCGCACCTGGCCGCGAAGGTCCCGTCGAACCTGCCGGCGCCGATCGTCGAGGCACTCAAGTACGCCCGGCCGACGAACGCGGGCAAGATCGGTATCGAGTACGGCCGCCGCTGGTGGGAGGAGGACCACCGGATCTACGGAGGTATCACCAACAGCAGCCTCGACACCGTGAACACCTGGTACCCGTCGTACGGCTTCCACGGCGACCGCGGCACGGTGATCGGCTACTACAACACCGGCGCGAACGCCAACGCGTACGGCGCTCTGACGCCGGCGGCCCGGCTGGAGCGCGCGCTGATGCAAGGCACCAAGATGCACGGTGACGTCTACTCGAAGGACGTGAAGGCGTCGTTCTCGGTCAACTGGATGGGCACCAAGTACTCCGAGGCTTCCTGGGTCAGTTGGCCGTCACAGACCGACGGGATCTACGCCCGGCTGCTCGAGGCCACCGGCAACATCTACTTCGCGGGCGACCACCTGTCCCACGCCATCGCCTGGCAGCACGGTGCGATGGTGTCCGCCCGCGCGGCCGTGACCGCCCTGCACAGTCGGGTGGCGAGCCGATGAAGCGCACCTCTCTGATCGCGGGTTCCGTCGCGTTGGTCGTGTCGTTCACAGCAGGCGCCGGTACGGCGGCCGGCTGGTGGGACCGGCCGAAGCCGCCGAAACCCGGCACCGTCGTACCCGCCCTGCCCGCCGGGCAGTCCAACCCGATGATCGCGACCGGTGTCGGCATAGGCGCCAACACGCCGGTCTACAAGACGAGTGGGATCGGGCCGTCGGCGCTCAACACGGGCGCTCCGGCCGGGTCCGAGGCGTCGTACATCGACACCGCGATCTTCCCGGGCGGGACGTTGCCCGCTGGCGTCACCATCACCGAAGCCCAAGGGATCAACGTACTCCGGCGGATCGGCGAGAACCTCGCGGCCGCGGGGCTGTCCTACGCCGACGTCTACACGATGCGGGTCTTCCTGCAGAACCCCGCCGGCGCGACAGTCGCCGACTTCGCCGGGTGGAACCGCGCATACCGCCAGTACTTCGCGAACACGGACCTCACCACCGGCGCCTACGTCCCCGTCCCCCTCGGTACGGCGGCACCCGCAAAACCGTTCGTGGTCAACAAGGCCCGCCCGTCGCGCTTCGCCCTGGAGATCGAGAACCTCCCGGTCGGCGGCTGGCTCGTCGAGGTAGAAGTCGACGCGGCCTACCCGACACGCTGACCACTCCGAATGCCCCGGCGATCCAGCCGGGGCATTCCGGTTACAGCACCGCGCCGCGTGGCGCGACCTCGACGGCGGCGACTCCGCGGGAGTACAGCACCATGTCCCGATCGCCGTGTCTGCACCTCAGCAGTCCGCCATCACTCGCGAGTGCTGTGACGGCATGCTGGACAGTCACGTCGTCCGCCGCGCCGGGCTCGTCGTAGGTGACATCCAGTTGGTCGCCACTGATCAGCCGGACCCGCAACACAATCCTCGCCATAGCCGAACCATACGCGCCGCCCGATAGCCGGGCAGCTCGCGCGGCGGCAGACTGGTGTCATGACTGAGCCGGTCCGTGTGATCAAAGCTGGTGACCTGGTCGCCGCCGACCCGACGGCCGGCATGCTCCGGATGCGAGCCTTCGAGCTCCCGATCCTGTGGGCCGGCCAGGTCATCACGCAGCCCGGTGCGATCTCCGGCTGGCACCACCACGACCGGAACGAGAGCAGCCTCTACATCGTGTCAGGCGTACTGCGCCTCGAGTTCGAGGGCACCGACGAGTACCTCGACGCGGTCGCCGGCGACTTCGTACACGTACCGTCCTTCACCGTCCACCGCGAGAGCAACCCCACCACCGACCCGTCCCTGGCCATCATCGCCCGAGCCGGCGGCGGAATCCCCACCGTCAACGTCGACCCACCGGACCCGCGGTGATCAGGTGGGCGAGAGCTCGGTAAGAAGTTCGAGTCCAGGGCACTCGACATAGATGGCATCGTGAGCGACAAGCGGCAAGTGCCACCGGAGCGCGGTCGCCGCGATCCACAGATCACCCTGATGTTGCTTCTGATGTAGCGGATGCCCCGAATGCCTGCATTCCGCCCGCAACCGCGCGTACACCCAGGTCGTCTCGTTGTCGGCAGGAAGCACCGCACTCCGATGGATCAGACGCTCCAGGTTGTCCAGTCGCTTGTCACCCCACCCCGCGACGACCGCGCCGTACCGAGCCTCTGCCACCGTTTGGTGTGCAATGGCGATCCGCCGACCGAAGACGTGCTTCCCGTACAGCGGCACGAGCGTTGAGCGCGGCTTCAGCCAAGCGGTGAATACGTTCGTGTCGAGCAGGACGGTCCCAACCGTCACTCGTGGATCGCCCGGACGAACCGGTCCCAATCATCTTCAGCAAGATCGGGGATCTCGAACGACTCGTCCTCGCGGAGCGGCTCGGTACCGCGCAGAAGCTCCTCGAGATCCTGCCGTTGCCAATAGGACGCGTCGGCACGGTCCAGAGCGTCAGGCGCTGATGTTGGCTCAGACATCACCGACCACCTCCTTCCTCCCCAGACTACCGCAAACCGATCGACGCCCTGAGGCGAACTGAGCTGGCTGGGGACGGTTAATCTGGCTGGGTGTTGGTCCTTATCGCGGGCGGGTGGCGGCGCTGACATGGCGACCCACGAACAGGTGACGGTTGGTGTTGTTGGCGCGGAGCAGATTGTGCGGCGGATCATCAATCTGGCGCGCGAGTTGGACAATCCCGGTCTGCGGCTGGTCACCGCCCAGTACGCCGACGAGCACGACGCGCATGAGCAGGCAGCCCGGATCGCCTCCCGTGTCGACTCCTTCCTGTTCGCGGGACCGCTGCCGTACGACGTGGCGGTCGCGGGCGGGCTGCCGGTGCCGGCGACGTACGTGCCGAGCGGCGGGCCGGCGTTGTTCTCGACCCTGCTTCGCGGCGTGCTCGAGAAGGTCTTCGATCCGGCCCGGATCAGCGTCGACACGATGTCGCGGCGCGATCTCACGCATGTCTACGAAGAGATCGGCCTGAGTGCGTCCGGCGTACGGCTGAAGGAATACACCGGTCCCGAGTCGGCCGAGACGTTCCTCGACTTCCACCGCACGCTGCACGAGCGCGGGCGGACCACCGGGGCGGTGACGACCGTGCCTACCGTCGATGTGGCGCTGCGCAAGGCCGGCGTACCGACCCTGCGGATGACGCCGTCGTCGATGACGATCCGGCAGGCCCTGACGACGGCGATCCTGATGGGCAGTGGCGCCAAGCTCGAGGAGTCCCGGATCGTCACGATGATCGTCCGGGTCCCCGCCGCCTCGCTGCCGGCGCATGCGAGCGCCAGCGCGTACTGGTACCAGGAGTTGCGGCTGTCGCTGCACCGCGAGTTGCTGCGCGACGCGCGGCCGATGGACGCGGCGGTGGTGCCGCGTGACGAGCACAGCTTCCTGATCGTCACGACGATGGGCTCGTTGCGGCTGGCAACCGACAACCTGTCGATGGCGCCGTTCCTGGACCGGATCTCCGAGGAGCTGGGGATCCGGCTCGAGGTCGGCATCGGACTCGGTACGTCGACCCGCGAGGCGGAGGTGAACGCGCAATCCGCGGTGGACAAGGCGGCGGGTGGCGGGACCGCGTTCGTGGTCGGGCCGCACGGTTTCGTCCTGCAGGTTCCTGGAGAACGTACGCGTGCTGCCGAGCGGCCGGTGCCGGGCGACTCGCGCGCGCTGCAGATCCTGGCCACGCTGGCCGAGCAGCTGGAGAACGCGAACGACACCGAGCGGGTCGTCGACGCGGAGAAGGTCGCCGAACTCCTCGGCGTCACCCTGCGAACTGCCCGCCGGACACTGAGCACGCTCGTCGACGAGGGGCTGGCCTGGCCGATGCCGCCACCCCGCTCGAGCAAGCTCGGCCGGCCACCACGCCCGTACCAACTGCTGGTGGAGAAGATTCCGCGCTAGTTATTACGGTCGTCCATAACAGCTATTTAGGCCTTGCCGAAGAAGGACGCCTGGGGCAGGGTTGGTCGCGTGCCAGAACCCCTTCACGCAGTCGCAGTGGTGGACAGCCGGGCGGCGACCGAGCGGGCCCACCAGGCGGGTCAGGACGCCTGGTGGGTCTATCTGGCCGAGGTGCTCGGGCACCTGCGGCTGCCGTACCGCTCGATCTCCCCTCGCGAAGCGGACAACGACGTCTCGGTGTTGGTCTTCGCGACCACCCCGGAGACCAGGCCGAACGACGGTCTCGAGCAGTGGGTGCGCGACGGCGGTGTGCTGATCCTCGTCGGTGACCCCGGTCCGCTGGCCGCGCTCGCGGGTGTCTCGGCGGGCGCCAGCGTCCCGGGCGGCCACGTCGTACTGTCCGAAACCCCTGTTTGGTCATCCCGCCCACCGGTCGCACTCCACGCCGTCGGCGGTCGTCGACTCACTGGCCAGGATGTCGAGGTGCTCGCCCGCTGGCAGGACGATGACACGGCCGCGGTCACCCTCCGCCGGCTCGACGCGGGTGTCGTGCTGACGTACGGCGTCGACCTGTGGCAGACCATCGTCCGGATCCAGCAGGGGTACGCCGTCACCGCCGACGGTGCACCGGCCGCCGACGGCACCGCGCCGATCGACGACGGCATCCTCAAGTGCGAGGACGGGATGGTGCTCAGCTTCGAGCGGGACCGGGCGATGCCGCCGGGTGAGCCGGAGTTGCTCCCGACGTACGAGCACACTTATCCGCCGCCGAGCGCCGTACCAATGTTCGACCAGCCGCACGCCGACTGGTGGTGCTTGTTGTTCGCGCAGAGTCTGTGGTGGGGCACTTCACAGGCCGGCGCGGCAGTGCCGTGGCTCTGGTACTGGCCGGCCGGCGTCGACGCCGTCGCGCACATGTCGCACGACTCCGACCAGAACGTCGAGGAACACGGCCAGGCGGCAATCGACGCGTTCGCCGAGGCGGATGTTCAGGTGACGTGGTGCCACGTGTTTCCGGGCGGATACTCGCCCGAGCTGTACGAGGCGATCACCGCGGCTGGGCACGAGAACGCCCTGCATTACAACGCGATGGGCGACGCGGATCTCGCGGTCTGGGGCTGGCCGCAGATGCGGGCGCAGTACGCGTGGGCGCAAGCCGTGACCGGAACCGAGCAGATCGTCTCGAACAAGAATCACTTCACCCGCTGGGAGGGATGGACTGAGTTCTACACCTGGTGCGAACGACTCGGCATCCAGATCGACGAGTCGCGCGGGCCCAGTAAACAAGGTGATGTGGGGTTCACGTTCGGCACCGCGCACGTTTCGTTCCCGATGACACCGGTTGCTGAAGGCAACCGGATGTACGACGTACTCAACCTGCCGCTGCACACCCAGGATCTCGCGTGGGCTGGGCACGCTTCTGTCCGGGATGTGATCCTGGACGGCGCTCAGTCGGTGCACGGCGTTGCACACTTCCTGTTCCACGGGCCGCATCTGCACCTGCGGCCACCTACTCGAGCGGCGTGTATCGAGCTCGCTGCGGAGGCCCGTCGGCGCGGGATGCCGTGGTGGACGGCAACCCGGATCAACAGCTGGGAGCGCAGCCGGCGTGGAGTCGAGCTGTCGGTCGAGCCGCATCCGGACGGTCTCGCCGTACGGGCTGAGGCTTCGGAGCCGGTGCCTGGCGCTGCGGTGTTGCTCGCCGTACCGAGCACTGGCCCCATTGTGAAGGAGGGTAAGGGTTCGGCCCAGACGGTGGTACGGCTCGGCCGGACCTTCGTCGAACTGACCGCGGATATCGTTGCTGGAGACAACAGATGGGTGATCACACCATGACGTCTGGGATGTCCGGGATGCCGGAGTGGCCGGAGTACGGCGACGAAGAGGCGAAGGCCCTGCTGGACGTGCTGAACTCGGGGAAGTGGGGTAGCACGAGCGGGGATGTCGTTGCTACCTTCCAGCAGGAGTTCGCGGAGTACCAGCAGGCAGGGCATGCGATCTGCCTCGCCAACGGGACGCTCGCCATCGCGGTGGCCTTGCGAGCGGCCGGCGTCGGCATTGGTGACGAGGTGATCGTGCCGCCGTACACCTTTATCGCAACCGCTTCGGCGGCGCTGTTCGTTGGTGCGGTCCCGGTTTTTGCGGACGTGAACGCGGACACTCATCTCCTCGATCCGGTCGCGGCCGAGGCTGCGATCACCGAGCGGACGAAGGCGATCGTTGTCGTCCATCTCGCGGGTCGGCCGGCGGACATGGACGCCTTCAACGCGCTCGGCGCCAAGCACGGGCTGACGATCATCGAGGATGCGGCTCAGGCGCACGGGGCGGCGTACAAGGGGCGGCCGGTCGGCGCGATCGGGGACCTCGGCACGTTCAGCTTTCAGAGCAGCAAGAACATCACGGCCGGCGAGGGCGGCGCCGTACTTACTGACTCCTCGGAGTTGGCAGGCGCCGTGTACTCGCTGGTGAACGTCGGGCGGGTGCCGGGCGGCGGCTGGTACCAGCACGAGGCGGTTGGGTACAACCTGCGACTGACCGAGTTCCAGGCGGCGATCCTGCGCGTCCAGCTTCGGCGTCACCCACGGCTGCAGGAGGTGCGCGAACGCAACGCGCGACTCCTCACGGACCTGCTCTCCGACGTTGACGGCATACAGCTCGCCCCGGACGACCCGGCGATCACAGCACACGGCCGGCACCTGTTCATGCTCCGAATCCCCGGCCGACGCGACGCCGCACTACAGTCCCTCGCCGCCGCAGGAATCACCCGAGCGTCCAGCGGCTACGTCCCCCTGCACCGCAACACCGCCGTACTCCGAGAATCCAAAGCCATCACGACCCGCCTGGGCCAACCCTACCCAGAGGCCGACTGCCCGAACGCCGACAAAGTCTCCACCGACACCATCTGGCTCCCCCAGCCCTACCTACTAGGCACAGAACCCCAAACTCGAACCATCGCAACCACCCTCACCAATGCCGTAGCTAGCTAGCACCGTCACTTGGGGAGGGTTTCCTACCCAAAACGGGCAGAAACCCTCCCCAACCCCGGCTACAGAGCTGAGTCTTGGCGGATGGGGAGTACGGCGGACAGGAGTTGCTTGGTGTAGTCGTCTTGGGGGGAGCGGAACAGGGCCTCGGTGGTGCTCTCCTCGACCAGGCGGCCCTTGTTCATGACTGCTACGCGGTCGGCCAGGCGTTCTACTACGGCGAGGTTGTGGGAGATGAACAGGAACGACAGGCCGAGGCGGTCGCGGAGGTCGGTGAAGAGTTCGAGGATCTGGGCCTGGATCGAGACGTCGAGGGACGACGTCGGCTCGTCGCAGACCAGGAGGTCGGGCTCGAGGGCCAGCGCGCGGGCGATCGCGATGCGCTGCTGCTGACCGCCGGAGAACTGCCGAGGGTACAGCTCCGCGTGCCCGGTGTTGATGCCGACCAGCTCGAGCAGTTCAAGGGCCTTGGTACGCCGGGACTCCTTGTCGCCCCGTTCGTGCAGGCGCAGCGGCTCCATCACGTTGCCGATGGCACTGAAATGCGGTAGCAGCGAACCGTACGGGTTCTGGAAGACCATCTGCATCCGCGGCCGCAACATCCGCAACTCGCGGGCCGGGAGCGTGCCGAGATCGCGACCGTCGAATGAGACCCGGCCCGACGTCGGGGTCTGCAGGCCCATCATCAACCGCGCCATCGTGGACTTGCCGCTTCCGCTTTCCCCCACCAGGCCGAGCGTCTCGCCGCGATGCACAGTCAGCGAGACGTCGTCGACAGCGCGGACCTCTCCGGCACGGGTCCGGAAGACCTTGGTCACCGACTCGGCACGAACCAGTTCGTCAGGCATCGACGGCCACCTTCCAGCACGCGGCGTCCCGACCGGGACCGATCGTCAGGATCTCCTGCTCCGTCGCACACCTGGGCAGCTCGGCCTGCGCGCACCGCGGATGGAACGGACAGCCCTCGGGGCGATGCGACAGATCCGGCGGGCTACCCGGAATCGGCCGCAACGGCAGGTCCCGGCCACCGACCTCGACACCTGATCCGAGCAGGCCAACGCTGTACGGGTGGCGCGGGTCGTCGAGCAGCCGGCCCATCGGCGCCCGCTCGACCACGCGACCGGCGTACATCACCACCGCGTCGTCGCAGAAGTAGCGGGCGACACCGAGGTCGTGGGTGATCATGATGACGCCGGTGCCGCGATTCTTCAGCTCCGCCAGCAGATCGAGGATCTGCCGTTGCACGGTGACGTCGACGGCGGTGGTCGGCTCGTCGGCGATCAGCAGCGCCGGCTCGGTCACCATCGCCATCGCGATCATCGCGCGCTGCCGCATCCCGCCGGACAACTGGAACGGGTACGTGCGGATCCGCTTCTCCGGATCGGGAATCCCGACATCGCCGAGCGCGCGAACCGCGCGTTTGCGCGCTTCGGCCTTGTTGCAGATCCCGTGCCAGAGCAGGTGTTCGGTGAGCTGGCGCTCCAGGGTCAGCGTCGGGTTCATCGCCTCCATCGCGCTCTGGAAGACCATCGCGATCTCGCGACCACGGACCTTGCGCAACTCCTTGTCGCCGATAGCCAGCAGGTCCCGGCCGCCGAACAGCGCCTGACCGCCGGTGATCCGCGCGGTCCGCGGCAGGATCCCCATCACGCTGCGCATGGTGACGCTCTTGCCGCTACCGCTCTCGCCGACGATCGCCAGGGCCTGCCCACGTCGTACGTCGAACGACACCCCGTCGACCGCCGTCAACGGCTCGGCGCCGTCGCGCCGGAACGTCGTCCGCAGCTCGCGGACGGACAGCAACGCGCCTTCACTCATCGCTGCTCTCCACTCGGGTCGAAAGCATCCCGTACGCCGTCACCGATCCAGGTGAACGCCAGCAGGGTAAGGGCGAACAGCACCGCCGGCGCGACCAGCATGTGCGGCGCCGCCAGGAGGTACCGGCTGCCCTCGCTGATCATCGCGCCCCAGGACGGAGTCGGTGGCTGTACGCCGAGCCCTAGCAGCGCCAGCCCTGCCTCGGCGGCGATCGCGGCCGGGATCGCGAAGCTGGTGGTGACCAGGATCGGCCCGATCGCGTTCGGCAGGATGTACCGGATCGCGATCGTGCTGCCCTTGGCGCCCATCGACCGGGCCGCCTCGACGTACTCGCGCTCCTTCAGCGTCATCACCTGCGCCCGGACCAGCCGCGCCTGGGTGACCCAGGACGCGATCCCGATCGCGACCACCAGCGCGAAGATGCTGCGGCCGAGAACGGTGACCATCACGACCGCGAACAGGTAGCTGGGGAACGCGTACATCACGTCGGTGAATGCCATCAGCAACGACTCGACCCGGCCGCCGAGGTAGCCCGCGAGCAGCCCGATCGCCAAGGCCAGCACGAGCGCCGTCAGCTCGGCGCCGAATGCCACGGTCAGCGCGGTCTGCAGGCCGTAGATCAGCCGGCTGAGAATGTCCCGCCCGAGCAGGTCCGTGCCGAGCAGATGCCCCGGGGCACCAGGTCCCGCCAGCTTGTGCTGGATGTCGGTTTCCTCATACCCGTAAGGCGCGATCAGCGGCGCCGCGATCGCGGTGAGGATCAGCAACGCGCAGAAGATCAGGCTGCCGAAAGCCAACCGGTGCTTGCGAAACCGGGACCAGGCCCGCGACCAGGGGCCGCGCGCGGTGGTACCGCGCTCCATCGGCTCCGGTTCGCCGGTACTCAGGCTGCCGACCACGGCCTCGACGCCCTCAGTGGCCGTCATGGGACCCACCTCCCACGGTACGGATTCGGGGATCGAGGAGCCCGTAGATCAGGTCCACGACCAGGTTGGTCACCATCAGGATCAGCGCGAAGAACATCGCCGTACCCATCAGCAACGGCATGTCCCGGCTGGCCGCCGCGTTCGCGAAGTACAGGCCGAGACCGGGAATCCGGAGCAGTGCCTCGACGAACACCGTGCCGGTCATCAGTGCCGCCAGCAGCGGGCCGGCCACGGTGACGAGCGGGATCAGCGAGTTGCGCAGCGCGTGCCGGATGATGACCGTCCGCCGCGGACCGCCCTTGGCCAGCGCGGCGGTCACGTACTCCTCGCGGAGGGTCTCCAGCATGCTCGACCGCACGTACCGCGCCAGCACCGCGGCCGGCCCGAGGCTGAGCGCGAGCACCGGCAGGATCAGGTCCTCCGGGCCGTTCCAGCCGCCGGACGGCAGCAACTTCAGGGTCGCGGAGAACAGCAGGATCATGAACGCCGCGGTCAGGTAACTGGGCAAGGCGTGCCCGAGGGTGACCGCGAACATCGTCGCGTGGTCGGTCTTGGTGTTCTGCCGCAACGCCGCGAACACCCCGATCGGTACGGCGATCAGTAGCGCGAGCAGGACCGCTAGCAGCGCTAGCGTCGCCGACACCGGGAACGCCTCCGCGATGATGTCCTGGACGTTGCGGCTGGCGTACTTGTACGACGGCCCGAAGTCCCAGACGACCGCGCCCTTCATGAAGATCAGGTACTGCTTCCAGACCGGTACGTCGGCGCCGTACCGGGACTCGAGCTCGCCGACCATCGACTCGGTGCCGACGCCGCCGAAGTTCGTGGCGCCGCTGTTCACCCGCTGCAGATCGGCGAAGTTGCCGGGCGCGAGCTGCAGCAGAGTGAACGTCAGCATCGAGACTGCGATCAACGACAGGACCAGGCGCACCGCGCGCTTGCCGAGGTAACCGGCGAGCCCCACGTCAGCTCCCTACGCTCAGCGGCTTGAGGTAGAAGTAGTCCGGATAGGCCCGCAGTTGCAGCCCCTTCACCTTCGGCTTGACCGCGTGGAACAGACTCAGCCAGAGCACCGGCAGGTACAGGTACTGCTCCTCGCGCAGCTTCGCGGCCTGCTTGTACAACTCCATCCGCTTCGCGTCGTCCGGCTCGGTGTTGGCCTGGTCGACCAGCGCACCGATCTCCAGCGCGGGTTTCGAGGCGTGGCCCGCGAGGATGGCGTCGAGCTGGGCGGTCTTGTCCGCCGGCTTGAGGTTCTTGTTTTCTTGCACGGACTGGTACTTCTGCCACTGGTCGCCCGGCAGGCTGATCTCCTGCACGTTCTTCGGCGACCACAGCGAACCGACCATCGTCGGCCACGTCGGCAGCCCGGCGAACGTGCCGTAGTAGAAGCCGATGTAGTTGCCTTTCTGAACCTGCCAGCGCCGCTCGGTGTACACGCCGGACTCGACGTGGTCGACACTCGCCTTGATGCCGAGCTGCTTGGTCCAGCTGTCCACCATCGCGTCGGCCAGCGTGGTGTCCGGTACGCCGACGAGGATCCGCACCGGCGGCAGGCCCTGGCCGTTCGGATAGCCCGCCTCGGCGAGCAGGCGCTTCGCCTCGGCGACGTCCTCCTTGATCCCGAGGCTTTCGTCCCAGCCCCCGGTCCGGCTGGTCACCAGCGAGACTCCCGGCTCCTGACCCGGCTGCACGCCCGCCAGGGTCTTGCGGTCGAGCGCCAGCGACAACGCCTTGCGGACCCGGACGTCCTCCATCGCTGGGTGCTGGCTACGCAGCTTCGCGAGGTAGAGGATGCTGTAGTTCTCGGTCTGCTCGAGCTCCTTCGACAGGTTCGCGTCCTTCTGGAACCGCAGTACGTCGGGTCCGGCCAGCTGCACCAGATCGGTCTCGCCGTTCTCGTACGCCACGGTCGCCGTCGCGGCGGCGCTGGGCTCGACCAGGTTGACCTGGATCCGCCCGAGCTTGACGTTGCCGCGGTCCCAGTACTTCTCGTTCGGCACCAGGATCAGCTTCGAGTTCTGGACCCACTCGATCACTGTGTACGGCCCGTTGGACACGTAGTTCGGCGGGTTCTGCCAGTCCTTCGGCTTGCTCTCGACCAGGTCCATCGGCAGCGGCAGCATCGCCGGGTGGGTCAGCGCGAGCAGGAAGTCCGGGTTGGGGTTGGACAGGGTCAGTACGAGCTCGTGGTCCCCGGTCGCCTTCACGCCGACCTTCGACCAGTCGGTCAGTACGCCGGCCAGGAAGTCCTTGCCGCCCTTGATCCCGGTCGAGACCTGGTAGCTGTTCGCGCCGAGCGTCGTACCACCGGCCGACGTCGCCGCGGGCGTGAACAGCCGCTTGTAGGTCCGCTCGAAGTCCTGTGCGACAACGGGCTTGCCGTCGGACCACTGCGCGTTGTCGCGCAACGTGAACGTGTAGGTCAGGTGGTCGTCGGAGACCTTCCACTCGGAAGCGACGGCCGGCAGCACGCCGTCGCCCTTCTCGTTCTGGGTCACCAGGCCCTCGGAGATCCCCCGGCTGAGGATCCACATGCCGTTGGTGATCACCTGCGGGTCCAGGACCTCGACCGGTACGTAGTCGATCTTCAGCGTCGACTGACCGTCGGCCGCCTTGCTGTCGTCACCGAACAGACCGCACCCGGTCAGCGACCAGCTGCCGCCGATCGCGGCCAGGGTCAGACCGGACAATCGCAGGAAGTCACGCCGGGTCTGACCGGCCAGGGGAACCGAGCTCGCGCGCTTCGCCATTGAGTGCCGCCTTTCTGGCGTCCTGAACTCGACTTATGGCGCGACCGTAGGGCCGTACGAGCGTCGATGTCAACGCTTTACGGCCATTACCGAAATTGATCTGGATCGGTACCCCCCGGCGGCAGACTCCAGGTTCAGCTGAAGCGCTCGTACGCCGGCAGCGTCAGGAAGTCGACGTACTCGTCGGCGAGGGCCACCTCGAGGAACAGGGCACGAGCGGCGTCGTACCGCTCCGGCGTACCGAGTTTCGCGATCTCCTCGTCGGCGATCCGCTCGACCAATTCGGTGGTGACCGTTTCCCCGCTGTCGAGGGCGACCTGGTTCTGGCGCCACTGCCAGATCTGCGACCGGGAGATCTCGGCGGTCGCCGCGTCCTCCATCAGGTTGAAGATGCCGACGGCGCCGGTACCGTCGAGCCAGGCGGCCAGGTACTGGACGGCGACGCTGACGTTGCTGCGCAGACCGGCTTCGGTGACCTCACCCGGCGTGGCCGCGACGTCGAGCAGCTGATCCGCGGTGACGGCGACGTCCTCGCGGAGTTTGTCGAGCTGGTTGGGCTTCGAGCCGAGAACCTTGTCGAAGACGGCCTTGCAGGTCTCGACCATCCCTGGGTGCGCGACCCACGAACCGTCGAAGCCGTCGCCGGCCTCGCGGGTCTTGTCGGCTTCGACCTTCGCGAACGCCTGCTCGTTCACCGCCGGGTCCTTGCTCGGGATGAACGCCGCCATCCCGCCGATCGCGTGCGCGCCACGCTTGTGGCAGGTCCGCACCAGCAGCTCGGTGTACGCGCGCATGAACGGCACCGTCATCGTCACGCTGTTCCGGTCCGGCAGCTGGAAGTCCTCGCCGCGGGTCCGGTGCGTCTTGATCACGCTGAACATGTAGTCCCAGCGTCCCGCGTTCAGCCCGGCCGAGTGCTCGCGCAGCTCGTACAGGATCTCCTCCATCTCGAACGCGGCCGGGTAGGTCTCGATCAGCACGGTCGCGCGGATCGTCCCGCGGGGGATGCCGAGCGCTTCCTGCGCGGTGACGAACACGTCGTTCCACAGCCGCGCCTCGAGGTGCGACTCCATCTTCGGCAGGTAGAAGTACGGTCCTTGGCCGCGGTCGAGCTGCAGTTGCGCGCAGGCGCTCAGGTAGAGCGCGAAGTCGACCAACGAACCGGAGGTGCGCTCGCCGTCGACGAGGATGTGCTTCTCCGGCAGGTGCCAGCCCCGCGGCCGTACGACGATGGTCGCGAGCTCCTCGTCCGGCTTCAGCGCGTAGCTCTTCGTGTCGGTGCTGAAGTCGATGTTCCGGGTGATCGCGTCCAGCAGGTTCAGCTGGCCGCCGACAACGTTTTCCCAGGTCGGCGTGTTCGCGTCCTCCTGGTCGGCCAGCCACACCTTGGCGCCCGAGTTCAGCGCGTTGATCGTCATCTTCCGGTCGGTCGGGCCGGTGATCTCCACCCGCCGGTCGACGAGCCCCGGAGCAGCGGGCGCGACCCGCCACTCCGGGTCGTCCCGAACGTCCTTCGTGTCCGCAAGGAACCCCAGCGACGCCCCGGCCGCGATCTCCGCGACGCGCTGCTGGCGTCGCTCGAGCAGCTCCCGCCGGCGTCCGTCGTACGCACGGTGCAGCGTCTCGATCAGTCCGAGCGCCCGCTCGGTGAGGATCTCGTCGTACCGCTCGCCCATCGGGCCGGTGACCTCGACTGCCACAGGGAACTCCTTAATCAAGTACTACGACTTCGTGATCGGTGATCCGGTCTACCCCGACCGTAATCCAGCCGTCCTGCTCCTGCACGTCCACCTCACCGCCCGAGACGAGGAGCCGCGCCCGCTGACTGTTCACCCTGAGCTTGATCGTGAAGGGACCGGCGGGCGTGAGCTCCTGCAGGCGGCCGCGCCAGGCGCCGCCCTGGTCGAGGTTGACCAGGTGCAGCACGTGCCGGTCGCCCTGGCGGTACAGCTGGCAGTCCAGTACGCCGACGCCCTCGATGCGCAGCGGGATGCCGTCGTGACGGACCAGGTTCGCCAGGAGTTGCCCGTGGTCCGGATGGTGGTACTTCGCGTACAACCGGTCCAGGTCGGCCGCGAGGTACGCCGTACGCTCACCGAGGACCAGCGCTGGTACGTCGCTGTGCGGCTCCTCCATCCACGACTTCTCCGGCGGGTAGATCGGGAACGGCGGAATCCACGACAACGCTTTCCGGGCCTGCGACTCCACGACCTCCAGCTGCCCGCCGAACGGCAGTACGTCGGTGTCACCGTCGAAAACGGATCGGTCCTCGATCCGCAGGTAGCTGTGGCTGTCGTAGTTCTCCCAGTCCGTCACCGTCCCGTCGCCGAGCCGCTTGCCCTGGTGCCGGACGCCCAGCAGATCGCCCAACGGCCAACCGTCGCGACGATCGCCCCACTCGTCGTACAGCCCCGACTCCCCGGTCACGACGAGCTTCCCGCTGTACGCCCTCAGCTGGTCGCATTGCTCATCCGTCAGCACGCCCACGTTCGGCACGACGAGGACCTCGAACCGTTCATCCACCTCGGTCGTGGGCAGGTACGGGATGCGCGCACGAATCAGCGCATCCACCCAGCCCCGGTACGGCAGCTGGCTGATCTCTTCGGGCTCGTCCTTCCCGTGGAAGTCCACGCTCCGCTGACTCCACAGCAGCCCGACCGTGGCGACCGGCTCCCGATCGACCAGGAACTCCTCATGCTCCTCGTGCCAGGTGAACAACGGCTCGGCGGTCGCGTACTGCCGCCGGTCGTCGTGCACCGAGCCGATGTGGTGCCACCACGGCTGGATCCCGCCGGCCCAGCCCTCGATCGCCCACATCCGCGCCTCCGGCTCGGGTTTGCTCCCGAGCCGGAACGTCGGAACGCCGGCGTCGTACATCGCGGTACTTTCCGGAATCAGGGTTTTCGGACCGAGCATCCCGTGCAGGCGTTTTCCGGAATCCGCGTTCGCCTGGAACCCGGTCTCCTCGTGCCGCCACTGGGAGTCCAGCAGGAAGATCGACGCCCGCTTGCAGATCTCGACGTCGTCGCGCAATCTCTTGCTCTGCGCAACGACCTCACCCCCGTTCATCCCGATCCACAAACAGTCCGGACCGCCGGCGCGCCGAGTCACCTCGTTGTTCAGGTCCCAGACCGCCAGCCGTTGGTCGTAGCTCCAGCGGATCCATTGCTTGTAGACCGGGTCGGTCCAGTCCGGGGCAGTGGGCAGCTCCTGACCGAAACTGTCGCGGCAGTTCGGGCAGTAGCAGATCGAGTCCCGCCCGAGACCGCTCCAGCTGTTGTCGGTCAGGCCGTCCGGGGTGCTGCGCTCGATGATCTCTTCGAGGATCCCGGTCAGGAAGTCCTTGTAGTACGGGCCGGTGACGCACGCGACGTACAGGCGGCCTGCCCGGTACGGGTTGCCGTCGGCATCGACCGCGAACCAGTCCGGATGTGTGTCGTACAAGGGCTGGTGGGCTCGGTTGGAGTCCATCCGGGCGAGGACCGTCAGACCGTCCCGCCGGGCCAGGTCGACGATCTCGCCGTACAGGTCCCGGTCGCCGAGGTACTCCGCTCGATGGTGCAGCTCGAACTTGCTCGGGTAGTACGCGACGATGCCGCCGGCGTTGACGATCACCCCTTGGACCTTCGTACGCCGCCAGTGCTCCCGCCACCAGGCGGCGTCGTACCGCGTCGGGTCCTTCTCGGTGAGGTTGGTCTGCGCCCACCGCAGTGTTCTTTGGTACCAGGGCTTCACGCGAGACTCCGGACGGCGTCGCCGGCGCCGGAAAGATTGTCCAGCAGCATTTCCGAGTATTTCCGGCTCAGTACGACGCCCTCCGCGCCGCCCTCGAACGCGGCCAGCGTCGCGTCCCGCACGGACTCCCGGGTACACCGGGTCAGCTCGCCCTCGTTGTCGTCCCAGTTGATCTTGGTGCCGAGGTCCCGCGGCGACTCCAGCCCGCGCTGTTTCGCGACCCCGACCGGGATGTCGATGTCGATCCCCGGGTAGATCCTGCTCTGCCCGCCGACACCCGCGACGGCCCGCTCGGTCTCCCGCCGTACGTAGTCCGCGGTGAATCCGGTCTGCGGCAGCTTCTCGTAGTCGCCTTCGTCGAGCTGCAGCAGCTTCATCATCAGCGGGTAGACGTCCTCCGGCTCGGCGTCGGCGAACAGCGCACCGCAGATGCTCTTCACCCAGGTGAAGAACCGCGGACCCGCGCAGTTGTTGTAGATGACGACCTTGATGAAGTCCGAGAACTTCGCCATCTCGGCGTAGTCCTGGTCGGCTCGGTAGAACGGGCTGAACGAGATGTTGTGGTAGACGTGCCAGCCGACCTGGACCTCGGGCGAGATCGCCTTGGCCACCCCGTAGATGTCGCGGTACAACTGCCGCTGGCTCTCGGTCCACACCGTCTGCCAGGCCAGGACCTCGGGGAAGTTCAGCAGGATCCGCCAGAACGTCACGAACGCGCCGTCCACCGGACGCTCGCCGGCGCCGACCCGCTGGTTCCAGTCGACCAGCTCCCGGTACCCGCGCAGCGCGCGGTCGACGTCGATGCCTCGTTCGCGGGCGATCCGCCGGCAGTGCGTGCAGAAGCAACCGACCTCGGCTACGTCGACCGTGCCCTGCATCAGCATGTTCAGCGGCCCGGGCCGCTCGGAGCACCAGGCCAGTCCGTCGAGCTGGTAGCTCTGTACGTAGTCCTCGACGAACCCCAGGTGCCAGTTGCGGTAGTCCGGGTTGTTGAAGCACGGTCGCCGCCCCGGCCGTCCCCAGACATCCACCTCGAGCACCTTGGCGAAGTTCGGGTACGTCCGCAGCTGACGCGCACCGCCGCTCTCCTCCATCCAGGCGAACGACTTCATGCCGCGCTCGCGGGCCTTCGGAATCACCTCACCGAGCAGGTCGAATTCCGGATTTTCCGGCGCCTTTCCGACCGCGCCGAGCACAGTATTTCCGTAGTACTCCGGGTGCGGGGTCGCGTAGTTGCCGCCGACCCAGCCGAGGTCGTACTCACCCACACCGTGGTCCGGGAGCGGGTGCCCCGGGATCTGCCGGCCGCCGGTCCCCCGGGTCCAGGTCGGTGTGGCCAGGAACAGCGCGTTCACCGCGCCGCGGCCGGCCAGGATGTCGAGTGTCTGGTCGACGCCTTCGTCGACGAACGAAACCGCTCCGATCTGCATGGCAACGAGCCGGTCCGGCACGGTGCTCACCCCTTCATTCCTGTCATCGTGATGCCTTGGATGAAATAGCGCTGGGCAAAGAGGAAGACGGCGATCACCGGTACGACGGAAACCGTCGCACCGCACATCAGCAGACTGATCTGGGTGAAGTACTCGCCCTGGAACTGGGCCAGCGCCACCGGCAGCGTCTGCAGGTTCTCGGAATTGATGTAGATCAGCGGGCCGAACAGGTCGTTCCACGACTCCAGGAACGTGAACACCCCGATCGCGGCCAGCGCCGGTTTGGTCTGCGGCAGCATGATCCGCCAGTAGATGCCGAACGTGGACGCACCGTCGATCTTGCCCGCGTCCTCGAGTTCCTGCGGAACGGTCAGGAACGACTGCCGCATCAGGAACGTCGCGAACACCGGCGTGAGCACCTTCGGCACCCACAGCGGGTACTGCGTGTCCACCCACCCGATCTGCCGGAAAACGATGTACTGCGGGATCAGGTACGCGATCCCCGGGATGATCGAGGTGGCGAGCAGCACCATGAACGCCGCGTCCCGGCCGGCGAACCTCAGCCGCGCGAACGCGTAGCCGGCCATCGACGCGACGATCAGGATCCCGATCACGTTCAGCCCGGCGAGTTTCACGCTGTTCCACAGGAACACCGGGATCAGCTCGAACACCTGCCGGTAGTTGTCCCACTGCGCGTCCGACGGCAGGAACTTCGGCGGCACGCTCAGCACCTTCGCCTCCGGCCGGAGCGAGGCGCTGATCATCCACACCAGCGGCGCGAGGAAAACGATGGCGAACAAGGACATCACGACGTACTGCGAGGTTTTGGAGACGAGTCTCATGTGTAGAACACCCACCTCTTCTGCAGCTTCCACTGCAGGTAGGTGACGGCCGCGATCACCGCGAAGAGGATCCACGCCATCGCCGAGGCGTAGCCGACCTTCCCGTAGCTGAACGCGTTCTGGTAGATGTTGAAGATGTAGACGCTGGTGGCGTGGCCCGGCCCGCCCTTGGTCATCACGTAGATCAGGCCGAACACCTGGAACGACGTGATGAACTGCGTGATCAGCAGGAACAGGAAATGCGGTGTCAGCAACGGCAGCGTGATGTACCGCAACTGCCGCCAGGCTCCGGCGCCGTCGAGCTTCGCGGACTCGAAGTACTCGGTCGGCAGGCCCTGCAGGCCCGCGAGCAGGATGATCATCGGGTACCCGATGCCCTGCCAGACGCTGACCATGATCACCGCCGGCATCGCCCAGCTCGAGCTCGACAGCCATTGCGGGCCGGGGATGCCGAGCTGGTCGAGCAGCCCGTTGATCACCCCGTTGTCCGGCTGGAAGAACCAGAACCAGACGAACCCGATCGCCACCACGTTCGTCACGTACGGCGCGAAGTACGCCGTCCGGAAGAACGCGACACCCCGGATCGGGCGGGCGCACAGCAACGCCAGGACCAGGCCGATGCCGATCGTCAGCGGGATGCTCGCCAGCGTGAAGTAGACGGTGTTCTTGAACGTTTGCAGGAACAACGGATCGTCGCCGAACAGGTCGACGAAGTTCTTCAGCCCCACGAACTTCGGTGCCGAGATGCCGTTCCAGTCCGTCAGCGACGCGCCGATCGAGACCAGGATCGGGAAGAACTGGAACGCCACCACCCCGACCACGATCGGGCTGATGAACAACCAGCCGGTGAGATTCTGCCGGCGTCGCGCCCGCCGTACGTCGGCCACCTGGACGGTGCCGCGGTCGCGCGCCATCGTGATGGTTGCCATCGACATCAACCCTTCAAGGCGTTCTCCACCTGGGACTTGACGCCCTGGAGCACGTCACCGACGGGTTTCTCGCAGTTGTAGGCGTTGTCCAGCGCGGGCCGGTACAGCTCGCGGGCGCCG
Organism: Kribbella sp. VKM Ac-2566; assembly: GCF_004366005.1. NCBI lineage: Bacteria > Bacillati > Actinomycetota > Actinomycetes > Propionibacteriales > Kribbellaceae > Kribbella > Kribbella sp. VKM Ac-2566. Next base: position 501,736 of record NZ_SODT01000009.1, on the reverse strand, counting down.
ATCGTGTTCTTGGTCTGGTTGGTCGCGGTCAGGTGCTTCGCGGCCTCGGCGAACAGCCCGATGTGCGCGGGTGCCTTGCCGTTCGGCGCCAGCCCGGCCGCGGCCTTCAGGTTGATCGGCGTGAAGGCGCCGCCCTGGAGCAGGATCTTGCCGCCCTCCTCGCTCGCGAGGTACTTCAGCAGATCCCAGGCCGCGTCCGGGTTCTTCGCCTTCTTCGGGACGCAGAACACGATCACGCTCGACTCGGTCTTCTGCTCCACGTCAGCAGGCGGCGGAGCGACGTCCCAGGTGAAGTCCTTGACCGCGGACCGCAGGTACGGGACCGTGCCGAAGGTCGCGAACATCATCGCGATCTTTCCCTGCGCGAACATCTGGTTCTGCACGTTGTCCTGCTGCAGCGCGGACCACGGCGGCTGCACCTTGTCCTTGCAGGTCAGGTCGGTCGCCCACTGCAGCGCCTCGGTCTCCTTCGGGCCCGGGAGCGTGAACTGCGTGCCGTCCTGGGAGAAGATGCCGGTCTCGCTGCCGTGGTTGACCGTGAACGTCTGCTCGTAGCCGGTGTCCAGATACACGAGAGCGCCGTACTGCTTCTTCGCCGGATCGGTGAGTTTCTTCGCTGCGGCCTCGAAGTCGGACCAGGTCCAGCCCTGTGACGACCAGGTCGTCGGCGGCAGCGGTACGCCGGCCTGCTTGAACAGGTCGACGTTGTAGAAGATCAGCCGGGGCTGGTACCCGAGCACCCACGCGGTGTGCGAGCCGTCGGGCTGCTTCGGGAACTCGAACGTCTCCTTGGCGAACTGCGACGTGTCGAGCTTGTCCTTCTCGATGTAGGGCTTCAGATCCAGCAACGCACCCTGCTGGGAGAAGCCGCGGACGAAGTCGTCGTTGATCCGCATCACGTCCGGCGGGCTGCCGCCGGCGATCAGTGTGCGCATCTTGGTGTCGTACTCCTGGGTGACCGCGGGCTGGATGGTGACCTGCGTCCCGGACTGCTTCTCGAACGCCTGGATCGCCTGCTCCAGCGGGTTGCCCTTGACCTGCTCCCAGTTGAGGAAGGTCAGGCCCTTCTTGCCACCGCTGCTTGCGTTGCCGTTGCCACCGCAGCCGGCCAGCAGGCCGGCGGCCGTCAGTCCCGTCAGACCGGCGAGAAACCTGCGGCGGTTCAGGTTGGAGAGGTTGGTCTGCACCGGAATCTCCCATCCGCGAGGGATGAATACGTATACAATCGACTACTGAATACGTATACACAGCTCCGTTGGCATGGTCAACGCCTGGTGCGGACACTCTTCAGTAGGGTTCGGGGACCACGAGGGGAGACGGACGATGACACGACCACCGACGAGTCGCGACCTGGCGCGTCTGGCCGGGGTGTCGCAGGCGACGGTGTCGCGGGTGCTGACCAACAACCCGAAGGTCAACCCGGACACCCGGGCGCGCGTCCTGCAGGTGCTGAAGGACGCGAACTACACGCCGAACGCGCTGGCCCGGGCGATGAAGACCGGCCGGACCGACACCATCGGCGTGTTCATGACGCGGGTGACCAGCCCGTTCCACGCCGAGCTGCTCGACGAGATCGGCCGGGTGCTGAGCTCGATGGGCCTGCACATGATCCTGTGGAACATCGAGCACGATCCCGAGGAGTCGGTCGCGGAGGTGCTCCAGCAGCGCCTCGTGGACGGGTTCCTGCTGACGTCGGCGACGTTCGACTCGAAGCTGCACACGATGGCGCTCGCGTCCGGGACGCCGACCGTGCTGCTGCATCGCGGGATCGACGGGTTGGACTGCGACCAGGTCGTCGGCGACAACTGGCAGGGCGCGTACGACGCGGGCCGGTATCTCGTCGAGGCGGGACACACCGAGATCGGCCTGGTGACGCTGGCCCCCACCAGCAACACGTCCCGCGACCGCGACCTCGGGTTCCGCGCCGCCCTCGCCGACGCCGGCGTACAGATCAAGCCGGGCAACGTGATCACGGTCGGCGTTCCGCACGCCGACGGACACGCCGCCGCGCGGAAACTCCTTCGCCGCAAGAAGCCGCCGACCGCGATCTACACGGTCACCGACCTGCTGGCCTTCGGCATCCTCGACGGCGCCCGCGCGGTCGGCGCCCGCGTCCCCGACGACCTCTGGGTGATCGGCTTCGACAACACCGAAATGGCCGCCTGGGAGGCGTTCGACCTCACGAGCGTCGAGCAGCCGATCCATTCGATCGTCGAAACCGGCATCGACCTGCTCCGGCAGCGCATCGCCGACCCGGACCGCCCGGCCGCGACGATGAAACTGCCGTGCCCGCTCGCGATCCGCGGATCGACCGCCAACCGGCGCATCTAGACCGGTATCGAGTCGTAGCGGGCCGAGACCTTCTTGCGGGCCACGGGGTCGGTGACCGCGTTCGCAGGAAGTTCGCCGAGTTCGACGAACATCTTCTCCAGCCCGCCCGGCACCATCAGGGTGAGGAAGCGCCCACCGCCGCGGGCGGCGGTGATCGTGTGCGCGGTGTCCTTCGGAACCAGGACGTAGGTGCCGGCGCCGGCCACCACCGGCTCGCCGCCGACGGTGAAGGTGAACTCACCTTCCAGCACGAAGAACGACTCCTCGAACCCGTGGTGCAGGTGCGGAACCGTCCACGGTCCGTCAGCCTCCCCCGCGAACTCGGTCAACGAGAACGTTCGCGTGACGGCGTCATCGGCCAGCACCCGCATCCGGGCCACCCCGAGATCCACGGTCCGTCCGGCATCCTTCGTCACCACGTGCGCCTGACCTGTCATTGTCCCCACCGCCTCCTGCTCGATTGCTCCCACAGTCGTCCGGCCGGGGGCGTCAGGCAATATCAAATTCTGAAGTTGCCATCCGGCCGCGGGCGGACGACAGTGAAGTTGTGCGCGGATACGGCCAGTTCTGTCCGATCGCCAGGAGCTCCGAGCTGCTGGCGGAACGGTGGACGCCGATCATCGTCCGCAACCTGCTGAACGGTTGCCGCACGTTCAACGAGATCCGCCAAGGGGCGCCCGGCATCTCCACAGCGCTCCTCGCCCAGCGTCTCGACGTACTCGAACGTCACGGCGTACTCCGTCGTACCGCCGACGGCCGCGCGGTCACGTACCAACTGACCGACATGGGCCAGGCGCTACGGCCGGTGCTCGATGTGATGGGGCAGTGGGGTGCGCGCTGGCTGGAGATCGAGCCGGGCCACCTGGAGCCGGCGTACGTGCTCTGGGCAACGATGAAGCTGGTGGACCTGGACAGGATCCCGGACGGCACGACGGTGGTCAGGTTCGAACTGCGCGACCGTCCCGCTGAGCAGCACTGGATGCTGTTGCGGCGACCCCAGCCTGAGCTGTGCAGCAGGTCCAGCGGGTACGCCGAGGATCTGGTGTGCCGGACCGATGCGTTGACCCTCGTCGACCTGCACCTGAAGCAGCTGACCTACGCACGCGCAATCCGCACCGGCCGCGTCGAACTGATCGGCCCACCACGCCTGTGCAACCAGTTCCCGGGATGGTTCCGCAGCAGCCCGTTCGCCCCGTTCGTGGCTTCAGCCGCGCAAGCGCGGTAGGACGTCGCGGAGGATTTGGGCGTGCTCTGCCGGCTGGGACAGACCCATATTCATCGTGTTGACGCAGAGGTGGGTTGCGCCGAGGTCCCGCCAGCCGTCGGCGAAAGATCGCCAGTCCTGTTCGGGTACGGCGCCCAGCGTCAGCCTGGCCTCGATGCCGACGGACTGCGGGTCGCGGCCGGCCGCCTCCGCCGCCTCGCGGATCGTCGCGATCTGCTCGCGGGCCTTCTCGTCCGGTGCTGATTGCGGCATCCAGCCGTCACCGATCCGCCCGGTACGACGCAGTACGGCATCCGCGCTGCCGCCGAACCAGATCGGGATCTGTCTGCCAGGCAAGGGATTCAGCCCGGCCTCCTCGATCTCGTGGTACTTGCCCTTGTACGAGATCACCGGGTCCGCCCAGAGCTTCCGCAGTACGTCGACCTGCTCCTCGAGCAGAGCGCCGCGCTGCTTGAACGGTACGCCGAGCGCCTGGTACTCGACGTGGTTCCAGCCGATGCCGACGCCGAGGCGGAGCCGGCCGCTGCTCAGTACGTCGACCTCGGCCGCCTGCTTCGCCACCAACGCGGTCTGGCGCTGCGGCAGGACGAGTACGCCGGTGACGAGCTCCAGCTCCGTGGTGATCGCGGCGAGGTAGCCGAACAGCACGAAAACCTCATGGAACAAGGACTTGTCGGTGTACCCGCTCCAGCCCGGGCGATTCGACGGATCCGCGCCGAGCACGTGGTCGTAGGCGAGCACGTGGCTGTACCCAGCGTCCTCCACGGTCGTCGCCCAGTCGCGCACGACCTTCGGGTCCGCGCCGATCTCGAGCTGCGGAAACACCGCACCGATTTTCATTTCGCTCCCAACAAGTCGATGAGCCCTTGGACCGCGAGCTCGAACGGTTCGGTCGACCCGGCCGCGCGGGCGAGCACGTACCCGCCCTGCAGTACGGCGGCGATCGTCGCGGCGGTCCGCTCCGGGTCCAGGGATTCGGGAAAGTCGCCCGTACGCTTGCCCTCAGCAACCACCTCGGCGAGCCTGGACCGCAACCACTCGAACGTCTCCGCGACCGGTGCCCGCAGCTCCGGATCCGCAACCACGTCCGGATCCGCCGCGAGGCGCCCGACCTGACACCCGCGCAGCACGTCCCGCTCCCGCCCGAGGTACCCGCTGATCCGCTCGGCCGCCGTACCCTCACCGGCCAGCTGCACCTCGGCAGCCGCCCGCAGCTCGGCCCCCGACCGCTCGATCGCCGCCTTCGCCAGCTCCGCCTTCCCGGTGAAGTGGTGATACATACTCCCCTGCCCAGCGTCCGCCGCCCGCTGAATCGCCTTGGGCGAGGTCCCCACATACCCCCGCTCCCACAACAACTCCTGCGTACTACGAATCAACCGCTCCACCGTCTCCACGAACCCACTGTACCCACAGGTACAGCCCGGGGAGATGAAGTTGGGGAGGGTTCTGTACCCGAATCGGCACAGAACCCTCCCCAACCGTGATTGTCAGCTGACGGTGACGATCTTGTTCACCGTGTACGCCGGGGCGTGGTCGGCATCGCCGGGGAAGTAGACGCGGTAGGCGATCTGGCCGCGGAGTGCGGGCCGGATGCCGAAGGCGTACTTGCCCGAGCTGCTCAGCTTCACCGAGGCGATCGACTTCCACACCTTGTTGCCGTACTGCTGCAGGTAGACGGTCTGGCCGTAGTGCGCCGGAGCGACGTACCCGCTGAACGCGGTCGTTCCGCCGAGGCGGATCGACGCCGGCGACAGAGTTGCCGAGATCGTCGGCCTGACCTGGACGGTGACGTCGGGGGTGCGGGTGCCCATCAGGGTCCCGTTGCCCGGGAACGTCAGCATGTAGACCGACGACACGAGCGGCTTGTGCGTCACCGAGAGCGTCCCGGTCGACGACGTCTTCAGCGCCGCGAGCAGCGTGAACTTCGAGGACGTCTTCGGCCGTACGTAGACGTTCACCGGCAACCCGGCGTACGCCAGATTGTCGATCCGCAGCGTGCTGCCCTTGATCGTGATCGAGCCGCCGTAGTTGACGAGCGTCGACGTCACCGCGATCCCGGACTTCATCCCGAGCAGCTGCTTGACCGCGGCCGGGCTGTAGTGACCGGCACGGTCCTTGACCCAGGCGGCATACGTGTACGTCGTACCTTGCGCGAGCCCGGTGTTCTTCACCGCGGTCCCGGTACCCGCGTACACGAGCGTCCCGGTCGTCGGCGTCGGCGCCTTGCTCCCGACGTTGCGCCGTACGATCACCTGATCGAGGTCATTGGTCGGCGGGATCGTCCACGACAGGTTGGCGGCCAGGTAGGCGCCGACGCCGATGAGCTGCACCGGCTGCGGAACGCGGTCCTCCGTGCTGAACACCGAGCTGAACGGCACCATCGGCACCGTGGGATCGAGCGAGACGACGCCGTCGGCGACGATCCGGAACGGCGTTGCCTCAGCCAACGGGGACGCAGGCGCGATCTCCGCCCGGCGGATGGACTGGTCGTAGGTGACGGTCGCCGGAATCACCGCACCGGTCTTGCCGTTGAGCAGTTTCACGCCGCCGTTGGCGACACTGTTCTCGTCGACCTCCCGCGGGAAGGTGACGGTGGGCTTGGCAAGGACCGAGACACCGGAGGACAGATTCGCCGGCTGCACGTCGCGCACCGGGTACGCGTCGATCGGCGCGGTGCCGACGTTGCCGTCCGCGTTGGTGACTTTCAGGGAGTAGGTGCGACTGTCCCGCGACCCGTTGGCGTTCCGGACCGCGACGTACATGGGCCCGGCCGGGACGGTGACGTACGTCGATGCGGTCAGCGGCTGCGGGATCTCGTACCCGTCGCTGTCCACGGGCGGCTCCGGCTTCTGCACGAAGGCCAGCGGCTTGAGGTTCTCGTCGTACGCCGACACGACCGGTCCGAAGTTCTGCGCGTAGGCGCCGGAGTCGAACATCTGCCCGCTGACGTCGATGCGGACCTGGTGCGCGTAGTCCGTCGGCAGCTTGTACCAGTCGACGTCGCCTTCGACGCTGATCGCCGACGAAACCGCGACCCCGGCGATCAGCTCACCCGCGCGGGCCGGCTGGTCGTTCGTGTCCGCGACGCCCTGCGCGAAGTCCGTGGTCCACTTGCCGCCGAGAGCCTGGTAGGCGTCCAGGATTCCTGCGCCGTAGTACGGGTCGGTGCCGCGCGGGCCTGCGTCGCGGGCGGTGGCCTTCAGCCGCGCCATCACCTGGGCCGGGGTGTACGACGGCCACTTGTTGCGGACCAGGGCGGCGACACCGGCGACGATCGGGGACGAGAACGACGTACCGGAGAGGCCGAGCCAGTACGGCTCGTAGCCGGCCTCGGTCTGGTCGCGGGGCGCGGTGCTGGTGATGTCGTAGCCGGGGGCGGCGATGTCGACCGAGTCACCCCAGGTGCTGAAGCTGGTCAGTACGCCGGCCGACGTCGTAGCGCCGACCGACAGGACCTCCGGGTACGCGGCCGGGTAATGCAGGTCCGACGAGCCGGTGTTGCCGGCCGCGGCGACCAGGACGACACCGGCGTTGACCGCGTTCTGGATCGCCTGGTGCAGGACGGGGTTGTCACCCTCGCCGCCGAGCGACATGTTGATCACCCGGACGCCGTTCTTGACCGCCCAGTTGATGCCGTTGATCAGGTTCGAGTCGTCGCCCGAGCCGCCGTCGTCGAGCACCTTGACCGGGCGGACCTTCGCGTTCCAGGCGACACCGGCGACGCCGATCCCGTTGCTGGTTCCGGCGGCGATGATGCCGGTCACCGCCGTACCGTGTCCGTCGCCGTCGTTCGGCGGCAGGGCCGTGTTGAACGTGTTGTAGCCGGGCAGCAGGTGACCGACCAGGTCGGGATGGCCGGCGTCGACACCGGTGTCGAGGACACCGATCGTCTGGGTTCCGGCGGTCTTCGACAGGTCCCAGGCGCTGTTGACGCGGACGGTCGACAGGTACTTCTGGTAGTTCGTGTACAGCCAGTCGTTCGGCGTCGCGGACTTCTGCCGGATGTAGTTGAGCGAGGCAAGCTCCACCGACGGATCGGCCTTGACCTTCTTCAGCAGCTCGGGTGCCGCTGTGTCACCGGTCACAGTGACCACGTCGGAGGTGACGGAGACGTCGGGCGTGCCCTTGGCCTTCGCCAGCGCGGCCTTCCGGGCCGAGGTGGTCGCCTTCGACTTGAACTTCACGATCACGGACTTGGCGTCGTACGCGGGTCCGCCAGCAGTGCCAGGACGGAACTTCGCGTGCAGCACGTTCGGCTCGGCGGAGACCGCGGCGGTGCCGGACGATCCGGAGAGGGCGACCAAGCCGGCTGCGACGAGGGCCGCGGGCACGGCCAGGCGCAGCAGTTGGGTGGGACGGGACAACGGGGGACCCCCAAGATGAGTGAACCGACCATATTCGGTCCTCGCCTTAAATCGTTGGACGGCCCCCCGGCGTTACAAACTCACCGATACCCGCCGGCGTGGCCGGTTGCAACGCCACCTTCGTCCTGCTCCTCGGCCTGCCCCTGGCCACCACCCTCAAAACCCTCGACACCAAACTCCCCACCCGGGTCTAGGTCGGACTGGGGATAGCTCGTGGGGGCTGGGGATGTGCAATTGCTTGTTTCCAGTCTCCGGGGGTTGTGCCGACATCCCCGGTTGGGCGGACCGGGAATGTCACACGCGGTGGATGGGCGGTTGTGGGTGGGGACCGATAGTCTCGGGCGGCATGAGCACGAGTGTCGCCATCGCGGTGATTACCTTCAGGCGACCTGCTCTGTTGCGGGGGTTGTTGACGAGTTTGCAGGCTCAGGAGCTGCCCTCGGACGGGGAGTACGCGATCCGGATCGTCGTGGTGGACAACGACGCGGACGGGTCGGCCGCGCGGGTGCTGGAGGAGTTCGGGGACGGTACGCCGTACCCGATCGAGTCGGTCGTGGAACCGGAGCCGGGGATCCCCTTCGCGCGGGAGCGCTCCGTCGAGCTCTGCTGGAACGACGACGCGCTGATCTTCGTCGACGACGACGAGGTCGCCCCGCCCGGCTGGCTGGCGACGCTGCTCAAGGCATGGGAATCCACCGGAGCCGACGTCGTGACGGGCCCGGTGAAGGGCAATCTTCCGCCCGGCGCACCGCCGTGGAACGCCTACAGCGACGTACACGACTCCACCGGCCGGCACACCACCGGCGAGGAGCTCCGGAAGGCGTACACGAACAACACGCTGGTCAGCCGTCGCGTCTACCACGCCGTCACGCCGGGCTTCCATCCCGCGTTCCGGTACACCGGCTCCAGCGACCTGCACTTCTTCCTGCGCGTGCACCGCGCCGGGTTCCGGATCGTCTGGTGCGAGGAGGCCTGGATCGCCGAGGAGGTCCCGGTCGGCCGCACCACGCTGCGCTGGCTGGTACGGCGGGCGTTCCGTTCCGGGAGCGGCGACACGATCAGCCGCCTGCTGATCCGCCCGGGCGCGGTCAGCTACGTGCTGGTGCTGGCCTATGCTTCCGCCCGGGTGATCTCCGCGATCGGGTTCGCCCTCGCCGGGCTGCTGCTCGGCCGTAAGACGCACCTGCTGAAGGCAGTCCGCCGGTTCTTCTCGGGCGTCGGTAGTCTCGCCGGGATAGTAGGGATCAACCATGACGAGTACCGGGAACGGCACGGTTCGGCCGACGGTGGCGGAGCTGTGCCGGGCGATCTGGACGGTGGAGCGGGACCTGGAGCTGCTCGCGTGGCAGATCCGGGGAGCGCACCCCTGGCCGATCATCCGGATGCGCGTCTTTCATGAGCTGACCCGGCGCACCGGCATCCACGGCGCGCCACATCCGGTACGACGTACGCCGTACGACAAGGCCGCCCTGGTCGGGAAACACGTCGCCGGGATCGTCGCGCGTACCCCGTTCCCCGGCCGGTACGACGCACTCGTCGTACCGCACCCGCGGAAACCGAACGGTGTCGAGATCTACACCGACGAGCTCCGCGCCACGCTCGGCGACCGTGCCCTGATTCTGGACTCGGGGATCAACGGCACCCCGCTTCCGGGCAGCAAGAACCTGGACTTCTTCACGTCGGCGGCCGGCGCGATCCATCGCCGTACGGCGGACGACCGCGGCATCGCGAGCGCGCTGGAGAAACTCACCGGTGTCCGGATTCCGATCGGCGCGCTGCTGGCCCGTGAGGTCCCGAAGCACCTGCGGCTGCGTGCCCTGTACCGCGCGCTCCTCAGGAAGCACCGGATCAAGACGGTCTACCTGGTCGTCGCGTACTTCCACCAGCACATCGTTGGCGCCGCCCGCGATCTCGGGATCCGCGTCGTCGAGCTGCAGCACGGCGCGATCAGCCCGTTCCACCTCGGGTACAGCTACCCGGGGCGGCCTGTGGTCGCGGATCAGCCGGACGAGCTGTGGTGCTTCGGGTCGTACTGGACCGATGTCGCGGACCTGCCCGCCGGGATGCGGACCGAGGTGATGGGTGCGCCGTTCCTGCCGCCGCCCGGCCCGAAGGAGCCGCGCCGGGTCGTCTTCTTGTCGCAGGGGACCGTTGGAGCGGAGCTCGTCGAGGTCGCGGACGCGGTCGCGAAGGAGCACCCGGACCTGGAGGTTCTCTATCGCCTGCACCCGAGCGAGCGTGCCGAGGACTACACGATTCCGGCCGGCGTCCAGCTCTCGACCGGCGGCAGTACGCTCGATCTGCTCGCGACTTCGACGTACCAGGTCGGCGTCTCGACCACCGCGCTTTTCGAAGGCATGGCGCTCGGCTGCCGTACGGCGGTCGCGAACCTCCCGGGCCACGAGTACCTGGACCCGGCGATCGCCAAGGGGCACGCACTCCTCATGTCTCGTCCCGGGCAACTCACCGAGGCGCCGCTGTGCGACGACCCGAGCAGCTACTACGCGCCGAGCAGCCTGTCACGGCTCGCGGCCGAGTAGGCCGAGTAGGCGGTCCTGCAGCGGGGCGTCCGGCTCGACCGGTACTTCGGCGCCGTACACCTCGATGCCCTCGCCGAAGGCGCCGGGCGTCCGGTACTTCGTCATCACTTCCGGCGGGATCGCGACCGCGGTCGCCCAGAGTTGCTCGACGTCGGCCGGATCCATCGTCTCGTCCTGATCGGTGGCGCGCGCCAGGTCCCATCCGTGCAGGACGAGGTCGTCCGACACCACCTGGTCGATGTGCTGCTCGGTCGTCAGCCGACCGGCAGGCGTGTCGGTCTCGGTCAGCGCGGCGATCGGGTCGTCGAGTACGTCCTCGATCGCGGCTCGTGCCTCCTGGAACGCGGTCAGCGGGTCGTCGGCCGGCTCCAGCTTCCGCGCGACCGGTGTCAGCATCACCGCGTGCATCGTGACGACGTGCTCGACCACGTCCCGCGCCGTCCACTTCGCGCACGGCGACTGGTTCCCCCACTGCTCGGGGTGCACCGCCGCAACTTTCCGCTCGAACGCCTCGGCCCGGCGGCGGTACCGCTCCGCGATCTCACCCATCTCCGCATCGTGCCGCCTGACCGGCCATCACGGAAGACCGGGCATATGACAGTGCCCTGCGGGTACCGGAATCCCTCACGGCGAACAAGGAGGAATGCAGATGAGTGGCATCACCCAGTCCGTCGATGTCGACGTTCCGGTGACAACGGCGTACAACCAGTGGACGCAGTTCGAGTCGTTCCCGGCGTTCATGGAGGGCGTCGAAGAGGTGCGGCAGCTCGACAACACGCACACCCACTGGGTGACGAAGGTCGGCGGAGCGCGTCGCGAGTTCGACGCGACCATCACCGAGCAGCACCCGGACGAGCGGGTTGCCTGGCGATCGGACTCCGGGCCCCAGCACGCCGGCGTGATCACGTTCCACCAGTTGACGCCGCAGCGCACCCGCGTGACCGCGCAGATGGAGATCGATCCGGAGGGGTTCGTCGAGAAGGTCGGCGACAAGCTCGGGGTCGTCGAGGGGCGTGTGAAGGGTGATCTCGAGCGGTTCAAGCACTTCATCGAGGAGCGCCCGGGCGAGACCGGCGCCTGGCGTGGTGACGTGCCGCGCTGAATTTGAGGTGCCGACAGCGTTCTGGACCGCATTAAGGTCTGCGCTATGAGGTACATGCTGCTGCACAAGACCAATGACAGCCTGGAGGCCGGGAATCCGCCGGATCCGGAGATCCTCGAGCGGGCGGACGCCGTACTCGAGGAGATGCGTCAGGCCGGGGTGCTGGTTCTCGGCGAAGGCCTGATGCCGAGTTCCCGTGGCGCCCGGGTGACGTTCCCGGTGCCGGGGCAGCCGCGCGTGATCGACGGGCCGTTCGCCGAGACCAAGGAGCTCGTCGCGGGCGTCTCGATCATCCGCGTCGACACCAAGGAGGAAGCGGTGCAGTGGGCCCTCCGCTTCGCCGAGGCCGACCCGTACACCGAGATCGACATCCTGGAGGTCGCCGGCTAGAGCGTCAGGTGCAGGATCGGGTACGGCTTGCCGGTGGTGTCGTGCGAACTGCGGGAGACGCGGCGGAACCCGTGGTGCTCGTAGAAGCGCACGGCCTGGGGGTTCTGCTCGTTGACGTCGACCGACGTGGCGGCGAAGTGCGCGAACGCATGCTTCAGCAGCAGACTCCCGCCGCCGCGCCCCCGGTACGCCGGATCGAGGAACAGCATCTCGACGTTTCCGTCCGCCACCCCGATGAACCCGATCAGCAGCCCGTCGTCGCCGCGCAACCCGGCCAGCTGCGCGATCTCCGGGAACGACGCCCGTACCAGCGGCCGGAACACGTCGAGATCCGCCTCGGTCACGAACGAATGCGTCGCCCGGACCGACGCCTCCCACAACTCGAGCGCCCGCTCGTACTCGTCCGGCCGGATGTCGCTGATCTCCATCCCGCCACCGTCGCACCGCGCGCAGCAGGCTGTCAGGCGAATTACGGCACGCTGACGCCTTCCTCTGCGACGACGAGCGAGTCGATCGCCGCGAAGAACCGCGCAATGCCCGGCAGATTGGCGCCCTTCTCGCGGGACGCGGCGAAATCCGCTGGGGTCGCCCAGTCGACGATGTCCAGCCACTCGTTGTCCGGGAGCTGCACCAGTCGAGCACCCAGGAACCCGGAGCGGTCCGCCTCGAAGTCCTTCAGCATGTCGGCGCGCGCCGCGAGCAATTCCTCCGAGCGCGAAGGCAGCACACGGAAGCGGGTCAGTTCGACTGTCGACATCGACGTACCTCTCAGGTGATGTTGGTCGCCGCCCAGCCGGCGACGTCTTCGTGGCGGATGGCAGCGGCCATCAGGTCAGGAAACTTGTCCGGTGTGCAGGCGAACGTCGGTACGCCGAGCTCCGCCAGCGCGGCCGCGTTCTCGGCGTCGTACGACGGCGTACCCGAGTCCGCGAGCGCCAGCAGAGCAATCACTTGTACGCCGGACTCCACCAAAGAACGCGCCCGACGCAACATCTCTTCCCGGACTCCGCCTTCGTAGAGATCCGAGATCAGCACGAGCACGGTCTCGGCCGGTTTCGTGACCAGCTCCTCGCAGTACGCGAGCGCCCGGTTGATGTCCGTCCCACCGCCCAGCTGCGTCCCGAACAGTACGTCGACCGGGTCCTCGAGCTGATCGGTCAGGTCCACGACCGCGGTGTCGAACACAACCAGCGAGGTCCGCAACGTCCGGATCGACCCGAGCACCGCACCGAACAGCGACGCGTACACAACGGACTCCGCCATCGACCCCGACTGGTCGATCGCCAGCACGATGTCTCGCTGCACACTGTGATTGCGTCGCGCGTACCCGACCAGCCGGTCCGGCACGATCGTCCCGAGCGTCGGCGAGAAATGCTTGAGGTTCGCCCGGATCGTCCGGTCCCAGTCGATGTCCGAATGCCGCGGGCGCGCGGTCCGCCCGGCCCGATCGAGTGCACCGGTCACCGCAGCCCGCGTCCGTTCCGCGAGCCGTGCCTCGAGCTCGGCCACCACCCGGCCGACCACGTCCCGCGCGGTCTGCTTGGTCTCCTCCGGCATGACCTCGTTGAGCGCGAGCAACGTGGACACGAGATGTACGTCGGGCTCGACCGCGCCCAGCAACTCCGGTTCCATCAACATCCGCGTGATCCCGAGCCGCTCGACCGCGTCCCGCTGCATCACCTGTACGACGGTGCTCGGGAAGTACTGCCGGATGTCGCCCAACCACCGGGCCACCCGCGGCGCCGACGCACCCAACCCGGACGACCGTTGCGTCCCCGACTCCCCCTCCCCGGCGTCGTACAACGCGGCCAACGCCGCATCGACGGACCGGTCCTCGGCCGACAACGTCGTACCCGTCTCCTCCTCGGCCTCACCGCCCAGGACCAGCCGCCAGCGACGCAGACGCTCGTCACTCATGAGACCCCCAGCAACTGGGCAACCACCGGCAACGCGGTCGCCGCCAACTCAGCGTCCAGCTCGTCGTCGTCAGCAACTACCAACGACGCCGGATCGCTGAGCACCCGCGCCCGCGCGCCGATCGAGCGTCGCTCCGGGGCCGCGAAGGTGCCGAACGTACGCCGTAGCAACGGCAGAACCTCCACGAACGCATCGTCCGGGATCGCCGCCAGCCACCCGTCCACCATCGCCAGCAGCCGCTCGTCGTGCACCAGCAACAACCCGCCACCGGCCAGGAAGCCCTCGACGTACCCGGCCGCGTCCGCCGTCGGCGTACCAGGTGACAGCGAACGCCCGAGCCGCAACGCGACCTCGTGATCCGGCAACCGCGACGTGTCCAGCATCAACCGCGTCAACCGCCCACGGATCAATGGCGGCACCGAGGTCCGATCGCTCAACCCCTGCAGCGTGTTCAGCCACTCCGACCGCACGTCCTCGGCCAGCAGCACGGTCGCGTCCTGCACCCCGTCAATCAGTTCCTGTACGGCGGCGGCCGCATCCGGATCCAGCCCGTGAACCGTCCGCGCGAGACCCGCACACACCCGCGACACCATCCGCCCCGCGACCGCGGCCAATCCGGCCGTGTCGGTCCCGCGTACATCGCCGTACCGCGAGGCTCGTGCGAGCGCGGGCAGTGCCGCCATCAGATGCCCGACGTCGGCATCGGCTGCCGCGCGGGTGTCGATACCTTGAAGCAGCGGCGGGAGCGCCTCCGCGAGGTCGGCGAGGAGCGATTTCTCCAACGCAGCGGTGACATCGGCCAGTGTCGGCGAGTCCGCGGACTTCAGCATCACGGACGTCGCAGCGCCGAGCACCGTCGTACCGTGAGCGCCCGCGGCCACCAGCTCGACCTCCAGGCCGGGGTCCCAGGCCAGCCGCCACATCTCCCGGAACGTGCCCTGCGCCCGCCGCTCGTCGGCGGCCGGAACACCCCAGTGCACGCCGAGAATCCGCAACCGGTGCAGGAGTCTGGACTTCTCCAGGTCGTTCGACTTCCGCAGGTCGAGCTCGATCACCCGCTCGGCCGCGTCCCGCTTCATCCGCAGCCGCCGCGCCTGCGCCGCCAGATCCGCCGCCACCGGTGCCTGCGGCGTCTCACTCGGCACGGATCCGAGCAGCTCACCGACAACCGCCTCGCGCGTCACGAGATCCAGCAGTACGTCGTTCCCGCCGCAGAGCACCGCCCGTGTAGCCTCGGTCACCTCGCTCAACCCGGCGAGCGGACGTTCGCGCAACGCCGCCAACGTATCCGCGAGCCGCACTGCCTCGATGACGTGCGCGCTGGACACCGGCAGGTCCTCGTTGCGCAGCACTTGCGCCACTTTGGAGAGCCAACGGGTCGTGATCTGGTCGGGCGCGGTGAACAGGTGGTGGTACCAACCGGGTGAGGTGATGCCGGCGCCGTACCCGCTCGCCGCCGCCAGCCGACCGTGCGTCCACGGCACCCAGGTGCAGGCGACCTTTCGCTTCGGCAAGCCCTTCAGGATCCGCGCGTCGTGTGTTGCTGGAGGCAACGGTAGTTCCAGAGCAGGCACGTGCCAGGCGCCGCAGACCACCGCAATGCGCTCGAATCCGTCCCGAATCGCCTTCCGCAGAACGGTTCGCATGTAGGCCTCGCGTTGCGCCTCGCGACCGGTCGTCTCCTCGCCGTGCCGCAGCTCCCGCATCGCGTCGGCGATCACCGTGAACGGCTCGGCGCCACCGCGCCGCGACTCGATCACGTCGTCCCACCAGCGCTCGGGATCGTCGTACCCGCCCGCCTCCGCGAGCGTCTTGAGCGGATCCATCGATACCGACCGCCCACCCGAGGAGCCGAACTGCTGCGCCGCCGGCAGATCGCAGAAGCGCACCGGCACGCCGGCTGCCAGGCCGTACCTGATCGCCTGCCACTCCGGGCTGAACACTGCGAACGGCCAGAACGCCGCCCGTGTCGAGTCGTCCACCGCATACGCGAGCAGCGCAACCGGCGGTTCCATCTCCGCAGAGGCAGCCAGCTCGACGATCTTGTCGGCCTCCGGTGGCCCCTCGATCAGGACGACATCAGGCTGGAGCTCGGCCAGCGCGGCCGCCACCGCGCGCGCCGACCCCGGCCCGTGATGCCGGATCCCGAGCAGGTGAACGGTCATCCGGAAATCTCTCGGCAGGCCCGGTAGAACGGCGCCCAGTCGTCCCGCTCCCGGACGACGGTTTCGAGGTACTCCGACCACACGACGCGGTCCGCGGATGGGTCCTTGACCACCGCGCCGAGAATGCCGCCGGCCACGTCCGTCGGACGCAGTACGCCGTCGCCGAAGTGAGCCGCGAGCGCGAGACCGCCGGTGACGACGCTGATCGCCTCCGCGGTGGACAGCGTTCCGGACGGCGACTTGACCGCCGTACGGCCGTCCTCGGTCCGGCCGGAGCGGAGCTCGCGGAAGATCGTGACCACGCGGCGGATCTCCTCCAGCGCATCGTCCGGCTGCGGCAGCTCGAGTGCCGAGCCGAGCTGGGACACCCGGCGCGAGACGATCTCCACCTCGTCCTCGGCGGAATCGGGCAGCGGCAGTACGACGGTGTTGAAGCGCCGGCGGAGCGCGCTGGACAGTTCGTTGACGCCCTTGTCGCGATCGTTGGCGGTGGCAATGACGTTGAATCCCTTACGAGCCTGGACTTCCGTGGCCAGCTCGGCGATCGGGAGCGCCTTCTCGGACAGGATCGTGATCAGCGCGTCCTGGACGTCGGACGGCATCCGGGTCAGCTCCTCGATCCGGGCGATCTTCGCCTCGGTCATCGCGCGCTGCACCGGGCTCGGCACGAGTGCCGCCTCACTGGGGCCCTGGGCAATCAACTGGGCGTAGTTCCAGCCGTACCGGATCGCTTCCTCCGCGGTGCCCGCCGTACCTTGCACGAGCAGCGTCGAGTCGCCGCTGATCGCGGCCGCGAGGTGCTCGCTGACCCACGTTTTCGCCGTCCCCGGTACGCCGAGCAACAGCAGCGCGCGATCCGTCGCGAGGGTGGAGACCGCGACCTCGACCAGCCGCCGCGGGCCGACGTACTTCGGCGAGATCTCGGTGTCACCGGCCTTCCCACCGAGCAGGTACGTGACCACGGCGCTCGGGGACATCAGCCACGCCGGCGGTCGCGGCTTGTCGTCCGTCGCACGCAGCGCCTGCAGTTCGTCGGCATACTCCACTTCCGCGTGCGGGCGCAGTACCTCGCCGGTCATGGGGCCTCCTGGCCTGGACTGAGGAGCGTAGGGAGCGGAGCGACCGGAGCGACGAGGGAAGGCCAGGAGTCACAGCCCCATGACCCGCCGCGCCGGAGGCGTGGCATCAGTACTTTCATGTGAGCTCCTCGTACATTTCGCGGCGGAAGGTCAGGGTTTCGACGAGGCGGCGGAGCCAGGTGTCTTCCTCGCCGGTGGGTTGGCGGGTGATCGGATGGTCGAGTACGTCGGGCGGCGCGGCGCGGGCCGCGATACTGGCGAGTCGGGCCCAGGCGCGGTTGGTGCCGACCTTGGCCAACTGATCGAGGATCATGCTCGCGAGCGGAGCAGGCCACGGCACCGGCAACCCACCGACCAGCTCGGCAACGTCGACGTTCTTCCGCAGTACGTCGACCGCACTCGCCCACTCCTCCGGCGGCAACAACCGCAACAACTCGGCCGGACCACGACTGCCGGTATTCGATCCGGCCTGCAAGATGGCTCGCGACCACTCGACTGAGCTCTCACGTATGGCGGCCTCGGTCCAGGCTGACTGCAGCACTTCGACGGCGCATCCTTCGACGGGCGTCTGGAGCCAGGTGAGGTCCATTGCCTGCAAGGGCGTGTCGGCGACGATCTGGTGGAACCACCACGCGCGTTTCCCGACACCTTCCGGGTTCTGCGAGTCGAGGCCGTCACGCTCCATCGACTGGGTGAGACGCCGCGGAAGGTCGACGGCGAGCACGCCCTGACTGGGCAGGAGATGCGCGTGCAGGCGTTCCGTCATACGTACGCCGTACTGCGATCCCGGCAACCGTGCGAGCAGCCGCGCGGCCACCCGCCGTACCTCACGGGAACGGTCGTCGAGCGCGGACTCCAGGAACTCCTCGTCTGCCAGCGAGAGGTTGTCCGAGAGAAGGCCGAGGAAATCGGCCCGGGTGGCGGCGGCCTCGGTCGGCCAGGCCTCTTGGAGCGCGTCGCGTGCGGCGGCGGGATCTTGAGTGCGCGCGGCGCGCAACCAGGTACGGCGCTGGATCGCGTTGCCGTGCGTCCACAACTCCGGATCATTGCTCTCAGCAACCGCTGCGTGCAGGAATCGCCACTCCGGGTTGAGATCCGCGAGCCACCGCGCACGACGACCGGCTGCCGCGATGACGAGCGGACGGTACTCCGCACGGTTGCGCGCGTAGTCCGCCAACGCCGGCAAGTGCTCGGGCGGAACGCCCCAGCCGTGCGCGTCCGCCGTACGCAACCACTCGCCCAGCGCGGACGTCTGGAACCCGCTCAGCATCGCGGCCAACCGCCGAACCGCGTTCGCGCGCGGCAACGGCCGATCCTCACCGGGCGCGGCTGGAAGCGGCTCGAGATCGTGCAACGGCTTGCGTCCGGCCCGCTTGTACACGGTCGCCAGCGCAGCAGCGTCGAGCAGGTTGCCGTCGCCGAGACGCTCCTGGATGTGCTCGGGCAGCTCGTCGAAATGCGGCGGCCGCCGATCGGTGCCGAGCAACGCCGAGCTGACCAGCCCGTCCCAGCCCTTCACAAGATCACCGGCCGATCGCCGTGCCAGCAGGTCATCGGGCGGAGGCCGGCGCGGTTCCACTCACCGGCGACGGTCAGCGGGTCGCCCGCCGAGACCGCGAGCAGCTTCAACGCATCCCAGCCCGGCAGGATCTCCAGCCCGTCGCCGGCTTCGTCCACCAGCGCCCAGCCGTCGCCGTGCCGTGCGGGTCGGACGTCCTGCAGCACCAGCGGCCAGCGTTCGTTCCACGGATCGGCCGCGAGGGATTCGACGTACGACGCCAACGCCTCATGGACCGTCATTCCAGCGGGACGTGGTGCGGGCAGGCGCGGATCGGTCTGAGTCAGGAGAGCGCGCATCGGGAGAGCGCCGGGATAGAAGGAGAGCGCGCCGGGGACGTACTCACCCGGGCGGGCCGGAAGCGGGTCCAACGGGCGCCCGGCGGCCGCGAACGTGAGGATCAGGCCGATCCGGCCAGTCGTTGCCCCGCGCAACCACACACGGCGGACCGTGAGGCGCTCGTCCGGCTCGATCACGCGTCCGAGCACGAGCCAGTCGTCCTCGACCTTCTCGCCTTCCTCCCGTACGCGGGCCGTCTCCGTCGTCCAGCCGATCCGGCTCTGCACCGTGTCGGCGAGCGACGGCGGGAGCTCCGCGAGACGCCCGTGCGCCGCTACGACCAAGTGGACGAGGGACAGCTCTTCGAGGAGTTCACCCGGCCAGCCGTGACCACGTCCGACTACACCCGCTGCCCGACGTACCGCTCCTGCCACTCCTGGTGCCTGGGCGTCGACCATCCGCGCGGCGAGGCGGCTCAGCTCGGTGTACGCCCGCTGATCGAATCCGCCGAGGCCCTGCCGGACCTGGTCGTCCAACCACCCGGCCAACTCGGCCAGTCCCGCCGAGACCCGATCCGCGCGCCGGGCCGCCCGCTCCTGCGCGGCAATCGGGTCTGCGACCTCTCCGGGCTTCCGCTCCGGCCGCTCAGCGCGCTCGGCCCGCTGGTCGACCCAGCTCTTCACCCAGTCCGGCTCGTCGCCGGGCGACACCTCGTGCTTGGCCCAGAGCAGCAGCAGGCCGAGCGCGTGCTTGCACGGGAACTTCCGCGACGGACAGGAGCATTTGTACGCCGGGCCGCCGAGATCCACGACTGTCTGGTAGGGCTGCTTCCCACTGCCCTGGCACAGGCCCCAGACCGCACGATCCGTCGCACCGGCGCCTGACCACTTCTCGCCCCGAGCCAACCCCTGCCCAGCCTTCGCGGACGCAGGATCAGGCGCCAGCCCCACCACCTGCTCCACGTCCCACAACCCCACACCACTCCTTCACGCCCTACCCGAAGCATGCCACCCCCCACCGACACCCCACCCACCCCCCGCCCCACCTGCCCCCTTCCCCCAGAGTCCCGCCCTCTCACACGGACGCTTGCCCCCCCGCCTGGAGGGTTGCGCCCCGACTGGAGGGGCGCCCTCCGCGTGAAGGTTGCCCGCTCGACTGGAGGGTTGCCCCCTCGTATTTCCAGTGGGCAACCCTCCAAATGAGGGGATGCCCACCGAACCGGAGGGTTCGCCGCGGGGCTGCCAGTGCCCGCTTCGCCGCCGCATTTCGCTGGCTGACCCACGAGATGTGCGGGTTCCGGGGGCGGGCCGCCCGCATTTGGCGGGCTGACCCATGAGGTGTGGGGTTCTGGACTCTTAATGCGGGTGGGGAGCCCCGCAGTTGGTGGGTCATCAGGGAAAGGGGTGGGGCAGCCAGGGAAATGGGGGTCAGCCGAAGGGTTGGCGGGTGGGGAGGTCTTCGGGGTAGCCGTTGCCGGAGGCCTGTGCCGGGGTTGCCTCGTGGGTGGCCGGTGTGTGGGTTGGTGGGTGGGTGTGGTGGCCGGAGGTGTGGGCGGGCGGGGCGGTGGGGTGCGCCGGTCGGGCCGCGTCGTGTGCAGGTTCGTGGGTGAGTCGGGCCGTGTCGTGGGTTGGTGGGTGGGTGGATGGGGCCGCGTCGTGTGCCGGTTCGTGGGTGGGCCGGGCGGTGCCGTGCTCCGGTGCACCGTGGGGTGGGGTGTTGGCGAGGTTGTTGCGGACTGTGGTCAGGAGGCGGTGTTCTACGGCTTGCAGTTCGGTGATTCGGGTGCGGATTTCCTGTTCTGCGGCTCGAGCCTCCGCCAGGAGGTGGTCCGCCTCGGCCTGGGCCGTTGCGCGGAGGTGGTCGGATTCGGCGCGGGCGGTTTCGCGGAGGTGGTCGGCGGTGCGTTGGCTGGCGCTGAGGACGCTGAGCTCGTACCGGCGGAGTTCGTCGACCAGTTCACCCGCGGGGCGCTGGGCGTCGAGGATCGCCGCGGCCGGCTGCGGGATCCCGGCGTCCGGGAGAGTGCTCTCCAACTCGGCGATCTGCTGGTCCACCCGGGTGAACAGGTCCGCGACGTCGGTCCGCATCTGGCGGATCGTGTTCGCGGCGGCCTGCACTCGTTCGCTGGCCTCGCGCTCGCGTTCACGCGCCGTACGCTCCGCCGACGTGATCACGTCGAGCGCAACCACCGCAGCCCGCTCAGCCGGATCGTCATTCGTCTCCCGGTACGACGCCACGCCCGAACCGGCCGTCTCGTCGGCCGTGTCAGCGGCCGTGTCATCGGCCGACGGGCGTATCGCGACGGTTCGGCGGAGGGGGACTTCGCGGATGAACAGGACCGCCAGGAGGCTCACCACGGCAGCCCCGGCGGCGATCACGAAGATCCGCCCGGTGGCGTCGCCGTACGCGTGCCGCACGATCTCCTGGACCGGCCCCGGCAGCGCGTTCACGTCCAGCAAACTCCCCGAACCGCCCTGCGCCGCGGCTGCCGCCCCAGGCCCGAGTTCGCGCAGATGCTCCGTGATCAAGTCGGTAACCCGCGTAGCCAGGATCGCCCCCAGCACCGACACCCCAACCGCACCGCCAAGACTCCGGAAGAACGTGACCGACGCACCAGCGGCCCCGACCTCGCTGACGTCGACGGTGTTCTGCACCGCGAGCACCAGGTTCTGCATCGACATGCCCATCCCGATGCCCATGGCAAGCATCCCGAGCCCGACATACCAGTACGGCGACGTGTGGTCGATCGTCCCGAGCAACCCGAGCCCTGCGGTCAGGAACAACGCGCCGATCACCAGGTACCGCTTCCACTTCCCGAACCGGGTGATCAACTGACCCGACCCGACCGATCCGAGGAACGACCCGAACATCATCGGGATGGTCAGCAACCCGGCCTCGGTCGCGCTGTACCCGCGGGCCACCTGGAAGTACTGACCCAGGAACACCGCGCTCCCGAACATCCCCATCCCGACCGCCACGCTCGCGAGGATCGCCAGCGCCGTCGTCCGTTCCCGGACGACGCGCATCGGCACGAGCGGCTCGGCCGCGTGCACCTCGACGACCACGGCCAGGATCGCGAGCACCGCCGTACCGCCCAGATAGGCGCCCGTCTGCCACGACCACCACGGGAAGTGTTCGCCCGCGAACGAGACCCAGATCAGCGGCAGGCTGGCCGCGCCCGCGATCAGCACGGCGCCGAGGTAGTCCATCTTGACCTTGCGCTTCATCACCGGCAGGTGCAGGAACCGCTGCAGGACGATCAGCGACAGTACGGCGAGCGGCACGCACACGTAGAAGCACCACCGCCATCCGAGCCATGAGGTGTCGACGATGACCCCGCCGACGAGCGGTCCGCTGACGGTCGCGAGCGCCATCACGGCGCCCATGTACCCGGAGTACCGACCCCGCGACCGCGGTGGGATCGCGGCGCCGATGATCGCCTGCGCGAGCGCCATCAGCCCGCCCATCGCGATCCCCTGCAGAACCCGCGATCCGATCAGGAACGGCACGTTGTGCGAGGCGCCGGCCAACACCGAGCCGGTGACGAACATGATGATCGCGAGCTGCACGAGCAGCTTCTTGCTCATCAGGTCGGACAGCTTGCCCCAGACCGGCGTGGACACGGTCATCGCGAGCAGGCTGGCCGTGACCACCCACGTGTACTGCGTCTGGGTGCCTTCGAGGTCCGCGATGATCGTCGGCAGCGCGTTACTGACGATCGTCGAACTGAGGACCGCGGTGAACAGCGCGGCGAGCAGCCCGGCGAGGATCTCCAGGATCTCGCGGTGCGAGAGCTCGGGGTCGTCGGCGGATGGGGTGGCAGGCGGCGGTGCGGACGGCGCGGGGTCGGGGTCGCCGGCGGCGTACCGCGAGCGGTACCGGGGCGGCGTCGGGTCGCCAGGTGTGGAGCCGGCAGGTGTGGAGTCGGCGGCGGGTGTGGCCGGGGAGGCCTGGGTGGCAGACATCAGATTCCGTTTCGTACGGCGGGAACGCGAACGACCGGAGCAGCGGGTGTGCTGCTCCGAGGCGGAAACGGCCGGCGATGCCCTCACCCGACCTGACTATTTGGTTGCGACTACCAACTTTAATCCCGCACCGTCAGCAACCGTTCACCGGGAGCCACGAAACGCCGGTTCGGCGCATTATGAGACGGGACCTCCTCGGAACGCGATTTCCAACGTACGATCCGGTGCTTGTTGAGTGATCAACACCCGGCCTCCGGCGGAGCTGTCAGGGCCCGCCGGAGGTCTTCAGCCGAAGGCGGCCACCAGTCCGTCGACACACTCGGCGGTCGGTCCCGGCCCGACGACCAACTGCCCCGGCGCACTCAGCGGCGGCGCGAGCGGTCCCATCCAGAGCGCGCCCTCGGCGGCCTCACAGGCCGTGCCGTAGACGACGGTCCACGCCGGCGATCCGGTCGACATCTCGACGATCGCGGCCTCGAAATCGTCTGCGGGCCGGCCCATCCTCGGCTCGAAACCGGCCGCCCGGCAGGCGGCAGTCAACTCGTCCCGCAACCACTGGTCGGACGGCAGCCGGAGCGGCAGATCAGCCAGGTCGATCAGCTTGACGCCGTCGTCGGTCCGGTAGGACGACGGGAGCAGGACGGACAGCGGATCGCGCCAGAGCTCGATCACCCGCAGATCGGCGGCGGCCACGTCACCGCGGACGAACGCGAAGTCCAACTCGCCGGCCCGCAACGCCGTGAGGTACTCGGCCGTGGACCCCGAGGTGAGTCGGAGGTCGAGATCCGGCGTCTGGGCTCGAAGGGCCGCGAGCCCACGCTCCAGCCGGTCCCGGAGCCCAGGCGCTGTACCGATCCGCAGTACGCCGGAATGCCCGGAGGCAAGCTCCGCAGCCACCTCGCCGGCCCGATCCGCGGCGGACAGGACCGCCCGTGCCTCGCGCAGCATCCGCTCCCCGTCGCCGGTCAGCCGGACATGCCGCGAGGAACGGTCGAGGAGCTGCAGACCGAGCTCGCGTTCGAGCCGGGCGACCTGCTGGCTGACGGCCGGCTGCACGATGTTGAGCCGCTCGGCGGCCCGGCCGAAGTGCAGTTCTTCGGCGACGGTCACGAAGTACCGCAGTTGCCGCAGCTCCATCGGACACCCCCGGCGATCACGATTCCTTATCGCTGCACAGCGTAACTGCGTCTGGGTCGGCAGCCTCCGGACCCGTTGACTGGTGGACATGAGGATCGGACTGTGGATCGACGAAGAGGGCCAGACTGTTGACGAGATCGGGGCCGCCGCGAAGGCCGCCGAGGACGCGGGCATCGACCGGATCTGGTTCAGCCAGCGGCTCGGGTGGGACGCGCTGACGCTGATCGCGGGTGTCGCGCCGTACACCTCGACCATCGGGTACGCCGTCGGCGTCGTGCCGGTGTACCCGCGGCATCCGCTGGCGCTTGCGGCGCAGGCGCTCAGCGTCCAGGTACTGACCGGCAACCGCTTGACGCTCGGCGTCGGCTCGAGCCATCCGCACGTGGTCGAAGGCATGCTCGGCCTGTCGATGGACCGCCCCGCGGCGTACGTCCGTGAGTACGTCGAGGCGCTCGGCCCACTGCTGGCCGGTGAGGCCACCGACTACGTGGGCGAGCGGCTGACTGCCCGCGGACACATCGACATCACCGGCGCGGAGACGCCCGAGCTCATCCTGGCCGCGCTCGGTCCGCGGATGCTGAAGACGGCCGGTGAACTGACCGCCGGTACGACGACCAGCTGGGCGGGTCCTGAGGTGATCGAGAACTTCATCCGCCCCACGATCGACCGGGCCGCGACCGCGGCGGGACGGCCCGAGCCGCAGGTGATCGCGGGTGTCTGCACCGCGGTCACGGACGACCCGGACGCGACCCGGCAGTGGATCCACGACCAGTTCGGGGCAGCCGGCGACATGCCGGCGTACCGGGCCGTGCTGGACCGCGGCGGTAAGGCGGGCCCGGCGGACACTGCGGTCCTCGGTGACGAGGAGACGGTGGCCAAGGAACTGCAGCGGTTCGCGGACGCCGGTACGACGGAATTCCTGGTCTGCCCGGTCGGGACCGACGCGGAGCGGGCACGCACGATCCAGTTCGCGCACGACTACGTTTGAGACGTGTCGAACGATCCGCCGCCACTCCGACGTACCCGCATGGAGCTTCAGGACGTGGTGCAGCGGCGGATCGACGAACTGGTGGAGACCGAGCTCGGCCTGCAGGTCGCGGTGTATCGACACGGCGAGCTCGTCGTCGACGCGGTGGCCGGCGACGGCGTGACGTCGGACACGCTGTACTTCGCCGCCTCCACCGGAAAGGGCGCGTCCGCGACGGTCGCCAATGTGCTGGTGGATCGCGGCGTACTCGACTACGACCAGCCGCTCGTCGAGATCTGGCCGGAATTCGGCGCGCACCGGAAAGACAAGGCGACGTTGCGGCACGTGCTGACGCATTCCGTCGGCCTGCCCGCATTACCGCCCGACACGACACGGAAAACGCTACCCGAGCAGGCAGAGCGCCTGGCCGCCGCGAAGCCGTGGTGGGAACCGGGCACGAAGATGACCTACCACGCGGAGACCTTCGGCCTGCTGGTCGGTGAGATCGTCCGCCGCGCGACCGGTCGGACGATGTCCGACGTACTGCGGGACATCGTGACGCCGCTCGGCCTGCAGGAAAACGTGTTCTTCGCGCTGCCGGTGGAGCAACGGCATCGGCTGGCCGAGCTCGTGGAGCCTGGCGGCGCCGAGGAGACGTTCGCGATGCTGGCCGGGATGTTCGAGCAGGTCGTGCCGCGGGCGATGCAGCCGCGGGCCGCCGTACTCAACCGGCCTGAGCAGCTCGCGATCGAGGACCCGTCGAGCGGGATCCTGAACGCTCGTGGGATCGCCAAGCTGTACGCCGGGTTGATCGGCGAGGTGGACGGGGTTCGGCTGGTCCGGCCGGAGGCGGTCCCGGTGATCACCGGACCGGCGCTGGTCGTGCAGGACGAACTGCTCGGCAACCCGGCGACGTTGGCGCTCGGCTACGCGATCGGCCGGCTCGGGTCGAGTGCGGAGGAGAGCCCGGCGTCGTTCGGCTGGCCGGGCACGGGTGGCAGTGTCGCGTGGGCCGACACGCGTTCGGGGGTCACGTTCGCGCTGACCAGGACGCTGTTCGATCCGACGGGGTCAGGGTCGGCGGTCGAGATCGGCAACCTGGTTGCGAAAACTCTTTGCTGAAACCTCTTGTTTGTAAAGGGATTCAGCTTCGGGATGCGCGGACGGAGCTCTGGTCGATCCAGACGAGATGGCCGTGGTGACTGACGAGAACCTCGTCGGTCCCGGCCGTCCCGGTCCGGCGACCCAGCTCCTGACCCGCGATCCAGCGTCCGCCGATGCGGATCTGGACGGCGAGCGGCCGCGCCGGTGAGGGGGCTACGGGCATGGGCACCTGCTTAGGGACAGGGGCGGATGATGGAGGAAGTTGTGGGGGCCGGTTTCCCAACCAGTCGCAAGCGTACAACCGCAACATGACAGACCGTTAGCCGTAACTCGAATTCGTCCGGGAGCCCCGTTGTCCAAACCCATCTTCGTCGTGCAGCTGCACGATGCCCGGCGGTTGCACTACGACGTGCGGCTCGAGGTGGACGGGGTGCTGAAGTCGTGGGCGGTGCCGCGCGGGCCGTCGCTGGATCCGATCGTGAACGGCTCGCGGTGTTCACCACGGACCACGATCTCGAGTACGCGTCGTACGAGGGGGTGCACCGCGACGCGCAGTACGGCAGCGGCGCCGTGATCGTCTGGGACGCCGGCGTCTACACGAACCTCACCCGCGACGACCGGCGGCAGCTGGTCGACCCGGCCGAGGCGATCGAACGCGGACACTTGAAGGTGCAACTGCACGGCGTCAAGCTGAACGGGGCCTGGGCTTTCACCCGTACCGGAGGCGACTGGCTGCTGGTCAAGGTGAAGGACGCCGACGCCGATCCGTCGCTGGACCTGACCGTCACCGAGCCCCGATCGGTTCTCAGCGGCCTCACCATCGAGGAGATGGCCGCCTCCTGATCACCAGCCGTCGATGTGCAGTACGTCGTCGAGCGGCTGCCGGGGCGCCGGCTTGAAGTTGGTGCCGATCGAGTACGCCGTCGGGATCAGCACCGTCTGGCGGATGTCCTCGGGCAGGCCGAGCAGCTCCCCGACCTCCTGCTCGTAGTTGAGGTGCAGCGTGGTCCACGCCGTACCGAGCCCGCGAGCCCGGGCGGCGAGCATGTAGTTCCACGCCGACGGGAGGATCGAACCCCACAGGCCGGCCTGGTTCCCCGCGGGCAGGTTCTTCGCCTGGAGACACGGGATCACCAGCACCGGGACCTGCCCCATCCGCTCGCCCAGGTACGCGACGCCGTCGCCGATCCGGCGCTGGATCGGCCCACGGACCGGATCGTCGGCGTACAGCTTCCCGGCCGCACCCGGACCCTCCAGGTACTTCTCCACCGCCCGGCGGTAGTACTCACCGACCGCGGCGCGCTTCTCGACGTCCGTGATCACCAGCCAGTGCCACGTCTGCCGGTTGCTCCCCGACGGGCCCTGCAACGCGATCTCGATGCACTCCCGGATCAGCTCCATCGGCACCGGCCGCTCGAGGTCGAGCCGCTTGCGGACGGTACGGGTCGTTGTCAGCAGCTCGTCGGGGTTCAGGTCGAGTGTGTAGGTCACGTGGACCAGTTTGTCAGCAGACGTAGGTGCTGTTCGGGTGGACCTTCTCGCAGTACCGGACGTGCAGGTGGTTGTCGTGGGCCGGCCAGTTCTGGGTCAAACCCTCACTGATCAGGGTCGGGTCGTTGAACCAGATGTACTTCACGTGCCCCGGCGCCGCGGCGCGAACGGCCTGGATGAGCTGACGAGTAGCCGCCCGGTCGTACGTCGAGGACTCCCAGGTGATCCGGCCCGCGGTGCATTGGGCGTTGTCGGTACGGATCGGCCAGATGTCGATGTCCATACCGTTGTCGTGGCTGGCGTGACCCGGGATGTCGCCACCGTGCTCGAACCCCGCATCGCCGTACGGGACCTTGCCCTGACCCGTGGACGCGAAGGAGCGGGCTGCGGCCTCCATCTGCGCCACAGGTGCAGCAGCTGCCCAGTTGGCCGCCGTACCGTTGCCGTCCGGGTCCTGGTCGCACAGGTTCGCAGTGAAGTCCGGGTAGTCGTAGTGCCAGGCCAGGTTGCGCCAGGTGATCGGGCCGGCGATGCCGTCCGCGCCGATCCCCGCGTGCGACTGGAAGGACACGACCGCGTCGCGGACCGCCGTACTGAACACACCGTCAATCGGGAGACTGAGGCGGCGCTTGGCGTTCAACTCGACCTGCAACGCCTTCACGGCGGCGTTGCTGTCGCCAGAACGAATAGTCGGCGCCAACGCGCCCCAGGTCTGCGGCCCGACGATCCCGTCGACCCCCAGCCCCTTGGCGGCCTGAAACGCCTTCACCGCGGTGACGGTGGTTGCGCCGAACACCCCGTCCGCGTCGACGGACTGCCCAGCGTGCTGCAGCAGGAACTGGATCGCCTGTACGTCGGCACCACGGTTACCGCTGCTCTGGGTCGGGAAGAAGGCGTTGGCGTAGGCCTGCGCCGACGCAGGCATCAGAGCCGTGACAAGCACAAGGGCCACAACAAGCAGAACACGACGCATGAGTCCCTCCGGGGCGGACGAGGAAACTAACTAACGCTCATCCGCCACGATCCGTCATGATCTTCCGGTCTGCAAGACCTCACTCGAAGGGGGTCGGGTCGCCGGAGCCGACGCGGACGACCTCGGGGACGTCGTCGGAGAAGTCGATGACGGTGGTCGGGTCGGTGCCGGCTTCGCCCTCGATGACTGCGTCGATCTGGTTGTCGAGCTCTTCCTTGATCTCCCAGCCCTGCGTCATCGGCTCCTCCTGGCCGGGGAGCAGCAGCGTGCTGGAGACCAGCGGCTCACCCAGCTCGGCGACCAGCGCCTGGGTGACGACATGGTCCGGGATGCGTACGCCGACGGTCTTCTTCTTCGGGTGCAGCAGCCGCCGCGGCACCTCTTTGGTGGCCGGCAGGATGAACGTGTAGCTGCCCGGCGTGGCCGCCTTGATCGAGCGGAAGACCGCGTTGCTGATGTGCACGAACTGGCCGAGCTGCGCGAAGTTCTCGCACACCAGCGTGAAGTGGTGCCGGTCGTCAAGGTTCCGGATCGTGCGGATCCGGTCGATTCCGTCCCGGTTGCCCAACTGGCAGCCGAGCGCGTAGCAGGAGTCGGTCGGGTACGCGATCAGCCCGTCCTCGCGCAGCAGGTCCACGACCTGTCCGATCGACCGCCGCTGAGGGTTCTCGGGATGGATGTCGAAATACCTGGCCATGACCGCCGAGCCTACTGCGCGAGCCCGATGGGCAGTGCGGTCACCACCAAGTTGTCCTCGTAGCCACCGCGCGACGCGTCGTACGCACCCGTGCAGGTGATCAGCACGAGACGCTGGTCGGTGGTCTGGTCGAACGCGCCGCTCTTCGTCGCGAGCGCGTCCTTCCGCACCGACACGACCGAGACGACCCGGTACGACGCCGTGTGCCCGGCCCCGTTCAGTACGACGACCTCACCGCGCCGTACGTCGAGCAACCGGGCGAAGAACCCGAGTCCCTCGGTCTTGGTGTCGACGTGTCCGGCGAGCACCACCGAGCCGAACGGATCACCCGCCTGGGCGCCGCCGTCCCACCAGCCGACGCGCTGCGCCTTGGAGGGCACCTGAAGCTGACCGGAGACGGTAGTTGCCGAAAGCACCGATGCGCTGGCTCCTCCGGGCAGCACGACCTGTTCCGGGACGAAACGGATGCGCTGGCTCGGCGCCGGCGTACCGACCCGTCCCGGTGGTGCGGATGTCGGAGCAGCCGGCTCAACTGCCGACGGCGTACCGCCGTGCTTGAAACTGACTGTGGTCGTGGGTGTAGGCGCCGCGCCGTCCGCCTCGGCCGAGCAGCCGGCCAAGGCGAGACAGCACAGCGCCGTACCTGCGAGTCGCCGGTTCAGCGACGGACCACCTTCCGGCCCGTGACGACCGCCACCCCGAGCGCGGCGAGGAACACCACGATCCAGAGGCCGGACTGGCCGGCGGGGCTCTGCGCCTGGTCGAGCCCCGCGGCCTGTCCGCCGGTTCCGGTGTTCACCTCGGCCGGCTTGGCCGACCCGGTGGCCGGAACCTTGATCGTGCCGAGCGCGACGGTCATGGTCTTCTGACTCGGAGCCCCGATCGCGAACACCCGGGTCAGGTACCCCGCCTGCACCGGCAGATCCAGCGGTCCGAGCACGACCGGCGACGTCGCACCGGTCGGCACGATGTCGACCTTGTACGTGCCCGCCGGAACGACGACGTCCAGGGATTCACCGTTCGCGACGTTCTCGAAAAGCACCTTTCCGTTCACCCGGATGTCAGCCGGACCGACCGCCGCATCGTGCGCGACCCGCAATCCGGCTTTGTCCTTCGGCACCGCGGTCAACTTGTTCGCGTATGTCGTGATCAGCGGCGCCCCGGTCGGCGACACCGGCTGATGAACAACGACGTCCAGGCTCGCGCCGGAACCCGCCGAAATCGCCCGCTGGATCACCACTTTCCCGTCCTGCCTGGCGGTGATCATGCGCTTGCCGGATGCGACCCCGAACGGTCCGACGAGCTTCCCGCCGGCCACCCCCTTGGCAACCTGACGCCCGTCGACGCTGATGTCCAGGACGCGGCCGGGCAGGCCCTGGACGAAGTACAGGTTGGCGCCCGCGGCCGCGTCGGCGGGTGCGCTGAGTAGTGCCGGTGCGGCCGCGATCAACACCGCGAGCAGCAGCGGAACCACCCTTCGAATTACCGGACCGTGAATTCTCGTAACATTCTCGCGCACTGTCCGGGATTGCCCGGACACGCTCCGTCTGCGCATTTCTTCTCCCCCTCGGAGTTCACCGGAAATTGTGAAACAAACGCCCGTCCCCTCCAATTGGGGCGTATCGTATGCGCAGGTCCGACCTGATCGCCAGGGGCAACGTTTCCGGCTTTGCGGCCAGGTCCTTTTTTGGGGGCGGTGGCTTCGTGTCAGGACGCGGGCGTACCGGGTGCCTGGCGGCGGTCGCGCTGGTGCTGGGGTACGGCGCGACCGTCGCCTGCTCGGACGGGTCCGCTGCTCCGGCCGCCCCGAGCCCGGGAATCGGCGGTTCGCGTCCGCCCGCGCCGGTCACCCCGACCTTCCGGACGACGGTCGCACCGAGCGCCGAGCAGCCCAAGCCGGGGATCAAGCTGACCGCCGTACCACGGGCGGACGGTTCGTTCGATGTCACCGAGAACGTGAGATTGCCCGCGGCCACGGACAGGGTGCCGCTGCAGTTGCCGGGCTCCGGTGCGAACCTTCCCGGAATGATGACCCCGACGACACCGCTGGTGACGGGCCTGAAGCTGGTCGCCGACGACAAGCCCGTGCCGCTCGAGAAGACCACGATCACCCGCGCGGACAACGTGCCGCTGTCCGTCCGCGCCACCAAGCTCCTGCTGACCTATCGGCTGTCGGGCTCGACGGTGCGCGCCACCCCGTCGCAGACGTCCCGGGCCGGCGCGGCCATTCGCCCTCTCACCGCGAGCGCCGCGAGCGCCCTGCCGACCGACATCACCATCACCAGCGGGCTGCTGAACGTGGTCTGCCCGTTGCTGGACGAGCCCCGGTGCGCTGTCGGCGATCCGCCCCACCTCACGGTCCGGCCCGGCATCCCGGCCGGCAAGGCCCTCGTCGTACTGCAGCTGAATCTGCCACGCTGACCCCATGAGTGA
Source organism: Kribbella sp. VKM Ac-2566 (assembly GCF_004366005.1). Lineage (NCBI taxonomy): Bacteria > Bacillati > Actinomycetota > Actinomycetes > Propionibacteriales > Kribbellaceae > Kribbella > Kribbella sp. VKM Ac-2566. Next base: position 470,019 of record NZ_SODT01000009.1, on the reverse strand, counting down.
TGAGCGGATCGCGCTGGGCACGGCGCGCGGCCGGTGGGTGCTGGCCGCCACCGCGCTGGGGTCGGGCATGGCATTCCTGGACGGGACCGTGGTCAACGTCGCGCTGCCGGCGATGGGCGAGGACCTGAACGCCGACATGGCCGGCCTGCAGTGGATCGTGAACGGCTACATGCTGATGCTGGCGTCGCTGGTGCTGCTCAGCGGTTCGCTCGGCGACCGGCTCGGACGGCGGCGGACGTTCGTCGCCGGGGTGATCTGGTTCGCCGCGGCCTCCGTCGTGTGCGCGATCGCGCCGAACCTCGAGGTGATGATCGCGGGCCGCGTCCTGCAAGGCATCGGCGGCGCGCTGCTGACCCCGGGCAGCCTGGCCATCCTGCAGACGACGTTCCAGCACTCCGATCGCGGTAAGGCGGTCGGTATGTGGTCCGGTCTCACCTCGGTCGCCGCGGCCGTCGGCCCGTTCGTCGGCGGCAGCCTGGTCGACAGCGGATCGTGGCAGCTGATCTTCCTGCTCAACGTACCGCTCGCGCTGGCGACCGTTCTGGTCACGCTCCGGCACGTTCCGGAGACCCGCGACGAGGAAGCCGCCGGCAAGCTCGACATCAACGGCGCGGTCCTCGCGACCGTCGGGCTCGCCGGCATCACGTACGGCCTGATCAGCGCCGGCGACCACGGTTTCGGCGACGCGACGGTCCTGACCAGCCTGGCGATCGGGGTCGTCGCCTTCGTGGCGTTCATCGAGGTGGAACGGCGCGGCTCGTACCCGATGCTGCCGTTGAACATCTTCGCCAACCGCCGCTTCACCGGCGCGAACCTGGTCACCGTCGCGGTGTACGGCGCCCTCGGTACGGCGACCTTCCTCGTCGTCGTCTACCTGCAGACCGCCCTGCACTACTCCGCCCTCTGGGCCGGCGCGTCCTTGCTCCCGATGACCTTACTCATGCTCGGCCTGTCCGGGTACGCCGGTGGTCTCGCGGACCGGATCGGCCCGCGCATCCCGATGACCGTCGGGCCGGCGCTGATGGCCGGCGGATTCCTGTTGATGCTGCGGATCGACACCGGCACCAGCTACTACACCGCCGTGCTGCCCGCCGTCGTTCTGCTCGGGCTCGGTCTCGTCGCGACCGTGGCGCCGCTGACCGCGACCGTGCTCTCGTCGGTCGAGGACCACCACGCGGGGATCGCGTCCGGGGTGAACAACGCGGTCGCCCGGTCGGCGCAGCTGATGGCGGTCGCGGCGATCCCGATGGCGGCCGGCATCACCGGCGACGCGTACCGCGATCCCGTTGCCTTCCACAACGGATTCGGCCACGCGTTGTGGATCTCCGCCGTCCTCGCGGCAGTCGGCGGCGTGATCGCGTGGGTGACCCTCGGCGATCGCGGCGTACCGCACAGGCACCACCTCGTGCACCACCACACGCACTGTGCGCTCGAGGCCCCGCCGTACGCCGACAGCCGCACGCCAAGCTGATTTGTCGACTTATCGCGCGAGGTACTGCTTGCGGCTGATGGGGTCCAGACGTTCGATGGCGTAGCGGAGCATGGTGCGGGGCATCCGGGTCGCGTACTGATCCAGGAAGGCGCGCAGTTCGTCCTCGGAGACCCGCTTGCCTGCCTCCCGCAACATCCAGCCGGAGGCCTTGTGGACAAGGTCTTCCGGATCGTCGAGGACCTCGGCGGCCAGCTTGTAGGTGTCTGCGGTCTGCCCCTGGCCGATCAGGTACTGCGTGGCGATCAGCGCGATCCGGCGTTCCCAGAGCTGGTCGGAGCGGATCAGCGTATAGAGAGGATCGCGCGGCTTGTCGAGCAGGTACCCGCCGGCAACCTGGGGAGCACTGCAGTCGACCAGATCCCAGTTGTTGATGTACACCGTACTGCGCGTGTACAGCTCGTAGATCGCGGCGAGCTCGTGCGGGTTCGCCGTACGCGGCTTGAGACTGCGGGACGCGCGATCGGCCAGCAGACAAAGGATTGCGAGCCGGTGCTCGTGCACCGGGCTGGTCAGGGCCTGCTCGAGTTCGGGCAGCGGGAGGTCGGCGCGCAGGTACGGCTTGAGGATGCCGCGGATCGTCGAGAGCTTCACGCCGATCATCTGGTCGCCGTGGCCGTAGCCGCCGGGCTGAAGCTGGAAGTAGCGCGCGAGTACCTCCGCCACCGCGGGATCCGCGGCCGCGTCGACGTCGGCGATCAGGTCCTTGGTACTCAGACCAGCATCCCTCCGGTCGCGCGGAGGTTCTGCCCGGTCATCCACCGGGCGTCCGGACCGGCCAGGAACGCGACCACGTCGGCGACCTCGGCGGGTTCGCCCATCCGGCCGAGCGCGGTGATGCCGACGAGTGCGTCCTGCACCGTCGGCGGATTGTGGTCGTGGAACATGTCGGTGTCGGTCGCTCCCGGGGACACCGTGTTGACGGTGATCGCGCGCGGACCGTACTCGCGGGCAGCGATCTTCACGAACTGCTCGAGCGCTGCCTTGCTCGCGGCGTACAGCGAGATCCCGGGTCCGGGCATCACGGTGTTCAGAGTGGACAGCGCGATGATCCGGCCGCCGTCGGGGAGGACGCGGCCGGCGCGCTGGATCGCGAAGTACGGACCCTTCACGTTGGTCGCGAACAGTTGGTCGTAGTCCTCGACAGTGACATCGGCGATCGGCTTCACCATCGCCTGTGCCGCGTTGCAGACGAAGATGTCCAGCGTCCCGGTCGGCTCGGCCGCACGATCGAACAGTCCGTCGATCGCGGACAGGTCCGCCTGGTCCGCCTGTACGGCGATCGCCGCGCCGCCGACTGCCTTCACCTCCGCGACCACCTCGGCCGCGGCCGCTTCGCTGCTCGCATACGTGAAGGTCACCACGGCGCCGTCCGCGGCCAACCGCCGTACGATCGCGGCACCGATCCCACGTGAGCCTCCGGTGACCAGCGCCGTCTTACCGTCCAGAACGCCCATACTGCCTTGTCTATCACCCCATTAGGTCCGTCGTTTGTTTTACTCCGACAGCGCTTACAGCCGCGAGGTCACGCTCCGGGGTCGATCGTCGGCGCACCCGTTGTACGGCTCGCGCCTTGGGGCATACGGTGTGAGGGCAGGGCAGTTCCATATCCGCCAGGACCCGCGTTCGTGGCGCTATCCGGGGGAGATACCCGCGTGACCAGGCATCCAGAGCCGCGGGACGGCGAGATGATCAGGACCACCTTCGATGCGGTCACCGAGGAGCTCGAGCCCGGCGTACTCCTGGTCCGGCTGTCCGGCGAGATCGACATCGCCAGTACCGATTTCGCCGCCGAGGCGATCCGCGCCGCGGTCGCACCACCGGCCCGGCTGGTGCTGATCGACGTGTCCGCCGTCACGTTCTGCAGCTCGGCCGGCCTCGGCAACCTGGTCGAGGCACGCAACCTGGCCGGTGAGCACAACATCACCCTGGCGCTGGTCGGCGTCGGCCGGCCGGTCGACCGCCCGCTGAGCGTCACGGGTCTTGGCGGTCAGTTCCGCATCTACAGCACGGCCGCCGAGGCGCTCGCCGACAGCTGACCGGCCCGGCCGGGGTGGAATCGATTCCAGGTCTGCGCTTAGGGTGCTGGTGTGATCGTGCACGCCATCGAGGACACCTGCGTGGTGTACCTGCTCGTCGACCCGTCGTCGCGGACAGCTGTTGCGGTCGACGCCGGCAGCGGGCGCTGGCTCGAACGGCTCCCGTCGTACGGCGCGGACACTGTGACCGACGTACTGGTCACGCATCACCACCGTGACCAGGTCGAGGGCCTGCCGCAGCTGGCGGCCGCCGGGACGCGGATCTGGGCGCCGGAGAACGAGGCCGAGCTGATCACGGACGCCGATCACCACTGGCAGCGACGCAACTTGGTGAACAACTACGACCTGCATACGGACCGGTTCTCGTTGCTGTCGTCAGTGCCGGTGACAGGCGTGATGAAGGACTACAGCACGGCACAGATCGGCCATGTGTCGGTGCTGACGTTGCCGACGCCTGGCCATACGCCGGGCAGCGTGAGCTACCTGATCGACGGCTACGCGTTCACCGGTGACCTCATCCACAGTCCCGGCAAGGTGTGGTCGGCTGCCGCGCTGCAGTGGTCGTACGTCGGCATGGAGGGCGCCGCGATGACCATGGCCTCGCTGACGCAACTCCTGGATCACTCACCCCGAGCACTGCTGCCCAGCCATGGGTCGCGGATGGACAACCCGGCTGACGCTGTGCGGGAGACCTGCGCCGCGCTACAGGACCTCATCACCGTGCGGCTCGGCACACCAAGCGGTCTGCTCGACAAGCTCGAGAATCCGTACGTCGAGCTCAGCCCCCACCTGTTGATGAACCGGACCAGTGAGTCCCGCAGCTACGTGCTGCTGAGCGACTCCGGTACGGCGCTGTTGATCGACTACGGGTACGACTTGACCACCAGCATCCCGACGGGCGGGCCTCGGCACGTGGTCCGGCCATGGCTGCCGAGTCTGCGAGCACTGCGGCGGGACTACGGCATCGAACGTGTCGAAGTCGCGATCCCGACGCACTACCACGACGACCACGTTGCCGCCTTCAACCTGATGCGAGAGGTGCACGGGACCGAGGTGTGGGCGTCCAGCCCGGTAGCGCACGTCCTGGAGAACCCGACGCACTACGACCTGCCGTGCCTCTGGTACGAGCCGATTCCGTGCGTCCAGCACATCGACAACGGCGCCGGGATCCGGTGGCGCGAGTATGAGCTGTCGATGTACGCGCTGCCTGGCCACACGCTCTACGCGTCGGCCATCGGGTTCGAGGTCGACGGACGGCGAGTGCTGGCGACAGGTGACCAGCAAACTGGCAGTTGGTCATCGGACGGGGCCCCCGAGATACCGAACTTCCAGTACGCAAATGCGTTCGCGGCCGAGGACTACGTGGCGTCGGCCGCCCTCTACCGGCGGCTGCAGCCGGAGTTGATGATCTCTGGTCACTGGGACCCGCGCCCGGTCACTCCGGCGTACCTGGTTGAGCTGGCGCGGCTCGGTGACGAGGTTGCGCGGGTTCACCGGGCGCTGCTGCCGGCGGACGACCCGGTGTTCACGCGTGCTGTGCGCATCACGCCGTACCGGGTGGACGCGGTCAACGGGCAGCCGTTCACGGTGCGAGTCAGCGTGCCTGCGGACCTGGTCGTGCCTGCCGGATGGGAGTGCGGACGGGTCGGCACGGATGAGTTCGTGGTGATCCCGCGGGTGGCCGAAGCGGTACGGCGGGAGCGGATCGCGGCTGCGGTCACGCGGGACGGGATGTACCTGGGGCAGCTGGCCGAGGCCCTGGTCGACGTACGCCTTTCGTGAAAGGAACCTTGTGGACTACAGCGTGGACGTGAATGCCGGAAAGGCGTACGCGACCGTCAGCCGGGACGAACAGGTCCTGTTCAACCTGCGGTTGTTCGCCTCGCTCGACACCGCGGAGGGCTTCGACGAGAGTTCTTCGCTCGACGTGGACACGTCGGAATCCGGCGTGGTGAGAGTGACGGCTCGCAGTTCGGTCTGGGAGAGCCGGGTCACGACGACACGGTTCCTGCCGGACCGCATCGAGGTCCAGACTACAGTGACCGGACAGGGTCGTCTCACGGACGTGCATCTGCTGGGCGGACGCCGTACTCCCCGTGGGTTCCTGCCCAGTGGGTCCCGGCTGCGGCAGGTGTACTCGCCCAATCCGGACCATCCGACGCGGGTTGTCCGGGACGCGGTCGAGCCGGCCACGATCAGCGTCTGCGGCGAGGGCGGTGAACCGGGGATCGAGAGGTGGCTGTTCACTCCGGCGCCTTGGTGCTTCGCTGCGGCCGTCTCTGAGGAGTGGATCGGGTTCAGCTTGGTCGCACCTGTCGCCGAACAGAACTTCACCAGCTACCACTACCGTCCGGTGACTGGCGGATTCAGCCTCCAGCTGGACTACGAGGGTCACACCGCCGTCGACGGCACCTTTACGACGCCGCTCCTGGTCGTGCACCTGGGTGGTGACTCGGCTGAGGACGTGCTGGTTCGGCATCGTGAGCTGCTCGACGCTGCGGGTGCTGTGCCTTCGCGCGTGGCAGAGCGGCCCGAGTGGTGGTCGGGGACGATCTTCTGCGGCTGGGGCGCGCAGTGCGCTCTCGGCGTACGGACCGACCAGGCACCACAGCCGCTGGCCACGCAGGCGAACTACGACACCTTTCTGGAGACCCTCGCCGGCCATGGCATCGTGCCGGAGACAGTGGTGATCGACGACAAGTGGCAGGCGTCGTACGCGACCTGCCGACCCGATCCGGCGCGCTGGACCGACCTCGCCGGGTGGATCGCGAAGCGGCACGCGGCCGGCCAGCGGGTGCTGCTGTGGTGGAAGGCGTGGGACTTCGAAGGCGCCCCACCGGATGCGTGCATCACCGACGTTGGAGGCGAGCCGGTCGGGCTGGACGCGGAGTCACCGGCCTGTGTCGAGCTGATCCGGGATGCGGTGACATACATGCTCTCGGCCGACGGACTGGACGCGGACGGGTTCAAGATCGATTTCACCGCGCGGACGCCGTCCGGCTCGTCACTGCGGCACAGCGGCAACCGGTGGGGAGCTGCCCTGCTGCACGAACAGCTCCGGCTGGTCTACGACACCGCCAAGCAGGTCAAGCCAGACGCTCTGGTCGTCACGCACACACCCAATCCGGCTTTCCTCGACGTCACCGACATGATCCGGCTGAACGACGTACTGCACGATCACTCCGCCGAGCCGGGCTATGTCGCTCGTCACATGAGCTACCGGGCCGGTGTGGTGCGCTCTGTGGTGCCGGAGCTGGGTGTGGACACGGACGGCTGGATGATGCCCAGTCACGCGGAGTGGCGCGACTACCTGCGGATTCAGGACTCCCTCGGGGTGCCCGCGCTGTACTACGTGGACGGCACCGACACGGATCGCTACGACTTCCGCACCGAGGATTTCGACGCCGTCAAGCAGACGTGGAACCGGTACAGAGCGCGACCGACCATCTAGACTGCGGGCCATGAGTCCCCGGGGGCAGGCGGCACGGGCGGTGCCACAACCGACACAGCCGCCGGTACGCCGTCCCACGGTGCAGGACGTCGCACGGGAGGCCGGTGTCTCGCCGTCGACCGTGTCCCGTGCACTGCACACGCGCGGGTACGCGTCACCCGCCGTACGGGCCCGGGTCCGGGCGGCGGCCGAGCGGATCGGGTACGTGACCGACCACAACGCCCGCAACCTGCGCAGCCGGACGTCGACGTCGATCGGCGTGCTCATCTCCGACCTGCGGAACCCGTTCTACGCCGACCTCGCCGCCGGGATCGAGCAGGAGCTGCGTTCAGCGGGGTACCAGATGGTGCTCGTCAACGACAACGGCGATCCGGCCGAGGAGCTGCAGGCGGCCGAGACACTGCTGGCGATGCGGGTGCCGGGTGTGATCGTGACACCGGTGACCGCGAAGTGCCCGCAGGTGCTGCAGGACAACGGGGTGCACGTCGTCTGCGCGGACCGCGAGCTGAGCCGGTCGAAGAGTGACGTCGTACTGGGCGACAACGAGACCGGTGCGCGGGAGCTGACCGAGCATCTGATCGCGCTCGGCCACACCCGGATCGGCCTGCTCATCGACGAGACGAAGTGGTCGACCGGCGCCGGCCGCCTCGCCGGGTTCCGGGCCGCCCATGTGGACAACGACCTCACCGTGGACGAGGACCTGATCGCCTACACGAGCTTCGACGCGGACGCCGCCCGGCTGACGACGCGCAAGCTGCTGAACGACCACGACGTCACCGCGATCATCTCCGCGAACAACGTGCTCGCACAGGGCGCGCTGGCCGAGCTGAAGGACCGGCGGCTGAAGATCCCGCGGCAGATCAGTCTCGCGGCGTACGACGACGTGCCGTGGATGTCGCTGGTCCAGCCGGCGCTGACCACGGTCGACCAGAGCACGGTCGAGATGGGCCGCAGCTGCGCGCGCCTGCTGCTCGCCCGGATCCGCGGCGAGCTCACCCCGAAGCGCCGGCAGGTCAAGGTACCGGCCCGCCTGATCGTCCGCGGCTCCACCGGACCCGCTCCGCGCTAGGACCAGACAGGTCCTCGTTCTCCACAAGGTCGTCGCTGACGTCTTGACGACTGCTCGGACGCACCCGTACGGTTCCTGCATTCCGGAAATGTGGCATCGATACCACATTCCGCCGCTCGTCCCCTGTAGACGTTAGGAGCAACCCCATGAAGCACCTGCGCCTTCCCGTGGTGCTCGCGGCCGGCGCGCTGGCCCTCACCGCCTGCGCCGGCGTCGGGAAGAAGGACGCCGGCGGCGGCAGCGGCGACCAGAGCTCGGCAGCCTCGACTCCGACCGGTTCCCTGAAGGTGATGGGTTTCAGCGGTGAGGACGAGGTCGCCCAGTCCCGGATCACCGCCTTCAAGACCGCCTTCCCGGGCGTCACCGTGCAGAACAACAAGGGCGACTTCGACGCCCAGCAGTTCCTCACCGCGGTGTCCAGCGGCAACCCGCCGGACGTCGTCTACATGGCCCGCAACCTGGTCGGGACCTATGCCGCGAAGGGCGCGATCCAGCCGCTCGACGACTGCATCAAGAACGCTGGAATCGATACCACACAGTATCGCGAGGCCGCGCTGAACGAGGTCAAGCTGAAGGACAAGACGTACGGCATCCCGGAGTTCTACACCGTGTCGACGAACCTGATCAGCGAGACCGCGCTGAAGTCCGCGGGGGTGCCGGTCAGCGACATCCAGACCGCCGACTGGGACAAGCTCGAGGCGACCGCGAAGAAGCTCTACACGGCGAAGAACGGCCGCCCGTCCCGGATCGGGTACGACCCGAAGATGCCGGACTTCTTCCCGCTCTGGGCGATGGCGAACGGCGCGGAGCTGGTGAAACCCGGCGGCGAGCCCAACCTCAACGACCCGAAGGCGGTCGAGGCGCTGCAGTTCACGATCAAGCTGATCAACGACCAGGGCGGCTGGTCGAACTTCAAGACCTTCCGCGACACGTTCGACCTGTTCGGCGCGAAGAACCAGTTCACCAAGGACCAGCTGGCCGCGTTCCCGATCGAGAACTGGTACGTGAACGTCCTGCGGGACTCCCGGGCGAACGGGCTGAAGCTGCAGTCGACGCCGTTCACCGACCGGCAAGGACAGCCGATCAGCACGATCGGCGGCTCTGCCTGGGTGATCCCGAAGGGCGCGAAGAACCCGAACGCGGCCTGCCAGTGGGCGAAGACGCTCACCTCGAAGGAGACCTGGCACAAGGCGGCCGAGGCCCGGATGCAGACCGTTGCCAAGGACAAGAGCTTCTTCACCGGTCTGTTCACCGGCAACAAGGTGGCCGACGACGAGATCAAGGCGCAGTACCTGAAGCCCAGCGGTGACGCCGGGTTCGACGCGGCGATCAAGAACTACTACGACGTGCTCGACAAGGCGAAGTCGCTGAACCCGTCGCCGGCCGGCGCCGAGATCGACGCCGCCTGGAAGAGCGCGGTCGCCAAGGCCCTGGGCGGCTCGGTCACCCCGCAGGCTGCCCTCGACCAGGCACAGACCGAGGCCAAGGCCGCCTTCGACAAGGCCAGCCAGGGCTGACATGACGACCACCGTCGAGCGTCCGGCGACCAGCGGGCAGGCCGAGCCCGCGCGTCGCCGGCGGCCGAAGCGGAGTCCGCTGGCGAAGCGGGAGGACCGGGCCGGCTGGCTGTTCATCTCGCCGTGGGTGATCGGGTTCCTCATCTTCACCGCTGGTCCGATGATCGCGAGCCTGGTGCTGTCGTTCACCGACTACCAGATGATCCAGGCGCCGCACGCGGTCGGCCTGGACAACTACCGCGAGCTGTTCGACGACCCGCGGGTGCTCAAGTCGCTCAGCAACACCTTCGTCTACGCCGCGATGTTCGTGCCGCTCGGCACGGTCTTCGCGCTCGCACTGGCGATGATGCTGCAGCGCGTGGGCAAGGCCGGCGGCTTCTTCCGGACCGCCTTCTACCTGCCGGAGATGACGCCCGCGGTCGCGGCGGCGGCGATGTTCCTGCTGCTGCTGAACGGTCAGCAGGGCCTGATCAACAAGGTTCTCGGCTGGTTCGGTATCAACGGGCCGAACTGGACAGCCGATCCGAACTGGCTGAAGCCGTCGCTGGCGATCGTCAGTCTGTGGACCGTCGGCGGCACCGTCATCATCTACCTGGCCGCGCTGAACGGCGTACCCAAGCAGCTGTACGAAGCGGCCGAGCTGGACGGCGCCGGTCCGGTGACGCGGTTCTTCAAGATCACCGTGCCGATGATCTCCGGGGCGTTGTTCTTCACGGTGATCACGCACACGATCGCGGCCATGCAGATGTTCGACCAGGCCTACACGATGTTCTACGGGCCGCAGCAGAAGGCGACGGCCTCCGACGAGTCGCTGGTGTACATGGTCTACCTGTTCCAGAACGCCTTCCAGTTCTTCAAGATGGGCTTCGCCTCGGCGATGGCCTGGCTGCTGTTCGTGATCATCCTGCTGATCACGTTCCTCCAGGTCCGGATCGGCAACCGCTACGTGTACTACCACGGGGAGCGCTGATGACTGTCCCTTGGCGGCGGCTGCCGTTCTTCGTGTTCCTGACGCTGGCGACGATCGCGTTCGTGTATCCGCTGGTGTGGCTGGTGTCCGCGTCGCTGAAGCCGCGGTCGCAGGTGTTCGACAACCGGCTGATCCCGGAGATCTTCCAGCCGTCGAACTACGTGCGGGTCTGGGACGCCGCGCCGGTGCTGCGCTGGCTGACGAACTCGTTGACCGTCGGGTTCATGGCGGCCGCGGCGGTGACGCTGTCGAGCGCCCTGGTCGCGTTCGGCTTCGCGTACTTCCGGTTCCGCGGGCGGAACATCCTGTTCGGCATCCTGTTGTCGACGATGATGCTGCCCGGCGCGGTGACGATGATCCCGGTCTATCTGATCTGGAACAAGCTGGGCATGATCGACACCCAGATCCCGCTCTGGGCGCAGAACCTGTTCGGCTCGGCGTTCTACGTCTTCCTGCTCCGGCAGTTCTTCCTCGGCATTCCCCGCGAGCTCTTCGAGGCCGCCCGGGTCGACGGCTGCAGCTACTTCGCGATGTTCCGGCGGATCGCGTTCCCGCTGTGCAAGCCCGCCCTGGTGATCGTGTTCGTCTTCGAGTTCAAGGCGAGCTGGTCCGACCTGATGAAGCCCCTGATCTACCTGCAGACCACGGAGTACTTCACGATGCCGCGCGGCCTGAAGCAGATCATCGACGCCTTCGCCCTCTCGGGTCACTACGAGTGGGAGATCGCGGTGGCCGCCAGCGTGATCGCCGTGGTTCCGATGATCATCCTGTTCGCCTTCGGGCAGCGCTACATCCTCGACGGCGTGGCCACGACCGCGCAGAAAGGCTGAGTGTGACCCAGCTGCAGCCCGTCCTCGCCCTCGACGTCGGCGGCACCAAACTCGCCGCCGGCGTCGTCGCCCGCGACGGCACCGTGCGGTCGTTCTGCCGGATCGAGACCGCGGTGGGCGAAGGTCCCACCGCGGTCGTCAAGCGCCTGCTCGACCTCGGCGAGCAAGCGCTGGCCGAGGCAGGACTACCCGTCGGCTCCACGCCCGTGGCCGCGGTCGGAGTCGGCTGCGGCGGTCCGCTCGACCCGTCGACCGGGGTGATCCTCGGGCCGCCAGGTTTGCCTGGCTGGGACTCGGTACCACTCGGTCAATTGGTGGCCGAGCGCTTCGAACTACCGACGTACGTCGAGAACGACGCCACCGCGGCCGCACTAGGCGAGTACCGGTGGGGCGGCTGGGGTGTGGAGAGCCTTGTCTACCTGACCGTGTCGACCGGCTTCGGCGGCGGGATCGTTGCTTCTGGCAAACTGTTCCACGGCGCGGCCCGGCAGGGCGGTGAGCTGGGTCACGTGGTCATCGACTGGCAGGGCCGGCAGTGCGGTTGCGGTGCCCGCGGCTGCGCCGAGGCCTACGTCTCCGGTACGTCGATCGCCCGCAGAGCCACCGAAGCCGTCGCCGGTTCGGACTCGACACTCGCCGGGCTGACCATCACCGCGAAGGATGTTGCGGCGCACGCCCGCGCGGGCGATCCGATCGCGCGGGCAGTGTGGGACGAGACGACCGCGATGCTGGGGAGGATGGTCGCCGTACTCGTCAACGTTTGCGAGCCGGAACTCGTCGTACTCGGCGGCGGGGTGACCCGGGCCGGTGCGCAGCTGCTCGACCCGGTGCGGAACGCCGCGCTGCGGCAGGCGATGCCGCCGGCGGCGCGCGCCTGCGACGTCGTACTCAGTCGGCACGGTGACGCGGTCGGCGTGCTCGGCGCTGCGGCGATCGCGTACGAGCGGTTGGGGGACGCGTGACGACCAGACTCGAGGGGCTGCTCGACGGGCAGCTCGATCGACACTCGGAAGTGGCCGCGGCGATGCGTGCCCAACTGCCCCAGGTGCAGGCCGTCGCGGACGAGCTGATCCGGCGGCTGGCGGCCGGCGGAGTGCTCTACACCTTCGGCAACGGCGGGTCCGCGGCCGATGCGCAGCACCTGGCCGGCGAGCTGATCGGCCGCTACCTGCGCGAACGCCGTCCGCTGCCCGCGGTCGCCTTGATCGGTGACGCCGCGGTGGTCAGTTGCATCGCCAACGACTACTCGTACGAGGACGTGTTCGCCCGGCAGGTCACCGCGCTGGTCCGGCCGCGGGACATGGTGGTCGGGTTCAGCACGTCCGGCAGTTCGCCCACGGTCGTCAAGGGACTCGCGGCCGCCCGGGCGAACGGCGCGTGCACGGTCGCGTTCACCTCGGTCCGCGGTCAGGCGCTCGCGGACTCGGCCGACCTGGCAGTCGTCGTACCGGCGGAGGAGACGGCGCGGATCCAGGAGATGCACGTCCTTGCCCTGCACCTGGTCAGCGAACTCGTCGACCGCTGGGCCTTTGACACCCCCGACAACAGGAAGGCTCTATGACCAAGCGTGGTCCCCTGCACATGATCGGCAACGCGCACATCGACGCGGTGTGGCTCTGGCAGTGGCAGGAGGGATATCAGGAGGTGCGGGCGACGTTCCGGTCGGCGCTGGACCGGATGGAGGAGTATCCGGACTACGTCTTCACCGCGGACTCGGTCGCGTACTTCAGCTGGATCGCCGAGCACGACCCGGAGCTCTTCGAGCGGATCCGCAAGCGGGTCGCGGAGGGCCGCTTCGAGATCGTCGGCGGCTGGTGGGTGGAGCCGGACTGCAACCTGCCCGGCGGCGAGGCCTTCGTCCGGCACGCGCTGTACTCGCAGCACTGGCTCGCCGAGCACCTCGGCGTGATCGCGACAGTCGGCTGCAACGTCGACCCGTTCGGTCACAACGCCAACCTGCCGCAGTTGCTCAGCAAGGCCCGGCTGGACTCGTACGCGTTTCTCCGGCCGCAGATGCACGAACGCGAGCTGCACGGCCAGAAGTTCTGGTGGGAGTCCGCGGACGGTTCGCGCGTGCTGGCGTACCGGATCCCCCACGAGTACTGCTCGCCCCGCGGTGAGATCACCGGGCACGTCACGAAGGCGCTGCAACAGTTGCCGGTGACAACCGAACCGCTGATGGTGTTCTACGGCGTCGGCAACCACGGCGGCGGTCCGACGATCGAGAACATCGAGTCGATCAAGCAGCTCGCCGAGCGGGACCTGTACCCGGAGGTGTTCCCGTCGACGATGCGCCGGTTCTTCGACGAGGCGCGGACGTTCGACGGGATCCCGGTGCACCCGACCGAGCTGCAGCCGCACGCGATCGGCTGCTACGCCGCGCACTCCGGCGTGAAGCGTCAGAACCGGCTGGCCGAGCAGGCGCTGCTCGCCGCCGAGAAGTGGACCACGATCGCGTCCACAGTCAGCGGGATGCCGGACGCGACCGCGGAGCTCGGGCACGCCTGGAAACAGGTGAGCTTCAACCAGTTCCACGACATCGCCGCCGGCACCGCGATCGAGCCGGCGTACGACGACGCGCGCGACCAGCTCGGCGAGGCGAAGTCGATCGCGGCCCGGCTGGCGAACCGCTCGATCCAGTCGATCGCGCGGCAGATCGACATCCCGGCGGAGGCGATGATGGTGCCGGTGGCGGTGTTCAACCCGCACGCCTGGCCGGTGACCGCGACGGTCGAGCTCGAGCTCGGCTATCCCGCCCCGATGCGCGGAGCGATCGAGCTCCGCGAGGGCCTCGACGGCCGGATCCTCGACCTCCAGGAGGTCCGATCGGCCGCAACCGCGGGCGGCCGCCGGCGGGTCGCCTTCACGGCGAACGTCCCGCCGCTGGGTTACCAACTGTTCACGATGCGGACCGGCGACGAGCCGTCGTACCACCTCGGCGCGCCGACCGGCGACGGCCTGGTGCTCGACAACGGCACGGTCCACGCGGAGGTCGATCCGAAGACCGGCTGGCTGAAGTCGCTCGCGACGGCCGGCGGGCCGAACCTGCTGGCCTCCGGCGTCGCGCATGCCCAGGTGATCGACGACGACACGGACACCTGGAGCCACGGCGTACGGTCGCTGTGGAAGACCGCCGACTCCTTCAAGGTGCAGCGGGTACGGCGGCTCGCGGACGGCCCGGTGCGGCAGCTGATCAGGGTGGAATCGACGTACGGCCGGTCGCGGTTGGTCGAGGAGTTCGTGCTGGACGCAGGGTCGGACGCCGTCGAGGTACGGGTCACGGTGGACTGGCGCGAACAACTGAAGTCTTTGAAACTGTGCTTCCCGTTCGCGCTGCAAGACTCGGTGGCGACGCACGAGATCCCCTACGGGCACCTGGAACGCGAGCAGAATCGCGAGGAGGTGCCGTCGCACGCGTGGGTCGACGTCTCCGGCCCGAACGGCGGCGTCGCGGTGCTCAACGACGGGAAGTACTCGTTCGCCGTCGACGGCACGACCGCCGGGCGTTCCGTGCTGGCGATGACGGCGGTGCGCTCGCCTGTCTATGCCTGGCACGACCCGTGGCAGCTGGACGAGGACGGTGTGTACGAGTACCTCGATCAGGGCATCCAGCGGTTCACCTACCGCCTGCTGCCGCACGGCGGCGACTGGCGTGCGGCGGCCGTGGTCCGCCGTGCGGCCGAGCTCAACCAGCCGGTCACCGCGCTGATCGAGTGCTTCCACCGCGGGCCGCTGCCGCCGTCGCAGTCGTACGTGACCGTGACCGGCGCCGACAACGTCGTCGTCTCGGTCCTCAAACGCGCCGAGGACCACGGCGGCGCCACCATCCTCCGCGCGTACGAGACCGCGGGACGAGACGCGGAGGTAACGATCGACGTGCCCTTCCTCGGCCGTACCTTCGACACCGCCTTCACGCCGCACGAGGTCAAGACGCTGCGCATCCCTGCCGACGGCGACGTCAGCCCGACCGAGGTCGACCTGCTCGAGTGGGACCCGGCCGCACCGCCGCCGCTCACGACGGAGTGAGATGCGCGTACCTCTCGACAGGGAGCCCTGGAGGGTCCGGGGCTTCCTCGGCGACGAGTGGCGGCATCACCGTGTCTGGGGCCCGCTGCGTGAACCCGACGCGTGGTTGCCGGCGACGGTACCGGGCAGCGTCGTCGACGATCTGTGGCGTGCGAACGCCGTACCCGATCCGTATGTCGGCCTGAACACGCGGGCGATCGAGTGGGTGTCCGACCGGCACTGGGCCTATCGGCACGAGTTCCGGCTGGAGCCGCCACCACCAGGACAGCAGGCGTTTCTGTGTCTGGACGGCGTCGACCACAGCGCCTTCGTATACCTCGACGGCACTGAGCTGGGCCGGGTGGACGGGATGTTCGTCGCCATCCGGTTCGACGTCACCGAGTTGGTGCGGACGTCGGCGGAGCACACGCTGGTGGTCGTCGTGGAGCCGACGCCGGTGAGCGAACCGCAGGTGGGTCACACGGCCAAGGTCCGGGTGCACAAGTCCCGCATGACGTACGGCTGGGACTTCTGCCCGCGGCTCGTCCACCAAGGCATCTGGCAGTCGGTGTACGTCGAACTGACCGGACCCGCCCGCATCACGGATCTCACCGTGACCGCGGACCGGGTCCTGGTCGGGGCCCCAGGCAACGATCACGTGGAGTTGACGCTGACGGATGCCGATGGGGTCATAGTCGCGACCGGCGACCGGGCGCTCGAGGTGCGCGATCCCCGGCTCTGGTGGCCGAACGGCAGCGGTACGCCGTACCTCTACCACCTGACTGCGACCGCGTATGCCGATGGCGTGGTGAGCGACCGGCGGGAGTACGAGATCGGGTTCCGGACGTTGCGGTTCTTCCGGGCCGACGGCGCGTCCACGGACGCCGCGCCGTACGGGATCGAGGTGAACGGGCGGCGGATCTTCGCCAAGGGCTGGAACTGGGTGCCGCTCGATCTCAGCTACGGCGTACCGCGACCTGACCGGCTCAGGCATCTGCTGGATCTTGCCGTCGACGCCGGGGTGAACCTGCTGCGGGTCTGGGGTGGCGGGTTGATCGAGACGCCGGAGTTCTACGCCGAATGCGACCGGAGAGGGCTGCTCGTGTGGCAGGAGTTCGCCCAGTCGAGCTCCGGGATCTCGTCGACGCCGGCCGACGACGAGGACTTCGTCGCGATGATGCGTTCGCAGGCGGAGGCGATCGTGCCGCGCCTGCGGCACCATCCGTCGCTCGCGATCTGGGGCGGCGGCAACGAACTGCAGGCCGGCGAAGGCGAACCGCTCTCCGATGCGCCGGTCCTGGACGCGTTGGGAGATGTCGTACGACGACTGGATCCGGAGCGCCTGTGGTTGGCGACCTCGCCAACCGGTCCCGCGTTCCTCAACCGGCTCGACCTGATCCGGCACGCACCGGACAACCAGCACGATGTCCACGGGCCATGGGAACACCAAGGACTGCGCGACCACTACGCGTTGTACGACGCGGGGACGGCGCAACTGCTGAGCGAGTTCGGCGTCGAGGGGATGACGATGCCGCGATCGGTCGCCCAGGTGGTGCCCGAGCCGGATCGCCGGCTGCCGACCCGGGGACGGCCCGTCTGGGACCATCTGGGGCGCTGGTGGAACAACGAGGACCTCGTCCAGGAGTCGTTCGGTCACCGCATCCGGGACCTGGACACGCTCGGCCTGGCGAGTCAGTTCCTGCAACGCGACGGGCTCCAGTACGCCACGGAAGCTCACCGTCGGCGCTGGCCGCGCTGCGTCGGCACTCTCCCGTGGCAGTTCAATGAGCCCTTTCCCAACGCCTGGTGCACGTCGGCGGTCACCCACACCGGCGAGCCGAAGCCCGCGTACTACGGAGTGGCCGCCGCTTATCGTCCTGCCCTGGTCGGCGCCGTCTGCACGCGCCAGTCCTGGGCCAGCCACGACGGGCTTCGGCTGCCCTTGTGGTTCCTGTCCGAGCATCCGCTCCCGCCCGCCACCGTCACTGCCCGTCTCCTCACCTTCAGCGGTACGGAGCTCACAACCCTGACGTACAAAGACGTCTCGGCGGATGCTTTCGCGGGTGAACTGCGTGCCGCCACACCTGCTGAACCGTTCGTCGTGGACCTGCAGCTGATCGCCGGTGACTTCCGGGCGGAACGGCGGTACGTGCTGACTGGTACCGACTTTGCCGACCTGCTCGATCATCGGATCGAAGTGGACGCGGAACTGCGCGGTGACCAGTTGAGCGTGCGGCACCTGTCGGGTCCGGTGGCACCGTTCGTTCGCATCCGGGATGCGCGTCCGGTGCAGGGCGACGCGGGCGGATGGCTGCGGCTGTCGGACAGCGGTTTCGTCCTGCTGCCCGGGGAGGAACGGACAATCGATCTCCGCTGGCACGGAGCCGGCGGCGAACGGGTGATCGCGATCGACGGGCTCGGACTGGATCCCAGAGAGAGGCTCATCCGGTGCACCTGAACGTAGTGCTCGAAACAGTCGACGGCTCACCGATCGATTCGCCCGACTGGCGCGTCGAGCTCGAGGCCACACCGGTCGGTGCCGACGAGCACGCCGTACAGCTGCGGGTGCAGTACGACGGGGTTGCCGCGGCCGATGCCCGTGTGCGTCTCGAGGTCGCGGCGCCGGACGCGCCGCTTTGGCTGATCCCGGGGTTGTTCTACGGCGCCAACCGGGATCCTGCCTGTGCCCGGCTCTACCCGCGCTATGCGCCTGGTGAGCTGGATGCGGAGAACCTGATCGCGGACCGGTGGGCGTTCCGGGCGGATCGCGCCGCGACACCGGTCGTGTTCGCCTGGGGCGAGGAGGGCGGTGTGGCGCTGTCAGTCGGCGCCACCACGTCGCTCGGTCTCAGCGGACTCGGCCTGGGCGCCGGACCGGACCGGCCGGCGACCATCTGGGTTTCGCTGCCCTATCGCGAGGAGCCGTTCAGCTACATCGGCGAACCACGAGGCGTCGAACCGCTTGCGGATTGCCATCGCTGGGAGCCGGGCGAATGCCACGAGATTCAGGCCAGCTTGTGGACGTTGCCGGCGGACCGGCACAGCTATGCGCCGGTCCTCCAGGTACTGCGTGATCGTGAGCGCGCGGCTCATCCGCCGGTGACGCCTTGGGTCGACATCGCCCAGGCTGCGGAGCTGACGGCGTACGGCCTGTGGCGCTGGCACTACCGGGAGAATCCCGCCGTACTGATCGAGACCGCGCTGTTCGACCGTGAGCTCGCGGGTGACCTGGGCGATCGCGGCGACCGGCTTGCGATGCACGTGGCGTGGGTGAGCGGGATCCCGTACGCGCACGCGCTGCTGCGCCACGGCCGACGTACCGGCAACCCGTCGTACGTCGAGGCCGGTACGGCGGTGATCGACCACATCACGGCGAACCTGACACCGGCCGGAACGTTCTTCGGGACGTGGTACGCCGGGAAGGGCTGGAAGCAGTCGTGGACGCCGGTGCCCGGCGGGCTCCACGCGCGAACGCTGGCCGAGGCGACGCTCTTCACGCTGCGGGCGATCGCCGCTGAGCCGGTGGAGCATCCGGTGTGGCGTGCGGCAGCGCTCAGCAACCTGGAGTTCGCGCTGGCGGCACAAGATGCCGAGGGCAACTTCGGGAGCATGTACCACCTGGAGACCGGCGAAGTGCTGTCCCGGCTCGGAGCGGCCGGGCTCACGTGGGTCGGCGCGATGGCGGAGGCGTACGAACTCTTCGGCGACGAACGCTTCCGCGAGGCAGCGCGCCGCGGCGGGCAGTACTACGCCTCCTTCGTCCGCGACGAGACATTGTGCGGCGCCCCGGAGGACGTCGACCTGGCACCGACGTCCGAGGACGGGTACGCCGCGTTGTTCGCGTACGTCGGCCTGCACCGGATCGATCCGTCCCACGAATGGCTCGCGCTGGCGCGGCACGCCGCAGACTGGATGTTGACGTTCCGCTACAGCTACGACGTACGGTTCGATCCCGAGACGATCCTCGGGGCGTACGGCTTCCGCAGCCGCGGCGCGGACCAGGCGAGCCCGTCCAACCAGCACCTGCACAACTACGGCCTGATCTGCACCGCCGAACTGGCCACGCTCTCAGCCCTCACCGGCGACGACAGCTACGCCACCTCCGCCGCCGAACACCTCAGATTCGCCCGCCAGTTCATCGCCCGCCACGACGGCGACTTCAACGCCCGCCGCGGCATGGTCACCGAACGCTACTACCAAACCGAATGCTTCGGCCCACCCGGAGCCCTCCTAACCCTCTCCCACTCCTGGTGCATAGGCGTCCTCCTCCTAGCCACAGAAGACACTCTGACCCACCCCGAACTAACTGCCCTCAACTGACCTTCGTCCAAGGACGCCCGTGTTCGTGGACGATGTCTGCGATGAGGGCGAGACGTTCACGACAGGTGGTCGCGAGGACGGCGGCAGGGTTGTCGGTTTCGAGGGCGGGGGTCCAGAGGGCTCGGCCGGCGAGGGTGCCGGAGGCGCCGCCGCGGCAGGCGAGTTCTACTGCTCTTGGGAAGTCGTCGCGGGCTACGCCGTTGGACAGGACCACCCATGGGACGGGCAGCGTTTCGGTGAGTTGCTGGCAGGTGGCGATGATTCCGGCGGCGTCGCCGGTGCCGCGGCTCGGAACCTGGGCCTTGTAGAGGTCGGGGCGGACGGGGCCCAGGGCCGCGGCGGCGTCGAGGATCGCCTTGTCCAGGTCGAAGTCGGGCTCGTCGTCCGCGGGTTGTACGACGGGCTCCAGGACGGAGAGGAGGCCGGCGGCAGCGCAGCGGCGTACGAACTCCTCGGACATCTCTCGTCGCCGTTCCTGTTGGTTGTCGCGTTTCCAGATCACCAGGAGTTTGAGGGCGACCGCTCCGGCCGCACGGGCGGCCTGCGGGTCGACGGTCTCGTCCAGGTGGGTGTCGGTGACCGGTCCGCCGCGCTCCTGGGTCAGCGCGTCGGCGGCGAGGATCCAGCCGGGTCGTGAAGGAGCGTCGTACCCCTTGTCGATCAGGAAACCGGACGCCAGCGGGGCGAGGTGCTCGGCGACGGCTGCTTTGAATGCGCGCAGGTCTTCGGGCGCGTCGGGTCGGCCGTGGTCGGCCAGCATCGTGCGCAGGCTTTCGCGTTGGTCCATCGCGACCATCGCGAAGGTTCCGTCAGGGTACGCCAGTGCGTCGAGGCTCATGAGACCACCTTATGGAATCGATGCCAGAATGCGCCATCCCACGTCTCAGCATCCTGTGGACGAACCTCGATCCGCCTTGCCTGCAAGGGTTCCGCCGGCACACCACTCACCACTTCGGCCGCCATCGACGCAGCACCCTGCGCAGCGGTGGCCGAACTCTCCAGTACGGCGAACGACCGCCCACCGGACGCCAGCGCCTTCCGCGTCATCCACCCGCCCAGCCGCACCGGACCGCCGAACGCGACCGTGTGCTGCCAGTCGATCCCGAGCAGCCGCGCCTGCTCCTCCGCCATCCATCGCGCATGGAAGCTCAACGCGTCCACGAGCGCCCGCATCTCCTCGGCCGGATCGCTCACCGGCCGCGTCACGTCGTACGTCGACTCATCGGACGGCGCCGGCGCCTGACGGCCTTGGGGATATGGAGCGATGAACTGATCACTAGGCATGCCCACGGGTTCGAGTGCTGCGTTCAACCAGGTGTAGTCGCGGTCGAGCGAGGCGAGCCGCTGCTCCACCAGACCGCCCGCGGCGCCGTTCCCTGACACAGCACAGCCGTGCCGCCCGTCGACGTACCAGCTCATGCTGATGCCCTGCTGGCGCAGTACGTCGCTCAACACCAGCCCGGAGCTCGGTGTGATGATCGCCTCCGCCGTACCGAGCGAGTCCGCGACCTGACCCGGCTCTCGTACCCCCGCCGCCCACGCACCGACCAGATGGTCGTGCCCACACAGGACGACCGGCACACCGGCGGGGGTGGTGCCGGCGACGGCCATCGGCTCGACCACAGCAGGCAAGCGGTCCAGACCGCCGTACTCAAGCAGCTCCTGGTCCCACTGACGGCTCTGCAGATCCAGTACGCCGAGACGCTGCGCATGAGTCAGATGCATCGCGTAAGAACCCGTCAGCGCAGCCAGCGCCAGATCGGGCACACCGGCCCAGAGACGAGTCCGCGCGAGCAGAGCAGGCTGTGTCTCCTTTAACCACCGCCAGGTCACCACGGGGAGCTTCGCGCTCAGCCGGAGACCGGTCCGCGCGTACAGGTCTGCCGGATCGAGCTGCCGCGCCTGCTCCACACCGGGCTGGTCACGCCAGGTGATCAGCTTCGTCAGTGGCCGCAGTTCCCGGTCGAGCGGTACGCCGGTCTCCGCCATCGCGGTGATACCGATAGCATCGACGCGCTGTCCCTCCGACAGCTCCGCGACCAACCGCCGTACGGCGTGCTGCAAGGCTTCCGCGTCGTCCGGCGTACGGACCGAACGCACCGAGCCGTCGGGAACTCGGCACACCTTCAGGTTCGTCGTACCTATATCGACACCAAGCGCTATCACCTGCACGACCCTAAACCGGAGATGCGATAGCTTTCGGTGTCTCCGACGAAGGAAAGTCATGGGTGAGCTAGCCAAGATCGTGGTCGTCGTACCGACCTACAACGAGCGGGAGAACCTGCCCGTGCTGGCCGGGCTGCTGTCCGACCTGAACCTGCCCGGCCTGGAGCTTCTCGTCGTCGACGACAACTCCCCCGACGGTACGGGCGACGTCGCCGACGAACTGGCGAAGGAGTCGCCGGAGAAGGTCGGCGTACTGCACCGGACCGCGAAGGACGGGCTCGGCCGCGCGTACGTCGCCGGGATCACCCGCGCGCTCGACGAAGGCGCCGACATCGTCATCCAGATGGACGCGGACCTGTCGCACCCCGCCTCGGTCGTCCCGACCATGGTCGAGACGCTGCGGACCACGGACGCCGGCGTGGTGATCGGCTCCCGGTACGTTCCGGGCGGCTCGGCAGCGGCCGAGTGGGGCTGGCACCGGCGGGCGCTGTCCGCGTTCGCGAACTTCTACGTGAACGCGATCCTGCGGCTGCACGTGAAGGACGCCACGGCCGGGTTCAAGGCCTGGAAGGCCGACACCCTGCGCTGGATCGACGTGTCGTCGATCGAGAGCAACGGGTACTCGTTCCAGGTCGAGATGAACTACCGCACGGTCAAGCGCGGCCTGAGGATCGCCGAGGTCCCGATCCACTTCGAGGAACGCACCGAAGGCGTCTCCAAGATGTCGTTGAAGGTCCAACTCGAGTCGGCCCTGATGCCCTGGAAGCTCCTTTTCGGCCGCTCCTAGGGCTCTTCGGTCGTTATCAGATCGAGCGGGCGATGGAGGCGAGCATGCGGTCGCCGTCCTTGAACACCGACTTCTGCGCGTCCTTCCGGGCCGCGACGCACAGCGTGACCGTCACGTTGTGGATCGACTCGACGCCGGTCATCGTCGTACACCTGGAGACGAGTGAGAACACGGCACCGTTCGGTGCGGCATAGCGGCCCGAGTAGGTCATCTCGGCCTGGGCGCCGATGTTCGAGTTCGCCGGGCTGACCGTCCGTACCGGCCCCTGCTTGGCGGCCTTCAGATGGTCGGCCTTGATCAGCGCCTGCGCAACTGCGACTACCGCGGTCCGTGGGGAGATGCCGGCTGGGCTGACCACGACCATGGCGGCACCGGCCTTGGTCGTGGCGCCGAGCGTGACGGAGTACGTCGTGGAGCGGCTCTTACGCCAGCCCGCGGCGGGGGCGACGTACACGTCGTCGTACACGGCGATGCCCTTGTCGACGTCCTTCAGCGTCCGGCGCCGCTCGGCCGGCGTGGGCTTCGGGGTGTACGACGGGGTCGGCGTGGTCGACGGGGTGGTCGACGGGGGCTCGCTGGACGGGCTTGCCGTTGGGGTCTCCACCGCGTCCGTGTAGGTGGCCGTCGGGACCGGGGCACCGGCATCCGGGGTGTCGTCGCCGCGGGTCGTCAGGAGGACTACGGCACCAGCGACAAGCGCGACGACCACACCGACAGCGCCGACCAGCAGCCAGGGGCCTTTCGGACGCTTGGTCGCCGGCTGGTGGCTGCCCGAGTACAGGCCCTGCGGCGGCTGACCGCCGTACTGGGGTGGCTGACCGCCGTACTGGGGCGGCTGACTGCCGTAAGGCGGTGGCTGGGTGCCGTACTGCGGTGCCTGGTTGCCGTACTGGGGCGGGCCGGAGTGCAGCGGCGGTTGCCCGGGCTGCGGTGGTTGGCCCTGGTGCGGCGGTTGGCCGTACCGCGGTAGTGGAGCAGTGTGTTGCGGCGGTGCGTCGTACGGCTGAGACGGCGTACCGCCCTGAGGCGGCGGGGCGCCGTACGGCCCGGTCGGGCGGTGGTCGGGGTTCCAGGCGGGCGGTTGCTGATCGCTCACGGCGAGAGCCTCACTAGATCGTTCAAAAGGTTGGGCGATCCGGTCCCCGAAACCGGCCGCCAGAGGCTACCTCACACAGCCGCGATCGGCCTAGGGTCAGCCGTAGCCGAGTTCGTGCAGCCGGGCGTCGTCGATGCCGAAGTGGTGCGCGATCTCGTGCACGACCGTGATGTTCACCTCATCGACGACATCGTCGACGTTCTCGCAGATCGCGAGCGTGGGATTGCGGTAGATCGTGATCCGGTCCGGCAGTACGCCGCCGTAGTCGTGCCCGCGCTCGGTCAGCGGGATGCCCTCGTAGATCCCGAGCAGTTCCGGATCGCTCGCCGGCGGCTCGTCCTCGACGAACACCGCCACGTTGTCGATCAGCCCCGCCAGCTCCTCCGGCACCTCATCCAGCGCCTGCGCCACGAGCCCCTCGAAGTCGCCCCGACTCATCTCGATCACCCCGCCAGCGTAGTGACTCAGAGCCAGCCCTGACGGGATGCCTGGACGCCGAGCTGGAACCTGGTCTGGGCACCCAGCGCCTCCTGGAGCCGGCCGATCCGGCGAGCGATGGTGCGCTCACTGACGCCGAACTCGCGGGCGATCGACTCGTCCGTGAGGCCCGCGC
This sequence comes from Kribbella sp. VKM Ac-2566, assembly GCF_004366005.1. Classification (NCBI taxonomy): domain Bacteria; kingdom Bacillati; phylum Actinomycetota; class Actinomycetes; order Propionibacteriales; family Kribbellaceae; genus Kribbella; species Kribbella sp. VKM Ac-2566. Next base: position 445,667 of record NZ_SODT01000009.1, on the reverse strand, counting down.
TGAGGTACGTCAACAGCCGCTTCGCCTCCAGGCTCGGACCGGCCGTCACGTCGTTCAGCTCGGTCCCGCCGGTGATCGCAGGGCTTAGTCCTCCCGGCGCGGAGCTTCTACGACCTGTTCGCTGCCCGATACCCGCAGCTGATCGCCCCTGACGCGACCACCTGACGTCGCGCGATCAGCTGTCCGGGCCGGTCACGCCCACCCGGCCCGGGGCGCCGTACGCCGAGCTCCTCCGCGGCGTACGGCGCCCCTCGAGAACTCGTTTTGGAGCCTGACACCAAGTCCTCTATGCTTACGGCTGTCCCTGGAGCTTCGGCTCCCGCGGGTCCGAGTCCCCATCGTCTAGTGGCCTAGGACGCTGCCCTTTCAAGGCGGTAACGCGGGTTCGAATCCCGTTGGGGATACGGTCGAAAGACCGGTGCAAGAAGTACCTCGAAGATGCTGTAAGATCATCGAGTCATTTGGCCCAGTGGCGCAGTTGGTTAGCGTGCCGCCCTGTCACGGCGGAGGTCGCGGGTTCGAGTCCCGTCTGGGTCGCCAGGAGAAGGCGGCGGTGTCCACAACACCGCCGCCGAACTTTCTCCCCGGTCAGGTAGCTCAGCTGGTAGAGCGTCCGCCTGAAAAGCGGAAGGTCGGCGGTTCGAGACCGCCCCTGACCACCCTTCTCACCTGCGGTTCCTCGATCTGAGAACCGCCGATCCTCCCGCTAGTCCAGCAACAGGTCCAGCAACGTCTACCCAGCGACCGCCTCCGCGAGCTGGTCGAGCGCTTTCCGCTGGTCCTCCAGCGATGCGTGAGCGTAGATCGCCATGGTGACCTGCACGTCCGCGTGCCCCACGATCGCCTGAACGATGTGCGGCGGCACCTTCAGCCGGAGGAGCAGGGTCACGCACGAGTGCCGCAGGTCGTGGAAGCGCATCTCACCCATGCCGGCCGACTCCCGCAGCGGGTACCAGACCCGGCGCAGGTTGTCCGGCTCGATCGCCGTACCGATCTCGGTCGTGAAGATGTAGCCGGTGTCCACCCACTTCTCCCCGGCCGCCAGCCTCTCCTTGGCCTGCAACGCCTTGTGCGTTCTCAGTGCGTCCAGGCAGAGGTCAATCAGCGGCACCGTCCGGCGCGACTTCTTCGTCTTCGGAGTCACGGCTCGCAGCGCCCCATCAACGCGTTGCAAGGTACGGCGGATCGTCACCGTCTTCTCCACCCAGTCGATGTCTTCCCACGTCAGCCCGAGCAGCTCGCCGCGTCGCAGCCCCATGAACAGCGCAAGGACGAACAACGCATATAGCCGCGTCGGTTTCGCCTCCTTCAGCAACAGCCGCGCCTGTTCCTCGGTCGCGCCCCGATTCGTGTCGTACTGCGCACCTTCCACCTGAACCAGCTTGGCAACGTTCCGTTGCAAAACCTCCTCCCTAACCGCGGCCTGCAAGGCGTTCCGCAGTACGGCGTGAACCTGCTCCACGAGCCGATCCGACGGGAATCGCTCGCAGCACTGTCCGATCGCGCAGCACTTCGCCTTGTCGCCCCGGCGCTCGTCGTATCCGTGCTTGCAGCACAGGCACGTGTTCCGAACGCGCTTCATGAGTAGCCGAACGTCGGCACCGGTCAGCTTGTGCAGCTTCTTCCGACCGAGGTGCGGAATGAGATGCACCCTCGCTACCACGTCGTACCCCTGATGCGTCTTCGGCTTCCTCGACGGTTTCACGATGTGCTCCAACCAGTACGTGAGATACGCGTCGACGTGCCAGTTCGTCGCCTCAGCCGGAATCCCCTTATCCGACTTCGATTGCAGATCACGCAGCTTGCGAACAACGGCGTCCTTCGTCTTGCTCGATACCTCCTTCCGCCGATAGGTGCCGTCAGCCATGAGCAAGTACGCCGATCCAACCCACAGTCCCCTGCTGCTGCGGTAGTAGATCGACCCTTCACCGTTGGACGCCTTCATGCTGCGGTTTCCTCCTCCAGGAGTTGAATTGCTTCTTCCAGAGCCGAGACCCGCACCAACCGGCGAGCGCCGATCTTCACGGTCTTCAGCTTCCGAGTGCGGATCAGGTCGTAGAGAGTCGAGCGGTGAATGCCCAGCCGGGCGGCAGCGTCGTCCGTGGTGATCAACAGCCGTTCGGCGTCAGCAATCTGAACCGTCGTCATGTCGCGTGTGGCTCCGTTCTGTTCGGCCGTGTTCATGCGGTCTCTCGGGTGCCGTGCTCGTCGTCGGAGAGGTCGGGAACAGCTCTGGGTCCCCAAGCCGTCCCAGCCGTCCCAGCCGTAACTTCCCTGGTCAGGTCCGGGACGGCTTGTTTGGTTGGGACGGCTTGAGCCGTCCCAGGGCTGGAAGCCGTCCCCGGCGTGACCTGCGCGGGGACGCCTGGGACGGCTGGGACGGCTTCCCCCTCGGCGGTCGTTTTGGGTTCTGGGCAGTAGCGGTTCCACGCGTCGGTGAAGTCGCTGCGGGTGTAGCCCTTGGCCTGTCCGGTGGTGAACCGGATGTTGCTGGAACGGATCTCGAAGTCGCGCAGTAGGTTGCCGAGCTTCATCGGGGTCAGCCCGTTCGGCCCGTGGGTTGCCCATGGCGCTTCCGGGTCGCCCTTGAGCCGGTCCAAGAGTTCGGCGGTCGGCAGCGCGTCTGCGTCCTGGAAGGCGATCCGGCAGTCAGCCAGCAATCGAGTGTGGAGCGATCCCTCATCGCCCGCGTCGCGGTCACTGGTGAGTGCTACAGCGGCCTTCCTGGCGGCCCGTGGCCACTGCCCGCCCGCCAGGTCGGCAACGGCAATCATCGGCTCCCAGGTGTCCGCCGCTCGGTCTTCGAGCGGCATCTCCGGGGCGGCGTCGGTCAGCTCGTCCAGGTGCGCAGTCAGCCAGCGGTTCAGGCTGTGCCGCAACACGTCCAGCTCGGGACCGTCACGGCGTACCCGGTAGGGCTGTACGGACTCGCCCGGCGCGCGTCGGCGCATGCGGATGACGGCGGCGCGGTCCTCGATCGTGTCAGGCATGGCACCGATGCCCGCGAGTGCTGCCATGGCGAACGTCGGGTGCTTCTCCACCGCGTCCCGACCGGCGTTGTAGCGGATCGTCGTCCGGCCGCGTTGGTGTCCGGCGTTCAGCAGTCCGCGCAGATCCTCGTCGCCGTTGGCCTTGGCGCCAAAGATCGCGTCGGCCTCATCGATCAGCAAGGTCGGCGGATCGCTCGGCTTCATGCTGATCGATCGGTAGACCGCAGACGGTGACGCGTTCGTCGTCATCAGCGGCCGGTGACACAGTCCCTCGACCATGTCCAACAGTCGCGACTTGCCGCACCGCTTCTCGGGTGCCCGGATCACGAGCCGGGGCGCGCAGTTCCACGCCGGTACGGCGTGGCTTGCGCCGATCCACAACACGACGGCGATCAGCGCGGAGTTGCTGGGCAGGATGACGTACCGGCTGATTGTCGCGGCCACGTCGTCCAGCAGCTCGGCACCGTCGATCTGCTCGGGAGCGGTCTCGTTCAGCGCGGTGTCTGGGGTGGTCATGCGGCGATCCCTTCGTCACGGAAGCCACCAGCGATAGCGGCTCGGATGTCGCGGGCGGTTTGCTCTGCTTGCTGCCCCACAGCGGTGAGTACGGCGATTGCGTCGGCGTGGGCGATCGCACCGGCCGCGACCATTCGCGCAACGCCTCTCGCAGCCCCGTAGAGCGTCGTTCGGCGCTTCCCCTCGGGTGCGTTCCGGACGGCGGCCAGGTGCGCGTCTAGCAGCCGTTCCGGGTGGGAGATGCCCCCCGCTTCGGTGGTACGGATCGGCCCGGCCGGGTGGGTGATGGAAATGGCCGGCGCACTGGGCAGGCAGGCGACGACGAGCGCGGGGGGCATCTCGACCGGTTCGCCCGGTCCCTCGCCCCATGTGTACGGCTGGCCAGTGCGATGGTGGATCGACGGTGGCAGTACGACGTACCCGCCGTCAGCCTTCACATCGATCCCGGCCCGGTTCGGCATCGGCCGTGACCCGACCCCCCGGCCGGGGTGGCGGTAGTACAGGTGAACTCCCCCGGAGCCGGTGCGAACCCACAGCGTGCGCGGCACCAGCTGGCGCGCCACCAGCTCCGCCAGGCTCACGCCACCGCCGTGCGCGGGGTCCACGTCGACCACGACCAGCCGGGACACGGCACCGGTCCGGACGGCGAGCTGTCCGCCCGGGACCGCGGCCACGATCGCAGCGACGCGGTCGGGGTCGGTGGTGGCGGCGTAGAACCCGTGGCAGGTCAGGTGCCCGCAGGTCGCCGGGTCGTGGGCGTCGCGGGGGCAGTCGTCGCAGTTGGCAACCGGCCGCTTCGAGCGACCGAGCATGAACACCGGCCAGCCACACTCGGCAGCTTCCAACGCGGCAGTCAGCAGGTCGTTCATCGATGGTTCCTCCTTGAGGTGGGCTAGGCAGCGGTCGGGTAGTGGGCGGTGTCGATGCAGTCGTTGCACCGGCCGTCTGAGGTCGGGATGCAGTAGTCGGTGACGGCTTTGCAGAGCTGGCAGGTACGCCGCGCCTGCATCGCCTTGTCCAGCGCGTTCAGTTGCGCTGGCGACGGCACACGCGAGGGCCGGGCGAGGTCGAGCCGGTACAGCCACGCCCACCGCTTCCCGTTGCGCCACACGAGCAGCGCGTACGGCTCCTGACCGCCCGGCGACATGCGCATCGCCCGAAGCTGGCGGCGTGTGGCCAACCCGGCCGGTGCCCACCGGAACCGGAACACCGGGGTTCCGTGGTGGTCCCAGCCGAGAGCCTGTTGGCCGTTCCACAGCTCGATCCACCGCGACGCGGCCGGGTGCAACGTCGCACGATCCAACGCCGTGCTCATGCCTTCACCCCCGCGCCGGCGTTCGTCTGATGAACAGCGGAAACGCGGCGGGCGACCCATTCGAACACCGGCACGGCTACCGAGTTGCCGAGCTGCGCGTACCGGTCGCGGTCGGACTGCGGGACACCGTGGGAAGTGGCGGTCCAACCGTCCGGGAACCCCTGTAGCCGCTCGGATTCCAGCGGGGTCAACCGGCGCGGCCCTGTGTTCGGCTGGACCACGTAGGTGACCATCGACGGGTCCTGCTTGTCGTTTCCGCCGTGGCTGACCAGCGAGTGCGCGTAGGCCGGTGCCCAGGTCGTCAGGCCGCTTCGGTCGGCTGTGTTGTCACTGTCGCTGCGACTGTCTCTAGCGCCGTACGGAGCGCCGGCGGAAGGTTGCGGCGTCGCCTCGCTGTGCGGGTGAGGATGCCCCGGCAGACGGTCGGGTTCAAGGAGTACGCGGACAGGTGCGGTCCGGTCTCCAGAATGTCCGACAAGGACGAGTCGGCGGCGTCGCTGCGGTACTCCGAAACCGCGACCGTCCAGCACCCGCCAGGCACTGTCCATCCCGAGCTCGGCCAGGTCCGCGAGCACGGTGCCGAAGTCGCGGCCGTCGTTGACGGACAGAAGGCCAGGGACGTTCTCCCCGACGAACCAACGGGGACGAAGCTCACCCAGCAGTCTCGCGACGTGCACCCACAGACCCGAGCGTGGATCTGCCAGGCCGCCACGACGGCCGCGAGATGAGTTGCCCTGGCAGGGCCACCCGGCAGCCAGGACGGTTCGGTCGGGAACAACTCCAACTGATCTGAGGTCATCAGCACTCACCTCCGTGAGGTCTTCGAACAGATGCGTTTCGGGGAACCGGTCGGTCAACACGCCCCGCGCCCGCGGATCGAGTTCGACAGCGGCAGTCGTGGGGATGCCGGCGCGGTGAAACCCGAGGTCGATGCCGCCGATGCCCGCGCACAGCGACACGAGCTGTAGGCCAGCCGTCGTCGGCACAGTCGGGCCGATCACGAGCGCTTGCCCTTGCTGGTCGAGTTCTCGCCCGCGCCGCGGACGGCGCGCAGGTGGTTGATGACGTGCCGGCCGAGCCGGACCCGCAGCCCGGACCCCTGGCACTTCCCGCAGTGCCTGTAGGCGCATCCGAACGGGGACTTGAACTTGCCGACGCCCTTGCAGCGGCGGCACTTGCCGAACGGCCACACCACGCAGGTGAACAGGTAGAACGCGACGGCGACGGTCACGATCAGTAGGACCGTCGCGACCAGGCCGGCGGTGTGGAGTGTGGCGGCGAGGGTGGCGACAAGTCCGGAACTGTCGCTACTGTGAGTAGCGGCGATGGGGATAGCGGTAGCGGCGCGGGACAGCATGGTGAGCCTCCAACGGGCTGTTTTTGGGCGTGAGGAGCCGTGGCCGCTACTCGCTACGCGTGAGCGAACGGCCTGGTCAGGTTCGGGTTGCGGGGTAGCGGGACGGGTAGCGCAGCCGCTACCAGTAGCGTCGAGGCCGCTACTTCACCCGTCCCGCACCCTCAGTTGAGTTGGTTACGCTCTGTAGATCAATCGGGAGGTCAGCCGGTCTTGTCGCGGCGGGCCATGGCGGCGCGCAGGTCATCGGCGCTGACGCCCTTGCGGACCACGCCGTCGCGCTTGACGTTCACCGACTGGACACCGAGTGCGCGGGCCTGCGCGGAGATCGCGTCCGGGGTGGTGCCCTCGTACTGCTCGGGCATCTGGTTGCCCAGGCGTCCGGCGAGTGTGTCCCAGTGCGCCTTGCCGTCCGGCCCCATCACGGCCAGCAGGTCGGCCAGCACGTCCCGGGAGGCGCGCTCCAGCTCCTCCCCGGCCGCCTCGCCGGTCAGGGTGCCGAGCTGTTCGCGGCGCTTGCGGGCGGCGGTCAGGATCTTGTCCGCGTCGGCCGCGTCAGCCAGGAACGACCGCACCGTGGGCGTGTTGTCGGTGACCCCGTACAGGTACCCGACGCCCCGGTACTCGTCGCCGACCGGCAGCGCGGAGGCGTCGAACCCTTCGGCGTACGCGTCGCCACCGAGCACGGCCTCCGACACGAGCCGGTTGCCGCACTTGAGCGCGAACCGCACCGAGTGGTTGTCGCGGTACCGGTTGAACAGGCGGCCCACGTCGCCCGCACCGACACCGGACGGCTTCTGCGAGCTGGACTCGATCACGACACCGGCCGACGGGCCGACCGCCTGAATCCGGGACAGCTTGGCCGCGATCTCCTTGTTCACGGCCTGGTCCTCGGTCTCGAAGTAGACCTGGAACTCCTCCATCACCATCACCAACACCCGCAGGTCCGGGTAGCGCGGGTCCCGTGCGAGTTCCCTGGTCAGCTTGCCGTCCGGGCACATCGTCACGGGCAGCTTGGTCAGGATGCTGTTGACGCGGTCGATGTGGGCCAGGACTTCGTCCAGGATCGCTTGCAGGTTCTCGATCGGGTTGTTGTCGTTCGGGTTCGGGTGCGTCCCGAACACGGTCCGGTGCGCGACCTTCTTGAACGCCAGCCAGTCCGGAGAGTTCTTGCCGTCAGCAACGATGAGCTTCACGTACGGGTCCGCCGCCGCATGCAAAGCGACCAGCCGGGCGAAGAACGTCTTGCCCTTACGGGGCTGCGCGCCGACCAGCAGCGAGTTCCACATCAGCGACAGCGTGACCAGCGCGTCCCGCTCGTCCTTGCCCAGCTTCACCGGGTCCCAGATCGACCGCGGCTTGCAGTCCAGCAGATCCGAACGGCCCACCGCGACCGCCAGCGGGTCCCGGTCCGCAACAAACAGCGTGTGCCGCCGCGAGCTGGTCTTGTCCGGGGTCAGGAACACCTGATTGGTGTGCACATCCAGCCCAGACGCGATCTTCTCCCGCGCACCGGCCACATCGGACCAGCCCTTGCCGTACGGGAGATCCACGACCACCTGAGATCCGGTATTACGTGCATCCCGCGACATGGCCGAACCGAACCGCACCTCCTGGTCGGCCCGGTCAGGCTTGCCCAGACCGGCCGCGTAGTAGGCGCGCAGCACGATGTCGGAGTTGAGCTTGCGGAACCGCGGCGCGACCACCGCCGTACCCACCAAGGTCTGACCTGCCGGCCGGCCGTAGTGCGCCAGACCCGCGACCGCAGCCGCACCCACCGCCACCAGACCAGCAGCGGGAGCCGCGTTCCACAGCACCGGGACACCGATCGCCAAACCCAGGTTCTGCAACGCCAGCACACCGCCGCGCCACATGCGGGTGGCCTTGAGCTGGCGGTGGATCTTCTCCCACTCCTTCAGCTCGCCCGCGTCGGCCGCCTTCTGCTCCAACTGCACCGAGTTCGGGACCCACCACCAGCGCAGCTGCTTGCCGATCAGCCGCGACAGGCCACGACCGGCGAACCAGGCGAACTTCGTTGCATACCAAGGGGATCGGACCGCGTGGAACGCCGTCACGTGCCCGGCCCGGCCGCCAGCGCGGCGCATCGTCGCGGGCAGCGCCTTCGGCCGCAGATGCACCGGCACGATCGGCAGCCGCTCCCCCAACTGCACCGACACCGGCAGCGACGGCGAATCCACCGGCACCAGCACCTTCCCCGTCGCCGGGTCATCGTCGGTGTCGCCGTCCAGCGCGATCTCGTAGGCGGTGTCCATCGACTCCACCTCACCCGCCGACAGCGGCACCAAAGCGCCGGCCGATTCCTCCGGGACTCGCGGGCTGTCGTCGCGGCGGGCGCGGCGCGCGTCCAGGTCGATCGGGTCGGCAAGGTTCTCAGCGTGGTTCTCAGACATGTCAGTGGCTCCCGTTCTCGCGGGTGTGGATCAGGTGGGCGAGCGCGGCGCCCATGCCGAGTACGGCTACAGGCAGGCAGGCAACGACGGTGGTGATCTGCCACGGCGCACGGGTGATGCCGGCGGCCTCCAGCAGGTGGTAGGCGACCTGCCCCAGCGCACCGAGAGCAAGCGAGGTCAGGGTGGAGATCATGGCGAACCTCCGAGCCGTGGCCGGGACCCGACCGGACAGCCACACCCGCAGCGCGAACGCGGCGTAGGTCTCCAGACCGATCGGGAGCGTGATCGCAGAGTTGATGGTGAACTCGTCCGCGATACCTGGCAGCGGGTGCACGACACCGAACCCGGTCAGCTCACCGAGCCCGACCCACCCGGACCAGACCGCGACGAACGCGGGCAGCGCCAGCAGCAGCACCGGCCACGACCGAACCGGGCGCATCTCGTTCCCGGACTCGGCACCGGTGGTCGGCTCGTCGGCCGGGGAGATGCCCCCGCGCCGGGTCAGCCGCGGGAACCGGCTCAGCCAGCCTTTACGGCGGGCCGGAACCGGGGCTGTGGGCGGCGTGACCTGCAGAAACTCCTCCGCAGCGTCCTCGGAGGGCGTGTCGGTGGTGTCAGACTCGGTGGTGGTCTCGTCCGGGTCCGGCACCGAGTGGAGCCGGGTCTCGGGGTGGTCCTCGGCGTGGTCGGCGGTGCGCTCCTCGATCAGGGCAGCGTGGACGGCCTTGGCCTTGTCCTTGCCAACGCGCAGGTGCTTCATCAGCCGGTTCTGCGACGGGACCTCGCCCAGCTCAGCGGCGAGGCTGCGTCCGGCCGGGATCAGGTCCTCGACCGGGACCGGGTACGACGTGCGAAGCGGAGTACTCATCGCGCCTGACCTCCCGTCAGGTGGCGAGCGACCCAGCCGCCCGCGTCGGGCAGGGAGTCGGTGGTGTGCAAGACGTGGTCACCGAGCCAGACGATCCACGCCGTGCCCAGCGCCGTACGGGGCGAGACGACCTGCACCAGGTCGTAGCCCGCCACCTTCCACCAGCCCAGATCGACCTGCATGAGATCCGGCAGGGGCATCTCGACAACCTGCGCGGTCATGCCACGCCCTCCGTCTCCGGGGCACGGTCGGCCAGCTCCCGGCCCGCCTCCAGCACCCGGCGCTCTGCGCGCCGAATCCGGCGCGTCTCCAGCTCCGACGCGTGCGGCCCGGCGTTGATGCACGCGATCTGTGCGTCCAACAGGTCCAGCTCGGCCGCGATCAGCGGCCACTCCGCCTCGATACCGGCCAGATCCGCAGCGGTCGGCTCCTCGCTGCTGACGGCCGACAGGTGGATGATGCTCATGGGTTGTGCTCCTCTTCAGATGACTAGTACGACCCAGGCGTCTCGGCGGGTGCCACCGCCGGGACGCCACCACCTGGCCAGTCGGCCTAGCCTGCCTAGCCAGGTTTGGTTAGACAGAAAGCTACATAGGCTGGCTAGTCAGGTCAAGCATCTGGACGAGATTGCCCTAGCCTGCCTAGTCAGCTAGTAGGCTTGCGGGCATGGAGCAGCAGCTAGATCCGTCTGACCCGCGACCGCCGTTCAAGCAGGTCGCCAACGCTCTACGCGCGGCGATCCTCACGAAGAAGGTGAAGGCGGGCGAAAAGCTCCCGTCGCAGAACGAGCTGGCGACGCAGTACGGCGTTGCTCGGATGACGATCCAGCAGGCACTACGGATCTTGCGCGACGAGGGCTTGATCGTCTCCCGCGTCGGAAGCGGCGTGTACGTACGCGAGCAGGCAGACCAGGCCGTCGGTCTGCGTCCGCACATTGAAAAGGCGTTCGAGCAGGACACCGTACGTATCGACTTCGCAGGTCTGACCGGCGAAACGCTCCTCGGCGCCCTAGAGGAGCCGATCGACCGCATCAGGCGAGGTCGCCTCACTCCGCAGTCGATCAACATCCGCATGCTTCTGCCGGACCTCAACCAGCCGATCGCTGTGCCGTCACGCGCTGGCAGCGATCCCGGGGACGACCCGAGCGTCCGGGCACGCGTGGCGGGGATTGCTCACCGGTCCGCGGGCGAGATCACCCAATCGATCCGTGAACTCGGAGAGCTGGGACTCGTCCCCAAGACCGAGGTGGAAACACGCGTGGTCGCAGGACTTCCGATGATGTTCAAGCTCTACGCACTGAACGATGAAGAGATCTTCTTCGGGTTCTACCCGGTCGTGGAGCGAGAAGTCGAGGTAGAAGGACAGACCGCCTCGATATTCGATGCCGTAGGCAAAGACACCGTCCTGTTTCACCACTCAACGAGCGACAACGACCAGGCAACAGGGTCGCAGTACGTCGATCAGGCACGGCGTTGGTTCGACAGTCTCTGGGGCACCCTAGGGCAGGCGCGCGACCTGTGACCACTGACCTACAACAGCTGTTCAGCTCTGCAGAAGCCGTTCTGTTCGACTTCGACGGACCAATCTGTTCTGTGTTCGACGGCTACCCCGCACCGGAGATAACTCAGGAGCTTCGCCATCTCGCCAGTAAGGTTCGCCACGACCTCCAGAACGCGCTCGAAAAACCGACCAGCCCACACGAACTGTTGCTGGTAGCCGCGAGCGATCCGCAACTATCCGCCCTGCTCGAACGCGCACTCCAGTCTGCCGAGATGAGAGCTGTCAGGACTGCCCTTCCGACCCCCGGAGCTGCTGAAAGCTTGGCGGCTTGCCGCGAGCGCGGAAAGCGGGTTGCGATCGTCAGCAACAACTACGCGGAGGCGGTGACCAGCTACCTCATGCACGCCGGACTCGCGGATCTGGTGGCGCACGTCGAGGGACGTAACGCGAGCGATCCGACCCTGATGAAGCCAAGTCCGCACCTCATCGAGCGCGCTGCTGAAGCGCTCGAGGTCCGCGCCACGTCCTGTGTGTTCATCGGTGATCAGACGAGTGACATGGAGGCAGGCCGGGCCGCGGGCTGCCGGACCGTCGGGTATGCGAACAAGCCGGGAAAGGTCGATGCTCTAGCTATCGCCGGCGCTGACATCGTGGCGGAGACGATGACCCAGGTAGCAGCAGCCATTCAATGACAGCCCCGGGGCTGCCCTTGCGTTCAGGCTCATTCAGACACGGTTACACCCGAGGTCGACGTCCGCTAGGTGGTACGAGATGCTGCGCACATGAAGCTCGTTGATGACGATGGAAGGCACATCGACGCAAGGCTCACAGTCGAGCAGACAGCCCGTGGGGATGTCGAAGTAGTGCTCGACAGCGCCGGCGGAACGGGTGGGTCGCGGCAATCGAGAAACCGTGAATACCCGCTGGCCCTCGAAACGCTACTACGACGGTTTTCCTTGGCTGATGCAAGCCTTCTAGATGTCCTGGTCGAGTCGCGCACAGCTCAATCGCTGCCACCGGAAGACAGACGCGTACACCCCGTTCCATGGACGTACCCTGTCCGTCTGAACGACGTTGCAGACTACCCGCGGCTCCGGCTGGCGCTCACTCGTCCACAGGGAAACATTGCGTCCACGGCGCGCGCAGGCGGCGGCAACGAACGAAAACGGATCCGCCTGACTTTCGCGGTTCCAAATGGCAGGGATCTCGACCAGATCAAGGCTCTTCTACAGGTCACGAACCTGCCCTCCCCCACATCTGAGGGACTTGCGCCCGAAGTCGCCGATGCGCACCTCGCCGCCGACATAGGTGCAGGAAGGCCGCCACGCGGACAGGGCTTCAGGCAGGACGTCAAGGCGCGACTGGCGATCGAGGCTCACGCGGTCTCGGTCACGACAACCTTCCTGAGAAAGCTCGGCTACAGCGTGGACAACGTTGGCGCAACCCAGCCCTTCGACCTCGACGCCCGGAAGGACCGCGATCGGCTACAGGTCGAGGTCAAAGGAACGACTTCATCCGGCTCGCAGGTCATCCTCACGCGGGGCGAGGTCGCACTTCACAAAGCTGCCTACCCCAACAATGCGCTCGCCATCGTCCACTCGATCGAACTCGACATCTCGGCAGGCGAACCTACGACAGTGGGCGGCGTGCTCGTATGGCGCAGTCCTTGGCTGGTGGAAGAACATGCTCTGAGCCCAATCGCCTTCGACTACGTCACCGGGCTATGACGACCGCCACCGCTACTCGCCCGTTCGTCGCTGCCCGAATCATGCCAGCCGTTCGGCAGAGGATGCCCTGAGCGCAATATGCTGACTCGGAGCATTCCTCGTATCCGGCCACCGCGTGCAGATGACCGCGCAAGGCTTGCCTGCTCTGAAGGCTACCGCGCCGTCCCGTGAGCCATGAACATGGCTTCTAGCTCAAGCAGGATAAGCGCCATCTCATTCGCAGTCACATGGCCCAGGCTGGGCCTAGGGTCCACGGCGTGGGGGTTCGCTCCCCAGATCCGACGTGCGCGGGCCCAGGATGGCTTGTTGAGCCCACAGGCCTTCCAGTCTAGTTCGACGTCGCCGTTCTTCACCTTCGGCACCCCATCAAATGAGCTGATGGGAACTAGCAGGACGGTGTTGTCTTCTTGAAAACCGAACTTCGACCAGCCAAGCACGATGACAGGGCGACGCTTGCCCTGACTTGGATCATCTGTGTAAGGCACCCTGGCGTAACGAATCTCACCAGCAGTGAGCCTGAGCGGTGTGGCCACCAGCAGAAGGTTCGTATTGCCTAGTCGTCCCAGCGCTCGTCGATGTCCTTTTGGATGTCATCCATGAACTCGTCATCATCCTTCGGAATCTGATCGAGGTCGAGCTCCACGGACGGCGCATCGCCACGCCGGTAGCGGTCGCGGAGTGCGGCGATCGAGAGGATCACTCCATTTGCCTCGGGCAGGGGTCGCTCACGCAATGGTGACCGCACGGCTACCCATTCCTCGGTAGTCGCCGCATCGATGCGGGTGTCCTCACTGAGCTTCAGCGAACTCATCTCTGCCCCCTTCATTGGTAAACCTCGGATACAACGCTTCCACAAACTTCTCAGCTGCGGTGTCGGCCCTACGAACCGCGGCTAACACGGCGCCGGCGTCTCCTACTGCCCCACCAAGCCGCCGACGCAAGTCAACATCTACCAACAACGCTACCTCTGGCAAATCTTCCTCGTTCGCTCGTCCGGCGGGTCTTGACGACGCTCCGGATGTACGACTCATCTCTGTGAGCTTCATACGTTTTGCCAGCTCAGGACGTTCCACAACGCCCCACTCGACCTGGCCAGTGCACTCGGTTGACTCGATATCCATGAGTGCCGAACCGTCAATCGGCCGGTATCCGTGCGACTCTGCCGTGATTCCAGACATCCGAACAGCAAACTTGGCTCTGGCCTCGTTGTAGCTCTGACCCTCCAGCGAGTGCGTCCACAACGACGTGCAGAAGGTCTCGGTCATGTCCTTCGGTTGGAGGATCTCGATGACACCTTCGATAGCTGGCTCAAGCAGGTCGATAGAAGGTTCTGTCGCAGCCGAAGTTATGATCATGCTGTCGCGGTCAACCCGCAGCCTCAGACCGGGCGAAACTATGGCTATCCCAATCTGTTTCGGATCTTCCACAAAGGCCACCGGCTGGAGATGCTCGTCGAACCACTCCAGCAGGCCCAACCGGCGGCGCGTGAACGTCAAGATCGGCGTCCATTCGAACATGTATGCTGACGTCCACTTCTGCCGCATGCCCGGAGGGTAGCGTGACTCGGGGCTACCTGTCAGTGGTCTGCCTCTCTCCGCTCATAACGCTTCGTATCGATCCGTAAACGTGCCGCGACACCGCGCGAAGCGCTCACCGCGCCCCTTTAGCATACGTCGCCGTACTTGTGAGCGCGACACGCCGACTGTTGGCATCAAAGCGAGCCGCTCGTCCGCCCCCAGTCGGACCGCAAGCACAGCCTGGTTCGAACCTGGCACTCCCGACCGGGATGCTTCCGCCCGGCGGCGAATCATGGACCGCTAGCGACGCAAGCTAGGACCGCAAGGTGGACCGCAACAGCTACCACCGCCCATCGCCACGATCCGACCAGGAAGCACGCTAGGAAAACGGTCTCGTGGGCTGTCACGGGCACCGCTGACTGAAAACGGAAGGTCGGCGGTTCGAGACCGCCCCTGACCACCCCTCTCACCTGCGGTTTCTCCATCGGAGAACCGCCGATCCTCCGCAAGTCCAGCAACCCGCCCGTCGACCAGCTCCGCGGACGATCAGTGTGTCGGTCGACTCACGCCTCCCCCATAATCCTTAGATGACCGAGGAACCGCGGCGGGGTACGCTCCTGAGCCAGGCTCAGCAACAGATCATCAACCGCCTGCAGGCCGTCGGCGTTAGGCACCCGTGTGCTCGCTGTGGGCATGTCGGTTTCACGTCATCGGCGGAATGCATCAGGTAGGCATCCAGGGGAGAGTGGGTGACCTCGAGCTAGGCGGCGAGATGGTCCCGGTCGCTATTACGGCGCCCATGACGTTCCAGCGGCCGGCGCAGCCACGGCATCCGCATGATCACCACAACCAGTCGGGCGGCGGCCACGGCCTCCGTGCTTTGCAGGGGGAAACTTGCGACAGGGGATGACCTGTGACCGAGGATGAGGAGTTGCGCAAGAAGATTCTGGCACGACTAGAGAAGGCCGGTTATCCGCTTGAGATGAGAGTCGCGGCCAAGATTCGAGAGCACGGCCCATTCAACGTGAGCCAGTCGCAAAATTACGTTGACCCGGTCACCAACAAAATCCGGGAAACAGACGTCCTTGCGAGCTGGGTCATCGATATTGAAGGGCACTCCTCAGTATCTGCCACGTATTTCTACCTGGTCGTGGAATGCAAGTCCAAGCCGCAGCCGTGGGTCGCATTCGACGGCGGAATACGGACTCCCCCCGAAGAGCCAGAGGACAACCTGCTGATGACGCCGCACCTATATGGCGGCGACGGCACGAACCAACTCCTGCTCCAGAGCCTCATTAATTTCGAGGATACGCATACGGCCAGCACTATCTTCTCGCCAATAGAAAAGGGCATGAGTACCGCCATTGTTGAAATTTCCTTGCGAGAAACCTCAAACTCAAACGAAACCAACAAGGCTTGGGCTGCGGTTCAATCGGCAACCGCCGCCGCTCATGGCCTACTCGAAGGAAGCAAGAAATTCCTCCGAGCCGTTTCATCACACGTGGGACATGTCGCGATTATTTACGCTCCTGTCGTTGTGACGTCTGGGAAGTTGTTCCGGTGTTGGCTCAACGAGCAAGGCAATACCGATCTAAAAGAGATCCATCGGACTGAGATTGCTGTCCGCCTGTCCCCTGAGCTGCCTCTATCACGGTGCATTGTCGTATCTGAGGCTGGTTTGGGCTCGCTACTCGCGCAGCTCGACGCGACACAGAATGCACTGCTGATGACTTCCTGAGGATGACGGTCCCACGGATGGTTGAACCCTGCGACTCGACCATCAACGTCTACCCGGTGCCCGCTTCCGCAAGCTGTTCGAGCCTGCCGTGGTCCTCACGCGACGCGGAGCGTAAAACAACGCCTAACCTTCGACCAGGCGACGAGGCCGAGGGCAGATTGGAATTGTGGGCTGGCGGAAGACCTTGTCGGCGAGCGTGGGGAGCTCCGGTTGACTCCGGCAATACTGCCTATCAGCCACAGCAGAGGCAGGGAATCGCAGGACCGCATGGTCGCCGGGAGAGAACACGACGACATCCGACCCGTCGCTCGCCAGCGTGTAGAGCACAGTCTCGGTGCCACCATTCACCTTTGCAGTTTCTGGTGCGAGCCACATACCAGCAACCAACGCCGTGATAATGGATGCTAGAGCCATCAATACCAGCGGGAGCGCGAACATCGACTCGAAATCGACTATGCTCCGCCGCGTCCAACCGTAGATGAAAGATACGAGTGGGATCACGATCCCGACCACGCCAGTGAGTGGAAGCCCGTCGAGGAATTGCGTGAATACCAGCGGAGCCATGAGCGCCAGTCCGCCACCAATGAGTACCAGACTGCGGAAAACGATCGCCTCACGGCGAGGCTTATCCGCTAGTCGATAGGCTCCGACATAAATACCAATGAGCCCGCCGAAGTACGCCAGGATCGGAAATAGCTGCAAGACGACCGCCTGAAGAACCACGGTCAGCGAAGTATTGATTAGCAGCGCGGCTGACACGTCGGGGTCAAATCGAGCGACAACAAGCACGCGGCCAGCAAATAGGAGAGTTGAGAACAGCGCTCCGAACGCTGTGAGTGAAGTAGCCGTGCGGACGATGCGAGCGAC
Source organism: Kribbella sp. VKM Ac-2566 (assembly GCF_004366005.1). Lineage (NCBI taxonomy): Bacteria > Bacillati > Actinomycetota > Actinomycetes > Propionibacteriales > Kribbellaceae > Kribbella > Kribbella sp. VKM Ac-2566. Next base: position 428,864 of record NZ_SODT01000009.1, on the reverse strand, counting down.
CGAGATCGGGTCACCTTCGGGCGATGCATCTCGGCGGGTAGCGCGCCGTCGCAGGCTCCTCGCTGACGCCTTGTCCATACCAATCTGCCCTCTTCACCGATTCCGCCGAAGCCGTCGAGGTGCAGTCTGCCAGCCACCACCCCGCCGCCCTCATGTCTGTGCGGTGATGTCGTGCCTGCTCCAGCGACGGGTCCAGCAACAGCCAGCGCCACCTACACGCGCGGCCCCTCAACTGGCGGCGTGCAGCATCACCGCTGCAAGCCCGGCCGGGGAGTTCAGTCGAACTGAAAAGCGGAAGGTCGGCGGTTCGAGACCGCCCCTGACCACCACCACCCTCTCCGCTCAACCGGGGAGGGCTTTTCTTTCCCACGCACGCTCCGGCTATCGCCGGCAATGTTGCGAGCTGCCGCTCGCGGCTTGCGCGCTTATCGCGCGCCCCGACGGCCAACGTCGACCACCGCTCACAACGTGACCGTGCCCACGGCGAACTGCCGAACTCGCCTCGCCGCCCAGATGTTTACCGTGCCCGAGTCGGCCCGAGCTGTCGGCCTTGCCAAAGAAGTGGATGGTCAGCCTGAGGACATTGGAGAGCAGGCAGCCGGCCGCTGGCGCCTGTCAGGATCGAGCAGAATTGTGGGGAGCTCTACAGCCACCCGGTGTCGCAACCCACACCTGAGCCAACGCGACCGATCGCACTGTCCACAAGGCCCGACGGGCAATTACTCAATCGGCTCGACGTGGACTAGTTTCTGCGCATGCGTGTCGGCGTGTATGTGGACGGTTACAACTTGTACTACGGGGGTCGTGACTGGTGCGGCCGCAGTCAACCTGGCTGGCGCTGGTTGGACATCCGCCAGATGATCGACGGGATCCTCGTCCGGAAGTCAGGCTGGTCAACCGCGACGATTCATCGCCTCGTCTACTGCACAGCGCGGATCGACGCCCGCACGAACCCCTCGGGTCAATTCGATCAGGACACGTACCTGAAAGCACTGCGTAGCAGTGGATGCGTGGACCATATCGAGTACGGGAAGTACGTTGCACGGACGAAGACCGCGCCGCTGGCAACAAAGGACAGGCAAGGTCGCCCTGTCGTCGTGACTTCTGGCTGGCCCGTCATGGTCCAGGACTCGTCGTCGCACCCTGTGCCTAACGCGCAGTTCCTCGTCAGCGTGTTGAACACAGAGGAGAAGGGCTCAGACGTCAACGTCGCATCGCATCTGCTGATCGACGCTCTCACAAGTGCCGTCGATGCGGCTGTGATCGTGTCGAACGACAGCGATCTCAAGTTCCCTACCCAAGAGGCTCGCAAGCGCGTCCCCGTCGGGGTGATCAACCCGACCAAGAGCTACCTCGCGGGCGACCTCAAGGGGCGCCCGACGGACGGCGTGGGAGGCCACTGGTGGTACCGGCTGGACGCGTCGGACTTCACGAGCTCCCAGTTCCCACTCCAGGTCGGCAACTACGCTTGCCCCGCAGGCTGGTAGGCCGCGGCTTCCCGGCAAGCTTGCCGCAGATAATCTGCCGGGCTAAAGTGGGCGACATCAACCACCCGTCCCCTCGTGGGGCGGGTTTTTCTTGTGCCCACTCGCGCCCCCTGCGACGGCAAGCCGTGCTTGGCAGTGGCGCGACCCCGCGCAGTGCGGGAAGCACCGTCGGACCCGAAAGGCAGAAGGTTGGCGGTTCGAAACCGCCCCTGACGACGCCCTGACCTGCAGTTCGATGTCGCGACGCCGTCGGCCAGTTCGCTGGTCCAGGTCCAGCGCTCCGGAAGGTCGAGTCTTGATCGGGTGGTCCGTCGGGGTCAGACTGCGGAGATGCCTCGAGATCTCGTCGAAGTTGCATGCCGCTGGGTCGACGCGTTGGAGCAGGCGGACGTACCGGCGGCCAACGCGGTCAGCGGTCTCGTCGGATGGGATCCAGGTCCGTGGATCGCCGAGGCGTGGGAGCCAGATGTGGAGGAGCTCGCGGGTTCGGACCGGGCGGTGAGCAGTGCGCGGCAGGTCAACGACCGCATGGTCCGCGTTGTCCTGGTCGGCAACCGGGGGCAGGCGTTCGTGAGTGTGGTGCTCGACGAGGCTGCCAAGGTTGTCGGCACGTCGATCGACGCCGACGAGCACGACGGACGATTCTGGGTTGTCGTGGGCTGCCCCGAGGAGCGCGAGGACGAGTTGCGCGCGTTCTACACGATGCTCACCCATGGACGGATCGGGACAGGCGAGGGCCGGATGCGCCCTCCCCGCTGGCGCGACCCGGCACATCCGACACAGATCCACCTCGATGTGCACGTCGCGGACCTGGAGGCCGCCGAGCAAGCGGTGCTGGAGCACGGGGCGACGAAGCTGGAGGAGTTCCCCGGCTGGCGCGTGTACGCCGACCCGGTGGGCCATCCGTTCTGCCTCTACCCCGGCCTCACCGAACCCACGGACCGATTCGGCACACTCGTCCGCGTGGTGATCGACTGCGCCGATCCACTACCGCTGGCCCGGTTCTGGGGCGGTGTGCTGGATATGCGCCGTACGGTCGAAGACTCACCCGACCGGATCGCGATCGCCAGCGAGGACGACCGGTTGCCGATGATCGCCCTGCAGCGCGTCCCCAACTACCAACCACCGCGCTGGCCCGACCCCGAATACCCGCCACAGATGCACTTCGACATCGGCTTCGACGATCGGGCCGAGAAGGAACGCCTTGCCCTCCGGCTCGGAGGAACCCTGCTACCACCGCAGGGCGGCAGCTGTCCCGTGTACGCCGACCCCGCCGGCCACCCGTTCTGCCTTTGCTACAAGGGCGAATGAGCCGACTTCACATCCCTGCGATGTAGGCTGACCGGCGCTTGCTGCGGTGCAGCACGATCGATCAGGGTTCTGGGGGACAGGAAATGCCGACGTACGAGTGGACCGCAGCGAACGATGGATACAGGTCGCCTCGGAGCCCGTGGCGGAGGGTTCAGATCGTCATCGGCTTGGGTGTGCTGGCGTGCCTGTGCGTCTTCGCCGTGCGCTACATGACAGGTGCGCCAGGAGACGGTACTCCGGTCCTCGATGCGACGAGCTACAAGACCAACGTCGACTGCCAGGTCAACACAGTCGGATCGCAGGGCACGGTAACGATCAACGGCACGATCACAGGCGACGCGTCGAGCTATTCAGTGACCGTTGAGGTCCTGGACGCAGCCTCTCAGCAGAGGATCGGCGGACAGACTTTCGAGGTCCGCGACACGACCACCTTCGGAGGAACTACCCCGGCGCAGGCTCCCATCGGACCGGCCGGCATTGAATGCAAGATCACCAAGGTGGGCGCCGGGCAGTGAGGCCAACCCAGCCTCGCGACCGTACGACCCAGGCGCTCCCGGTCAGGAGCTTCCCTGCCGCAGGCCCAAGCATGCGAGCAGCTCGAAGAACGAATCTTCCACGAACGCCCCTTCGTGTTCGAAGCGTGCAGCCAGCTCTGACGGTGGGCACGGCACCGCCAGACCCGCATCCAGAGCCCACGAACGCGCGCGCTCGGCGGCGGCCAGACCAGTCGGCACCGCAGCGCGCAGCCGAGCGCACTCGGCCTCGAACTCGCGCTCGTAGTCGGCGTTCATCTTCGTGATCGAGGCATCGTCCAACCAATTGCCGTCCGCATCGAACGGCGCCGGCGGAAGCAGTTGGTGGCTGACGACACCCTTGATCTCCAGATAGGTCATCCAGTGACCGGACGGTTCGCTGAACATGTCCAGTCGAGCGCCGTCACTGTCGAAGACCTCGCAGGCGATGACAGGACCCTTCGAAGACACTTCGAGGTCCTGCCAGGTGCTTTCCGTCAGCTGTGCCGATGTTGCCCACACCTGCCATACAGCCCAGGGAGCGGGCAACGAGTCCAGCCATCCGCCAGTGCATCGCTCTACCAGAACGTCTTCCAGTCCGTCGACGAGCTCACGCGGAGAGGCAGTGGACCGGCTGACTACAAAGGTGCCCCAGAAACCCACATCGTCCTCCGCTGCTGGTCCGTCCGGGACAAAATACCGCGCCAACCCTCTAGCCGGGCCCCCGATTGGGAGCTCGACATGCTCCTGCTGTACGCGGGCACGCCAGGCCTCACGCCAGCCGGTGGATGTCGGCCTGGCCGCCCGTAACCGTCCTTCTCACGTGCGGGTTCTGGGAATCGAACAACCGCTTCGCCAGGACCGTCCCCAGTTCGGTGGGTGTGGACAGGACATGCGCAGAGTCTGCTCAGAGTAATCTCGTGACATGCCTGCTCAGTCGATGCGGGGTTCCAGCAGCTGCGAGATGTGTTGCGCCTCTGGCGTCTGCGGGCGGTTGCGTACTCCGGTCTGGGCTTTGACCAGGCGCTGGCGGCGGCCCGTGAGGATCGAGCTGACGAGTTCGTACCGGCTGCGCAGGCCATACCGGGTTGGTCCGATCGCCTGTAAGCGTGGAGCTCACGCATCCGCGTTGGGCGGCTGAGCTGTGACTCGTCGGGCGTTGGTGCTTACGGGTGGGCCTGCGGTGGGGAAGAGTGTGACGGGGCGGGCTCTTGCGGGAGGGCGGCTGCGGTGTGCGTTTGTTGATGTGGATGATGTGCGGCAGTTGGTTGTCGCGGGTGCTGCTGCTCCGTGGGAGGGAGTGGAAGGGCAGGAACAGCAACGGCTTGGCGTAACTAATGCCTGCGGTCTGGCTCGGAATTTCGTGGCCGTGGGCATTGAAGTTGTCGTCGCTGATGTGCTTACGCCGGAGACCTGCGACTTGTACAGGCATGAGCTGCCGGGGTGCCTGATTGTGCACATGACGGTCAGCTTTCCGGAGGCGTTGCGGCGTGCGGCGTCGCGGAAGGTCTGGCTGACTGATGATGAGTTTCGGATGCTTCACGAGGCCGATGCCGCGAATCCTCCGGCCGCCGATCACCGTCTCCAGGTAGACGGACTCGACGTGCAGAGCCAGACCAAGAAGTTGGAGAGGCTCTGGGTGGGCTAGTACTACAGCCGGGCTTTGTGACAGGAGCTCCAGCCCGGGTGCCCAACCTGGCCTGGGGAGGATTTCGTGCCGAATCGGGTACAAAGCCCTCCCCAACCCGGCGCCGCGGCGGCGGCAGTGTGCGACGAGGCGGTTGGGTGGATCGCCGGCACTCACTAACCCGCGGCGCCGGCGCCGAGCGACGGCGCCTCACGCGTGATCCCGGACAGCTGCGATCGGTTGGTGAGTGGCACACGTCCGGCGCCCCGACCTCACGAAGTCCGGCCGTAGTACTAGGGCTTGATGCGGGTGGTTTCGTAGGCCCAGATGGCTATTTCTACGCGGTTTCGGGCGCCTATCTTGGCCATGATGCTGGTCAGGTGGGTCTTTACGGTGCTGAGGCTGATGTGCAGTTCGGTCGCGATCTCGGCGTTGGTGCGGCCGGTGGCTGCGGCGATCAGGACTTGTTCTTCGCGAGTGGTCAGCGGATCGACGGGTTGGACCGGGGTGCGGCCGGTCGGTGGTTCGGAGAACGCGGACAGCAGCCGAGCGGTGATCTTCGGGGCGATCAGTGCGTCGCCGTTGGCGGCGGCGTGGATCGCCTGGACGAGAAGGTCGGGCCCGGCGTCCTTGAGGAGGAATCCGCGCGCTCCGGCCTTCAAAGCGCCGTACACGTACTCGTCGAGATCGAAGGTGGTGATCACCACGATCGGCAGTGGGTCGACGACGCCAGGTCCGGCTAGTTCGCGGGTCACCGCGATCCCGTCGAGCCCGGGCATCCTGATGTCGAGCAGACACACGTCAGGCCGCAGTCGGCGGGCGAACTCCACTGCTTCCAGGCCGTCGGCCGCCTGACCGACCACCTCGATACCGGGCTGGGCGTCGAGGATCATCGCGAGTCCGGTCCGGACGAGATCCTGGTCGTCGGCGACAAGCACCCGGATCGTCATCGGCCGGAAGCCGATCGCTGAAGAGGCAGCACCACGTCAACAGACCAGCCGCGGTCCGGATCAGGACCCGCCGCGAGCGTCCCGCCGAGCAGCGTGGCCCGTTCTGTCATCCCCACCAAGCCATAACCTCCCGGGTTCCTCGAGGTGGCCTCCCCGTCGTCGCGGACAGTCAGCCGGACGGAGTCGTCGTACGACGTCAGCCGGACGTCGATGCGAGTTGCCTGCCGGGCATGCCGTACGGCGTTGGTGATCGACTCCTGCGCGATGCGATAGATCGCTGCGCCGACCGTCGGTCCGAGCTCATCGAGGTCTCCCGACAGCTCGACCTCGACCCGCGGACGCTCTCCGACGCTGCGAGCGAGCCGCTCCAGGTCGGCCACTCCCGGCTGTGGGGCGAGCGCCGCCGTGCCGTCGTCCCGCAGTACGCCGACCATCGCCCGCATCTCGGCCAGGGTCCGCGTACCCTCCGCCTCGATGATGGCGAGCGCGTCGACCGCGGCGTCCGGGCGCGTGGCGGCGACGGCTCGGCCGGCCTGGGCCCGGATGACGATCGCCGAGACATGATGAGCGACTGTGTCGTGCAGTTCCCGGGCCAACAGCTCGCGCTCCCGGAGTCGCACCTGGCCCAGTTCGCGGTTCCGGGCGGTCCACCGATAGCGGAACGCGGCCCCGAGCGTCGCCGGGGACAACAGGAACATGCTGCCGGCGGCGGCCTCGCCGTACCCGGTGAAGTCGCTGGCGATTCCTAGCACCAGCGCCACCAGGACGAACACCAGCCCGATGAGGATCTCGCGGCCGGATGCCCAGCGAACGAGTGAGTACGGCAGCAACACCACGCAGATCATCGAGTACAGGCCGAAGGTCGCGTTCCCGCTGATCAGAGTTACGACGTTGACCACGATCAGGGTGCCGAACACGGCGGCCACCACGGCCAACGGGCGGGTACGACGCCACAGCAGAGCGCACGCGGTTGCGCCGGCCACCACGACCGCGACGGGCCTCCAGACGACGTCCTCACGGAGTACGCCTTCGAGAACGACCGCCGTCAGCAGACCGACGACGAGCACCCAGTCGCGCCACACCCGCCTGGGTGCGTCGGGTGCTCGCGGCTCGGCCAGCAGCGAGCGTACGGCGTTTCTCACCATGACCACAGCGTAGGGACTCCGGCCGCCGATCGGATCGGCTCAAAGTACGGGACGCGACCCAGCTGTTCGGCCGAGGGAAGTCTGGCTCATCGCCCGAGGTGAGGGCCGGGCCCTCGGCCACACGATGAGTCCAACTCTGGCTGAAGGGGATCCATGATGAGGTCGAATCTGTACAGACTGGGCCGGTACGCCGCACGTCGGCCCTGGGTGGTGATCGGGGCGTGGCTGGTGGTCGCAGCGCTCGTGGTCGCCGCATCCGGCGCCTTCGGCAAGAAGCTCGAGGAATCGTTCGGAGCGCCTGGCGTGGACTCGCAGTACGCGACGGACCTGTTGTCGGCCGCAGGCGCGGATCAGGCCGGGCTGACCGCGAAGGTGGTCGTGACTCCGCTCGACTCGACGGCGACACTTGCCTCACCCGAGCTGCGGGCTGCGCTGGCCCATTTACGGTCGACCGCGGCGTCGCTGCCCCACGTGCTGGGAGCCGGCGATCCCGTCATCTCGCCAGACGGCCGCGTCGGGCTGATCCGGCTTCAATACCCGGTGCTGGACAAGCTGGAGCCGAGCGATCTCGAGCAGCTCAAGACGCTCGCGGCGGTTGACGTGCCGCTGCGGATCGAGCTGGGCGGGGATCTTTTCTACGCGTTCGAGCAAGGTCAGGCCGGTCTCGGCGAGGCGGTCGGGCTGATCGCTGCGATGGTCATCCTGCTGCTCGCGTTCGGATCGATCATCGCGATGGGACTTCCGATCGGGATGGCCGTGTTCGGCCTCGCGCTGGCGATCAGCTCGCTGTCCCTGGTCACGTACCTCATCGAGCTGCCCAGTTGGGCGCCGGTGCTCGGCAGCATGATCGGGCTCGGGGTGGGCATCGACTATGCGCTGATCATCGTCACCCGGCATCGCGAGTATCTGGCCCGCGGGATGGCGATCGAGGAGTCAGTCGGGAATGCTGTCGCCACGGCGGGACAGGCTGTGCTCTTCGCCGGTGGCACAGTGGTGATCGCGATCCTCGGGCTGGTGGTGGCCGGCGTACCGTTCATGACCGCCGGCGGGATTGCCATCTCACTGATCGTGCTGACGATGGTGCTCGCTTCGATCACTTTGCTGCCCGCGTTCCTGGGACTGGCCGGACACTGGATCAACCGCCTTCGGGTACGGCGGGTGCAGTCGTCTCCTGGTACGGGTTGGCAGCGGTGGGCAGGGCATGTGTCCAAGCACGCCGCGGCGTACGCCGTCGGCGCCACCATCCTGCTGCTGGCGCTGGCCGCACCCGTGCTCGCACTCCGCGTCGGAACGCCCGATGACGGCGCGCTGCCCGTGCAACGCACCGAGCGTCGTGCCTACGAACTGGTGGCCGCGGGATTCGGTGCCGGCAGCAACGGTCCGCTGGTGATCGCTGTCGACATCTCTCGAGATCCGGCCGTCGTACAGCCCTTGTTCAACGCCGTCCGCGCCGATCGGGGCATCGCGTCGGTCGCACCTCCTTCGGTGAACACTGCGGCCGGTGTCGCGTCGCTGATCGCCGTACCGACGACGGGGCCGCAGGACGCTGCGACGATGACGACAGTCAAGCGGCTCCGCGAGGAGGTCTTTCCCTCGGTACTGCGGGACAGTCCGGCGAAAGCTCATGTCGGTGGTCAGACGGCGACCCTCGCGGATGTGGGAGCGAAGGTCAACGATCGGCTGCCGTGGTTCATCGGCGCCGTGATTCTGTTGTCGGTCGTACTTCTCGCCGTGGTCTTCCGGTCGGTCGTCGTACCGCTGAAGGCCGCGCTGATGAACCTGCTCAGCATCGGCGCCTCGTTCGGCGTCATGGTGATGATCTTCCAGTGGGGCTGGGCCGCGGACCTGATCGGGCTGGAGTCGACGATTCCGATCCTTCCGTTCATCCCGATGTTCATGTTCGCCGTGGTGTTCGGGCTCTCGATGGACTACGAGGTGTTCCTGCTCAGCCGGATCCGCGAGGAGTACCTCAGGACCCGCGACAACACCGCCTCGACCATCCACGGCATCACCACCACCGGCCGCGTGATCACCTCGGCAGCGTTGATCATGATCGCGGTCTTCGTCAGCTTCTCCCTCGCCGACGACCCAACAGCCAAGATGTTCGGCTTGGGCCTTGCCACCGCCGTCCTCGTCGACGCGACGATCGTGCGACTGGTTCTCGTACCGGCCTTGATGAAACTGCTGGGCGACGCCAACTGGTGGACGCCGGCTTGGTTCAACCGGCGACCGCCCGTGGTCGCCATCTCTGAGCGTGAATCGGTCAGTGTTTCCGAGTAGAGCGGCGTCAGTCGCCTGTTGTGCCGTCGAGGGACTCTCGGATGATGTCGGCGTGGCCGTTGTGACGGGCGGTTTCCTGGATCATGTGGAGCAGGATCGCTCGCAGGTTGGCCTCCGCTCCCGACGGCGTTGCGACCACGTCGTCGAGGTCGCCGGCGGCCACGACGGCCCGGGCCCGTTCGCAGGTCCGTAGGTACTGTCCGACCACGACGTCGGCCGTCTCATCAGTACCGACGCGGAAGTCCGCATCTGGGCCACCGTCGATCGGGAACAGATCCGGCTCGGGCAACCCTGCGTAGATCTTGAGGAACCAGCCATGCTCCGTTTCGGCGAGGTGTTTCACCAAACCCAGCAGGCTGAGTCCAGACGCTGTCATCGGGCGGCGCAGTGGCTCGGCTTCGAGCCCGTCCAGCTTGCGAAGCAAGGTGGCGCGGTGGAAGTCGAGCTGCTGTGTCAGCGCGTCGCGCTCGTCAGCCAGACGATTCGGCACAGCCCGATCCACGGGCGACGTAAACACCATGCGCCGACACTACGTCCGACGTACGAGGTGCTGGGCTACTTGAGGTGGGCGTGGAGGGAGAGTCTGGCTCCTGTGGAGGAGCTGATTATGGCTCGGTCTCCGAGCGGGGCGGTGAGGGTTAAGGTGGCTGGGGTGCTCAGGCCTACATCCACGCAGCCGCCCTTCAGTGGGCTGTGGCTTCCGCCGATGATCACCATGTCCTCGAACTCGACGACATGGGCTGTCAGGTTCGGGTCGCACTTTCCGTGGTGGAGGTTGAAGGTCAGCGAGTTGCCGTCGACCTTCGTGAGCCTGCCGACCGGGAGAAGGTTGCGGTCCAGCTCGGCGAGGCCCGGCAATGGGGCGGGGTCGACCAGGGGCTGGAGTACCGCCGCGGAGACTGCCAACGCGACAATCGGTCTCGACAAGCCCTTCGCGGTGAAGGACCACGCCGGCACGGTCGCGCGGCCCGCGCTCGTGTCCACGTCAACTGTCTTCAAAGAGCCGCCGGTGATCGTGAGTTTGCACTGCGATACCGGCACCGCCATGTGTCCGCAGTTGTCATAGGCGTCTCCGATCGCTTCGGTCAGCGCACGCCGGGGATCAAGGACATCCGCGGAGACACTCGGTCCGTCGCCGAAATCGATGCGGGTCTTGCCGCCGGATCGGAGTTTCACGCCCGGCGCGATGGTCACGTACCCGGCCATCCACGCAACCTTCTGCTCGGTCGTGTCGAAGCCCAGACCGGGCGTTCGGGACGAGTACAGAAAGATTCCTTCCGGCGGTTTCGGGATCCCTGCGGCCCGGACGGCTGCTGCGACAGCGCGAGCCCGTTCGAGAAACGCCGGAGTCCCAGGACCTGATGGGATCTGCCCCGGAACCGCGTCATGAGCCGGCTGGGAGGTGGCCGTCGCACTGCTTGCCGCAGACGTTGGCGCCGCCTCGTTCCCGCATGCCGACAAAGTCAGGGCGCTGAGCACAACCAGACAGCTAATGGTCCTCATACCTAGACGACGCGCTCTCCATGGCAATTCGTTGCGGCAGTCAGGGACGGAGAGATCGTCAGGGAGCGGGTGGTTGGTGAAGCCGTCGGACAGGATGGCTATCTCCGCGCGTCGCGTGGTTTCAGTTGGCTTCAGGTCGACTTCAGTATTACGGTAGATCCACGGTGTAACTGCGGTCAATCGCCAGTTTGTCAGGAGCAATGGTGATCCGAGCCGTATAGAGAGCCCCCATTCCGAGGACAGCAGGACGGCTGGGTGACCCCCGGCGGTGCGCGGTACAGCAGGGCTCGGTGAAGTCGGGTAGAGCGGGTGTAGGATCAGCCGATCCGCCGCACCCGCAAGTTGGTCGACCATTTACGGGAGTGAGAGTGGCCCCTTCTCCAGAGGCCGTACGACTCGCCAGGCGACTTCGGGACCTACGGGAATCCGGGCGACTGACTCAGAAGGAACTGTCGAGTGCGCTCAGCACCGGCGAGACCCGCGTCGCGGTGGCAACGATCAGCTCGTGGGAGTCGCAGTCCAACCCGAAGCTCCCCCCGGAGGAGCGGCTGCGGTCGTACGCGCTGCTCTTCGCGATGTCCGAAGTACCCGAACGGCTGCCTCGCGAGCAAGACCTGAGCGGAGCCGAGCGGGAGCGCTTCAATGCACTTCACCGTGAGCTGGGCACGCTCCGGGAGGACGTACGCCACCAGCAGACCGGTTCCCCGTCCTCCGGCAACTCGTACACCTTTGACTTCGAATCCGGGCGGATCACGCTCATCTGCCCGGAGGTCCCGGAGCTGGGACGCTCTCCGCTCGCGGACGAGAAGAACCCGAACTACACCAAGCTGTACAGATATGCCGACCTCGACGCACTGATCGAGATGTGGGGTCATGTCCGCGCGTCCAACCCGGAGCTGCGCGTGCGGCACCGCCTGCCGACGGAGGTGAGCGCGGATCACCTGTCCGGCCATCTCATCCTGATCGGCGGTATCGCCTGGAACCGCGTCACCAGTCGGCTGCTGCGGGTTCTCGACAACCTGCCGATCCGGCAGCTGTCGGTGCCGGATCTGGCCGACGGCGAGATCTTCCGCTCCCGCGACGGCAAGGAGTACCGGCCGGTCTGGGAGGAAAGCAAGGAACCCGTCCCCGAGAACGAGGCGCCGTCGCAGGCGGACCTCGAGGCCGAGCAGGCCCAGGACGCGTGGCGTGACGACACCCCCCAGGAACTCGCCGAGGACGTCGCTCTGTTCGCCCGGCTGCCCAACCCCTTCAACCACAGCCGCACCATCACGATCTGCAATGGGGTCTACAGCCGGGGAGTGCTCGGCGCAGTCCGAATGCTCACCGATGACGCGGTCCGCGACCGCAACGAGGCCTACCTGGCCGACAGGTTTCCAGGTGGCATCTTCGGCCTGCTGATGCGAGTTCCCGTGATCAACGGCGAAGCCGTCACCCCGGACCTCGAAATCGCGGACAACCGCCTCTTCGAATGGTCCCCCGAGGGGGATGGCGAATGAGCCGTCAGATCAGGCACGGCCAGTCCCATGCGGGACTGCTCCGTGACGGCTCCGCTCCGGTGGCGGCCTCTGCGAACACCCGCCTGGACGCGATCGTGGTCCCGGCCGCGCGACCGGCCTTCGCGTTGCAGGACGTCATCAGCCTGTCCGCCGCGTTGTCCGTGCCGCTCGTCATCCTGTGCAGCCGGCAGGCGCAGGTCAGGCAGGTCGCGCGCCGCGTAGAGAAGACCTTGGGCGCACAGGCGATCGTTGTCGAGGTGCCCGAGGATTACCGGCCTCCGTGCGACACGCCGCTGACGTCGAGCGGTGACTTCCAGGCGGCCTCGGCCAATCGATCCAGTGATCTCAGCACGAAGCGCAACATTGGTCTGCTGCTCGGCCGGATGTGCGGATGGAGCAAGATCCTGTTCGTCGACGACGACATCAGAGGGTTCAGCCCTCGGGACGTCAGGCGTCTTGCCGGGTATCTCGACCGGCATCCGGTCGCGTCGATGGTCAGCCGGTACTTCCCCGACAACTCGGTGGTCTGCCACGCGCGCCGGCTCGCGGGGTTCAAGCAGGACGTGTTCGTCAGCGGCGCAACCCTTGGCGTGAACCTGCAGCATCCGGACCAATCGTTCTTCGCCGATGTCTACAACGAGGACTGGTTCTTCTTCGCACGGCATGCAGCGGAGCGGTCGTTGATGAAGATCGGTGAGGTCAGCCAGCTCGAGTACCGGCCCTTCGCCGATCCGCAGCGAGCGGCCCGCGAGGAGTTCGGCGACCTGCTGGCCGAAGGACTGTACGCAGCGTTCGAGCGCCGGTCAGGCTCGAGCTTCGAGCAGCAACTCGCGATCGCGACCCGGACCAGCTACTGGGAGGACTTCAAGGGCATCCGGCTCAAGACGATCGCCGAAACGACCGAGGCACTTCGGCGAGCCCAGCTGTGGATCAGCGAGGCCGACCGCGACAGCGCGAAGGAGTCGCTGAGGATCGCGCAGGAGCGAGCGGAGAGCATCTCGCCGGACCTGTGTGCGGATTTCATCGTGAACTGGCAGGAGGACGAGCGTCGCTGGCAGAAGATGCTCACTCATTTCCCGCAGGTCAGGAGAGAACGCGACGCGCTGGCCGAGCTCCAGTTGCCGACCTGGATCTCCTGTGGCTACGGGCTACCCACCGAATCGCAGACGGATCTCGCGGCGGCCGGAGCCGTCTGCTAGCAGCTGACGTTCTCCGGTCGCGTAGAAGCCCAGTCGCTCGTACACCTGGCGGGCGATGGTGTTCGTGTCCAGGACCCAGACGCGCCACTCGGTGACGTCGGGTTCGACCGCCGACAGGTGCCCGAGGACCGCTCGCAGTACGCCGTTGCGGCGGTACCTCGGGTCCACCCAGACCGACTCGATGTGGCGCTCGTACGTCGGGCGGTTGGCGACGCGGACGGAGCTTGCCAGGCCGATGACCCGGGACTCCTCCCGGGCCACGGCCCACTGCATACGGGTGAAACGTTCGCGCCAGCCGTCCTCACCGACGGTCACCTCGTCCTCGTAGTCGGCGATGTACGCCGACGGAGAATCCTTCAGGGCCCGGAGACGGACGTCCCGGGCGATCGGCCAGTCGTCGGCACCGAGTATGGCGAGTTCCAAGGTCCCGGACCCCTTCGGGAGATGGCAACAAGGCATCCATACCAGTGTCGCCGTTTCTCTCGGTCACCAAACCGACGAGGCGACATGTCACATGCGGTAACCGGTTTCAGCGACAGATCGCCTGATCCACGAAGGCGTCCACGGATTTGTCCGGGTTGTCCGGCAGGTGCGGAGTCACGGCCACGGTGACCTGCCGCCGGGTGTCCTCCGTCGAGAACGAGTACGCCTGGTACGCGAGCGCGTCGCCGTCGTTGCCGTACACCCGCACCTTGCAGCTGGTGTCGTGCCACGCCAGCCCGAGGCCGTACTTCCCGTCCGCGGTACCAGGCGTCTTCATCGCGTCGAGCAGCCGGGCCGGGAGCAACTGCCCGCCGAGCAGGGCCGCGAAGAAGCGGTTCAGGTCGCGCGTCGTGGAGATCATGTCGCCACTCGCTCCGAACAGCGTCGGGTTCATCTCGGTGAAGTCGAGTTGACCGCCGTCCTTCGGGATGTAGCCGTGCGCGTGCGGTCCCTTGATGTACGGCGACGTACCGGGAAGCGACGTACCGTGCAGCCCGAGCGGGCGGATCAGGCGCCGCTCGATCTCCTCGGCGTACGTCCGGCCGGTCACCTTCTCGATGATCTCGCCGATCAGCAGGTAATTGGTGTTGGAGTAGTCGTACTGCGAGCCCGGCTTGTCGAACACCGGCGGATTCGCGAGGGCCCGCTCGATCTGCTCGGGTGCGGTCCACGTGCGATAGCGCAGCGCGTAGAACTCCGCGCTCGGTGGCATCGGCAACGTTTCCTTGAAGTCGTACAAACCGCTGGTGTGGTTGAGCAATTGGCGCACTGTGATGTTCGCGCCGTTCGGCACGACACCCGGCAACCAGCGTTCTACCGAGTCCTCGAGCCGAATCCGCTTCTCGGCAACGAGTTGCAGTACGACGGTGGCAACAAAGGTCTTCGTGATACTCCCGATCCGGAATCGCCCCGCCACCGGGACCTTCCGTGAACTGCCGAGTTCCGCAACCCCGCTAGTCCCCCGCCAGACCGCCCCGCCGTCCCGCACCTCAGCCACGGCCCCGATCGCCACCACGTCGTCGAGCCCTTTCTGCAACGGCGAAGCCACCCCCGACGTCAATCCAACAACCGCCGCCGTCACCAATGCCACCAGCATCCCGATCTCCTCTTGTGTGTCCGATGGCCTCAACCCTTCCGGCAGCGGACAACACAAACATCGGGGATCGCCCTGGGATTCACCCCGTCAGACGACTGGTCAACGCCTTCAATTCTTCAGTGGTAGCCCCTGACTTCAGCAGGTACTCACGCGTCCCGCCGTACCGCTGCTGCACATGAGAAAGCAGGCGCAGAATCGTGGATGCGGTGGCCTCGGAGGTTTCGTAGTCGGTGGCGATCAGGTCTCGCGGTACGCCGGCCACGTCGAGCGTCAGCGCGATGACAACACCCGTCCGGTCCTTGCCCGCGTGGCAGTTCACGACCACGCAGCCGGGTGGTGCGTCGGCGATCGCGGCCACGGCCGACGCGACGCGGGCGCCGTAGTCGTCGACAAGCACGACGTACTGCTCGAACAATCCCAGGTCGGACACATCCTCGTCCGCCGGATCCCAGAGTGGGACGTTCCGCCAGCGTGCGTCATCGGCGTACGGCGAGGGGAACGTCTCGCATTCCCAGGCGCTGCGGAGGTCTACGAATCTGGTGATTCCGAGGGCCTCGACGCTGGAGCGGCCGGTCGGGGTCAGTTGATCCAGGTTGCCACTTCGGATCAGGCGGCCTGGCTGGAGCTCGCCGACTGGGGTCGGTAGGCCGCCGAGGTCTCTGACGTTGCGGCAGTCCGGCCAGATCAGAGGGTGCACGGCAAGTACCCTAGATCGGCCGGACGTTGCGGTGGGCAACTTATGCCGCGGCGGTGGCCTCGGCGAGCTGCTCCGGCGTGGGCTGGAGCTGCGGTGTGGCGAAGGTCAGCAGGACGTTGGCGACGGCAAATGCGGCAGCTGCGAGCAGGCCGCGCTCGTACCCGGACTGGAGCGCCTGAAGCTGGGTCGCGCCGTGCGTGAGCTCGTTGGTGGTGTGGGTGATGGAGAGCGTCGTGACGATCGCCAGCCCCAGCGCTCCGCCCACCTGGTACATCGCGTTGACGACACCCGACGCCGCGCCCGCCTCAGCGGGACGGACCTCGGAGACCGCGTTGATCTGACCGGGTACGCCGACGCCGATGATGCCGAATCCGAAGACGATCAGGCCGGGGAGCAATTGCGAACTGTAGCTACCGGTGGCATCCGCCTGGGACAGCAGAAGCAGTCCGATCACGCTGAGCACCGCACCCGCGAGCTGAACCGTCCGCGTCCCGAACCGCTGCACCAGTTGCGACGCGAGCACCGCGCCGACGATCGCCGCACCGCCCATCGGCAGGAAGTGAATGCCGGCATCCAGCGCACTGTCTCCGCGCACCTGCTGCAGGTAGATGGCCGTCAGGAAGAACATCGACAGGAACCCGGCGCCGTTCAACGCGAGCGACGCGCCGGACACACTCAACGCGCGCGACCGGAACAACCGCATCGGGACGAGCGGAGCGGCCGACCGGGTTTCGACCAGGACGAATGCCGCCAGCAATACAACCCCTGCGGTCAGTACGCCGACGACCTCGAACGATCCCCATCCGGACGGCTCCGACCGCACCACGCCGTACACGACTGCCATCAAGCCGGTCGTGGCGAGCACCGCCCCGAGCGTGTCGAAGGTACGGCGACCTGTCGCGTGCCGTGCGTCGGGGACGAACACCGGGATCAGTGCGACCAGTGCGAGCACGATCGGCACGTTGACGAAGAACACCCACTGCCAACTCAGCGAGTCGACGAGCACGCCGCCCGCGACGACACCGAGCGTCCCGCCGAGGCCGGCCAGACCACCCCAGACACCCATCGCGATGTTGCGTTCACGCCCGTGCGCGAAGGTGGTGGTCAGGATCGCCAGCGCGGCCGGCGAGAGCAGCGCGCCGCCGAGGCCCTGGACGGCTCGCGCCCCGATCAGGAACTCGGGCGAGTTGGACAGCCCCGCGACCAGCGACGTGAGACCGAACAGCAACAGACCGCCGGTGAACACCCGGCGCGGCCCGAGCAGGTCGGCCATCCGCCCGCCGAGCAGCAGGAAGCCGCCGAAGAGCAACGTGTACGCGTTGATCACCCATTGCAGGGAGTCGGCGGAGAAGTTCAGGTCCGCCTGGATGTGGGGCAGCGCGACATTCACGATCGTCACGTCCAGCACCACGATGAACTGCGCGAGGGCCAGCACCGCCAGGGTGGCCCAAGGACTGCGTCGCATCGCCGTACCTCATTCGGTCAACAGACTTTGTCTACACCGTATGTATACGGCGTAAGCTTACGGAGTAGACAGTAGGTCTACGGTGTAGACTTGTCAACGTGATCACCAAGGAGACCTCGCGCCGCCTCGATCCGGAGAAGGTCGTCGACACGGCGCTGACCATCGCCGACGACGAGGGGCCGGCCGCTGTCTCGTTCCGGAAGCTGGCCGCGCAGCACGACGTGACGCCCATGGCGCTGTACCGGCACTTCAAGGACAAGGACGACCTGCTGGCGGCGTTGGGCGATCGCTTGCTCGCGGACGTCGTACTGCCGGAGCCGACCGAGGAGCCGTGGGACGTGCAGCTCGAGGCGCTGCTGGGCGCGTTCGTCACCGCGCTGCGCGCGCACCCACGGCTGGCGGACCTGACGCTGCCCCGCATCCTGGTCGCCGAGCCCGGGCTCGCGCTGTCCGAGCGGGCACTGGGGCTGCTGATCGAGGGTGGATTCTCCGTCGACGACGCAGCCGAGGTCGGCCGGCAGTCGATCTGCTCACTGATCGCGCTGGTCACCACCGACCCAATCGTCCGCGAGGTCAGCGACCCAGAGGCCCGTGAGGCGTCGCTGCGGCGGAAACGTGCCTCACTCGGCGCCCTGTCACCCGAACGCTACCCACTGATCACGTCCGCAGCGGGCGCGCTGGTCTGCCCCTCGTCACGGGACCGGTACTACGACCTCGGCCTCGAACTCGTCGTCGCCGGCATCCGCGGCGTCGCCAGAAGCTAGGGCGTGTATGCGCAGCGTAGGGGACCGGAGAGGACTACGCTCCGAGACGGAGCGATACCACTCTCTATGGAGGTACACCGATGGCGGGGAAGTTCGAGCTGTACAAGGACAGGTCCGGCGAGTTCCGGTTTCGTCTGAAGGCCGGCAACGGCGAGGTGATCGCGACCAGCAGCGAGAGCTACGCGACCAAGGCCGCGGCCGAGAACGGCATCGAGTCGATCAAGAAGAACGCGGCCGACGCGAAGGTCGACGACCAGACCAGCTGAGACCCTGTAAAACCCTGTAAAACCCTGTAAAACAAGGAGGGTTTCTCCACGATCCTGTGGAGAAACCCTCCTTCGTCGTTCTCAGAGGCCGTCGGCGAACTCGACCCCGCGAACCTCGACACCGAGGCCCTCGATGCTCGCGTCCGGGATCATCGCGGCCAGCTCGCAGGCGCGCTCGCGGGAGGCCACGTCGACCAGGTAGTAGCCGCCGAGGAACTCCTTCGACTCCACGAACGGCCCGTCGGTGACGGCCGGGAGCCCGTCGCGGACCTTGACCACCGCGGAGTCGGCCGGCTGCTGCAGCGCGACCGTGCTGTGGAACTCGCCCGACGCCTTGATGGTGTCCATGAACTTCTGGTGCCCGCTGCCGATGGCCTGCTGCTCCTCCTCGGTCAGCGCGGCGAGCACGTCGGGGTTGATGTTCAGGACCAGTAGGTACTTCACGATGTCTCCTTCGCACGCGGCCCCCGTTGGTGGGCGCCTCTCAACCATCAGTACGGAGCGAGTCGGCGTACTTTGACATCGCCCGCGGCTAACGTCGGACCGTGCTGAGTCTCACAGATGTCCAGGCCGCCGCAGAGCGCCTGAAGGGTGTCGCGCACCGTACGCCGATCCTCACGTCGCGGACGCTCGACGAGCGCGTCGGGGCGCGTGTGTTTCTCAAGGCGGAGAATTTCCAGCGGATCGGCGCCTTCAAGTTCCGCGGGGCCTACAACGCGGTCAGCGGCCTCACCCCGGAGCAGCTCGCAGCAGGCGTCGCGGCGTACTCGTCGGGCAACCACGCGCAGGCCGTCGCGCTGGCGGCACGCCTCGCCGGGACCTCGGCGGTGATCCTGATGCCCGAGGACGCCCCGCCGACCAAACTGGCCGCGACGCGTGGGTACGGCGCCGAGGTGGTGACGTACGACCGGTACACGCAGGACCGGACCGCGCTGGCTCAGGAGCTGGCCACCGAGCGCGGGCGGACGTTGATTCCGCCGTACGACCACTACGACGTGATGGCCGGGCAGGGGACGGTGGCGCTCGAGCTGATCGAGGAGGTCGGGCACCTCGGCGCGCTGCTCGTGCCGGTCGGCGGCGGCGGGCTGATGGCCGGCTGCGCGACCGCGGCGGCGATGATGTCGCCCGGGATCCGGATGATCGGCGTCGAGCCGGCCGCGGGTGACGACCACGCCCGGTCGCTGGCGGCGGGTGAGCGGGTGGAGATCGCCATACCGCGGACGATCGCGGACGGGCAGGCGATCTCGACGCCGGGCGAGCTCACGTTCGCGGTGAACCAGCGGCTGGTGGAGTCGTTCGAACTGGTCAGCGACGCGGAGATCCTGGACGCGATGGCGTTCGCGTTCGAGCGGCTGAAGATCGTGCTGGAGCCGAGCGGGGCGAGTGCGCTGGCCGCATTGCTGGCCGGACGGATCCACGGGCTGCCGGAGCGCGTCGGAGTGGTGCTGTCAGGCGGGAACGTGGGGCTGGAGCGCTTCCACGCGCTGCTCGGAAATAGCTGAAGTCGCAAGGACTTTAGGGTGCCCTGACCACCCTCTGTGCCCGTTGTCACAGAAAGCCACCGTGAAATGTGACCGAGGCCACATTGAATCTCTCATTTGCCGCCTCAGCCCCGCTCAGACGCGCTCAGGACACCAGGTGTTCACCCCGACTTATTGACCCGTCAGCGGGCCGCTCAGGGCCATTTGGGAGCGACTTTGTCGATCTGAGGGTTTGCGTCGTGATCGTTCTGTTATACAGTCGTCGGCGGTTCGGTAAACAACACGAACTGCACACGGGTCAACGCCGAGCCCTGCCAGGGCCCATGTGCTCCCCTCGAACTACATGGCAGGGGTGGGGGACCCAGGAAGTTGGGTCTCGACCGTGAGTGGCCGAGACCCTGGGGTGAAGTCCGCGGGAGCGGACCGGGCTATGAATCCCAGCCCGAACCCGACAGCTAACTTCACAGGCGTCGGGAGACAACCATGCCCGTCACTGCCCGACGGACGCCGCTTGTGCGCGCCGTCAGCCAGACCGCTGAGTCCAGTACGAACCGGCCTGTCGGCCGGACTCTGGCGAAGCACCGTAGGACCACCACCCGTCCGGGGACTCCCCGGGCTGCCGCCGCCGTTCTGACGGTCGGCCTCGCGGTAGGCGGTGGAGCTGCTCTCACCGTCACCACCACTCCTGCCGCTTCCGCGGCGACCACCTCCGCCACCGCGACGACGACGCCGCGTGGGTACTGGAGCGTCCCGAGCAGGCCGCTGCTCCGGTTCCGCGACAGCGGCCCGACCGTGAAGTTCGTCCAGAGGGCCCTGCACCTGGGTCCGGACGGCTACTTCGGCCCCAGCACCGTCCGGGTGCTGAAGAAGTTCCAGACCTCCTGGGGTCTGAAGCCCACCGGCTACATGGACAAGAAGACCTGGGGCCGGTTGACCTGGGCCGCCAAGCACAAGGTGCTCTACGGCAAGTACGGCGCCAGCAGCGGCACCACCACGTTCCGCGCCAAGGTGCTCCGGGAGGCGGCCAAGCTCAAGGGCACGCCGTACCGCTACGGCGGCACGACGACCCGCGGCTTCGACTGCTCCGGCTACACCGGCTTCGTGTACAAGAAGGCCGGCAAGAAGCTGCCGCGCACGTCGCGCCAGCAGTACAGCGCGACCAAGCACATCAGCCGCAAGGCCGCCAAGCCCGGTGACCTCGTGTTCTTCCGCAACGGTGGCGGCGGCGTGTACCACGTCGGCATCTACGCCGGCGGGAACATGCTGTGGCACGCCTCGAGGCCGGGTCGCCCGGTCGCGAAGGCGAAGATCTGGACCAGCAGCGTGGCCTTCGGCCGCGTCTGAGTCCTGACCGGCCGGCGCCCTTCCCCCCATTGGGCGCCACCGGTCGTCAGCGTCCTATCCCCCCAGGCACGCTGACTTGCGAAACCGGCCCGAACCGTCGCCCCCACCCCTCCGACGGATCGGGCCGGTTTCTTTGTGCCGTCTTCGTGCCGGCTCAGTCGTCGAGGAGGCCGGCTTCGTAAGCCAGGATCGCGACCTGGACGCGGTTGGTCGCGTCGAGCTTCACCAGGGCCCGCGAGACGTGCGCCTTCACGGTGGCCTCGCTCATGAACAGCTTCCGGCCGATGTCGGAGTTCTGCAGGCCGCGGCCGACCGCGACCAGCACCTCCCGCTCGCGCTCGGTCAGCTTGTTGATCCGCTCCTGCGCGACCCGCTTCCGGTCGGCGCGTGGGTCCCCGGCGAAGTGCCCGATCAGCCGCCGCGTCACCGCCGGCGACAGCATCGCGTCCCCGGCCGCCACCACCTTGATCGCCTGCACCAGCTCGCGCGGCGGCGTGTCCTTGAGCAGGAACCCGCTGGCCCCGGCCTGCAAGGCCCGGAACACGTAGTCGTCGAGGTCGAACGTCGTCAGTACGACGATCTTCGGCGGATCCGGCAGCGCCTGAACCTCCCGCGTCGCGGCCAGCCCATCAAGCCGCGGCATCCGGATGTCCATCAGGACGACGTCCGGCCGGTGCTCCTTCACCATCCTCGCCGCGTCCGCGCCGTCCTCGGCCTCGGCAACGACCTCGAGCCCGTCGTCGGACTCGAGGATCATCTTCAGCCCGGCCCGCACCAGCGCCTCGTCGTCCACGATCAGCAG
This sequence comes from Kribbella sp. VKM Ac-2566, assembly GCF_004366005.1. Taxonomy (NCBI): domain Bacteria; kingdom Bacillati; phylum Actinomycetota; class Actinomycetes; order Propionibacteriales; family Kribbellaceae; genus Kribbella; species Kribbella sp. VKM Ac-2566. The sequence goes on along the minus strand of NZ_SODT01000009.1, from coordinate 406,953 downwards.
CCGGGTCATCGCTCTCCTTCTTCCGTATGCAACACAGCATCTGCGCGCAGCGTCTCGACCTGGTCCGATACCTGCTCGCGGTCGTCGGCCCAGGGCAGCCAGGCCTCCACCCGCCAGCCGCCTTCCGTCGTCGGTCCGGTCCAGAGCCGGCCGCCGACCAACTGCACCCGCTCCCGCAGACCGACCAGGCCGGCACCGGCGCCAGGCAGCAGTGAACCAGCAGCCACCGGCCGGACGTTCGTCACCCTGACCGTCACGCCCTCACCCCGTGCGCCATGGACCTGTACCTCGGTCGCGGCGCTGCGCGCATGTTTGTGCACATTGGTCAGCGACTCCTGCACCAGGCGGTAGACGGTCCGCCCGACGGACACCGGTACGTCGTCCGGCAGCGAGACGTCGTACCCGACGGCGACTCCGGCGTCCCGCGAGGCCATGATGAGCCGCTCGAGGTCCGAGACCTTCGGGACGGGCGTCAGGTCCGCGCCGTCGACGCTGATGTCGGACCGCAGTACGCCGAGGACCTCGCGGAGATCCTCCATCGCCTGCCGCGCGGTCTCACGGATCAACCGGGCCGAGCCCTCGACCTTGTCCGGACCGACGGACGGGTTCACCTCGAGACCGCCGGCGTGCAGGGCGATCAGCGAGACCTTGTGGGCGAGGACGTCATGCATCTCCTGCGCGATCCTGGCGCGCTCGCCAAGGCGGGCCTGCTCGCTGCGCAGTTCGCGTTCGGCCTCGGCCCGCTCGGCGCGGTCCCGCAGCGACGCCATCAGGTCGCGGCGGGCCCCGACGTACGCGCCGATGGCGATCCAGGTGCCGACCAGGAACGGTCCGGTGAAGATCGACACCCAGATCTGGTTCTCGGTGCCCCAGCTGTTCAGCACATAGGCGGCGTACGCGGCCAGGCCGAGGATCACGAGTGCGAGGTCGCGGCGGCGGATCGCCAGCGTCAGCAGGGCCAGACCCATCGGGACGAAGATCGACCCGGTCAGCATCGCGAGCACGGCGATCGCGGTGACGGTCACCGGGAACCGCCGGCGCCAGAGCAGTGCGACCGAGGCGACGATGCCGGCGCCGAGCACGTACCAGTCCTTGGGGCTCCAGCCGCCCGCGCCCGACGCGGCCTGCAGGACGATGGTCAGCAGGCTGAAGCCGACGTACAGGAAGTCGCGCAGGCGCGGGGCGTGCCTGACCCACCAGGCGTACCACCGGCGCAACCGTCGCATTCCGTCACTGTAGTTCGACGGCCGACGCGATCACGTCCCTCTTCCGGGTGGGTTCCAGGGCCGATCCGACGACTTTCGTAGGGGGTGACGACAGCCGCTCGTCCGATGTGCGACCGGGGTCGGTGACGGTTGACTCGATGTCATGATCACCGTCGAGAACCTGACCAAGCGCTACGGCAGCACCACGGCTGTCCAGGACGTGTCGTTCACCGTTCAGCCCGGCAGCATCACCGGCTTCCTCGGCCCGAACGGCGCCGGTAAGTCCACGACGCTGCGGATGCTCACCGGGCTGACGCCGCCGACCTCCGGCACCGCCACCATCACCGGCAAGCGGTACGCCGACCTGCCGAACCCGGGTCGTGTCGTCGGGGTCATGCTGGATGCCGCCGCGCAGCACCCGGGCCGCACCGGCCGCGAGACGCTGCTGCTGAACGCGAGCCTGCTCGGCGTGCCGAAGACCCGCGCCGACGAGATGCTCGAAGCGGTCGGACTCGGCCACGCCGCGAAGCGCCGCGTCGGTCAGTATTCGCTCGGTATGCGGCAGCGGCTCGGTATCGCCGGCGCGCTGCTCGGCGACCCCGCCGTACTGATACTCGACGAGCCTGCGAACGGAATGGACCCGGAAGGCATCCGCTGGATGCGCGGACTGCTGCAGGACTTCGCGTCCCGCGGCGGCACGGTGATCCTGTCCAGCCACCTGCTGGGCGAGGTGCAGGCGACAGTCGACCGGCTGGTCGTCATCGGCGGCGGCCGGATCGTCGCCAACGGTTCACTGGAGGAGCTGCTGGCCGGTTCCGGCACACTCGTCCGCGGACTCGACCCGATCGGCCTGAACGAGGCCCTGACCGCTGCCGGCCTGAACCTCGAGCCGCTGCACGACGGCGCGCTGCGCGTCGACGCCACCGCCGAGCAGGTCGGACGCGCCGCCGCCGCTGCCGGTCAGATCCTTCTCGAACTCCGCCAGAGCGACGGCGCCGGCCTGGAGGACCTGTTCTTCCAGCTGACCACGCCCGTCGCCACAGCCGCCTGATCACCCAAACTTCTCTGGAGACTTACATGACCACCGTGACCGACGTCGCGCCGACGACGCCTGCCAAGCACCGGAGCGAGGTGGCGACCAGTCTGCCGCCCGCGCGCGGTCAGTCCTTCCTGAAGCTCGTCACCATCGAGCTCCGCAAGTCCGTCAACACCCGCAGCGGCCGGGTCCTGATCGCCGCGGTCCTGCTGCTCGCGCTCGCGGCGCTGGCCTGGCAGTTCACGCACCTGCCGAAGGGCGACGCCGGCTTCGACGGGTTCCTCGGCGCCGCGTCCACCGGTGTGATGCTGCTGCTGCCGGTGATCGGCGTGATGGCGATGACGTCGGAGTGGACCCAGCGGACCGCGCTGACCACGTTCACGCTGTCCCCGCGCCGGGTCCGCGTCCAGCTGGCCAAGTTCGTCTCCGCTGTCGTGCTGAGCGTGGTCGTGATGACCGCGGTCGTCGGCCTGGCGCTCGCGAGTACGGCGCTGGCCGGTGCAGTCACCGACCACGCGGCGTCGTACCCCGATCTCGGCGGGCAGCTCGCCGGGGCCTACCTGACCGTCGCGCTGAACGTCGTGATGGGCGCCGCCTTCGGTGCCGTCATCCCGCAGACCGCGGTCGCGATCCTGGCGTTCTTCATCGCGCCGACCGCGTGGTCCCTGGCCGGGCCGGCGCTGTTCAAGGACAACGCGAACTGGCTCGACGTGTTCGGCGCGCTCGGCCGGATCGCGGAGCGCGATCTGCACGGGATGGTGCCCGAGACGCTGGTCGCGGTGGGGGTCTGGATCGTTCTTCCGACCATCGTCGGACTGTGGGCAAGCTCACGTCGCGAGGTCAAGTAGCGGGGCCGAAGGCGGCGGGGCGGGCTGGTTCGAGGGGGCCGGCCCGCCCCGCCGACGCGGTGCTCGGACCTCTGCCAGGTCCGGCCAGGGGGCGGTGCGTGTGTCGATCCGCCGCTCCGGGTATCCTTGAACCACGATTACTGACGACTGATCCGTGGGCGCCACGCAGCGTACCCGGTTGACTTGTGCGAGGGGGTCGACGCTATGGGGCGCGGCCGTGCAAAGGCCAAGCAGACGAAGGTCGCACGCGACCTGAAGTACCGCACCTGGGACACCGACTTGGACCAGCTCAAGCGAGAGCTGTCCGGTGACCAGGGTGGCGACCGTTCTGCGAACGGCGAGAACGACGGCGACGGAGACGACGCCGACGACTACCACCCCCGTCGGTAAGCAATATCAGCCCGGCTGAGCTGCTCAGCGCCCTTCGGGGTGCCTGAGCAGTTCACCGTGCGCCCGACGAATTTTCACACAGCACCGCCTGTGGCGGATCGGCGATTCCAGCAGTCCGAGGCGTCGGACGGCTCGATAGCGACCCGCTCGCAGGCGGCGGCTGTGCAGCGGCCTACTTGGCGTAGGTGCCTTCCAGGGTGACGGTGCCGCCAGGAGTCGCGCTGACTTCGCCGCAGATCCAGGCGGGGATGTCACGGGCGGCCAGCGCCTGAACGGCGGCGTCAGCGGCCGACCGGTCCAGTACTGCGACCATGCCGGCGCCCATGTTCAGCGTCTTCTCGAGCTCGGGCAGTGCCACGTCGCCGAGTAGCCCGACGAGCCCGAAGATCGGTGCCGGCGTCCACGTCGAGCGGTCGATCCGCACGGACAGCTGATCCGGGATCACCCGTGCCAGGTTCGCGGCGAAGCCGCCGCCGGTGATGTGCGACATCGCGTGCAGCGGCTTGTCGTCACCGCCGTTCAGCTCCTGGATCAGCTCCAGGCAGTGCTTGGCGTACACCCGCGTCGGAGTCAGCAGGACCTCACCGAGCGTCGTACCCAATTCCGGCACGACCCGGTCCAGCTCCCACCTCGCGCGGTCGAAGAACACGTGCCGCACCAGGCTGTATCCGTTGGAGTGCAGTCCCGACGACGCCATCGCCAGTACGACGTCCCCTTCGCGCACCCGCTCCGCGCCGAGCACCTCGTCGGCCTCGACCACACCGGTCGCCGCACCCGCAACGTCGTACTCGTCCGGCTCCAGCAGCCCCGGGTGTTCCGCGGTCTCTCCGCCGACGAGCGCCGTACCGGCCTCGACACACGCCTCCGCGATGCCCTTCACGATCTGCGCGATCGTCTCCGGCACGACCTTGCCGGTGCAGATGTAGTCGGTCATGAACAACGGCTCCGCGCCGCACACGACCAGGTCGTCGACGACCATCCCGACCAGGTCGAACCCGATCGTGTCGTGCTTGCCGAGCTTCTGCGCGATCGCGACCTTGGTCCCGATCCCGTCCGTCGACGTCGCCAGCAGCGGCCGCCGGTACGACGTCAGCGCGGTCGCGTCGAACAACCCGGCGAATCCGCCGAGCCCGCCGACCACCTCGGGACGGGTCGCCTTCGCCACCCACTCCTTCATCAGCTCGACGGCCCGGTCACCGGCCTCGATGTCGACCCCGGCAGCGGCGTAACTCGCGCCTTGACTCACGTTCTGTTCTCCCTAGAAGTACTACGGACGGCTGAGCGCGTCCGCGGCGCCGGCTCCGCCGGAGACCGTGGCCAGGCCGTCGACGTCGGTGGCCACCGGCAGCTCGAGCAGGTGCTTGCCGAGGTGCTCCGGGTCCGGCAGCGCGACCGGGTAGACCCCGTCGAAGCAGGCCCGGCAGAGTCGCTCCTTCGGCACCGTGGTGGCTTCGACCAGGACGTCCAGGCTGATGTAACCGAGCGAGTCGGCGCCGAGCGAGCGGCAGATCTCCTCGGTGTTCAGGCCGTTCGCGATCAGCTCGGCGCGGCTGGCGAAGTCGATACCGTAGAAGCACGGCCACTTCACCGGCGGCGCGGTGATCCGGACGTGGATCTCCTTCGCGCCGGCCTCGCGGAGCATCCGGATGACGGCGCGCTGGGTGTTGCCGCGGACGATCGTGTCGTCCACCACGACCAGGCGCTTGCCCTCGATCACCTCGCGCAGCGGATTCAGCTTCAGGCGGATACCGAGCTGGCGGATCGTCTGGCTCGGCTGGATGAACGTGCGGCCGACGTACGCGTTCTTGACCAGGCCTGCCCCGTACGGGATGCCCGACTCTTCGGCGTACCCGATCGCGCCCGGTACGCCGGACTCCGGGGTGGCGATGACGAGGTCGGCGTCGGCGGGGTGCTCGCGCGCCAGCCGGCGGCCGATCTCGACCCGGGTGGAGTGGATCCGCTGACCGGAGATCTGGGTGTCCGGGCGGGCCAGGTAGACGAACTCGAACAGGCAGCCCTTCGGGTCCGGCTCGGCGAACTTGGTCGAGCGGAGCCCTTCGGCGTCGATCGCGACGATCTCACCGGGCTCGACCTCGCGGATGAAGCTCGCGCCGACGATGTCCAGGGCCGCGGTCTCGCTGGCGATCACCCAGCCGCGCTCCAGCCGGCCGAGGACCAGCGGGCGGATGCCCTGCGGGTCGCGGGCGCCGTACAGCGTGTTCTCGTCCATGAAGACCAGGCTGAACGCGCCCTTGACCTTCGGGAGGATCTTCGCGGCCGCCTGCTCGATGGTCAGGTCCGGGTACCCGGCGAGCATCGAGGTGAGGATGTCGGTGTCGCTCGACGCGCCGTGCTTCGCGTTGGCCTTCGCGTGGTCGACGTCGGCGTCCAGACCGAGATCGAGATCACCTTCGCCGTTCAAGCTGGCGGCGAGCTCACTCGTGTTGGTCAGGTTGCCGTTGTGACCGAGCGCGATCGATCCGGTCGCGGTCGACCGGAACGTCGGCTGCGCGTTCGCCCAGACGCTGGACCCGGTCGTCGAGTACCGGCAGTGGCCGATCGCGATGTGCCCGCGAAGCGAGGCGAGAGTCGCCTCGTCGAACGCCTGGCTGACCAGCCCCATGTCCTTGTAGACGAGAATCTGACTCCCGTTACTGACCGCGATCCCCGCCGACTCCTGCCCCCGGTGCTGCAAGGCATAGAGCCCGAAGTAGGTGAGTTTGGCAACCTCTTCCCCCGGCGCCCAGACCCCGAAGACGCCACAAGCGTCCTGCGGACCCAGATCCTGCGGGTCGAGTTCATGAGTAAGCCGACCATCGCCACGAGCCACACCAGCAGTCTACGGGACGCGCCGATGGCGGCTTACCAGCGTCCTACCAGCAGATCTGGCCGATGCAGTCGGGGCTGCTCGGCGCGGCGAACGAAACCGTGGGCGTGGCCGCGAAGAGAAGCAGCGCAACACCGACTACCGTCAGCAGCTTCTTGATCACGTATCGTCCCTTCAGAAATAATCCGAAACCATCATTGGGTGCTCAATGTCGACGCACTCTGTATATGGTCGGTTCCGACAAGTTTCTGGAGGAGAAGGATCGTGCTGGAGCCGCTGGGGGTGGACGAAGCCACTTTTGCGGTCTATCACGCCCTTCTCAGCCATCCAGACAGTACGCCCGAGCAGATTGCCGCGCTAGTAGATCGCTCGACGGCCGAAGTCGACGAACTGATGGACCAGCTCCGAAGACTGGAGCTTCTGGTGCCGACCTGGACCAACCCAGAAGGCGAACACGCAGTCCACCCTCGCGTCGGCCTAACCGGCCTGGCCGAACGGCGGCGAACCGAGCTGAACAAGGCGCTCGGCGAGCTGAAAGAAGCCGAAGCCTCCGCCGAGGTCATCGCAGAGCAGTACAACGAGTTACTGACATCTCGCAGCAGCGGGGACGTCGAGGTCCTCAAAGGCCGCGCCAACGCCTCACGTCGGATCGAAGAGCTCGCGCTAAAGACCAAGGACACCTCTTGGGGCCTGGTGCCAGCGCATTTTGACGACGCAGTCCCGAGGGCGGAGCGGTCGCCTGACTTCGAGCTCCTGGGACGCGGCATCAAGATGAGAACCGTGTACCTCCAGAGCATGACCGCCTCGAAACTGGCGGTGGAGTACGCCGAGACCATACACAGGCTCGGTGGCGAGGTACGGGTGACGCCGACGTTGCCGATGCGGCTCCTGATCTTCGACCAGGAGATCGCGGTCATGCCGATGGATCCGGAGAACCCGACCGCCGGCGCGGTGATCCACCGCACTCCCGCTGTGGTCTCCGTCGCCCTAGCCCTGTTCGACGCCTACTGGTCCCGCGCAACGGAGATGTTCGACGCCGACGACCGCGACGACGAGACGCCGCTGACGCCTCACGAGGCCGAGGTGCTGCGTCTGCTTGCCGGCGGCGCCAAAGACGAACAGGTTGCCCGCCTCCTAGGCATCTCCCTCCGCACCGCCCGCCGCATCACCGCCAACCTCTCCGAACGCCTAGACGCCGCCAGCCGCTTCGAACTCGGGGTGGCGGCCGCAAAGCGCGGCTGGGTCTGACGTTGTTCGACTCCTCAGGACTCACGGAGGACCTGCTCGCGGTCTACCGACTCCTGCTGCAGCGACCTGAGCTGGGGCACGCAGTCCGGCTGAATGAACTCGCCGCCGAACTGGGACGCAGCGAGGACGAACTGTCCCACGATCTGCAGAAACTACGCGATCTCGGTTTCGTAGTGCCGAGCTGGACGGAAGGCGTCGAGTATCCGCTGGATCCGGCGGTCACGTTCGGCCGTCTGGCCGCAAGTCGGCAGCAGGAAATTGACGCCTTGAGCACACAGCTCCGGGCCGACCAGCTCGCCGCCAATAAATTCACCGCCGACCTGGCAAAACTTCCTGGTCCAGCGCACGACACGAGATGTCGAGATCCTCAAAGGACGCGAACTCGCCAACCAGCGAATGCAACGATTCCGTCCGGAGAAATCAATCTGGGGCATCCTTCAAGATTCCGACCCGGCCGGCTGGAAGCCCGAGACGTTTCCCGACCGGGAACATCTCGCGCGCGGTGTGGAGATTCGATACCTGTTCCCTGAGGCGTACTGGAAGCGACCAGGGGTGGGCGAGATCCTGCAATATATCGTGGATCTTGGCGGCAAGATTCGAATTGCACCGTCCGTCCCGTTTCGTTTGATCATCTTCGACAACGAGTCGGCGGTGATGGCGATCGACCCCGAGGACAAAGCGGTTGGCGCTGTCGTGCACCACAGCCAGGCAGTCGTGCGGATGGCGATGGAACTGCACCTGAGCTATTGGGACCGGGGGTTCGAGCCGTTCGGGGAGGAACAGCGTGCTCGGGACGGTGGGATCAGTGCTCAGGAGGCTGAGTTTCTTCGGCTGTTGGTGCATGGGGCTACCGATGAGCAGGTAGCCCGGAAGTTGGGCGTTTCTCTGCGGACTGTGCGGCGGATTGCGGCGAAGTTGAGTGGGCAGGTGGGGGCTTCGGGGCGGTTTGAACTGGGGGTCCGGGCGGCGCAGCGGGGGTGGGTGGATTAGCCCCAGTCCCAGGCTCGGGAAAGGGGTTTCGTAAGGCAGGACAAAGTGTTCTCCTCGGTTGGGCGGGAAGGGTGAGAGGAATGGGTGCGCCGCCCGGCCTCTCGGTACGAGAGTCAAACAGAGCGAACGCGGCGCGGGCAACGGTCGGCACTGGCCGGGGGAGGTCGTTGGCCGGGGGCGGCCAGATGCGCGGCCGGGTCTGCAGGTCGACAGTACATATACGTCCAGCACCGCCTCGTGTACGCCTGCGCACCAGTTCAATTGCCTGGCAGTGGGCGTATACGTACTGTCCACCCGCAGAAGCTCCGGCGCCGGCGCTTTGCGGAAACTTTCTGCCACTGGGCGCCAAATGGTTACCGCGAACAGGTCGGCCGTCGGCGCTCCGCTCCAGCGGGCGCCGACGGCCGGTGTCTTTGGTCCGGGTCTAGACCGTTTTCAGGGCGGCGAGGAGTTTGGTGAGGGAGTCCCGGGCATCGCCGAACAGGAGGGTGGTTCGGGGGTCGTAGAGCAGTTCGTTCTCGATTCCCGCGAAGCCGGGGCGCATGGAGCGTTTGAGGAAGATGACTCGCTGGGCCTCGTCGGCGTTCAGGATCGGCATGCCGTAGATGGGGGCCGACGGGGTGTTGCGGGCGGCCGGGTTGACCACGTCGTTGGCGCCGACGACCAGGACGACGTCCGTGGTCTTGAAGTCGCCGTTGATGTCGTCCATCTCGCGCAGCTGCTCGTAAGGCACCTGGGCCTCGGCGAGCAGCACGTTCATGTGGCCGGGCATGCGGCCGGCGACGGGGTGGATGGCGTAGTCGACCTTTACCCCGCGGCTCTGCAGTTCCTCGACGAGGTCGCGGAGCGTGTGCTGCGCCTGCGCGACGGCGAGACCGTACCCGGGCACGATGATGACCTTGTTCGCGTACCCGAGCAGGATCGCGACGTCCTCCGGTCCGCCCGAGATCACCGGCCGGTCGGACGCCGTGCCTGCACCCAACGTCGATCCGCCGCGCACGGCACCGAAGAGGATGTTGAACACGGACCGCCCCATAGCGTCCGCCATCAGCTTGGTCAGCAACGTACCGGCCGCGCCGACCAGGGTGCCCGCGACCAGCAGCACCGTGTTCCCGAGGACGTAACCGCCCGCGGCGACCGTCAGACCGGTGAAGGCGTTGAGCAACGAGATCACGATCGGTACGTCGGCGCCGCCGACCGGCAGCACCAGCATCACGCCGATCGCGAGACCGATGAGGCAGAGCAGTACGCCGACCCACACCCGCGGATCGGACACGAGCCAGACCGCAAGCGCGATACCGCCCAGCAGTGAGGCGACGAAGAGCACGGGCAGACCCGGGAACGTCACCGGACGGGTCGTCATCAGCTCCTGCAGCTTGGCGAACGTGACCACCGAGCCGGAGAAGCTGATCGCGCCGACCAGGATCGTGAACGCCGTGGCGATCGCCGCGACGGTCGCGTCGGAGGGCACGTCCCCGAGCTCGAGCAGGGCGACCAACGCGGCCGCGCCGCCGCCGACGCCGTTGAACAAGGCAACGAGTTGCGGCATCTGGGTCATCTGCACCCGCCGCGACCCGATCACACCGCCGACGGTGCCGATCGCGAGCGCGATCAGGATCGGCACCAGGTGGTCGGGCTTGTACGCCGCGAACGTGATGATCACCGCGAGGACGGCTCCGGCGGCGCCGATCAGGTTGCCGGTGCGCGCGCTGCGCGGCGACGACAGTGCCTTCAGCGCGACGATGAAGCAGACCGCGGAGACCAGATACCCGATCTGGGCCCAGGTGGGGATCACTTGTGCAGCTCCTTCTTGCGAGCCGCCGGACCTTTGAACATCTCCAGCATCCGGTCGGTGACCACGAACCCGCCGACCATGTTCACCGTCGCCAGTACGACGGCCAGCAGCCCGACGATCACCACGATCGTGGACTCGGCGGCGCCGGTGACGATGATGGCGCCGACCAGGATGACGCCGTGAATGGCGTTCGCCCCCGACATCAGCGGGGTGTGCAGCGTCGAGGAGACCTTGCTGATCACCTCGACACCGACGAACGCCGCGAGGACGAAGATCGTCAGCAACGCGATGGACTCACTCATGCCTGGCCCTTCAAAAGCTCGCGGGTGGGCTCGTGGAGCACTGAGCCGTCGTGGGTGACGCAGCAGCCGCGGACGATCTCGTCGTCGAAGTCGGGATCGAAGGCGGCGTTCCGGGTCATCAGCCGGATCAGGTTCGCGATGTTCTGGCCGTAGAGCCGCGAGGCGGGGCCGGCCATCTGCGACGGCACGTTCGCCCCGCCCCAGACCAGTGCGTCGCCGATCGTCAGCTCGGTCCCGGCAACGGAGCCTTCGACGTTGCCGCCCTGCTCCGACGCCAGGTCCACCACAACCGATCCAGGCTTCATCTGCTCGACCATCGACCGCGTCACCAGCATCGGCGCGGTCCGGCCCGGTACGGCGGCCGTCGTGATGAGGGCGTCCGCGGCGGCGACGTACGGCGTGAGCAGTTCACGCTGGAGTTGCGCGCGTTCGGGCGTCATCTCGCGGGCATATCCACCAGGCCCGTCGAGGGTGCCGAGTTCGAGCTCGATCGGTACGGCGCCCATCGACGCGATCTCCTCCGCGGCGGCAGTACGTACGTCGTACGCCTTGACCACCGCCCCGAGGCGTTTCGCGGTGGCGATCGCCTGCAGACCGGCCACGCCGGCGCCGAGGACGAGGACCTGGGCCGGCGGGACGGTGCCGGCCGCGGTCATGTTCAGCGGGAAGAATCGCGGCAGCCGTTCGGCGGCGACGATCGCGGCCCGGTACCCGGCGACGAGTGCCTGTGACGACAGGGCGTCCATCGTCTGGGCCCGGGAGATTCGCGGGATCAGCTCCATCGAGAACACCGTCAGCTTGGCCCGGGTTGCGGTCCGGACCACGTCTGGCGGGTTCGTCGGCAGGAACGACATCAACGCCGTACCGGCGTGCAACCGCTGCAGGCGCTCACGTTCGAGCGGCTGCACCGACGCCACGATGGTGGCCGCGTGGTCGGCGCCCCAGGCCACTTCGGCGCCGGCGGCGCGGTACTGGTCGTCGGAGAACAACGCGCGTTCACCGGCGGCCGGCTCGACCGCGACCTCGTATCCGAGCTCGATCAGTTTCGCGACTTGTTCCGGCACCAGCGCGACCCGGCGCTCCGCCGGTCTGGTCTCCCGTACGACTGCGATCTTCACTCGCCGAAACCTATGCCAAACACTGGGTCGCCGAAAAGCCCGATCACGCCTGGTCTGCCAGGTTCTTGAGCAACAATGCCTCGGCGAGGCAGACCTTGGTGAACTCCGCGAGGTGCAGACCCTCGTCGATGCCGTGGGCGCGGGTGTCCGGATCCTCCACGCCGGTGACCAGGATCGAGGCCTGCGGGAAGGTCTCCTGGAACTCCGCGATGAACGGGATCGACCCGCCCATCCCCATGTCGATCGGCTCGACACCCCACGCGGTCTTGAAGGCCGCGCGGGCCGCTTCGTACCCGGCGCCAAGGGCGTTCACACTGCACGGCTGACCGGTCTGCCCCTCGGTGACGGTGACCTGCGCACCCCACGGCGCGTGGTTCTCGAGATGCGTCTTCAGTGCCGCGCTCGCCTTGATCGCGTCGTCCCCCGGCGCGACCCGCAGGCTCACCTTGGCCCGCGCGACCGGCACCAGCGTGTTGCTCGCCTCCGCCACGGACGGCGCGTCGATCCCCAGTACGGCGATCGCGGGCCGGGTCCACAACCTGTCGACCAGCGAACCCGAGCCGGTCAGCCGAACGGAGTCCAGCACGCTCGACTCGGCCCGCAGCCGGTCCTCCGGGTACTCCACATCGGCCGCCCGGGACGCGTGCAGCCCGTCCACCGCAACGTCGCCCTTGTCGTCGTGCAGGGTCGCGAGCAGCCGGCACAACGCCGACAACGCGTCCGGGATCGGCCCACCGAACAGGCCGGAGTGGACCGCGTGATCCAGTGTCCGAACCTCGACGTACGCCTCGACCAGACCGCGCAGCGACACTGTCAGCGCCGGCCGGCCGACATCCCAGTTGCCCGAGTCCGCGATCACGATCGCGTCGGCGGCGAGCTCGTCGGAGTACTCGTCCAGCAGCTGCAGCAGGGTCGGCGAACCGATCTCCTCCTCACCCTCGACGAACACCGTCACGCCCACCGGCAGATCGTTGCCGAAGGCCCGTACGGCGGCCAGGTGCGCGGCGATCCCGGCCTTGTCGTCGGCGGCGCCCCGCCCGTACAGCCGGTCGCCCCGCTCGGTCGGCACGAACGGGTCCGACGTCCACTGCTCGACCGGCCCGGTCGGCTGGACGTCGTGGTGCGCGTAGAGCAGCACCGTCGGCTTGCCGGCCGGCGCGGCCTTCTTGGCGATGACCGCAGGCGCGCCCTCACCGGCCCGGACGATCTTCACCGTGAAGCCTTCGGCCTCGAACAACGCCGCGGTCGCCTCCGCGGACCGCTGGACGTCGGCCGCACGGGCCGGTTCGTAACTGACCGACGGGATCCGGATGAGGTCCTCGAGGTCGGCACGGACGCTGGGCAGAACGCGGTCGATCGCCGCTGACAGATCGCTCATGCGACAACCGTACGGCGTCCGTTCGCAGAGCTGACGCCCGGTGAACCCTCGCGCGTTACTCATTGCCGATCTACTCTGAAAATCTCGTAGGTTTTCGCCCACAACCGAAGAGGCTCCCATGGTCAAGCGCCCCCTTGCCATCGTTCTCACCGTCGTCGCGGCGTCCCTGACGGGCGCCGCGCCCGCGCACGCCGCGATCAGTTGCGACACCTCGACCAGCGGCAGTTCGACGTTCTACGACGGACCGTCGGCGTCCTACAAGTACGACGCCCGGTTCAGCAACAGCGCCAGCATCCCCAACCTCAGCACGCACACCCCGCAAGGCGCCGGTACTTGGTACAACTGGGACGGCTCCGGCAAGAACCTGATCCTGATCGCGGCGTACCGCGAGGGCGCCGACTCGCAGATCTACGGCATCGACCCGTCCACCGGCTCGACCGTCGGCGTGGTCGCGATCGCCGAGTCCCACGTCGGCGGGATCACCGTGAGCAAGGGCTGGGCGTTCGTGTCCGGCCAGGGCAGCAGCATCCGCAAGTACCGGTTGACGGAGTTGCGTGACGCGTTGAAGGCCGCCGGTACGCCGTACCTCGGACAAGTTGGTACGGCGCGCGACGTCGCCGGATCGTCGTTCATCGGGAGCTACGGGGACTCGTTGTTCTCCGGGACGTTCAACGAGACCGGCCGCGGGACCATGTACGAGTACAAGATCGCGGACGACGGCACGCTGACCACGCTGGCCGGCGCGTGGGAGGTCCCGACGAAGACGCAGGGGCTGACGATCACCGCCAACCACTTCATTTACAGCACGTCGTACGGGCGTGGGAACCGCAGCAACATCTACGTCGTGAAGCGCGGCCAGAAGGATCTGGATGCGGCGGCGCTGAGCTGCTTCCGCGCCCCGAGCATGACCGAGGGCATCACGGAGTACGACGGCATCGCGTACCTGGTCTACGAGTCCGGGTCGTACCTGTACGCGTCCGATCCCGCGACGTTGAACGTCATCCCCCGCATGCACAAGGCAACGATCTCGTCGCTGACGTCGCTGGTGCCCTAGGAGCCGTACTTCGCGGAGTCGAGCACCTCTTGCCGCGTCGTCGGGTTGTCCTCGCGGACCTGAATCCTCAGCAGGGTCGTGGCGTTCACCTGCTTGTACTGCTCGATGACGGTTGGCACGTCGTCGCAGCTGTACCTGAAGGTGACGACATTGCCGGACTTTTCCGGTGTGCCGCCCGTGCAGCCCTCGGGAGCAGTGGCGCTCGTCGGCAGTTGGGTGGCGTTCTCCACTCCTACGTAGACGCCTTCGGTGTTCGGGTCGGTCTGCCACTTGGAGGTGTTGGTGCTGACCACGAGGGACTTCCCGTCGTCGACCGCCTTCTGGTGCCAGTTTCGTGGGACCTCTACCGAGAGGGGCTTGCTCTCCACCTTCACCGGCCGGGTCATGACGTACTGGTAGCCGCCGTACCCGCCGCCTGCGGCTAGGACCAGCGCGGCGAGTGTGGTGAGGACGGCGGCGCGACGCCGGCGTTTGGGCGCTGTCGCGACGGTGGACTGGTTGGAGCTGGCCAGGGCGGTCGCCTGGTCGACCGGAGCGGTCGCCGCACTCGGTGTGGGCATCTCGGCGGCCGGCACGAGCCCCGCCGGGATCTTGCCCGTGGTGTGCGCCTCGCGCAGTGCGTTGAGGAAGCTGTCGAGGTCCGGCCAGCGCTTGTCCCGGTCCGGCTCGAGAGCACGCCGTACGACGACATCGATCGCATCCGGCACGTCTTCGCGCAGTGTGGTCATCGAGGGCGGTGGTGCTTCGATCTGCATCACCGCACCGAGGCTGGCCACACCATGCGGCGCCTGACCGGTGAAGGCGGCGTACGCGACCGCACCGAGCGAGTACAGGTCGGCGCGGTGGTCCAGGCGTTCACCCATCACCTGTTCGGGAGCGACGTACGCCGGGGTGCCGCCGGGCATCGTGATCCGCGAGACCTCGGCGAGCGACTTGCCCAGCCCGAGGTCGGACAGCATCGCGCGGTCGCCGTTCGGATCGGTGCGGAACAGGACGTTGGCCGGTTTCACGTCGCGGTGCAGGACGCCGCGGGCGTGCAGGTGCTTCAGGCCGCGGCCGACCTGCGTGATGATCCGGACCGCCTCGCCGAACTCCAGCGGGCCGGCCTTGATCCGGTCCGCGAGCGTGCCGCCGTCGGCGTAGGTGAGGACCATGAACGGGCGGCCGTCGTCGGCCTCGCCGATGTCGTGCACGCCGACGACGTACAGCGAGTCGACCTTGCGCAGGAACCGGCCCTCGGCCAGGAACCGGCGCCGGACGTCCTCGTCCTCGACCCAGTTCTCGGACAGGATCTTGACCGCGACCTCGGCGTCCAGCTGCTCGTCGCGCGCCAGCCAAACGGTCGCGAAACCCCCGGCACCCACCCGGCGGACCAGGGAGTACCGGCCGATCCGCGGTGGCTGGTCCATGGCGTAATTATGCTCGATCCGTTCTGCGACCCATTCGCTGGAGTGAACAAAGCGGTATTTCCCGGCGTCACATCTCCGACAGCGGGACGCTGATCTACCGCCCGACCGTGGTCCGCCGCACGGTCCGTAACCGTGACCTGACCATGACTTGTTGAGGAGATCGCCGATGCGAGTGCAGAACGGCCGCCTGGTCGCCCTCGTCGCAGCTGTCGCCGTCGCCGCCATCACGGGCGGCGGAGCCCTCGCGTGGCGCCAGGGCCCGCAGGCCAACGCGGAAGCCCCCTCTCCGCTGTCCGGCTCCCCGTCGCCGGCGACCAGCACCCCGACCAAGAGCACCCCCACGGCCAAGCCGACGCCGACGTCCAGCAAGCCGTCGACGGCGACGAGCACTCCGTCCGGGCCGATGAAGACCAAGATCGACCTGAAGAAGCTCCCCCAGGGCAGGGCGCCGCAGGTCACGTACCTCAGTGGCCGCACCATCCGCGGCGGCGCCGGCGAGGACGTCACGGTCCCGGGCACCACCGACATCCAGGACGTCGCCCGGCTCCGCAGCTCGGCGCTCGCCGTAGTCACCAAGGGGTTCGGCACCGAGATGCTGAACCTGGACAGCGACAGCAAGATCACCCGCCGCACGCCCGACGTGACCCAGATCGTCACCACCGACGACGGCGGCGCCGCGGCGTACGTAGCCACCCGCTTGAAGGACACCGGCGAGGAACTGGCCGGTGCGACCATCTACGCCGAAAGCACCGAGGTCCAGAAGGTCGCCGTACCGGACATCTGGAACACCAGGCTGCTCAGCTACCTCGACGGCAAGGTCTACTTCGACGCATCGACGACCCAGGACGGCGACAGCGGTCTGTACGAGTGGACGCCGGGTACATCGAAGCCCGTTCAGCTCAAGGCCGTCCCGAATCCGATGGCGGTGTCCAGCGCGGGTACGGCGGGCTCGCTGACCACACTGAACGACCAGAGCAGCTGCAGCAGCCTCCTCACCGTCCCGTTCGGGAAGCGCCTGTGGCGCACCTGCGACTACCTGATCACTGGCTTCACCCCGGACGCCGCGACTGTCATCGCCGGACCGAAGTACCAGGACGGGTACGGCGACGGCATCGCGGGAGCCCTGAACGCGAAGACGGGCATGCTGCTGCACGAGTGGTCCGGTGTGTTCCGGCAGAGCGTCCCCGAGGACGACCAGCACCTGCTGCTGCTCGCCGACAACGGGGAGGAGACTCCGGCGTCGATTGTCCGTTGCACCATCTCGACCGGTGCCTGCGAACGGGCGACCCCGCTCGCCAAAGGACAGCTGCTCATCGGTAGCTGATCTGCTTTGAGCAGATTGCTCTGTGTTTGCGGGGCTTCAGGAGCAGACTGCCGGCATGACCACGGTTGCTGTTCTTGCTGATGTTCATGGGGTGTTGCCTGCTCTGGAGGCTGTGCTGGATGAGCCGGACGTGCAGGCGGCCGACCGGATCGTGCTGGCGGGGGACATCGCCAGTGGGCCGCAGCCGGTCGAGACGCTGGATGTGTTGAGGGCGCTGGGCGACCGGGTGGTGTGGGTGCGCGGCAACGCGGACCGGGAGCTTGTGGAGATGGCTCGGGGGACGTACGACGCCGAGCCGCCGGATGCGGTCTCTCCGTGGGCGGCGGAGCAGTTGCGGCCGGACCAGGTTGAGCTGCTGGCCGGGCTGCCGACGACCGTGACGATCGGGGACGTGCTGTTCTGTCACGCCACTCCGCGCGACGACGAGGAGATGGTGCTGGTGGACAGCCCGATCGCGCGGTGGGCGCAGGTGTTCACGGGGCTGTCGGACGAGGTCAGGACGGTCGTCTGCGGGCACACGCACATGCCGTTCGCGCGCCAGGTCGATCGGCGGCTGGTGGTGAACGCCGGCAGTGTCGGGATGCCGTACGGCGCTCCCGGTCCGAGCTGGGCGCTCCTGACCGAGGACGGCGTACAGCTGCGGCGCGCACCGCTCGACGCGGCCAAAGCCGCAGACAGGATCGAGAGCGAGTCGACGTACCCAGGCCGTGTGGAGTGGGTAGCGGAGTACCTGCTGCACACCTACTCCGACACGGAGGCGCTGGAGGCATTCAGGCCGCGCGCGGAAGGCTGAGCGGTTACCGTCAGGGTGTGTTCGTGCGGCGGCGGAAGCATTTCGGGACTCCGGCCGACAAGGCGACGTATGCGACCCTGCATACCGCCTCGTTGGCCAGCCCGCACCTGCGCGAGGGCCTGACACCCGCTGCGGCCGGAAAGGCCAGCCGCCACCTGAGGGACCTCCTGGGTACGGCGGCCATCGCGATCTGCGACTCCTCAGGCGTACTGGCGTGGGACGGCGTAGGCGGACCGTACGAGAGCAACCACCGCCGCGACGCCAAGGACCTCGCCGCACTGACACTCCGCTCCGGCCGTACGGCGGTACTCGGCGCGCATGATGTGGCGTGCGGCGACCCGCAATGCCCGATCCGTACGGCGGTCGTCGCGCCGATCGTCATCGAGGAGCGCGTGGTCGCCGTACTGGTCGCGTACAGCAACAACACCTCCGCAGCACTCGTCAGAGCGACTGAGGAGGTCGCCAGGTGGGTCTCCGGTCAGGTAGAGCTCGCAGAGCTCAACAAGGAGCGCACCCGAGCCATGGAGGCGGAGCTGCGCGCACTACGCGCCCAGATCAGCCCGCACTTCATTTACAACGCTCTGGCGGCCATAGCGTCGTTCGTACGCACCGACCCGGAGCGAGCGCGTGAGCTGCTCCTGGAGTTCGCAGACTTCTCCCGCTACGCCCTGCGGCGTGGGGGCGAGTTCACGACGCTGGCGGACGAGCTGCGCAACGTGGAGCGCTACCTGGTGCTGGAGCAGGCTCGTTTCGGCGACAGGCTCAAGGTGTCGCTGCAGATCGCTCCTGAGGTGCTGCCGGTGGTCATCCCGTTCCTCGTCGTCCAGCCCCTGGTGGAGAACGCCGTACGCCACGGCCTGGAGGGTACGACGGGAGTCGGCCACATCACGATCCGCGCGCGCGACCAGATCAACGAGGCGGAGATCAGCGTCGAGGACGACGGCGCCGGCAGCGAGCCGGAGGTGATCCGGGCGGCCCTGTCCGGCGGGTCCGGCAGTGACTCGGTCGGCCTCGGCAACGTCGACGCCCGGCTGCGGCAGGTGTACGGCGACACGTACGGCCTGGTCGTGGAAACCGCCGTGGAGGCCGGAACCAAGGTGACGTTCCGTATCCCCAAATACTCCTCAGGAGTGCATGCATCGCCGTAACCCGCAGACCGGCATCTGAGGGTTTAGTGTTCGTTTTATGGCCGACTCTCCCCTGCGCGCGCTGGTTGCGGACGACGAGGAGCCCGCGCTGGCCGAACTGGTGTACCTGCTGAGCCAGGACCCCCGGATCGGCGAGATCCGGACGGCTTCCAACGGACCGGACGCGCTGAAGATCCTGCAGGCCAGCGACCTGGACGTTGTGTTCTGCGACATCAAGATGCCCGGGCTGGACGGCATCGACCTGGCCAAGGTGCTGTCCAAGTTCGCCAGCCGCCCACAGATCGTGTTCGTCACGGCGTACGACGAGCACGCGGTGGCGGCGTTCGAGCTGGAGGCCACCGACTACGTGATGAAACCGGTGCGACCGGAACGCCTGTCCCAGGCGATCCAGCGCGTCGTCACCCACGGAGCAGCGCCCGCGTTGCCGTCACCGGAGGAGACCGACGACGAGGTGATCCCGGTGGAGCTGGCCGGTATCACCAGGTTCGTGCAGCGCTCCACGGTCCGGTACGTCGAGGCACAGGGCGACTACGCCCGCCTGCACACGGGCCAGAACTCGCATCTGGTCCGCATCCCGCTCAGCACGCTGGAGGAGCGCTGGCGGGACGCCGGCTTCACCCGGATCCACCGCAGCACCCTGGTCGCTCTGCAGCACGTGGACGAGATGCGGGTCGACAGCGGCCGCTGCGCGGTCCGGGTCGGGGACGACTGGCTCCCGGTCAGCCGGCGGCACACGCGCGAGCTCCGCGACCTCCTGGTCCGTTCGACGTCGCTGAGATGACCTGAGCTGACATGAGTACGCCGGAAGGACCACGCAGGGTCCGCGTCACCAGCCCGCGGACGAGCGCGGCCCGACGTCCGATCATGCCCACCGGTACGCGCGAGATCGACGAGCAGACCCGCCTCGGCCAGGTCTACATGCAGTCACTGATCCAGTCGCAGCTACGACTCACTCTGGCCGTCATCGGCGGCGTGGTGCTCGTGCTGGGCAGCTTCCCGCTGCTGTTCTGGCTGGTCCCACCAACCCGCACGATGTCCGTACTGGGCCTCCCCCTGCCCTGGGTGATCCTGGGCATCCTGGTGTACCCGGTCGTGTACGTCGCCGCTCGCATCTACGTCCGGAACGCCGAGCGAATCGAAGCAGAGTTCATCGAGTTCGTGGGGCGGCAGTAGCGATGTCTCCGGCGCTCAGCCTGACCGCGATCGGATTGGTGGTCGTGGCAACGATCGGGATCGGGTTGTTCGGCCTGCGGATCTCGCGGACCACCAGCGACTTCTACGTCGCCAGCCGCGCGGTCAGCCCACGCTGGAACGCGTCGGCGATCAGCGGCGAGTACCTGTCCGCAGCGTCGTTCCTCGGTGTCGCCGGGCTGGTGCTGGTGAACGGCGCCGACATGCTGTGGTTCTCGGTCGGTTACACCGTCGGCTACCTGATGCTGCTGGTCCTGGTCGCCGCTCCGCTGCGCCGGTCCGGTGCGTACACGCTGCCCGACTTCGCCGAGACACGCTTCGAGTCCCCGGTCGTACGGCGGATCTGCGCCGGGCTCGTGGTCGGCATCGGGACGCTCTACCTCCTGCCGCAACTGCACGGCGCCGGCCTCGCGGTCCAGACCGTCACGGGCGCGCCGCCGGAGGTCGGTGCGATGATCGTCGCGGTGATCGTGGTGATCAACGTGGCCGCGGGCGGGATGCGGTCGATCACGTTCGTCCAGGCCTTCCAGTACTGGCTCAAGCTGACTGCGCTCGCGACGCCGATCTTCGTCATCCTGCTCGTCTGGCACCAGCCCGTCGGAGTGCTCGACTCGTTGCACGGAGCAGCCGCCGAATGGGCCGAGCCGCTGTCCCGCGCGGGCGGTCGCGACCACCCGCTGTACGCGACCTATTCGTTGCTCCTGGCCCTTTGTTTCGGAACGATGGGGCTCCCGCACGTCCTGGTCCGCTTCTACACGAACCCCGACGGCCGCGCGGCCCGGCGTACCACCGTCGTCGTACTGGCATTGCTCGGATTGTTCTACCTCTTCCCACCGATGTACGCCGTACTCGGGCGGACGTTCGCGCCCGACCTGGTGAGCGCGGGCGGGGACACCGTCGTACTCGAGCTGCCCGGCCGCGTTTTCCCTGGTACTACAGGGGATCTGCTCGGTGCACTGGTCGCGGCGGGGGCGTTCGCGGCGTTCCTGTCGACGTCGTCGGGGCTGACCGTCGCGATCGCCGGGGTGATCGACCAGGACCTGCTGCGGAGCCGGTTGCATCGGTGGACCGGTGGTGACTACGTCGCGGTGAACAGCTTCCGGATCGCGGCGCTGATCGCGATGATCGTGCCGTACCTGGCGTTCACGGTGACCGGGGCGCTGAGCCTCGCGGACACCGTGGGACTCGCGTTCGCGTTGGCCGCGTCGACGTTCTGTCCCCTGCTGGTGCTGGGGATCTGGTGGCGGCGGATGTCGACGACCGGCGCCGCGGCCGGCCTGGTCGTCGGCGGGATCGCGGCCAGCGCGGCCGCACTCGTGAACGTGTCCGGCGCGCCGCAGGGCGGCTGGCCGCGGGCGCTCGTCGGTCAGCCGGCCGCGTGGACGATGCCGCTCGCGTTCCTCACCGTCATCGTGGTCTCCAAACTGACTCCGGACCGCATCCCGGCCGGCACGGCCCGCAGCATGGTCCGGCTGCACACCCCCGAGGCCGTCGATGTCGACCGAGGCCTGCCGTAGCGGTGACCGTTCGTCCCAGGATTCCTACCGTTCACCGCAGTTGAGTGATCCACCGAGCGACTGGTGTGGTCCGCTGAGCGACCGATGCGCGCCGGTGCTGTCGGGAGCGCCGTGACCCAGGCCACAGTAGCCACGCCGGCTCCATACCGCCCGGCTTTATCCCCTGGAGGTCTCGCGATGAGTGATATGCGCGATCGCGACCTGACGACGTACCGGGATGTCCAGCTGTCACCGGACTTCTCCGAGCTGCGTCGCCGGTTCCGGCGCTTCGTGTTCCCGATGACCGCGCTGTTCCTGGTCTGGTACTTCGTCTACGTCCTGCTCGCCGACTACGCGCACGGCTTCATGTCACACAAGATCGGCGGCGGCAACATCACCGTGGCCCTGCTGTTCGGCCTCGGGCAGTTCGTGTCGACGTTCGCGATCACGATGATCTACGTCCGCTGGGCGGACCGCCGGATCGACCCGGACGCCGAGAAGCTGCGCCACCAGATCGAGGGAGCACCGCAGTGACCGCCCCGCTCATGTTGCCGCTGGCAACGGACATCGGTAACCCGACCGTCAACATCGTGATCTTCGCGCTGTTCGTGCTGGCCACGCTGGCGATCGTCTTCCGGGCGTCGCGGAACAACAAGACCGCGGCCGACTTCTACGCCGGCGGCCGGTCGTTCACCGGCCCGCAGAACGGCATCGCGATCGCCGGCGACTACCTGTCCGCCGCGTCGTTCCTCGGCATCGCCGGCGCGATCGCGCTGAACGGGTACGACGGCTTCCTGTACTCCATCGGCTTCCTGGTGGCCTGGCTGGTCGCGCTGCTGCTGGTCGCCGAGCTGCTCCGGAACACCGGCCGGTTCACGATGGCCGACGTACTGTCGTTCCGGCTCAAGCAGCGGCCGGTCCGGATGGCGGCCGCGATCTCGACCCTCGGCGTCTGCTTCTTCTACCTGCTGGCGCAGATGGCAGGCGCCGGGGGTCTGGTCGCCCTGCTGCTCGGCGTGAGCAACCGGGCCGGGCAGAGCATCGTGATCGCGGTGGTCGGCATCCTGATGATCACCTATGTCCTGGTCGGCGGCATGAAGGGCACCACCTGGGTGCAGATCGTCAAGGCCGTGCTGCTGGTCATCGGCGCCGGAATCATGACGATCTGGGTGCTGGCGAAGTACACCTTCAACCTGTCCGGCCTGCTCGGTGCGGCCGTCGACAAGAGCCCGGCGGCCGGCGAGAAGCTGCTCAGCCCGGGTCTCCAGTACGGCGTCACCGGCGTCACCAAGCTGGACTTCATCTCGCTCGCGCTCGCCCTGGTGCTCGGCACCGCCGGCCTGCCGCACGTCCTGATGCGGTTCTACACGGTGCCGGACTCCAAGGAAGCGCGGCGCAGTGTCAGCTGGGCGATCTGGATCATCGGCATCTTCTACCTGTTCACGCTGGTCCTCGGGTACGGCGCTGCCGCGATCGTCGGACCGGACCGGATCAAGGCCGCACCCGGCAAGGCGAACTCGGCCGCGCCACTGCTCGCCTTCGAGCTCGGTGGTGAGGTGTTGCTCGGCGTCATCTCGGCGGTCGCGTTCGCAACGATCCTGGCCGTGGTCGCCGGTCTGACGATCACCGCGAGTACGTCGTTCGCGCACGACATCTACGGCCAGATCATCAAGAAGGGCCAGATCAGCGGCGACGGCGAGGTCCGCGTGGCGCGGTACACCGCGGTCGTGATCGGCATCGTCGCGATCATCGGCGGCATCTTCGCGAACGGCCAGAACATCGCCTTCCTGGTGGCCCTGGCGTTCGCGGTCGCGGCGAGTGCGAACCTGCCGACGATCCTGTACTCGCTGTTCTGGCGACGCTTCAACACCCGCGGCGCACTGTGGAGCATCTACGGCGGTCTGGCCTCGACGATCATCCTGATCATCTTCAGCCCGGTCGTCTCCGGCAAGGTGGACGCGAAGACTCACAAGAGCCTGTCGATGATCACCGACACCGGGATCGACTTCCACTGGTTCCCGCTGGACAACCCCGGCATCGTCTCGATCCCGCTGGCGTTCCTGCTCGGCTGGCTCGGCACGATCACCAGCAAGGAGCCGGTCGACGTCGACCGCTTCGCCGAGATGGAGGTCCGCTCGCTCACCGGCGCCGGCGCCGAGAAGGCGGTCCGCCACTGAAAGACCTGTCAGGCAGGCCCTGCTGAATCGACGCGGTCCTGCCTGGCAGCCCCACCCCCGCCCCAAAGAGACGGACCCGGCCCCCTCCACCCGGGTCCGTCTCACACGTCAACCGCGGGGTATTACATGCTGAATTCGAGGGTGGGCCAGAGTTTGTAGAAGGACTCGCGGGAGGTGTTGCCTCGGGATTGTTCGGTGGCGTGGAGGAGGCCGTAGGTGAAGGGGTTGCCGCCTTCGGCGTAGACCTGCAGGGCGAGGTGATGGAGGAGTTCGCGGGAGACGACCGAGTCCTGGTGTTCGCCGAGGATCTCCTGGACCTCCTCGGCGCGGGCCGCCAGGTCGGCGGCTTCGTCGGACAGGACGGGTACGGCGGACTCCGCGGCGTACCGCAGGCGCTTCGACGCCTTACGTACTTCGTGCAGCTCGTGGTCCTGCTCCGCCACGGTCTCGGCCTGCTGCGAACGGCGTACCGCCTTGCGCATCCGCCGGTAGTCGTGCTCGAGGAGTTCGCCGATCTGCTTGCTCGCCTTCCGGTCGTCGTCAGTCAGCGGCGGATTCGCGACCAGCTCGTCCAAAGCATCCAGCAACCGGAAGTACCGCGGACTCTCCAGCGCGGCCAGCGCCCCGGCGCGTCCGTCCTTGTAGACCTGCCGCAGATGGTCGTCGATCCGCCCCGCGACGCGTCCCATCACCAGCTCGACCGGCTGCTCCGCGACCTCGGCCGCGAAGTGCTCACGCTGCACCTCCGCGTCCCGGGCGACGCCGAGCTCACCGGCCAGCCACTTCAACTCGGCCCGCAACGGGTCACCGACCGCACGGTCGATCACCGGCCGGTACGTCGCCAGCGCCGAGCGCAGCCGCCGCGTCGCGACCCGGAACTTGTGGATCGAGTCCGGGACGTCCCGCCGTACCTCGGGGTCCCGTTCGCGGATCGCCTGCACCTGTGCGCCGGCGTACGCGCGGAACAGGTCCGACGTCCGCGGCTTCTTGGGCAAGGTCCATTCGTCGTACGCCGGAACGCGATCGCCGAGTGCCCTTGCGAGCTTGCTCGGACCGCTCGCCGGACGAGCGCCCGCAGCCTTCAGCAACTCGCCCGCATCCTCGAGCAGCGGGCCGTCGCCGTCGACCAGCTCGACCTCCCACTCCCGCCAGCGCTCCGGCTCACCGCCCTCGACCGTCGCGGTCACGTGGTCGTCGGCAAGCTCCGCGAGGACACCGCCGTCCGCGTCGAGCAGCCGATGGACGATGCGTCGGGTCTGCAGCGTCACGACCGGCGCCAACGGCTGGTCGCGGACATGCACGCGGACCGTACGGACGACCGCGATCGGTACGGTGCGCGCCGAGCCGAGCGGATATCGAACCTCGAGCCGTCCACCGGACGACGCCGGAAACTTCACATGCCACCCGTCGTCCTCGCCGCCGGTACGCCGGCGAAGCGTCACCTTGTTCGCAGCCAGGTCGAGCTCAGGCGTGTCGTAGTACACCGCCTCCAGGTCGAGCTCGACCGGTTGCGCGACGCTCGCGACCCCGGGCAATTCGTGCAGCGCCGGCAGGGTCGTGCTCGTGTCGACGTCGTACTTCGTCTCGATCTCGAGCTGCTCAGTCGGGGCCATACCCCTTGTCTACCAGGCGTTCATGAACATGCCCTGAGATCGGCGATCAGCCGTTGCAGATCGCGGTCCGTGCGGCCGCCGATCGTCGGCCGGAGCTGCCTGCGCCGATTGTGATTGAGGGCCCAGCAGATCAATCCGATCAGGACGAGGAAGGCGATCATGTCGTGCCCACTCCTTTGAAGAACGTGTAGTGGAACGTGCCGCCGGGTCCGGCGGACTTCTCGAGGTCGCGGATGCCCGCGGCCCACTCGGCCTCGGTGCGCAGGCCGGCGGCGATCGCGCGGTCGCGGACGGACTCGACCATCGCGATGAAGGTCTTGCGGGTGAAGCCGTCGACGAGGTGCGGCAGGGTCTGGTCGGCGTACACGGTGCGCGGGCCGACCTGTACGGCGTCGTACCCGGCCTGCTCGAGCAAGGGCTGGAGCCGTCGGCCGATCAGCGAGTCGCCGCCCGCCGAGGCCTGCAGGTCGACGAGGCAGTCGATGACGGCTTGGGCCTGCGCGCTGCGCGGGTGGAAGAACGCGGACCCGTGGTCGCCCTCGATCACGGTGATCGTGCCGCCCGGATTGAGGAGGCCGCGGAGCCCGACGAGTGCGGCAACGGGGTCCGGGAGGTGCTCGAGGACGAAGCAGACGAAGACGTGGTCGAACTTCTCGCCGGCCAGGTCGTGGAGGTCCGCGTGCCGCCAGTCGACGGTCGCGTCCGGTGCCTGGTCGGCGACCCGGGCCTTGGCCTGGGCGAGCGACGCTTCGGAGATATCGATCGAGACCAGGTCGATGCCAGGGCTTCGCGTGACCAGCTGAACGGTCTGTGCTCCCACTCCGCAGCCGGCCTCCAGCACGCGGCTGCCGGGTGGGTAGGTGGTGCCGCCGTGCAGCAGGTCGGCGAGCGTGCCGGCCTGGTCGGACAGCCGGCGGGTCTCCGCCGGGGTGTAGCCGTGGACGTAGTCGGTTCCCATACCTCCAAGGTCGCGCCACAATGGTCCTGTGAACAGGTCCAATCCGGCGATAAGTGGCAGGTCCAATGGCGGGGCGGACTTCCTCCAGCTCGACCCGGCCGACGCACCGCCCGGCGGTCTCGCGGATTGGCTCACCGATCGGCTGCGGACGGCCATCTCCACCGGCCACCTCCCGGTCGGCACCCGCCTGCCCGCGACCCGCACCCTGGCGACCGACCTCGGCCTCTCCCGGGGCGTGGTCACCGAGTCGTACCAGCGCCTCACCGAGGACGGCCACGTCTCCACCCACGGCCGCCGCGGAACTGTCGTCGTCGCCGCCCCGATGCTCGGCGACGTCCGAACGTCCGAGGGCCCACGCTCCGTCGGGCGCAAGAGCCTGGTGGTGGCCGACGACGTGTTCGACCGGTTGCGGGATCTGCCGGCGCGGATCGACCTGACGCCCGGGGTGCCCGACCTGGCGGCGTTTCCGCGCAGCGCCTGGCTGCGCGCGGAGCGAGCGGTGCTGGCGGACCTGGAGTCTGCCGATTTCGGGTACGGCGATCCTGCGGGTACGCCGACGTTGCGACGTGCGGTCGCGGCGTGGCTGGCGCAGTACCGCGGGATCACCGCGGACCCGAACGACCTGATCATCGTGGCCGGCGTGGCCCAGGCGATCGGGCTGGTGGCTCAGATGCTCGACCGGCACGGCATCCACGAGATCGCGGTCGAGGACCCCGGCTCGCTCGGTTCCCGTCAGCACCTGCAGAACTGGGGCATGCGGACGCCGCCGATCCCCGTCGACGATCGCGGGCTGCAGGTCGACGTACTGCGGAATTCCGGGGCCGGCGCGGTGATGGTGACACCGGCGCACCATTTCCCGACCGGCGTCGTACTGGACGGCGAGCGTCGTCGCGAGCTGATCCAGTGGGCGACGGACGGCGGACTGGTCATCGAGGACGACTACGACGCCGAGCACCGGTACGACCGGCCGCCCGTCCCCGCGCTCCGCGCGATGCTGCCCGACCAGGTGATCTACACCGGCAGCATCTCCAAGCTGCTCGCCCCGGCACTACGGATCGGGTGGATGCTCGCACCCCCGCAGTACAAGGAAGAACTCATCGCCCGCAAGCGCCTGGCGGACCTCGGCAACGCAGGTCTCCCGCAACTCACCCTCGCCGCTCTGATGGAGTCCGGCGAGCTCGAGCGCCAGCTCCGTTTCCTCCGCCGCCGGCACCGCACCCGCCGCGACGCGATGGTCGCCGCCATCCGCAACCACTTGCCCAGCGCAACCATCCACGGCGCCGCCGCCGGCCTGCACCTCACGATCACCTTCGCGGATCGAGCCGACGAAAACGACACCGAACTGGCCGCGGCCGCCCTGGAAGCCGGCGTGAAAACCCACCCTCTCTCGTGGCACTGCCAACTCCCGCACGCCCCCGGCCTGGTCCTCGGCTACGCCGCCCGAACCCCCACCGAAATCACCGAAGCCATCGCCACCATCGCGAAGGTCAGCTGATCGGACTCCACCAGTTCGCGCGCCCGGCGAGCTTCATGAACGCGGGCAGCAGCACGCCCCGGATCGCCGTCGCGTCCACCAGCACCGCGACGGCCATCCCGACTCCGATCATCTTCAGGTACACGACCCCGCCGGTCGCATAGACCGCGAACGACAGCGCGAGGACGGCGGCCGCGGTCGTGACCAACGGCGCCGATCGCTGCAGCCCCGTCGCCACCGCCCGCTCGGTGTCCCCGGTCCGCAGGTACTCCTCCCGGATCCGCGACACGATGAACACCTCGTAATCCATCGACAACCCGTACACGATGCAGAACATGAGCGTCGGCATACTGGCCTCCAGCACGCCGGTCGCGGTGAAGCCGAGCGGCCCGGACAGGTTGCCGTGCTGGAACACCCACACCATGACGCCGAACATCACCGCGAGACTGAGCAGGTTCAGTACGGTCGCCTTCAACGGCAGCAGCACGCTGCCGGTCGCGATGTACAGGACGAGCACGCTGAGCAGCAGGATCAACCCGAGCACCAACGGGATCCGTTCGGTGAGTGCCGAACGCCAGTCCGTCATCTCCGCCGGCGAGCCGCCGATCATCGCCGGGTACGGCGCCTCGGCCGCACGGACTTGTTCAACGAGGTGCCCGACGTCTCCCTCGAGCACCTCGGCGGTCGGAATGACGGTCAGGTACGCCCCGCCGTTGCGGACGTAGGTGTCGACCTGCGCCACCCCGTCCAACTGCCTGAGGGTCTTCGCGTACGGCGCGAGTCGCGCCGGATCGCCCGCCTCGGGCATCACGACGTACAGGGCATCGGACTCCTCCTGGCCGAAGTTCTGGCGCACCTGGTCCGCCATGATCCGGCTGCTCGCGTCAGCGGGGAGGATCCGCGCGTCCGGCAGGCCGAGGCGCAGGCCCAACGCGGGTGACGAGAGCAACAAGATCAGTGCAAGGACGGCGCCGCCGATGAGCGCCGGGCGCCGCATCACCGCGATCGCGAGTGCTGCCCAGCGGCCGGAGCCGGACCTCGCCGCCGCGGGACGGACCGCTCGGCGGCCGAGGAGTGCCAGCGCGGCCGGGAGGATGACGAGCGCGCCGATCAACGCGGACAGGACGACGAGAACACCGGCGTACCCGAAGGACCGCAGGAACGACAGTGGGAACAGCAGCAGTGCGAGCAGGGAGACGGCGACCGTCATTCCACTGAAAAAGACAGTCCGCCCGGCCGTGCGCACCGCGGTCACCACGGCGTCGTCGACCTCAGCACCGGCCGCCAACTCCTCGCGGAACCTCGCGATCACGAACAGGCAGTAGTCGACGCCGAGCGCCAGTCCCATCACCAGCGCGAGGTTGGCGGCGAACGTCGAGACCTCGGTGAACGCCGCGATCACCCGCAGCCCGGCCAACGCGCCGCCGGTCGCGAAGATCCCGATCCCCAGCGTCATGAGGGCCGCCGAAACCCTGCGATAGATGAGGATCAGCAGCCCGAGCACCATCGGGATCACGATCACCTCAGCCCGCAGGAAGTCCGCACGAGCCTGGGCCCCGATCTCGCGGAACACCTCGTCCTGACCGCCCGGCTGCACGGTGATCCCGGCGCGCGATCCGGCGTACTGAGCGGCGAGGTCACCGACCCGCTGTCGCGCCTCGTTCACCTCGCCCGGCACATGGACGAGGATCAGCGCCTGCCGGGAATCCCTGCTCCGCAAGGCTGGACTGTCGTCACGCGACCAGTACGACGCCGCCTCGGCAACGCCTGACTGCCGCGCGATTTCGTTGGTCAACCCAACACCAGCGGCCCGTACGGCGGGATCGTCGACCGTCCCGGTCTGCGCCGTGACCAGGAACGCGAGGTTCGGCGGACCGGTCCGGAACTGCTCGGCGAGCACCCGGCGGGCGCGATCCGACTCCGATGCCGGATCGGCGATCCGGGACAGCGAGAGGGCGTTGAGCGCCCCGGCCGCGACGGCGAGCACGAGCGCTGTCAGGACGAGCGAGAGCAGCACGACAACACGCCGGCGCCGAACCACCAGCCGACCGAGGCGCTCGAGCAGACCGGCCTCGCGACGGGGACCTGAGCCTTCCGGCAGCACAGGCGGGGTGGTTTCGGGCATGGCGGACCTCCGGGCGAGCGGGGGTAGGATGACCAAACACGAGCAGTTGCTCGCATACAGAAAAATACGAGCATTTACTCGTGTTTGTCAACGGAGGTCGACCCATGCCTGAGGAGCCGCGTCGCCAGGCACGGGGGCAGCGGCGGATGGTGCAGCTGCTGGACGCCGCCGCGGTCGTGTTCGCCGAGGCCGGGTACGCGAAGGCGACCACCAACGCGATCGCCCGCCAGGCCGGCGTCTCCCCGGGCACGCTGTACCAGTTCTTCGCGAACAAGGAGGCCCTCGCCGAGGCGCTCGCGGAGCGCTACCGCAGCGAGCTGGCCGCCGCGCACGAGAAGGCGTTCGACCCGGGGACGGC
Source organism: Kribbella sp. VKM Ac-2566 (assembly GCF_004366005.1). Classification (NCBI taxonomy): domain Bacteria; kingdom Bacillati; phylum Actinomycetota; class Actinomycetes; order Propionibacteriales; family Kribbellaceae; genus Kribbella; species Kribbella sp. VKM Ac-2566. The sequence goes on along the minus strand of NZ_SODT01000009.1, from coordinate 376,696 downwards.
GCAACTCCCGCTGCCCGAACTGGTCGACCGGATGATCCGCCCGATGGTCGAGGTCAACCTGGAGAACCCGGGGTTCAAGGCCCTGTTCGGCAGCGGCGACCTGCCGGACAAGCTCACGGCGCCGACCCGCGCGCTGCAGAAGGCTGTCACCGGCCGCGTCGCCGAGGTCCTGGCCGCTCGCTATCCCGACCTGCCATCGGATCGCCTCGCGACCACGTCGGCCGTCGCGACCCAGATCTTCGCCGCTCTGCTCGGCACCATCGTCACCACTCCCGCCACCGAGCGCGAACGATGGATCAGCGAACTCAACCAGGCCCTGGTCGGCTACCTGACCCCGCTCGATCAGCGGGTGTAGAGCGGGGACATCGCGAGGGCGAACTGGGTCATCAGATCCGGGTTGATCGCGCGGGCGGGAAGCGGGACCAGGTCGACGAGCTTGTCGTCGCCGACGCGGATCGTCGTACGGCCGGTGGCGGTGTCGACGTACCCCTCGTCGCCGAGCGGGATGGATTGCGAGGTCGCGAGCTTGCGGATCGGGGCCATCAGGGCCTTGGCGTCCCGCTCCCGGCGTACCGAGGTGGAGATCACGCTCGTCGAGGTCAGCCAGCCGCAGACCGGGTCGCCGGCGAGGGTCTGACCGTCGCGCCGGGCCATCGCCGGTGCGCCCATCACCTTCCCGGCCGCCGCCGTACCGCGATCACACTCGGGGCGCGTGATCAGCCGATCGGCGTCCGCCAGCCCGGCAGCCTGCCGCACGACCTCCTGGCCGAGTGCGACGTACTTCGCGAGGGTCGCCTGCGGCCCGGAGAGCTTGTACATCCTGCCGGCCGACAGAAACACCAGGAACGTACTTGTGCCGTACCCGCCTCGACCGATCTTGACGGGCTTGGCCGGCTCGCGCGGATGCGCGGCGTACGCCTTCTGGGTAGCCGCCAGCATCGCCGGAGTCGCCGGAAGCACCGACACCCCAACCCTCAGCACCGGGCCGTTGGGGCCGGCACTGAGCGCGAACTGACACACGTCGTACGTCGGGATGTCGAACTCGGGCGGCGGCGCCTTCGGCTGGATGTTCGCGACCGGCACCGCGAGCGTCGTCTGCACCAGCGTCGGGTCCATCCGCACGCACAACGTGTCCGCGACCTTGGACGTCCCGGACGGCGTCACCGAAGGCGTCGGCGACGGGGTCTCCGAGTTCGGTGCGGTGCTCATCGACACGAGCGGCGGCACGCTCGGCGAGTTCTCGTCCGCCGGACCACTACAGCCTGCGAGCAGTACGACGGTCAGCGCGGAGGCGGTCACTACCCGGCGGATACGCATGATGACAGGAACCTTAGCCCGCGGATCGGAGCTCTCTTTCGCGGACGGCGTGTTCGTCGGTACGGGCGTCGTACCGCCAGAACTCGCGCAGCCAGACGGACGTGGCGACCACGCCGGCGACGCACAGCACGCCGCCGCTGACGATCGCGGTCCGGACCGTGGTGAGGTCGGCGACCACCCCGGAGCGGGCCTGACCGCCGAGCGGCCCGAGCGAGTAGCCGAGCATCTCGATCCCGGCCAGCCGCCCGCGCATCTCGTCGGGGATCGTCTGGTTCCAGATCACCGAACGGAACAGCACCGACACCATGTCGGCCGCGCCGGCCACCGCGAAGAACGCGATCGCGAACCAGATGTTCGGCGCCAGCCCGGCGATCCCGACCGCGGCGCCCCAGCCGATCGTGGCCAGCACCACCGCCCGCCCCTGGTGATGGACGTGTTTCGCCCAGCCGCTGGTCAGGCTGGCGCACATCGCCCCGATCGCTTCGGCGCTGTACAGCAGGCCGAGCAGCTTCGGTTCCTTCAGGACGTCCGTCGCGAACGCCGGGAACAGCACGATCGGCATCGCCAGGAACATCCCGACCATGTCGACCAGGTACGTCGCCAGCAGGTCCTTGCGGCGGAACGCGTAGACGATGCCGCCGCCGATCGCCCGCAGGCTCGGCGCCGTGGACTGCTCGCCGGCGCGGTACGAACCGAGCCGGGCGTAGAGCAGCGTCGCGAACACGATGCCGGCCAACTCCACCGAGAACGCCCAGGTCACGCCGACCGATCCGACCAGGACACCGCCCAGGGCCGGACCGGCGAGCTGACCGATCTGCGAGGTCAGTGAGCTCAGCGCGACCGCGGCCGGAATCTCCTGGTGCTTCACCACCCGCGGAAGGAGCGCTTCGCGCGAAGGCCGCTGCAGCGAGGTAGCGATCGCGTTCAGGGCGCCGCAGACGTAGATCAGCCAGACCTGCGGGTTCGGGAGCAGCGTGTTGGCGACCATCAGCGCGGAGATCACGACCTGCGCGAGGCCGGTGGCGACGAGCAGCGTACGGCGTTCGACGTGATCGGCGAGCGCACCGCCGTACAGGCCGAACACGACCAGCGGGACGATCGTCACCAGGCCCATCGCACCGACCGCGAAGTTCGATCCGGTGAGTTGGTAGAGCTGGTACGGCAGGGCGACGTACCCGACCATGCCGCCGAGGAAGAACACCGACCCCGCGACGAGCAGGATGCGGAAATCGCGGGAACCACGCCACGGAGTCAGATCGACACGCAACCGGGCCAGCCGCGCGCTCAGACTTGCTGCCACCGGAACATAGTGACAGGTCCGACCACACCAAACGAACCTGATTTCCGCCTGACCCATTTGCCTGGCTGACCCAGCAATTTGCCTGGCTGACCCAGCAAGTCGGGGGTCAGCCAGGCAAATGCGGGATCAGGGGGAGCAAACCGCTCAGGTCGGTGCGCTCGCCGCTCGCGCGGAGTTTGCCGGTCATCCGGGCGTCGGGCCAGGTGGTGCGGCCGAGGGCTACGTCGATCCACAGGTCCGGCGGCATCTCGATGACCGCGCCCGGCGTACCGCGGGTGTGTCGCGGGCCCTCGATGCACTGCACGGCGCCGTACGGCGGGACTCTTACCTCGACCGCGTGGCCGGGTGCTTTCGCGACCAGGCGTTGCAACAGTTCCTTGGTGAGCAGTTTCAGGTCGGCGCGTTCCGCCGTACCGTCGTCGTAGCGTCGCAAGGCCTGCCGGAACGCGGCATCGGACATCTCCACGACGTGCCAGCGTACGCGGCAGTTTGCGGTGACGCCCCTCTCGTCGGGGATAATCGGCCCGGAGAGAGGGAAGCGAGGTCGGGATGCTCACGCCCAGGCACCAGGCGCTGCTGATGACGCTGGCGGGAATGACCGTCGGTGTCGCCGTGTTCGGCACAGTCGTCGCCGTGAACGGTGGCAATCCGTTCACCGCCCACGACACGCCGGTGGGGATCGTGAGTCCGTCGCCGTCCGGCACCCCGAGCCGTGGGGACGGACTGCAGGCCGACGGGCTGCAGTACGTCGTCCAGAACTTCGGCACCGACGACGACCCGGTGTCGTCCGAGGTCCCGGCCGGGTGGAAGAGCGCTCAGAGCGGCACCCGCCCGAAGTTCGTCGACCCGACCGGCGTCTGGCAGATCCGGTTCGACACACGGGGCAGCAAGCAGACCCCGGACGAGCTGGTCGCGAACCGTGAGCGCAGCATCGACGAGCCCGGCCTGAAGGTGCTGAGCCGCGACAACGGCACGCTGGTCTACACGTACGTCGACCAGAGCCGCGGTCCCCGGATGGGTCTGTCGCGCTGGGTCTCGCTCGACGACGGCAAGACGTCAGCGGTCGAGATCACCGTCGGCGGCCGCCCGCAGGACGAGGCCGGCCTGCGTGCTGTCCTCCAGCAGGCCACCGACACCCTCAAACTCCCGGTCGACCCGGGCGACGACCGCCCGAACTAACACTTGATGTCGGCGGCGGGCGTGTTGCCCTGCACGAGGTAGCTCTCCACGACGTTCTTCACGCACGCGTTGCCCGACAGGTACGCCGTGTGGCCGTCGCCCTCGCGGGTGACGAGGATGCCGTTCTCGAGCTGGTGCGCGAGGCCGACCGCCCATTCGTACGGCGTGGCCGGGTCGCGCGTCGTACCGAGGACCATGATCGGCTTCGAGCCGGCCGCCTTGATCTGGTGCGGCTTGTCCGTCGGCTTCACCGGCCAGTTGATGCAGGACGCCGACGACCAGGCGAGGAACTCCCCGAACCGCGGTGAGGCGGCCTTGAACTCCGGCACCTCCGCCTGGAGCTGCGCGATCGAGGTGACGTCCGGCCGGTCGGAACAGTTGACCGCGATCTGGACCTCGTTCGCGTTGTCGGAGTATCCGGACGGCTTGCGGTCGGTGTACTCGTCGGCCATCGCGAGCAGCCGCGCGCCGTTCCCGGCGAGCCCGTCGACGACGGCGTCCTCGAGCCGCGGCCAGAACTCCTTCAGGTACAGCGGGTAGACCAGACCGAGGACGACCAGGGCCTGGGTGACCTGGCGCTGCCCGTCGCCCGGCAGCGGATGCGCGTCGCTGTCCTTGATCAGCTTGTCGACCTTGGCCAGCACCTCGTTCTTGCTGCTGCCCAGCTTGCAGGAGCGCTGCGCACAGTCCTCCGCGAACGCGTCCAGCGCCTTGTCGAAGCCCTTCGCCTGCGCCATCCCCATCTGCTGGGACGAGATCGCCGGGTCGACTGCGCCGTCCAGCACCAGCCGGCCGACGTTCTTCGGGAACAACTCGGCGTACGTCGCACCGAGGTAGGTGCCGTACGACATCCCCAGGTAGTAGAGCTGCGGATCCCCGACGATGCCGCGCAGTACGTCGATGTCGCGGGCGGCGTCCTTGGTGTTCACATGCGGCAGGAGCTCACCGGAGCGCTGCTTGCAGCCGGCCACGAAGGTCTTGGCCTGCTTTTCGACGTCGGCGACCTCGGCGGGGGTGTCCGGGCTGCCGTCGGCGGCGATCATCGCGTCCAGCTGGGCGGTGTCCAGGCACTTCACCGGAGTGGATTCGCCGACGCCGCGTGGGTCCCAGCCGATGATGTCGAACTTCCGCAGCAGCGACGACCCGAACAGCATCGGCGCCTGCGCGGCGAAGTCCTGTCCAGAGGCGCCGGGGCCGCCCGGGTTGATGAACAGCGTGCCGATCCGGCCGCCGCGGTCCTTGGCGAGCACCTTGCGGGCGCGCAGCTCGATCGTCTGGCCGGTCGGCTTGGTGTAGTCCAGCGGGACCTCGATGGTCGCGCACTGCTGGTTGGTCCCGCAGCGCTCCCAGTCCGGCTGCTGCTGGTAGAACTTCTCCAGTCCGGCGGGGATCGGGCCCACCGGTCCGCTGGGCGGGTTGCTGCCGACGCCGGGCGCCGTACCGCCGTCGGCGTCCTGCGCGCGACTCGCTACCCCACATCCGCTCGCAAGCACCGCCAGAGTTGCCACCAGCACGGTCGACCTGCGGAATCTCACTGCCCGGTTTCTCCCTCGTCGTCATGGTGCAGGCGGCGCCGGCGGCGTGGTTTCCGCGCCCGCCGCTCCTCGGTCGGCTCCGGCTGTTCGGGCGCTGCACTCGCTTCCGGTACGACGGGTGCTGCGTCCGGGGTCGTCGTATCCGAGGCCTCGTACTGCTGCCGCGGCGAGCAGACGTCCGCCCGGCTGCACGCGCAGCGCCGGCCCGACGCCGCGAGCCGGACGACCACGGTGTCGCTCGGCACGTTGTGCCCGACCACCACTCCATCACCCGCGGGGGTCTCCACCGCGGTCCCGAGCGCCGGAGCCTTCGCGTTGAACTCCTGGTAGAGCGGGTGCTCGTACTTCAGGCAGCACATCAGGCGGCCGCAGGCGCCGGAGATCTTCAACGGGTTCAGCGGCAGGTCCTGGTCCTTCGCCATCCGGACACTGACCGGCTCGAAGTCCTTCAGGAACGTCGCGCAACACAGGTCCCGCCCACACGGCCCGATACCGCCCTGCAACCGCGCCTCGTCGCGGGCGCCGACCTGCCGCAGCTCGATCCGCGCCCGCAGGGCCCGCGCCAGATCCCGGACGAGCTCACGGAAATCGACCCGGTGCGGCGCCGAGAAGTACACGATCACCAACTGGTCGATGTCCGGCCGCCGGTCGACGAAATCGATCCCGACCACCTTCATCGGCAGGTCGTGCTCCCGGATCGTCCGCTTGGCGATCACCCGCGCGTCCGCGCGCCGCTGCCGGTTCTGCTCGTCGCGGTCCAGGTCCGTGGCGGTCGCGATCCCCGCGCACAACGGCAGCCCACCGATGTCCTCGGTCACGTACTGCGGCGCCCACACACACTCCGCCACCTCGGGGCCGTCGTCGGTAGGCACCAGCACCTTCTCCCCCACCCGAGGCCGAAACTCACCCGGGTCAAGGTAGTAAAGCCGCCCGTACCGCTCGAACGACACCGCCATCACCATGCCCACGGGGTCAGAGTACGGGGCGTTGCACAGGAAGTGGTCGCCCTACACAGGAAATAGCCTGTTCACCGCCCCCGGCGCGCGGGTTACGCCCCTACCGGTGGCTGTTCTTCACGGTGCCGGTGAGTTTGTCGTCGTCAGGGCCGAACGCGGCGCACAGAACCCGATGATCGCCGTCGTTCCAGGCACCTTTGCTGGGTGTCCACCAGTCCAGATACAGCTCGGACTGGTCACGCGACTTCCCTACGTACGTGCCGAACACCGGTCCGCAAGCGCGGTCAGCCTGCTTGTTGATGGCACTGTCACCCGGGTACGTCGTACCGGGAAGCGTCACGACCCCCACGACCTCGCCGTCGTGCTCGTCCGGACAGGGCTGCCGGACCACCTCGTCCTCTTCTCCGCCCTCGTCGAAGCACTCGCCGACCGCCAGCTCGTCGACGTACGTGGTCGGACCCGAGTTGGAGGACGTCACCGGATCCGGTCCGCTGTAGTCGTCGTCGGAGGAACCGAGCGCGACGAAGAGGACGATCAGCAGCGTGTAGCCGAGCGTCACCAGGGATCCCATCACCAGACCGGCGATCGCCATCCCTTTGCCTTCTTGCTTGTTCCGGTTGATCTGCACCAGCGCGGCGATGCCGAGCCCGATCGCCACCGGCGCGGACACCCCGATGACGAACCCGCCGAGCCCGGTCACGAGCGCCGCGGTGGCCAGCCCGTTCGTCCCACCTGAGCCGCTGTAGCCGTAACCGCCGTACCCATAGCCGTATCCGTACGGCCCCGGCGCCTGCCCGGCCGGCGGATACTGCCCGGGCCCGTAACCCTGCCCGTACGCCTGACCACCGGGGGCCTGCCCGTACGGCGACTGCTGCGACCCGTACGACGGCTGCCCAGGCGCAGCCCACGGCGCCCCGCCCTGCGCATTACCGGGCGCACTACCGGGCGCTCCAGGTCCCCCAGGCGCTTGCGGCCGTCCGTACGTCGGGAACGCCCGCGTCGGATCGTGCGGCCGATCCTGTGGCCGGTCGTCCTGTGGTCGTTCCGGCTCCGGGCCGTACGGTGGCTGACTCACGCTACTACCCCCACTGAATCCCCCGCGGGCATTACCGCTGTGATCCGCGCATCGTACCCGTCAGGTGGGTCCCGGGGATGCCGACCAGACACAGGACGTTGCCGTCAGCAACAGCGCGGTCGTCGAGGACGACGTAGTACATGTCCAGCTCGGACCGCTCGTACGGCGTCCCCACGAACTCGACGAACGCGCCGGCGCACTGCTGTGTGGCGACGGTCCCGGTCTGCGCGGTAGACAACCCGACCAGTGCGGCCTGCACCTTCGCGTACGCCTCTCCGGTGTGGGCCGCGGCACAGTCCGCGATCCGTACCAGCCGCAGCGTCGCGGCCTCGAGGTCCGCGTCGAAGCAGCGGCCGACCTCCACCTGCGAGATCGACACGGTTTTGCCGATGCCGCGCCGGTGCTCGCCGACCAGGTTGAGCGTGACCGCGACACCGATCGCGATCACCCAGCACAGCGACACCGCCAAAGCGCCGTACGCGAGCCGCTTCCCGTGCCCGCCGGCGCGCTTGATCCGCCGCAGCGCCACCCCGGCCAGTACGACCGCGATCGGCACCAGCCCCGGCAGGCTGACCGCGAAGGCCGCGACGGCGTACCCGTCCTGCCGCCCCTTCGGCGTCGGAATGCCCTCCAACCACGACTCAGCCGACGGCAACGACTGCCGCGCAGGCTGCATCGGGGAGGGCGGCCCGGTCATGGGGCCTCCCGGCCTGGACTGAGGAGCGGAAGGAGCGAAGCGACTGGAGCGACGAGGGAAGGCTGGGAGTCACAGCCCCATGACCCGCTGCGCCGGAGGCGTGGCATAAGCACGGTCATTGGGGTCCATTTCACGGCAGGGTGAGGCCGGGCGGACCGCTCCGCCCAGTCACCCAGTCATCGGACCCACGGGTCTCGGTGTTACACGTTCCGCCCAGTTATCGGACGTGCGTGACGCACAACTCAGCGCTGCGGGCGCCTGGGGATCGTGAAGCCGTCGCTGCGGCCCTCGAACAGTCCGACCGTCATGGCCTCGAGGGCGACCAGCGGCGCCACGTTCGCCTCGATCGCGTCCCGGCACATCGCGATCGCGTCGATCCGGCGTACCGTCTGCTCGGGCGTCGTCCGGCTCCCGAGCTGCTCGATGTTGCGCTGCAGCTCGGCGTTGATCAGCTCGCTGCCGGCCCCGGTCTGCACCACCAGCACATCGCGGTAGAGCGCCATCAGGTCGACCAGCGAACGGTCCAGAACGTCGCGTTCCCACCGCTTGGCGCGGGCCTTCTGCTGCTCCTCGAGCTCCTTCAGCGCCGCGTTCGCCTCGCGCGGCCGGGCGCCCTTCGTGCCGACCCCGAGCGCCTGCTCGAGCGCGGCCCGCTCCTTCTCGTCGACCTTTTCGGCGCTGGCCTTGGCCTCTTCCTTGGCCGCCTCGACCAGCCGCTGCGCCGCCTTCAGGCAGGCCCCGAGATCGCGCAGCGCGAACGGCACCTCGAGCACCTTGTTCCGCCGCTCGCGCACCGCCTCGTCGCGGGCCAGCGCCCGTGCCCGGCCGATGTGCCCCTGCGCGGCCCGCGCCGCGAACCAGGCCAGGTCCTGGCCGATGTCGAGGGTCCGGCTCAGCATCTCCGCAACCGCGGCGACCGGCGGCGTCCGCAGCACCAGCAGACGGCAGCGGGACCGGATCGTCGGGACGACGTCCTCGACCGTCGGCGCGCACAACACCCAGACGGTCCGCGGCGACGGCTCCTCGATGCTTTTCAGCAACGCGTCCGCGGCCTGCTCGGTGAGCCGATCCGCGTCCTCGACGACCATCACCTGCCACCGGCCCTGCGTCGGGCTCATCGCAGCCCGGCGGACCAGCTCGCGGACCTCGCTGACCCGGATCGACAGCAGCTCGGTGCGGATCAGCGACACGTCCGGGTGCGCGCCGCTGAGCGCCGTACGGCATTCGTTGCACTCGCCACAGCCGTTGTTCTTGCACTGCAGCGCGGCCGCGAACGCGCGACCCGCGTTCGACCGGCCGGATCCGGGTGGCCCGGTGATCAGCCACGCGTGCGTCATCCCGGCGACCGCAGGACCTCGCTCACCCCGCAGTACGGCAGCAGCGCCTTCGACAGCTTTCCGCAGTACGGCGACCGCGGGCTCCTGCCCGACCAGGTCGTCCCAAACACTCATAAGCTCACCTTGGGAAGCATCGGTTGCAGCCGGGCGCGGATCTGTTGCGCGATGTCCTCGCGGTCCTGGGTCGCGTCGAGAACCAGGTAGTGCTGGGGCTCGGCGGCAGCCAGCTCGAGGAACGCGTTCCGCACCCGCTCGTGAAAGGCGTCGGACTGCGCCTCGATCCGGTCCCGTTCGGCGAACCGGCCGAGCCCTTTCTTCGGCGGCAGGTCCAGCAGAATCGTGAGGTTCGGACGGAGATCGTTGGTGGCCCAACGATTCACGCGCTCGACGTCGGACAGGTCCAGGTCCCGCCCGGACCCCTGGTACGCCAGCGCGGAGTCGACGTACCGATCGGTGATCACGACCGCGCCGGACTTCAGCGCCGGCTTGATCACCGAGTCGACGTGCTCGGCCTTGTCGGCGGCGTACAGCAGCGCCTCCGCGCGGTGCGAGATGTCACCGGTCGCGGGGTCGAGGACGATCTGTCGCAGTGTCTTGCCGAGCTCGGTCGCACCGGGCTCGCGGGTCAGGAGCACCTGCTGGCCCTGCTCCTCCAGCCATTTCACCAGCAGCGCGGACTGCGTCGACTTGCCGGCGCCCTCGCCGCCCTCGAGGGCGATGAACAGGCCGGTCGTCGGATAGTCACCACGCGTCTTGCCGAAACTGCGCCGTACGTCGCGCCAGAACGGAACGCCCGGGCGGTCGTCCATCTGCCGCCAGGCGAGCAGGCCGATCACCCCTGCCAGGACGGCCGCCGCGACCATCGTCATCGAAGCGCCGTTGTACGTCGCCGAACGGCCGCCGATCGTCCACGTGTGCCGGCCGATCGCGCCCGCGGCGAACGGCGCGATCGCCAGCGTGATCGCGAGCACCGTGCGGACGGCGGACTGCACGAACGCGAACGTCCGGCCGCGCACGGCGTCCGGCACCTCGAGACCGAGCAACGTGTACCCGGAGACCCACGAGCCGCCGGCGCAGAACCCGAGCAGGACCGCGATCATCGTGGCGATCTCGATCTGCTGGATCAACGCCAGCCCGGCCAGGCAGATCCCGGACCCGACCAGCCCGGCCGCGAACAGCCGGCGCCGGGACAACCCGGAGAAGATCCGCGGCGCGAACCCCATGCCGAGCGCGAGACCGCCGAACACGGCACCGAACAGCACGCCGTACCCGGGGTCGCCGGCGCCCAGCCCCTCGACGTACGTGCGACCGAGGCCGATCACGACTGCACCGGCCGCGAACGCGCCGGAGATCCCGATCACCAGACCGCGAACCACCGGAGTGCCGGTGACGTAGGACCAGCCCTCGACGACGGTCCGCCACAGCGTCGGATGGTCCTCGTGCTCGTGGATCGCGCGGCCGATCTCGGCGACCGACACGATCGCGAACGCCGAGATGACGAAGGTCGCGGCGTTCACGTACACGGCCAGGTCGATGGCGAAGTCGCCGGCCCAGCGCGACACCAGCGTGATCGCGGTGAAGATGACCGCGGCCGGCAGCGCGGTCCCGTACGTCGTGATCAGGCTGAGCTGGTTGGCCGCCTCGAGCCGGTGCCGGGGCACCAGGTTGGGCACGCTGGCGTCCTTGGCCGGACCCCAGACCAGGCTGACGATCTCGATCAGCACGGTCGCCACCAGCACCCAGGTCAGCGTGCCGACGATCGGGATGCTGACGAAGAACGCGGCCCGGATCAGGTCGCCGACGATCATCGTCCAGCGCCGGTCCAGCCGGTCCGCGATCCAGCCCGCCACCGGGCCCATCACCAGGGCGGGCAGCACGCGCAGGAACAGCACGCCGCCGATCGCGAAGTTGGCCGCCTGGTAGTCGTCGCCGGCGAACGACTTCGCCATCGCGGTCAGCGCCAGCAGGCCGATCCAGTCCCCGAGGCTGGACAGCCCGAACCCGATCCACAGCCGCCGGAACGCCCGGATCCGCAACACCGCCCGCACATCGTGCGCCGGTGCAGGATCGGTCAACGGGTCATAAACCTCCGGCACACCGCCAGCCTAGTGGGCGGGTCGGACAGCGCATCGCAGCGCATCATCGGCGGGCGGCGTGGAGGGCTTCGCCGAGTGCGTCCAGTGCGGCCTTCAACTCGCCCGCGGGCAGGAAGCCGAACCCGAGGCGGAACACCCGCGGCTCGTCCCCGAACCAGTTCCCCTCGGCCAGCCGGACGCCGACCTCCGCCGCCGTACGCCGGAACCGCTCGAGATCGACCGACGACTTGAGCCGGATCACGCACAACGCCCCGGCATCCGGCCGAACCCACTCGACGAGCTCACTGTTCGCGGTGACCCAGTCCTGCGTGATCAGCAGGTTCTGCTCCAGCCAAGTCCGCCGTACGGCGAGGATCTCGTCCTCCTGCTCGAACACCCGAATCGCCAGCGCCTCCGTGACCGTGGAGGCGGACACCACCGTGCTGAACTTCGCCGTCCTCAACTGCTCGACCAGGTCGCTGTCCGTGCTGATCACCCACCCGATCCGCAACCCCGCCGCCCCGTGACACTTCGAGAGCGACGCGACCGACACCACCTTCGGCCCGAGCCGGAGTGCCGTGTCCACGATCGGATCGTCGCCGTACGCCGCGGTCCGATAGGTCTCGTCCACCATCAGGTACGCATCCGGGCAGATCTCGCTCATCGCCTCGACGATCTCGCGCAGGGTCTCCAGCGGTACGGCGACACCGGACGGGTTCTGGGGCGTTGCCAGACTCACCAGCTTGGTCTGTGGGGTGAGCTGCGCGCGCACCGCGTCCGCAGTGAGCCGGTAGCCCTCGTCGAAGGTCAGCGGAACGACCTGCACCGACGCACCGACCGTGTCGAACGCGTTGCGCGTCATCGGGAACTGCGGCGCCGTCGTCACCACTTCGCCCTCCAGCAAGTAGGCGAGGAGGAAGATCCCGTGCATCCCGCCCACAGTGACGACCACCTCCTCGGGCCGTACACCGTGCCGGTCGGCGATCGCCGTACGGAGCCTCACGTCACCGGCCGCTGTGCCATAGCCGAGTTCGAGGTCGCCCAGTTCGGGTGTGAGCAGGTCCGCGAGCCGGAGGTCCGGGCCGTAGCTCTCCCCCAGTTCGTGCCGCGGCTGCTCGGCGGTCAGGGACATGATCGGGTTTCTCGGAAAGGTCGGCATACCGCCATCGTTCTGGACTCGCACTGGTCGGTGGAGAGCCAATCCGGCAGAATTGGTTCGCAGATGAGACCAATCGAGGTAGTCGACCGGTTGGGCCGCTGGTCGTCCGGCCGCGGCCCGCTGTACGTGCTGCTCGCGGCCCGCCTGCGGCAACTGATCGACGACGGCGAACTCCCGCCGGGCGTGCTACTTCCACCGGACCGCGCGCTGGCAGGTGCTCTGGCGGTCGGCCGTACGACGGTGGTCGCCGCCTACGACCTGCTTCGGGCGGAAGGGCGCATCACCCGGAAGCAGGGCAGCGGCACACGCGTGGCCGGTGTACCTCGAAACGGCCAGGTCGAGGACGCTCCGGTCGACCCGATCTTCCTGGACTCCCTGGAGGCCCGGGACGACGACGTACTGCTGGCCATCTGTGCCGCACCAGGTGATCCGCCGCCGCAACTGGCGGAAGCGTTCGCCAAGATCGCGCCAGAGCTCGCCCGCATCACCGACGACATCGGCTACTACCCGTACGGTCACCCAGCGCTCCGCGAGGCGTTGGCGGATCGCTACTCGGCTCGCGGCGTGCCAACCGGTCCGGGGCAGATTCTGGTGACGAACGGCGGTCAACAGGCCCTGTCCCTGCTGGCTCACGCGCTGGTGTCGCCTGGGGACCAGGTGCTCGTCGAGGCGCCGACGTACCCGGGCGCGCTGGAGGTGTTCCGAGAGGAGGGCGCCGTACTGCGTGGTCTGCCGGTGGGACTCGAGGGCCTCGAGGCGGCGATCCGGGAGCGGCGACCGGCGCTTGCCTACGTGATCCCGACGTACCAGAACCCGACCGGCTCAGTGATGTCGGCACTCGCGCGTCAGCGGGTGGCCGGCGCGGGGATCCCGGTGATCGAGGACGAGGTGCCGGCCGACCTCAGGTTCCCTGGCGAGGCGTTGCCCACGCCGATAGCGGCGTACGGCGACTCTGTGATCTCGATCGGCTCACTCAGCAAGAGCATCTGGGGCGGGTTGCGGATCGGCTGGATCCGCGCAACGCCGCCCTTGATCAACCGCTTGGCCCGCCTCCGCGCAGTCCACGACCTAGGCGGCAACGTCCCGACCCAGCTGGCCGCCGTACACCTGTTACCGCTCCTGGACGGCCCAGCCCTGCACGAAACCCTCAAGGCCCGCCACGACCACCTACTTGCCGCTCTGACCCGGGCCCTCCCCACCTGGCACACCACACCTTTGACAGGCGGCCAGTGCATCTGGGCCCGCCTGCCGTACGGCGACGGCACGTCCTTCGCCCAGACCGCCCTCCGCCACGGCCTGGCCATCCTCCCCGGCTCCGGCCTGGACGTCACCGGCGCCAGCGACGCCTACGTCCGCCTACACTTCCGCGCCCGTCCCGCCGACCTGACCGAAGCCATCCACCGCCTGACCCAAGCCTGGTCGGCATACCACCCACCCACCGACCGAGTACACCCCCGCCCAGCCATCGCCATCTGAGGGCGGACCTGCCGCACTCACCAACCCGGTCGGTGGGACGTGACCGGGTTGGTGGTGAGCGTGGGGTGTGCCGGTTGGTGAGTGGCCCAGGTCCGCTCGTTACACGTTCCTGAAGCGGAGGGTCAGGTTAGCCGGGGCGGTTTTGAGTTTGTCTCGGTCGGGGAGGGCGGGGCCGCAGGCGGCGGTGCCTACGCCGGTTTGGGCGATGTCGATGGTGACGTGGGTGGTGTCGCCCGGGGTGAGGAACGCGGTGTGGGTCGCGTTCTCCAGGTCGGCCGACGTCCAGTCGCGGACGGTCAGGCCGAAGAGCCGGTCGACCGCCTCGATCCGCAGGCCGTCGAGCGTGGCCCAGCGGGTGTCGATGCGGTGGCCGTTCTCCTGCGGACGGACGTACGGCGTCTGCAGTTCGGCGACCGTGGCGGAGTACTTGCCGACCGCGGCGGCCTCGCGGGTGTCGACGTACGCCTCGTTCGGGCCGGTGCCGAACCACTCGACCCGCCGCACCTTCGGCAGCTCGAACGTGATGCCGAGCCGCGGCAGCACCTCGGGGAACAGCCCTTCCGGTACGACGTTCAGCTCCAGCACCACGCCGTCGTCGACAGCGGTCCAGCGCCAGGTGGCGCGCAGGCCCCACTGCAACTGCGGCGGCGCTGTCCGGGTGACGACCTCCCAGGCCCCGTCGCGCTCGCCCTGCGACACGATCCGGTGCTGCACGCGGTGCAGCCCTTCCTCGCGCCAGGCCGCGGCGACACCGGGGATCGCGTCGTTGTCGATCGGCGCCCGCCAGACATCCAGCCGAGCGTTCTTCACGCCGGCAACCGTGATCCCGTCGATCCCGGCCTCACCTGTGGCCGGAGAGCCGTTCACCACAACCTCGGCGGCAGCAGGCTCGTCCAGCCGGATCTGGCCCCACGCGATGCGGTGTCCGGCCTCCGCCCACGACGTCGCCTCGGTAAAAGAAGCGGTCACGGTCACCCAGGTCTCGGGCTTCGAGGGATCCACCGACGGCAGCTCGACCGTCACGGTCTCGCCAGGTGCGATCACGGGAACCGACAGGCTCCCGGAGTCCACCTGCTCACCCTCGGTCTCGACGACGTAGCCGAAGCTCAGGTGGCTGGTGTCGAGGACCTCGTAGCGGTTGGTGATCGACACACGGTTGCCATCAGCAACGATGCGCAGCGGCTCGATCACCTTGATGTACTCGTGCATGCCGGGCGACGGCGTCCGGTCCGGGAACAGGAGACCGTCGCAGACGAAGTTCCCGTCGTGGATCGTCTCCCCGAAGTCCCCGCCGTACGCGTAGACCTCGCGGCCGTCGATCGTGGTCCGCAGGCCGTGGTCGATGAACTCCCAGATGAACCCGCCCTGGCAGCGCGGGTACTTCTCGAAGACCTCGCGGTAGTCGACCAGCCCGCCCGGCCCGTTCCCCATCGCGTGGCCGTACTCGCAGAGGATGAACGGCAGGTTCCGGTAGAGGCCCCTGTCCGCGCCGATCTCCGCGCAACCCTCCGGCGAGGTGTACATCCGCGAGTAGATGTCGACCCACTCGGCCTCGGTGTCGCGCTCGTAGTGCACCGGACGCGACGGGTCGAGCTCCTTGACCAGGTCGTACATCGCCTTGAGGTTGTCGCCCATCCCGCACTCGTTGCCGAGCGACCAGATCACGATCGACGGGTGGTTCTTGTCCCGCTCGACGGTCCGGCGCATCCGGAGCACCATGTCGTCGCGGAACCGCTCGTCCATCACCGGGTTCGGCAGCTTCGGCGGCTGCGGCTCGTACCCGAACCCGTGCGTCTCGAGGTCGCACTCGTCGATCACGTACAGCCCGTACTCGTCGCACAGCGACAGGAAGTGCGGGTGCGGCGGGTAGTGGCTGGTGCGGACCGCGTTGATCCCGGCCCGCTTCATGATCAGTACGTCGTCCAGCATGTCCTGCTCGGTCAGCGAGCGGCCCCGGTCCGGGTGGAACTCGTGCCGGTTGACGCCGTTGAACAGCACCCGGTTGCCGTTGACCGTGAAGATCCCGTCGACGATCGCGACGGTCCGGAATCCGATCCGCAGCCGCACGTCACCACCGGCAGTCCGCAGTACGGCGTCGTACAGCCGCGGCACCTCGGCACTCCACGGCTGCACGCCCTCGACCCGGGTGTGCTCGCCGGTCGGCAGCTCCAGCCCGAGCTCGGGGACGGTCACCGTGCCCGGTACGTCGGACTCGACGAGCAGCGTGCCCGCGCCGTCCACGTGGTCCCACGCAGCCTTGACGAAAACATCGGTCGGCGCGTCCGGGCGCAACGCGAGCAGGTTGACCTCGCGGAAGATCCCGGACAGCCACCACATGTCCTGGTCCTCGATGTAGCTGCCGGTCGACCACTGGTGGACACGGACCGCGATCCGCGCTTCCTTGCCCGGAGCAACCAACGAGGTGACGTCGAACTCCGACGGCAGCCGGGAGCCGGACGACCAGCCGACCCGTTCGCCGTTCACGTACACCGCGAACCGCGAGTCCACGCCCTCGAACCGGAGCACGATCCGGGCGCCTTCGAAGTCCGCCGGCAACGTCACGGTCCGGACGTAGTCGCCGGTCGGGTTGTCGGTCGGCACGTACGGCGGCTCGAGCGGGAACGGGTAGACCACGTTCGTGTACGCCGGCGCGCCGTACCCGCTCAGCTGCCAGTGGCCCGGGACCGCGATCGTGTCCCAGCCGGAGGTGTCCGGGTCCTTCAGGTCGTCCGGCGCATCCGCCACGGTCGGGGACAGCCGGAAGCTCCAGTCCCCGCTGAGCGCCACACGCCCGGAGTCGTCATCCAGCCAGGCCCGCGGCGCCAGCACGTTCAAGCCCGAAGCAAAGTCCTCGACATAGTCCGTCACAGGAGTCGACCCTAAGCCCATCCCGTTCACAACTCCACACCGATCAACAGATATGGACAGCACTGGCCTCATCTGGCCAGGGCTGGCTGGTGCACTTCCTATCCCGTAGTGGCGCTGAAGATGTCGTTGTTGCCGAAGGCCGCCGGACAGTCTCCCAGCGGCCAGGGCGCCGGCAGGACCACCGTGCCGGCATTCGCGGACGCCTGACGCCAGGCGTCGAAGGCCGGGCAGTCGGCGGTGCGGCGGACGTCCGTCCATACTCCGGCGCCGTAGGCGCGCGTCGCGATGGCATAGACGTAGTCACCAAGGAACTCGTTGTACAGGATCCGGCCCTGTGACGAACCACGCGCGTCACCGAGCGGTCCGGAGTACTCCGTCGTCCAGGCGCCCGGGGCACCACCTGCCCCGATAGCGGCGGTCTGAAGCACTCCATGCTCTGGCCGTGGGTTGGTTGTCGTCGCCTGGAACGGCGACGTGAACGCCTGCGACACCACGTAGACGCGATTGCCGTTCGGGCTGATGGCCGGCGCGGCGTACGCCGTGATGTCTCCTGGCGGCGAGATCGGTGTCGGCGTACTGAACGAGGCCGCCCCGTTGATCGAGTACGCGAAGAACGCCCGCTCGTGGTCAGGGCCGTCCCGCCCGTCGACCCAGGCGTCCACGATCTCGTTGGTCGCGTCCACACCGGTCGGCGCCCCGTTCGCGATGTCGACGCTCGGCATCGCGGAGAGGTCGGTCCGGGCCCCCGCGACACCGTCGATGACGCACCGCCCGGTCACCGGGTCATTGTGGAAGCAGGGATCCGTGATCGCCACGACATCCTGTGGCTTCCGCCAGGTCTGACCGCCGTCCAGTGACTTGATCACCGTGTGGAAGCCGGCCAGGCTCGTCCCGCCGAAGTGCGTGAAGAACACGTAGACGACACCGTGGCTGTCGGTCCGCACGGTGCAGCCGTCGTACGCGCCTTGCCTGGCGTTGGCGATGGCCGGCGCGACCTGGTGCTGCTTCCAGGTGACGCCGCCGTCACGGGACGTGGACACCATCGGTTTCAGCGGGAAGGCGTTGCCCTGGCTGAAGCTGTGGAAGTCCGAGTAGCAGACGTAGGCATTGCCGAAGAACGGGCTGGACTCGGCGTTGTCCGCCCAGATCTGCTCCTTGTCCAGGCCAGCACTGAACGCCGCGTGCGGTGCGGCGAAGTAGGGCCTCGACCAGTTCGCCTGGTTGGCGATCCGGGCCGGCGTCACGTTGTCGATGCTCGACACGGTCACCGCGAAATTGCTGTTCTGGCCGGTCCCGTTCCGGATCACAGTGTCGGTGAGGTTCGTGGCCAGACTGGAGAAGTACAGCCGGTCGCCATTGGCCCAGGAGAACCCGTTCGGTCCGGGCGCAGGCCCGAAGGCGACGCCGGTGTCACTGCGCGAGCGCAGGCCGTTCTCGTAGTAGTTGGGCACGGTGTGGATCGGGCCGACGTGCGGGACGCACGGCTCGACGGTCGGGCTGCAGTCGGCTGCTGTCAGGCCCGAGTAGGTCGGCTGGATCCAGGTGTGACCGCGGTCGAAGGAGAAGTGCACCGCGGACAAGCCGACGCCAAGGTTGAAGGTACCCAGCGGGAACGAGCAGGCGGCGTGCTCCGTGGCGGCCAACCGCGAGCAGGGCTGCATGTCGACCAGGTCGTTGGAACCCGCGGCGAGCACATTCGTCCGGATGGCGCTGACCGCCAGGGACGGCTCGTTGGACGAGTTCCGGGGGTGGAGGTTGGTGGGGCTGGCAACGCTGACGAGAGCGTCGGTCACCGTCTGGGACTGTGCGGCTTGAACTCCGATCGCACTGAGCGCGAGGGCAGCGGCCAGGATCAGACATCGTCGCAGGGAACGCACGGGGGACTCCTCTCCGCGCGGCCCAGGTCCGGGCAAGCGGAGGGTTCACCACGGGAATGGCCTGGGCCGTGACAAACGTGTCCGGCGTCAGCGTAAGCCCGCTCGGCCCCTGCGCCCAGAGCTTGGGTCAGGTGCTCTCGGCGCAGTTCTTGCAGACTCCAACCAGGGCCACCTGCTCGGGGGCGAGATGGAAGCCGAGTTCGCGGGCGAGCTTCTTCCGGGCGGACTCCAGGACGTCGCCGGGCGCGTCGTACACGGTGCCGCACTCGGAGCAGCGCAGGTGCAGGTGCCGCGGCGCGAGGTCCCCGGCCAAGTGGTACGTCGTACCCGCCCGGCCCAGATGCACATGCGTGACGAGACCGAACTCACCCAGCGCGTCGAGCGCCCGGTAGACGGTGGCGCGGTGGATCCCCGGACGGAGTTGCTCGGCCCGTTCACCGATCTGCTCGGCGCTCAGGTGCTCCTCGGTGCCGGCCAGCACCTCCACCACCGCGAGCCGCGCCGGAGTGACTCGCTCCCCACGCTCCCGCAACCGCTGCGCGCTGACTTCCACCGCACTCGTCACAGGCGCTCCTTTGCAATCGGGCTTCAGCTACCGAGCCGTCCCCCGGTGAGCACCCAGACCAATGTACTTTCCGCGTACGACGTCTCACACCTTGGGGAACTGCGATGAGTGATCAGTCGAACGCCGTCGTACGCCGCGGCGCCGCCGAACTGAGCGGTGTGGTGCGGAACGTGCAGTTCCGCTCCGAACTGCGCGGTGAGAACGGCTCCGTCCAGGTGCTGACCTTCCAGCTCGAGCAGCACGACGCCGTCGGCAAGCAGTTGCAGCCCGTGCTGGTCGAGCTGCGCGGGCTGTCGCTGGAGGGTCAGGTCGCCGACGGCGAAGAGGTGACCGTCGCCGGGAAGTGGCGCAACGGCCGCGTCGTCGCGAAGGAGGTGGTCAGTCAGACCACCGGCGCCTCGCTCCGCGCCCGGCGGCCGCCGCTGTGGGTGGCGGTGCCGGTCGCGATCCTCTTCATCGCGTTCTTCGCGTTCGTGCTCTACTTCATCATCCGCGGCTTCAGCAGCGTCGGCGGCTGAGGCCGGTCAGCTCTTCTTCGCAGCCGTCTTCTTGGCGGCCGTCTTCTTGGCGGCCGTCTTCTTCGCCGCCGTCTTCTTCGCAGCAGTCGTCTTCTTGGCCGCAGCCGTCTTCTTGGCGGCCGTCTTCTTGGCCGCGGTCTTCTTGGCGGCCTTCTTCGCCGTCTTCTTCACCGGACCGCGGGCGCGCTTCTCCGCCAGCAGCTCGGCCGCACGCAGCAGCGAGATGGTCTCGACCGAGTCGTCCTTGCGGAGCGTCGCGTTCGTCTCCCCGTCGGTGACATAGGGACCGAAGCGACCCTCCTTCACCACGACGGGCTTCTTGGACTCGGGGTCCTCGCCCAGCTCCTTCAGCGGCGGCGCGGCGGCCCGCCGGCCGCGCTGCTTCGGCTCGGCGTAGATCGCCAGCGCCTCCTCGAGCGTGATGTCGAACATCTGCTCCTCGGACGACAGCGACCGCGAGTCCGTGCCCTTCTTCAGGTACGGCCCGTAGCGCCCGTTCTGCGCGGTGATCTCGTCACCGGACTCCGGGTCCTTCCCGACCACGCGCGGCAGCGACAGCAGCTTCATCGCGTCGTCGAGCCCGATCGACTCCAGGGTCATCGACTTCAGCAGCGACCCGGTCCGCGGCTTCGCGCTCTTCGGCGCGTCCTCCGGCAGGACCTCGGTCACGTACGGCCCGAACCGGCCCGCCTTGGCCACCACGCGCAGACCGGTGTCGGGCGCCGTACCCAGCTCGTGCTCGACACCCGACGGCTGCTCCAGCAGCTCCTTCGCCTTGTCGACGGTCAGCTCGTCCGGCGGCAGGTCCTCGGGCACGTTCGCGCGCCGCTCGTCCTTGTCCTCGACGTACGGCCCGTACCGTCCGACGCGGACGACGATCCCGCTGTCGTCGCCGCCGACCGGGAACGTCGACATCTCCCGGGCGTCGATGTCGCCGAGGTCGGTCACCATCGACTTCAGGCCCTCGAGGTTGTCGTCGCCGAAGTAGAACCGGGACAGCACGCCCTCACGCTGCAGGTCACCGGCCGCGACCTCGTCGAGCACGTCCTCCATCGTCGCGGTGAACGCGTAGTCCACCAGCCGGGTGAAGTGCTCCTCGAGCAGCCGGACGACCGCGAACGCCAGCCAGGCCGGAACCAGCGCCTGGCCTTTCTTGTAGATGTACTTGCGGGCCTGGATCGTGCCGATGATCGAGGCGTACGTCGACGGCCGCCCGATCTCCCGCTCTTCCAGCCCACCGACCAGCGTGGCCTCGGTGTAGCGTGCCGGCGGCTTCGTCTCATGGCCCGAGGCGAGAACGTCGATCGCGGGCAGGACATCGCCCTCCTCGACGTTGGGCAGCCGGGTCTCCTGGTCGTCGCTGCCGGCGGACGGGTCGTCCTGCCCCTCGACGTACGCCTTGAGGAACCCGTGGAACGTGATCACCCGGCCGGACGAGGTGAACTCGCACTTCTCACCGCTGGAGGCGGTCGCGTCGATCTTGATCGACACGCTGTTCCCGGCGGCGTCCTTCATCTGGGACGCGATCGTCCGCATCCAGATCAGCTCGTAGAGCCGGAACTCGGCGCCGCTCAGGCCGGTCTGCGCCGGGGTCTGGAAGACCTCGCCGGCCGGCCGGATCGCCTCGTGCGCCTCCTGGGCGTTCTTCACCTTGGAGGTGTAGACACGCGGCTTGTCCGGCAGGTACGACGCGCCGTACAGCTCCCGGACCTGGGCCCGGGCCGCGGTGATCGCGGTGTCCGACAGCGTGACACTGTCGGTACGCATATAGGTGATGTTGCCGTTCTCGTACAGCCGCTGGGCGACCTGCATGGTTTGCGACGCGGACATGCCGAGCTTGCGGCCGGCCTCCTGCTGCAGCGTGGTGGTCCGGAACGGCGCGTACGGCTTGCGGGTGTACGGCTTGGACTCGATCGACCGGACGGTGAACTGCGAGTCACGCAGCGCGGCCGCCAGTGCGGTCGCGGTCTGCTCGTTCAGATGAACCGTGTTCGCGCCCTTGAGCTCACCGGTCGAGCTGAAGTCGCGGCCCTGCGCCACCCGCTTGCTGTCCACCGAGACCAGGCGGGAGGGGAACTGCCGCGGCGTCCGGCTCTCACCGGCGTCCAGCGTGGCATCGAGGTCCCAGTACGACGCACTCCGGAAGGCGATCCGCTCGCGCTCGCGGTCCACCACCATCCGGATCGCAACCGACTGCACCCGGCCCGCCGACAGCTTCGGCATGACCTTCTTCCAGAGCACCGGCGAGACCTCGTAGCCGTACAGCCGGTCGAGGATCCGGCGGGCCTCCTGCGCGTCGACCAGGTCCTCGTCGATGTCGCGGGCGTTGCCGACCGCGTCCTGGATCGCCTTCGGGGTGATCTCGTGGAAGACCATCCGCTTGACCGGGACGGTCGGCTTCAGCTCCTCCAGCAGGTGCCAGGCGATCGCCTCGCCCTCGCGGTCCTCATCTGTCGCCAGGAAAAGCTCGTCAGCGCCTTTGAGCAGGTCCTTGAGTTTACGGATCTGGGCCTTCTTGTCGGCGGGCACGACGTACAGCGGGTCGAAGTGGTCCTCGACGTTCACGCCGAGCCGGGCCCACGGGAGGCCCTTGTACTTGGCGGGGATCTCGTCCGCCCCGCTCGGCAGGTCGCGGATGTGGCCGAAGCTGGACTCCACCACGTACCCGGACCCCAAGAAACCGGCGATC
Organism: Kribbella sp. VKM Ac-2566; assembly: GCF_004366005.1. NCBI lineage: Bacteria > Bacillati > Actinomycetota > Actinomycetes > Propionibacteriales > Kribbellaceae > Kribbella > Kribbella sp. VKM Ac-2566. Next base: position 354,073 of record NZ_SODT01000009.1, on the reverse strand, counting down.
ATCCGCGCCTTCTTCGGCGACTCGACGATCACCAGACGGGTCCCTGCGGCTGTCTTCGTCCCTGCTGCCCCTGCCACTGCGCTCCCTACTCTCGTCCTGCCGACAACGCCCCTACTCCGTCGTCTGTTCCCCCGGGCACAGACCGACCCTGCCCGAGGACAGGGTACGGCCGACGGCAACGCATTTCTCAACGCACGGTAACCGCTGCGGCCCCCTTTATGCCCCTCAGGGTTCCAGAAAGTGGCGAACAACCCACCGTCACCGCGCGTCGCGAGACTGCCACAGACTGCCCTTGGGCGCCTAACGAGCGTACGCCGTCTCAGCGGGTGAAGCGGACCTCGGGGAACTTGGAGGAGTCTCCGCGGAGCAGAAGAGACGGGCGGCGGCGCAGTGTCTGGTCGAAGAAAGCGGCGACGTACTCGCGCTGGGCGAGCACGCTCCGCGCCGGCTTGGCGCTGCCCACCAGCGCCTTCATCACCGACGTGATGATCGGGTCCTCGCCGTAGATCTCATGGAACAGCTGGGAGAAGATGAACTGGTAGTCGGTGAACGCCCGCTGCTTCGTGCTCGCCAGCGTCAGGTTCAGCTTCCCGCCGCGCTGCGCCTCCCAGAAACTCGCCCACGATCTGTCGTAGTACTCCTTGCCCGGATCGGTCCGCTGCGTCTCGGCCGAGCCGAACAGCAGGAACGGCCGGTCCAGCCCCTTCTCCGCGACCTCACCGAGCGGGCCCTTCAGCCGGTCGTCCTGCAGCGTGCCGTCCAGGTCGAGCCCGGCCAGCACCCGCTCGTCCTCGAGCATCGTGTTCGCGGCCGTGTAACCGCCGAGCGCGAACCCGAACATGCCGACCTTGCGCAGCTCCAGCCCCTCCGCCAGCCCGTCCGGGAGATCCTTGCCCTCGGCATCGATGTTCTCGCCGCGGGCGAGCCGCTCCAACGCGTCCAGCACGAACCGCGCGTCCGCGGTCCGGGTCTCGACCGCCTTCCGGATCTCCGCCGGATCGGCCGGCTCCGCGGTCGGCGCACCGGGCAGGAAGCGCCCGCCGGGGAACTCCACCGGCGTCTCGTGCGAGTGGTCCATAGTCACCACGACGTACCCGCGCCCGGCCAGATCCTCCACCTGCGCGGTGTTCACGAACCGGCTGTACCGGTAGCCGGGAGAGAACAGTACGACGGGATGCCGCAGCCGCTGCATCGGTACGTCGACGCGCGCATGTGTCTCGGTGTTCGCGAAGTCGAACGAACCGCTCGGCAGGGCGAGCCCGTAGTCACCCGTCCACAGGTCGTCCACCTCGACCGCGGTCCGCGGCGGCATGTACTTCGCGAACGGTGCTCGGCCGAACATGCCCGCCGGGTACCAGAGGCTGATCATCAGCTCCCGCTGCCCGCTCGGCATACTCGGATCCGGCCGGGACCGATCGATCAGGTGGATCGCCGTCGTCCCGAGCGCTTTGCGCCCGGTCGGCTCGGGCAGCCGGAACCGCACCGGGTGGAAGTCCGGATCACCCTGCGTGCGGACGCGGTCCAGCGCGGGGCCGTCCGCGGCGTCCGGGTCGAACGGCGAGGCCTTGGCCAGACCCGGCGTCGCCGCCGCGACACCCGCCGCCAGACCGGCCAGCACACCGGCCGACAGGACGTGACGCCTGGTGAAGACGTGGCCGCTGGGGCTGGTGGGACGCCTGTTCGTCATGCGACTCATCGTCATCGCGGAGTTTCACTCCGTGATAGCGACACCGTTTCAACTTGATGAAGCTGACCTGATGACAACCGGTCGCCGGTGAGCTTCAATGTCCGCACCTTGTTCATTGATGCGTGAAGTGAGGCAGTCGTGAGCATCTTTGTCCGCATGAAACGTTCAGTAGTCGCACTAGCGTTGCTAGCCGGCGCGCTGGTGCACACCGCTGGCTCCGCGCAGGCCGCCGGCATCACGCTCGGTGACGTCAGCGGGTTCTCCGCCGACCAGGCGACGTACACCCTCAGCGCCGGGGCCGCGAAGGTCCGGGTCGTGTTCCTCAAGGACGACGTGTTCCGGCTCTGGATGGCGCCGGACGGGAACTTCACCGATCCCGCCAACACCGGCGAAGGCTCGAAGATCGTCACCAAGACCGACTACGGGACGCCGCCGACGACCTGGCGGGACCGCGGCGCCTACTACTCGCTGAGCACCGGAAAGATCGAGGTCCGCGCGCAGAAGCAGCCGCTGACGTTCTCGGTGTACCGCTCGAACGGCCAACTCGTGTGGGCCGAGGCGACACCACTGTCCTGGACCGACACGTCCACCACGCAGACCCTCGGCCGCGGCGCGAACGAGCAGTTCTTCGGCGGCGGCATGCAGAACGGCCGCTTCTCGCACCGCGACCAGACGATCAAGATCTCGCGGGACTTCAACTGGGAGGACGGCGGCAACCCGAACGCCTCGCCGTACTACATGAGCACCGCGGGGTACGGCGTACTCCGCAACACGTTCAGCCCGGGTAGTTACAACTTCACTAGTCCCGTTGTCACTACGCACGACGAGAAGCGGTTCGACGCGTACTACTTCATCGGCGACCTGAAGACCTCGCTCGACCGCTACACCGAGCTCACCGGCCGGCCGTTCATGCCGCCGATCTACGGACTCGAGTACGGCGATTCGGACTGCTACAACCGCGGGCACTACGGGACGGATCCGGATCCCAGCAACGACTGGAAGGTCAACCCGGACAAGGTGACGACGCTGGACGCGGTCAAGGTCGCGCAGCGCTTCAAGGACGAGGACATGCCGGGCGGCTGGATGCTCGTCAACGACGACTACGGCTGCGGGTACTCCGCCAACACCGAGTCCGAGCAGGTCGACGGCACCTGGTGGGGCAAGCGGGACATCCCGGCGCTGAAGCAGGCCGGTGACGACCTGCGGGCGCGCAACATCCAGATGGGTCTGTGGACGCAGTCGAACCTGGACCGGCAGCCGGCCGAGGTCGGCGAAGCCGGTGTCCGCGTCCGGAAGCTCGACGTCGCGTGGGTCGGTCCGGGGTACCGGTACGCACTGACTGCCTGCGACACCGCGCACGACGGGATCGAGCAGTACAGCAACGCCCGCGGCTTCGCGTGGATGGTCGAGGGTTGGGCCGGCGCGCAGCGGTGCGCGGTGCAGTGGACCGGCGACCACAGCGGTTCGCTCGACGCCATCAAGTGGCAGATCCCGGCGATCACCGGGTCCGGCAACTCCGGCATCGCGTACAGCGCGGGCGATGTGGACGGGATCTTCGGTGGCTCCGCGACGTCGTACGTGCGGGACATGCAGTGGAAGGTGTTCAACCCGGCGTTCATGACGATGTCCGGCTGGTCGACCCCGGCGTACAAGCAGCCCTGGGCGTACGGCGATCCGTACACCTCGATCAACCGCAAGTACCTGAAACTGCGGGAGCGGTTGCTGCCGTACTTCTACACGTACGCCGCCGAGGCCCACCGGACCGGCGCTCCGCTGAACCGGTCGCTGGTGCTGGAGTACCCGACCGACCCGAAGACGTGGGACGACACGACGAAGTACGAGTTCCTGGCCGGGAAGGAGTTCCTGGTCGCGCCGATGTACGGCGCGGACGAGGTGAAGAACGGGATCTACCTGCCCGCGGGCCGGTGGATCGACTACTGGACGGGCCGTGTGTACCAAGGCCCGACGACTGTGAACGGGTACCACGCCGCACTCGACACATTGCCGCTGTTCGTGAAGGCGGGCGCGGTGGTGCCGATGTGGAAGCCCGGGATCAACACCGCCGCCGAGCAGGGTTTCGGCGACCGGGTGAGCCTCGACATCTACCCGTCCGGGAAGTCGTCGTTCTCGATGTACGAGGACGATCGCGTGACCCGGTCCGGGAAGTCCGCGACGCAGACGTTCGCGGTCGACGCACCGACGCAAGGCCGCGGCGACGTGACCGTGAAGATCGGCGCCGGCATCGGGTCGTACGACGGCAAGCCGGCCACCCGCCCGTACGAGCTCACCGTCCACACCGGCTCCGCCCCGCGCAACGTCACGATCGACGGGCGCCTGGCCGCCTTCACCTATGCCAATGGCATCGTCCGCGTGCAGACGGTATCGATCCCGACCTCCCGCACCGCTGTCGTGGTGCTGTCGGGAACGTCCGCTGTGGGCGGGCCTGATGTCACCAACACCTTCGGAACGCCTGAGCTCACCACGCCGTCACTGTGGAACGCTCCGGGTCAGGCGACCGAGGTGACCGCGTCCTTCCGCAACGGCGCCGCGACGACGGTGCGCGACGTACGGCTCGACGTCCAGGTTCCGGCCGGGTGGAGCGTCAGCGGCGCGAACACCTTCGCGTCGGTGGATCCCGGTCGAACCGTGACGACCAAGCTGCAGGTGACGCCCGGCGCGAACGTGAAACCCGCGAGCTTCACGTTGACGTTGAAGGCGTCGTATGTTGCTCAAGGCAATAGTTATACGAACACCTCGACAGGTACGGCGCAGTTGCCGTACGCCTCGGTGTCGCAGGCCGCGAACGTGGTCGGGGTGAGCGACGCGTCGACGTACAAGCAAGGGAACTTCGACGGGTCGGGCAACAGCTTCAACGGCGAGGCACTGGCGGCGGCCGGGTACACACCCGGCGCGACCGTGAACGTGCAGGGCGCCGACTTCACCTGGCCGAGCGGCGCGCCCGGTACGCCGAACCTCGTGAAGAACCAGTCGGCTCCGATCCTCGTGTCGGGGACCGGCTCGCATCTAGCACTGCTAGGCGCCGGCGCGAGCCTGAACGCCCGCGGGACGGTGACGGTGATCTACACCGACGGGTCGACGTCCGAGGGCACGTTCCAGTTGCCGAACTGGTGCTGTCAGGATCCGACGACGGGTGGCGCCAAGCTGGCCGTGTCGGTCAAGGGGCGGTACACGGCGGCCGGGTTGAGCAACACGACGACGGACTACCGGGTGTTCTACACCGCCGTACCTCTCGATCCCGGGAAGACCGTGAAGGCGATCAAGCTGCCAGGCGGCGGGCTGGGCTTCTTCGCGGCCACGATCGCCGACAAGCCGTTGCCGCCGGCACCGACCGGGGAGAACTGGGTCAGCGACCTCGAGTTCCTTGATTCCACCAACGGTTGGGGCCCGGTCGAGCGCGACCACAGCAACGGCGAGGACGCGGCCGGCGACGGCGGCCCGATCACGCTCGACGGCGTCCAGTACGCGAAGGGCCTGGGCGCTCACGCCCCCTCGTCGGTGAGCGTCCGCCTCGGCGGCAACTGCACGAGCTTCACCACCAAACTGGGCATCGACGACGAAATGGAGGACCGCGGCAAGGTCACCTTCAAGATCCTGACCGACGGCACCGCCCGCTACACGTCGGACCAACTGACCGGCACCTCACCGACCGCCACCACCACGGTCGACGTCACCGGCGCCCAAACCCTCACGCTCCAAGTAACGGACGGCGGCGACGGCGTCACCAGCGACCACGCCGACTGGGCCGACGCCAAACTCACCTGCAACCCCTAGCCCCCACAGCTGGAGGGTTGCCCGCCGGAAATCTCAGGGGGCAACCCTCCACCTCAGTAGGCAAGTCGCGGAGTGCGAGGATATGGGCATGCGGGAACTGACGGGGCAGGTGGTGCAGCGGCTGCGTACGGCGTTCGCCGGGGCGGGGTACACCGTGGAAGGGGTTGCGGAGCGGCTCGGCGTACAGGCGAACGGGGCGTTGGCGCGGAACGAGACTGCGGCGGCAGCGCGTCGTACGGCGTCGGGTGATGCGCTCGACACGATGATCCGTCTGTTCCTGCTCCAGCGGGCGGTTCCGGAAAGCCTTGTAGAGCAGGCGTTTCCGGGGATCGATCTGATTGCCCTAGGCATCGCAGAGCGTGGTGGGGACGAGGTGCGGGCGGTGCTGGACATCAGGCCGTTTGCGGAGGATGGGCGGGACTGGTGGGTGGTGGCGGACCTCACGCCGGGGCTCGACGGGCGGCGGGAGGCGATGCGGTCGGACTATGTGCTCGGCATCGCGCCGGCCAGCCTCAGCCTCATCCACCTGACCGTCCCGATCAAGGCTGATCGGGCGCTCGACATCGGCACCGGATGTGGTATTCAGTCGCTGCATCTCGCGGACCACGTCAACCAGCTCACAGCAACCGACGTCAACCCGCGCGCCCTTCAACTCGCCAGAGCGACGGCCGCGCTCAACCACATCGACCTCGATCTCCGCAACGGCAGTCTGTACGAGCCCGTCCGGGGCGAGCGTTTCGACCTGATCGTCAGCAACCCGCCGTACGTGATCTCCCCGCCCGGCGGCGATCTCACCTACCGCGAGACCGAGTTCACCGGCGACGCCGTGGTCGAGCAGCTCGTCCGCCAGGCACCGGACCACCTGACCGACGGCGGATGGTGCCAACTGCTCGCCAACTGGACCTGTGTCCGCGGCGAGGACTGGCAGGACCGCATCGCCGCCTGGACGGGCGACCGCTCGGCCTGGGCGGTCCAGCGCGAGCAACTCGACCCGTCCGAGTACGTCGAGCTCTGGCTCCGCGACGCCGGTCTGCACGGCACACCGCAGTACACCACCAGGTACGACGAATGGATGCGCTACCTCGAAGAGCACAACGTCGAGGCGATCGGCATGGGCTGGATCACGCTGCACAACGTCGAAGGATCCCTGGCCGCGGAGGCCTGGCCGTACGAGATCGAGCGCCCGATCGGCCCGCACGTCCTCCACCGCTTCGAACGCCTCGAAGGCCTCCCGGCCGACCTCACCGCTCTGCACCTGCACGTAGCCGACGACGTCATCCAGGAGACCACCGGGCAGCCAGGAGCCGAGGACCCGGCCACGATCGTGCTCCGACGGCAGCGCGGCATGCGGAGGGCCGAGCAGGTCGACACCGTGATGGCCGGCTTCGTCGGCGCCTGCGACGGCGACCTGAGCACCGGACAGATCCTCGCAGCGCTGGCGGACCTCATGGACCGCCCAGTGGTCGACGTACTCGCCGACTACCTCCCACAGATCAGAAACCTCGTAATAGAAGGCTTCCTAACCTACTGAGCGGCGCGCCGGCGTCGGCGCTTCTCGGCGTACATGCGCCGATCCGCCTCCTTCAGCAGCTCCGCAACCGCCGTACCGTCCGTGCTGCTTGCCTGCCCGACACTCAATCGCAGCAGCGCGAACCAGGGCTCCTCCGCCCGCTCCGCCTCACGATCCGCCGCGGACTTGATCCGCTCGACCAGCTCAGGCGCACCACGCTCGTCCGGGTTGTCGAGTACGACGACGAACTCGTCCCCGCCCGCGCGCGCGACGACGTCCTCCGCGCGGCACTGCTCGGTCAGCAGTGTCCCGACCCGCCGCAGCACCTCGTCGCCGCTGGCGTGCCCGTAGCTGTCGTTGATGACCTTCAGGTTGTCCACGTCGATCGCGATCACCGCGATCGAGCGGCCGGAGTCCTGCGCCACCGACATCCGCTCGTCGAGCGCACGCCGATTCCCCACGCCGGTCAGCGGATCCTCACGCGCAGCGCGCCACTCGGCATCGTGGCGGATCGAGAGCTCGTGGTTGGCCAGTGCGCTCCGTACGGCGTACAACCCACGCAACCGCTCCGCCCACCAGCCCCGGCTGATCGCCCGCGCGTACTGCAGCCCGGAGGACGCACCAGTGTCCCCGGACTCCGCACTGATCTGTACGGCGGTGTGCCGGACCAACGCCTCCACGGGCGGATCGGACGTCGGCGGCAGGTCACTCGCCGCCCGGTCCGCGGCGTCCATCGCCTCACCGATCCGGTCGCACTCCAGGTACGCCTTGGCCAGGTACGCGCCCGCGATCGCAGCCAGCTCGAGATCACCGAGCTTGGCCAGCTGGTCGCGGCAGTCCTTCAGGATCACGGCCGCCTCGCCCGCGTCCGCGCTGTCGTTGCTCGCCGCGAGCCACATCCGCCCGGCCATCGGCCAGTACCCGAGCAGGTCGGCGGCGAGGATCACCTCGACCGCCTCGCCGGCCCAGCGGTGTGCGGCGCGCCGACGTTCCTTGATCTCCTCGTCGTACGACGTGTCGCCGAGCCGCTCGAGCTCGTGGGCCCAGCGCAGGTTCGACTCCGCGAGGTTCAGCCGGTTGATCGCCGGCGCCTCGGGCAGGCCGAGCGGGTCGTGGTCGCCCTCGGCGGCGAGCTCGAAGTGCGGGATGCACAGCTCGTACAGCCGAAGCAGGTCGTACGCGTAGCCGAGGCCGGTGTGCGCCCAGCCTGCCAGGCCGAGGTCGCGGGTCCGGGACAGCGCGTTCTCCGCGGCGACCAGATCGGCGACCGAGTCACCGCCCTCGCCGGTCCGGATCAGCGTGACGATCCGGAGCGCGATCGCGTTCGCCTCCCAGCCCGGCTCGTCGATCGCGCGGGCCACCCGGATGCAACTGTCGACTGCGTCCAGCGCCTCGACCGAGTCGGTGGCGTGATGCGCCGCGACGGCTCGCACGTACTCCGCGGCGGCCCGCTCGTGGGTGGGCTCCGGGCCCAGCTCGGCGAGCAACGCGTTCAGCTCGAGCGCCGCCTCGGCCGGATTGCCCGACTGTGCCCGCGTCATCGCCGCCGCGATCCGCGTCGTCACCCCGGACGTCTCCCGCACCACACCTCCCACCCTTCGTCACTTCTTGCGGCGCTTCTCCCGGTACAGACGCTCGTCCGCCCGGGAGATCAACTGCTCCACGGCGATTCCTTCGGCGGTTGCGGCGTACCCGAGGCTCAACCCGACCCGGCGCAGCCACGGTGTGTCCGTCGTCGCCGCGATCGCCTCGACGGCCACCCGGATCCGCTCGGCCAGCTGGGCACCGCCCTTGGCGTCCGGCTGGTCGAGCACCACGAAGAACTCGTCGCCACCTGATCGAATCACGGCATCGGTCGCTCGCGCCTGTTCTACCAGGAGATTTGCAACAACCTGCAGCAATTCGTCCCCGCAGGCGTGGCCGAACGTGTCGTTGACGAGCTTCAGATCGTCCACGTCGATCGCGAGCAACGTCACCGCCCGGCCCGAGTCCCGGGCCGCGGTCAGCCGCTCGTCCAGCGCGCGGCGATTCCCCACCCCGGTCAGCGGATCCTGCCGCGCCGCGTGCCACTCGGCGTCGTGCCGGGCCGGCAGGTCGTGCGCGGCAAGCGCATGCCGTACGGCGTTCAGCGCGCGCTGCCGCTCCTTCCACCACCCCCGCGCCACCGATCGCGCGTAGGCCAGGCCCGCCAGGGCACCCGCCGTACCGTCGACCGCCTCGACCTCCGAACGGGTCTGCAGCACCAGGACGTGGGTCGATGGGTCGGCCAACGGAAGCAGGTCGTCGGCCGCCCGGTCCGCCGCGACCTTGGCCTCCTCGGACTTCCCCTGCGCCTGCAGGGCCCGGGCCAGGTAGGCGCCGGCGATCGCGAGCCGCTCGGTCTCGCCGAGCTTGCTGATCTCGTCGCGGATCTCGGTCAGGTCGGCGACCGCCTGGTCCGGGTTCGCGGCGGTCGCGGCGGCGGCGATCCACAGCCGGGCGCTGAGTTTCCAGAACTCCTGGGTCTCGTCGTCGACCACCACCCGCTCGGCCTCGCGCGCCCAGTACGCCGCCGACGCCAGGCGCTCCTCGATCTCCCTTGTATACAAAGGATCACCGAGGCGTTCGAGTTCGTGCGCCCAGCGCAGGTGCGTCTCGGCGAGGTTCAGCCGGTCGATCGCCTGCGACTCCGCCAGCTCGAAGACATCGGCGTCCAGTTGGGTGGCGAGCTCGTAATGCGGAATGCACAGTTCGAAAAGCCGCAGGACGTCGTACGCGTAGCCGAGGCCGGTGTGCGCCCAGGCGGTCAGGCCGGGGTCCCTGGTGCGGTTCAAGGCTGCTTCAGCGGCGACCAGGTCGTTGACCGTGTCGCCGCCACGGCCGCTGCGGGCGAGGTTGATGATGCGGATCGGCAGGGCGTTCGCTTCCCAGCCCGGTTCGTCGATCGCGCGGGCGATCTCGATACACGCATCGACCGCTCTGAGTGCCTCGTCGGCGTCACTGGCATGGTGGGCCGTCACACCCCGGACGTACTCCGCGGCCGCCAACGTGTAGCTCGGCACTCCGCCCAGCTCGGCCCGGACTGCCTCGATCTCCGCAGCCGCCGTCGCATGCCCACCCGACTGGGCCGCGGTCATCGCGGCGGCGATCCGTGCGGTCAGCGCGTCGTCCGCCGCCATCTCGCCATTCCCCATACCGCGACGGCCTTTCCCTGTTCCGTCACCCGCACCTCGGGCCGGACCGCCCATTGTGACCACCCACCCCCGGTCCTGTCACGACCCGATCCAGCCAACGACCACCTAGTGCCACAAGAACCGCACTCGGCGTACAGATTTTCTCTTTGTTTGCGTTGACCCCGGGGACAGGGTTTTACGGTTCGGCGATGAGATTCGCGGTGAGTTACAGCACGCCGGCGTACGGGATGGATCCGGAGCGGCTGGTCAGGTTCGCGCGGCGCGCGGAGGAGTGCGGGTTCGAGGGGTTGTACGTGCCGGAACACATGGCGCTGTATCGCGGCGCCACCTTCGGCGGGTACGAGATGCCGACCGACCTGCCGTACGGCGATCCGCTCGAGCTGCTCGGGTTCGTGGCGGCGTCCACGGAACGGCTCCTGCTCGGGACTGCGGTGCTGTTGCTGCCGTACCACCACCCGGTGGTGCTGGCGAAGCGGCTGGCGACCCTCGACGTACTGTCGAAGGGGCGGATGCGTTTGCTGACCGTCGGCGTGGGCAGTCTGCCGGGGGAAGCTCGGGTGGTGGGTGTGGACTTCGCGTCCCGCGGACGACGTACGGACGAGGCAATCGACGTACTGCGGCTGCTGTGGTCGGGGGATCGCGTCAGCTACTCGGGCGAGTTCTTCGAGTTCGAGGACCTGAGCAGCTTCCCGCATCCGCTGGCGCCCCTGCCGATCCACATCGGCGGCTCCAGCCGCGCGGCCGCCCGCCGCGCAGGCACCCGGGGCGACGGGTACTTCCCAGGCGGCGCGCTGACCCCGGCCGAACGCGCGGCCCAATGGAAGCTGGCCACGTCGACCCGCCCCAACCTCGAGTACAGCCGCTGGGCCTCCATCGACCTAACACCAGAAGCCGCAGCAACCTACGAGTCCCAAGGCGTCACCCGCCTGGTAGTGACCACCCCAGACCTGGACGAACTGACCCAGTTCGCCGAACGGTTCCAGCTGACCTAACCCACGGGTCAGCCGGCGACCTGTTCGGCGGGGGATGCGTGGAGGCGGACCGGTAGGGACTCGACGCCGTACACGATCGAGAAGTCGCGGAAGCGGAGCTGCTCCTCGGGGACGGCCAGCGACAGGTCCGGGAAGCGGTGCGCGAGGGCGGTGAACGCCGCGCGGAGCTCCATCCGGGCCAGTTCGGCGCCGACGCACCGGTGCATGCCGTGTCCGAACGCGAGATGCGCGGACGACACCGTACGGCGTGGGTAGAAGTCCTCGGCGTCCGCGCCGAAGACCTTCTTGTCCCGATCCGCGCCGGACAGCGACACCGCGACCAGATCGCCCTTCTTCACCTGCTGACCGAACAGCTCCTGGTCGTGCCGGGCGAACCGCGGGAACGCGACCTGCACCACGGTCAGGTACCGCAGCAGCTCCTCGACGATCACGTCGACCGCACCCGGCTCGTTGCGGATCCGCTCGAAGTTCGACGGGTCGCGCAACAGCACCAGCGTGCCCAGCGCCAGCATGCTCGCGGACGTCTCGTACCCGCCCAGGAACACCCCGTCCGCCAGCCCGCCGAGCTCGATGTCGTCGAGGTCGTCACCCTGCTCGCGGATGATCGACCCGATCAGCCCGTCGCCGGGGTTCTCCCGCTGCTTGCGGACGATCTCGAACAGGAAGTCCCGCGACTCCGACGCCGACCCGAACACCCCGATCCCGCCGCCGGACAGGTCGAACCGGGCAGGCCCGAGCGCACGGAAGCGATCGCGGTCGGACTCCTCGACACCGAGCAGGTCCGCGATCAGCAGGAACGGCACGTTGAAGGCGAAGTCCGCGACGATGTCGGCGACCGGGCCCTTGGCCTCCATCAGGTCCAGCTGGTCGTTGACGATCTTCTCGATCGCCGGCTCCAGCCGGGCCAGCTTGCGCTTGGTGAACTCAGGCGTCAGCAGCTTCCGCAGCCGGGTGTGGTCCGGCGGATCGGTGAACCCGAGACCCCCGATGCCCTCGGACGGCTTGTTCGGGTCCGAGCCGACCAGCGGCCGGATGTCGTTGCTGAAGTTCGTGCTGTCGGCGAGCACTGCCTTCGCCTCGGCATGACCGCTCACGACGAAGACGTTCAGCCCGAACAGATGAGCCAGTTTGTGCACCGGCTCGGTCTCGCGCACCTGGGCCAGCTCCGGGACCGGATCGAGCCCCTCGCGGCGCAACGGCATCGAGACCTGGCGCGGGAACATCCGCATCTTCGACAGGTCGAGGCCACCCTTGCGGGTGGTCCTGTTGAGAATGCGGTTGCCCACCCATCTCTTCAGGTATGTCGCAACCATGACTTCCACGCGCCCTCTCTGAAACCCGCTGCCCCCAGCGGCTGTGTAAGTCAAAGCTAACCTCGCCGGGGACCAGATCTGATGGTGTTGGCACTACTCCGGTAGTGGCGTTGGCTCCACCATGGGAGGGGGCCATGGCGTGCCAGCAGAGACCTTGTCACGGACCGAGCCTCCACTGCCACCTGAAACCACCTGTACTCCGCCCTGGACTACGACGTGCCGTTCCTCGGGGAGGATTCAGGGAAAGTCCAGACGAAAGTCGGATGCGTCGTACCCCTGCAGGTAGTTGCCGCCGACCACTTCAGGCTCAGAGATAGTACGGCGTGACGATCCGGAGCACGTCCGCGAGCTTTGTCTTGACCTGATCGGCCTGCGGAATCGGTGTGAGTTTCTTCGCATCCCCGACCCGCAGACCGTGGTCGGCGAGCACGTACAGCACCCGCAGCGTGCGGATCGTGTTCGTCACCTCGGGCGTGATCCCTTCGGCCGGCGGGTTCGACAGTTGCCGGATCGCCGGGTCCAGCCAGTCGGTCGCGTCGCTGCCGGTGAGGTCGTCGCGCGTCAGCGTCGCCGCGAGCGCGTACCCGAGCCGGTCGTCCTCCATGTCCCGCAGCACGTACGGCGTCGGGGTCAGCAACCGCCCGATCCCGAGCCGCAGCATCTGCACCGGCTCCACCGCCGCGTGCTGCCCGAGCGCCCCGAGCAGATCCGCGCCGTGCGCCACCGCGTGCAACCAGCCGAGCTTCTCGTCGTACCCCCGCAGGTCCTCCTCGGCGACGTACCAGCGCTCGAACGGCGGCACCCAGCTCGGTTCGAAGACGCCGGCCGTCACGATCGAGTCCAGGATCAGCGGAGCGAACGTCCGCGCCTGGATCTCCGGGTCGGTGAACCGCGGCACCATCTCGTCGCCGAGCGCCCGCAGCTCGTCCGTCGACAGCACGCCGCGCCCGATCCAGGTCGCCAACACGGAGTACGCCTGCCGGTCCCGCACGACGGGATCCGGTGACCGCAGCATCCCTACCAGCTCGGCCACCATCTCGCCCACCGGCCGACCTCCCGGAACCTCGAACCCCGCATCCCGCACCTGCGCCCAGTCCGTCATGCGCGGCACCGTAATGCGTCGGCGGGCCACGCGGCCAGGCCGGAATAAGGACGGGAAACGGCCCGTGGTTCATCCGGAGACCGGATGCACCACGGGCCGTCGCGACCAGGACCCCTCAGCCCGGCCGGGCCCCTGCCCCGGTCAGGGGCCCCTCAACCGCTGACCGGGGTGGACTTGTCAGGCGTCGCGCTTGCTCGCCGACACCAGGGCGATCGTCATCAGCGCCGCCGCCCAGCCGGCGAAGTACAGCAAGGCCCACCACGGACTCAGTGCATAGTCACCCTGCTGACCGGCGAGACCGAAGTCCTGGCCCTGGTTCATGAACGAGACGGCGTTCTGGAACGGCGACCACATCGACAGGTCGTCGCCGACCTTGGGGATCAAATTGAGCAGGTTCTCGACCAGCAGCGGCCAGAGGATCAGGATCGCGATCGCCCCGGCACTCTGCCGGATCAGGATGCCGACCGCGACCGCGATCACCGCGGAGATCGCGAACACCAGGCCCTTACCGGCCAGCAGCCGCCACTCGGCGCCGGTGTCGATCGCCAGGTCCGCGTTGCTCGCGAAAAGGCTGCCGATCCCCCAGGCGCCGAAGGACGCGATCAGGCCGATGACGCCGGCCAGGAACGCAACCACCGCGGTCTTGCCGAGCAGCAGCGCGGCGCGCTGCGGAACGGCCTGGAAGCTGGTCCGGATGGTGCCGAACCGGTACTCCGTGGTGACGGCCAGCGCGGCCATCACCATCATCACCATCTGGCTCAGCTGCGCGCCAGGCTGGGTGATGAAGATGGTCGCCTGCTGCTCGTCGGCGCCCTTCAGGAAGCCGGTCGTCAAGGCCGCGAACCCGACGGTCAGCACGGCCGCGATGATCATGCACCACCACGGTGAGCGGGTGGAGAAGAGTTTGATGCGTTCGACAGCGATCACCGACATGTCAGTTGTCCTCCTTCGGACCCGCGGCCACCTCGGCGGCGTCGGGTGCGTCGAGCGAGGTCACAGCGGCGATCTCCTCGTGCGCGTGGTACTCGACCGAATCACCGGTCATCTGCATGAATGCCTGCTCCAGCGAACCGCGCTGCAGCGTCAGCTCGTGCAGCACGATGCCGTGCGCGGCGGCGGCCTCGCCGATCTGGTCGGTGGTCAGGTCGCCTTCGACGAACAGCACCTTGCCCTGGTCCTCGACGTCCTCGATCCGGGTGGTCAGGTGCTGCTGGTTCAGCACGCCGGCGAACTGGTCGAGCTGCGGCGTCCGCACCTTCACCGTCGTACCGCTGGCGCGATCGACGAACTCCTGGGTGGTGCTCTGCGCGATCAGCTTGCCGCGGCCGATGACGACCAGGTCCTCGGCGGTGAGCGCCATCTCGGACAGCAGGTGGCTGGAGACCAGCACGGTGCGGCCCTCGTCGGCCAGCCGGTGCATGAAGGTCCGGATCCAGACGATGCCCTCCGGGTCGAGACCGTTCACCGGCTCGTCGAACAGCAGCACCTCCGGGTCGCCGAGCAGCGCGCCGGCGATACCGAGCCGCTGGGACATGCCCAGCGAGAAGGCGCCGGCCCGCTTGTTCGCGACCGACGTCAGGCCGACCATGTCGAGCGCCTTGTCGACCGATGACTTCGGCAACTTGTTGGACGCGGCCATCCACATCAGGTGGGACCGCGCCGAGCGGTTCGGGTGCACCCACTTGGCGTCCAGCAACGCGCCGACCTTGGTCAGCGGCCGGTGCAGGTCGCGGTACCGCTGTCCGTCGATGGTGACTTCGCCGGACGTCGGGGTGTCGAGTCCGAGGATCATCCGCATGGTGGTGGACTTGCCGGCCCCGTTCGGGCCCAGGAAGCCGGTCACCCTGCCGGGTTTCACCTCGAAAGACAGGTTGTCAACGGCAACTGTTGCGCCGTATCGCTTGGTGAGGCCTTTTGCCTCGATCATCGCCGTGCTCCTCGTTCGCCTGCGTGAAGTGTCCCCGGTCGGGCGGGTTGTGTCGTGATGAGATCAGTATCGAGGCCGGACGGGTGCCGGGCATCGGACCCCGGGCGGATCCGGTGTGTCCACCCCTGGGTTGATTCTGCCGCCGGTCCGCGGGCGGCTGCTATCGGTTATGCCCCTGACCACAACCCCGACGATCCCCCATGCGGAGGGTCCCGCACATCAGCCGAAAGTCGACGTACGACGTACTTCGGTCTGGAAGTGACTACCAGAAGGTCAGTCCAGCGGAACGCCGTAGAGCACGAGGTTCTCGCTGTAGCGGTGCGCCGTACGGTCGTACGAACCCGTGCAGGTCACCAACGCCAACCGGGGCTTCGCTGCACCGTGGAACAGGTCGGCGGGCAGGGCCTCCTGCTTATAGGTACGGCGCGCAACGATGCGGTACCAGTGCTCGCCGCCGTCTCCACCCGTCACCGCGACCCTGGCGCCGACCGGTACGCCGGAGAGCGCTGCGAAGACCCCGCGCCCGCGAGTGGTGTCCACATGACCCGCGAGCAGCACTGTGCCACCAACAGAGCCTGGCGCCGCACCTGCGGCCCACCAACCCACGTCAGCGGCCGACTTGGGTACCTCCAGCCGACCGTCGCCGCCGGCAGCAACCGGCTGCACCGAGGCCTCCAGCACACCGGGCAGTTTCAGACGGACAGGCGGTACGGCGGCCTCTCGGTCCGCGGTCGACTTACCCGCATCCGGGACCTTTCCAGTGTTGGCGGGCTGGCCTCCGAACATCATCACGAGACCCGCCGCGAGTGCTGCGATCCCCAGGACGCGTCGCTTCAGCGAGATCGACTTGCCGACCAGAAGCAGCACCACTCCGATACCCATGAGGATCAGTGCGGCCCTGGTACGGGCAAGGTTGGCTTCGGCCTGCTGGCCGCCCTCTCCAGTCGGCACCACCGGGGTGGTGGTCCCGACGCGACAGGTACCCGTGATCGAGCGCTGGTGCATCTGGATGACCGGCTTGGCGCCGTCGGCCAGTGCCTCGACGGCAGGCGACGCACTGATCGGCAGCTCGCCTTCTACCAGCGCCAGATACTGCTGGTGCTCCTGACGCTGGAAGGCCAGCCACGCGGCGTCGTACGCCGTGGTGCCGGCCTTGGCCGCAAGTGCGTCGAGCTGACGACGCTGAGCCGCCGAGGGTGCCGTCGGCAGCAGAATATTGAGCCGCGTGGCGACGTCGAGCTCCTGTGCGGAAAGCTTGCGATGGTCACGTTCCAGCTGGGCGGCGACCCGCCGTACGCAGGAGGTGCGGCCCTTGGCCGCCGCCGTGTGGGCGGACTCGCTGATGGTCAGGTTGAGCTGGTGGGCGGCGTTGAGATAGGAGACATCCGGTTGCGGTGTCGCCGCGTTCGCCGGCGGCAGCATTGCCAGAACGCCCGCCGCAACGAGAAGCAGCAGCGCGGACACCCGGGCAATCCTCACACCATGACAGTAAGTGAGCGGACGGTTCGGGTCCAGACATACGGAACGGCCCGCCGGTCGGAACCGGCGGGCCGTCTCGGCAGATCCTGCGATCAGGCTGCGGCGTTCACCTCGGCCGGAGTGTCGGAGATGACCGACTCCCGGCGCTTGGAGACGTACACGGCCGCGGCCAGGATCACCACGGCGACGACCGCGATGACGATCCGCAGCGGCGTGTTGGTGTCGTCGCCGATCGACGACATCCCCACCACGGCCGGCGCGATCAGCACCGAGACCAGGTTCATCACCTTGATCAGCGGGTTGATGGCGGGACCGGCGGTGTCCTTGAACGGGTCACCGACGGTGTCACCGATGACGGTGGCCTCGTGCGCGGGCGAGCCCTTGCCGCCGTGGTTGCCGTCCTCGACCAGCTTCTTGGCGTTGTCCCAGGCACCACCGGAGTTGGCCAGGAAGACCGCCATCAGCGTGCCGGAGCCGATCGCACCGGCCAGGTAGCCGGCCAGCGCCGCGGCGCCGAGACCGAAGCCCACGGCGATCGGCGCGGTCAGCGCGAGCAGACCCGGGGTGGCCAGCTCCCGCAGCGAGTCGCGGGTGCAGATGTCCACCACCTTGCCGTACTCCGGCTTGCCCGTGCCCTCCATGATCCCGGGGATGTCGCGGAACTGGCGACGTACCTCGTAGACGACCGCACCGGCGGCGCGGCCGACGGCGTTGATCGCGAGACCGGAGAACATGAACACGACCGCGGCACCGAGGATCAGGCCGACCAGCGTGCCCGGGTTGAACACCAGCGCGTCCGCCTCGAACTTGGCGTAGTTCTCGGCCAGCGAGGTGCGGATCGCGTCGGTGTACGAACCGAACAGCGCGGTCGCGGCCAGTACGGCGGTCGCGATCGCGATGCCCTTCGTGATGGCCTTCGTGGTGTTGCCGACGGCGTCCAGCTCGGTGAGGATCTGGGCCGCCTCGCCGTCCACGTCACCGGACATCTCCGCGATGCCCTGCGCGTTGTCGGAGACCGGGCCGAAGGTGTCCATCGCGACGATGACGCCGACGGTGGTCAGCAGACCGCAACCGGCGAGCGCGATCGCGAACAGCGCGACCACACCGGTGCCACCCACCAGGAAGGCGCCGTACACGGCCGCCGCGATCACCACGGCGGTGTAGACGGCGGACTCGAAGCCGACCGAGATACCGGACAGGATCACGGTCGCGGCACCGGTCAGCGACGACTTGCCGACGTCCTTGACCGGCTTGTCCTCGGTGCCGGTGAAGTAGCCGGTCAGCGCCAGGATGATCGCCGCCAGCACGATGCCGATGAGGACCGAGAAGGTCGCGATCAGCCGCGGGTCGCCGTCGTGCGCGGCGATCGCCTCGGTCGCGCCGGTGAGGTCCTTGAAGCTGCCCGGCAGGTAGACGAACGCCGCCACCGCACAGAGCACACCGGAGACCACCGCGGAGATGTAGAACGCGCGGTTGATCGTGCGCAGACCGTTCTCGCCGGTCCGCGGGCGGGTCAGGAAGACACCGAGGACCGCGGTGAGCGCGCCGATGGCCGGCACGATCAGCGGGAAGATCAGGCCCTGCTCGCCGAACGCGGCCTTGCCGAGGATCAGCGAGGCCACCAGCATCACGGCGTACGACTCGAACAGGTCGGCCGCCATACCGGCGCAGTCACCGACGTTGTCCCCCACGTTGTCGGCGATCGTCGCGGCGTTCCGCGGGTCGTCCTCGGGGATGTTCTGCTCGACCTTGCCGACCAGGTCGGCGCCGACGTCGGCAGCCTTGGTGAAGATACCGCCGCCGACCCGCATGAACATCGCGAGCATCGCGGCGCCGAAGCCGAAGCCCTCGAGCACCGTCGGGGCGTCACCCTTGAACAGCAGCACGACCAGCGCGGCGCCGAACAGGCCGAAGCCCACGGTCGCCATGCCGACGGTGCCGCCGGTGCGGAACGCGACCCGCATGGCCGGATCGCGGCCCTCGTCCCGCGCGGCCGCGGCCACCCGGACGTTGGCGCGCGTCGCGAGCCACATGCCCAGGTAGCCGATCGCGGCGGAGAAGCCCGCGCCGACCAGGAAGAACACAGAGCGGAAGATCTTCAGCGTGGTCTCGTTGCCGCCGTCGGTGTGCGCCGGCAGCAGGAACAGCAGCAGGAACGCGACCACGGCGAAGATCGACAATGTCCGGAACTGCCGGTTCAGGTACGCCGAGGCGCCTTCCTGAACCGCCGCGGCGATCGTTTTCATGTTCTCGGTGCCATCGTTCGCGGCAAGCACCTGGCCCCGGAAGACCATCGCGATGACGACCGCGAGAATCGCGATCACCCCGACGACGATCACCAGTGTGGTGTTGCTCGACGAAAGATCCACCGCTTGTGGAGCAAGCAGCGCGGACATCCGTCCTCCTTGTAGGCAACCCATCCAGGCTTGACGGCCCCCGTCTGCCGCAACCGAAGGGTTGGGGAAATACGACACAGCGCCAGTGGCCTGGCGCGGTGGGTTACTCTAACGGGTTCCCGACCAGACCTGACGACAGGGTGGTCTACGCCATACCCGGCCGACCCGGCAAGACCTGCGCCGGAACCTGGGCGCAACGTTCACCGAACGTAGTGAGGTGGACCCGTTTCGCTGTGATCAGATCGCCGAGGCGACGTCCGGGTGGATGTCGAAGACCTTGGTCAGGCCGGTGATCCGGAAGATCTTCAGCAGCCGTTCCTGGGTACAGACCAGGGACAGGGATCCGTCGTGGGTGCGCACCCGTTTCAGTCCGCCGACGAGAACGCCGAGGCCGGTGGAGTCCAGGAACTCCACGCGTTCCAGGTCGATGACCAGGTCGTAGACCCCTTCGTCGACGAGCGCGGCGATCTTCTCGCGGAGCTTCGGTGCGGTGTAGACGTCGATCTCCCCCGCAACCTCGATGACGGTGCGCCCGCCCTCGGCGCGCGCGGTCAGCGACAGATCCACTTCGGCCTCCGATCCCGTGAACTGCTGCATTCAACCATGTACGGACCGTGAGTGAGACCCGTTGCCGAAAACTCTTTCATCTCGCCCACCCGAAGTCGATTCCCGTCCCGAAAAAGCGCGTGCATCCGACCGTGCAGCTCTCAGCTGGTCCTCAGCGAGCAAGTGTCCATGCCAGGGCCTAAGGTGCCGGTATGCGTGCAGGTGGTGAGGCGGCTGCCGTCCTGAAGCGCCTGGCCGCCGGTCGCGACGACCGGCTGACGCATGTCGAGTCGGTGCCGCCGCGCGTGGGACAAACGTGTGACTGGCCGCGCTGGGTCCCGCCCGAGGTCCTCGACCAGCTGCGGGACGCCGGCATCACGGCCCCTTGGACTCACCAGGTGGCGACGGCCGAGGCGGCGTACGCCGGGAAACACGTGGTCGTCGCGACCGGGACGGCGTCCGGCAAGTCGCTCGGGTACCTGCTGCCGGCCTTCGCCACGTTGAGCATCGCGCAGGCGGCCTCACCACACCGCCGTACCGCCTCTGTGTTGTACCTGTCTCCGACCAAGGCGCTCGCGCACGATCAGCTCCGCGCGGTCTCGGCGTACTCCGTGCCCGGTCTGCGGGCCACGACGCTGGACGGCGACTCGGAGCGGACCGAGCGCGACTGGGCACGCGACTACGCGACGTACGTGCTCAGCAACCCGGACATGCTGCACCGGTCGGTCCTGCCGAACCATCAACGCTGGGCGCGCTTCCTGGGCTGCCTGCAGTACGTCGTGGTTGACGAGTGCCACCACTACCGCGGCGTCTTCGGTGCGCATGTCGCCGGCGTACTGCGGCGGCTGCGTCGGGTGTGCGCGCAGTACGGGGCGCATCCGATCTTTGTCTGCGCCTCGGCGACCGTGGCCGAGCCGGCGGTGTCAGGTGAGCGCCTGACCGGGCTGCCGATGGTGGAGGTGGTCGAGGACGGCTCTCCGCGCGGCGGCATCGCGTTCGGCCTGTGGGAGCCGCCTCTGACCTCTTTGCACGGCGAGAACGGCGCACCGGTACGCCGGTCCGCCACAGCCGAGGTGGCCGACCTCCTGACCGATCTGGTCGTCACAGGTGTCCGTACGGTCGCCTTCGTCCGGTCGCGGCGTGGAGCCGAGTCGGTCGCGATGACGGCCCGGGAGAACCTGGCCGAGGTCGACCCGACACTGATCGACCAGGTGTCGGCGTACCGCGCCGGCTACCTACCTGAGGAACGCCGGCGGCTCGAGGGCATGCTGCAGAGCGGTGAGCTCACGGGAGTCGCGGCAACGAACGCTCTCGAGCTGGGCATCGACATTGCGGGGCTGGACGCCGTACTGCTCTCTGGCTGGCCAGGCACACGCGCGTCGCTCTGGCAGCAGGCTGGACGCGCAGGCCGGGCCGGTGGGGACGCGGTGGCGCTGCTGATCGCACGGGACGACCCGCTGGACACCTACCTGGTGCGACATCCGGCCGCGATCTTCGGGCGCCCGGTGGAGGCTACGGTCTTCAACCCGGAGAACCCGTACGTGCTCGGGCCTCAGCTGTGTGCCGCGGCGCAAGAGCTGCCGCTGACTCCCGACGACTTCGAGGTGTTCGGCGAGACGACGGCGCAGGTGATCGCCCAGCTCGTGCGGCAGGGCGCGCTGCGCGAACGGCCGCACGGGTGGTTCTGGACGCGCCGCGAGCGAGCCGTCGATGCCATCGACATCCGGTCGGCCGGCGGGAAGACGGTGCAGATCGTCGAGGACCAGACCGGCCGTCTGCTCGGCACGGTCGACGGCGGCTCGGCCCATGCATCGGTCCACGAGGGCGCCGTCTACGTCCATGCGGGTGAGTCCTACCTGGTGCGCTCGCTCGACCTCGAGGAGCACGCCGCAGTCGTCGAGCCGGCCTCCCCGGACTACACGACCTTCGCGCGGGACGTCACCGAGATCAGCATCCTCGCGACCGAGGAGACGTGCTCGTGGGGTACGGCGGAGTTGTCGCGCGGCTGGGTCCAGGTGACGAGCCAGGTCATCTCGTACCAGCGCAAGCTGATCGCGACCGGCGACGTACTCGACGAACAGCCGCTCGACCTTCCGGAGCGCACCCTGCGAACCAAGGCCGTGTGGTGGACCATGCCTGACACCGTCGTCGAGAGCCTCGGGCTGGAAGACGTGCCGGGAGCGGCGCACGCCGCCGAGCACGCGTCGATCGGCCTACTCCCACTCTTCGCCACCTGCGACCGCTGGGACATCGGCGGCGTCTCTACCGCCCGCCACGCCGACACCGGCCGACTGACGGTCTTCGTGTACGACGGCCACCCCGGCGGGGCCGGCTTCGCCGAACACGGGTACGCCGCGGCGCGCGAGTGGTTGACGGCGACACGCGAGGCGATTGCACACTGTGAATGTACGGATGGATGCCCGTCGTGCGTACAGTCACCCAAGTGTGGGAACCAGAACAACCCACTCGACAAGAGCGGCGCGGTGGCGCTGCTCTCCGCACTGTTAAGCAGTGAGGCCTGAAGGGCCGGCTCTGGGCCGGCAGATAGGCGGGTCGCCATGGCCGTTCTCGGAATCGTCCTGATCGTGCTGGTCGTGCTGTTCGGGTTGGGCGTCTCGGTCTCGTCGAGCGCTTCCACCAAGCTGGAGGTCTTCGGCGTCGACTTCGGCGTCTCGGTGCCGACCGTGTTCTTCCTCGGCGCGGTCACCGGCGCCGCCCTCGTCGTCGCCCTGTGGCTGCTGAAGAAGGGCCTCGGGCGAGGCCTGCGCCGCCGCAAGGAGATGCGCGAACTGCGCGCCCAGGCGACGAACGGCACCCCTGCGGTGACTTCGACTGCGCCCAGTGACAAGGTCGGAGGCGAGATCACGCAGAGTGATGCGTCCGCCGACCTCCCCGCCGGCACCGGCAGCACCCGCGACGCCCCTGCCGACGAGCGCCTCGCCACCGAGCAGGAGCTGGCGCCGGACCCCAAGGACACCAAACAGCACCACTGACCACTCAGTTGCCTAGGGCATCAACCATGCACTGACGATGACCGGCATCCCACTGGATTGCCGTAAGATCTCGAACGACTCACAGCCTCCGCACGGCGACCACACAGCGGGCCGACGGCTCGGTGTAGATGCCTTGCGCAACGAACTTGGCCTGGCAGTTAGTTGCCATTGGCATCAAGTTTCGCGGAATCGGCATAACCCCCTCGGTCACACCTGTGCCTTACTGGTTGTGGCGTCAACGTCGCGCTGAGTCACTGCCGGCAAACCCGGCTCGCGCCACGGGGTCCCGACGACCTGACGCCACGAGATGGCACGACCTCTGGAGGTTGTCTTGATCATCCGAAAGCTGTTCAGCCGCACCGGTGTGGTGGTGCTCGCGGTCAGCGTGGCCATCGCCACCGCCGTACCGGCCCAAGCCGCGAACCCGGAACCCAGTGGTTCGAAGGCCCCGGGCGTTTCGGTGGGTGTGGCACAACAGATCGCCACGCGCTCCGACACGCGCTACTGCCTGACGTTCGTCACGGCCGACAAGGTCCCGATGGCGGTCATGATGGCGTGCGCCCCGGGCAAGGAAGGCAAGACCCAGGAGTGGATCTACACCGAGTCCGGCCAGCTGCAGGTCGCAATGAGCAAGAGCGTCGGTGGCGCCCTTGCGACGACCGGAGCCTGCCTGGACAGCGGCGCGGACCTGGCCAAGGTGCCGGCTTCGGCTCCACTGCTGGTGCTGCCCTGCCGTAGCGGCGACGGGCAGAAGTGGAACTACGACGAGGACACCGGCACGTTCGTGAACGAGGCCAGTGGGCTCGCCCTGACGTCGCTGCTTGGCAAGGGGAAGGCCAAGCAGGCACAACCGACCGGCACGATGAGCGCTGCCGGCACGCCGATCCAGGCCTGGAGCGGTCTGCCGATCCCGAGTCTGGACATCCTGGGCGCGGTGCTGGCCCTCGTGAACGCGCTGCTGGCATCGCTGGGCCTGGCCCTGCCGCTGCCGATCGCGGGCGCGGCCGCCAGCCTGTTGTCGCTGATCAGGCCACAGGTTCCGATCCCGGCCCAGATGACGACATTGCCGAAGCAGATGATGCAGCTGGCCCAGAGCTGAGTCGAGTTCGAACACCGGCCAACGAGAGGACGGCCGGCCCCGACATCGTCGGGGCCGGCCGTTTTTCACTCCTTGTCTCTCGCGGTGTCTCTCGCGGTGGGGCCAAGCGGCGCTCGGGGATGAGTTCCGGGATGTCCCGCTGCTTGCGCGTCAGCGGGAGCCCGGTGTCGTCACCGCGCAGGCCAAGGTCACCACCAGCACCAGCAATGCCCGAGCAGGTCGTCGACAAGGCAAGCGACTCCATGGAGCAGTGACACGTCATTCACCTCCGATCCGCTGAATCGAACGGCTAGACAGTAGCTCGGCTACTCACCCTCTGTATCTACACAATTACCGGTTGTCGCAGAACCTTGAGCATCCTTTAACTCTTCCGCAACGCATCACGCGGGAACCGGACTTGACAGTTCACGGTTGGTTGCCTACAGCCCCGACAACGTTCGCCTCGGGGTTGGGAAAAAGTCTTCACATAGTCGCGGATGAGTGCCAATGTTTGACCGGCACTGTCGCCGGACCATTTCTGCAAGGAGCCCTGATGCGATCACTCTCGCGGTTGACCACCGCCGGCGTACTCGGCGCCGCGGCCCTCGCCCTGCTCACCGGATGCCTCGGCTCGTCCGACTCCGGCAGCGGCGACCAGGACGCGAACCGGAACGCCGACGCCAAGAAGGTCGAGCTGACCTTCGGGTCGAACTCGGTCAAGGGCGGCAAGAGCAGCGCCGGGGCAACCTTCGTCCAAGACGTCCTGATCCCGAAGTTCGTCGCCGACCAGAAGGGCAAGGGCGTCGACGTCACGGTCAAGTTCCAGGGCGACGGCTCCGACGACGAGGTCTACAAGCAGAAGCTCTCCCTCGACCTGTCGAACAAGTCCGGACCGGACCTGTTCCAGATCGACGGCATCTGGGTCGGCGAGTTCGCCCAGGCCAACTACATCAAGCCGCTCACCGACACCGTCGGCGAGGCCGCCAAGGTCGACGACTGGGACGGCTGGAAGCAGATCCCGGAGTCGGTCCAGGCGCTCGGCAGCTACAACGGCCAGCGGTACGGCGTACCCGGTGGCACCGACGGCCGGGTCCTGTACTTCAACAAGAAGCTGTTCCAGCAGGCCGGACTGCCCGCCGACTGGCAGCCGAAGTCCTGGGACGACATCATCTCCGCAGGTCAGGCGCTCAAGAAGATCTCCGGTGTGACGCCGATCCAGATCAACGCCGGCACCGCGATGGGTGAGGCGACCACCATGCAGGGCGTACTGCCGCTGCTGGTCGGCACCGGCGCGACCGTGAACTCCGACGGCAAGTGGCTGGGCAACACCTCGCAACTGCGCCAGGTGCTGGACTTCTACCACCAGGTCTACTCGACGGGTCTCGGTGACCCCGTGCTGCAGCGCGAGGCCAAGGGCCGGGACAAGTCGTTCGCCGAGTTCGCCGCGAACAAGATCGGCATCCTGCTCGAGAGCGACTACTTCTGGCGCAGCGTCGTCGAACCCAAGGCCGGCGTCGCGAAGATGGCCGACCGGGACACCGCGGTCGGGTGGGCGCTGATCCCGGCGAGCAAGCCGGGCGCCGGCGTGAAGGGCCAGGACTTCGTGTCGATGTCGGGCGGCGGCGCGACCGTGATCAACCCGAACACCAAGTTCCCGCAGCAGGCCTGGGAGTTCCTGCAGTTCATGAACTCCGCGGAGATGGTCAAGGAGTCGCTGGCCGGCGCCGCCAAGATCACGCAGCGGTCGGACGTCAACAGCGAGGTGCTGAAGAGCGACCCGATGCTGAGCTTCGTCGCCGAGAAGGTGCTGCCGATCACGCAGTACCGTCCGGGCCGGGCGGAGTACCCGAAGGTCTCCGCGGCACTGCAGCAGGCGACCGCGGACGTGGTCGGCGGCAAGAGCACCGACGCCGCCGCGACGGCGTACCAGAAGGTCGTCGAGACCGCGGCCGGCGGCAAGGACAAGGTCACCAGTAACTGATGACTTCCGCCTCCGCACCCGTGCCGGCTCGGCCCCCTGAGCCGGCACGGCGTACCCGTGGTCCGGCCGGGGACGTCGCGGGACTCGGCGTCGGCCGCGCCTTCGGCTTCGTCGCGCCCGCGCTCCTGCTGATCGGCGCCTTCCTGGTCTTCCCCGCGATCTGGACGATCTACATCGGCATCACCAACTACCGGTTGACCGGCGTCGAGGCCGTGTCGCCGTCGGTGGTGGGGTTGTCGAACTACACGAAGGCGCTCAACGACGCGCTGTTCCACAACGCGTTGTGGCTGACGTTGCTGTTCGTGCTCGGCTCCGCCATCATCGGGCAGAACATCCTCGGGTTCACACTGGCGTGGGTCCTTCGCCGCACTCGCCCGGTGGTCCGCCGTACGGTCGAGGCCTTCACACTGCTGGCCTGGATCCTGCCGTCGACCGTGGTCGCGTACCTGTGGGTCGCGTTCTACGACCGGGACGGCGGCACGCTCAACGGCATCCTGGGTACGCCGGGAACCGCGTGGCTCATCGACTACCCGATGGCGTGTCTGGTGGTGTTCAACACATGGCGCGGTACGGCGTTCTCGATGATGCTCTACTCGTCGGCGCTGCAGGCCGTCCCGCCGTCGCAGCTCGAGTCGGCGCGGATGGTCGGGGCATCGGGGTGGCAGACACTGCGGGACATCGTGTTTCCGCACATCCGCGGGCATGTGCTGACCAACACGCTGCTGATCTCGCTGTGGACGGCGAACGACTTCTCGCCGTTCCTGCTCACCAAGGGCGGGCCGAACCACGAGTCCGAGACGGTGCCGGTCTACATCTACAACGTGGCGCTGCAGGGCGGTGAGCTCGGGTACTCGTCGGCGATCTCGTTCCTGCTGCTGATCGCGAACCTCCTGGTCTCACTGGTCTATCTGCGGCTGCTCCGGAGGCGCTCATGAGGCCCGGCTACGTCGTGCGCCGGATCGGGTTCTACGTCCTGATCTGCGCCATCACGCTGTTCTTCGCCGTACCGATGCTGTGGATCGCGTCGGCGCCGTTCGATGCGTCGCCGGGCCTCGGAGTGCATTGGCCGGACTGGACGCTGGAGAACGTCCGGAAGACGCTCGACCATCCGTACGCGATGCACTCGATGGTCAACTCGCTGCTGATCTGCGTGACGACCGCTGTCGCGGTCACCGCGTTCGCCGCGTTGGCGTCGTACGCCTTGTCGCGGGTCCGCATCCCCGGCCGGGACGCGTTGCTGTACGGGTTGCTGCTGCTGTCCTCGGTCGTCACCGGGACGGCGGCGATGGTGCCGATCTTCGTGATGATGTTCCAGCTCGGGTTGATCGACTCCCGGTTCGGCGTCGCGCTGGTGATGACCGGCGGGCTGTTGCCGGCGGCCATCTTCATCCTGAAGGACTTCGTCGACGCGGTCCCCAAGTCCTACGAGGAGTCGGCGCGGGTCTTCGGCGCGTCCACCGGCCAGATCCTGCGCGATGTCGTACTCCCGGTCGCACGCCCCGGGCTGGCGACCATCATGGTCTGGGCGTTCGTCAACTCCTGGGGCAACTTCCTGGTGCCCTTCCTGCTCATCCGGTCGATCGACAAGCAGCCCGGTGCGGTGCTGATGCAGACCCTCACCGACGAAGGCGGCAGCGTGAACCTGCAGGTGCTGCCGGTGTTCTCGCTGCTGTTCTCGATCCCGGTCGTCGTGCTGTACCTGCTGGTGAACTCGCGTTACGGGTTCCGCTTCCACGGAGGGATCAAGAGCTGATGGCGGGCATCGACATCGAAGGCCTCGCAACCGTCTACCCGAACGGCGTCCGCGCCGTCGACGGGCTGGACCTGCACGTGGCCGACGGCGAGTTCTTCGCCCTCCTCGGTCCGTCGGGCTGCGGCAAGACCACGCTGCTGCGGACGATCGCCGGCCTGGAGCCCGCGAGCGAGGGCAGCATCCGCATCGACGCGGCGGACGTGACCCGCACCGAGCCGGGCAAGCGCGGCGTCGCGATGGTGTTCCAGGACTACGCGCTCTTCCCTCACATGAGCGTCTCCGAGAACATCACCTATCCGTTGAAGGTACGCCGCGTCGCGGCCGCCACTCGTGCCGCGACGGCTGAGCGCACTGCGGGCGAACTGTCCTTGCAGGGGCTGCTCGAACGCAAGCCCGGCCAACTGTCCGGCGGGCAGCAGCAACGGGTCGCCCTCGCTCGTGCGATCGCGTCCGAAGGAAAGGTCCTGCTGCTCGACGAGCCGCTGTCGAACCTCGACGCACGGCTCCGCCTCGAGGCCCGCACCTTCCTGAAGAAGCTCCAGCGCGACCTCGGCATCACCACGGTCTTCGTCACCCATGACCAAGCCGAGGCTCTCGCGCTGGCCGACCGCATCGCCGTCATGGACTCGGGCAAGCTCCGGCAGCTGGGTTCCCCGCGTGAAGTGTTCGCGCGGCCCGCCAACACGTTCGTGGCGAACTTCATCGGCTCGACCCCGATGAACCTCCTCCCCGGCAAGGTCACCACCGACGGCGCCGTCACCGTGGCCGGCGGTTCGTTGCCTGCGACAACCTCCTCTACCCCGGCGGACGCCGAGGTCACGGTCGGTATCCGTCCCGAGTACCTGACCCTGTCGACAGGCGACGTCAGCGGCCCCGCGCTCCGCGGCGAGGTTGTCGTCGCCGAAAACCTCGGCACCCAGTCCCTCGTCAGCGTCGACTGCGCCGGCACCCTCATCGGCGTCACCGTTCCCGAGGAAGCCGAGCCTGCCCCCGGCACCCCGGTAGTCCTCACCGCGCCCACCTCCCGAGTCCTCCTCTATACCCAGGACACCGGCGAACTCCTCACCTCCGCAGACAGCACCGCCAGAGCTCGTTCGTGAGCAGGGAGATCGTCTGATGGCTGTTCAGAGCTCGTTCGTGAGCGGGGAGATCGCCTGATGGCTGTCACGTCGTACCGTCGGCGCTGGACACTCGACGACCGCGCCGAGTCGGTCTGGCATTCTCTGCCCGTCGACATCCCGGGCGATTGTCCTGGCCTGCTCGTCACCCTGACCGTTCCGCCCGTCGAAGGCGCCGTCATCGACCTCGGCTGCGAAGGTGCGGCCGGTTGGCGCGGATGGTCCGGCGGCGCCCGGCAAACCTTCGCGATCACCCCCCACGCAGCCACCCCAGGTTACGTCCCCGGCGAACTCGAACCAGGCACCTGGTGGGTCGTCCTAGGCCTGCACCGAGTACCGGTCGAAGGCGTCGAACTCCTCGTCGAAGCAGTCACCGGCCCGGTCGACACCATCCCCGGTCTCACCGAGTACGCCGACACCTCGGCGGCAATCGCCGTACCCCCGCGACCACCGCGCCGTACCCTCCCCGCATCCTCCGGCCTGAAGTGGATCGCCGGCGACTTCCACGCGCACTCCCTCCACTCCGACGGGTCCACCCCCGTCGCCAACCTCGCCGCACTCGGTGTGTCGGCCGGCCTCGACGTACTGGCCGTCACCGACCACAACACCATCTCCCACCACGCCGAGCTTCCCTCGCTCAGCAAACGCTTCGACCTCGGCCTCATCCCCGGCCAGGAAGTCACCACCGACACCGGCCACGCGAACGCGTTCGGCGCCATCGGCCCGATCGACTTCCGCCAACCCGCCGCCACCTGGGTCACGGAGGTCGCCCGCCGCGGAGGTCTCCTCTCGATCAACCACCCACTCGGCGGCGACTGCTCCTGGCGTCACCCACTCCCTGAACATCCACCGCTCGCCGAGATCTGGCACTCCTCCTGGCTGGACCACACCTGGGGCGGCCCCGTCGCGTGGTGGCAGGCCTGGGGTCTCGAAGGCACCACCCCCATCGGCGGCAGCGACTGGCACAACCCGACCTCCATCACGCCACCCGGCTCTCCCACTACCTGGATCGCCGTAGACGCCTCGGCCGAAGGCCCCGACGAACTCCCCGCCGCCACGCTCGAAGCCCTAGCCGCCGGCCGTACCGCCCTGTCTTGGTCCTACACCGCACCCGTCCTGGTCCGAGCCGACGACGAACTCATAGCCCTCGACGCCCCCAACTCACTAGTCATCTCCCCCGACGGCACCCGTCACCCCATCCGCACCGACAGGGCCCGCCTCCCCGCCACGCCCGGCCCCCACCTCCTCATAACCCACACCGGGAAACTCCTCTCCACCTGCACCTAACGCCACCGCCCGACGCACGCGATCCAACGGTCTGCGGGGAGGTCCGGGCGCTGTACTTCACCGAGCCGCTGCCGGCCTCGACGATGGTCGAGGTGCCTATTCAGGCAGGGCGTCCAGCTGGTCCAGGAGCCAGCGAGGGCCGGTGGTCGTCGCGCCGGTGGTTTCGACTCGTTGCCTGAGCTCGCGGTCCGCGGTGACCACAGTGACCGCCGGATGATGCGACTGCGCGGCAACCTCCGCAGTCACGCTCACGATGGTGTCGTCACCGGACCCTGACGCCAGCACCACCCGAACACGACCGGTCTCCGGCGCACCGTCCCCCGACACCGCCCGGCAAGCAGCGCCTTCCAGCACCACGACCACATCCGTGTCAGGCAACCGCTCCTGCAACGCCGCCAGCCGCGTCAACAACCGCCGAGCCGCGCCAACCCGATCCCGCCACCACCCATCCGGCCGTGACCCAACCACGTTCGCGGCATCAACAACGACGACCCGACTCCGCCCACCATCCACGGCCCCAGTCTGCACCTCCCCGCAGACCACCTGAGCAGAACCCTTTCGCTACCCGGCTGCATGCAGGCAGCTAGTCGAGAAGCCAGCCGTTTCGTTCCGCGATCTCGACGGCGTCGGAACGGGTGTGCGCGCCGGTCTTACCGATAGCCGACCAGAGCCGGGTACGGACGACGCGCTCCGACACATCGAGTTCCTGCGCCATGACCGCGACCGATCCACCATCGCGTGCCGCGCGCAGCGTGTCGGTCTCGTCCGCGTTCAGCGGAGTCTCGGAGTACCTGAGAGTCTCGGCTGCGAGGTTCGCGTCGACCACGCGCAGACCGAGGTGCACCCGCCGTACCGCATCCGCCAGCTGCGGCGCCGGACTGCTCTTCAACGCGAACCCTTTCGCCCCGGCATCGAGCCCGCGACGCAGGTGCACCGGCCGCCCGTACGTCGTGAGCATCACGACCCGGCACTCCGGCATCGACGTACGCAACCTGGTCGTCACGGTGATGCTGTCGCTGCCCGGACCGCCCGCATCGACCAGCGCGACGTTCGCACGGTGCCGTTTGGCCGCACCGACGACATCGTCAGATCGGTTGAGCTCGGCAACGATCTCCAGATCGCGCTCACGCTCCAGACCGCTGCGGAGCAAGCCTCGGCTGAGGATCTGGTCGTCGACCAGCAGCAGCCGAATCCGGTTGGGCAAACGAGCCTCCGAGGTAACCGTCCGGGCGCCGGGGAAGTACGTCCGGGAACATGAGCAGTACTCGGTTCCCGATCATGGAGCGCCCTCCCGTACGTCGTCCACATCAACGCGGCATCTCTACCAGATTGCGACCAGATCGCGATCACACCAGAACCGAGCACGCAACGAGTGGTTGACGCGGCGAAGTTATAGCGGCCCGGCACGGGCCGCCGCGGTCAGAGTTGGACGCGTCAGCCGCAGATCAAGCTGGAGTGAGACTTCAACGGTTACTGCGTCGGAAGCGACAACGCACGCAGTAAGCCGCACCTTGTTGAGCACAGCGACCCGCGCCGCTGTCGCACAGGGTGTTGCAGGCGGCGCGATGCCCGCAGGCTGCTCGTCATGTTCGAGCTGACCGAAGGAGCCGACGGACCGAGCGGTCCCAGGGAACTGAGCGGTGCTTGGGCGCTGAGCGGTACTTAGGCGCTGAGCGATGCTTGAGGATTGGGCGGCACTGAGGGATTGGGCGGCGCTTAGGGCGGTTAGGTCTGCTGCGGTGGCGAGTTTGTGGTGGGCGGTGGAGATTGCCGACCAGAGGATTGCTGCGGTGAAGGCGGTGAAGAGGAGTACGGCTGCGAAGAGGGTGTGGAGGGTGGCGCTGCCTCGTTCGGTACGGGTCATGGTGTGTCCGGCTCCGCTTGGAGGGTGGCGGTCGCTTTGAGACTTGTGGGAGACAGGAAGGCTAGGAGGGGTGGCTTGTGGGCTGGAGTGGCAGTGACGGTCACTTGGATGTCTGATGCGTCGCGGTTGATGACGATCGTGCCTGTGGGGACGGTGCGGCGACCGATCGCCTTCGCCTGATCGAGCGACTCCCCGCGGGCGACTGCCCGGGCCACATCGCGGGCAGCATCTATGCACCGGATGTTCAGCACGACGAGACCGATCGACCACATCCCCAACAGCAGCAGAGAAACCAGCACCGGAAGCGCCAAAGCCATCTCAGCCGTAACAGCCCCACGCTCGGCTCGGGCCGCGCGGCGGGCGCGGCTTGGGTGGTCGGCTCGGCTTGGGTGGTCGGCTCGGGTCACGTGGCCGGATCGGGTCACGTGGTTGGCTCGGGTCAGGTGGTTGGCTCGGGTTGGGTGGTTGGCTCGGGTTGGGTGGTTGGCTCGGGTTGGGTGGTTGGCTTGGGGCGTGGTGGTTGTTTGTGAGGTTGGGGCGCGTGGGGTGGGCGAGTCTGCGCGGTGGGGCATGGGGGTCCTTGGGGTGGCGGCCGGCCGGGGAGGGGCATCGGCCGGCTGCCGGATCGTGGGGGTCGCCGGGTCGGGTCGGGTGTGGCCAGCTCGGGTCGGGTGGCCGGCGCGGGTGCAGCGGTCGGCTTGAGTTGCAGGTCGTTGTTTGTGATGCGGGAGCGCATGGGTGGGCGAGTCTGGGCGGTGGGCATGGGGGTCCTTGGGGTGGCGGCCGGCCGGGGAGGGGGCATCGGCCGGCCGCCGGATCGAGGGTTGCCGGCTCGTCAGGGTTGATTGACCTGCTGGCTTTGGGGGCTTGGGGTCAGAGGTGTACGCCTTCTACGCCGGCGATCTTCAGGCCGTAGTTGATGATCGCTTTGAGGGCGTTCTGCATGGCGGGGGATCTGAGGAGGGCGACCAGAACGCCGCCGATGGCGCAGGCGCCGACGATCATGATCGCGTACTCGGCGGTTACGGCCCCCCGTTCTGCGCGGTTGCGGAGGCGGTTGATGCCTTTGCCACAAAGGCGGCGAATGTTCGTAGCGCGGAAGGGGGTGAGGCGCGAGCGACGTACACGGCTGGTGGTGTCAGGGGTGCGGGACTCGAGTTGGTTGTGGGGATATGGGACGGGGTGCGAGGAGGCTTCGGTCAGGAGTGGACGGTTGCTGGTGGCTGCTGCCTTGGGCATTTGGGCTCCTGCGGGGTGGGCTGGGGGTGCTGCGGGGGCTTGTCCGTAAACATGCCGTTGTTGGATCGCCTTTTTTCAAAGGAGTTCTGGGCTGTGGACAAGGGGCGGGCTGTTAGGGGTGGAGGAGGTAGGGGATCAGGGCGTCGGCGATTGTTGGGACGATCGAGAGGAGTACGAACGCGGGGAGGAAGCACAGGCCCAGGGGCAGGGTGGCTCGGGATTCTGCGGCTCGGGCTTGTTGGTCGGCGGTGTGATGGTGGGCTCGGCGGGTTTCGTCCGCGAGGTGTTCGAGGGTTTTGGTGAGTGGGGCTCCGGAGCGGAGTGAGCGGGTGATGGCTCGGGCGATAGGGGCGCAGGCGGGTTCGGTGCGTAGGTGCGCCCAGGCGGTGGTGGGATCGGCTCCTAGCGCCAGGTGGTGGGCGATTTTGGTGAAGACGTCGGCTAGTGGGCCGGGGAGGGCTTCGGCTACGAGGGTCAGGGCGTGTTGGGGTGGGCGGCCGGCTCGGAGGCAGGCGGTCACGAGATCGATCGCGAGGGGGAGGTCGCGGGCTATGCGGGCGTTGCGCTGTTTGGTGGTGGCTGGTTCGAGGCGGGACAGGGCTCGGGGGATGGAGTAATACGCGATCGCGGCTGGGATGAGGCCCCAGGGGAGGCCGATGAGTGCGAGGGCGGAGAGTGCCACGGCTGTTGCGGCTAGCCGGTGGGATCGCGGGGAGTGGCGGCGGACGCGAGGTTGCGGTGGGGTCAGCCGGCGGAGGTTGGGTCGGGGTGGGATGAGGAAATAGGTGCTTAGGGCAACAGCTGCGGCTGCGGTCAGTGCGTGGAGCATGCGGAGTCTCGTGGGGTGCGGGTGAACGCGCGGTGAGGTGCGTGCAGTGGGTGAGTGGGCGCGGTGCCTGGGCGCGGTGCGTGGGCGCGGTGCGTGGGCGCGGTGGTCTGCACCGGCGGTGGGTAGGTGCGAAGGGTGGGCTTCAGGTTTGAGGGGTGGCTATTTGGGTGGTCCAGTGGAGGCCTGTTGCCGTGAGGGCGAGGCCAGCGGCTAGGCAGACCCAGCCCGGTGGGGTGGTGGTTAGGAACGTGATGGGGTCGGCCCCCAGGAGGTAGCCGAGCGCTATGCCGAAAGCCGGGAGGACGGCCAG
Organism: Kribbella sp. VKM Ac-2566; assembly: GCF_004366005.1. NCBI lineage: Bacteria > Bacillati > Actinomycetota > Actinomycetes > Propionibacteriales > Kribbellaceae > Kribbella > Kribbella sp. VKM Ac-2566. The sequence continues at coordinate 319,704 of NZ_SODT01000009.1, read as the reverse complement.
GATTCGGGCCGTGGAGCGGGCGCCCGCGAGGCTGGATTCGGTTTGGCGGTGGATTGCCTCGTCGGCTCGGAGGTAGTCGGCCAGGCGTTCGGTGAGGGTGGCGAAGGCGGCGCCGGATTCTTCGGTGACGCGCCAGGCTGCGGCCAGGGCCCGGAGGCTCGTCGCGCCGGGTTTGGCGGCGGCCCGGGTGAGCGCGGCGGGGACGTCGGCACCGAGCTTGGCTGCGGCGTAGGGCAGTTCGAAGTCGGGGCTGATGGACGCGGCGCCTTCCAGTGCGGCGATGGGTGGGCGGCCGGCGGTGAGGTCGGCGGAGAGTACGTCGAGGGCTTCGATGATGTTGGCTCGGCGGGTTGCGATTGACTTCTGGTTTTGGTGGCGGGCTCGTTGGTGGGCGATCAAGGCGACGACGGCTGCTGCGGCCAGGGCGGTGACGAGCGCTTGGGGGCCGAGGAGGGCGGTGGCTAATGCCGTTGGTGGGGCCAGGAGCCAGATCCGGGAGTTGGGTGATCTGAGGTGGGCTCGTCGTGTGCGGGCGGCGGGAGTCAGTCGGTGGAGGCCTGCAGATCGGGGTGGGCGGGCGAAGGTGCAGGTGAGGAAGGTTAGGAGGGCAGCGAGGGCAGCTGGGTTCATGCGGCACCTGCGGGGGTTGCCTGAGCGGGGGTGGTGAAGAGGCGGGATGGAGGGTGGAGGGTGAGGGTGTTGTCGGGGTGGAAGGTGACTGCGGGGTGGGTGGTCAGAGGGCCGTTCGGGGGTTTGCTGAGGGTATGGATTTCGGTGATTCGGCGGTGGCCGGTGGGGGTTCGGGTCAGGTGGATGACGGCGTGTAGTGCGGATGCTGCTTGGCTTTGGACGGCGGATTGGGACAGACCAGCGAGGGCACCTAGGGCTTCCAAGCGGGCGGGTACGTCCGAGGCGGAGTTCGCGTGGATGGTGCCGCAGCCGCCTTCATGGCCGGTGTTCAGTGCGGTCAGGAGATCTACTACTTCGGGGCCCCGGACCTCGCCTACGACCAAGCGGTCGGGGCGCATGCGGAGGGCTTGGCGGACGAGGTCTCGGAGGGAGATCTCGCCGCTGCCCTCGATGTTGGGTGGGCGGGCTTCGAGGCGGACCACGTGTGGGTGATCCGGGCGGAGCTCGTTGGCGTCTTCTACCAGGACCAGGCGTTCGGCGGGATTTGCCAATGAGAGCAGGGAATTGAGGAGGGTGGTCTTGCCAGTGCCGGTGCCGCCGCTGATGAGGAAGGCGAGGCGGGAGTCGAGGAGGTCTTGGAGGATCGCAGCGCCTGCTTGCGGGAGGGCGCCGGCGGCTACCAGGTCGTCGAGGGTGAAGACCTTGCGGGACGGAACGCGCAGGGACAGGCAGGTGCCTGGGGCGGCGATCGGGGCCAGGACGGCGTGAAAGCGGGTGCCGTCGGCGAGGCGGACGTCGACGTACGGGGTCGAGTCGTCGAGGCGGCGGCCGGCCGCAGCGGCGAGGCGGGTGGCGAGGCGGCGGATGGCCGATTCGTCTCCGGTGCGGATCGCGACGAACTCGAGGCCGCGGCCACGGTCGATGTAGACCTCGTCGGGGCCGTTGACCAGGATGTCGGTGACGCCCGGCTCGGCGAGCAGGCTGTCGAGTGGGCCGGCTCCTAGGGCTTCTCTACGCAGGGCCGTGACTACTGCGAGGACCATGGCGTCGCCGCAGATGGTGCCGTCGGCGCGGAGAGCTGCTGCTACGTGCACTGGGGTTGGCTCGGCGCCGGTGAGTGCGAGGGTGCTGCGGACGCGGTCCAGAAGGCCTGCAGGTACGACGGTGTTAGGCATGCGGGCACCTCTCTTCTCAGATTGGGCTAGGTGGGCGTTGGGTGAGGTGGGGGGAAGAGGTCCAGAAGGGTGGTGGCGGTTCGGGTGAGAGGGCTTCGCGGATTCAGGGAGAAATGGCCTTGATCCATGGCGACGGGGAGGGTTTTGTCGTGGCCGAGCTTTGTTGCTAGGGGCAAGGAGAGGTGGGCGGCGACGTCGGCAGGGGCGAGGCCTGCGCGGGAGTCTCGGACCACTACGCGGAGGTCGCCGGCGACCGCTCGGAGAGGGCCGGAGAGGCGTTTGGCGGCTGCGACCGAGCGGACATCGCACGGTACGACCAGAAGGGTCGCTGTGGAGCGGATGAAGCCCTCTTCTACGGCGGGGTCCGCGCGGCGCGGGAGGTCGAGGACGACCAGGTCGGCGCTGCGTTGAGCTGCGCCGATCACCGAGCTCATCGTGTCCGGCGGCAGGACGGTGACATCGGACTGATCCCAGGACAGGACCGACAATCCGTCGACGGAAGGTAGTGCGGAGCGCAGAGCGACGGCGCTGACTCGGCCGGAGGCGTTCAGGAGCTTCGGCCACCGGTCACCGGGGTCGTGCTCGATGCCGAGGGCAAGCTCGATGCCGCCTCCGAGCGGGTCGCCGTCGATCAGCATCGTGCGGAACCCGCGCCGATTGCCGACAACGGCCACCGCGGCGGCGAGCGTGGTCGACCCTGCTCCCCCGCAGCCGCCGACGAACGCCAGGGTGACGGCAGATCGGTCGACACCGTCCAGGGCATCCGCAAGCTTGCCGGCGAGCAGCGGCTCGTCGTCGGGTAGTCGGCAGACGGCATCGGCGCCGACGTCGAAGGCACACCGGTAGAGATCGTCGCCGTCCGACGTCGAACCGACCACGACCACACCTGGCCGGTGCGCGGGTTGTACGCGCGCCAGCGGCTCCGCCAGGTCGCGGCCGAGAACGACCAGTGAACAGGCATGCCAGTGGCGCCGCAGGTTGAGCAGATCGAGCTCGACGAGGGGCGTCACGGATGCGGCCGCGGCCAGCCGGAGCAGGTCGTCGAGCAGAGCTTCGTTGGTAGTTGCCATCAGCACCGATGAGCTTGGTGAGTTCGTGTCCATACCAAGAACATGCCGTTGCCGGGCCGCTTCCGGGAACGCGACCGGATGCCTGTGGACAAAGCGCTGTCGGGTTTCCGTCAGCAGCGGGAACCCGCCACGACGAGCCCGCGACCAACCCGCCGGGAACAGTTACGGTTCCTTTCGAAGCGTCTTTAACTAAATTTCACCGGACCGCTTCCGCCCCATCGCTCCGGAGGAACAGATGAGTCGATTGCGCATGCTCGCCGCCACAGCCAGTGTCGCGGCCACCGCCCTGATCACCGCCGCCGGCGTCTCCCTCGCGAGCTCGGACGCCACCACGGCCAACGCAGCCGTCGCGGCGCCACAGGCGACCAGCGGCGGCGTCAAGACGGCGTACTTCACCCAGTGGGGGATCTACGCCAACGCCTTCTATCCCAAGAACCTGATCACCACCGGAGCCGGCGCGAAGCTGGACTTCCTGAACTACGCGTTCGCCAACATCGATCCGGTCAACCACACCTGCTTCATGGCCAACAAGGCCGCGTCGCAGGACGAGAACAACCCGAACGCCGGCGACGGCGCCGGGGACGCGTTCGCCGACTACGGCAAGTCGTACGGCGCGGACATCAGCGTCGACGGGGTCGGCGACGTCTGGAACCAGCCGATCCAGGGCAACTTCAACCAGCTCAAGAAGCTGAAGGCGAAGGTGCCGAACCTGAAGATCCTGATCTCGATCGGCGGCTGGACGTACTCGAAGTACTTCTCCGACGCCGCCTCCACCGACGCCAAGCGCAAGGCCTTCGTCAGCTCCTGCGTGAACATGTTCCTCAAGGGCGACCTGCCGGTGATCGACGGCTTCGGCGGCCCCGGTACGGCGGCCGGCATCTTCGATGGTGTCGACCTCGACTGGGAGTACCCGGGCTCGCCCAACGGTCACGTCGGCAACCACTACAGCGCCGCCGACAAGCACAACTTCACACTGCTGCTGGCCGAGTTCCGCGCACAGCTGGACGCGTACGGCGGGCAGACCGGAAAGAAGTACTACCTGACTGCCGCGACCCCGGCCGGACAGGACAAGATCGCCACGATCGAGACCGACAAGATCGGACAGTACCTCGACTACAACAACGTGATGACGTACGACATGCACGGCGGCTGGGAGGCCACCGGGCCGACGAACTTCCAGGACCCGCTTTACACGGCGCCGAACGATCCGAGCAACCCGATCCCACCGGGTCAGGGCAAGTACTCCGTCGACTCCGCGGTGAAGGCGTGGACAACTGGCGACTCGGCGTACGGCATCCCGGGCGGGTTCCCGGCGAACAAGCTCAGTATCGGATATCCCTTCTACTACAGGGGATGGAAGGGTGTTCCGGCCACTGACAACGGCAAGTACCAGACCGCGACCGGGGCGGCCGATGGACACGCGCTGAGCGGGAACGTGCCGGGTGTCTCGTTCTACAAGGAACTCACCGGCTTCGTGGACAACCCGTCCGCCACGCACTTCGACGACACCACCAAGTCGTCCTGGTTCTACAGCAACGGCACGTTCTGGTCCGGTGACAACGCCCAGTCGATCAAGGCGAAGGCCGACTACCAGCACTGCAACGGGCTGGCCGGCGCGATGATGTACTCGCTCGAGGCGCTGGACCCGGGGGTCACCCTCTTCAACAACGTGGTCGACTCCGTCAACGCCGGCACGGCCGGATGCAGCGGCCCACCCACCACACCACCCACCACACCGCCCACCACACCGCCCACGACTCCCCCGACGACGCCGCCGACCACACCGCCCGGCACGGCCACCCCGTGGGCCCCGAACACGACGTACGCGACCGGTGCGCTCGTGAGCTACGACGGCGTCACCTACAAGTGCATCCAGGGCCACACGTCCCTGGTCGGCTGGGAGCCGCCGAACGTCCCCGCACTCTGGGGCCGGGTCTGATCACGTACCGCCCACTGATCGGAGCATCATGAAACGCATCACCTTGGCGATAGCGGCCGTCACGGCCGTTGTTGTCGCCCTGCTGACCGCACAGGCAGCCAACGCGGCAGGTGTCACTGCCAGCTTCACCAAAGTGTCCGACTGGGGCACCGGCTTCGAGGGCAAGGTGACCGTCACCAACGGCACCACCAGTTCTCTCAGCACCTGGTCGGTCGCGCTGGACTTCCCGTCCGGCTACACCGTCAGCTCTACGTGGGACGCAACCCACACCAGCAGCGGACAGACGCACACGTTCACACCGCCGAGCTGGGCCGGCCCACTGGCTCCTGGCGCGACTGTCACCTTCGGCTTCAACGGCAGCCCGGGCAACTTCCCCGGCCTGGCCGCGTGCCGCTTGAACGGCGGCTCGTGCTCAGGCGGCGGTGGCGGCACCGTCCCCGGTGCACCCACAGGTCTCTCCGGTACGTCGTCCGCGTCGTCGGTGAGCCTCACGTGGTCGGCCGCGTCCGGTGCGACCAGCTACAACGTCTACCGGAACGGCACGAAGGTCGGCAGCCCGAGCAGCACGTCGTACACGGACTCCGGACTCGCCGCGAACACGACGTACAGCTACCAGGTGAGTGCGTCGAACAGCGCCGGAGAAGGCGCGAAGAGCAGCACCATCTCCGTCAAGACCGGCGCCGGTGGCGGCAATACGGGCACCAAGCAGGCCGCGCCGTACCTGTACATGGGCTGGGGTGACCCGCCGAACCCGGCGACCGTGATGAACGCGACGGGTATCAAGTGGTTCACCATGGCGTTCGTCCTGTCGTCCGGCGGCTGCAACCCGGCCTGGGACGGCAGCCGCCCGCTGCAGGGCAGTGCCGACGCCAACGCGATCGCCCAGATCCGCGCGGCCGGTGGCGACATCGTGCCGTCGTTCGGCGGCTGGAGCGGTAACAAGCTCGGCCCGAACTGCAGCACCCCCGAGGCGCTGGCCGGCGCGTACCAGCAGGTCATCAACGCCTACAGCCTGAAGGCGATCGACATCGACATCGAGAACTCCGACGAGTTCGAGAACGAGGCCGTCCAGGACCGCATCCTGAACGCGCTGAAGATCGTCAAGCAGAACAACCCGGGGATCCGGACCGTCGTCACGTTCGGTACGTCGACGACCGGTCCGACGTACTACGGCAACCGGCTGATCGACCGGTCGAAGGAACTCGGCGCGAACATCGACGTGTTCACGCTGATGCCGTTCGACTTCGGCAGCTCGAACATCTACAACGACACGGTCGGCGCGTCGCAGGGCCTGAACAACAAGCTGAAGGCCACCTTCGGCTGGTCCACGGCGGAGGCGTACGCGCACCAGGGCATCTCCGGTATGAACGGTCTGTCCGACCAGCAGGAGATGACCACGACCGCGACCTGGCAGAACATCACCAACTGGGCGAAGAGCAACGGGCTCAGCCGGCTGGCGTTCTGGTCGGTCAACCGTGACCGCGGCTGCGCCGGCGGCGGCGTGGTGTCCAACTGCAGCGGCATCGCCCAGGCCGACTGGGACTTCACCCGCATCACAGCGGGCTTCTGAGCGGGAACTGCTGAACAAGACGGCTGGGTGCGGCGTCAGCGCCGCACTCAGCCGGCCTTGATCGCTTCGATGATCAGGCCGTTGCGGGCGTTCTGCCCGAGCGGGACCGACGGGTGCAGGCCGTCGCGGAGCAGGCGGGCCAGGCGGTTGGGGCTGGACGCCAGGTGCTCGGCCCAGCGCACGATCCGCAGGTTGTCGTAGCGACGCTGGGCGTCGGCGAGCTGCAGGTTGATCCAGGCGCTGTTGCGCTGGTCCGCGACCTTGATGTCGGGGCCGTGGGCGGTGCGGGCCGCCTGCACGTTGACCCAGTAGACGATCCGCTCCTCGCCGACGATCCTCATGGTCCGGTCGACCTGGGCCTCGACGGCCGGCGGCATGAAGATGTCGTTGGACCCGACCGACATCACGATCCGGTGCGGCAGTCCGTACTGCTGCGCCCAGAGGTCGAGAGCGTCGACCGCGGGGGTCACCGGCCGCCCGGCCCAGTTGTGGACGGCGATGTTGATCCCGAGCTGGGTCAGCTGCCGGGCGAGCGCCGGTCCGTCCTGGACGCCGATGCTGTCGCCGAACATGAAGACCCCGTCGGTCTCCCGGGCCTTGCGGATCTGCTGCTCGTTCGAGATCGCCCGTGCCTGGCGCTCCCAGGCACCGAGCACGCCGGAGCCGTAGGCGCCGAGGGAAAGCAGTCCGGCCGCCGGGGAACCTGGGACCGCCTCCGCCGCGGTGGCGGCGGCGACCGTCGACGCAGCCGCCGCGGTCCCGGCTGCGAACAACAGCCGGCGACTCGGCCGGAACGAACCCAGACGCTTCCTCACGAGGGCAAGGGTGCGGGGGAAAGCCCTCTCTGTGCAAGTCGACACCGCGAAATTGGGACGAACGCTACGGAAGTCGCGGCGAATGCGGTCAGCTGGTCGTTACCGGGCGCGATCTGACAAACGTTCGGAACCGCTCGGCCGCGGGCGTCAGCGGCATGCTCAGCCGCCACGCCATACCGATCTCCCGCCGGGCCCGTACGCCGGCCAACGGAACGGATACCGCGCCGCTGTCGTTCCCACGGACCGCACCGGCCGGAAGGATCGCCACACCGAGACCGGCACCGACCAGGCTGTCGATCGTCGCGAGGTCGGTCGCCTCGAACGCCAGCCGCGGACTGAACCCCGCCTCCTCGCACAACCGGTCCGTCACCCGCCGGAAGCCGAACCCGGGCTGCAGACCGACGAACGCCTCATCCCGGGCCGACTCCAGCTCGACCCGGCGCCGGGAGGCGAGCGCGTGACCGGGCGGCACGTGGAGATACAGCCGCTGCCGCTCGAGCAGGTGCCAACCGAAGCGCGCCGGGTCCGGCCGCGGCGCGATGATCGCGATCTCGGCCTCACCGCTCTCCAGGTCCTGGACGATGTCGTGCGCGGGCTCCTGCCGCAGCGCGAACCCGATGTTCGGTGCCACCGCCCGGAAAGCCTTCAGCAGGTCCGGCATCAGGCTGGTGGCGACCGAGTGCAGGAACGCGAGTCGCACCGTGCCGGACTCCGGGTCGAGCAACGCGTCGATCCGGCGCTTCGCCGTATCCACGGCCGCAGTCCCTGCTCGCGCCGCATCCAGAACCAGCCGGCCGTACGGATTCAGCCGTACGCCGCGACGCTCCCGCTCGAACAGCGGCACCCCGAACGCCCGCTCGACCCGCTGCAGCGACCGGGACAGATTCGGCTGACTCGTCCCCAGGGCGGCCGCCGCCTCGGTGAGGTGCTCGGTCTCGGCGAGTACGACGAACCACCGCAGATCCTCGACGTGCATGCGATAAGCGTATCGATTTCTGCTGAGATCGACATTTTACGTATCGCTCCAGCCGTGCGACCGTCGAAGACATGCACCAGTCCGTCGCCCGCCAGACCGGCTACTTGCCCGGAGACCCCGAGTACCGCAAGTTGTCCGTCGCGCTGTTCGCGGCTGGGCTGGCGACGTTCGCTCTCCTCTACAGCACACAGCCGCTGCTGCCCCAGCTGGTCGATGCGTTTCACGTCTCGCCCAGCCAGAGCGCGTTCAGCGTGTCGTTCGCGACGTTCGGTCTAGGTCTGGCGTTGCTGATCGCCGGTCCGGCGTCCGAGGCGCTCGGCCGGACCAATCTGATGCGCTGGTCGGTCGCTGCGACGTCGGTGTTCGCGCTGCTCAGCGCGTTCGCGCCGACGTGGCACCTGCTGCTCGCGCTGCGCGGTCTGCAGGGAATCGCGATGGCCGGGCTGCCTGCGGTCGCAATGGCGTACCTGCGCGAGGAGGTGCACCAGGACAGCCACGCGCGCGCCAGCGGCCTCTACATCGCGGGTACGGCGGTTGGCGGTATGGCGGGCCGCCTCATCGCAGGCGGGTTGTCGGACCTCGGCGGGTGGCGGTTCGCGACCGCCGGGATCGCTACGGTCGGCGTACTGTGCGCGGCTGTCGTCTGGCTGTTGCTGCCCGCGTCAAGGAACTTCCACCCGAGCGCCGCGCGACCACACGACCTGTTCCGCGTACTGCGTGACCCGGCGCTGCTCGCGCTGTACGGGATCGCTGCGACGGCGGTGGGCGCGTTCGTGGCTGTCTACAACGGAGCGGTCTTCCGCCTGTCCGGTTCGCCGTACGAGCTGAGCGCCGGAGCAGCCGGGCTGGTCTTCTGTGTCTATCTCCTCGGGTCAGCCGGGTCGGCGACGGCTGGGACGCTCGCCGATCGGTACGGTCGGCGAGCCGTGGTGCCGGTCGGGTGCCTGATCACACTGGCCGGCGTAGCGATCACGCTTGCGGCTCCGCTGCCGTTGATCGTGCTGGGGCTGGCTGTGATGACCGCGGGCTTCTTCGCGGTGCACGGGGTCGCCAGCGGCTGGGTGCCGGCCCGGGCGCATGCGAGCGGCGTCGGGACCGGACAGGCGTCGAGCATGTACCTTTTCGCGTTCTACCTGGGCTCCTCGGTCTTCGGCGGCCTTGCAGGTACGGCGTGGAGCCGCGCCGAGTGGACTGGGGTGGCGGCCGAGGCCGGAGCATTGTTCCTCGTGACGCTGGTGCTCGCGCTGCTGCTGAAGAACGTTCCCAGCCGGGTGCAAAACTAAGTGGGTGACCAAAGCGACCGATGCGGCTGATCAGTTGGGGCTCACCTACGAGGTGACCAGGCACGGCCGGGTGAACTCGCTGGAGGAGGCCGCTGCGGCGCGCGGCATCGAGCCGGCGCGGCTGATCAAGACGATCGTGGTGCGGCTGTCCGACGACGACTACCGGTTCGTCCTGGTGCCGGGCGACCGCGAGATCGCGTGGCCGAAGCTGCGGACACTGCTCGGCGTGAACCGGATCTCGATGCCGGACAAGGACACGGCGTTCGCCGTCACCGGCTACGTCCGCGGGACGATCACGCCGCTCGGAAGCACCCACGCCTGGCCGGTGATCGCGGACGAGCGGATCACCGGCACCATCTCGATCGGCGGCGGTGACCATGGGGTGGGGATCACGGTGGACGCCGAGGCCCTGACGAAGGCCCTGAGCGCCACCGTGGCGGACGTAACCGACTAAAGCTAGACAAGCAGGCCCTGCTGGCCCGCGCGGAGGCCGGCTTGGAAGCGGGTGGTGGCGTCCAGGGCTTTGAGGATGCGCTGCATTCGACGTTCTACAGTCCGTTGGGCCACACCCAGACGCCGGGCGATGGCTTGGTCTGTCAGTCCGGCGGCAGCCAGGGACAGGAGCTGCTGGTCGTCCGGCGTGAGTGGGCCTTCGGACACGGAGGGAGTCAGCGGACTGGCTTGTCGCCACAGCAGGTCGAACAGGCGCAGTAGGGCGTCCAGGAGGCTCGACGGTCCTAGTTCTACGACGACATCCGGCCCGGTCGGGAGGAGCGCCGTACGGCGGTCGAGGATGACCAGTTTCAGCGGTACGTCGCGCAGCATCCGGCAACAGCCCGACGCTCGAGCCGCCACCAGATCGCCAGGCTCGGACAGTGACGCCATGTCGTAGATCGTCCGGTAGGTCACACCACGGGCGGCGAACAAGGCGTACGGCAACCGGTCCAGCACGAGTACTTCGTCCTGTGCGCACTGCTGCGCCTGGTAGAACCGCTGGGCGATCGCCTCGGCGCCACGGATGACCGTGAACGCGTCCGGCTGTCTGAACTCGGCTGTCAGCGCCGCAGCACCCAGCCGGGCCTCCACGATCGCTGCCTGCTTCCGCAGCGCGAGCAGCTCGACCGCGGCGTCTGGTACGGCCGGCACGTAGCGGGCGGGCCGGCCTGGTGTCCGGGACGCAAGGCCGAGGGACAGTAGTGACCTGAGATGCCGGCCGACTCGGTTGGCCGGCCAGTCGACTGACAAGGCCAGAGAGGTCGCTGTGGACTCCGGGCGGGCCAGAAGCGCCCGGTAGAGCTGCTCGTCCTCCGAGCAGACACCGAGCGCCTCCAGCAGCGGAGCCGGTCGATAGCTGTGCATGATCAGGCGCGCGATCAGGGTAAGGCGTGCACGTGGCCGCCGACCTGGGTCGCGAACTGGTTGCCGTTCGACGCGTCCCAGTTGGTCGACCAGGTCATCGCACCGCGCAGCGACGGCCACGGAGTGCTCGGCTTGTAGTTGCCGCACCCGGTGCCCTTGGCCAGGCAGTCCAGCGCGTTGTTGACCACAGTCGGCGACACGTATCCGCTCCCGGCCGCTCGCGACGACGCCGGCAGGCCGAGCCCGACCTGGTCGGGACGCAGGCCACCCTGCAGCATGATGCAGGCCTGGGCGGTGATGAAGTCGACCGAGCCCTGCGAGTACACCTGGCCGTCACAGCCGTTCATCGAGCCCGAGTTGTAGTACTGCACGTTGACGATGGTCAGGATGTCCTTGATCGCCAGCGCGAGCTTGAAGTACTCGAACGACGTGCTCTGCATGTCGATCGTCTGTGGCGCCATGGTGATCACCAGCCCGCTGCCGAACTGGCTCTGCAGGCTCCGCAGCGCCTGACCCATGTACTGCGCGTTGACCCCGTTCTCCAGGTCGATGTCGATCCCGTCGAACCCATACTCACGCAGCACCGAGAGAGCGCTCGACGCGAAGTTGGACGCTGCTGTCGGGTCGGCGACCGAGATGGTGCCGTTCTGACCGCCGACGGACAGGATGACCTTCTTACCGGCCGCCTGCTTCGCCGCGATGTCCGCCTTGAACTGCGCGACCGTGTATCCGCCGAGCCCGGCGCTGTCCAGGTTGAACGTGATGCCGCCCGGCTTCGACGCGTCGGCGTCCGCGAAGGCCACCGCGATCAGGTCGTACGCCGCCGGCACGTCGGAGATCTTCTGCACCGTCGCACCGTTGTTGAAGTTCTGCCAGTACCCGGTGAGCACGTGGGCGGGCAGGCTGCCGACCGGTGGGTTGGTGCCGCCGTCGGACGTGGTGCCCGACACGGCCGCGCCGTACGGCGAGCAGTTGCCGCTGGGGTCGCACGCCCGGACCTTGAACGAGTAGGTCGTCGACGCAGTAAGCCCGGTAGCGGTCCAGCTGGTCACGTTGCCGACGCTCTGCGCGGCCCCAGCCCCTCGGACGACGTCGTAGTGGTCGATGCCGTTCGCGTCGGACGCGGTGGACCAGGTCAGCTTCAGCGAGCTCGAGGTCGGGCTGCCGACCGCCAGACCACCCGGGGTCGACGGCGGCGTGGTGTCCTGCGTCCCGCCAGGTCCGTCCAGCACGACGTCGTCAACCTGGTACGCCGGGAGCGCGTACCAACTGTGGACGTAGATCGTCACGGAAGACGAGGCACCCGTGGTGAACGGCACGGTCAGCTGACTCCACCCGGAACTCGTGGTCCACGTCGAGGGACCACCCTCCACACCGAGGTAGACGTTCGACCCCTTCACCCACGCCGACAGCGTGTACGCCGTATTGGGCTGGACCGCTATCGACTGGGAACACCGGGCGATGTCACTCCCACTCGGCGTCGCCTCGAGGGCGTACGAACCGGAGTGCGGCGCGGAGGTCGTGACGCCGCCGGCCGGGCATGACCAGCCGGAAAGCGTGCCGGACTCGAAGCCGGCGTTGGTGACGAGATTGGCGGCCGCGGAGGCGGAGCCGGGGACCAGGAAGGCCATGATCACGACGAGCAGGCTGATGACGACCGCTGCCTGGGGGCGGTGTGCAGGCGGTTTCATGCCTTACAACCTGTGACTGCTCAATTACATTGTCAAGACCCTGCATAAAGTGAGAACGCTCCCACGCGCAGAAAAGCGAGAATCTTTACGCTTACTTGGCTGATCGGAGAAAGGCGACGGCCCCCGGCGGGGGGGTGACCGGGGGCCGTCTTCGGCCACGGGCTCGGGGGGAGGAGCCGGGGGCCGTTCAGGAGGCGACAGTCTGCCACTGTCAGAGAGTTTGTACCCCCCGAGTTCGGGCTTCACACATCTCAGTTCAATTTCAACTGATTGCGTTTCGCCCAAGCGCCAGTCCCACCCGATCGGGTGCTTCCAGCCAGTGTCACTGTCACACTGCCGACTAGTCTAACGGGATACCGGCCCACGCAAAAGCCCGGGTCCCCGGCGTTTCTCCCGGCTGCCTATCCTCGACTGCATGGCGCATCCCGGAACGGCTCGATCGGCGGCCTTCTTCGATCTGGACAAGACCATTCTGGCCCGCTCGAGCACGCTGGCGTTCTCGCGGCCGTTCTACGCCGGCGGCCTGATCAACCGCCGGACGGTCCTGCGCAGCGCCTACGCCCAGTTCGTCTATCTGCTCGGCGGCGCGGACCACGACCAGATGGAGCGGATGCGGGAGTACATCTCCGCGATGTGCACAGGCTGGGACGTCTCGACGGTGCAGGCGATCGTCGCCGACACGCTGGACCACATCGTCCGCCCGATGATCCACACCGAGGCGGTCGAGCTGATCGCGCAGCATCACGCGGCCGGCCGGGACGTGGTGATCGTGTCGTCGTCCGGCGCCGAGGTGGTGGAGCCGATCGGCGCGATGCTCGGCGCCGACCGGGTGATCGCCACCCGGATGGTCGTTGCCGACGGCAAGTACACCGGCGAGATCGCCGAGTACGCGTACGGTCCGAACAAGGTGACCGCGATCGAGGCCCTGGCCGCGACCGAGGGCTACGACCTCGCGAGTTCCTACGGGTACTCGGATTCGATCACCGACGAGCCGCTGCTGGCCGCGGTCGGGCACCCGCACGCGGTCAACCCGGACAAGGCGTTGCGCCGGGTCGCGCTCGAGCGCGGCTGGCCGATCCTGGCGTTCGCGGAGCCGGGCGAGCGGGCCGGTTTCCCCGCCGTACGACGCCCCGCGCTGGCGGCCGGCCTGGTCGCGGCGATCGCCGCCGGAGCACTGCTGCTGGCCTCCCGGCGGCGGTCCCGGACGAGCTGAAAGCTGAAGCGGGCTTCATTGTTCTCAACTCCATGAAGGACTCCGCTTCCCCTTCACAGAAAGGGGTTTCAGGAGTACAAAGGAATCAACAAAGGGCCTCAGGGTCCGGTAGAGATTGCACGGGAACCCAGGTACCCACGCGGCGACCAGCCCATCCCAAACGGGCAGCGCGACCCAGGCTCGTCCTGTGGCGGCAAACAGGTGCACGCATGGTAACCAGGGCGACGTGCCAGCGACGGCGTTCTCACTCGAGAACGCCGTTCGCATGTTCACTCAGGACGAGAGCGGCGAGAGCTCGGCACCTCTTGTCACGACCTCGCAGGACCGCAGCAACCAATCACGAACGCCGGTCAATCCTCGCGCTGTGTAGTCGGTGAGACCCGACGCATAGGTCGCCCGCAACACATAGTGACCGCCCTCCGGGACCGTGACCGCCACCGGGTCGATGCCCCGGGCAACCAACAGCAGGCGCTCGGCGGCCCGGGCAACGAGTCCGTTGGCCGCCGGGAACGGGCGCAGGACGGCGAGCTCGGCGTGCACGATCGCCGCGACGACGAGACCGGGCGCCTTGGTCGGGCGGGTCAGGTTCTGCGCGAGGGCACTCAGCCGCTCCCACATCTCGTCGGCACCGGGCGCCGGCGGCAGCCCGGGGATGTCGTCCGGCAGAGGTTCCGCACTGGTCCGGAGATGGCCCAACTGGTCCTCCGCGACCAGGTCGGCGGCGGCCAACTGGTGCAGTCTGGTCCAGACCTGCACCGGCGCCTTGTCCACCTGTGGCGCGAGCGACATCAGCTCGCCGGTCATCCGCACCGCGCCGGCGACCAGTCCGTCGGCATCACCTCGCCGTACCTCGTCCAGAGCAGCCGTGCTGCCGGCCAGCGCCGCTGAGGCGTGCGCGCCCCGCAGCAGGGCCTCGGCGGTCATGTCCGAACCGACCCGGCGCAGCCCGCGATCCCGGAGCAGTACGTCGACCGCGTCCCGGGCCGCCCGTGCCGCCGACCCGACCCCCTCGAGACCGGCCAATGGCTCGAACACATCAGTACTCATAGCTGCACCATAGGATGACTAGGCATGGCGCTCGGCACCGTCCCCAGGTTCAGCATCGTGGTCCCCTGCCATGCCTCGCGGGCCTGGCTGCGGCCGTGTCTGGACTCGGTGCTCGGGCAGTCGTTCACCGACTTCGAGGTGATCGGGGTGGACGACGCCGATCCGGACGGGTCCGGCCGGATCCTGGACGAGTACGCCGCCGCCGACGCGCGGGTCCGGGCGCTGCACCTGGACGACAACGTCGGCCTCGGACCGGCCCGGAACGCCGGCCTGAAGGAGTGCCGCGGCGAGTACGTGCTGTTCCTCGACGCCGACGACAGCTACCTGCCGGGCTCGCTGGAGGCCATCGCGGCCCGCATAGACACCGCCAACCAGCCGGACCTCGTGCTGTTCGACTACGAGCGGGTCTTCTGGGACGGCCGGGTCATGGGCAGCCAGCGGCACGACGCGTTCGCCCGCGAGGGCGCCGGGGTGTTCACGGCGGCCGAGCGGCCGATCTTCCTGACCTTCCTCGAGGTGGTCTGGAACAAGGCCTACCGCCGCCAGTTCCTGACCCGGCACGGCTTCGCCTTCACGAGCGGCTTCTACGAGGACGCGCCCTGGACCTACTCGACGATGCTGACCGCGGAGCGGATCGCCACCCTGGACCGGGTCGTCGTGCACTACCGGCAGCATCGGACCGGCGGCAACATCCACGCCACCAGCGGCCGCCGGCAGTGGGACATCTTCGACCAGTACGACCGCGTGCACGCGTTCATCCAGTCCGACCCGGAGCTGGCCGGCTGGCGCCGGTTCGCGTTCGACCGGTCGCTGGACCACATCCTCGCCGTACTCGCCAAGCCCGAGCGGATCGACGCCGACGACCGGGCCGAGTTCTTCCATACGGCGCACGCCTTCGCCAAGCGCTGGAAGCCGGAGGGGTACGGCGCCGACCGGACCGCCCGCGGGTTCAAGCGCTGGCTGCTGATCCACGACGACTACGCGACCTACTCCACGCTCAAGCTGAGCGCGCGGATGCTGCACGTCCCGAGTGCGGGCAAGACGGTCGGCAAGCTGCTGCGGCGCGGCAAGCTCGACCCGAACCTGGTCGCGTACGCCGCCTACTGGTTCAAGCAGTACGCCTGCAACCCGCGCGCGATCTACGAGAAGGCGGCCGAGCTGGCTCCGCACCTGCGCGGGGTCTGGGTCGTCGACAACGAGCACGTCGACGCGGTCCCGGAGGGCGTCGAGTACGTCGTCGCGGACTCCCCGGCGTACGAGAAGCTGCTCGACAAGGCGACGTACTTCGTCAGCAACATGAACTGGCCGAAGAACCTGGACAAGCGCGAGGGCCAGATCCATCTGCAGACCCAGCACGGTACGCCGCTGAAGACGATGGGCACCGACCTCCGGCACCATCCCCAGGCGTGCAGGGACCTCGATCTCGACGAGCTCATGCGTCAGGTCGATCGCTGGGACTTCAACCTGTCCTCGAACCGGTACTCGTCGGAGATCTGGGAGCGCACCTACCCGTCGTACTTCGAGGAGCTCGAGTACGGCTATCCGCGCAACGACCGACTGCTCAACGCATCCCTGGAGCAGGTCCGGGCGGTCCGCGCAGCGCTCGGGTTCGACGACTCTCACCTGGTGATCCTGTACGCGCCGACGTTCCGCGACGGCGTCGACTCGGTACGACTGCCGACCGGGCTGCAAGACCTCGGCGGGACCGGCGTCCGGCTCGACCTGGACCAACTGGCGGCTGCGGCCGGTGAGCACGGCCGGGTGCTCGTGCGCACCCACTACTCGTTGTCCGCAGCACCGGAATCCCACTCCGGAGTGGTGATCGACGTGTCGCGGCACCCGCGGGTCGAGGACCTCATGCTGGCGGCCGACGTACTCATCTCGGACTACTCGTCGATCACCTTCGACTACGCGAACCTCGATCGGCCGATCATGCTGCACGTCGAGGACCAGGCGTTCTACGACGGCCGGCGTGGCACGTACTTCGACGTCGCCGAGTTCCCGCCCGGCGTGGTGGCACGGTCCGCCGAGGAGTTGTACGCCGCGCTCCGGAACGGCACGTTCGCCGCGCCCGAGGCGGCCAAGCACCGGCACCTGTACCGGGAGAAGTTCTGCGAGTTCGACGACGGGCGCGCGGCCGAACGCGTCGTACGGCGGGTGTTCCTGGGCGAGACCGACGTACCGGCGATCGCGCCGTTGGCCGAGCGGTCTCCGGCGCCGTCGGCGTACTTCGTGCATAATGGCTGACATGTCGATCAGCCTGAAGCCTGTCCACGCCCGGCGCGTGCGCTTCAGCCTGCGACGACGACGCACTGTCTGAACACCCAGCCTGTTCCAGTCGCGTCTCCTGAAGGACCTAGTCATGTCCGCAGTTCTGCCTGTCCTGTCCACCAGACTGTCCGCTGCCGCCCTGGCCGCTTTCGGTACGTCGTACGACCCCGAGCTGCGGTCGAGTACCAAGCCGGAGTTCGGCCACTACCAGAGCAATCTCGCGCTCCGGATCGGCAACGCCCTCGGCCAATCGCCGCGGGACGTCGCCGCACGCCTGGTCGCCTCGTTGCAGGTCGAGGACCTTTGCCAGACACCAGAGATCGCCGGCCCTGGATTCATCAACCTGACGTTGCTGCCGGAGACGCTGGCGAAGGCGGTCAACGAGCCGGAATCCTTTACCAGCAGGGGTCAGCGGGTCGTCGTCGACTATTCGCAACCGAACGTCGCGAAGCAGATGCACGTCGGCCATCTCCGGTCGACGGTGATCGGTGACGCACTCTGCAACGTCCTCGAGTTCGCCGGGTACGACGTGATCCGGCAGAACCACGTCGGCGACTGGGGCACGCAGTACGGGATGATGATCGAGCAACTGCTCGAGGAAGGTCTCGCCGCGGAATCCCTGGATCTGGAGGGATTGCAGCAGCTCTACGAGCGGAGCCGGAAGCACTTCGATGCCGACGGCACCTTTGCCGACAAATCGCGGCTGCGGGTGGTCGCGTTGCAGTCGGGCGATCCGGAGACGCGGGCGATGTGGCGGCACATGGTCGACGTGTCGCTGGACGACTTCGACAAGGTGTACGCCTTGCTCGGCAGCAACCTCGAGCGGACGGACGTCGTCGGCGAGAGCGCGTACAACGACGATCTGCCGCGGGTCGTGGCCGAGCTCGAACAGCAAGACCTGCTGACCGAGTCCGACGGCGCGATGTGCGCCTTCCTGCCAGGATTCCTCGGTCGCGACGGCGATCCGCTGCCGGTGATCGTGCGGAAGTCCGATGGCGGATTCGGCTACAGCGCGACCGACCTCGCCGCCGTACGGCATCGGGTGAGCACGTTGCACGCGGACCGGATCGTGTACGTCGTGGACCATCGGCAGGCCCTGCACTTCGACATGATCTTCACGCTCGCGCGGACCGCCGGCTGGCTGCCGGCAAGCGTACCGGCGGAGCATGTCTCGTTCGGCACCGTGCTCGGCCCGAACGGAAAACCCTTCAAAACAAGGGAAGGCGGCACCGTCAAGCTCGTCGACCTGTTGGAGAGCGCGGTCGCCCGGGCCGACGCGCTGCTGGCCGGCCGGGAGGGCGTCGACCGGGCCGCGACCGCACGGGCCGTGGGGATCGGCGCGGTCAAGTACGCCGACCTGTCGAGCGACCGGGGCAACGACTATGTGTTCGACCTGGACCGGATGGTCGCGATGACCGGCAACACCGGCCCGTATCTGCAGTACGCGCACGCGCGGCTCACCCGGCTGCTCGCCAAAGCAGGGACGACAGGTGAGCTCACCGAACTGAAGGACCCGGCCGAGCAGCGGCTCGCCCTCCTGCTCACCGGCTTCGGCACCACCGTCGAGCAGGTCGCGGAGACGCTCCAGCCGCACAGGCTCTGCACCTATCTGTACGACGTCGCATCCGCCCTCTCCGTGTTCTACGAGCAGTGCCCGGTGCTGAGCAGTGAGGGTGCGACGAGGGCAAGCCGGATCGCCCTCTGCACTGCGACCCGGAAGGTGTTGCAGGATGGACTCGGCCTGCTGGGGATCGAGGCCCCCGACGCAATGTGAGTCTGACGCAATGTGAGTCTGGCTCAATGTGAGCCTTTGGAGGACGAATGCTGCCGTGGTCGGCCGAGTTCAAGGGACGCCTGGACCAGACGACGTACACGAGTGAGTTGCTGCGCGGGAACCCGCTCGGCGATCCGCACGAGCGGCCGGTGCTGATCTACCTGCCGCCGGGGTACGACGACCCCGACAACTCCGCCGAGCGCTACCCGTCGGTCTACGTGACGATGGGCTACACCGGCCACGTCGGCATGTGGTTCAACCGGGTCCCGTTCCGGCAGCCGTACCCGGAGCTGCTGGACGCGATGTTCTCCGACGAGAGCGTGCCGCGGGCCGTCGTGGTGTTCGTCGACTCGTGGACGAAGTACGGCGGCAGCCAATGCCTCGACTCCCCCGGGACGGGGCAGTACCAGTCGTATCTCTGCGACGAGATCGTGCCGTGGGTCGATGCGACGTACCGGACCATCCCGGACCGCGATCATCGTGCGGTCACCGGTAAGTCGAGCGGTGGCTACACCGCGATGGTGACGCCGCTGCTGCGTCCGGACGTGTTCGGGGCGCTCGCGACGCATGCCGGTGACGCGCTCTTCGACGTCTGCTACCGGCCGGAGTTCCCGGAGCGCGCGCGGACGCTGCGGGACAAGTACGACGGCAGCTACGAGAAGTACTTCGAGGTGCTCGCGACCAAGACCGGGCGGACCACCAACGAGGACCTGCACCTGCTGGAGATGTACGGGTACGCGTCGGCGTACTCCGCTGAGGCCGACGGCACGGTACTACTGCCGTTCGACGACCTCGGCGCGATCGTCCCGGAGATCTGGGCCCGCTGGCTGTCCCGCGACCCGGTCGAGATGGTGAAGGAGCCGCAGTACGCCGATGCGCTGCGATCGCTCCGCGCAGTATGGATCGACGCCGGCCGGCAGGACGAGTACTACCTGGACCTCGGCGCCACGGCGTTCCATCGTGCTACGCGGGAGGCCGGTCTCCCGGACGAGCGGATCCACTTCGAGCTGTTCGAGGGCACCCACGGCGGCATCGAGTACCGCTACCCGATGGCAGTCCGCTGGCTGGCCGAGCAACTGACTAATTGACATGCCGTCACCGTGCAGACGTCGTACGGTCGAGCCATGAGCTGGCCGGAGGGGATCGAGGCGCGTCCGATGGAAAAGGGCGACGTCGAGGCGTGGGCGGCACTGACGGCTGCCAAGGAGAAGGTCGACCAGGTCGGCGAGAACTACAGTGCCGAGGATCTCGCCGAGCAGCTGGAGCGGCCGGAACTCGATCTGGCCAACGACAGCATCAGCCTGTGGTCCGGCGACCGGATGATCGGCTATGGCATCGCACACAGCAGGACCACCGTGGTGGACGTGGACCGGGTCAACACCGAGGGTGCCATCGATCCGGAGTGGCGCCGGCAGGGCCTCGGCACGACCCTGATGCGCTGGCTGATCCGTCGCGCCGGCGAACTGCATGCCGCCACGCACCCGGACGCCCCCGGTCAGGTCAGCGTCGGCGCGGGCAGCAACAACGTCAGCGTGACCAACCTGCTCGAAGGCCTGGGCTTCAAAGCCGAGCGGTTCTTCTTCGACATGCGGCGGCGGCTGGACCAACCGGTCCCGCCCGCGCCAGTGGTCGGCGGCCTCCAGCTCAGGTCGTACGACACGTCCTACGAGGAAGCGTTGCGGCAGACCCACTTCGAGGCCTTCTCCGACCATTGGGGCTGGTCCCCGCCCACCACGGAGGCGTGGCGAGCCCGGAACGTCGGATCACGGGCGTTCCGCGGAACGCAGTCGTACTACGTCCTCGACGGCGACACCATCGCGGCGTACGCCAACTGTTACGAGTGGGAAGCCGACACCGAGGCGACCGGAGTCCGGGAGCTGTACATAGGCCAGGTCGGCACCCGACGGGCCTACCGTGGCCGCGGACTGGCCCGTGCGGCCCTGGCGAAGGTGCTCGCCAAGGCCGCAGAGGCCGGGTACCAGCGGGCCGCGCTCGGCGTCGACGCCGACAACCCGACCGGAGCCCTCGGACTGTACGAGGGCCTCGGCTTCGTCACTCACCAGAAGTTCATCAGCTACGCGCTGCCCATCCCGTCAGACGTGTGAGTCCACGACTGCTGGGGTCTCGACCGGCTCCGGCGCTCCGCGGAACCACTTCCACGGCTGGACGGTGAACACGATCATCGCGAGGCTCACCGCTGCGTAGACCAGCGATCCGACGAACGCGGCGTGAACGCCGTCCACCAGCACCTCCCGGGGGATCGTCGACGTCGAGTTGCGGCTCGCCGTACCGAAGATCGTCACCAGGATGCCCAGACCGAGCGCGCCGCCGACCTGCTGGACCACGTTCAGCATGCCGGACGCGGCACCCGAGTCCTCCGGCGCGACGCCCGAGATGGCGCGGCCGACGAGCGGGATGAAGATCATCCCGGCACCCGCGCCGAACAGCAGGAGTGGTCCGACCACGTCGTGCAGGTAGGTGCTGTGCGAGTCCAGCCGAGTCAGCCAGATCGTCCCGAGCGTGACCAGCGTGGAGCCGATCAGCATCAGTTTCGCGCCGTCGATCCGGGCAATCAGCTTCGGCACCACTCGCGACTGGGCGAACAGCAGACCCGTCAGTGGCAGGAACGCCAGGCCGGCCGCGAACGGCTTGAGCCCGAGCACTCCCTGCAGGTACTGCGTGAGGAAGAAGAACATCCCGAACATCGTCCCGACGATCAGCAGCATGGTCAGGTACGACGCCGTCCGGGTCGCCGACCGGAACAGCCGCAGTGGCACGATGGGGTGGCTGACGCGACGCTCGATCAGCACGAACGAGACCAGCAGCACCACGCCCGCGGCGAACGCCACCAGGACCTCGGTGGCGGTCCAGCCCTTCTCGGCCACCCGGATGAATCCGTAGACGAGCGACGTGATTCCGAGGGTCGAGGTGACCGCTCCGGCCACGTCGAAGCGGCCGGTCTCGGGCTCGGTCTCGGTCAGCACCTGGCGGGCCGTCAGGATCAGCGCCACACCGATCGGCACGTTGATGAACAGGCCCCAGCGCCACGAAGCCCAGTCGGTCAGCATGCCCCCGAGGACCAGGCCGACGCTGCCGCCACCGGACGAGATCAGGCTGTAGTAGCCGAGTGCCTTCATCCGCTCGGGACCTTCGCGGTACGTGAGCATCAGCAGCGTCAGAGCCGCCGGCGCCGCGATCGCACCGCCGATGCCTTGCAGAACGCGGGCGGCGAGCAGCAACTCGGCGTTCGGCGCGAGGCCTCCGAGCAGCGAGGCGAGCGTGAAGACGCTGACGCCGGTGAGGAACACCCGGCGGCGACCGAGCAGGTCACCGGCACGGGCGCCGAGCAGGAGCAGACCGCCGAACGCCAGCGCGTACGCGTTCTGCACCCAGGACAGGCTGGACGGGCTGAAGTGCAGGGCCTGCTGGATGTGAGGCATTGCGATGTTCACGACGGTCGCGTCGAGGATCACCATCAACTGGGTGACCAGGATGACCGCGAGAACGATCCCCGGCCGCCGCGCAGGCGTGCCCGAGGTGGCGCCGGCCGGCGCCGCGGATGTTGCCGACATATTGCTCCTTACCCCTGAGGGGCTACAGTTGAGACAGAAAGCGGAGCGCTCCTCCGGATACGATACGGAGGGTTCCTCCGCTTTGCAAGCGATATTGTTCTGGTGATCTGCGAGGAGGCCGGATGGCGCCACAACCCTTGCCGTGCGCACGTCCGACCCGTGCGGACGCGGCCCGGAACTACGACCGCCTGGTGACGGCCGCCCGGGAGACGTTCGCGGAGCACGGCACCGACACCTCACTCGAGGAGATCGCCCGCCGGGCCGGCGTCGGCATCGGCACGCTGTACCGCCGGTTCCCGAGCCGGACCGCACTGCTCGAGGCGGTCTACGTCGACGAGATCCAGTCCGTCTGCGACCGCGCGTACGACTTCGACCGGGAACTGGAGCCGTTCGACGCGCTCGCCGCCTGGCTGCGCAGCTTCGTCGGGTACGGGCTGTCCAAGAAGAGCCTGTCGGGTGAGCTGATAGATGCCCTAGGCAAGGACTCGCCGTTCTTCCAGGCCTGCAAGGCGAATGTGCAAGAGGCCGGGAAACTCCTGCTCGACAAGGCGAAGGCGGCCGGCGACGTCCGGCCCGAGCTGGAGCTGGCGGACGTCCTGCGACTGGTCGGCGGTATCGCTCACAACGCCGACACCCAGCCAGAGCAGGCCCACCGCCTGCTCGACATCGTGCTCTGCGGACTCAGGCCCGCTGCCTCCTGAGTTCTGCCAGCGAAGGGTTCCCGGAGTCCCGCTCGGTGTACTTGAGCTGCTCGAGCGGCCACGCGATCGCCAGCTCCGGATCGAACAGGTCCACGGTCACCCGCTCCGGCGACCAGGGCTCGTTCACCAGGAAGTTGTACGTCGTGTGCGGCGTCAGTGTGCAGAACGAGTTCCCGACACCACGGGGCACGTAGAGCGCGTCCGACGTACCGAGTTCGAACGTCTCCACCTGGCCGAAGCCGTCACCGGGGCGGAGGTCGACGATCGCGGCGAACACCCGCCCGGACGACGGCGACAGGTACTTGTCCCAGGGCTCCGCGTGGATCCCGCGGACGATCCCGGCCGCCTCGAAGTGCGCGACGTTGTGCTGCACGACCTCCATCCCGAGGTCGGCCAGCTTCTCGCGGTGGAAGTTCTCCTTGAACCATCCGTCGTCGTGCGGCTGTACCTCCAGCTCGATCCGCAGTACGCCGGGGATTGCGGTCTCCTCGATCCTCACCGGCGTACCTGCCGGCGGGCCTCGAGCTGGGCCTGGTCGGCAGCGGTCACGCCCGCGTTCCACCCGGCGCCGTTGGTGATGCGAGTCCGCCGCGTGGTCGTGTTCGGGAAGAGCTGCGCGAACAACGCGTCGACCTGCTCCTCCCGCTTGGCCAGCACCGGCAACAGACGGTCCGCAGCCGCTTCGGGTACGGCGGCCTGCGTCGCCGCGGCCGTCTGCTCCAAACGCTCGCCGATCCGTTGCGCGTAGGCCATCAGGAACGACTGGCGGAACGATCGCGTCCGGGACTCACCCTGATGGCCGATATGTTTGCCAGCGGCAAGCATCGCGCGATTCGCCTGCACCAGAAGGGAAGTGCTGAGGATCTCGGTGTGTTGCAGGTCCACCTCGGCGCCGACGATGGTGACGACGGCCAGCTCGTCGATCACGACCGTGCGACACCGATTCGCCGCGGCGACCGCGCCGACCAACTGTGCCTTGGCCGACACGTACGGCGTCTCGACCCAGAGCCGGCGCCCCGCGGAATCATCCGGGATCTCCACCTCTGCGTCCAGGAGGGCGCTGTCCAAGGAGAACTTCGCCATCAGCTCCTGCGCCTTACCGGACAACGCCTCCGCCTCGTCCGGGAACTCGGTCGCCTCCGCCTTCGCGAGCAGGCCGCGGATCCGCGCCAGCATCTTCCCGTTCGCCGGTACGGCGGGCTGCCCGCGGCGGACCGTCGTACCGGGTAATGGGTAGAGCCTGGCCAGGACCGGCAGGGTCTGGAGGAAGCCGGCCAGGGACAAGGCGTGATGCAGCGTGAGGTAGCGGCCGACGCGTGCGCCCGCTGCCCAAGCGGTCAGGCTTAGTTCAGTGAAGGGCTGCGGCACGCCGAGGTCTGTCAGTTGACCGAGCCAGCGGGGGTCGATGGTGGCGGGACGGTAACCGCGGTGTTCGGCCGAGATCGCTGCCAGCAGCAACGGCTCGACGCCGGCATCCAGCGTGCGGCGGCCGTGCTGGACCACATCGGCCGGCGCCCAGCCGCGCTCCCAGGCGGTGCGGAGCAAACCGGTGAGGAACGCCTGCACGCACCGATCCACCTGCGCCTGGTCGCGCTCGTCGTACGCACCCAGCTGGGCCAGGTGCGCGTCGGCGCGATCGTCGCGCACGGCAACGACCGCCGCAGCGGTCGGTAACAATCGCAGGATTTCCTGGTCACTCACGCCGTCGAGTCTGACACCCACCGAAGTTCCCACCCAAAACGGGAATCCATCCCCTTGTGGATAACCCCGCGAATCCCGACAGTAACTGAAGACAGACGCACGAACGACTGCTGTCAACAGGGGGTCAGGCACCGAGCCTGACGGCATCACATCGGGGAGGGGAAGCAATGACTCAACTTGCGGAAACCGGATTCGACGCGTTACGCGCGATCCTGGAGGGCCTTGCGCTGCGGCCGGGTGAAGAGGGGTACGACGAGGCGCGGCGGCTCTGGAACGCCGAGCACGACCGCCGTCCGGCGGTGATCGTGCGGCCACGGTCGGCCGCGGATGTGCAGGCCGCCGTCCGCTATGCGGTCGCCGAGGGCTTGGAGATCGCTGTCCGCGGGGGTGCGCACAGCATGGCCGGGCTGTCGTCGGTGGATGACGGCCTGATGATCGACCTGAGCCTGTTGAACCAGGTGTCGGTGGATCCCGAGGCCCGCCGGGCGCGTGCCGCCGGTGGTGCGCTGCTCGGGGATCTCGACGCCGCGACGCAGGAGTACGGTCTCGCCGTACCCGCCGGCATCGTCAGCCACACGGGAGTCGGCGGGCTGGTGCTCGGCGGCGGCATGGGTCTGCTGACCCGGCTGCACGGGCTCAGTATCGACAACCTGGAGTCGGTCCAGATCGTCACCGCGGACGGCAGCCTCCGGCGCGCCGCGGCGGACGAGAACACAGACCTGTTCTGGGCCGTCCGCGGCGGAGGCGGCAACTTCGGCGTGGTCACCGAGTTCGAGTTCCGGTTGCACCCGGCCGGGCCGATGGTGAACTACGGCATCGCGTTCTGGGGCGCGGAGCAGGGCGTCGAACTGTTCCGGGCCGCCCGCGAGGTGATCCCGGCACTGCCGCGCGAGGTGAACGTGGTGATCGCCGGCCTGAATGCGCCGCCGGCACCGTTCGTCCCCGAAGAGCACCACTTCAAGGTCGGATACGCGCTCATCGCGGTCGGATTCGGGTCGCCCGAGCAGCACGCCGAGGCGATGCGGCAACTGCGCGGGACGCTGCCGCCGCCGCTGTTCGAGTTCACGACGCCGATGCCGTACGTCGCCGTACAGCAGTCGATCGACGAGCCGAACGCCTGGGGAATGTGCCGCTACGAGAAGGGCGCCTACCTCGAGACGCTGACCGACGAGGCGATCGACGTGATCACCGAGCAGTTCCCGCAGAAAACGTCGCCGCTGTCGGTCACGATGTTCTACCACCTCGACCACGGCTACTTGGAGACGGCGGACGACGCGACCGCGTTCAGCGGGCAGCGCACCGAGCGCTACGCGGTGTTCATGATCGCAACGACGCCGGTCCGCGAGGCGCTCGAGGCCGAACGCACGTGGGTGCGGACGTTCTGGGACGCCCTGCAGCCGCACACCATCAACATCGGCAGCTACGTGAACGGTATGACCGAGCCCGACGAGGCCCGCATCCGGGCGTCGTACGGCGACAAGTACGACCGGCTCCGCGAGGTCAAGCAGAAGTACGACCCGGACAACGTGTTCCACCGCAACCAGAACATCAGGCCCTAGATCGAGGCGGCGCCGTCCACGACCAGCACCTGGCCGTTGAGGTTCGTGTTCTCCAGGAGGAGCATGCGGACGACCGGAAGGACGTCCTCCGGCTCGGTCAGGTGGCCGGTCGGCGTCCGGCGGACGATCTGGTCGAGCTGGGTCTGGCCGAGGACCGCGGACATCTCCGAGGCGAAGAAACCCGGCGCGACGGCGTTGGCGAGGATGCGGCCACCGAGTTCACGGGCCAGTGAACGGGTGGCCGCGTCCATCCCGCCCTTGGTGGCCGAGTACGCGACCAGGCCGGGGTAGCCGCGTTGCGCGCAGATCGAGGTGATGTTCACGATCCGGCCCTTCAGGCCCTTCGCCAGCATCCGGCGCAGCACGAAGCGGGTGAGGATCAGCGGCGACGTCAGGTTCGTCCGGATGATCTCGGCCACGTGGTCTGCGGACGTGTGGACGTGTAACGAGTCCTGTCCGATCGCCGCATTGTTGACCAAGGCATCGATCGGGCCGAGCGTGCTCTCGACCGCCTTGACGAACGCCTGCCCGGCCGCGCCGTCGTTGATGTCGACGGAGCCGTAATGGAGGTGGTCCGGGTACTTCTCCCCGAGTGCGGTCAGCTCCGGCGTGACCGTACGGGCGAACGCGCCGACCTTGAGACCGGCCGCGAGCAGGTCGGTGACGATCGCGAGACCGAGACCGCGGGAACCGCCGGACACCAGCACGACCGAGGCCGGCGGGACGACACTGGGGGCTTCAGACATCGCTCTTCAGGGTTTCCTTCTGCGGGATCTGGTCGAGGAACTTGATCCGCCGCGGTACGCCGTAGTCCGGTAACCGGGTCGAACACCACTGGACCAGGTCGGTGTCCGTGATCGGGCCGAGCGACCGGTTCGGGACCACCTCGGCCGCGACCATCCGGCCGACCAACGGCGCCTTGCGGGCGAAGACGCGCGCCCAGGACACGCCCGGGTGGCCCATCAGCACGTTGCGGACCACGCCGGCCGAGACCTTGGACCCGCCGACGTTGATCTCGTCGGTGTCCAGGCGGCCGGTGATCAGCACCCGGTCCCCGTCGTACTCGACCCGGTCGCCGGTGCGGATCGCGCCGATCAGGCCGGCGCCGTGGTGCGGCGAGCGGATCACGAGCTCGTCGCCCTCGACGCTCAGGACCGGGCGCTCCGGGTGCGGGTCGCGGTCCAGCCAGGACCTGGGGAACCCGGCCTTGCCGTCGTGCACCACGATCGACGCGCCGACCTCCGAGGACGCGTAGATCCAGGAGATCCGCGTCGTCGGGAAGATCTCCCGGAGCTGGTCGAGGATCGCCTGGTCGACGGGCTCGCCGCCCAGCGTGATCTGCTCCAGCGGTACGCCGGCGAGCGCGTCGGCGTCGCGGTAGATCGCCTGCCGCCAGAATGTCGGCGTACCGGAGGCGGCCGTGACGCCGTGCTCGGTCGCCATCTTCGGCCAGTCCTCCAGCTCGCTCGGCTCGATCACGACCAGGCCCTGATCGGCTTGGGTCAGCGAGAGCGTGACGACCTGCCACCAGGCGTAGGTCCCGGGCGAGTACGGCAGCAGCCAGGTGCGCGGCGGTTGGTCGGCGGTGACGGTGGTCAGCGACTCCAGGGTGTGCCCGATGCGCTTCGGGCGGCCGGTGGAGCCGGAGGTGAGCAGCCAGGCGCGACCGGACTCCTCGACCCGCTTCAGTCGCGCTGGGGTGACTGACCCGTCGGGCAGGACGATCGCGAAACCGGACTCGCCCAGTTCCTCCCGCATGCGCTCGTCGACGCGGGACTCGGTCGCAACCAGTAACTCGGTGCCGTGCACCGCATGATGGCGGAGCGCGGCGAGCGCGTCGGCGCCGTTGTCGACCAGGACGGCCGCGGGCGACGGCAGCTGCGGCAGCTTGCGCAGCGTCCGCCAGGTCAGGCGCTTGCCGGCGACGACGACGGTGTTGTCGTCGCCGATCAGGGCGGTCGTGCGGCGCCGGGTGCTCACGCCGACTGGAGTTGCTCGATGAAATCCAGTACGTCGCCGACCGTCGCGATCCGGCGCAGCCCAGGGGCATCGAAGTTCAGCTCGTCACCGAGTTCGTCCTCCACCCGGAGGGCCAGCTCGGAGAAGTCCAGCGACCGGAACCCGATCTCGCGCAGGTCCGCCGTGTCCTCGGCCGGCAATGCCCGGCCCTGGGCCGTCATCACCTCACCCATCAACTCCCTGACCCGACTCCGATCCACCGAACTCATAGTCCCGCAGCCTAGCGCCGGACGTCCCGCACTCACCAACCGTCTGCGCCGTGGCCCCGTCACGCTCAGCCGAGCCCGCCAGAGCGGCCTCGCCGGACGTTGGTGAGTGCCAGCGGTCCTTCACCCGTTTGATCCGGCTGGTGATCTCCCAGCCGATCAGGGCGATCACCGGGCCCGCGGCGGCGAGTGCCGCCAGCAGGACCTCCTCCACCGGCAGGCCCGCGATGTGCTGCACGACCATCGGACCTCCCGAACACTGCGGGGCTGGGAGATTACTGAGTGTAAATGCGAAGTTCGTGGCAGTAAACGGCTCACCGGCCACGAAGGCGACTCGTCGGACTCATACACTTTGCCGATGATCAGACCGGGGAAGCGGCTTGCGGCCGGGCGCGGCAAGCGAACCGCGGCCTTGATGAGCCTGCCTGTGCTGCCCTTGGCCTGGTTCGTCGCGCTCCAGGAGCACCCGCCATGGATGGCGGCCGCGTACCTCGCGTACCTGCTGATCGTGATCGTCGTTCCGGGCACGATGTTCTGGCGGCGGCTGACCGGCGGTGCCGGCTGGCGGTCGGCGGACGTGATCCTGGGTACGGCGTTCGGGCTGGCCGTCGAGGCGTTGCTCTACCCGCTGGGAATGCTGTTCGAGATGCCGTTCGCGGCGTTGCTGATGCCGGCGCTGGCGCTCGGGATGTGGCGCGGGCTGCCGCGCCGCAAACTGCCGGAACGGCCGACGCCGTGGTGGTCGATGGCCGGCGCGATGGTCGCGGTCGGCGTCGCGGCGGCCTGGTTCGTCCGGGTCGGCTCGCAGCTCGTCCCGCTCGACGGATCGGACGCGCTGCGGCCGAACTCCGACACTCCGCACAATCTCGCGCTGGCCGGTGAGGTCACGCACCACTTCCCGCCGAAGATCCCGTACGCCGACGGCGGGTGGCTGACCAGCCACTGGGCGGCGTACGAACACATCGCGTCCACGCACTGGATCACCAGCGTGCCGCTCGACGTACTGACGCATCGGATGGTGCCGTTCGCCTGGATCCTGCTCACCGTCCTGGGCGCGGCCGCGGTCGGGATGCTGCTGACCGGGCGTGCGGTCGCCGCTCCGATCGCTGCTGGGCTCGTGGTGGCCGGTGGCGACCTGGTGGCCTGGCCGTGGGCCGTGTCGGACCGGGTGTTCGCGGACGGGCCGTTCTCGCTCGGCGGGCTGACGAGTCCGTCGCAGGCGTTCTCGACGGTGCTGTTGCTGCCGCTGATCGCGGTGACGGCGTTGCTGTTGCGACGGCGGGCGGGGACGACGCGGGCCGAGTTGTTCCGGCTGTTCGTCGCCGCGGGCGTGCTGGTTGCCGCGTTGGCATTGACGAAGGCGACGACGCTGCCGGTGTACGCGACGGGCCTTGCGGTTGCGTGGATCTATCTGACGGTTCGCAAGGGTCGCCTGAATCTGCGTGCGTTGGTGCTCGGCGTCGGCGTTGCGGCGGCCTATACGTTGACGTTCTTCGTCGTACTGCGAGGCGCGGCGTCGAGCGTGCGGTTCGATCCGGGCGCGACGTTCGAGAGTCTCGCGGATCGGATGGGCGGTGGATCCGCGGTCGCGGTGATCGCGGTCGTGGTCGTCGTCGGGTGGGCCATGCCGGTGGTCGGCGCGTTGCTGATCAGGCGGCGGGTGGCTCGGGATCCGATGGTGGTGTTCCTGGTGGCCGGGTTCGTGGCCGCGGTGCTGGGCGCGTCGTTGCTGGCCGATCGTGGGGACACCCAACTGTTCTTCGTGCGGACCGGGTTCGTGTTCGGCGTACTGCTCGCGACCTGGGGGCTGGGTTCGCTCGAGCGCCGGCAGTACTGGGTCGCCGGGATCGCGATCGCCATCGGGGTCGCCGCGATCTACTGGGGCCGGTACCGGTCGCCGAAGTCGTGCACGACGGCCAACTGCTTCGGACAGGGCCTCGCGGTCGCGCTGGTGATCGCCGTGCTCGGGATCGGGGTATTCGGGCTGGTCCTGCGCGGTTCCCGACGTACCTGGGCTGTGATCGCAGTGGCGGTGCTGGTCGGTACGACGGTGTCGCCGACGGTCGCGTCCGTACGACGGTTCGCGAACCCGCCGCTGACGTCGTACAAGTCGATCGCACCGGGCGGGATCGAGGCGGCGCGCTTCATCCGGCGCAACTCCGGCTCGAACGATCGGATCGCCACGAACGTCCACTGCCACCAGCCACGGGCGTCCCACTGCCAGACGGGGTCGTACTGGATCGCCGGGTACGCCGAACGCCGCGTCCTCGTGGAGGGCTGGGCGTACCGGGCGCGGGTCGACGACTCCTACCCCGCGGGCGTGCAGGGACCGTACTGGAACCAGGACGAGCTGCGGCTGAACGACGAGGTGTTCAGCAACCCGAGCCGCCAGTTGATCGAGACGCTGCGGACGACGTACGGCGTCCAATGGCTGCTGCTCGACGAGCGCGTCAGCGCCCCGCCGAAGAACCTGGACAAGCTGACCGAACTCCGCTTCCAGCTGGGAACCGTCCGCGTCTACCAGATCTACCCGCCGCCCCCGGAGAACCCGTTCCCCACGAGAACACCGTCCCCGACCGGTACCCCGACCCCAGGTTTCCCGACGCAGACCCCGGGCTCCCCTTCGAGCACGCCAGGGTCCCCGTCGACCAGCTTCCCGACCGGCACGCAGTTCCCCGGCCAGACTCAGCCGACCCAGCCCTCCCCCACCGGACCCCTGCCAACCTCCACCACCCCAACGTTCCCCACCACCCCAGTCCCGACGCAGATCACCACCACGCCGGGACTCAACAGCCCGTAGCGACTCAGCGGATGGTGACTGCCGGGATGGCGATGCTCTGGTTGGCGAGGCGGTCCAGGGCGGTTACCGAGTAGATGTACGCCGTACCGGGCGCGGCTGTGGTGTCTGTGTAGGACTGGCTGGCGCCGGTGGAGCGGACCGTGGCGACCAGGTTGCGGGCGTCGTTGTCGGGGCAGTGGTCTCCGCCGCGGAGCTCCCGGCGGTAGATCGCGTACGACGTGGTGTCGCTCGACGTCCTGGACCAGTTGACCTGTACGCCGTCACTCGTGCGCGTCGCGTGGACGGCGTGCACCGGGAGCGGTGCCCGCGAGTCGAGGGCGGGCATCGCGGGGATCAGCGCCGGCCGCGTGTACCAGGTCTTGTTGAGCAGCGTGGTCGCCCCGAGCCGGTCCGCGCGGACGTCCTTCGCGGAGAAGTAGATGTTGCCCTTCACCTCGGGGATCGTGCTGTCGAACGCCAGGTGGTCGCTCAGCTCGGCCGGGTCGGACCAGTCCGGCGACTGCGTCGACGTACCGACCTTGTACGTCGCCTCGCCGATGTAGAGGTGCACGTGCGTACCGCGGACCTGCTCCGCCCACCACGGCACGATCTTGTTGTAGTCCGCCGGCGCGAACCCAC
Organism: Kribbella sp. VKM Ac-2566; assembly: GCF_004366005.1. NCBI lineage: Bacteria > Bacillati > Actinomycetota > Actinomycetes > Propionibacteriales > Kribbellaceae > Kribbella > Kribbella sp. VKM Ac-2566. Next base: position 287,715 of record NZ_SODT01000009.1, on the reverse strand, counting down.
CGGCCCAGTAGACCTGCGGCACGATGTAGTCGATCCATTCCTCGCGGACCCACTTGCGGGTGTCCGCCGCGAGGTCGTCGTACGTCTGCACGCCGGCCGTGGTGTCGGTGCCCTCCGGGTCAGTCGCCTTGTTCCGCCAGACGGCGAACGGCGAGATGCCGAACTTCACCCACGGCTTGGCCGCGTGGATCTTCTGGTTCAGCTCCTGGATCAGCAGGTCGATGTTGTTCCGCCGCCAGGCCTGCAGGTTCGAGAAGCCGCCGCCGTACTGCGCGTACGTCGCGGCGTCGTCGAAGACCTGACCGGCGACCGGGTACGGGTAGAAGTAGTCGTCGAAGTGCACGCCGTCGATGTCGTAGTTCGAGACTGCGTCCATGATCGCGTCCTCGACCAGCTTGCGAGCCGCCGGGATGCCGGGGTTGTAGTACAGCTTCCCGCCGTACGTGACGACCCAGTCCGGGTGCTGCCGCGCCGGGTGGGTCGGGAGCAGGCCGTTGATGTTGGTGTCCATCGAGAGCCGGTACGGGTTGAACCACGCGTGCAGCTCGAGGTTGCGCTTGTGCGCCTCGGCGACCGCGAAGGCCAGCGGGTCGTAGCCGGGGTCGCCGCCCTGTGCGCCGGTCAGATACTTCGACCAGGGCTCGACCTTGGACGGCCAGAAGGCATCCGCGGTCGGACGGACCTGCAGGATGACCGCGTTGTGGTTCTGCCGCACCGCGTCGTCGAGCCAGCCGATCAGCTCGGACTGCTGCTGCGCGGCGCTCAGACCGGTCTTCGACGGCCAGTCGATGTTCACCACCGACGCGACCCAGCTCGCCCGGAACTGCCGCAGTGGCGTGGACGCGTTCGGCGCACACGTCTGCTGACCGTCCGCCTCCGCGGCGGACGCCGTACCGGTCAGCCCGCCCATCAACAGCCCCGCCGTCACGCCCAGGACACCCATCGCTCGCCAGACTTTCATGTCACTCTCCGACCGTCGTTCAAGGTGAAGTCGAAAGATGTTTACACATCAAGGCACCTCAAGAGAAGGCGCTAGGTTAAGAGCATGCTGCGCGCCGCGACCGAAGACGACGTCGACACGATCCGGCGGTTGCGAAATCAGCAGGCGAACCGTGACGTGAGCATCACCTCACACGAGATCACCGCCGACGAGCACGCGGCGTGGTGGGCCAAGACCTCGGCCGATCCCTCGCGGCGGGTGCTGATCTACGAGCGGGCCGGCCGGCTCGCCGGAGTGGTGAACTTCTTCGATCTCGAGGGGACGAGCGGCGCATGGGGGTTCTTCCTCGACGCGGACGGGCTCGCGGAGCGCGGCGAGACACTCCCGGCGTGGATCGAGATCATGCGCGAGGCCACGGCGTACGCGTTCGACGAGCTCGGGCTCGAGCTGCTGACCGGCGAGGTGCTCGAACACAACACCGTGGTCCGGCAGATGAACCGGCGGTTCCGGTTCACCGAGGGCACGCCGGAGACGCGGTACGCCGGCGGACGCGAGATCACCGTGATTCCGATCAGCCTGCGCAAGCAGGACCGTAGAACCCAGGGGACGAAATGAGCACCACCATCGAGATCGGCGGCGTCAAGGTCGGACCGGACCACCAGCCGTTCGTCATCGCGGAGATGTCCGGGAACCACAACGGCGACCTGGAGCGGGCGCTGGACATCGTCCGCGCGGTCGCCGAGTCCGGTGCGCAGGCGCTGAAGCTGCAGACGTACACCGCGGACACGATGACGCTCGACCTCGACCTGCCGGCGTTCCGGCTGCCGGCGGAGCACGAGCTGTGGAGCGAGGCGCGGCTGTACGACCTGTACAACGAGGCGCACACGCCGTGGGCGTGGCACGAGCCGATCTTCGAGCTCGCGAAGTCCCTCGGCCTGGTCGCGTTCTCGTCCGCGTTCGACAGCACCGCGATCGATTTCCTGGAGAAGCTCGACGTACCGGCGTACAAGGTCGCGTCGAACGAGATCGGCGACCTGCCGCTGGTCCGGGGCATGGCGGAGACCGGGAAGCCGATCATCATCTCCACCGGGTCGGCGACACTCACCGACATCGACGCCGCGGTCCGCGCCGCGCGGTCGACCGGCAACGAGCAGATCATCGTGCTGTCCTGTACGGCGAGTTACCCCGCGCCACCTGAGCAGTCCAATCTGCGCGGTATCCCGGTCCTTCGCGACGCCCTCGGCGTACAGGTCGGCCTCTCCGACCACACGATGGGCATCGGCGCCGCCGTGGCCGCGGTCGCGCTCGGTGCGACGGTGATCGAGAAGCATGTGACGCTGAAGCGCGTCGACGGCGGCGTCGACTCGGCGTTCTCGCTCGAGCCCTGGGAGCTGGAGCTTCTCGTCGAAAGCACGCGCGTCGCGCAACTGTCGCTCGGCGAGCCGGTCATCGGCCCGAAGCAGGCAGAACAGAACGTCCTCCGCTTCCGGCGTTCGCTCTTCGTCACCCAGGACGTCCGCGCCGGCGACCTCATCACCTTCGAAAACGTCCGCTCCATCCGCCCCGCCGGCGGCCTCGCCCCCGACCTGTTCACCCAGGTCGAAGGCCGCCCGTTCCGGGTGGACGTCCAGGCGGGCACGCCGCTCACCTGGGACCTGCTCTAGCCCTTCAGCGCGGAGGTCAGACCGTCACGGGTCTTGCCTGCGAACGCGAGGAAGGCCGCCTCTGGATTGGCGTACGCATCCAGGCGGAACAGCACGACGTACGTCGCCGTGCGGTACTGCAAGGTGCGCTCGGTCCAGGTCTTGCCCGCGATCGGGTAGGTGCGCACGATGTAACGCGCCCGGACCCCGAATCCCGGCAGCGGCCGCTCGACGACCGAGGCGAGCTCCCGGCCGTCGACCTGGACGTGCGCGCACTCGGCCGGCGTCGGCTGCCGCTGATCGAGCAACCTGTCCCCCAACGGGGCAGCCAGTTCGACGATGTTGACGCTGACAAACGGCCTCGCCGGCCCGGTAGTCGGTCCCAGCGCCGCGAACGCCGCGACGCCGGGCGTAGCCGGTGCGACGAAGTCGCCCGGCACACCAGGCACACCCACGTACCGAATGACGTCCCGGCAGAGCTCCGGCGAGACCGTACGCCCGGCCAACGGATCGGTCCTGGGCTTCCAGTCGGCCCGAGGCGGATACGGGTAGTAGTCCTTCCCCAGCAAGTGCGTGCCGTACGCGTCCGGAAGCGCAGACCACAGGTCCTTGACCGCGTACTGGTGCGGTCCGGTCGTCGGCGTGACCGCCACTCGAGGTACGGGCGTCATCCGCGGTACGACTGGGGCCGGTGCCGAAGGTCCGCTCGAAGGCCCGGGATCAGCGTCCCGGCTCGGCTTGGTACAGGCGCTGAGCGAAACCGCCAGGCAGATGCCCGCGGCCAGCCACCGACCCACCGCGGCCCCTCTCCCTGGGATCATGTTCTGTCTGATGCATGGTACGCAGGAAAGGTTGGCCGGGGTGACCGAGTACTTGTTGTTTCCGGGGCGGCATCATGTGCTGACGCGGTTTCAGGGGGAGTTCCTGAAGCAGTTTGTGGAGCGGACCGTGGTGTGGGCGGTGACGTCGGCGAATCACCGGACGACCAAGCGGAACCCGGTGGCGTTCGATCGGCGGGAGGCGGCGATCGAGCGGTTCAGTGTGGCGGAGGGGATCCGGTCGCTGGTGGTGGGAGTGGTTGATACCCCGCCGACGGACGAGTTCGCCGAGGTGACGGTGAAGGCGATCGAGGCGGGGACCGACGATCTCGTGCGGTTGACTCCGGAGAACACGGTCGTGGCGTGCTCGACGCCCGAGGTGAGCAAGCTGTACGAGCAGCTCGGGTACTCCGTGATCGGCGTCGAGCCCGAGGGTACGACGCGGCCGTGGGACGTGCTGCTGATGATTGCTACGGGCAACGAGCAGTGGAAGGAACTCGCCCATCCGGCGACCGTGGACGTGTTCGAGCGCTACGCCCTGGACGCGCACGTCGCGCGCTGTGTGAACGACCCGGTGGTCGGCGACGACGGCGGACTGACCACGACCCGCGACTACAAGTCGTACGCCGACGCGTTCGAGACCGCCGCCGACCGGAAATGGCAACAAATCAAGGCGTTTGTCCGCCCTGGCCGGATTCTCGACATCGGTTGCGCGACTGGTGCGACCCTGCAACTCGTCGACCGCGATCCACGTTTCCACGAGTCGGATCTGATCGGTGTGGAGGTCGCGCGGCACCTGTTCGCCGAATGCGAGCACAAGAAGGAACAGGGCCTGTTCAGCAACCCGAACGTCTATTTCTACCAGCGCAACATGCTCGGCTCCGCCGTGTTCCCGACGCGCTCGATCGACACCACGCTGACGCTCGCGCTCACCCACGAGATCTGGTCGTACGCCGACGGTTCGCGACCCGATACGGTCCAGCGGTTCGCCGACGCGCTCTACGCGCACACGGCCCCGAACGGTGTCTGGATCAACTCCGACGTGTGCGGCCCGGACGAGCCGGACCGTCCCGTCGTATTGCGGCTGGACGACAGCGACGGCGAGAACCCGGACGACATCACGGAACTCGAGTCCCTCGACGACCCCGCGACGTACGTCGGAAAACTCTCCACGCGGGCGCGCTTCTTCCAGTTCGCCCACGATTTCCGGCGGAACGCGAAGGTGCCGTTGGGGTACGAGGTCCGCGCCGACGGTCTGGTACTGCGGCTCGCCGACGCGATGGATTTCCTCACGCGGAAGGACTACGTCGACAACTGGCTGAGCGAGACCCACGAACAGTTCTGCGGCCTGAACTTCGCCGGCTGGACCACCGTCGCCGAACGCGCCGGCTTCACCATCGACCCGTCCTCAACGGCTTGGCGCAACGACTGGGTCATCAACAACCGCATCGCACCGGTCGCCTCCATCACCACCCCCGACGGCGACGCCGTTGAGTGGCCGGTCACCCACCAACTAACAATCGCCCGCCGCTAACCCGCCAACCGCCACCAACCCGAGTCCCCCCGCTTTCACCGGCCCCATTTGGTGGGTCAGCCAGCGAAATGCCGGGCTCCACACTCTGATAATGGGTACCAAACCCCCAATTTGCCTGGCCAACCCACGAAATTGCCTGGCCAACCCACGAAATTGCCTGGCCAACCCAGCAGATGCGAGCGGCCTGCGGCGGAGATGTGTAGCTCGACAGGAGGTGTGACCTCGGCCGGGCGATCGTCACGCTCAGCGCGGCGGGCACCGGCGCCGATTTCGCCGACACCTCCTGTCGAGCTGCCGGGTTCTACGTGACTTCGAGGTGGAGGGTGCCGGCCAGGGGGCGGATGGCGTAGGTGTGGGGGGATCGGGTGACGGTCAGGGGGAGGCGGCTGGAGAGGAACGGTTCGCACTGGACTGCGTGGGAGGTGCCGTCTGGTGCGGTGGCGAAGAGGATCCACTCCGCCGCGTCCAACGTCGCCATCTCCACCACGGCGGCCCAGCCGTCGTCCGAGACGGTACGTCGGCACGCGACGTCCACGTGGTCGTCGGAATCCGGCAGGTACCGGCGCCAACTGAAGTCCACCTCGCCCCAATCGGGCCCGCGCACCACCAGCATGTTGCCCGCGGCAACCGCAGCGGTGGCGGTCATCCGGATCGGGGACTCGTGCAGGTTCACATACCCGCCCGTCGACCGGGTCAGCATCACCGCACGCCCGCGCTCGGCGTGTGAGACCAGCCGATCGTCCGCCGTCCACAGCAGCACCTGCTCCTGCCCCTCCGGTCCACGGACCCGGAACGCACGCGTCGTCCGTTGACTGAACGGGTCGTCCGGATTGACCTCCGCGAGGATCGGCCCGATCGGCAACCACGCGGTGAAGTCCCGGCCACGCACCTCGAGCGGCACCTGCTCCTCACCACCCGACAACGGCCGGCTCACGAACAACGCCGGCTCGTCGAACGTCGATCGCCCGTGCAGCACCAGCGCATCCGGGGTCTGCTCGACCGACGTCAACCGGCACGGATCCGCCAACCGCCGGACGGCGAACGCCCCGTCCTTGCCCGGACCAGGCTGGATCCAGTTCGTCGCGTCGATCCACGCTCCGGGCGGCCACCCCGGGCTGCCGGCCTTCTGCCCACGCAGCAGGTCCCGCCGCCGGATCCCACCGACCCGCAGCCGTACGTCGAAGTGCGACGGGCCGGCCGTGCACTTGGCGAGTAGCTCGCGACTGACGCGAACCTCGAACCCCACCATGCTTTCCTCGCCACGGAGATCGGTCGCCGGGTAGCGCCGTACCGGAAGCCGGTAGTTCTTGCCGGCGATCACCAAGTCGATGCGGAGGTTCGACGGCTTCGACTGCAGGTGCCGGATCTCGGCGGTGCCACGAACCGACAACGCGCCGTCGATCCAGGTCACCTCGCGCACACTGGTCGCCGGCGTCAGGTCGTTCTTGGTGAGCGCGAGGTGTTCCTGGGCCGCGTCCGGGTCGAGGGCGACCTTGTGCAGCAGTTCGAGATCGCGCGCCCGCAAGGCCGCGAACTGGAGCTGGGCGAGGCGTGGCGAGTTCACCAGCACGGCCTCGTCCAGGCGGTCGAGGAGCTCGGTGGTGAGTTCGACCAGGTGCTGCTCCTCCTCGGGCGGGACCGTGCCGAACGCCGAGAGGATCGCGTGCAGGTCGATCTGCCGGAAGTGCGCGTGCACCCGGTGCCGGATCGCCGGCGGCGCGTCCTCGATCTCGTCCAGCACCAGACCGGCCGAGACGACCCGGTCACGGATGTTCGCGAGCTGGAACTTCTGCTGCGTGATCGAGTCACCCGACTCGCGCTCGCGCCAGAAGTACACCGGCGCCGCGAGCGTGTCGACGGTGACCGCGTCGAGGTGCGCCTTCAGCGTGACCGGATAGTCCTCGTACCGGATCGCCGGGAACCGGTAGCCGTACTCGTCCCAGAAGGACCGCCGGTACACCTTGTTCCACACCATCCGGTCGAGCACCAACTGCGGCGTCTCGGAAATGTGCGTGGCCAGGCGATTTTCCGTGAACGCCTGCGCATGCAACCACGACGGCCGTACGCCGTAACTGTTGTTGAACCGTCGCGCGTTGCCGGCGGCGAAGTCCGAACCGGTCTGATCGAGGGACCGGACCAGCATCCCGAACCCGTGCCGGGTCACCAGGTCGTCGCTGTCGACGAACGTGATGTACTCCCCCGACGCCTGCTCGACGCCGGTGTTGCGCGCCGGTCCGAGGCCGGCGTTCTGCTGCTCCACGATCCGGAACCGCGAGTCGCGGATGCAGAACTCCTTCGCGATCACGGCACTGTCGTCCGGCGAACCGTCGTCGACCAGGATCGCCTCGAAGTCGCCGAAGGTCTGCCGCGCGATCGAGTCCAGGCAGTCCCCGATATAAGCCCCCACGTTGTAGAACGGCACTACCACGCTGAGTCGTGCAGGAGGGCGCGGCGTACTCACCGCTGTCTGATCCGGCGCGCGAGCTTGCGGGCGACGACCTTCGGCTTGCGGACCTGGGCCGCGTGGAAGATCACCCGCGAGACGGCGTACGTGCGGGATCCGCGGATCCGCTCGTGGGCCGTGGTCAGCCGCTGGAGCTGACCGCGGAGCTCGCGGATGCGGTTCTCGCGGGTCTTCATCGCCTTGTTGCGGAAGCCGAGCGTGCGTTCGAGGCCGTAGACGTGGCCCTTCAGCTCGAACAGCTCCTGCTTGGCCTCTTCGGCTTCGGCGAGCGTCGTGCGTACGTCGACGGTGGTGGTGCTCGTCTCCAGTACGACGTCCAGCGCGGCGGCGAGTTCTTTGCCGCAGGCAACTTGTTCGGTGGTGGCCGGGAGGGAGTCGGGGCTCGTGGCCGGGGTCTGCTCGGGCGGCTCGACACCGGACATGCCGAGCCACGCGGAGATGAGGTCGTCACCCAGCATCCACGGCGGCCACGGGTGGCGACGGCGCTGTCCGATCAGACGGTCGTGGAACCGCGCCCAGGCGGCAGCCAGCAGGTCCTCTTTCTCGATGGGGTCCTCGGCTACCCAGCCCGAGACGCCGTACGCGAAGGAGTCGCCGTCGTAGATCACGTCGTCCCAGCGGACGATCACACGAGAGGTTGTCACCCAGTCACCCAGGTCGGCGGCCAGCTTGCGGAAGGCAGGCACGTCCTCGGCGGCGGCAAGCCGGAACAGCACACTCTCGACCGACACACCCGAGGGAACTGTGGAGGGGACAACGGAGGGGTCAAAGAAGAGCGAGCCGACGGTGGCGGCGGTAGTAGGTGCGGTGGTGGTCGCTGCGGCGGTGGTGGTCGCTGCGGCGGTGGTGGTCGCTGCGGCGGTGGTGGTCGCTGCGGCGGTGGCGGTCGCTGCGGCGGTGGTGGTCGCTGCGGCGGTGGTGGTCGCTGCGGCGGCGGTGGTAGGTGCGGTGGCGGTAGGTGCGGGGGCGGGGGTGGGGGGCTCGCCCGTGATGGTTGTGTCCCAGCCGGTGAGGGTTTGGTCGGCGGTCAGGACTACGTCTGCGGATTGGGCGTAGACGTCGTGGGTGGCGCCGGCGCCGGCGATTGCGAGCCAGCCGGTGGGGATGGCGGCTAGTAGGCCGGCTCGGGCGGCGGTGTCCACGCCCTCGGCAGCGGGCGATAACAGCGATACGTCGACCGACTCGAGCGCGGCGCCGGCCAGGCGGGTGGGGAGTTCTCCGGGGCGGGCGGTTGCCGCGACATCGGCGCGGACGAAGGTGCGGGAGCCGAAGTCGGCGTACACCTCAGAGGTCCACGGGAGCGCGGACTTGAGCTGGTCGACGGAGACCGGCCGGGTCGGGTCGTCGTGGAGCGGGCGCCACTCGTCGTCGCCGTGGCGTTCGTCCGCAGGGCGGCTGTCCAGCAGGTTGAGCAGCGAGAACTCGTTTTCCAGCCCGAGTACGACGACCGCGTCCTGAGCGGCCAACGCAGCGAGCGCGGCCAGACGTGCGGTCCACGACAGGTCGGCGCTGTCGTATCCCAGGACGCGATCGAGTCCATCGGAAGCGATGATCACGTCGTACGGCTCGCTCTGCAGGCCGTCCAGCGCACCGGCGATCACCTGCAGGCACGGCCCGAAGTCCTCGCCCAACTGCTGCGCGTCCGCGACCGAGCGGACCAGGATCGTCACGTCCGCGGAGTGCGCGAGCACCGACTCGATCAGCTGCGGAGCATGTGGCCCGAGGATCAGCGTCCGCCGGTTGGCGGGGACGACGTCGGTCAGCAGCGCGGCGAGCGCCGGCCGCGGCGTCGTGTGGTCGGTCCACGGCTGCATCTCGCCGCGGACGACCTGAACCCCAGCTGCCAACTCAGACACGCTCTCTCCAATCGAACAGCGACCGCAGTTCCGCGGGCGGCATCATCCAGGGTTTGCCGAGCTCGAGGTCGGTGGTCGCCCGGGCCGCTTCGAGATCGACGGTCTTTCCGAGCATTTCCGGCCAGAGTCGCTCGATCCGGCTCTGGCCGCCGAACAGCGGGTTCTCGCCGTCCATCTCCATCGGGTCGCCGTACACCGCGGGCTCACAGCCGGCCGCGACGCCGTAGAAGATCGCGGTCGACAGCCGGTTGGCCGCGACCCGCTTGTGTTTGCGCAGCTCGGCCAGCTGCTTGAACAGGAACCGCCGGTCGGTCCCCTCGTAGGAGAACCCGCGGCGCCCGAACGACACCACCCGGAAGCCCGCGTCCTCGTAGAACCCGCGCACCTCGGGCCGGTCGTACTCGGTGTAATACAACGAAAAGGTGACCGGGCCGGGCTCGGTCTCGCGGATCTCGTCGATCAGCCGCTGGTGGTCGCCGTGGATCTTGCCGCCCTCCCACCCGTGGAAGAGGAACCACAGCGTTCCCTCGCGCTCGACCGGCTCCTCCGGCTCCGGTTCGAGTTCCATGAGGTACAGGAACGGCGCGCCGATGCTGTGGTAGTTCCGCCGCCCCAGCGCGTGTCCGCGACGCCTCGGCGCATCGCTCCAGGTGAACCGCCAGGCGCCGTCGTAGAACTCGTGCACCGGGTTCCAGCCGCAGCCGATGTTCCAGCCGTGCTGCAGGTATCCCCGCAACCGCGGCGGGTGGTCGAAGTCGAACCCGGCGTACCGGGACAGGATGTGCGTCTGACCGTAGTAGTGGTTGTGGTGATGCATCAGCGCACCTCGACATGCAGAGTGCCGGCATGGGGTCGAACGGCGAGCGCGTGCGACCCGTGAGTGATTGCCAACGGCAACCGGCTGCACAGGAACGGCTCGCACTGTACGGCGTGGGCCGCACCGTCAGCGGGGGTGGCGAACAGGATCCAGTCGGCCAGCGCGGCCAGCGGATCGACCGAGACCTGCACCGCGGTCACCGGGACCAGCGCGTCCACGTCGACTGCCGCGGACCATCCTTCGGCGGTGAGGGTACGGCGGCATGCGACATCGAGATGCTCGTCGGAGTCGGCCAGGTACCGCCGCCACGCGAACGTGACCTCGCGACCCTCCGATCCGCGCACCGTCAACTGGTTGCCCTCGACAACCGCCGCCACAGCGGTCGTGCGGATCGGCGACTCGTGCAGGTTCACGTACCCGCCGGTCGAGCGGGTCAGCGTGACCACCCGGTCGTCAACGACCCGCGAGACCGCCGAGTCGCTCGCGGTCCACAGCAACACGCGCTGCTCACCCCCGGGCCCGCGCATCCGGAACACCCTGGTCGTGCGCTGGCCGAACGGGTCGTCGTGGTTCGCGGCCGCGAGGATGTCCTGGATCGGCAGGCGAGCGGTGAAGTCGCGGCCGTCGATCTCCAACGGGACCTCTTCCTCGCCACCGACAACCGGCCGGCTCAGGTACAGCTCCGGCTGGTCGAACGATGCCCGCCCGTGCAGCACCAGCTCGTCGGCCGTCTGCTCGACCGCGGTCAGCCGGCACGGGTCCGTCAGCCGTCGCAACGAGAACCAGCCGTACTTCCCCGGCCCGGGCTGGATCCAGTTCAGCTCGTCGATCCATGCACCGGGCGGCCAGCCGGGACTCCCCGGGCCCTGACCGCCGAGCATGCCCTTCCGCTCCCGTCGCCCTGACCGCATCCGCACCTCGAAGTGGGCCGGCGCGCCCGTGCACTGACCGAGCAGCTCGCGGTCCAGCAGCACCTCGAACCCGACGAGTGTCTTGTCCCCGTGCAGGTCCAGCGCGTTGTACCGACGTACGTCCAGCGGGTACGTCGTCTCACCGACGGCCAGTGCGATCTCGAGGGTCGACGTACGCAAGGTCTCCAGGTGGCGGATCTCCGCGGTGCCCTTGACCGACAGCTTGCCGTCGACCCAGCCCACCTCGCGCACGCTCGTCGCGAGGGTCAGGTCCTGCTCGCGGAGCTTGTAAAGCGCCTGAGGTACGGCGGACTCGCCGAGGCCCGGGTAGTTGTAGTCGAGCTGCCGCGACCGGCGCGGACGCGGTACGGCACGCGCCCCGCCGCGGAGCCCGCCCGAGTTCCGGAAGTCCGCGAGCCGCCGGAGCAGTTCCACGTCGCCGGACCGGAGCGCGGCGTGCTGGATCCGGTCATACCGGTGGGTGGCGGCCAGAACGTCGTCGTCGAGCCGGTCGAGGAGCTCACGGGACAGATCCAGCAAGGCCTGCTCGTCCTCGCTCGGGACCGAGCCGAACGCGGACACCAGCGTCAGTACGTCGATCTGCGCGAGATGCGCGTGCACCCGCCGGCGGACCACCGGTACGGCGTCCTCGACGAGATCGACGACCATCCCGGCCGAGGTCACCCGGTCCCGGATGTTGCCGAGCTGGAACTTCTGCTGCGTGATCGACTCGCCTGACTCGCGCTCGCGCCAGTAGTAGACGGCCTGCGTGATCGTGTCCACGGTCACCGCGTCCAGGTGCGCCTTGAGCGCGACCGGGTAGTCCTCGTACCGGATCGGGGGGAACGTGTACCCGTACTCGGTCCAGAACGACCTGCGGTAGACCTTGTTCCAGAGCATCCGGTCCAGGACCAGATCGGGGAACTCGGTCACGTGCGTGGCGTGCCGGACCCGCGCGAACGGCTGCTTGTGCAGCCACGACGGGCGGACGCCGAAGCTGTTGTTGAACCGCCGCGCATTGCCGCCGGCGATGTCGGAACCGGTGCGGTCCAGGGTCCGGACCAGGGCGGCGAACCCGTACCGCGAGACCAGGTCGTCGCCGTCGACGAACGCCAGGTACTCGCCAGCGGCCTCCCGGATGCCCGCGTCCCGGGCCGGACCGGGGCCGGCGTTGTCCTGCTGGATCAACCGGAACCGCGGGTCCCGGCTGCAGAACTCCTTCGCGACGACAGCGCTGTCGTCGGGCGAGCCGTCGTCGACGAGGATCGCCTCGAAGTCGGACCAGGCCTGCCGGGCGATCGATTCCAGGCAGTCCCCGAGGTACTCGCCGACGCCGTAGAAGGGCACCACAACGCTCAACCGCGGAGTCACTCCGGTGTGTCCTCCTCCGCGGTCGCTACGAATCTTTACGTAGCGGCAACGAGGTGAACCGTCAGGAGGTTATGCACAGGCTCGAACCCGTAGCGGGACCACACCCGTTGGATGCCGATCTGATGGGCCTGCGCGGTGACGACCAGGCGTCGCGTCGTACAGACGTCCTCGATCGCGGCCAGCAGGTGACCGTACCGGCCACGACCCTGCTCGGCGGGTACGACGCCGGCCAGCTGGATCTCGGTCCACGACCGCTGTTCGTCGACGGCCGCCAGCGCGAGCACCCGCCGGTCCGGCCCCCGCAGTACGACGGCACCTGCCGCACCGATCCGCCGCCGGGCCCACTCCTGGCGGCCGGCCAGCGCGACCGCCCGGTCGAACATCGGGTTGGCGCAGTAGTGGTTGCCGGAGTCGCCGAAGACGTCCGCGACCAGGTCGTCCACCAGGTCGTCGTCGACCTCCGGCTCGAGCTGCGCGGTGAAGCCCGCCAGCGGCGCGGGGCGCCGGCCCTTGCCGACCGGCAGCGCCCAGCAAGTGACGGCGTCGGCCAGCAACGCCTGACGCGGCCCGTCGGCCAGCGCGGCGAACCAAGTGGTCTCACGGGCCGGGTAGCGAAGCACGATCACGTCCGCGGTCGACTTCTCGACGGCGGCCAGCACCTCGGCGAGCGGCGTACCGGCCGAGGCGGACACCGACATCCGGTCGATGGCGACCCCGAACCGCTTGGCCGCGTCCACGGACGGCCGCACGGTCAGTTCACCGGCTTCGAGCGCGTCGTACCAACTCATAGGCCGCCGAGCTTAAGGCATCGTGGTTACGAGGCTCACCTGGAGTGACAGGTTGCGTTCGTGGCGCGACGGATTTCACATTAGCGTTACGACATGCGCGCGAAAGCGAGGCGGCGGGGACCGCGGACGGCGGGGCCGTCCCTTTCCGGTCTGGTCGCCGGGCTCGCAATCGTGGTGCTGGCGATCGTGCTGCTCGCGCTGCACGCGACGGTCTTCGAGGTCGTCCGGTTCGTGCTCTTCACCGGTGTCGCGGTGGCGCTGCCCGGGTTCGCGCTCTGGCGGCTGATCGGCGGGTATGGGCGCAACCTCGTGGAGGACCTGTCGGCCGGGTTCGCCGTCGGCACGGCCGGGCAGGTTCTGGTCTACCTGGCCAGTGCGTCGATCGGGCTGCAGGCCTGGTCGTGGGTGTGGGCGCCGATCGTCTTGGTGATCGCCTTCGTGGACAGCGACGCGCGGGCTCGGGTCTGGCGGCGGGTCGAGCGGCCGTTGCGTCCGCTGCAGGCCTGGCTGCTCGCGGCGTCGACAGCGGTCGTGCTGCTGATCGTGTACCGGCGCGGGCCGGGCCAGTTCCTCCCGGCGTACGCCGATCCGCTGCGTGCGTATCCCGACCTGGCCTTCCAGCAGGCGCTGGCCGCGAGTGCGAAGTACGACGTACCCATCTCGACGTTGTGGCTCGGTGGCGAGCCGATGAGGTACCACACGTTCTTCCACCAGGCGACGGCCGCGACGCAGTGGGGGACGCGGATCGACCTGACCGATCTGATCCATTCACTGAGCTGGCTGCCGCTGTTCCTCGCCGGGTGCGGGCTGGTGTTCGCCCTCACCAGTCGGCTGGCCCCGACCGCCGAGTCCGGCGCCACGTGGGCCGGACCGCTCGCGGTGTTCGTCGCCGGTCTCGGTGGGGCCGTGCAGCCGTTGGCGGACGCCGGACTGGGCGGGATCTCGACCGCGGTGGCGGCGTACCTGAGTCCGACACAGAACCTCGGGGTCCTGATCGCGCTGGCGCTCTGCGTGGTGGCGGTGGACCTGCTGCGGGCGGACGGCCGGCCGCGTGGCCGGTGGGTGTTGCTGGTGCTGCTCGCGCTGATCGCGGCCGGGGCGAAGTCGACGATCCTGCCGTTGGTGGGTGCCGGGTTCGCGTTCGCGTTTCTCCAGCTGGGGCTGGCGCGGCGGAGTACGCGGCCGGCGTTCCTCGGTGGGTTGCTGTCGCTGACGGTATTCGTGGGGGCGTTGATCGCGATCTTCGGCGGGAGCACGTGGGGGACCGAGATCAAGCCGTTCGAGACGTTCGTCCAGTTGGCGCCGTACCCGATGCTGGTGTCGAACCCGCATGCGCAACTGTTGTCAGGGGCAACGACTTTGCTGAGCTGGGCGCTGGCCGCGTCGGGGTTGTTCTTCCTCGGCCGGAGGTGGCGGGACTCCGGTGCGGTGTTCCTTGCCGGGGTCGCGGTCGCGGGCTTGCTGGGCACGTTGCTGACGACCCAATCAGGAGTCAGCCAGCTGTACTTCCTGCGGACGGCCTTCCCGGTCATCGCCGTACTCGCGGCTGTCGGGCTGGCGAATCTGGTCGGGCGGCTCGGAGACCGGCGAGCCGTGGTGCTCGTCGGCGCGGCCGGGCTGCTCGGGCTGGTGGCCCTCGCAGTTGCGCGCTCGCAGTCCGCGGACCTGCAGGGCATCAGGGGCCCGTGGGTGTGGACTGTCGCGGCCGTGGCAGTTGTCGCGCTGTTGGTGGCCGTGGTCTGGAAGCTGGCGCGGCGACCGGGCAACTTCTTCGTCGCGTTGCTCGGCGGCGCGGTGGCGGCGTGCATGATCGGCGCGACCCTGGTGCCGATGCAGGGCCTCGTGTCGGACAAGGCGTCGAACTTGGTCTTCGCGCACCCGTTCCGCGGTGGCGCGACGGCGGCAGAGGCCGGCGCGGCGCAGTGGCTACGGCGCAACAGCACGCCGGGCGACCTGATCGCGACGAACGCGCACTGCATTATCCAGCGCGACGGTCTCTGCGACAGCCGGCACTTCTGGCTCGCAGCGCTGGCCGAGCGTCCGGTCCTGATCGAGGGCTGGTCGTACTCCAACCAGGCGAACCGCATCGCCCTCACCAACGACACCAACCCGAGCCTCATCCCGTACTGGAACAGCGAGGAACTCGCCGCCAACGACATCGCGTTCAAGGCGCCTACGCCGGCTGCGATCGAGCGCCTGCGGGAGGCCGGAGTGCGCTGGCTGTACGCCGACCACCGGGCCGGCGACGTGTCCCCGGCGCTCCGCAACTACGTCCGCCTGCGACACGCCACGCTGGACGCGACGATCTACGAACTCAGATGAGAGGTCCCGCGGGACGACGCTCGCGACGGCGCTACCTATCCGCGGGACCTCTAAGTTGCAGCAGGGCGTCGGCGACTCGCTCACGCCCGCGCCCGTCGACGAGTTCCCAACCAGCTCGCGCCAGTCGACCACGCTCGGCCGAATCGGTGAGCAATCGCTTGAGCATGGGGACCGCTGAGTTCGGATCCGCCTGCAGCGCGCTCAACAGCCCGAGTCCGGCAGCCGCGCCGGTGTCGATCGCGCGCTCGTAGCCCATCTCCTGGTTGTCGACCACGCACACCAGTCCCGCAGTCGCCCCGAGACACAGCAGCTCCCAGGTCGACGTACCGGACGCACTGATCGTCAGATCCGCGTGACGCACACGGGCTGCCAGTTGATGCGTCGGCCCGATCACCTCGAGGTGCTGGTGCGGTTGCAGCTCGACAGCGGCGATCCTCGCGGCGAGGTCCGGCCCGGGTGCGACCACGGTGGCCTCGAACGGCAGACCGGTCGCGGCCAGCGCGCGGGCGACGTACGGACCGGCGCCGAAGGCATCCGTGCCGCCGAAGAACGCGAACACCGTCGGTACGGCGGTGTTCCGGTCGGCCGGTGGAGCGGCGGGACGGTGGTCGAGGATCTCGTCGCGGATCATCACGTACCGCAGGCCGGCGAGCCGGCTCGAGTCGCGCGGCAACCGCGGGTGGTCGAGCTCGGCGGCGAGGTTCTGGTCCACCAGCACATCGGCCTCGGCGCCGCGGAAGTCACCGTCGACGATCGCCAGCGTGGGCAGCCCGGTCGCCCGGACGGCGGGATAGACCGCAGCGTCCAGGTCGTACGAGTCGAAGACCAGAGCGTCGAGCCCCAACCGGTCGACGAGCTCGACATGCTCGGTGGGTCCCCAGACCGCGGGCTGTACGGCGATCCCCCGGGCCGCGATCTGCTCCGCGGCCCACGGCACGGTGTGCGCATCGCAGACGAAGACGAGCTCGACAGCGCGGCGACGTACCTCCTCGGCCAGCGCCAGACAGCGCATCACGTGACCGACGCCCCGGGACGGCCCCACATCACATCGCACCCCGACGCGTTTCACGGGCCCCAGCGTACGTTTGATCACGGTGCGCTGAGATGGTGGATTGAGGTCGGCGCTCACGGGGCAGCTATTGTTTCGAGGTCCGCACCGCGTGTGTGCGGTTCGGAACTGTCCGTCAGAAGGGTCCCGCTCGCGTGTCAATCCTTACCGGCTCCGACATCCTGGTCACCGGCGGTACCGGGTCGTTCGGCCGGACGTTCGTACGGCACGCGCTGAACCACCTGAACCCGCGACGGATCATCGTCTTCAGCCGCGACGAACTGAAGCAGTGGGAGGTCCGCCAGTCGTTCGGCGACGACCCGCGGCTGCGGTTCTTCCTCGGCGACGTCCGCGACCGGTCCCGGTTGCTGCGGGCGATGCACCGGGTCGACTACGTCGTACACGCCGCCGCTCTGAAGCAGGTGGACAGCGGTGAGTACAACCCCTGGGAGTTCGTCCAGACCAACGTGATCGGGTCGCAGAACGTCATCGAGGCGGCCATCGACTCCGGCGTGAAGCGGGTCGTGGCGCTGTCCACGGACAAGGCGTCGAGCCCGATCAACCTGTACGGCGCGACCAAGCTGACCGCGGACAAGCTGTTCATCAACGGGAACCACTACGCGGCGGCGTACGACACCCGCTTCAGCGTCGTCCGGTACGGCAACGTGATGGGCAGCCGGGGCTCGATCATCCCGAAGTTCCGCGCGCTGCACACGGCCGGCCACTCGCTGCCGATCACCGACCTGCGCTGCACCCGGTTCCTGATCACGCTGCCGGAGGCGGTCGAGTTCGTGGTCGACTCGTTCGACCTGATGACCGGCGGCGAGCTGTACGTGCCGCGGATCCCGTCGATGAAGGTGACCGACCTGGCCGAGGCGATCGCGCCCGGCGCGACCATGCACGACGTCGGCCTGCGTCCCGGCGAGAAGCTGCACGAGGAGATGATCAGCCCGGAGGAAGGCCGCCGCGCGCTGTCCCTCGGCAACCGCTTCGTGCTGCAGCCCGACCTGGCCAGCTGGGGCTACCAGCCGCCGAGCGACGGTACGCCGGTGCCGGACGGGTTCCACTACGCCTCCGACACCAACGACCAGTGGTACTCGATCGAGCAGATCCGCAAGATCCTCGAGAGCGACGGCTGACGTGCTCCCCTACGGGCGCCAGTCGATCTCGGAGGAGGACATCGAGGCGGTCACCGCCGTACTGCGGGGCGACTGGCTGACCACCGGACCAGCGGTCACCGCCTTCGAGAGCGCGATCTCCGAGCTCTCCGGCGGGCATCGCGCGGTGAGTTGTACGTCGGGCACCGCGGCCCTGCACATCGCGTACGCCGCTCTCGGCATCGGCCCGGGCGACGAGGTCGTCACCACGCCCATGACCTTCGTGGCCACCGCCTCCTGCGCCGCGATGCTCGGCGCTCGCGTGGTGTTCGCGGACGTGGACTACGACACCGGCCTGATCGACCCAGCCGCCGTCGAAGCTGCTCTTACCGATCGGTCCCGCGTCATCTCCGCAGTCGACTACGCGGGCCAATCCGCCGACTACCCAGCTCTGCAGGTTCTGGCGGATCGAGTAGGCGCGCACACCCTCGCCGACGCAGCGCATTCCGTCGGCGGTTCGGCGTACGGCCGCCCAGTAGGCGACCTCGCCGACGTCACCACCATGTCCTTCTTCCCCACGAAGAACCTCACCACCGGCGAAGGCGGTGCGGTGGTCTGCAGAGATGATGTGGTTGGGCAGCGGGCCCACGAGTTCCACTTCATCGGCCTGGTCCGCGACCCGTCGCGCTTCGAGATCACCGACGAAGGACCGTGGCACCAGGAGGTCCACGAGTACGGCGTGAACTACCGCCTGACCGACCTGGGCGCCGCACTCGGACTGTCCCAGCTGCGCCGGCTCGCGGAGTTCAAACGCCGCCGCACCGAGATCACCGCCCGCTACAACGCGGCGTTCGCCGATGCCGACGGACTCCGTACGCCGGTGCAGCGGGCCGGCGTCGACCCGATGTGGCACCTCTACCCGGTTCGCGTCCTCGGCGGTCGACGGCGCGAGATCTTCGAGGCGATGCGCGCCGCGGGGATCGGCGTACAGGTGAACTACATCCCCGTGTACTGGCACCCGGTCTTCGCCCACCAGGGCTACCAGCGCGGCCTCTGCCCGAACGCCGAACGCTTCTACGCCGAGGAACTCTCCCTCCCCCTCTTCCCGGACCTCACCGACAGTGACGTCGACCGGGTAATCGAGACCCTCCTGCAGTTGGTTGGATAACGTGATCGATGTGACCCGGTCGAATCTGATCGGCGGCGAGATGCTCAACTGGTCGGATCTGCACCCGGGCGATGCCCGTCCCGCGGCTGCCGGACCCGCAGCAACGGCACTCTTGGCCGCCGCGCTCCAGCCTGACGACGCCGTCCTGATCGCCGGCCCGCACGCCGCCGAGCTGATCACGGCTGCGGTCGCGCAGGTCACGTCGGTGGACCTCTTGGTCCGCTCGGCTCCTGACGCCGAGGAACTCGCCGAACAACTGGACGACGCCAAGGGGCAGGTCTTCTGCGGCTCGCTCGATCGTTGGGTAGTGGATGAAACGTACGACGTGATCGTCGCGCTGGACGGCTTGGAGCGGCTTGTCGGACCCGATACGGCGAGCTTCCCGTGGGTGGAGGCGCTGGATCGGCTGCGTGAGCGGCTCCGGCCGGGTGGCCGGCTGCTCCTCGGAGCCACGAACTCCTTCGGATTCGAGCGGTTGATTCAGCCGGACATCACCGCAGCCATCCCGCGCGACGAGGACTGGGGACGCGACGTCGCGGACCGAGCCCCCGCAGGCCTCAAGCCCCTCCTCTCTGCTCTCGACACCTCCGACGTGCAGACCTTTGCTGTCTTTCCGTCGCTGGTTCAGGCGGACCTCGCGCTCTCGACAGTCGATGGGTTCGCAGGGATCACTGCGGCGCGGGCTGTTGCCTCTCGCAACGAAGGCCCGGTGTTGATGGATCCGTACCGCCTGGTGCTGGACGCGGCCGCGGCGGGAGTTGCCTTCGAGCTGGCGCCGGCCTGGTACTTCGTGATTGGTGCGGAGGCGCCGGCTGTACTGCCTGAAGGTGTGGTGCCGGGGGGCGAAGGCGTCCTGTTGGAGGAACACCTTCTGATGGCCCTGCGCTGTGATGATCAGGCGGAGCTTCGACGGGTGATTCCGACGTACGTCGCCTGGCTGGGTGCGAGTGGTGCCGGGTCGCCGGACAACGTGATCCTGGACGGGACGTCGTACCGGTTGTTCGGGGAGGCGCAGGAACTGGATGTTGTCGAACACCTCCGGCGGTTCGCGCGGCGAGCGCTGGAAAGTGGCGCACGGCAACCATGGCCCGCGGCGGCCGACCCGCACGCGCTGACCGCACGGCTCGCGGCGATGGCGGGGATCACCGTGCCGGAGCAGGAATTCACCCCGGACGAGGTCGTTCGCCCACGCGGCAGCGCCGAGCAGTTGACCACCGTCGCCCGGCTCGCCGACGAGCTCGCGCACGCGAGCGCCCGCGCGATCCTCTTCGAGGGCACGGTCAGCGGCATCCGCCGCTCGCTCCCCTATCGCGTCGGCCACGCCGTCCTGAACCCGGTCCGGGTGATCCGCCGCCGCCTCAAGCGGGTGCTGCGGAAGGTACGCCGCTGATGCACCACGCCAACCACTTCTACGGGCATGCCAACATCATGGCGACGTACGCCGGACTCCCGATACCGCCGCGGATCTGGGGCTACCTGCAGCACGGCTGGAACATCCTCGACGGTTTCGCCCACGGCACGAACTTCGCGCCCGGGATGCCCAAGTTCGTCTGGTCGGACAGCGTCCGCCGCCGCGGCCACGCACTCGGCCTGCGCAACTACTCGGTGATCGGCTCGGTCTGGCTGTACCTGCTGAAGACCCACCCCCAGCTCGCGACCTCGTCGAAACGGGCCAAGGGCACCATCTTCTACCCGTTCCACGGCTGGGAGGGTCAGCACGTGCTCGGCGACCACGGCCGGATCGTTGCCTCGATCAACGAGCACGAGACCGGCCCGGTGACCGTCTGCCTGTACTGGAACGAGTTCGAGAA
Organism: Kribbella sp. VKM Ac-2566; assembly: GCF_004366005.1. NCBI lineage: Bacteria > Bacillati > Actinomycetota > Actinomycetes > Propionibacteriales > Kribbellaceae > Kribbella > Kribbella sp. VKM Ac-2566. The sequence continues at coordinate 267,127 of NZ_SODT01000009.1, read as the reverse complement.
ACCCGCGATCCGCAATGTCTACAAGGACGCCGGATTCCGGGTCATCACGCACGGCTACCGCGGCCTGCACTGGCGCAAGACCGACGCCAAGTTCCTGGTCAAGCAACTGCGCGAGCTCCGCAAGCACGAGCGGGTCGCCTCCAACCGGCTCAGCTCCGCCGTTCTGTACGGCGCCTCGCTCGGCCTGGGGGCAGGGGTCTACGGTGATCCCATGGTGCTGGAGAACGAGCACCCGTCGTTCGGCGGACAGGCGCGGATCAAACGGCTGTGGCCGGAGATGGACCAGCCGTACGTCCCGCCGGCGGTCGCCCGTGAGTTCACCGACACCGAACTGGGCGTCGACCACGTCGCCGGACCCGCAGAAATTCGGGAGATGTTCCGATGGAACAGCTGAAGGTAGGAATCATCACGCAGGTCCGCGTGACCAGCACCCGGCTGCCGGCCAAGGTGCTGCTGGCCGTTGCCGGGCGCTCCTATCTCGAGCACCACCTCGACCGGCTGAGCCGGACCGGCCTGCCGGTGATCGTCGCGACCACCACGAACCTCCACGACGACCTGGTCGTCCAGGTCTGCGAGGAGGACGGCATCCCGGTCTTCCGCGGTAGCGAGGACGACGTCCTCAGCCGGTTCGCCGGCGCCGCCCGCGAGCACGACCTGGACGCCGTCGTCCGGGTCACCTCCGACTGCCCGCTGATCGATCCCGAGATCGTTGCCGCGGGCGTCGATCGGTGGCGTGCCGAGAACGACCCCGACCTCTACATCTCGAACTGTCTGGTGCGCACCTACCCGCGCGGCATGGACTTCGAGATCTTCTCCAGCGCCCGGTTGTACGACGCGGAGGCGAACGCCACGCTCAAGGCCGACCGCGAGCACGTCACGCCGTACCTGCACCAGAACCGGTCCGGCGAGATGCGGCTGCTGAACCTCCCCTGGTCCGGCGGTGGCGCGCGGTACCGGCTCACGCTGGACACCGCAGACGACTGGAAGTTGCTCGATGCCCTCATCGAGGACTTCGGCGGGACCGAGCTCGGCTGTGCCGAACTGGTCGCGATTCTGGACGAGCACCCGGAGCTGGCCGCCCTGAACGCGCACATCGAACAGAAGAAACTCGGCGAGTAGCAGCTATCGCACGCTCCGCTGTGTTGGTTCCTGGGGCATGATTTACCGTGATGACCACCAATGATCCGGCCGGGGACTCCGCCGCTGCCCCGGAGAACGGCGCGGGCAACGGCGCGCACGCCGCGCGGGCCACGTCGTTCGGCGCCGTCGCGGCGGCCTACGACCTGGGCCGGCCGACGTTCCCGGTCGAGGCGCTGAGCTGGATCCTGGGCCCGGGCCGCGGGCTGCAGGTGCTCGACCTGGGGGCCGGCACCGGCAAGCTCGCGGCGGTCGCAGCCGGTCTCGGGCACGACGTGATCGCGGTCGACCCGTCGCAGGAGATGCTCGAGGTCTGCCGCCGGCGGCCCGGGATCGACACGATGGTCGGGGCCGCGGAGTCGATCCCGCTCGCGCACGCCTCGGTGGACGCGGTGATCGTCGGGCAGGCTTTCCACTGGTTCGACCACGCCCGGGCGCTGCCCGAGATCGCCCGGGTCCTGCGCCCGGGCGGCGTCCTCGGCCTGCTCTGGAACAACGCCGACACCGTGGTCCCATGGGTCCGCCGGATCTGGCAGGTGATGCAGGGTGACGGCGTCGGCGGCAGCGACCGGTTCGACCCGGTGCCGATCATCGAGCAGTCGAACCTGTTCACCTTCCTGGAGAGCGCCCGGTTCCGGCACTGGCACGACCTGAACCGCGAGGGCCTGCGGCAGTTGGCCCAGTCGCACTCGCGGGTCGCCGTACTCAAGGACACCCGGCGTGACCAGGTCCTGGACCAGATCGACCTGATCTACGAGCACACCGCCCGGCCCCCGGAAGCCTTGCGGATGCCGTACTTCACCGACTGCTTCCGGGCCCACCCCAGCGAGTTCGCGAACTACCGCCGTACGGTCGACGGCCCGGTGGCACCGCACCTTTAGAACGTTTTGGTTGCGGTAGGTCAGAAATGCGCAACTTGGGGCTAACGTGCACCTGTTCTAGTCCACCGAAGGGGAACGCATGGACGAGGAAGTGGTGCGCGAGCGGGACGCCCGCGCCTATGAGGCGGTGCACGACGCGGCCGATTTCAAAGAGCTGAAGCGGCGGTACAAGAACTTCGTCGTACCGTCGACGATCGCCTTCATGGCGTGGTACCTGGCGTACGTCGCCTGCAACAACTGGGCCCGCGGTTTCATGGATCACCGGCTGGGCGGCAGCCACATCAACGTCGCGCTGATCTTCGGCCTGTTGCAGTTCGTGTCGACGTTCGTGATCGCGGCCCTGTACGGCCGGTTCGCCAACCGCAAGCTCGATCCGCTGGCCCACGGCCTGAACGCCAAGTACAAGAGGGAGCGCCGCCGGTGAACGCACTTCTCGTCCCGCTGGCCCTTCCGTTGGCCGCAGAGCCCGGCAACCGGACCCTGACGATCTCGCTGTTCACCGCCGTCGTCGCCGTGACGCTGTACATCACCTGGTGGGCGTCCCGGCAGAACAAGACCGCGGCCGACTACTACGCCGGCGGCCGCTCGTTCAGCGGCGCGCAGAACGGCCTGGCGGTGGCCGGCGACTACATGTCCGCGGCATCGTTCCTCGGGATCTCCGGCCAGATCGCCCTCTACGGGTACGACGGCTTCCTGTACTCCATCGGCTTCCTGGTGGCCTGGCTGGTCGCCCTCCTGCTGGTCGCCGAGCTGCTGCGGAACTCGGGCCGCTTCACGATGGCCGACCAGCTCGCCTTCCGGATGAAGCAGAAGCCGGTCCGGACGGCGGCCGCGACCTCGACGATCGTGGTCTCGATCTTCTACCTGCTGGCCCAGATGGTCGGTGCGGGTTCGCTGGTCGGACTGCTGCTCGGCGTGAAGAGCGAGGGTCTGAAGGCCGCCGTGATCGTGCTCGTCGGCGCGCTGATGATCGTCTACGTGACGATCGGCGGCATGAAGGGCACCACCTGGGTGCAGATCGTCAAGGCCGTGCTGCTGATGACGGGCACGGTGGTGATCACGTTCCTGGTGCTGCTGAAGTTCCACTTCAACATCTCCGACCTGCTCGGCTCGGCCGCCGGCAAGTCCGGAAAGGGCGAGGACTTCCTGCAGCCGGGCCTGCTGTACGGCAAGGACCTCACGGGCCAGATCGACTTCCTGTCGCTCGGTCTTGCGCTGGTCCTCGGTACGGCGGGGTTGCCGCACATCCTGATCCGCTTCTACACGGTGCCGGACTCGCGGGCCGCGAGGCGCTCGGTGCAGTGGGCGATCGGCCTGATCGGTGTGTTCTACCTGATGACGCTGGCCCTCGGGTTCGGCGCCGCGGCTCTGCTGAACACCGCCAAGGGTTCCGCGGTCGAGACCTCCAAGGGCAACGTGGCGTCGCCGCTGCTGGCCGAGGCCGTCGGCGGTGGGGCCGGCTCGACCGGTGGGGCGATCCTGCTCGCGCTGATCGCGGCGGTCGCCTTCGCCACCATCCTCGCGGTGGTGGCCGGGCTGACGCTGACCTCGGCGTCGTCGTTCGCACACGACCTGTACGCCAACGTCATGTCCAAGGAGAAGCCGACCGAGAAGCAGGAACTGCGGGTGGCGCGGTTCGCGGCGATCGGGATCGGCGCGGTCGCGATCGGGCTGGCGATCCCGGCGCAGAAGCTGAACATCGCGTTCCTGGTCGCGCTGGCGTTCGCGGTCGCGGCCTCGGCGAACCTGCCGGCGCTGCTGTTCAACCTGTTCTGGAAGCGGTTCAACACCTCGGGCGCGGTCTGGAGCATCTACGGCGGTCTGATCTCGGCCGTCGTCCTGGTGGTCTTCTCGCCGGTGGTGTCCGGCAACGGCGAGAAGTCGATGATCACCGGTGCGGACTTCCACTGGTTCCCGCTGTCGAACCCGGGCATCGTGTCGATCCCGCTCGGCTTCCTGTTCGGCGTACTCGGCACGTACCTCGGCCGGGACAGGTCGAGCGAGAACCGCTACAGCGAACTCTCGGTCCGCGCCCTCACCGGCGCCGGCGCGGAGGGTGCCGCCAAGCACTGACCCAGTACTGACGCAGTACATCCCAAGGGCCGGCTCGTATTCACTGCGAGCCGGCCCTTCTGCGTCATGAACCGTTGACGCTCGCGTAGTCGTGCCGTAACAATGAGCCAGCGCTACGCAAGAATTGAGCAAAAGTAGAGAAAGTTCTGGACTCTCGCGTGGCGCCCGTTTCCTCTGCCTCCTCATCACCCGCCCACCAGGAGAGGCCATGCGAATCCCGAAATGGCGGCTGCCGGTCGCCTTGCTCGCTGCAAGCCTGGCGCTCGCAGCGAGTCCACTGCTCCACCCGACGAAGGCCGGCACCGCGTCTGCCGCCGTACTCGCCGGTCCTGATCTCGCCGCCGGCAAGGTCGCGACGGCCAGCAGCAGCACCCAGAACTACGTCGCGTCGAACGTGACCGACGGCAACCAGGGCACCTACTGGGAGAGCGCGAACAACGCGTTCCCGCAGTGGATCCAGGTCGATCTCGGTACGTCGGTCGCGACGAACCAGGTCGTGCTCAAGCTGCCGACCACGAACTGGGGAGCCCGCGACGAGACCCTCGCCGTCCAGGGCAGCACCGACGGGCAGAACTTCACGGACCTGTCCGCGTCCGCGGCGCGCACGTTCAGCCCGCCGAACAACACGGTGACCGTCGACTACGGCACCGCCACCACGCGATACGTCCGGATCCGGATCACCGCGAACACCGGCTGGCCCGCCGGACAACTCTCCGAACTCGAGGTCTACGGACCGTCGACCGGTGACACCCAGGCTCCCACCGCCCCGGGCAACCTGGCCCTCACCGAACCCGGCGCCGGGCAGATCAAACTCACCTGGAGCGCATCGACCGACAACGTCGGAGTTACCGGGTACGACGTCTACGCGAACGGTCAACTGCGCACCAGCGTGGCCGGCAACGTGCTCACGTACACCGACAACCAGCCGGCCAACGTGTCGATCGCGTACACCGTTCGCGCGAAAGATGCCGCCGGCAACCAGTCAGCGAACAGCAACACGGTCACCCGCAACGGCAGCGGCGGCCCGGGCAGCAACCTGGCACTGCACAAGCCGATCAGCGCGTCCGGGTCGACGTTCACCTACGTCCCGGCGAACGCGAACGACGACGACGTGACGACGTACTGGGAGGGCAACGCCAACCCGGCCACGCTGACCACCGAACTGGGCGCGAACGCGGACCTCAGCTCGATCGTGGTGCGGCTCAACCCCGATCCGGCGTGGGGACCGCGGACGCAGACGTTCTCGATCCTCGGGCGAGAGCAGGGCGCGTCGAACTTCACGACGATCGTCGCTTCGGCCGGCCACGACTTCAATCCGGCGAGCGGCAACAGCGTGACGATCCCGGTCAGCGCGCGAGTGGCCGACGTACGGCTGAACTTCACCGGGAACACCGGCGCACCGGCCGGGCAGGTCGCTGAACTGCAGGTGCTCGGCGTACCGGCGCCGAACCCGGATCTCACGCTCTCCAACGTCTCGTGGACACCGACATCGCCGGTGGAGACCGACGCGATCACGGTCCGCGCGACGGTCAACAACGGCGGTACGGCGGGCTCCGCGGCGACCGACGTGAACTTCTACCTCGGCACGACCAAGGTCGGTACGGCGGCTGTCGGCGCACTCGCGGCCGGGGCGTCGACGACGGTCAGCGCGTCGATCGGGACGCGCGACGCGGGCTCGTACGCGTTGAGCGCCAAGGTCGACGAAGCAAACTCGGTGATCGAGCAGAACGACGGGAACAACACGGCGGCCGCATCTGGTCCGCTCGTGGTGACCCCGGTGGCGAGCTCCGACCTCGTGGCGGCGGCGGTGAACTGGACTCCGGGGAACCCGTCGGCCGGGAACTCGGTCGCGTTCTCGGTGTCTTTGAAGAACCAAGGTAGTGTCGCCTCTGCGTCCGGTGCGCATGGGATCACGCTGACGGTTCTCAACGGATCGTCCGCTGTCGCGACGATGACGGGGACCTACAACGGATCGATCGCTGCCGGCGCGACCACGCCGGCTGTTGCTCTCGGCAACTGGACCGCGGTCAACGGGCGCTACACCCTGCGTGTCGTGCTGGCGGACGACGCCAACGAACTGCCGGTGAAGCGTACGAACAACACCAGCGAGCGGCCGTTCTTCGTCGGTCGCGGCGCGAACATGCCGTACGACCACCTCGAGGCGGAGGACGCCACGGTCGGCGGCGGCGCGTCCGTCATCGGACCGAACCGGACGATCGGTGACCTGGCCGGTGAGGCCTCCGGGCGGCGCGCGGTCACGCTCGGCGCGAACGGCGCGTACGTCGAGTTCACCACCCGCGCCAGCACGAACACGCTCGTCACCCGGTTCTCGATGCCGGACTCGTCGGGCGGCGGCGGGCAGACGTCGTCGATCAGCGTGTACGTGAACGGCAGCTTCGCGAAGACGTTGCCGCTGACGTCGAAGTACGCCTGGCTGTACGGCGCAGAGGCGTCGCCGAACAACTCACCCGGGTCGGGACCGGCGCGGCACATCTACGACGAGGCCAACCTGATGCTCGGCCAGACCTACCCGGCCGGGACGAAGATCCGGCTGCAGAAGGATCCGGCGAACAGCCTGACGTACACGATCGACTTCCTCGACACCGAGGCGGCGACGCCGGTCCCGAACCCCGGCGCGGGCTTCGTCACGCCGGCCGGCTTCAGCCATCAGGACGTGCAGAACGCGCTCGACCAGGTGCGGCAGAACAGCAACCTGCAGGGTGTTTACCTGCCTGCCGGTGACTACGACACGTCATCGAAGTTCCAGGTGTACGGCAAGGCGGTCAAGGTCGTCGGGGCCGGGCCGTGGTTCACCCGGTTCCACGCGCCGACCACACAGGACAACACCGACGTCGGGTTCCGGTCCGAGGCGTCGGCGAACGGGTCGACGTTCAGCGGGTTCGCGTACTTCGGCAACTACACGTCGCGGATCGACGGCCCCGGGAAGGTGTTCGACTTCTCGGGGACGGCGAACATGACCATCGACAACATCTGGGTCGAGCACATGGTCTGTCTGTACTGGGGTTCGAACACCGACACCTCGACGATCAAGAACTCGCGGATCCGGGACACCTTCGCCGACGGCATCAACATGACGAACGGGTCGGCCGGTAACACGGTCAGCAACAACGACGCCCGGTCGACGGGTGACGACAGCTTCGCGCTGTTCAACGCCACCGACAACGGCGGCGGCGAGGTCCGGGACAACGTGTTCGAGAACCTGTCCGCGACACTGACCTGGCGGGCCGCCGGATTCGCGGTGTACGGCGGGACGAACAACGTTTTCCGGAACCTGTACGCCGCGGACATGCTCACGTACCCCGGGATCACCATCAGTTCCCTGGACTTCGGGATCCCGATGAACGGGTTCGGAGCCACTCCGCCGACACAGTTCCAGAACGTTTCCGTCGTACGTTCCGGTGGGCATTTCTGGGGCAACCAGGCGTTCCCCGCGGTGTGGATCTTCTCGGCGTCGAAGATCTTCCAGGGGATCCGCGTCAATGATCTCGACATCGTCGATCCGACGTACAGCGGGATCATGTTCCAGACGAACTACGTCGGCGGCCGGCCGCAGTTCCCGGTCGCGGACACTGTCTTCACCAACACGACGATCTCCGGCGCCCGCAAGTCCGGCGACGCCTTCGACGCCAAGTCCGGCTTCGGCATCTGGGCCAACGAACTCCCCGAACCCGGCCAAGGCCCCGCCGTAGGCTCCGTCACCTTCAACAACCTGACCCTCACCAACAACGCCAAAGACATCCAGAACACCACCACAACCTTCACAATCAATCGCAACTGACCAACCCCACCCCAGGGGCCGCCACCCCGGCGGCCCCTGGAGGCTTGGTCAGGAGTTCGCGATCTGGCCTGGGATGCCCTTGGATGCGCCGGTTAGCAGGTTGTGGGCGGTGGGGGTCAGGGCGTGCAGGGCGGTGCCTTGGGTTCTGTGGGTGGTTATCAGGGCGGCGGCTCGGAGGACTCTGGTGTGGTCGGAGGTTGAGGCCAGGGAGATGCCTACTCGGCGGGCCAGTTGGGTTGTGGTGGCGGGGTGGGTGAGGGAACGGAGTACTGCGGCTCGTGTCCGGCCCAGGAGGTCTGCCAGGGCGTCGGTGGCGGCATCGTCCGGGTCGGTCAGGTCGGCGCAGGGATAGACGAGGACGGGGCGGCGGTCGGGGGTGTCCATCGCGAGGCAGTTGGAGACCAGCGGGGACGGGTAGAGCTCGAGCCCGCGGCCGTTCAGGTGGATGTCCGCGGTCCAGTCGTCGACGGGGCCGTACGTCGTCAGCACCGGAGTCGCCCACTCGACATCGGGATGCAGGGACGACAGCAGCGCATCGATCCCACCGTGCAGGACAGCCCGCGACCGGATCCCGAGGTCAGCGCCGTACCGTCGCTGCAACTCCCCCGACGAAGGCGCAAGCACCTCCTGATGGGAGTCCCGGACCGCGCCGCCAAGCGCTCGCCGCGAGCCCGCGCGACCGTCCAGCAATCCACGCATGTACCGGTCGATCTCCGGCGGTAACCACGGCTCCAGTTCGTCCCGGATGACGGAGGCCGGCGTCTCCATCAACGCCGCGACGGCCGGCTCGAGACCGGGCCCCGCGACCTCCGGGATCAGGAAGTCCGGGAACAACCCGCCCGGCGAGATCAGCTTGAACAGCGGGCGCATCGATCCCCGCACCAGCGGTGCCGCGGTACGCCGCCAGCGCCGTGCGACCGGCGAGATCGACCGGTCTCCGAGCGCCCGGGCCGCGAGCGCGGCTTCCCACAGCGGGTGCGGCTCGGTGGGGAACGTGACCCGGCCGAGGTCCGCCGCGGTGAAGTGGACGCGGAGCATCCCTCGATTGTGACGGCCACGAGGTCATCCGCCCAGACCTCTTCGGTTCAGGCCGAATCCGGTCGCGGCCGGCCGCCGTACGCTCCGACCCTGGCCCGATGAAACGTCTCGCAGTCCTCACCGCCCTGGTCCTCGCGGCGGCCGTCCCGTCAACCACCGCGCAAGCGGGCGCAGTCCACCGACCGACGCAGTACGTCGTCTCGACCACTCCCGGTGAGAACCTCGAAGGGATCGCGGTGACGCCCGGCGGCACGATGTACGTCACCAGCGTCGCCACCGGCGCGGTGTACCGCGGCAACACCCACTCGTCCCGCCTCAGCCTGTTCCTGCCGGCCGGCAGCGACGGACGTACCGCGGCCACCGGCATCCACCTGGACCGCTGGGGCCGGGTCCTCGTCGCCGGCGCGAGTACGTCGAAACTCTTCCTGTACGACGCCCGCGGCCGGCTCCTCGCCGTACGGAAAGCGTCGGACGGCTCGTTCCTCAACGACTTCACGCTCGCGGGCGACGCCGTCTACGTGACCGATTCGGCGCACAACCAGATCTGGCGGGCGCCGCTCACCCGCGACGGCCTCGGCGAGCTCGAACCATGGATCACCCGCGACCGGATCCAGCCGACGCCGTACTTCCTGAACGGCATCGTCACCGACGGACGCGTGCTCCTGGTCGGCGAGCAGGGCCAGGACGTCACGTACCGGATCGACCTCCGCACCCGGCAGGTCACGGTCCTCGACGTCCCGAACGGCATCCTGTCCGGCGACGGGTACCTGCTCGAAGGGCGCCGGTTGTACGCCGTCTACAACGCCGGCGGCGGGAAGTACGTCACCCGGCTCGCGATCCTGAACGACGATCTCACCGCGGCGACCCTGGTCGCGGACTCGGGCCCGGGCGCGGCCGGTGCGACCCCGACGACGATCGCCCGCGACCACGGCCGGCTGCTGTGGGTGAACAGCCAACTGGACATCGCACCCGGTACGCCGCCGTACACCGTGACCGTCGTACCGGGCCTGCGTTAAAGGTCGTCGGTGACCCGCATCAGGACCGCGCCCGCCTGCAGGACCAGCGCGCGGTCGGCGTCGTCGAGGCGGCTGAGGAGGTTGGCGAGCTCCTCGGCGGCCTGACGGCCGGACGCCTCGACCGTCTCGGCCCCCGCCTCGGTGAGCACCACCGCAGTCGCCCGCCCGTCGACGGGGTCCGGTTCGCGCCGGACCAGGCCGGCCTCCTCCAGACCGGCGACCGTCGTGGTCGCGGTGGGTTGCGAGCACGGGACCCGGGCGGCGATCTCGCCGATCCGGATCGGTTGCTCGTCGGCGATCAGCATCAGCGCCAGGAACTGCGTCGGGTGCAGGAGCGTGGTGGTCCTGCTCCGGCGCAGGTGCCTGACGATTCGGTGCATGCTGACCAGCAGCTGCAATGCCTCCTGCGCCATCCAGATCACCTCCGTCGGGAAGCGCAATCCTGGCACAGGCACCCAAACATCTCCTACCGCTCCGGCCTTCTGCCCGGGCCGGGACGGCGGGTCAGGAGGGCGGCACCTCGCCGTTGGCCGGTGCGGCGACGACGCGGTTGCGGCCGGCGTCCTTGGCCTGGTACATGGCCAGATCGGCGGCCATCTGGAGCTCGTCGAGGCTGGCACCGGACTCCGGGTACGTCGCGGCGCCGATCGAACACGTGATGGGGCCGCACAGCACCGGGCCGTTCGGGGCGGCGACGGTGACCGCCAGCCCCGCGACGCGACGCCGGATCCGCTCGGCGGCCAAGGCGGTGTCGGCCGCGGAGGTCTGCGGGAGCAGGATGGCGAACTCTTCGCCGCCGAGCCGCCCGACCAGGTCGTTGTCGCGGACCTCGTGGCGCAGTTCGGCAGCGACCGCTTTCAGGGCCTCGTCGCCGGCGAGGTGGCCGTAGGTGTCGTTGATGGCCTTGAAGTGGTCGAGATCGAGATACAGCACGCCGAGTCGGGAGTTCGTGCGTTCGGCGCCGGCGAACTCACGACGCGCGATCTCGTGCCAGAAGGCCGCATTGGCCAGGCCGGTCTTGGGATCGGTGCGTGACGCCGTCTGGAACTGCTCGACCAGAAGCGCGCGGTGCAGACCGAGGATGGTGAGCAGCAGAACCGCGACGGCCCACGGCTGGCTGAGCAGCAACGCGGCGGTCGCCACACCCAGGCCGAGAGACCCGGCCACGATCAGCTGGTCCGAGAGCCGTCCGAGCGCGTTGCGGCCCGGGGAATCGGGGTTGGCCATCATGATCGCCCCTGCGACCAGCGCGTAGTTCACGAACCAGTACGCCAAGCCGGCCGCGACAACAGCGACGAGTCCGAGCGGGCCGGACGGGTAGCCCGGGTAGACACCGGGACGGATCGTGGCCAGAACGACAGCCCCCGCGGCGCCGGCGAGCACGAGAGTCGTCGCGGTGAAGACCGATCGGTACGGCGGAACTCGGCGTACCCGGATCCAGGAATGCACGTAGGTGGTGACGATCAGCCCTGCGGCCAGTGGCGGAGGCAGGATGAGGACGCCGGCGAAGGTCCACATTCCTTTGAGATTTACGTACGGAATACCTTCGGCGCCGACCTTGCGCAGCCGCTCGATGTCGCGGGCGGCCTCCAGATGGATCGCCGATCCGGCCGCGAGGACCAGTAACCGGATCCAGTCACCGGCGGTGACCGACACCAGGTCGAACGTCGACGCGACGACCACAACGGTGATGAGCTCGACCGCGAGGACGTAGCCGAGCACGCTCCGTGGCTGCGACCACAGCGCCCATCTTGCCGGGCTCCAGGACGCGTCTTGACGTCGGCGTAGGCGACGGCGCGCCAGCCGATGCCGGATACTCATGAAAAAGACCCCCGCCTCACAGTCGGTCCTTGTCACAGAGTAGCCGCGATGTGCACGCAATGTCATGGCTTCCCTGTTATTTGTCTCGCTGCGCTCACCCCCAAGGAGCCCAGATCCCGCGAGAGGAGGCGGTCACCATGCAGAACAACGACTGGTGACCCATCACGCAGGTTGTCGCGTGGCGCCGACGTATCCGTACGCCGCGCCCGCCGCGACCAGTACGCCCAGAATCCCCGCGGCCGCCACGACCAGCGCCGGCTCCCACCGGTCCGCAGCGGCCCCGGCGACCAGCACACCTATTCCCTGGGACACGATCAGCGCAGTGCGCGCCAGGCCGAACGCCTGGCCGCGCTGCGCGTCCGGCACGTTCAGCACGAACGCCGCACTCGCGGCCAGCTGGTACGACGCACACAACCCCGACACGAACCACAACGCGACAGTCACCCACAGTCCCGGCTCGGCGACACAGCCGATCAGCGGCGCACAGGAACCGATCGCGAGTGGGCCCATCAGCGTGAGCCGCCGCGCCGGCGCGGCCCGCGTCAGCAGCAGCATTCCGACCATCTGCCCGGCCGGGTTGGCGGCGAGCAGGATCCCGACGGCGGCCGGCCCGCCTCCGACCACTGCGGCGTACGGCGCGGCAAGTCCTTCGATGCTCACGTAGAAACCGGCGACGCAGGCCAGCGCGACCAGGTACCGCAGCCGCCGATCGCTCCAGACGAGCCGCGCGCCGGCCGACAGCGAAGGCCACCATCCCGGGCGCGCATCGGTCGATTCCGGCAATGGACGTTCACGCACGCCGAGCCTCAGCAGCACCGCCGACAGTGCGAAGGTCACGGCGTCGGCCAGCAGTGCGTTCCCGGCGCCGAAGGCTGCGACCAGGGTGCCGCCGGTCACGAACCCGGCCAGTTGCGAGGCCTGCGCGGTGATGTTCGACACCGAGCTGGCCAGGACGTACTTGTCGCCGGTCAGGATCGACGGCAACAAGGCGGCTCTGGCGGATTGGAACGGCGACGCGAGCAACTGCACCGCGACGAGCAGCACGCACAGGATCCACAGCGAGGCGCCGGGGATGGCCATCGCCGCCACGAGCACCGCGCGGGCGACGTCACAGCCGATCATCAGCCGGCGGCGCGGATAGCGGTCGGCCAGTCCGGACAGCAACGGGCCGCCCGCGATGTCGGGCAGGAAGGTCAGCGCGTAGGTGACCGCGGACAGCCCGGCCGATCCGGTCCGGTCGAACACGAGTACGGCGAGCGCGACCCGGGCCAACTGGTCCCCGATCACCGAGCCGAGCTGCGCGAACCACAGCCATCGGAACTCGGCCACGCCGAACACCTCGCCGTACGTGGCGGGCTGATCGGCGGGATCTGCGGACGAGGGATGTGCGGGGCGGGTCACCAGGTCAAAATACCCACGATCCGCAACCGGCCGCGCACGCCACGGTGCGCCGCTGGTTGTTCAGAGGTGTTCGGCGAGGACGCCGAGCGCGAAGGCCGTTCCCGCGAGGCCGAGGATTGTCGTCGCGAGCGTTATGAGCCGCGCCTGCAGTTTCGGTAGCTCGGCAGTGGTCGCGAACACGCGCTGCGGCCAATGCCGCCAGGACACATACCAAAAGATGACGGTGGCGATCAGCAGCAGGAAGCCTTTGACCGCGTGGATCCACCAGTGCTCATGAGTGATCGCGAGCAGCGCGCCACCGGTGAGCGTGATCGCGCCGATCAGCCCGATCACCTTCCACCGGTTGCCCGAGGCAATCACCGCGGTCAGCATCTCGCGGCCTTCCTGATCCTTCCCGAAGTACTTCTTCAACTTGGGTTGCACCACGAACAACGAGTACGCCATCCCCCCGACCCATGCCGCGGCCAGCCCGACATGAATGATCGCCAGCACGGCCGTCGTCGCGGTAGTCACGCCCCGAAACTATGCCCCAGCCGGGGCCACCGCCTTATAGCCTCGCGGTATGGACCCCTGGCAAACGCTGACCACCGACTACGAACATTCCCGGGCCCGCGAAGACTCCCTCGACCAACTGATGGAGTGGGACGCGCAACGCTGTCTGATCGGCCCGGTCGAGGGCAAGACCGTTCTGGACATCGGCTGCGGCAACGGCGAGAAGGCGATCGAACTCGTCCGCGACCACGGCGCGACCGCGGCCGTCGGCGTCGACGTCGGCGCCCAGTTCCTGACACCGCCGGACGGCGCCGACGTCACTCTTCTCACCGGGGACCTGTCGACCCTCGACGAGATCCCGGCGCTGGAGGGCCGCCGGTTCGACGTCGTACTGTTCCTGCAGTCCCTCGCGTACGCGCAGGACCGGGGAAGAACCCTTCGCACCGTGCGATCAGTGCTGGCCGATGACGGCGTACTGGTCGTCTCGATGGCGCATCCCATCCGCTGGGCGGTGGAACGCTCCGAGCGGGACGAGCTCCGGCTCGGGGACGCCTATCACACGGTCGGCCCGTACTCGTACCCGTCGCGGTGGAACGAGGACGTGACCATCACCCACACCACCGACACGTTCTCGTCGATCCACAACTCCTTGACCGACAACGGTTTCCGGGTCGAGCGAGTCCTCGAACCGCAACTGTCCGAGGAGAAGAAGCAGCAGTACCCGCACAAGCAGGAATGGCTCGCACAGTACGTCGGAATCATCATTTTCCGCGCGCGGCCGGCATGAGAGTCCTGCACCGGACCGGGCAGTGGTGCCCGGCGCGGCAGGTCGGAGAAGTTGTCGCGTACGACGTGCGGATCCTGCCCGAGTACCAGGTCGCCGGCCGGCCGACTGTCGATCGGTGTTACCTGCTGCTCGACGAGGCGGCCCAGCTCACCAGGCCGGCCGTGTTCGAGGGGGCACTCGAGGGATGGTGGTACGTCGACCTGGTGGAGATCGAGCGCTCCGGGGACGACCTGATCGTGCACGACCTGTATGTCGATCTGCTGTTCCCGCCGGCGGTGAACCGGTATCAGGTCCTGGATCTGGACGAGCTGGGCGATGCCCTGAGGGACGGCAAAGATCACGCCCGCTCAGTGCGCGGATGCTCTGACCGCCACCCAGCAGTTCGTGCACCGGTACCTGCGCGGGGCGGAGGAAGGGCCTAACGGGCCGTCCTCGGCGTTCCCGCCGGCCGCGGTCGTCGAGCTCGAGCAGATGCCTTCTTTCCTCTGAACACAACAGGCCCCGGGCGTGCACCCGGGGCCTGTTGTTCTGGAGTCGTCAGTCCTCGTCGGACTTGCCGGCGGCCAGGTTGGTCTTGATGAGGTCCATGACCGTGGAGTCGGCGAGGGTGGTGACGTCACCGACCTCGCGGTTCTCGGCCACGTCACGGAGCAGGCGGCGCATGATCTTGCCGGAGCGGGTCTTCGGGAGCTCCGAGACGACCATGATCTGCCGCGGCTTCGCGATCGGACCGATCTCCTTCGCGACGTGGTTGCGCAGCTCCTGCACCACGTCCGGTCCGCCGTCGCCGGCCTCCGAGCGCAGGATCACGAACGCGGCGATCGCCTGGCCCGTCGTCGGGTCGGACGCACCGACCACGGCAGCCTCGGCGACCTTCGGGTGCGAGACCAGCGCGGACTCGATCTCGGTCGTCGACAACCGGTGACCGGACACGTTCATCACGTCGTCGACCCGGCCGAGCAGCCACAGGTCGCCGTCCTCGTCCTTCTTCGCACCGTCACCGGCGAAGTACACGCCCGGCCAGCGCGACCAGTACGTGTCGACGAACCGCTGGTCGTCGCCCCACAGCGTCCGCAGCATCGCCGGCCACGGCTTGGTGATGACGAGGTAGCCGCCGGAACCGTCCGGCACCGGCTTGCCCGCGTCGTCGACGACATCCACGCTGACACCGGGGATCGCCTTCATCGCGGCGCCCGGCTTACCGGCGGTCACGCCCGGCAGCGGCGAGATCATGTGCATCCCGGTCTCGGTCTGCCACCAGGTGTCGACGACCGGCGCCTGGTTCCCGCCGATGTGCTCGCGGTACCAGATGTACGCCTCCGGGTTGATCGGCTCGCCGACCGACCCGATCACCCGCAGCGACGACAGGTCGAACTTCGCCGGGATGTCGGCGCCCCACTTCATGAAGGTCCGGATCGCGGTCGGCGCGCAGTACAGGATCGAGACCTTGTACTTCTGGACGATCTCCCACCAGCGGCCCTGGTGCGGCGTGTCCGGCGTGCCTTCGTACAGCACGGAAGTCGTTGCGTTCGCGAGCGCGCCGTACACGATGTAGCTGTGGCCGGTCACCCAGCCGATGTCGGCAGCGGTCCAGTAGACGTCGGTGTCCGGCTTGAGGTCGAAGACACCCCACTGCGTGTACGACGTACCGACGAGGTAGCCGCCCGTGGTGTGCAAGATGCCCTTCGGCTTGCCCGTGCTGCCGGACGTGTACATCACGTACAGCGGGTGCTCGGCGTCGAACGCCTCCGGGGTGTGCTCGGTCGACTGCTTGCCGACGAAGTCCTCCCACCACAGGTCGCGGCCGTCGGTCATCGCGGTCTCCTGGCCGGTGCGCTTCACCACGAGCACGTTGCGCACGTCCGGGCAGTCGACCAGCGCGGCGTCGACGGCCGGCTTCAGCGCGGACGCGGCGCCCCGGCGGTAGCCTCCGTCGGAGGTGATCACGACGCGGGCGTCGCAGTCCAGGATCCGGCCCTTGAGCGCGTCCGAGGAGAAGCCGCCGAAGATGACCGTGTGCGGGGCCCCGATCCGGGCGCAGGCGAGCATCGCGACCACGGTCTCGGGAATCATCGGCATGTAGATGGCGACGATGTCGCCAGGCTTGACGTTCAGCTCGAGCAGCGCGTTCGCGGCCTGGCTGACCTCGTCCTTGAGCTGCGCGTACGTGATCTCGCGGGTGTCACCGGGCTCGCCCTCGAAGTAGTACGCGACCTTGTCGCCGAGACCGTTCTCGACGTGCCGGTCGACACAGTTGTACGCCGCGTTCAGCTTGCCGTCGGCGTACCACTTGGCGAACGGCGGGTTGCTCCAGTCCAGCGTCTCGGTCGGCTCGGTCGCCCAGGTCAGCCGCTTGGCCTGCTCGGCCCAGAACCCCTCGAAGTCGGCCGCGGCCCGGTCGTAGGCGTCGGCCTTCAGGTTCGCGTTCGCCGCGAGCTCGGCGGGCGGCTCGAACCGGCGCTCCTCGTGCATCAGGTTCGACAGCGCCTCGGACTGGGCCCCGGACTGGCTGTCGGACTGGGGTGACTCTGCATTCGTCACGTCGACGACTCCTCATCGCTGGCTTCGGCGCGCTGGAGCGCCCGGTTACCTTTCTACCAACGCCGACCCCGCCACGGGAACCGGCGTATCGCCCAGCCGCTCCAAATCTGCGCCGAACAGGCAGGCTCAGCGGACGGACGGCCACGGAATTCCGGCGTACGGCGGAACCAAACGGGTGCTGTGCGCATCGGACGGTATGTGAACCCGATGCAGCCGATGGGCCAGACGCCGACTCACGACGCCGCGGAACGCCGGAAGATCTCGCGGGCCGCGCGCCGCCGGGTGCACGCCCGCGAGCTGCGCGTTCGCCGCACCCAGAAGGCGGCCCGCGCCCAGCTTCCGGTCTGAAGCTATTCCTGGTGGTAGGCGAGGAGCTTGCCCAGAATCGTGGTCAGGCGCGTACGGTCGGTGGCCGACAGCGGGGCGAAGATCTCCTCCTGCGCCTTGCCGACCAGCGTCGTCAGCCGCCGGTACTGGCGCTTGCCGGCCGTGGTGATCGTGATGACGTTACGACGGCCGTCGGCCGGGTCGGCGCTGCGTTCGACGTACCCCTCGGCTTCGAGTTCGTTGAGGGCGGCAACCACATCGCTGCGGTCGATCGAGCTGCGCCGCCCGAGGGTCGCCTGACTGGCCGGCCCGAACTCCACCAGCGTCGCGAGCAGCCGGAAGTGGTACGCCCGCGCACCTCCGGCGGCGAACGACTCGGTGACGATCCGGTGTGCCTGGCTCGCACTCTGGGTCAGCAACCAGCTCGGCAATTCGGTCAGGGCGGTCGGGGTCTGCTCATCCACCCGCGCAGTCTAGGTCGTCAACGGTTCGCTTCCACCGATGTTGGCGTCACCTACGATTCGCGGGCGTCCAGGAGCTCGTCCCAGTGGTCCTCGGCCCAGGCGCACATCAGCTTCAGCGGTTCGAGCAGACTGCGGCCGAGGTCGGTGAGCTCGTACGTGACGCGGCGCTCGCCAACCGTCCGCCGAACGAACCCGTCGCGCTCGAGCGCCCGCAGCGACTGGGTCAGCATCTTCGGGCTGATCCGGGCGAGCGGGACCCGCAGCTCGGAGTACCGGCGCGGGCCGTCCTCGAGGCAGCGCAGCACCATACCCGCCCATTTGTCGGTGCCGATCCGGAACGGGAGCAGCGTCGACGGGCAGATCTCCTCGAACATGTCCGCTCGCAGCGCCGCCATGCTCACCACGGTATCCAATCGGTAACCACCCTTCCTCCTACGGTCGCCGTACCACTTTGTCGAGGAGGTTGCGGTGAGCAAGATTCTGGTGATCGGAGCCCGCGGACGGGCCGGATCAGCGGCCGTCACGGAGGCCCAGAGCCGCGGGCATTCCGTCGTCGGCGTCGCCCGTACGACGACTGCCGGGCAGGTCGTTGGAGATGGGACGGCTGCGGGGTTGGTCGTCGGGGATGTGACGGATGCGGGGCGGCTTGCGGAGTTGGCGATGGGTTGCGATGCGGTGATTGCGGGGGTGTACGACGGCGGGAGCGACCCGGGTGAGTTCTTCCCGCGGGCTGCTCAGGCCCTCGTCGACGCGCTAGAGAAGGCCGGGGTACGACGGCTCGTGTGGGTCGGGCTGGCGTCGATCCTGCCGACCGCGGACGGGACGTTGCTGATGGACACCGACGGATACCCGCGGGAGTACCGCTCGTTCTTCCTCGCCCACCAGGCAGCGCTGGACGTCTTCGCGCAGTCGTCCCTCGACTGGGTCTCGATCGCACCCACCGGGGACTTCGACCACGCCGATCCGTCCCGGAAGGGGAGGTATCGCGTGGCGCCGGCGGATGCCCAGGGTCTGATCTCGTACGCCGACTTCGCGGTCGCACTCGTCGACGAGGTAGACCGCCCGGTGCACCACCGCACCGCGATCGGGGTAGTGGTCTAGACGGGTGGGTCGCGGGCGCCGACGTACGGGCGATAGGTTCGGCATATGGCTGGGGCGGAGGAGTACTTGGGTAAGGCGTTGGCGATCGCGCAGGAGGCGGCCGAGACGCAACTCGGCGCGATCCGGGTAGCGGCGGGGCTGGTCGCCGACGCGCTCGCCGACGGGAAGACGTTCTGGGTGTTCGGGACGGGGCACAGTCACACGCTGGCCGAGGAGCTGTACGGGCGCGCCGGCGGACTGGCCGACGTACGGGCGATCCTCGAACCGGGACTGATGCTGCACGAGGGCCTGCAGAAGAGCTCGCTCCTCGAACGCCTCCCCGGCCTGGCCGACGTCCTGCTGGAGATCAATCCGCTGGAGTCCGGCGACGTACTGCTCATCGCGTCGAACTCCGGCCGCAACGCCGTACCCGTCGAATTCGCCCTCGGCGCCCGCGCCCGCGGCGTGAAGGTGATCGCCCTGACCTCACTGGCCCACTCGAACGCCACCACGTCCCGCGCCCCCGGCGGCCAACGCCTCTTCGAAACCGCCGACGTCGTCATCGACAACTGCGGCGTACCAGGCGACGCCCTCATCAAAGTCCCCGGTACGCCGGAACCCACCGGCGCCACCTCCACCCTGGTAGGCGCCCTACTCCTCCAGGCCCTAACCGTAGAAGTAGTAACCCGCCTGACCGACCGCGGCCAACCCCCCAACATCCTCCGCAGCCTGAACGTCTAGCCCCACGAACGCTCAGCCGTCCGCTCACCGCATGAGAGTCAGGTGGCGCGGTAGGCGACTGTTATGTCGTAGCGGTCTGAGCGGTAGATGGAGCGGCCGAACTCTATGACCTGGTCGGTGGCGGTTCGGGGGGCCGAGGTGATGATCAGGCAGGGGGTGGAGCTGTCGATCTCGAGGAGTTCGGCGTCGCCTGGTTCGGGTGGGGCGGCGACGATGGAGGCGGAGACCATGCCGAGCGTGACGCCGTACCGGGTGGCGAGGATCGTGTACAGGGACTTCTCGGCGAAGTCGATCTCCTCCAGGCCGGGGTAGCGGTTCAGGGACAGGGCGGTGCGTTCGATCGCCATCGGGTCGCCGTCGGCGGTGCGCAGGCGGACCAGGTGCAGGACCGGCGTACCGATCGGCTCCTCGAGCTCTCGGGCGAGGTGCTCGTCCGCGGCACCGACGCGGTGTTCGAGAACCTTGGCGCCGGGCTCGATGCCGCGGTTGATCATGTCCTGGCTGAACGAGGACGCGAGCATCCGGGACGGGCGCGGTTCCGCGACGAAGGTGCCGCCGCCGGGGCGGCGGTTGGCCAGGCCCTCGGCCACGACGCGGTCGACCTCCTGCCGGACGGTCATCCGGGCGACGCCGAAACGCTCGGCGAGGACGCGCTCGGACGGCAGCACGGTGCCGACGGCCAGCGAGCGCGTGAGGTTCTCCAGAATCTCGCGAATCTGGTCACCCTTCGGACGATCGGGCCGCAGCGCGGTAGGGAGCTCGGCGAGATCGCCGGGGTTGTTCCGTGGGCGGGCCATGAGGTCAGTATCCCTGGGAATCTGCCCGGCAAACCGGTTGCCGGGGAACGCGGGCCGCGGCTGGGTCCTGGCCGCGCAAGGCACCCGCGACCACTTCGTCCCGGACGACCTTGTCAGGCCGACTGTAACGTCCGGTGCCGCCTCACGGCCAGCGACGATCCACAGGCTCGGCAATTCCCGCCGGGGGTAGTTTTAGCGCTATGACCCCGGGACAGTTCGTGCAGGAGACGTCGTCGACCGGTGAGTGGAAGCGGCAGGGCAACAGATTCACCGGCCGGATCTCCCGCGACTCCACGGCAGCACCCGGCGAAGGACCGGACGACCAGGGCCGGTGGCCGGTCGAGCCGGGCCGGTACCGGCTGGTCGTCAGCCTGGCCTGCCCGTGGGCGCATCGCTCGATCATCGTCCGCCGGCTGCTCGGTCTCGAGGACGCGATCAGCCTCGCGGTCGTGGACCCGATCCGCGACGAGCGCGGCTGGCGGTTCACGCTCGACCCGGACGGTCGCGACCCGGTGCTCGGCATCGAGTACCTGTCCGAGGCGTACCTGCGTACCGACCCGTCGTACGACGGCCGCGTGACGGTGCCCGCGATCGTCGACACGACCACGGGTGAAGTGGTCACGAACGACTACCCGCAGATCACTCTCGACCTCTCCACCGAGTGGACCGAGTTCCACCGACCCGACGCCCCGCAACTGATCCCCGCCGATCGCGCGGAGATGGACCAGTTGATCGAGGAGATCTACCGGGACGTGAACAACGGCGTGTACCGCTGCGGTTTCGCGACCAGCCAGGAGGCGTACGACGCGGCGTACGACGCCCTGTTCGCGCGGCTCGACGTACTGGAGGAACGGCTCGCGGATCGCACGTATCTGCTCGGCGACACGTTCCGCGAGGTGGACGTGCGGCTGTTCACCACGCTGGTCCGCTTCGACGCGGTCTACCACGGGCACTTCAAGTGCAACCGGCAGAAGCTCACCGAGTTCCCGAACCTGTGGGCGTACGCGCGCCGCCTGTACCAGCTTCCCGGCTTCGGCGAGACCGTCGACTTCGATCAGATCAAGCGGCACTACTACGTCACCCACGACAACATCAACCCGACCGGCATCGTCCCGAAGGGCCCGGACCCGCTGGCCTGGATCAGGTAGCGAGCGCCGCCAGCGCCGCGTCGACCGCCGACCTCAACTGCGCCCGGGTCGCCCCTGATCGCGAACGCAGGTTGATCGCGTACGCAAGCAGCGTCAGCAGCTCCGCCGCCCCCGGCACGTCGGTCCCGGGCCGCAACTCTCCGTTGCCCTGAGCAACCTTCAGCGCGGCGGCGAGCGAATCCCGCAGTACGGCGTGATGCTCGGACAACACCGCCCGTACGGCGTCCGGCGGGCTCTCGGCGTTCGCGTTCGCCATCATGCACCCCCACCCGGCGTACTCCCCGGAGCACCGCAACCGCACCAGTTGCTCGAAGAACGCCCGCACCGCGGCGAGACCTCGGCCGTCCGCGGCGAGCTCGTCGAACATCGGCCGCGACCGGTGTTCGAGGTACCGCCGCGCGGCCGCCGCATACAGGTCGTCCTTGCCGCCGAACGCGTTGTACAGGCTCGACCGGCTCAGTCCGGTCGCGGCGACCACGTCCTGGATCCCGGTCGCCGCACTCCCACGGCGCCAGAACAACTGCTCGACGGCAGCCAATGCCTCCGCCTCGTCGAAATGTTTGACATCGGGCATACCCGGCATCATATCTTGGAACGACCGATCCAAGATAGCGAGGAGTCGTGATGATCGACGTACTGGTGCTCGACGTCAACGAAACGCTGACCGATATGGAGCCGCTGCGGGACGGGTTCGAGGCGGCCGGGCTGCCCCGGCACAGCCTCGACGCCTGGTTCGCCGCGACGTTGCGGGACGGTTTCGCGCTGACCGCGGTCGGTGCGTACGCCGCTTTCCGCGACCTGGCCGCCGAGCTCCTCGAGGCGCAGCTCCGCACGGCCGGGATCGAGCCGACCGCGGAAACCACAAAGAACGTACTTTCCGGATTCACCCGCCTCCCGCTGCACGCCGACGTCGCGCCGGGTCTGCACAAGATCCACGAGGCCGGCGTACGCATCGTCACCCTGACCAACGGCTCGGCAGCGATGTCCGAAAACGTGTTCCGGGACGGCGGCATCCTGCCCCTGCTCGAGCACCGGCTGGACGTGTCGGTGCCGCAACGCTGGAAGCCGCACCCCGACGCCTACCGGTACGCCGCCGAGGTCTGCGGAGTGCCCGTGGAACGGATCGGTCTCGCCGCCGTGCACCCGTGGGACATCGACGGCGCCCAGCGCGCCGGGCTCCAGGGTTTCTACATCGACCGCCGGAAAACGCCGTACCCGAAGGTGTTCGGCACGCCGGACCACACGGCCGCGGACTTCGAGGCCCTGGCCGAACTGATCCGGGAGTAGCGGTCGGGACACGTTAGGATGGCGTTGGTGCGCCGGGAAGTCTGGTCGGCAGTCCGTCCGACCGACCCCGAACGAAGGGCCGTCCATGAGCGAGCACCCACGGATCCGGCAGCGTAGGCGCGCATTTCCCCGCATTCTCGGCCGTGAACGGGCATTTCTCGCCGACACGCTGCGCGCCGAGACGACCGGTGGTCTGCTGCTGCTCGCCGCGGCCGTGGTCGCGTTGGTCTGGGCGAACTCGCCCTGGCAGGACGCTTACCACCACGTCCGCGAAGCGCAGCTCGGCCCGCTCACCGTCGAGGCCTGGGCCTCCGACGGCGCGCTGACACTGTTCTTCTACCTGGCCGGGGTCGAGCTGAAGCGCGAGATCGTGGTCGGCACGCTGTCGAAGCTCAACGAGGCCGTCGTTCCGGTGGTCGCGGCGATCGCCGGAATGGTGCTCCCGGCAATGATCTATCTGATCACCAACCTGGTGACCAACGACGGCAAGCCGGAGGGCTGGGCGGTGCCCACGGCAACCGATATCGCCTTCGCGCTCGCCGTCCTCGCGATCGTCGGATCGTCGCTGCCGAGCGCGCTGCGGGCGTTCCTGCTCACCCTCGCCGTGGTCGACGACTTCGGCGCGATCCTGGTGATCGCCGTGTTCTTCTCGCACGGGTTCCACCCGTTCCAGCTGCTCGCCGCGGTCGCCCTGATCGCGCTCTGGTACGTCCTCCAGCGCCGCCGCGTCCGTACGCCGTTCCTCTACGTGCCGATCGCGATCGCGGCCTGGTGGTTCATGCACGAGTCGGGGATCCACGCAACGATCGCCGGCGTCGCGCTCGGGCTCGTCACGCGGGTGGTCGCGGATCCCGGTGAGGACGAGGCGCCGGCCGAGCGGATCGAACACCGGCTGCGGCCGTGGTCCGCGGGGGTCGGCGTACCGCTGTTCGCGGTGTTCGCCGCCGGGGTGACGTTGAGCGGCAGCGCCGTACGGCAGTTGCTGACCGACCCGGTCGCGATCGGCATCGTCGCCGGGCTGCTGGCCGGGAAGACCATCGGGGTGTTCGGCGGATCATGGTTGACCGCGCGCTTCACCCGGGCCGAGCTGAACTCCGATCTGGCCTGGCGGGACGTCGCCGCGGTGTCGGTGCTGGCCGGGATCGGGTTCACGGTCGCGCTGCTGATCGCGCAGCTCGCGTTCGGGTCGGACGCCGCCCAGGTCGAGCGCGCGAAGGCCGCCGTACTGATCGCCTCGGTGCTGGCCGCGCTGATCGCCGCGCTGCTCCTGGCTCGCCGGAACCGCGCGTACACCGATTGACCCGCGGGCGTGGGCGGTAGTGTCAGAGCACGGACGTGCGGGAAGGAGTCGCGATGTCGATGAATGGGGACGAGCCCACGGTCGGCCAGCTGGTCGCGAATGCCAGCAAGGAGCTGTCCAGCCTGGTCCGCAGCGAGATCGAACTCGCGAAGACCGAGCTGAAGAAGACCGCGGTCGCGGCCGGAACCGGAGCCGGGATGTTCGCGGCGGCCGCGTTCCTGGGGCTGCTCGCGGTCATCCTGCTGTGCATCGCCGCGGCGTACGGCCTGACCGCGGCGGGCCTGCACCCCGCCATCGCGTTCCTGATCGTCGCCGGCGCTTTCCTGCTGATCGGCGCGATCCTGGTGTTCATCGGGATGCGGGCGCTGAAGAGCGCGAAGGGTCCGACGCGGACCATCGAGACCTCGAAGGAGTCGGTCGAGGTTCTCAAGTCGATCGGCAAGGGCGACGACGAGACGTTGGCCTTGCCTGAGCCGGGCGTACGGCGCTGAGCCCGGCAGGAGTCGTCGACCTCCTGGTCGACGGCCCCTGGTCGCACTCACTGGTCGCGGCCAACGGGGCCCGGTTCCACGTCGCGGAGTGTGGCGCGGCGCAGGATCCGCTCGTCCTGTTCCTGCACGGCTTCCCCGAGTTCTGGTGGGCCTGGAGACACCAACTGCCCGTTGTGGCGGCCGCCGGGTACCGCGCGGTGGCGATGGATCTACGGGGGTACGGCGCCAGCGACAAGACACCTCGTGGTTATGACCCGTACACCGCGGCCGCCGACGTGTCCGGGGTGATCCGGTCGCTCGGCGCAACGGATGCGGTCGTCGTCGGGCACGGGTGGGGTGGGTTCATCGGGTGGTCGGCCGCCGTACTGACACCGCGGCAGGTCCGGGGGCTGGCTGCCGTGTCGGCGCCGCACCCGCTGTTGCTCACCCGGTCCGGGCAGACGAAGGCGCTGACGCGAAGCGCGTGGTTCCAGCTGCCGATCCTGCCCGAGCGCCGACTGCTGGCGCAGGACGGGATCCACATCGAGCGTCTGCTCCGTGCCTGGGCCGCGCCGGGCGGGACCTTCCCGGACGCGGAGGCGTCGCGGCGCTACCGGGCCGCTCTCCAGGTCTGGCCGGCACCGCACTGCGCGCTCGAGTACCACCGCTGGTTCGCCCGGTCCCGGTTGCGCCCGGACGGCCGCAAGTATTCGGCGAAGATGCGTACGCCGGTCGCCGTACCCGTCCTGCAGCTCCAAGGCGCACGGGACGCAGCGGTGTCCCCCACCGTGGTCACACCCCCAGATCTGGTCACAGCACCGCTGCGCCACGAACTCATCACCCCCGCCGGCCACTTCCCCCACGAGGAAGCCCCGGACCTGTTCAACACCCTTCTCGTGGACTGGCTGAAGGACATCCACCCGCAGGCACGACGCCGGTGACGTGGCCGACAATGCCGGTGACCTTCCAAATGCCGGCCGCCTGCTCGATCCGGTAGGTCAGGATCGAGCCGCGGCCGCAGTCGTAGAAGATGCTGGTGTGTACTTCCTTGTGGTCGGTCTTGCTGACCACGGGGCCGACGGTGACGGTCGCAACCCGTCGGTCGGCACAGGACGGGTCCTCGCCGTCGAACGTGACCGGCGCCAGCGGCCGGACCGCCATCTCGATCCGCGCCTTCGCGGTGGCGGAGAATGTCACGACCGGGGCCGGGGATGCTTTCAACGCTTGAGTTTCTGCACGCTGGCCTTGGCCGAATACCTGCACGACTTGCCAGCCGTCAGAAGGCTCGACCCGGCGCGCGATCGAGAAGACGGCGGCAGCCCAGATCTGGCCGTCGTCGGAGACCGCCGGCGTCGCTGCCGGTGGCGGATCGGAGCGGTCGGGCCGGTGGACGCCGTACAGGACGCCGGCGAGGACGACGAGGACCGCGGCGGCCGCGAGCAGGACCGGGACCGGGTTCCGGCGCTTGGTTGCCTCGGGCAAATGATCGGCCAGGGTCTCGCGCTCGGTGAAGGTCTCGCGGAGGAGGTCGCCGAGCTCCTCGTCGGTCAGCCGGGTCGGCTTGGTCATGTCAGGCCTCCTCTGCGGGCAGTTGGTCGCGAAGAGCCGCGAGGGCTCGGGAAGCGTTGGATCGGACTGTGCTCGGGGTGATGTCGAGTAGCTTGCCGATCTCGTCGTCCGGAAGGTCCTCGTAGTACCGCAGGACGAGCACGGCGCGCTGCTTGCGGGGCAACCCGGCGAGCAGCCGCCATACCGCATCGCGCTGGGCGTGACGGTTGCCGATGTCCTCGTCGGTGGGTACGTCGCGGGTCTCGGCGACCGGCAGCTCGCCGTGCTTCAGCAGCCGGCGCCAACTGAGGAACTCGTTGAGCACCATCCGGCGCAAGTAGGCATCGGGCTGATCGACCTCGCTGATCCGGCTCCACTTGCGGTACGCCCGCGTGAAGACGGTCTGGACCAGGTCCTCCGCACTGTGCCGTCCGCCCGTCAGCATGACGGCGAACCGCAGCAACCGTTGCTCGTTCGCCGCTACCAGCTCGTCGAACGACAACTCACGCCCCACCTCACTCGCTGCCACCGCCACAGTCCTTCAACGCGGTGAGCACCACGACCTGCTGCATCAGGTGCAGGATTGGGTGGAAACCTCTTGGGTGGCGGAGGCGCCGGCGCGGGCGTCGTCGGCGACCTGCCGGGCGGTGAGGACGTAACCGGTGCGGTTGTCCTCGACGGAGGCCGCGAAGACCACGCCGTACACGACGCCCTTCGCGGACAGCAGCGGACCGCCGGAGTTGCCCGGGCGGACCGAGGCCCAGATCGAGAACGCCTCGCGGGTGACCGTCCTGTCGCCGTAGATGTCCGGGCCGCGCAGCCGTTCCTCGGAGCGGATCCGGGCCGGCTCGGAGTCGAACGGGCCGTTCTCCGGGTAGCCGAGCACGACCGCCGGGTCGTCGGCCTTACCGGTCAGGTCGAAGGACAGCGGGGCCTCGGTCAGCTTCGGCACGTACAGCACCGCGATGTCGGTCTCCGGGTCGAACACCACGACCTTGGCGTCGTACTTCTTCCCGTTCACCTCGACCTGCGGCGAGCTGACTCCGGCGACGACGTGCGCGTTGGTCATCACGCGCTTCGGCGCGTAGACGAACCCGCTGCCCTCCAGGCCGCGCGAGCAGCTGGCGACGCCGGTGACCTTGGCGATCCGGGTGTACGCGTCCCGGACCGGCTGCTGCCGGGCGATCGCGCTGTCCGGCGGCTGCGTCTCCCGGATCCGCTCCGGGACGAACGGGTCGAGGAACCGCGGGAACAGGTCCGTGTTGACGACGTCGTTGAACGACTGCAACGCGCGGTCGGCGCTGTTCGGCAGTAGTTCGTCGACCTTCGCGAGCACCTCGGACCCGCGAACGGCAGACGTGACGCTCGGGATCCGGGCGCCGCTCACCGCGACCCCGAGCACCCACGCGACGATCAGCGCCGACGCGGCCGCCAGCGCCGCACCGGCGAGTGCATCCAGGAAGCGCACCGGCCGCCACGACATCTTGTTGCGTAACCAGGCGCCGATCACGGCGGCACGCCATCGCCCGAACGACGCGAGCGCCACCACCAGCAACAACGCGACGAACGACACGGTGACGCTCGGTGAGAAGTGGTCGAGCGCCTTGGGGACTCCCCAGACACCGAGCGCCGCACCACCGAGCAGGCCGAGCGTTGCGCACGCTCCGACGACGAAGCCCTCGACGTACCCCGAGATGGCCAGCGCTACCGCCGCACCCACGACCACCCAGTCGAGCAAGCTCATTCCACGCCTTCCGACTTGTCACCTGGCGTCCGGCCGAGATCGTGCTCGATGGCGGTCATCCGCCGCACGTCCTCCGGCCGTCGTCCCTCGCTCCGCCAGGCCGCCTCGACCAGTCGGTCGGGCAACGGTACGACGTTCGAGGGGTCCCAGTCGCGGTACCACCCGCCGAGCTGCAGCATTTTGTCCAGCAACCCGGCCGTGAACCCCCAGATGTAGAGGTCGCCGATGATGAACGCCGGGCCGGTGAAACCACTCGGGTGCAGGCAGCTGATCCGGTTCGCCGGGTCGGCGAGCGCGCTGACCGGCACCTGGTGAACGGACGCGACCTCGGCCGGGTCGACCACCGCGACCGGCGACGGCTCCCGCCACCAGGCCAGCACCGGCGACACGCCGAAGTTGCTCACCGGCACCCAGAGCGCCGGCCAGATCGCGAACGGTACGACGCCGTCCGGGTCGAGGCCGGTCTCCTCCTCGGCCTCGCGCAAGGCCGTGCGGACCAGACCACTCTCCCCGGGACCGTCCTCCGGGTCGGCGCCGCCGCCCGGGAACGCCATCTGCCCGGCGTGCTTGCGCAGCGTCCAGGCCCGCTCGGTGAGCAGCACCTCGGGCCCGTCGTTGCCGTCAGCAAGCAAGATCAGGACGGCGGACTTGCGCACCGACGGGTCGTCCGGCGGCAGGAACCGGGACAACACGTTCGGATCCACGTCCTCGGAGGCCTTCGCCAGCGGCCCCAGCCAGTCCGGGATCCCGACGTTACTGAAGATCATCGGGTCACCCCGAGCTTCTCCTCGAGCAGCTGATCCAGCTGCTGCTGGGACGTCAGTACGCCGCGGTGCACGTAGGCGACCGTGCCCTTGTCGTCGACGAAGACGGTCAAGGGCGGGCCGCCGACCTTCAGCGCCCGCTGGATCGCCTTGTCCTGGTCGACGACATGCGGATAGGCCAGGCCCTCCGCGTCGGCGAACTTCACCGCGAGCTCCGGCCGCGGGTCGTCGTAGTCGATCCCCAGCATCGTCACCTTGCCCGACTTCGCGAGCGCGGCCAGGTACGGCGCTTCGTCGCGGCACGGGCCGCACCACTGCGCCCACACGTTGATCACCAGCGGCCCCCGGAGATCGGCGAGCCGGACGTCCGGTCCAGTACCCAGACACGGCAGGCTGATGTCCGGTAGGCCGTTGCTGACCGGTGGCTTCGAGGGCGCCGACGGGCAGGCCTTGAGCCGGTCCGCGCCCGGTACCGCGCTCCGCCCGGACGACGGCGTACCGCTGTCACCTGCTTGCTCCGATCCACACGCCGCCAGTGTCACCGACAACACCAACGCGACCGCCCCGACGAGGGCATGTCTGGATTGCCAGACATGCCCTAGGAGCGATCGCGTGCCGCGGGACGACGTACCGGATCTCACGCTGGGGCCTTCACCAGCTTCGCGGCGACGTCGGGGGAGGTGGGTCCGGCGCCGTACGACGGGCACCACTGGGCGATCGGGCAGGCGCCGCAGGCCGGCTTCTTCGCGTGGCAGCGCCGACGGCCGTGGAAGATCAGCCGGTGCGACAGCATCGTCCAGTCCTTCTTCGGGAACAGGTCGCCGATGATGTGCTCGACCTTGACCGGGTCCTCCTCGGCGGTCCAGCCGAACCGGCGGACCAGGCGGCCGAAGTGCGTGTCGACGGTGATCCCCGGGACGCCGAACGCGTTGCCGAGGACCACGTTCGCCGTCTTCCGGCCGGTGCCGGGGAGCTTCACGAGCTCCTCGAGCTTGTTCGGTACGACGCCGTCGTAGTCGTCGACGAGCGCCTGGCCGAGTTTCATGACGCTGTTGGTCTTCGCCCGGAAGAAGCCGGTCGGTTTGAGGATCGCTTCCATCTCGTCCCGGTCGGCCTCGGCGTACGCCTGCGCGGTCGGGTACTTCGCGAACAGCGTGGGGGTCACCTTGTTCACCGTGACGTCGGTGGTCTGGGCCGAGAGAATGGTGGCCACCAGCAACTCGAGCGGGGTGGTGAAGTCCAGCTCGCAGTGCGCGTCGGGGTAGGTCTCGGTCAGTACTTTGTGCATTTTCCGGGCCCGGCGGACCAGCTGGGTATGCGTCTCGTCGACGTACACCGGGGCCTTGCGGGGAAGCTTGAGCGGGACCGCCACGAGGGGCTCCGCGACGCGCGGGGATGGCATGGAGGCCAGCCTACGTCCGCCCACCGACAACCCACGCTGCCGTTGCCCAGCGGCTGCGGCGTGGCAATCGCGGGTTACTGAGGGTGCCGAAGGGCACACTGTGTGGTGCTCCGGCGAGTCGGGGCGAGCCTACATGGCGGTGCCGACACCCGAGGAGCTACGGTTTTGGGGCGACCGGGTGTACACATATCGGTCGACGGACGTGGCGGATCCCACGTTCGTAGTCGTGGTCGAAGGTCCTAGGAGGCCCAGAAGTGGATGCCGCAGTGCTCCGACAGGCACCGCTGTTCAGTCAGCTCGACGACGAGGCGGCCGACGCCCTGGCCGCATCGATGACCGAGAGCCGGCTGCGCCGCGGTCAGGTGCTGTTCCACGAGGGCGATTCCGGTGACCGGCTGTTCGTCGTGGTCGAGGGCAAGGTCAAGCTGGGCCGCACCTCCGCCGACGGCCGGGAGAACCTGATCGCCGTGCTCGGGCCGGGCCAGATGTTCGGTGAGCTGTCGCTGTTCGACCCGGGACCGCGGTCCGCGACCGTCACCGCCGTCACCGACGCCCAGCTGATGTCGCTGACCCACGACGAGCTGCTCCGCTGGCTCGACGGCCGTCCCGCGGTGGCCCGCGGCCTGCTGCTGCAGCTGGCCGGCCGGCTCCGCAAGGTCTCGGAGGTGGTGGCCGACCTCGTCTTCTCCGACGTACCGGGCCGGGTCGCGAAGGCCCTCCTGGACCTGGCCAGCCGCTTCGGCCGCACCGCCGACGACGGCGTTCACGTCCACCACGACCTCACCCAGGAGGAGCTCGCCCAACTGGTCGGCGCCTCCCGCGAAACCGTCAACAAGGCCCTCGCCGACTTCGCCTCCCGCGGCTGGGTCCGCCTCGAACCCCGCTCGGTAGTCCTCCTCGACGTAGACCGCCTCCAACGCCGCGCCCGCTAGCCCCACTCCCGCCCGCCGGCGAACCCTCCAGCTTGGTGGGCATCCCCTCAACTGGAGGGTTGCCCACTGAAAATACGAGGGGGCAACCCTCCAGATGAGTGGGCAACGTTCGGTCGGTCAGGCGCGGGCGAAGGCGGCGCGGATGCGCGCGATGAGGCTGGCGGGGTGGTCGAGGTCCGCCCACGTGACGCGGACGACCTGCAGTCCGAGGGCGCGGAGACGGTCCTC
This sequence comes from Kribbella sp. VKM Ac-2566, assembly GCF_004366005.1. Classification (NCBI taxonomy): domain Bacteria; kingdom Bacillati; phylum Actinomycetota; class Actinomycetes; order Propionibacteriales; family Kribbellaceae; genus Kribbella; species Kribbella sp. VKM Ac-2566. The sequence goes on along the minus strand of NZ_SODT01000009.1, from coordinate 235,909 downwards.
CCGCAGTTTCTCCCGGATCAAGGTTTCCCGTGCCCCGTCGCCGTATTTGAGCAAACCGTCGAACTCGACCACGGTCCGCTCCGCGGCGAAGAAGAAGTCAACCCGGCCGACGAATCCGGCGGCGTCGGTGAACACCGCCTGGAGCACTGGCGCGGGGAGTCCATAGGTATGCACCAGCACCCGGAATCGCGACTCGCCGACCGACTCCGACAACGGATCGCTGAAGCCGAGGGCCGCCCTCGCCGTCGCACTCCCCGGCCAGAACTCGGTAGCCTCCAGCAAACGCTGTACGTCGACCTCGCTGATCGGATGATCCCGACGTACGGCGTCCGCGCTGACGACAGCCGCTTCGAAGGACGACGTACACGCCGTCTCGAAGAGGGCTCGCGGCACGGTCGTCGCGAGCAGACCGTCCGTGACGGTCAGATCGACATCGGTGAGCTTGCCGCGATGGTGGCGGACACCGGCGATCCGACCCCCACGGTGCCGGTCGAGTCGATTCACGTGAACCTCTGCGAGCTCGAGCCCCCACAGCGGCACTCGGTGCAGGACCAGGGCGGACTGATGGCTCACGGCAACCCTGCCGGGGCTCATCGAGTTCATCACCGCGTGGACGAGTCGACGATGCTTCAGGCTCTGCTGGTCCCACGCCGGGAGATGGTCCAGCTCGACTGCCTCGGCGTACTGCCCGTGGCGGATCCGCTCCCAGCGTCCGTCCTGGATCCGGTCGTTGATCTGCCCTGGGGTGTAACCGCAATCCGCGGCCTGACCACGGCTGTACACCCCGCCCTGGGTGTCTGCGAGGAGCTTCAACTTCGGATTCACCAGCCAAGCATCAACCGAATCGCCCTCCCCCGGCTGCCACAAACCCCAACCTGTGGATAACCGCGAACCCTCCAACTCGGTGGGCATCCCCTCGGTTGGAGGGTTACCCACTGAAAATATGAGGGGCAACCCTCCGGGTCGGTGGGCAACCCCATCTGGAGCTAGGGGTTCAGGTAGTCGAGTTGGGCTCGGACTGAGCGTTCGGCGGCGGGCCAGAGGGATTGGGGTACGTCGGCGTAGACGTGTTGGACGATGGATTCGGGGGTTGTGTGGCCTTGGGCTATGGCTTCGCGGACCTGGGCCAGGCGTTCTTCGCGGTGGTTCAGGTAGTACGTGAGGACGTCGGACGGGTCGTCGATCACGGGGCCGTGGCCGGGGAGTAGGCGGAGTACGTCGGCCGGGGAGTTCGCGAAGGCCCGGAGGCGCTCGAGGGAGTCGAGATAGGGGCCCAGGGCACCGTCCGGGTACGCGACGACCGACGTACCGCGGCCGAGGACGGTGTCTCCGGTGAGGAGCGAGCCGTCCTGGGGCAGCCAGAAGCAGACCGAGTCGAGCGTGTGGCCGGGCGTCGGGAGGACCTCGATCCGGAGGCCGTCGGCGGTGATCACGTCACCCTCCGCCAGACCGTGGGCGTGATCGGTGGGGATGCGGAACTCGGGATCCACAGCCCGTACGCCACAGCCGGCCTGGTTGGCGAACCACGCGGCGCCCTCGGAGTGGTCCGGGTGCTTGTGGGTCAGCAGTACGACGGCGACCTTGCCGGCCGCGTCCAGGACCGCGCGGAGGTGGTCCTCCAGCATCGGGCCGGGGTCGACGACCACGGACCGCTCGGCGTCCGGGGCACGGAGGATCCACGTGTTGGTGCCGTCCAGCGTCATCAGGCCGGGATTGTCGGCCCGCACCAGCGTGGCGTACTCGGTGACGTTCATGTGGTCTCCAGATAGGCCTGGTCGCCGTCGACGCGCACGGTGGGCATGATCGCGCGGATCTCCCGCGCGCCGGCCGCGTCCAGGATCGCCGCGACGTCGTCGTACTGCGAGAGTTCGTGGCAGCAGATGTACGTCGGGGGCAGCATCAGCATCTCGCCCGCGTCGACGGCCGCGACCGCGTCCGCCGGGCGGATCCAGGTGACCTGGTCGGACTCGCTCGTCACGTCTCGGGTGACCTGTCCCGCGGGGAGCGCGGCGACGAAGAACGCGGTGTCGTACCGCTTGGGCTCGAACTCCGGGGTGATCCAGTGCGTCCAGGGGCCGAGCAGGTCGGCGCGCAGAACCAGCCCGCGGCGGTGCAGGAACTCCGAGAAGCCCAGCTCACGGGTTTCCAGGGCGACCCGGTCGGCCTCCCAGTCGGCTCCGGTGGTGTCGCCGACGACCGAGTCGTCCGACGGTCCGGCGAGCAGGACGCCCGACTCTTCGAACGTCTCGCGGACGGCGGCGGCGACGTACGCCGCTGCTGTCCGCGCGGAGCAGCCGAGCCGCTCGCCGAACCACTCCGGCGAAGGTCCCGACCAGGAGTCCGCGACGGTGGAATCCGTCGCGTCGACCCGCCCGCCGGGGAACACCGTCATCCCGGCAGCGAACGCCATGGTCCGCTGCCGCCGCAGCAGGTAGACCTCCGGGCGACCCGCTGGTGCGGCGGGTCGGGGTGGGGCGGCCGGTGTGGTCGGTGGTGGGTCGCGGAGGAGGATGACCGTGGAGGCGGGGCGAGGATCGGCCGGCGTCCGGGTGCCCGCGGCGTACTCGAGGGCCACCTCGGCCATCCGGCCGGTCATCAGCTGCGACTTCAGGTCCCGCACGAGCGGTCAGCCGACCTCGACGATCAGTTCGATCTCGACCGGGGCATCGAGCGGGAGGACCGGGACGCCGACCGCGCTCCGGGCGTGCTGCCCGGCGCCGCCGAAGACCTGGCCGAACAGCTCGGACGCCCCGTTCGCCACCTGCGGCTGGCCGGTGAAGTCCGGCGTGGAGGCGATGAACGCGACCGCTTTCACGATCCGCTTCACGTTCCCCAGGTCGCCGATCTCCGCCTTGACCGCGGCCAGGGCGTTCAGCGCGCACTGCTGGGCGCACTCGCCGGCCACCTCGGGTGTGACCGCGTCGCCGACCTTGCCGGTGGCGATCAGCGTGCCCTCGCGCAGCGGCAGCTGGCCGGACGTGTAGACCAGGTCACCGGTCCGGACGGCCGGGACGTACGCGGCGACCGGCTTGGCCACCTCGGGCAGCTTCAGGCCGAGCTCGGCGAGCTTCTCCTCGGGGTGGCTCATTTGTCCTCGATCTCCCGCTTGAAGTAGGCGACCAGGTTCTCCGGGTTGAGGCCCGGGATCACCTGGACCAGCTCCCATCCGTCCTGGCCGAAGTTGTCCAGGATCTCCTTGGTCGAGTGGACCAGCAGCGGCGCGGTGAAGTACTCGAACTTCTTCATGAAGGGGACTCTAACGGTGTGTCGCGGGACACGTCCTACCCTGGGACCTATGGCGCGACTGCACGTGGTGACCGGCAAGGGCGGCACCGGGAAGACCACCGTCGCGGCCGCGATGGCGCTCGCGCTGGCCGAGCAGGGCAAACGGATCCTGCTGGTCGAGGTCGAGGGCCGTCAGGGTCTCGCCCAGCTCTTCGACGTACCACCCTTGCCGTACGTCGAACGCCGGATCGCGCACGGCCCCGCCGGGGGTGAGGTGTTCGCGCTGGCCGTGGACGCCGAGGCCGCGCTCCTGGAGTACCTCGACATGTACTACCACCTCGGCCGCGCGGGGAAGGCGCTCGAGAAGGTCGGCGCGATCGACTTCGTCACCACGATCGCCCCCGGGCTCCGCGACGTACTGCTCACCGGGAAGGTGTACGAGGCCACCCGCCGCAAGGTGCACGGGAAGCTCGCGTACGACGCCGTGGTGGTGGACGCCCCGCCGACCGGGCGGATCGCGCCGTTCCTGAACGTCAACACCGAGGTCGCCGGACTCGCCAAGGTCGGACCGATCCGCAACCAGGCGGACGCGATCATGGGCATGCTGCGCTCGGACATCACCCGGATCCACCTGGTCACGCTGCTCGAGGAGATGCCGGTCCAGGAGACCCTCGACGCGGTCGGGCAACTCGAGGCACTGGACCTGCGGATCGGGTCGATCGTGGTGAACATGGTCCGCAACAGCCCGCTCGACGACGACGCGCTTGCCCTTGCGGTGAAGGAGAAACTGCCTGCTGCCGAGTTGACCAGAGGCCTGAAGGCAGCCGGTCTCACGATCGGCGACGACCTCGTGCAGACGCTCGCGAGCGAGGCGCACGACCACGCGATCCGGGTCGGGCTCGAACGCGAGAACCGCGACCGGATCGATGCCCTGGGCAAACAGGTGACGGAGCTGACGCTGCAGCCGGACGGGATCGACCAAGGCACCCTGATCGACCTGGCCGAGGAGTTCCGGGCATGAATCTGGATCTGGACGCGCTCATCGACGACGCCGAAACGCGGATCATCGTCACCTGCGGTTCCGGCGGAGTCGGGAAGACCACGACCGCGGCCGCGCTCGGTCTGCGCGCGGCGGAGCGCGGCCGGAAGGTCGTCGTCCTCACGATCGACCCCGCCCGGCGGCTGGCGCAGTCGCTGGGGCTGACCGAGCTCGACAACACCCCGCGTGCGGTGGCGGAGGTGAACGCGAAGAACGGCGGCCGGCTGGACGCCATGATGCTCGACATGAAGCGGACGTTCGACGACGTCGTTCTGCAGCATGCGACGCCGGAGAAGGCCGAGCAGATTCTCGCGAATCCCTTCTATCAAGCGCTTTCCTCGTCGTTCGCCGGCACGCAGGAGTACATGGCGATGGAGAAGCTCGGGCAGCTGCACAAGCAGGCCGAGCGGACCGGCGAGTGGGACCTGATCGTCGTGGACACTCCCCCGTCGCGGTCGGCGCTGGACTTCCTGGACGCGCCCGAGCGGTTGGCGTCGCTGCTCGAGGGCCGCTTCCTCAGGCTGCTGCTGGCGCCGGCGCGTGGCCCGTTCAAGCTGATGTCGGCCGGGGTGAACATGGCCATGTCGGTGCTGAACAAAGTGCTCGGCGCTCAGGTGCTGACCGACGTACAGACGTTCGTGGCGGCGTTCGACACGTTGTTCGGCGGGTTCCGGCAGCGCGCCGAGCAGACGGTCGCGCTGCTCCGGGAGTCGCACACCGCGTTCCTCGTCGTGGCTTCGCCGCAGAACGATGCGCTGCGGGAGGCGTCGTACTTCGCGGAGCGGCTGCGGGCCGAGGGAATGCCGCTGGCGGGCGTCGTGCTGAACCGTGTGACGAACACGGAGGCGCCGGAACTGTCGGCGGAGCGGTCACTCGCCGCAGCAGAGAAGCTGGAGGAAGCGGACAAGTCGCCGCTGACGGCCGCCGTACTGCGGTTGCACGCGGACAAGATGCAGCAGGTCGTAGGCGACCACAAGCGGGCCGAACGCTTCCGGCGAGGTCACCGCGCGATCCGGATCGTCGAGGTGCCCGCACTGGCCGACGACGTGCACGACCTGACCGGTCTACGCCAGATCGGCGACCTGCTGACTGCCTGATTTCACCGTCAGCGAACGTCGGGAAGCGCCGGGAATTACTTGCTTACACCTGTGGTTGAGCCCATCAGACTCAACTTGGAAAAGGGTGTGACAGCGTGACCGATACGTTGAATCTTCCTGTACTGCCGCTGGACGACGTCGTGGTCCTGCCGGGAATGGTCGTGCCGGTCCGACTCGCCGACAGCGAGGCCCGGGCGGCGATCGATGCCGCGCAGGCCGCCGGTCAGGACCAGGTGCTCCTGGTCCCGCGGCTGGACGGAAAATACGCCAAGGCCGGGACGCTCGGTGAGATCGAGCAGATCGGCCGGCTGCCGGGCGGTGCCCAGGCGGCCGTGATCCGCGGGACCCAGCGGGTCCGCATCGGCGCCGGGACCACCGGCCCGGGTGCGGCGCTCTGGGTGGGCGCGACGGTGATGCACGAGATCACCGACGACCGCTCCGTCGAGCTGGCCCGCGAGTACAAGACCCTGACCACCTCGGTGCTGCAGCGGCGCGGCGCGTACCAGGTGATCGATTCGATCAAGCAGGTCGACGACCCGGCGGAGCTGTCCGACCTGGCCGGCTACGCGTCGTACCTGAACAACGAGCAGAAGTCCTGGCTGGTGGAGAACGCGAACGTCTCCGAGCGGCTGGAGAAGCTGATCGGCTGGGTGAAGGACCACCTCGCCGAGCTCGAGGTCTCCGAGACGATCCAGAAGGACGTCCAGGAAGGCATGGAGAAGCAGCAGCGGGAGTTCCTGCTGCGCCAGCAGATGGCCGCGATCCGCAAGGAGCTGGCCGAGCTCGACGGCAAGGCCGAGTCCGAGGAAGAGGACTACCGGGCCCGCGTCGAGGCGGCCGACCTGCCGGAGCACGTGCAGAAGGCCGCGCTGGCCGAGGTCGACAAGCTGGAGCGGACCTCCGAGCAGTCTCCCGAGGTCGGCTGGATCCGGACCTGGCTGGACACCGTTCTCGAGCTGCCCTGGAACGAGCGGACCGAGGACAGCTACGACATCCGTGAGGCGCGGGCCGTGCTGGACGCGGACCACGCCGGCCTGGACGACGTGAAGCAGCGCATCACGGAGTACCTCGCCGTACGGCGTCGTCGTGCGGACCGTGGTCTCGGTGTCGTGGGCGGTCGCCGCAGTGGCGCCGTACTGGCGCTGGTCGGGCCTCCTGGTGTGGGCAAGACCTCGCTGGGTGAGTCCGTGGCGCGTGCGATGGGCCGGAAGTTCGTCCGGGTCGCCCTGGGTGGCGTGCGGGACGAGGCCGAGATCCGTGGCCACCGGCGGACGTACGTCGGCGCGCTGCCGGGCCGGATCGTCCGGGCCATCACCGAGGCGGGTTCGATGAACCCCGTCGTACTGCTGGACGAGATCGACAAGGTCGGTGCGGACTACCGGGGCGACCCGACGGCCGCGCTGCTCGAGGTCCTCGACCCGGCGCAGAACCACACCTTCCGGGACCACTACCTGGAGGTCGAGCTGGACCTGTCCGACGTGGTGTTCCTGGCCACGGCGAACGTGCTGGACTCCATCCCGGCGCCGTTGCTGGACCGGATGGAACTGGTGCAGCTGGACGGGTACACCGAGGACGAGAAGGTCATCATCGCCCGTGACCACCTGCTCCCGCGTCAGCTGGAGCGGGCGGGCCTGACGGCGGACGAAGTGACCATCGAGGAGTCGGCGCTCCGGGTGCTCGCGGGTGAGTACACCCGGGAGGCCGGCGTACGGCAGCTCGAGCGGTCGATCTCGCGGGTCCTGCGGAAGGTGACGGCGAAGCTCGCTCTGGGCGAGGACGTTGGGAACCTCACGATCGACGGCGGTGGGCTGAAGGGGTACCTGGGTTCGCCGAAGTTCACGCCGGAGTCGGCCGAGCGTACGGCGCTTCCGGGTGTGGCGACCGGACTGGCAGTAACCGGTGCGGGTGGTGACGTGCTCTTCGTCGAGGCGTCGCTGGCCGACAAGGAGACCGGCCCGACCGGAGTCACGTTGACCGGGCAGTTGGGTGACGTGATGAAGGAGTCGGCGCAGATCGCCCTGTCGTACCTGCGCTCGCACGGCGCGGAGCTGGGGCTGCCCGTCGGTGACCTGGCCGAGCGGAACGCGCACATCCACGTGCCGGCCGGTGCCGTCCCGAAGGACGGACCGTCGGCGGGTGTGACGATGACAACGGCGCTGGCGTCGCTGCTGTCCGGGCGGCCGGTCCGCTCGGAGGTCGCGATGACCGGTGAGGTGTCGCTGACCGGACGGGTGCTCCCGATCGGTGGGGTGAAGCAGAAGCTGCTCGCCGCGCACCGGGCCGGGCTGACCACGATCCTGATCCCCAAACGGAACGAGCCGGACCTGGAAGACGTGCCGGCGTCCGTGCTCGCGGAGCTGACCGTGCACCCGGTGAGCGACGTCCGTGAGGTGCTGGATCTGGCGCTGGAGCCGGCCGAGGTCGGCGCACACCAGTTCGCCGCCTGACCGGGCGTACCGAAGGAGGGCCCGAGCAATTGCTCGGGCCCTCCTCCTTTTGGATGAACTTTGTCCAGCGAGGGTGACCGAACTCACACGCGGAGCGGTAACCCTTATCTGCGGTCCCGTAGTCTTAACAACCATGCGCGTCAGGGAAAAGGGCGACCGAGGCGTCGTCCAATCTGTGGTTCTGTTCCTAGGGGTGAGCGTGCTGTCGGGGGCCTTGGCCGCCGGTCTCGCCATCCCGTTCGCCGGCCTCGCCGGATTCACCACGGAGAAGACTTCCGACACGCTGCAGGACCTGCCGCAGCAGTTCGACGAGGTGCCGCTCAAGCAGAAGAGCACCATCCTGGCCGCCGACGGTACGGTGATCGCCACGCTCGCCGAGCAGAACCGGGTTCCGGTGAAGCTCAAGGACGTCGCGCCGATCATGCAGAAGGCGATCGTCGCGATCGAGGACGACCGCTTCTACGAGCACGGCGCGCTGGACGCGAAGGGCACGCTGCGCGCGCTGCTGCAGAACCAGTCCTCGGGCTCGGTGCAGCAGGGTGGCTCGAGCATCACCCAGCAGTACGTGAAGATCAGCCTGGTCGAGAAGGCGAAGACGCCGGCCGAGGTGGCCGCGGCGACCGCCGACACGTACCAGCGCAAGGTCGCCGAGCTGCGGTACGCGGTCGCGGTCGAGAAGCAGTACTCGAAGAACGAGATCCTGGAGAAGTACCTCAACCTCGCCAACTTCGGCGACGGCGCGTGGGGCATCCAGGCCGCCGCCCAGCACTACTTCTCGGTGAACGCCTCCCAGCTGACGCTCCCGCAGGCCGCGATGCTGGCCGGCCTGGTCAAGAACCCGACCGGCTACGACCCGACCAACAACGCCAAGCGCGCCAAGGACCGCCGCGACGTGGTCATCCGCCGGATGCTCGAACTGCACGTCATCTCGGTGGCCCAGGCCAACTCGGCCCTGAAGACCCCGGTCATCGACCCCAACAAGGTCCGCCCGAACAAACTCGGCTGCGGCAACGGCCCATACCCGTTCTACTGCGAGTACGTCGTCGCCGAGCTCGAGGACAACCCGGCCTTCGGCAAGACGAAGACCGAGCGTGCGAACTACATCAAAACCGCCGGCCTGACGATCCGCACCTCGCTCGACCCGAAGATCCAGGCCGACGCCCAGCGGTCGATCGACACCCACTCCAAGCCGACCGACCAGGCGATCGCGGCGATCACGATCGTCGAGCCGGGCACGGGTCTGGTGAAGGCGATGGCGCAGAGCCGCGGGTACGGCAGCAAGCGCGGCCAGACGGCGTACAACTACAACGCCCCGAAGACGTATCCGGGCGGGTACGGCGGTTTCCAGAACGGCTCGACGATGAAGGCATTCACGATCGCGGCCGCGATCCAGAAGGGCATCCCGCTCAACTACAAGATCAACTCGCCGAGCCCGCTGGACATGGGCGGCATGAAGTACAGCACCTGCGACGGACCTCGCAAGATCCCGGACGGTTACTCGCCGAAGAACTCGACGACCAATGTCGCGGACCCAACCATGATCGAGGCCGCGCAGAAGTCCACGAACACTTACTTCCTGCAACTGTCGCTGCGGGTCGGCCTGTGCCCGATCGCCAAGCTCGCCGGCTCCCTGGGGATGTACAACGCGCAGAACCTCAAGCCACTCGAGCAGGTCGCGTCGATGACCCTCGGCGTCGACTACGTCACTCCGTTGCAGCTGTCGAACGCGTACGCCGCCTTCGCCGCACGGGGCATGTACTGCACGCCGTGGCTGATCACATCGGTCAAGGACTCGGCCAACAAGTCAGTCAGCGTCCCCGGCGCGAACTGCAAGCAGGTGCTGGCGCCTGAGGTCGCGGACGGCGTCAACGCGGTCCTGCATCAGGTCATGGAGCCGAACGGCACCGGCGGCAAGCTGAAGTTCGGCAAGAGCGACCTGGCCGGCAAGACCGGAACCATCAACGACGCCAAGGCTGTCTGGTACGCCGGCTACTCGACCAAGCTCGCCGCGGCAGCAACGGTGGCCGACGCATCGGTGCCATACACCAAGCTGCAGAACCAGACACTGAATGGCAAGCGCATCAACGACCCGTCAGGTTCCGGTACGGCCGGCCCAATCTGGGAGGCCGCGATGAAGGCGGCCCTGCAGGGATACCCGACCACGCGCTTCGTTGCGCCTACCGACAAGACGCAGCGCGGTGACGTGAAGAGCCTGCCGTTCGTCAACGGTATGAACCCCGAGGACGCCGCGAACAAGCTTCGCCAGGCCGGCTTCGAGGTCGCCATCGCCTCCGGCACCGTCAACTCCGAGGAGACCGCCGGCACGGTCGCCTACACGGACCCGAGGCAGCGCGACGGCGCCCCCGCCGGCTCGCTGGTGACGATCTACGTCTCCAACGGCAGCAAACAGGTCAAGCCCGGGAAGCCGACAACCACACAGACCGTGCAACCACCCGGGTCGCCGACCACAATCAACCCGAACTGCCCACCCTGGAACCCGAAATACCCCAACTGCGGCGGCCGCGGCCACGGCTGATCGGTCAGGCGCCGAGTTGGCGTTTGACTTCGGCGGAGACGATCGAGCCGTCGGCTTTGCCTTTGACCTTGGGTTGGAGGGCGCCCATGACCTTGCCGATGCCGCGGGGGCCGAGTTCGGCGGCGCCGGTGGCGGCGATGGTCTCGGTGACCAGGGCCTTGATCTCGTCCTCGGTGAGCTGCTCGGGGAGGTAGTCGGCCAGGATGTCCGCCTCGGCCTGCTCCTTCTCGGCGAGCTCGGCGCGGCCGGCGTCGCGGTAGGCGATGACGGACTCGCGGCGCTTCTTGGCCTCGGAGCTGAGTACGTCGACGATCTCGGCGTCGGTGAGCTCGCGGGCCTCTTTACCGGCCACCTCCGCCTTGGTGATTGCCGTGAGCGCCATCCGCAGCGTCGACTTGCGGATCTCGTCGCGCGCCTTGAGGGCGGCGGTCATGTCGTCGTGCAGGCGCTGCTTCATTCCGGAGTTGGACATACCTGAGATTGTGGCAGGCTGGTGAGATGAGCTTGCGCGGGATCGCCACCACCACCCTGAAGACCACCGCCGTGGTCGGTGCCGTGGGCGCCGCCTGTGTCGCGTACGCGGCCGGTATCGAGGTGCGCTGGTTCACGCTGCGCAGAGTGACGGTGCCCGTGCTGCCGGAGGGGACCGCGCCGCTGCGGGTGCTGCACCTGTCCGACCTGCACCTGATGCCCACACAGGAGAAGAAGATCCGCTGGGTCAACGACCTGGCCGCGCTCGAGCCCGACCTGATCGTCAACACCGGCGACAACCTCGCGAGCGAGCACTCGGTTCCTCCGCTGCTCCGTGCGTACGGCGATCTGCTCGATCTTCCTGGCGTGTTCGTGTTCGGCTCCAACGACTACTGGAAGCCGCACTTCAAGAACCCGGGCAAGTACCTGCTGCCCGCGAACAAGCAGCGCCACAAGCCGCACGGGCCCGACCTGCCGTACGAGGAGATGCGCCGTGCGTTCAGCGGCGCCGGCTGGACGGACCTGAACAACGCCAAGGCCACGCTGAAGGTGAACGGCCTGCGCCTGGACTTCGCCGGCACCGACGACCCGCACATCAGGCGCGACCGGTACGACGAGGTCGCGGGCGAGATCGACCCGACGGCGGACCTGTCGATCGGCGTCACGCACGCGCCGTACCAGCGGGTCCTGAACGGCTTCGTCGGCGACGGTTATCCGCTGGTCCTCGCCGGTCACACGCACGGCGGTCAGCTGGCAGTCCCGTTGTACGGCGCGCTGGTGACGAACTGCGACCTCGACACGTCGCGCGTGAAGGGCCTGTCGACCTGGGGGTACGGCGGCCGTCAGGCGGCGTTGCACGTGTCGGCAGGGCTCGGTACGTCGCCGTACGCGCCGGTCCGTTTCGCCTGCCGCCCCGAGGCGACCTTGCTCACCCTCGTCCCACGCAATAACCCGATTTCGTCCGGACGCTGAGCCCATGTAAGCTACTCGCGACTTCGGGCTGTGGCGCAGCTTGGTAGCGCGCTTCGTTCGGGACGAAGAGGTCGCAGGTTCAAATCCTGTCAGCCCGACCACCATTGAGGGTCAGTCACTGCGGTGACTGGCCCTCAGTGCGTTCTGTCGTGTCGCGGAGGTGCTGGGGTGAGCGGGGCCGATCACTACGAAGTGCTGAATGTCGAGCGCACGGCCAGCGCCGCCGAGATCAAGACCGCGTACCGGAAGCTCGTTCGCCAGGTCCATCCGGACCAGGGCGGCAACGCGGCGCTCTTCCGCCTCGTGCAGGAAGCCTGGAACACGCTCTCGGACCCGGCCAAGCGCGCCTCCTACGACCGCCTGCTCGCCGGCCAGTCGACGACGACCACCCGCGAGCCGGATCCGCAGCCCCACCCTGATCCACAGCCCGAACCTGAGCCCACCTGGACCTGGTCGACCGACCAGCCCTGGTCCAGCACGTCGAGCTCGTCGAGCGAGCAGCCGGAGCAGCCCAGGACGACCGGTGAGCGGGTCCAACCGGTGGATGCAGGGCCCATCCTCGTCGGTCCGCCCTTCGGCCGCTGGCGGGCTCCTGCCCTCGTCGCGCTGACCGTCTTCTGCGCGCTCGTCATCTGGATCCTTGTCAGCATCGACTACCACGGCTTCTGGGACGTTGTCTTCGGCGTCGGCACCGCCGCGATGATCGTGGTGGCGATGCCACCGCACTGGAGCAGGCGAGTGCCGCTCGGCGGCCTGTTCAAGACGCTCGGCGTCCTCACCGCGGCCTTCTTCCTGCTGGCGCTGATCCTGACGTTCAATCCGTTCGCGGCGAGCGGCGCGTCCACGGTCGGCCGGATTCTGCTCGGCGCGGTCGTCGCGGGTCTGGTGGTGGTTCGGATCCTCACCGGTCGCTGGTCGAAAGCGCACGCGCTGGATCTCGCGATCGACCGGACCGCGGCGTACGAGTTCAACCTGTGGGGCCGTCCCGGCGAGCCGCTCGTCGACGATGCGCTCGCCGCACCGATCTCGGCGTACGACGTGCTGCTGCAGCGGCGTACGGCCAGCCTCCTCGACCCTGTGGTCGGCGCACTGCCCGCGGCGAAGCTGGTGCACGGTGCGCAACTCGGTGCCGTCGCCGTCGATCACATGCTGCTCAACGGGCACCGCGTCGCGCTGATCGTGTCGCTGGTGGGATCGCCCGGCGCGTACTCCCTCGACGCCTACGGGTCCCTCGTCTTCAACGGCCAGCCGATCGACAGCCCGGTGCCCGCGCTGGAGGCCGCCGTTGCTGCCTGGAGCGGACGGCTGCGGACGGCTCAGGTACGCGGCTTCCTGATCGTCCACCCGACCGTGGAGGGCCAGGGCAGGATCATGACGGACTCCGGCTCCGAGGCCGCCGTGACGTGCCTGTCCGCACGGTCCGCCGACCGCGAACTCCTCAACTGGTTGGAGCCAGATGGGAACGTTCTCGACCGCCGGCTCCTGTACGACGTCCTGCGCCGCGCACCGTACGGCCTAATCTGAACGCATGGAGCGGGTTGATCTCGGCGAGGTGGAGTACGACGTCGCCGCGAAGGACATGCGTGGTTGGGTCGAGGAGCGCGTCGCAGGCAAGGCCGAGGACCGTCTGTTCCTGCTGAGTCATCCGCCGGTGATCACCTACGGACCAAGGACCGTCCTCGACGACCTGCCCGCGGAGGCGGCCGCGATCCCGACGGTGCAGGTCGACCGCGGCGGCTTCGCGACGTACCACGGCCCCGGCCAGCTGGTCGGCTACCTGGTGATCGACCTGCACCAGCGCGGCCCGGTCGACATCGTGCGCTGGGTCGAGAACGGCCTGATCGAGGCTCTCGGGTCGCTCGGTTTCCCGCTCGTACGCCGGGACACGCCGAAGGGCGCCAGCAGCCTCGTCGGTGTCTGGACCGAGGACGGCCGGAAGCTGTGCTCGATCGGCATGCGGATCCGGCGCGGTGTGACCAGTCACGGGTTCTCGGTGAACGTAGACCCGGACATGACCGTGTTTCACACGTTCACCAGCTGCGGGCTGCACGACGTCACGATGGTCTCGCTCGCCGAACTGGCCGCGGAGCAGGGCCTCGCCGCGCCCACCGACGCCGAGGTGCGCGATGCCATCGCGAACAGCCTGGGAGCCCGATAGCCTGCCGCAATGAGTCAGGAGGACGACGGCGACCGGATGCCGGACGATCTGGAGGCCGTGCTGGAGGCCGCCGACGACGAGGCGGAGGAGGAGCGCCCGGGGCGGTACGACGCGCCGCCGCTGCCGCCGGGGCTGATTCTGGCCGTCGTCGGGCTGCTGTGCGGGTTCGCGACCATCGCGCTGGTGTGGCTGAGTGAGCGCGGCTGCGAGCGGTTCCGGGACACCACGAACTGCGGCGCCCTCGGGCTGCCGCTGCTGATCTTGATCGTGGTCGTCACGATGGTGCTCGGCGGTACGGCGCTCAGCCGGCTGGCGATGCCGCACCCGAAGCTGATCCCGTTCCTCGGCGTCGCGTTCATGGTCGCGCTGGTGGTGGCGTTCCTGACCGGCCATCTCGACTCGCGGTGGATCCTCGCCGTCGTACCGGTGCTGACCGCCGTCACCTTCCTCCTCGCCAACCTTCTCGCCCGACTGCTGGAGCGTGCCGATGCCTGACCTGCCCGTCTACGAGTGCCCGCGGACCGCCACCACGCCGAACCTCGACGGCACCCTGACCGACCCGGCCTGGGACGCCGCGCCGTGGACGACCGCCTTCGTCCCGATCCACGACGGCCCCACGCCGCGGTTCCTGACCCGGGCGAAGCTGATGTACGACGACCAGTACTTGTACGTCGGCGGCCTGCTCGAGGAGCCGCACGTCTGGTCGACGATGACCGAGCACAACAGCAAGCTGTTCCACGAGAACAACTTCGAGCTGTTCCTCGACCCGGACGGCGACGGGCAGAACTACTACGAGTTCGAGATCAACCCACTCGGGACGATCTGGGAGCTCACGCTGCCGAAGCCGTACGTCGACGGCGGCGTGCCGATCGACCCGACGAACCTGCCCGGTCTGCGGACCGCGGTCCACGTCGACGGCACGCTCAACGACCCGTCCGACACGGACATCGGGTGGTCGGCGGAGATCGCCGTACCGTGGGCCGAGCTGGCACCGTACAACGAGGGGCGGGCGACGCCGCCGAACCCGGGTGACGAGTGGCGGATGAACCTGATGCGCTGCGAGTGGCCGCACGAGGTCGTCGACGGCGCGTACGTGAAGGGCGACGACTGCGAGTTCTGGGTCTGGTCACCGCAGGGCATCGCGGACATGCACCGGCCCGCCACCTGGGGCGTTCTCCGTTTCTGACCCCGTGACACGGCGTTAACACGGGCGAGCGACAATGAAGCACGTGAACTTGGGGGGCTCCGGCGAACCACACAGTCTGGAGGCGGACCAGGTCGTCAGCGCGATCGAGCGCGCGTGTGAGAGCGACCTGCGGACCGCCTTACGGCTGGTTGCGCGCTATTCGGCGTACTGGTGGTCGAACGGGCTCCAGGACGAGGCTGCGGCCGCGGCCGAGCGGGTGCTCAGCATGCTCGGCCGGACCGTCCCGGTCGGGCTCGACGAGGAGTATCTGCTGGCCGTCATCCATGGCGCGGCCTCGGCTGAGCAGGAGCAGGTGGAGCTGGCCCAGCAGATCGTGCTGACGACCACCGGCCCGTTCCGGTACTCCGTGACGGTGCTGCTGTGGTCACTCGTGTTCGGGCCGTTCGAACCGGCTGCTGTGGTCGAGGACGTGCTGGAGCGCAACGAGGCCGGTGACGCGTGGACACGGGCAGCTGTGGAGCTGTGCCGTGGCTACCCCGGTCTGACGACAGCCGCACCGGGTGACGCGGCACAGAGCCTACGTACGGCGCTGGGCCGCTTCCGGATGCTGGAGGACCGGTGGGGCATGTTCCTTGCCCTCAGCGCGCTCCGGCAGGTCGTAGACGAGCCGCTGGACGTCACCACCGAGGCGCTGGAGCTCGCCGAGCAGCTGTGCCTCGCAGACGAGACCGCACTGCTGCTGTGCGAGCGTGCCGAGCTCTACCGACGGCAGGGGAAGCTGGAGGACGCGCACGCAGACTACAGCCGGGCCCTGTCGATCGGAGAGCACGCTGATCAACCGGAGACCGTTGCGGCGGCACGGGTCGGTTTGGCGCGTACGGCGCGCGGCTTCGGCAATCTCCAGGCCGCCCGCGCGCACCTGTCCGCCGTACTCACCATCCCTGAGCTGGACGACGCGCACTACGAGGCACTGCACGAACTGGCGGCACTGAATGCGTCCGAAGCCTCCGCGTAGCACCTGACCACATACCTGAGTGGTACCACTCACATCGCGGGACACGGGTCGGCTGGTTAGAGTCGGAGCGAATCGGCAGAAGACACACCGGCCACTGCAACGGAGCAGCTGATGGACAAGACGTACGGGTCGCCGCAGGAAGCGGTGGCGGACATCGGGGACGGCGCAAGCCTGGCCGTCGGCGGCTTCGGGTTGTGCGGCAATCCGATGCAGCTCATCAGCGCTCTGCACGACAAGGGGGTCTCCGGGCTCAGCGTCGTGTCGAACAACTGCGGCGTCGACGACTGGGGACTCGGCATCCTGCTCGCCGACAAGCGGATCGCCAAGATGACGTCGTCGTACGTCGGGGAGAACAAGGAGTTCGCCCGGCAGTTCCTGTCCGGGGAACTGGAGGTCGAGCTGACCCCGCAGGGCACGCTGGCCGAGAAGCTCCGGGCCGGCGGCTGCGGGATCGCCGCGTTCTTCACCCTGGCCGGCGTCGGGACGCAGGTCGCCGAGGGTGGGCTGCCGCAGAAGTACAACGCGGACGGTTCGGTCGCGAAGGCGTCGGAGCCCAAGGAGACGCGGGAGATCAACGGTACGACGTACGTGCTGGAGGAATCGATCACCACCGACTTCGGGCTGGTGCACGCACTCAAGGGCGACACCCACGGGAACCTGGTCTTCGACCGCAGCGCGCGGAACTTCAACCCGCTGGCCGCGATGGCCGGCCGGGTGACCATCGCGCAGGTCGAGGAACTGGTCCAGCCTGGTGAGCTGGACCCCGACTCGATCCACCTACCCGGTGTCTACGTCCAGCGCGTCGTTGCGGTCGGCAAGGACATCGAGAAGCGGATCGAGAAGCGCACCGTGCAACCGCGGGAGTCCTACGAGGCTCAGCGCGAGAAGCTGGAGGCCTGAGATGCCACTCACCCGTGAGCAGATGGCCGCCCGGGCCGCCGCCGAGCTCGAGGACGGCTCGTACGTGAACCTGGGCATCGGCCTGCCGACTCTGGTCCCGAACTACATCCCGGACGGCGTCACCGTCGTACTGCAGTCCGAGAACGGCATCCTCGGCGTCGGGCCGTATCCGGTCGAGGGTGACGAGGACCCGGACCTCATCAACGCCGGCAAGGAGACCGTCACGACGATGCCCGGGGCATCGTTCTTCGACTCGTCGTTGTCCTTCGGGATGATCCGCGGCGGGGCGATCGACGCGGCCATCCTCGGCGCCATGCAGGTGTCGGCCAAGGGCGACCTGTCGAACTGGATGATCCCCGGCAAGATGGTCAAGGGGATGGGCGGCGCGATGGACCTGGTGCACGGCGCGAAGAAGGTGATCGTGCTGATGGAGCACGTCGCCAAGGACGGCTCGCACAAGATCCTCGAGGAGTGCGACCTGCCGTACACGGGCCGCGGCGTGGTCAACCGGATCATCACGGATCTCGCCGTCCTGGACGTGACGGACGACGGTCTGCAGCTGGTGGAGCTCGCCGAGGGCGTCACCTTCGACGAACTCCAGGAGAAGACCGGCGCCCCGATCAAGCAATGAACCTCGTCTCCGGCAGCGCACGGGTCCAGTCGTACGGGCGGTGCCGGAGATGCTGGTCGAAGAACGCCGGGATGTAGGTGCGCATGGCGCGCAGTACCTGGTCGGCGTTCGCCGTACCGATGGTGTTCGCGATGAGCTCCTCCGGGACAGTGAAGAACCGCTGGAACCACGGGATCAGCGCCTGGTAGTCGACGAAGCTGTAGTGGCGGCCGTTCGGGACGTTCAGGTCGCGCTTCCAGCCGGACGAATGGTCCCAGAACAGGCCCCAGGACGGGTCCGTACGGTGGTCGTGCGGGCCCGGGCCGACCGCGCCCGAGCCCATCAGGAGGAACGGGCGGTTCGTGCCCTTCGCGACGGTCGGTGCGTCGGCCGGGTCGTCGTACCCGTAGCCGAGCTCGCCGTCGAGGTCGATGGCGGCGCGGATCCGCGGGTCGGCGACCAGCAGGTCGATCGAGCTGAGGCCGCCGGCGGAGTGGCCGTACGCCCCGATCCGGTCGAGGTCGAGGAGGTCGCCGAGACCCTTGGGGAGGCGGCGTCGGTCGGCGTCCGGGTTCTCGCCGCGGGCGAGGCGGGTGAGGCTGTCGAGGACGAAGCGCAGGTCGGCGAAGCGGGTCGTGCGGGCGAGCATCGCGTACGGCACGGGCGGCAGGGTCTGTACTTCGATCCGGTTGCCGGGGAACTCGACGGCTGAGACCTCGTACGTGTGGTCCACGGTCACCACGACGTACCCGCGGCTGGCGAGCTCCGTGACGCTGATCGACGCGAGTCCGCGCGGAACGCCGAACCCCGGCGAGAACAGCACGACCGGCCGCTTCCCGGGGCAGACCGGGGCGAGCAGTCCGGCGTGACTCTTGGCGCCGACCCAGTCGATCGTCCCGACGGGTTGCTGCAGCGCAATCGCGGCGCCTTCGCCGAACACCTCGGCGGTCAACGGCGGGAGGTACGGCGCCGGCGCGGTCAGCCGGGTCGCCGGATACCAGATGCTGATCATCAGCTCGCGTGGGCGACCTGGAACGAACGGGTCGTCACGGCCGGCATCGACCAGATGAAGCTCGGTGGTGCCGACCGGATGGGGACCGGTCGGCCGCGGAAGCCGAATCGGAACGGGCACCGCACGGCCGCCGACGGTCGCGAACGCGGCGCCCCGCGTGGGGACAGCTACTCCGGGAGCGCTCGCCCCCGCTGGTTGCGAGGCGGCGAAGGTGGCGAGCGGGGCGAGGGCGGCGGAGGTGAGCAGAATTCGTCGGTTCAGCATGGCTCCGACTGTGCCCGGAGACCAACTATCCGTTCAGCTTGCGAAAGACACCTGTGATCCCTGGCGAAAGTCGGGTATGACGGGACGGGTGGAGTTGGATGTGCTGGTGATCGGCGGAGTAGGCATCGACACGATCGTGCGGGTGCCCGGCCTGCCGTTGGCGGATGTGGACACGGTTCCGGTCGAACCGATCGAGTCGTACCTGGCACACACCGGTCACGGCGTCGCGCTCGGCTGTCACCTGCTCGGGCTGAACACCGGGCTGGTGGACGTGATCGGCGACGATCCCGAGGGTGCGCGGATCCGCCGTGCGTACGACGAACTCGGCATCCCGTTGCGCGTCGTCCTGCACCCGAGCGGCACCCGCCGATCGGTCAACCTGGTCGCCCCGGACGGTCGCCGGCTCTCGATGTACGACGGCCGCCACCCGCGCGGTCTCCGCGTCGACCCGAACCTGTGGCGCCCGGTGATCCGGCACGCCCAGCACGTCCACGTCTCGATCATGGACTTCGCCCGCGACGCTCTCGGGGACGCGATCGCCGCCGACCGCTCGATCTCCACCGACCTGCACGACTGGGACGGCCGCAACGACCACCACAAGGACTTCGCCACCGCGTCCGACATCGTGTTCGTCTCCGCCGCCGCCCTGCCACCCGACGGCGTCGACTGGATCCTCGCCAACGGCCGCGCCGACGTCGTGGTCGCCATGGCCGGCGCAGACGGCAGCTACCTCCACGTCCGCGGCGAACCGGTCCACCACTTCCCCGCCATCACCTTCCCCGACCGCCCCGTGGTCGACACCAACGGCGCCGGCGACGCCTACGTAGCCGCCTTCCTGGCCCGCTACCTCGACGGAGCCTCCTGGCAAGCCGCCGCCACCGCCGGCACCGTAGCCGCCGGCTGGGCCTGCACCTCCCCCGGCACCCACACCAACCTCATAACCGCCGAAGACCTAGCCCTCCGCACCCGCGAGCTCGCGTGAAGCCTTCGTGCCGAGACGTGACGGCCTGTATAGTGGTGCGTAGCTCAGGGCAGTAGCCCTCGGGAAGTGAACCCGGCAGTCATCCGGACGGTTGGCGAGCCGGGTTTCGCGCGTCTAGACCCGGATCACGGTCGAGTACGGCGCGACGAGATCGCGCCACTCACCACCTTTGACCCACGACCAAGCCACCGCGTCGGGTATCCACAACAACGGATCCGCGTGGGCCGCAAGCAGCTCGTACTGCAGACTCTCAGCGCAGTCGTAGCGCCGCGCAGCGCGGAACAACACCTGCTTGTCCAACGTCGCAGTGGATTCGTCACGCTCGATCACCAGCCGCTCGGCCGATCCCGCGATGTCACGGACCATCGCCGCCAGGCAGGCTCGGCGAGCGGCGACATCGTTCTTGTCGGCCTGGTACAGCCGTGCATCGAGCCCGAACTCCGCGATGACTCCGAGGATCTTCCGCCGCCGCGGCGGGGACTCTTTGGTGAAGTGGATCCGCCGCTCGCGAGGCATCAGAAGACTGGCCATCGTGCGGCGGTATGCGTTCACATCCACCGCGGGGCACATCGTCGCCGCCATGAGCAGACCCTTGGTCTTGCTCTCGTCGACGAACACGTGCGCGGGCATGCAGAGAACTCTAAGTGCGTGTCTCTACAGCACAAAGTCACCGTCAACAGGTCAACCGCGGGTCATGGGTGGGTGGAGGGTTGTGGCTGTGCCGCGGTGGAAGAGTTGGGCGGGGCGGCCGCCGTCGCGGGTCGTCGTACCGCCGGCGGGTTCTACGAAGTCGGGGGTTTTGGTGACCTTGCGGTGGAAGTTTCGGGGGTCCAGGGGGAGGCCCCAGACTGCTTCGTAGACGCCCCGCAGTTCGGAGATCGTGAACTCCGGGGGGCAGAACGCGGTGGCCAGGGGTGAGTACTCGAGTTTGGCGCGGGCGCGTTCCACGCCGTCGGTCAGGATGCGGTGGTGGTCGAACGCCAGCCGGCCGGAGTCGTCCAGCACGTCGGTGGCGTCGACCCAGCTCGCCGACGCGGCGTCGGAGCCCGCGACGGGAGCGGGCAGATCCGGCACCAAGGCCAGGTACGCGACGCTGACCACCCGGCCGCGCGGGTCGCGATCAGGAGCGCCGTACGTCGCGACCTGTTCGAGGTGGATCCGCTCCGCGGACAGCCCGGTCTCCTCCGCCAACTCGCGGCGTGCAGTCGTCTCCAGGTCCTCGTCCGGCCGCACGAACCCTCCGGGCAGCGCCCACCGGCCCTGGTACGGCGGGATGCCGCGGCGGATCAGCAACACCTGGAGGCGGCCGTCGCGGACGGTCAGGATGACCAGGTCGGTGGCCAGGCCGAGTGGCTCGAAGTCCATGGCCACACTCTAATCGTCACCTTGACGAGAAGTCACTCCACCCCTTATCGTCATAATGACGACAAGGAGAACGAAGAGATGGCAGACATCACCCGGTTCCGCTTCATCAGCCACCTGCGGGCCAACCCGACCACCCACGTGCGGCACCTGCGCAACGGCAAGGTCGCGCACGACGGCGCCGGCCAAGCCTTCTGGTTCCGGGCCCTGAACTCGTCGCTGAGCGAGATCCCGGTCGACGACCGCGAGCAGCCGCTGCTGTTCCACGGCCGCACGCAGGACTTCCAGGACGTCGTGGTGCAGGCCACCGTCACCTACCGGGTCACTGACCCGGCGCTCGCAGCGAGCCGGCTGGACTTCGGCATCGACCCGGACACCGGGCTCTGGCGGTCGACCCCGCTCGAGCAGCTCGGCGGGCTGCTGACCGAGCTGGCACAACAGACCGCGCTCGACCTGCTGGCGCGGATGACGCTCACCGAGGCGCTGTCCGAGGGCATGACCGCGCTCCGCCAGGCGGTCGGCACCGGCCTGCGGGAGGACCAGCGGCTGACCGGGCTGGGCATCGGCGTCGAGGACGTGCGCGTGGTCGCAGTACGTGCGGAGCGGGATGTGGAGAAGGCGCTGCAGACACCGACGCGCGAGATGGTGCAGCAGGCCGCGGACAAGGCGACGTACGAACGCCGGGCAATGGCTGTCGAGCGGGAGCGGTCGATCGCCGAGAACGAGCTGCAGAACCAGATCGAGCTCGCCCGGCGCGAAGAGCAACTGGTCAACCAGCGCGGCCAGAACGAGCGCATGCGTGCGACCGAGGCCGCGGCGGCCGGTCAGATCGAGACGCAGGCCGCGGCAAGTCGCCAGCGCGCGCTGGCCGAGGCGGAGGCGGACGCCAAGCGGGTGATCGGCGCGGCGGAGGCTGCTGCCGAGAAGGCCTTGCTGGAGGCGTACGCCGAACTCGACCAGGCGACCATCCTCGCGCTCGCGATCAAGCAGGGCGCACTACCGGAGATCGGCACGCTCAACGTGACACCGGACCTGATCACGCCGCTCCTCACGAGGCTGGCCGAGCAACGATGACGCTTCCTCCACGGGCGGTGATCGTGCATCGGGCGACCGAACTCACCGAGCTGATCGCTCGGCACGGGACGCGGCAGCAGGCCGGGTTCTTCCTGGCCGGCCGCGGGCGGGATCTGGCGGAACTCGACGCCCGGCACCAGGCCCAGCAGGACGCGCTCGCCACGGTCTCGGCGGCGATCCCGCTGGACTGGCGCCGCGCGGTTGCCGAGCGCAACGACCTGGACCGGTTCGGGTTCGGCCCGGAGGATGTGGTGATCGCGGTCGGCCAGGACGGTCTGGTCGCGAACGTGGCGAAGTACCTGGACGGCCAGCCGGTGATCGGCATCAACCCCGAGCCGTCCCGCAACCCCGGCGTACTCGTGCCACACGAGCCCGCCGCGATCGCCGATCTCCTGGCCGAACGCCGGGTCGCCGAGCGGACGATGGTTGCTGCGCGCACCGACGACGGGCAGCAACTGGTCGCGTTGAACGAGGTGTACGTCGGCCACCGGACGCACCAGTCCGCGCGCTATCGGCTGAGCTCTCCCGACGGATCGCCGGAGCGGCAGTCGTCGTCCGGGATCCTGATCGGCACCGGGACCGGCTCGACCGGCTGGTGCCGATCGGCGTGGCAGGAACGGCGCAGTCCGTTGGCGCTGCCAACGCCGACCGATCCGTTGCTGTGCTGGTTCGTCCGCGAGGCCTGGCCGTCACCGGCGACCGGCACCGACAACACCGAAGGGCTGCTCAAGGCGCCGGATTCGCTGACGATCACAGCCGAGTCTGACCTGGTCGTGTTCGGCGACGGAATGGAGTCCGACACCCTGAGCATCAGCTGGGGTCAACGAATCGAGATCGGCGTAGCCCCGGTCAAGTTGCACCTGGTGCTCTGAACCGTGGCGTGCCACATGGAGTACAGCCGCCGCGCGAATCCGCCGACGCCGCAGCCACATCAGCCGGCCAGTCCGAAGCACCGTTCACTACCAGCAGATCAGCTTGCGGTACGTCGCTCAGCGTCGCGACCGGTACCGGATCACCCGGCTTGATCTGCGTCACATCCGGAACTACCTGGATCAGCTCCCATCCACGCCGTACGGCCTCAGCCAACAACGGTTGCGCGTGATAACCCGTTCGAGGTGACTTGGGGAGGGTTGTGTACCCGATCTGGGAAGAAACCCTCCCCAACCCCGGCTCACTAGATCTCCTTGGACGGTTGGATGATCAGGTGCGGGAGGTTTACGTTTCGGGGGCGGCCGACGACGTACGCGATGAGGTCGGCTACCTCGCTGACCGGGACCGCGGGGAGCGTGCTGCGGAGGTCGTCCACCATCGACTGCAGCTCGGCGGGGAAGCTGTCCGCGAGTTCGGTGCCGTCGATCATCCCGGGCTCCAGGTCGGTGACGCGGATCCCCTCGCCGGCCAGTTCGGCACGCAGCGTTCGCGTGAGGTGGCTGACGGCTGCCTTCGAGGCGCCGTACGCCGCCATGCCGGGATTGACGCGCTCACCGGCCAGGGACGACACGTTGATCAGGTCGGTCGTCCGGGTCGCCGCCGATCGGCGCAGCGCCGGGAGGAACGCGTGCGTGACGTTGATGACGCCGGTCAGGTTGACGTCGACGGTACTGCGCCACGCGTCTACCGGGCCGTCCGCGAACGGGACCACGTGCATGACCCCCGCGTTGTTCACCAGCAGGTCGACATCGCCGTAGCGGTCCTGTACGAGAGCGGCGGCCTCGGCCACGGACTGCTCCGAGGTGACATCGGCCGGGACGACGAGCGCCATACTGCCGGCCTCGGCGATCTGGGCGGCGACTTTCTCGAGGCGGTCGCGGCGTCGGGCAAGCAACGCGACGGACGCGCCGTCGGCCGCGAGACGAGTGGCGATGGCGGCGCCGATTCCGCTGGCGGCGCCGGTGACGAGTGCGATGCGTGAAGTGCTCATGGCTCCACGCTCCGCCGGAGGGCGCCCGCTCAGAAGATCCGCTTCCACCGTAGGTCTGGTAGTACCACCCAGTGGGCTGGGCCGTGTGGGGATACTGGTGCGGTGAGTGCGCGACCGCAACTGGGAGAGTTCCTGCAGACCCGTCGGGCTCGGTTGCGGCCCGAGGATGTCGGTCTGCGCTCCGGTCGGGACCGGCGCGTCTCCGGTCTGCGCCGGGAGGAGGTCGCGCTGCTCGCGAACGTCAGCGTCGACTACTACATCCGCCTGGAGCAGGGCCGCGCCGGCAACCCGTCGACCACAGTGCTGACCGCCGTCGCGGACGCGCTCCGGCTGGATCAGGCCGAGCGTGATCATCTGCGGCGGCTGGCCTGCTCGGCGCCACCCGCAGTACCACCGAAGACGGCCGTACGCCCGCAGCTGAAGGCAATGATCGACGCGATGCACGACCTCCCGGCGATCGTCGTGGACCGCCTGAGCAACGTCCTCACGTGGAACTCCGCCGCCCTCGAGGTCGTCGCGGACTTCGAGGGCTTGGCCCATCGGAATCTGGCGCGTCTGTACTTCCTGGACCCCGGAGCCCGCGAGTACTACGCCGACTGGGAGACGGTGGCAGAAGACGCGGTCGCGCTGCTCAGGAAGGCTTCGGCCGAGTACGCCGACGACACCGAACTGGCGGCCCTGGTCGACGAACTCCGCACCGCCAGCCCCGAGTTCGAACGCTTCTGGACCTCCCAGGATGTCCAGAGCCGCTCCCACTGCCCGAAGGTCCTGAACCACCCGGTCGCCGGGCAACTCACCTTCTCGCTGGAATCACTCCAGCTACCCGGCGACGACGGGCAGTTCGTCATCACGTACACGCCGTCCGACGACACCACGAAGGCGCGCCTCGCGACCGTACTGGACCGCGACTATTCGCCGTTGAGGGAGTCGTAGAAGGAGAAGCAGATGGTCGAGGCTTCGAGGTAGAACTGAGGCGGGGTCCTGGCGACAGCCTGGACCCCGCTCTCACAACTCCGAATAGGCGGCGACGAGGGTGGCGGCGTCGTGTTCCCAGTTGAGTTCTGCCGCGGCCGAGCGGACTCCGTCGGTGTACGTCGTGTAGTTGTCGATCACCGTGCGGACCGCCGTCGCCAACGAGTGCGCGTTGCCGGGCTCGTAAAGGCCGCCGAGCTTGTACTGCGTGACGACTGCCCGCAGCTCGGGCAGGTCGGCCGCGACGACCGGGACACCGGCCCGGACCGCGTGGAAGAGCTTGTTCGGCAGCGCGAGGCGGTGGTTCTCGCAGGTGTTGGTCAGGGTGACGAGCGAGATGCCGTACGAGCGCAGTGTGTCGTCGACCTCGTCGATGGACCGTTCCGCGACGGTCTCCACCGGCCCCAGATCCAAGCGATAGTTGGGATCCACCGATCCCATCAGCACCGTCCGGAACGGCGCCAGCTCACGAGCCGCGGCAACCACAGTTGGCAGATCACGCCCAGCTCCGACGCGCCCGGCGTACAGCAGGCCCTCAGGCTGCGAAGGTGCCGGCGGTACGTCGTCCGCACGCGGGAACGTGTTCCGTACGACGCGCACATCGGTCAACCCACGTGACCGCAGCCGCGCCGCGATCCCGTCCGACACCGTGAAGACGACCCGGGCCTTCGACGCCAGCGCCACCTCGTACCGCCGCCCACGCGCCCGCCACAACGGCGTCGGCCGCCCCGGGAGGGCCCGATCGAACCACAGCTCGTGGCTGTCATACACAAGCGAGGCCGACCACAAGGCGGCGTATTCGGCAGCGAGTTCCAACGTGTTGAAGTCGTGCGCATGCACAACATCGACCGGACCTGCCTCGGCCACTCGCGGGGCCGCGGCGATCCGCCACTGCTTCTCGGTGCGGTTCCGGTGCTCGGGCAGCAACAGCCACCGCCCGAACCGCTTCGCCAGCACCTTGGGCCCGGAATGCCCGTGCCCGACCGTCAGCCCGCCGTTCCCGGCCCGCAGACCGGAAGAGCGGGAGACCGACTCCACCGTGATCCCAGGCCCCACCTCGAAGCCTTCAGGGACGTCCCGGCCGATCACGTGCAGCGTGTGACCGGCCGCGGCGAGCGCCGTCGCCTCCCGCAGGATCCGCGAGTCCCCGGCGATCGGGGACTGCGCGATCATCAGAATCCGCACTTACTCGCTCTCGTCCTCGGACACCAGTTCGTTGTTGAGGAACGGCAGCAGTTCCGCGACCGACTTCCGCCCGTCGTGCAGGTCACGCACGAACGACGGTCCCGCGTCGGCGATCTTGCGGGCCGTGTCGCGCTCGGCGACCAGCCGCTCGATCACCTCCGCCAGGTCGTCCGGGTTCGCCTCGGCGATCGGCAGGTCGGTCGGCAGCAGGTCCCGGACCGGGTCCGCGATGTGCCCGACGGTGACCCGGCCGGCCGCCATCGCCTCGCAGGCGAACACGCCGTACGAACCGAGCAGCAGCTGGTCGACCACGATGTCGGCGCTCTTCACCATCTCGGCGAGCTCCGCGTGCGGCACGCCCTGGACCCGGTTGTACTTGATCAGGCCGCGGGCATCCAGGTCCGTCAGCACGGGGTCGACGTACGCCGAACCCTTCAAGGCGGAGGCCGACGGCGCGTGCAGCACCACCGGGACCTCCCGCTCGAGCACCGGCTGCGTCGACACGAAGCTGTCGACGTCGACCGCGAGCGGCAACCAGATGCCGTTGTCGACGAACTCCAGCAGGTCCGGCGTGGTGACGAAGACCGGTCCCTTGTAGCCCTCGAGGTGGTGGCGCATCAGGTTGTTCGCGGCCTGCAGGCGCACCGTCAGCTCGTCGTCCGGGTTGCGGAACGGCGAGTACCGGTACCGCTCGCGGTGCTGCGCGGGGTCGCGGATCTCCGACCCGTGGAACACCAGACCGTGCTTGATCCCGGCCTGGTCGAGCATCGGTACGTCGGTCGTCCACATCTGCCCGCGCTGCTGGCCGAACATCGGCCGGCCCGCCTCGAACAGCACGTGGGTGACCTCACGCAACGCGTACGCCGTCAGCTCCAGCTGCCAGCGCAGATCGGACCGGTACTGGCGGTACGTGCCAGTGCGGTGCACGCGGAAGTCGAACGCGCCGCTGCCCGTCGTGAGCGACTCCGCCTTGACGTCCGGCACCTCACGCTCGAGCGCAGTCGCCCACAACCACGCCTGACCGGCGCTGTTGACCGGCCCCAGCAGCAGGTGCCGCCCGGTCTTGCGCGCCTTGCCGCCCGGCCGCGTGACGTCGAGCTGCTGCCCGGTCAGCTCGCTGTACAGCTCACGGAGCTTGGTCGCCTGCCCGGCCCAGGACACCTCTTGCTGGTACGCCGGATCCGCAACCCGCTCGCGGTAGCTGTCCAGGTCACCGAGGACCGTGCGGACCTTCGACGCCAGGTCATGCGCGTCGGCCGCGGTGAACACCTCGCCGATCTTGGTGCGATCGACGAACTCCTTCATGCTCGGCATGTCGCTGACCACCACCGGCAGCCCCGCGAAGGCGTACTCGAACAGCTTGTTCGGCAGCGCCATCTCGTGGCTCGGGTAGCGCAGGATCGGGATCAGCCCGATGTCGGCGGTCCGCAGGAACGCGACCACCTCGTCCGGCTTCACCGGGTCCAGGCAGTGCAGGCGGTCCTGCACCTCCAACTGCACGGCCTGCGCCTGCAGCTCACGGACAGCGTCCGTCGCCACGCCAGGCACACACACGACGGCCAGGTGCGCGTCCGGCAGATCCACCAGCGCCTGTACGGCGGTGTGGATCCCACGCGCTCGCGTCACCCCACCGCTGTAGACGAGCAGCGGTACGTCGGATGCCAGGCCGATCCGGCTGCGAATGTCGGACACCTCGACCGACACGTCAGCAGGGTTCGGCGTGTTCATCACCACGGTCGGCTCGTGCCGCAGGTTGTGCTCGCGCTGCAACCGGGTCGCGATAGCCGGGCTGACGGTGATCACCCGGTCCGCGTCGCCGATGTACTCACGCTCGTGGTTGGCCCAGGCCGCGATCGAACGCCGGGTACGGGCGCCGTACTGCGAGAGCCCGGCGACATACTCGTGCGCGTCGTACACGACCTTCAGCGTGCGGCCGCGCAGCTTGGCGCGACCGGCGGCGCGGGTCGCGACCCCGATCACGTGCATGTCGTGGGCGTGCACCACGTCCGGCTCGAGGCGGTCGATCAGGTCGCCGAACGCGATCTCGAGGTCCAGTGCCTCTGGGTGCAGCTTGCGCCACGGCGCCGGCCAGGGCAGCCGGTGCAGGACCCCGTCGTACGCCCGCCAGCCGAACTTGAACGGTCCGTCCGCCTTGTTGCCGACGCCCTTGCGGACCCAGGCGGCGCGCTCGGCGGCCTGCCAGCGCGCCCGCCGGAGCAGCCGGGTGGCGACGCCTGCCTTGAACTTGACCGGATTCCCCTGGCCCGCCTTGGCGCGCGCGATCGCGTGCCCGGAGTCCGCCTTGAGCTCCTTGAGCTCGGCCGCGATCCGCTGACTGCGCGCCACATAGGTTGCTCGGTACCGGTACCCCACCAACGGCGGCCGCCAGTTGCGGCGCGCCGTGCGGCTTCGTTTCCGTTCCTCACGCAGTGTGAAAGGCACTGCCACCCGGACGATCAGCGCTCCGTCGAGCATCTCCCTCGACGGCAGACCGCTGGCCGAGACCCCGAGCACAGTCACCTCTGCTCCGGTCTCGGCCAGTGCTGCGGCCTCCTTGCGGACCCGGCTGTCGTTGGTGACGTCGTTGGCGACCATCATCACGACCCGCAGGTCGGCATGTGTCACTGGCTGACCGACCTTCCGATCACAATCCGACGCACGCCCGCCCACTTGGCCGGGTCGGTGCGGTCGCGACCGTCGACGAGCACCTTCACACCCGGCAGGTCGGCCGGGCTCAGCTGCGCGTACTCCGCGTGGTCCGCCTGCAGCACCGCCGCGTCCACCGGCGCGCCCAGCGTGTACGGCGTGAAGCCGAGACCCTGGAGCTCCTCGGCGGTGTACAGCGGGTCGTGCACGGACACCTCGGCGCCGCGCGCCTTCAACGCCTCCACGGCCGGGAACACCCCGGAGAACGCGGTCTCCTTGACGCCACCGCGGTACGACGCGCCGAGCACGACGACCTTGGCGCCCTTGAGGTCACCGAAGGCGCCCTCGAGCAGACCGATCGTGTAGTCGGGCATACCGGCGTTCGCCTCGCGGGCGGCCCGGACGACGGTGGCGTCCGGGTCCGTGTACAGGTACAGCCGCGGGTAGACCGGGATGCAGTGGCCGCCGACCGCGATACCCGGCCGGTGGATGTGGCTGTACGGCTGCGAGTTCGACGCCTCGATGACGGCGTGGACGTCGATGCCGTTCTGGCCGGCGAACCGGGCGAACTGGTTCGCCAGGCCGATGTTCACGTCGCGGTAGGTGGTCTCGGCCAGCTTCGCCAGCTCGGCCGCCTCCGCGGAGCCCAAGTCCCAGACGCCGTTCGGGCGGTCCAGGTCCGGGCGCTCGTCGAAGTCCAGGACGGCCTCGTAGAACGCGGTGGCGCGCTTCGCGCCCTCTTCGGACAGGCCGCCGACCAGCTTCGGGTACTTGCGCAGGTCCGCGAAGACCCGGCCGGTGAGCACCCGCTCCGGCGAGAACACCAGGTGGAAGTCGGTGCCCTCGGTCAGGCCGGAGATCTCCTCGAGCATCGGCTTCCACCGGTTCCGGGTGGTGCCGACCGGGAGCGTGGTCTCGTAGCTGACCAGCGTGCCGGGCGTCAGGTGCTCGGCCAGGGAACGGGTCGCGTTCTCCATCCAGCCGAACTCGGGCTGACCGGTCTGCTCGTCCACGAACAGCGGCACGACCACGACGACCGCGTCGCTGTTCGAGATCGCATCCGCGTAGTCCGTGGTCGCCCGCAGGCGGCCGTCGGCCACGGTCTCGCTGAGCAGCTCCTGCAGGTGGGCCTCACCCGGGAACGGCTCCTGGCCGGCGTTCACCAGCTCGACGAACTTCTCGTTGATGTCGACGCCGACGACCTGATGGCCCTTGGCCGCGAACTGGACGGCCAACGGCAGTCCGATCTTGCCTAAGGCAACAACACTGACACGCACAGGAACTCCACTAGGTAGTGATTCTTCATCGGGGGCCTCGGAGCTTCCGTTCCAGCGGGTGCTCGACGAACTTGTAGAGCAGCCACGAGGCGAAGATCGAGATGACCAGGACACCGGCGTACCAGGTCAGGTTGGACCAGCCGATCGGGCCGGCGACACCGTGGTACTCCTTGATCGCGTACAGGATCGTGGCGTGCACCAGGTAGAAGGCGTACGACCACTGGCCCAGCGCCACCATCGGCTTGCTGCGCAGCACGGACCGGCCGCCGCGGGTGTCGCGGGCGGCGACCGCGAGGATCAGGAAGCCGTACAGGAAGGTGAGGACCTCCTTCTGGCACAGGCCCATCGTCACCGCGCCGGGGACCTCGGTCGGGTGCGAGCCGGAGTACCAGAGCAGGTACAGCCCGCCGCCGGTGACCAGGAACGCGAACCACACCGGGATCCGCGGCTTCCAGCCGGACCGCAGCGAGATCGCCAGGCCGACACCGAACAGGAACGCCACCGAGTGCAGCACCGGCTGCGGTAGCACCGGTACGTCGGCCTTGTAGTGGAACAGCGCCAGGCGGTACGCCCCGCCGAGCACGAGCACCGAGACGCACAGGATCAGGCCGCCGGCCGTCTTCAGCCGCTGCGTAGCCCGCCAGACGAACGGGAAGTACGCGTAGAAGAACGCCTCGACCGACAGCGTCCAGCCCGCCGGGTTACCGCCGTACAGGATGGTCGCGTTGTTCGACCAGCCCTGCACCAGGAACGCCGACGCCAGCAGCACGCCGTACGAGACCGGCTTGATCCACGACATCCCGGCCGGCGGCTCGAACCGGTAGAAGACGAAGATCGCCGCGATCAGCGTGAGGAAGTACAGCGGGAAGATCCGCGCGAACCGGCGCCGGTAGAACGTCCGGATCTTCGTCCCCGGCTGCGCCGACCAGGTCAGCACGAAACCGGACAGCACGAAGAAGAACGTGACGCCGGAGGTGCCGTACTTCAGGAAGTCGTAGACCGGCAGCGGCGCCAGGTTCGTCATGTGGTGGCAGAACACGAAGAAGGCCGCCCACCAGCGCAAACCGGTGAGCGACTCGACTCGTGGCAACCTCCCGCCGGGACGCGGTGGGACCGCGTCGGCAGGGGTCGTACTGATTGGCGCGCCGGGAGGTTGGGTCGCGACAGCGGCCGACCCCGGGGCTTCCTGGGTCGGCGTCGTCTGGTTCTCTTCGGCGGCCTTCGTCATGTAGTTACTCCGCGAGAGTGGAAACGACACGCTCTGCAGCGTGGCCGTCGCCGTACGGCATCGGGCGGTCCCCCGTGGGCGTCGGCCGGGCAGCCAACTCGGGAAGCTTACTCACGTCGGATGTCAACACGTTCCATCCGTCCTCCAGCGTCTCGACCCACTCGGTCTCGGTGCGCAGCGTGGTGCACACCCGGCCGAGCAGGAAGGCCTCCTTCTGGAGACCGCCGGAGTCGGTCACGACGCCGGCCGAACCGAGGACGGCCGCGACCATCTCCGGGTACGCCAGCGGCTCCCGGACGTGCAGCGAACCGTCCGGACGCTCCAGCTTGATGCCGTGCTCCGCGCACTTCGCGACGAGCCGCGGGTGGGCCAGCAGCAGGACCGGCGTACCGGCCGCGCCGAGACCGTCGACGATCGCGGCCAGCCGTTCCGGGTCGTCGGTGTTCTCGGCCCGGTGGATGGTCGAGACGACGTACTCACCGCGCTTGAACGGCAGGTCGAGGTCGTTGTCCTTGACCGCGTCGCGGACCCGGAAGCACACGTCGGTCATCACGTCGCCGACCAGCCGCGACCTGTCCTTCAGGCCCTCGTTCGCCAGGTGGTCCATCGCCACCTGGGTCGGGGCCAGCAGCAGGTCCGCCGCGTGGTCGGTGAGTACCCGGTTGTGCTCCTCCGGCATCAGCCGGTTGAACGAACGCAGCCCGGCCTCGAGGTGCGCCACCGGCAGGTGCATCTTCACCGCGGACAGCGTGCCGGCGAGCGTCGAGTTCGTGTCGCCGTACACCAGCACCCAGTCCGGCTTGTGCTCGTCCAGTACGGCGTCCATCGCGGCCAGCATCGCGCCGGTCTGGACACCGTGGCTGCCGGACCCGACGCCCAGGTGGACGTCCGGGGCCGGGATCCGCAGGTCGGCGAAGAACACGTCGGACATGTTCTTGTCGTAGTGCTGCCCGGTGTGCACGATCACGTGCTGGTGATCGGTCGCGGCAAAAGCCTCCGCGACCGGCGCCAGCTTCACGAACTGCGGGCGCGCCCCGACAACGCTCAGAACCTTCATGGCTACTGGGACTCCCCGGCGACCTTGACAGTTCGGTCCTCGGCAGCCGACTGCAGAACGGCTTCCGCGACCTTCACGGTCTGCAGGCCCTGCTGCAGCGTGACGATGTCCGCCTCCTTGCCGAGCACCGCGTCACGGAACGCCTCGTGCTCGGTGCGCAGCGGCTCCGGCTTGCTGATCGCGTAGCGGATCATGTCGCCCTCGCTGACACCGCGGAAGTGCGCGACGTCGTCCCACGCGGTGGCGACCGTGCCGTTGGAGTGGAAGGTCAGGTCGGCCAGCAGGGTGTCGGCGATGAACGCGCCCTTCTCGCCCGTGACGACGGTGAGCCGCTCCTTCATCGGGGACAGCCAGTTGACCAGGTGGCTGGTGACGGTGCCGTCGGCCAGCTTGCCGGTCACCGCGATCAGGTCCTCGAACTGCCGGCCCGACTTGTGCGCGCTCTGCGCGGACACCGAGACGAACGGCGACTGGGTCACCCAGGCCGTCAGGTCGATGTCGTGGGTGGCCAGGTCGAGCACCACGCCGACGTCGGCGATCCGGGACGGGAACGGGCCCTGACGGCGGGTGGTGATCTGGTAGATGTCGCCCAGCTCGCCGGCCTCCAGCCGCACCCGCAGCGCCTGCAGCGCCGGGTTGTACCGCTCGATGTGGCCGACCGCGCCGACCAGACCGGCCGCCTCGAACGCCTTCGCGATCTCGGTCGCCTCGGCCGAGGAGCCGGCCAGCGGCTTCTCGATCATCGCGTGCACGCCGGCCTCGGCCAGCGCCTTCGCGATCTCGGCGTGGTACTGCGTCGGCACCGCGACCATGCAGTAGTCGAGCTTCTCGCCGATCAACTGCTCGATGTTCTCGTGCACCGGACGACCGCCGGCGACACCGAACTTGTCACCACCCGGGTCGGCGACCGCGACCAGGTCGACGCCCTCGAGGGACGCCAGGACCCGGGCGTGGTGCCGGCCCATCATGCCCAGGCCGATCAGGCCCGCACGCAGGTTCGCCATCTCACGCACCCGCCTTCGCCACGGTGTTCACCGCGGCCACGATCCGGTTCAGGTCTTCCTCGGACAGCGAGGGGTGGACCGGCAGCGAGAGCACCTCGGCCGCGGCCTTCTCGGTCTCCGGCAGGTCCAGCTCACGCTGGAACGACGGGAGCCGGTGGTTCGGGATCGGGTAGTACACGCCGCAGCCGACGCCGTACTCGGTCCGCAGCGCGTTCGCGAAGCCGTCACGGTCCTCCGTCACGCGGATCGTGTACTGGTGGTACACGTGGGTCGCCTCGGCGGCGACCGCCGGAACGGCGACACCCTGCAGGTTCGCGTCCAGGAAGGCCGCGTTCTCCTGCCGCTGCTTGGTCCAGCCGCCGACCTTGGTCAGCTGCACGCGGCCGATGGCGGCGTGCAGGTCGGTCATCCGGTTGTTCAGGCCGACGACCTCGTTCTCGTACTGCTTGAGCATGCCCTGGTTGCGGAACAGCCGCATCCGGCGCTCGAGGTCGGCGTTCGCGACCGAGTTCATGCCGCCCTCACCGGACGTCATGTTCTTGGTCGGGTAGAGGCTGAACATCGCGAACTCACCGAACGTACCGACCGGGGCGCCGTTCCAGGTGGCGCCGTGGGCCTGCGCGGCGTCCTCGTAGATCTGGATGCCGTGCTTGTCGGCGATCGCCTGCAGCGCGGTGATGTTGGCCGGGTGACCGAACAGGTGCACCGGCATGACGGCCTTGGTCTTCTCGGTGATCGCGGCCTCGACCGCGGCCGGGTCCAGGCAGAAGTACGTCGGCTCGATGTCGACGAACACCGGGGTGGCACCGGTCAGCGCGACGCTGTTCGCGGTCGCGGCGAAGGTGAAGGACGGGACGATGACCTCGTCACCCGGTCCGACGCCCGCGGCCAGCAGGCCGAGGTGGAGACCCGACGTGCCCGAGTTCGTCGCGACGCACGCCCGGCCGGAGACCAGCGCTGCGCCGAACTCCTGCTCGAACGCCGCCACCTCAGGACCCTGGGCGAGCATGCCGGACTGCATGACACGGTCGACAGCCTCGCGCTCCTCCTTCCCGATGATCGGCTTCGCGGCCGGAATCGGCTGCACCATCAGTTCTCCTCCATTGCTTCACCGGCCGGCCGCAGCCGTCCGTCGGTTTCGATGTACATCTCGCCCGTGTTCGGGCACTTCCACTCGCCGTCCCCGACGGAGAGCAGCGGAACCCCGGCCTTGCCGACCCACTTGAGCCGGCGCGCCGGGACCCCGGCGACCAGCGCGAAGTCTGGCACGTCCTTGGTCACCACCGCACCCGCGGCGACGGTCGCCCAGCGGCCGATGGTGACCGGGGCCACGCACACGCTGCGCGCACCGAGCGAGCAGCCTTCCTTCATCGTCACCCCGACCGGTTCCCAGTCGTGCCCGCTCTTCGGCGTACCGTCCGGGTTCACCGCGCGCGGGAAGTAGTCGTTGGTGAGCACCACCGCCGGGCCGATGAACACGCCGTCCTCGAGGGAGGCGGGCTCGTACACCAGCGCGTAGTTCTGGATCTTGCAGTTGTCGCCCATCCGGACCCCGGTCCCGACGTAGGCACCGCGGCCGACGATGCAGTTCTTGCCGAGGACCGCGTTCTCGCGGATCTGGGCCAGGTGCCAGACCGACGACCCGTCGCCGATCTGGGCGCTGTCGTCGACGTCGGCGGATGGCGCGATGCGGGACGTCACAGGGTCTCCTTCGAAATGAGCCAGCTTCTCAGTACTTCGGCCGAGCGGCGTCCGTCGTGCAGCTCCGCCACGAAACCGGGGCCGGCGGCCGCCCGCTCGGCGGCGGCGTCACGATCCGCGATCAGGCCCGCGACGACATCACCCAGGGTGTCGGGATCCGCCTCCACGATCGGCACCTCTCGCCCGGCCAGACTACGCACCTGGTGGCGCACCGCGTCACCGACGTACGAAACCACGATCCGCCCGGCAGCGAGCGCTTCGGCGGCTGCCACGCCGTACAGACCGATCCGGAGTTGGTCGACAACGATGTCGGCATCGCCGATGACGCTTGCCATCTGCTCGTGCGGTACGCCGGTGATCCGCCGGTACTCGACCACGCCGCGCTCGTGCAGCCCGGTCAGCACCGCGTCGATCTCCTCGGTGCCCTTGAGTTTCGCGTTCGACGGGACGTGCGCGACGACAGGCTTCTCGCCGGAGAACAGCGGCCGCGCGGCCTGCTGCCACGGCACCGGGTCGATCGCGACCGGCAGCCACTGGGCGTTCGGTACGTCGTCCAGCAGGTCGACCGTGGACACGAAAACCGGGAGCTGCAGCGACTCGACCAGCTCGGCGTGCCGGCGGGCCTGCGGCTCGAGGCGGTCGGTCAGCTCGTCACCAGGGGTGAACGGCGACCAGCGCTCGCGCTTCGCGTGCCGGCTGGGCAGGCGGATGTCGGAGCCGTGGAAGAGCAGACTCACGTTGATGCCCTTCGCGAGCATCGTCTCGATGTCGGCGGAGGCGTCCGAGAAGCCGCGGGCGCCGAAGATCGGGCGCAGCGACTCGACCATCACATGCGTGTAGTTCTCGACGACGTACTGCTGCTGGGCGCGCTGCCAGCGCGGCTGGCCGAACCACGCCAGCGGTACGCCGTAGTCGTCGGCGAACTGGAACTGGCCCTTGCGGTGCAAGGAGAACGCGACGGCGTCGACGTCGGGCAGGGTCTTGGCGGCCTGTGCCCAGGCATGCCCCTGACCGGCGGAGTTGGTCGGTCCGACCAGCATCCGCACCGGCGTCGTCGCTGCCGGCGGGAACGCCGGCAGCTGCGCGTACGAGTACCGCAAGCCCCGCAGGCGCCGCCGGACCGCTCCTGCGGTCCGGGCCAACGGCGCAGGCAGGTGCTCGCGGATCGTCATCGTCGCTGTGTCACCCATTACGTAGAAGGGGCCTTCATCATGTCGAGTTCCCGGCGGGCCGCCGGCAGACCGAGCACGACCGGCGTGCTGGCCTTCCGCTGACCGAGGTTCCAGCCGGCCCAGATGGCGCCGGCGTCGAGCGCGATCACGACGTCGGCCTGGTCGATGGTCTCCAGTACGTCGCGACGGCTGAGCACCCGCTCCCAGTACGTCTTGCCGAGATCGCTGGTCGCCCGCTGGCCGCGCAGGAACTTCACCGGCGCCGAGGTCTTGATTGCCTTGGGCAACATCCGGCCGGCCACCTTCTTCGCCTTCCGGGCGCGCCACTCGACCGCCTTCACGACCCGCTTGGCCCCCGTCGGACGCGGCTTCGCAGCGGCAGGCGGAGGAGGCGGAGTGGAGGCAGCGGCCGCAACCTGTGCCGCCGCCGGGGCAACCTTCGCCTCGTCCTCGACGACGGTCTCCGGATCGGCGACGGCCTCCGGCGCGATGACCGCGTCCGGTGCCTCGTCCGTCGGCTCCGTGGCCGGGTCCGGCTCGGGCTCCACGACCGGCGCGGCCGGCATGCGGCCCGGGCCGATCAGCGTGAAGCTGTTGACCTTGTCGGCCACCCAGGCGGACGGCGCCACCCAACCGACGACGTCGATGGTGATGTTCTGGTCGCCGAGATCCTCACGGACCTGGTCGAAGTACGTCGGCGGCAGCTTGCGCGTCGACAGCAGTACGACGTTGCTCATGCCGCGACCCCCTTGACGCTCGCGGCCAGCGACTCGATCCGCGGATCCAGCTGCAGGTCCCGCCGGTACGACGCACCGAACTCGCGCGCCTTCGCCCGGATCCCCTCGTCCGCAGTGCGGGCCGCGTGCGCCGCCTCGATCAGCGCCGCCGCGATCGCCTCGGGCGTCACGTCCGCGACCGGGAACCACAACGGATGCCCGCGCAGTACGTCGGACGCCGCGTTCTCCGGGTCGTGCACCGACACGATCGGCAACCCGGTGGCGAGGTACTCGAACACCTTGCCGCTCGTCACGTACCGGCCCTTGCCCAGCATCAGCAGCTGCGCGTCGAACTCGTCGTACGCCTTGGCGATCTCCGCCTTGCCGACCGGGCCCTCGTAGCTGACCCCGTCCTCGGTGGCGGCGTTGATCGTCGCGAGCATGTCCGCCCGCGGCTGCGCGTAGTACCCGAGGTAGCCGTAGATCTTCGCCTTCGCGCCGGCGAGCTCCTCGGACTGCTCCTTGGCGAGCTGCCAGCCCTTGACGAAGTCCGCGAGCGGCACCTTCGGCGACACCGTCCCGACGTACCCGAAGACCAGCGGCCGGTCGGTGACCGCGCCCCGGTCCTGCGTGTCCGGCACCAGGTCGGGGTCGAAGCCGTTGGCGACGGTGTGCATCTTGCTCGCCTGGGCCGGGTAGAGCTTCTCGTGCCAGTCCTTGATCGGGTCGTTCACGAACCAGACCTCGCGAGCGGACTCGACGAGCTTCTTCTCCCACTTGGCGGCGCGGCTGTTCGGCTCGTGCAGCCGGTCACCGGTGAACACGTCCAGCAGCCACGCGTCGCGGTAGTCCATGACGTACGGCACCTGGAACTTCTTGTGCAGGTGGTACGCCGCGGTGAACGCGACGTGCGGGTTGGCGGTCGCGACCGTCAGGTCGACCTTGTTCGCCTGGTGGATGCGCTCGGCGGCCTTCTCGATCACCGAACGCCACGGCCCGTAGCCGCTCTCCGGGAACGGGATCTGGTCCTGCTTCGTGCGCCACTTGGCCCAGAGCTTCGGGTTCGACGCCCGGCGCTTGGACCAGCGGCGCAGGTCGGCTTCGAGAATCGGCCACTCGAACGGAACCCGGACGACCTCGACGGACGGGTCGACCCGCTCCTCGAGGGTCAGGTCCGCGCCGGTGAACCGGAAGAACGTGTCGCGGTCGGCCGTCAGCACGGTCACCTTCCAGCCGAGCGCGGCGAACCGGTTGGCCGTGGCCAGGGCCCGGTAGACACCGCCGCCACGGCAGGGCGGGAAGCCCCAGGCGACGTACAACAGGTGTGGGCGGTCGGTCATGCAGTTCCTCTTAAAAGATTGAGAATCGCGTCGGCCAGATCGTCGTACGGCGTGTTCGCGGGCAGATGGTCCGCCGCCCACTGCAGCGCGTGGTCGCGCAGCTTCTCCAGCTCACCGGGGTCCGCGGACCAGCGCCGCAGGATCTCGGACGCCTCCGCCACCGAGTCCACCAGGACTCCGCCACCGGACTCCTCGATCACCTTCGTCTGCCGGGGCAGGCGGGTGGAGAGCACGGGAAGACCGCTGGCGAGGTACTCGTAGATCTTGGACGGCATCGCTTCCACGAACGCCGGGGTCGGCTGCAGCATGGCCAGGCTCGCCCAAGCTCCCTTGGTGAGCTGCCACGCGTCCGCCGGTGGCTGGCGCCCGTGCAGCCGGACCCGACCGCTCAGGTCGGGCCGGGCGACCCGGGCCTCCAGCTCGTCCCGGTCCGACGGTGCGACCGGGCCGATCAGGTCGAGAGACCAGTCCGGCGCCGCGGCGACGGTCTCGACCATGTCGAACAGGCCACGGCTCCTGCGCAGGTCCCCGACGTACACGGCACGCGGTGCGCCGGTCGGCGGAGACGGGGCCAGGAAGCCGCGGTTGGGAAGGTTCTGCACCACGATGCGGTGCTTCGCCTGGTGCGGTGCGAGGTGCGAGTCGGCGACCACGGTGAGGTCGGCGCCCGCGGCCAGCTTCGACCCGGCGCGCACGATCAGCCGGGCCGGCAGACCCGCCGGACCCTGCGCCCACGCGCGATCGGCGAGCAGCCGCTCGTAGTCCTCGTGCACATCGACCACGAACTTGCGTCGCCGCAGCGTGGTGACGAGCCGCGTGACCGGGATCATGTCCGGGTCGACCGTCATGACCACCTTGGCGTTGGTCCGCCACGGCAGCACGGCGGTGCGAGCCAGCCGCTGCACCAGGTTGCCGCGCGGACCGGCGTGCACCACCGCACCCGCCGGCCCACCGTCGGCGTCGCCGAGGCCCCACAGCTCGACCGACAGATCACGGTGCTGCAGGGCAGCGGTGATCTTGTGCAGGCGCGCATCGGCGACGTCGTGGCCGGTCGTGATGATCCCCACGTCCGGCGCGGTGCTGCGTGACATTGGTCAGAGGTCCTCGAGTGAGACAGCTTCTGCTTCGCCGACCTGCAGGAACTTCGTGTAGGCCTGGATGACCTCGTTCGGCTCGCCACGCATCATCAGCTTGCCCTTGTGCAACCAGATGCAGTCGTTGCACAGCTCGCGGACGCTGCTCATCGCGTGGCTGACCAGGAACATCGTCCGGCTGTTGGTGACCAGCTCCGACATCTTGGCCGCGGCCTTGGTCTTGAACGACGCGTCACCGGCGGACAATGCCTCGTCGATCAGCAGGATGTCCGGGTCCATGTGCACCGCGACGGAGAACGCCAGCCGGCTGAACATACCGGAGGAGTACGTCCGCATCGGCATCTCCATGAAGTCACCGAGCTCGGCGAACTCCGCGATCTCCTCGTACCGGGCCTCGATCTCCTTGCGGCTCAGACCCGCCGCGAGTCCACCGAGGACCACGTTCTCCTTGCCGGACAGGGCTGCGTTGAAGCCGACGCCCAGTGACAGCAGGGTGGAGACCCGGCCGTGCACCTCGATCCGGCCCGTGGTCGGCGGCAGGATGCCGGCGACCGCGCGCATCAGCGTCGACTTGCCGGCGCCGTTCGCGCCGATGATGCCGATCGTGGTCCCGTGGTTGACGTCGAACGAGACGTTCTGGACGGCCTTGACCTCGCGGACCGCCCGCTCGCCGCGACCGAAACGCACCAGGGCGCTCTTGAAGGTCGGCACCCGCTCGAACGTGGTCCGGTAGGTGATGGACACGTCCTGCACCTTGACGGCCGGAATGTCCGAAGGGCTCTTCTGCATCGGCTTCTTCTCAGTGTCAGAGACGGACAACGAACTCACGCTCCCTCGACATGAAGAACAGCGAGCCGATCACGAAGGCGACCACCGCCCAGAACCCACCGCCGGCCCACATCTGCCACTTCGGGATGTCGCCACGCACCAGCAGGTCCGCCCAGCCGCCGATCAGCGGGTAGAGCGGGTTGTACTGGATGAAGCCCTTGAACTTGGCCGGAGCCTGCTCGGCGAACCACAGCACCGGCGACAGGTACAGCCAGATCCGCACGAAGTACGGCAGGAAGCTGGTCGTGTCGCGGAAGTACACCTGCAGGGCGGCGAAGATCATGCCCATGCCGGCGGCGAACACCGTCAGCATGATCAGGAACGCCGGGGCCAGCAGCATCGCCCAGTGCAGGGGCTGCCGCATCGCCAGGTGGATGACCAGATAGACGACCAAGGTCGGCAGGAAGCGGAAGAACGCGGTCCGCACCGCCGACAGCGGCAGCAACATCCGCGGGAACGACTGGTTCATCAGCAGCTTGCCGCCGCCGACGACGCTGGCCGCGCCCGCTGTCATCGCACCGGAGAAGTAGTAAAAGGCGAAGAGGCCGCCGCACATGTGCGCGAACCGCTCGCCGGCGTCGATCTTGGAACTCCCACCGGCGATGATGTCGACCAGTAGGTAGTAGACCGCTGCCAGCAGCAGTGGGTTCAGCACCAGCCACACCTGGCCGAAGAAGGTGTTCGTGTTCGCGGCCCGGATGTTGGTCCGGGACATCTCCGCTGCGAACTCCCGCCGCTGCCACAGCGCCTTGAAGTACGGGCGCAGTGCCGGCAGACCGACCTTGTGTGGTTCGTACACGTGCACCGACGGGTTGAACTCCTCGTCGACGCTAGTCGCGTTCATTCAGGCGATGCCTCTCTCTGCCGGAAAGTTGGATCCACGATGGCCGATCACCTGGGTTTCGGCGGTAGCCGCCCGGGGTACGGCGACGTGCCACGCAGACCGGGAAGCAGAGTAGCGGATCGGCACGGACGCCGACGACACAGCGGTCCTCCTTAGTGAGCAACGACGTACGGACGGCTACCAAACGTCGTACCCCGCTGCATCCACAACACCTGCGTCGTCCTTCGCCGATCGTTATCCGGAATATACATTTGACAGCCTGGGACGACCAAAACGCCTTCCAGCCAAGTCAAATCGCGGTCAATTCACGATGTACGACGCTACTGCGCCGTGCGAAGTTGACGTGACGTGTCACACCGGCCGCGTGACCAGAGAGGTCAGCGGGCACGGGTGGTGTGGGCGGGACCCCAGGAAGTGCGTCCTGGCCGGGGCGTGCCGGGCGGCGGACGTGACACGCAACATCACATCCGCGCTCCCCATGGACAGCCTCACCATCCACGGAGCACCCTTCAGCACCCCCTGGGGTTCCACCGTCGATCCGGGAGCACGTCCGCACTGGGCGGTGGCGGACAGCCGCGCCGGATCGGGCAGCACGATGACCAGGGCGGCGGTCATCGCGCCTCGCGTCCGTCCCCAGAGGTGCTGCGTTCGCCGGCAGGTGCGCGCAGCAGGTGTGGGGACGGACCGGAGACCGCAGGAGGACAAACGCCCGCCGGGATCCCTGCGAGGACCCGCGGACGCTGGGGACGGCGGCACCGGTACGGTCGGCGGCACAGGGCGGAACCGGTCGCATCGGGCACTCCTCCTCATCGGCCTCACGATTGGAGATGCCACATTTTGTACACCCTCCGGCACAGCCAGTGATGGCACGGAAGTGCGAGGGCACCGATGCGCCGGGATCGAGACCCAACCGAAACAGGCTCCGCTGACGAGACAGCCAACTCAGGCCAGAATTGGAACAGCAGCCCGGCGGCGCTCAGGTGGTCCGTCGCCGGGCTGCTGGACCTCAATTCTCGCTCACGACTGCGCGGAAATGGTGGCCAGATGGTGACACGGCACAATAATGCTGACAGGACAACAAATCTCGCTGCGTGCATTTGGGTCGACACGTTCAGTGCCGACGGCTCTGGATTGCCCCGCCTAGGCTGGAGGGGCGGTAGCGGACGGTGACAGCAGTCGGAAGGGAGGGGAGCGTTGTGAGCACAACGGACACGGAGCGTGTCGGCCATTTGAAGGTGCTCGGGCTCAACGACGACGAGATCAAGGTCTACCAGCACCTGCTGCGGACCGGTCCGTCGTCGATCACCGAACTGGGCGAGGCGGTCCCCGACCGGGAGCGCTCGATCGACGCCACCCTTGGGGGCCTGGTGCAGGCCGGCTTGGCGCGGCGATCCGGGTCGGACCACTCGCGCTACCTGCCGGTGCCGCCGGACGCGGGCCTGGAGGCGATGACGCTGCGCCGCGAGTCCGAGCTGAAGCAGGCCCGGATCGAGGTCCTGAACGCGTACGACGAGTTCCGCCGGACCGTGCACAACGAGTCGACCACGCACCTGATCGAGGTCGTCACCGGGAGCGCGATCGTCGAGCGGATCCACCAGATCAAGAGCGGCGTACAGCGCGAGATCCTGGCCATCGACTCCCCGCCGTACTACATCGGCGGACCGAACCAGGAGGAGATCGACCAGCTCCGCCGCGGCGTGTCCTACCGGGTCGTGTACTCGCCGGAGTCGGTCGAGGTGCCCGGGTACCTGACCGAGAACATCCTCCCCTGTGTGGAGGCCGGTGAGCAGGCGCGGGTGTTACCCGACGTACCGGCGAAGCTGACGATCATCGACGGCGCGATCGCGTTCGTGTCGATGTCCGCGCGCGACACCGACGTGAACCGGTCGCTGCTGATCATCCGGCCGAGCAGTCTGCTGTCCGCGCTGATCGGGATGTTCGAGCTGTGCTGGCGCAACGCGCTGCCGCTGCACGCGTCGGTGGGCGCCGAGGACGACCGCCTGGAGCCGATCGAGCGCCGCCTGCTGGCCCTGCTGGCGACCGGCGCCGCGGACGACACCATTGCCCGCACGCTCGGCATCAGCCGCCGGACCTTCTTCCGCTACCTGGAACGCCTGATGAACCGCACAGGCGCCAGCACCCGCTTCCAACTAGCCCTCCACGCCGCCCGAGAAAACTGGCTGTAGCGCACGCAGCCCCCCGCCACGGCCCTCGCACCCCGCGTAGGGCATTTGGCTCGTGTTCAGGCCTTGGCCCTCTCACCCCACCCCCGTGTAGGGCATCGGGCTTGTGTTCAGGCCTAGGCGGGGGTGAACTCCTTGGCGACGACCTCGGCGATCTGGGCGGTGTTCAGCGCAGCGCCCTTGCGGAGGTTGTCGCCGCAGACGAACAGCTCCAGCGCGTTCGGATCGTCGAGCGACTTCCGGATCCGCCCCACCCACGTCGGGTCGGTGCCGACCACGTCAGCCGGCGTCGGGAACTCCCCCTCGGCCGGGTTGTCGAAGAGCAGCACGCCGGGAGCATCCCGCAGTACCTCACGAGCGCCGTCGGCGTCGACCTCCTGGACGAACCGCGCGTGCACCGACAGCGAGTGCGTGGTGACGACCGGGACCCGCACACAGGTCGCGGACACCTTGAGGTCCGGCAGCCCGAGGATCTTGCGGGACTCGTTGCGGACCTTCAGCTCCTCCGACGACCAACCGTCGTCCTTGAGCGAGCCGGCCCACGGTACGACGTTCAGCGCCAACGGAGCCGGGAACGGCCCGAGATCGTTGCCGACCAACCGCCGTACATCACCAGGCGTGCTGCCCAGCTCGCGGTTCCCGGCCACCTTGGTCAACTGGTCGTACAGCGTGTCGATCCCGGCCTGCCCGGCACCCGACGCGGCCTGGTACGACGCCACCACCAGCTGCTCGAGCTCGTAGCGGTGGTGCAGCGCGCCCATCGCGACGATCATCGACAGCGTCGTGCAGTTCGGGTTGGAGATGATGCCCTTCGGCCGGTTCCGGGCCGCCTCGGCGTTCACCTCCGGGACCACCAGCGGCACGTCCGGGTCCATCCGGAACGCACCGGAGTTGTCCACCACGACGGCGCCCTTGGCGGCCGCGATCGGCGCCCAGTGCGCCGACACCTCGTCCGGTACGTCGAACATCGCCACGTCGATGCCGTCGAAGGC
Organism: Kribbella sp. VKM Ac-2566; assembly: GCF_004366005.1. Classification (NCBI taxonomy): domain Bacteria; kingdom Bacillati; phylum Actinomycetota; class Actinomycetes; order Propionibacteriales; family Kribbellaceae; genus Kribbella; species Kribbella sp. VKM Ac-2566. The sequence goes on along the minus strand of NZ_SODT01000009.1, from coordinate 191,438 downwards.
GGCGTCGCTGATCGCGACCACCTCGACCTCCTCGCCGCGGACCTTGAGCCGCTTGCCCGCGGAGCGCTCGGAGGCGATCAGCCGGATCTCTCCCCAGACGTTCTGCCTGGTCGAGAGCAAGGTCAGCATCACCGACCCGACGGCGCCGGTCGCACCGACCACCGCCAGGGAGGGCAGACCCGCCCGGTCCTCGATCGTGTTCTCCACAGCGCTCACAGGGGTCACCGTCCCGTTCCTCCGTACACGACAGCCTGGGTGTGCTCGTCGTCCAGGTCGAATGCGGTGTGCGCCGCGGTCACGGCGGCGTCCACCAGGTTCTCGTCCACGACCACCGAGATCCGGATCTCCGAGGTGGAGATCATCTCGATGTTCACGCCGGCGTCGGCGAGCGCGGAGAAGAACTTCGCGGAAACGCCCGGGTGCGAGCGCATTCCGACTCCGACGACGGAGACCTTTCCGATCTGGTCGTCGTACAGCAACTGCTCGTAGCCGACCTCGTCCTTCATCCGCGCCAGCGCGGACATCGCCCGGGCGCCGTCGGCGCGGGGCAGCGTGAACGAGATGTCGGTGCGGTTCGTGGCGACCGCCGACACGTTCTGCACGATCATGTCGATGTTGGTGTCGGCACCGGCGACCGTCTCGAAGATCCGGGCCGCCTCACCCGGCTTGTCGGGCACGCCGACCACGGTGATCTTGGCTTCGCCGCGGTCCTGCACGACGCCGGAGATGATCGCCTGTTCCATCTGATCCAGTTCCTTCGCATCGACGACCCAGGTGCCTTCCTTCTGCGAGAAGGAGGAACGCACGTGGACGGGGACGTTGTAACGCCGCGCGTACTCGACGCAGCGCAGGTGCAGCACCTTGGCGCCGCAGGCAGCCATCTCGAGCATCTCCTCGTAGGAGATCTTCGGGATCTGCTGGGCGGCCGGCACGATCCGCGGGTCCGCGGTGAAGATGCCGTCCACGTCGGTGTAGATCTCGCAGTAGTCGGCCTCCAGCGCGGCGGCGAGCGCGACCGCGGTGGTGTCGGAGGCGCCGCGGCCCATCGTGGTGATGTCCTTGGTGTCCTGGGCGACGCCCTGGAAACCGGCCACGATCGCGATGTGGCCCTCGCCCAGCGCGTCCTCGATCCGGCCCGGTGTGATGTCGATGATGCGCGCGTTGCCGTGCGCGGCGGTCGTGATCACGCCGGCCTGCGAACCGGTGAAACTCCGGGCCTCGTACCCCAGGTTGGCGATCGCCATCGCCAGCAGCGCGGCGGAGATCCGCTCACCGGAGGTGAGCAGCATGTCCAGCTCGCGCGGCGGGGGCAGCGGAGAGACCTGCTGGGCCAGGTCCATCAGTTCGTCGGTGGTGTCGCCCATGGCGGAGATGACCACCACGACGTCGTTCCCGGCCTTCTTTGTCGCGACGATCCGTTGGGCCACGCGCTTGATGCAATCGGCGTCGGCGACCGAAGAACCGCCGTACTTGTGTACGACGCGTCCCACAGTGTTTCTCCTCAAACCACTGGTTGCGGTACGCCGTGCGGCGTTGCACCAGGCGTAGTCTCATCGGTCATTCTAGCCGTGACCTGACCGTTGCCTACCGGCTGACCAGCAACCGGTCAGCCGCACTTGTCCATATAAGTCATCGCTGAAATACTGTACCGGTGCACGCGTTCGACATTCTCGGCGACCCGGTCCGGCGCCGGATCCTGGAGCTGCTCGCCGACGGCGAGCTGCCGGCCGGCAGTATCGCCGGCACGATCGGCGCGGAGTTCGGCATCAGCCAGCCGGCCGTGTCCCAGCACCTGCGGGTGCTGCGCGACAACGGGTTCGCAACCGTGACCGTCGACGGCACCCGGCGGCTGTACGCCGTCGATCCCGAGCCGCTGCGGGAGATCGACAGCTGGCTGGACCGGTACCGCAAGTTCTGGACGAACCGGCTCGACGCCCTGGAGACCGAACTGCACCGCGGCCGCCGGACATAACCTTCGGGGCATTACCTGCATCTCAGTTGGTATGCGGAACATCGTGGCCAGGTTGTGCATGTCCGAGGACGGCATCGTCGAGCGGCCGGAGCAATGGCTGGCGCGGCCGGCGATCGAGCAACTGCTGCCCGAGAGCGGGACCGTGCTGTGGGGCCGGCGCACGTTCGAGCGGTACGCCGGTTCGCTCGAAGGACTCGAGCACACCCGGAACCTCGTGGTCGGATCCCGTCCCGTGGTCGCGCGCCCGGGCACCGAGATACTGCAGGGCGATACCCGCCGGGTGCTGTCCGCCCTCAAGGCCGTGCCCGGTGACGACCTGCGCGTGATCGGCAGCCTGACGCTGGTCCGGGCGCTGCTGCGGTGGCGCCTGCTCGACGAGATCTCCCTGCTCATCCACCCGGTCGCGGCGGGTCGCGGCATGCTTCTGGACCGGCGGCACCTGCAACTGATCTCGATGTGCGCCCGCGACGGCGGCGTACTGGAGGCGGACTACCGCGTGCGCTACGCCGCGACCGCGGCGCCGTCGACGGCACTGGTGTCGACCGGCCGGTGGGGCGGAACGCGGAGCAGGGACAGGGTCGCGAGTACGGTGAGGCCCGCCGTCAGGACCCACGCGTAGCGAACGCCGAACGCCTCGACCACCGCGCCGGCGACGGCGGAGCCGATGGCCGATCCAACCATTCCACCGCTCTGCGTCCACCCGAAGATTTCGGTGTGAGCGGACGCCGGGGTGAGCGCGCCGACGCGTTCGTAGAGCGCCGCGACCGTCGGAGCGATCATGCAGCCCGCGGCGAACATCCCGATCGCCAGCGCGACCACGGACGACGTCACGAAGATGCAGGCGGCGACCAGTCCGGCGAACAGCAGCATCCGCCGCCACACGGCCGACGTACGTCCGCCGGGCAGGGCGCCGTTGATCACACCGCCGGTCACGCTGCCGACCGCTGCGACCGTCTCGAGGATGCCCGCGATCAGCCGGTTCCCGTGCTCGTCCGCGACGGCGACCATGCCGAGTGACATCGACGCGAACCCCATCACGAGGCACGCCCAGGCGAACAGGATCGGCGTACGGTGCGGATGGAACACCAGCTGCCGGGCAGTGGGACGCGGACCGGCGCCCTCGTTGTGCGGTACGCCGGGCTGCTGGTTCAGACCGAACCACCAGATCGCTGCCGCCGCCGTGACCGCACAGGCCAGCAGACCGGCTCGCGGACTCGCGAAACTGACCATGACCGCGCCGAGCATCGGACCGAAGACGAACAGCAGCTCCTGTGCCGTGGCGTCCAGTGAGTAGACCGCACGGAGGCGGGAGCCGTGCACGATCCGCGGCCAGTTGGCGCGCAGTGCGGACGTGACGGGCGCGACGAACACACCGGCCAGCGCAGCCGCGATCGGGAACAGCCGGTACCAGCTGTACGGCAGCAGGGCGAGCACTGCCATCCAGACGCCCCAGGCCAGCCCGGTGCCGATCACGACCTTGCGGGCACCCTTACGGTCCGCCATCCGGGACCAGACGACGCTCGCAACCGCCGTACCGACCGAATAGGCGCCTGCGACCACACCGGCCCAGCCGAAGTTGCCGGCCGCGTCCTTGGCCAGGAACGCCAGCGGGACCATCGTCGCCAGCACCGGCAACCGCGCGATCAAGGCCGAGGCGAGCAGCGCCATCACGCCTTGGGTCTTCCACAGATCGCGGTACGCCGTCAGGTCCATAAGGCTCATTCTTTCCTGACATCGATGTCCGCCGCGTCGGGAATTCTCCCTATCTCACTTGTCGGCGGTCTATGCGAACATATGTTCGTGCCCGAACCGCAGGCAGCGACCATCCTGCATGCCGACCTCGACGCGTTCTACGCATCGGTCGAGCAGCGCGATGACCCACGCCTGCGCGGCCGGCCGGTGATCGTGGGCGCCGGTGTCGTGCTCGCGTGCAGCTACGAGGCCAAGGCGTTCGGGGTGCGGACGGCGATGAACGGCGGGCAGTCGTTGCGCAGGTGCCCGGGCGCGATCGTGGTCGAGCCGCGGATGTCGGCATACTCCGAGGCCAGCAAGGCGGTGTTCAAGGTCTTCGAGGACACCACTCCACTGGTCGAGGGGCTCTCGATCGACGAGGCGTTCCTGGATGTGGGCGGCCTGCGGAAGATCCGCGGTACGCCGCTGGAGATCGCGCGACGTCTCCGTGCGGAGGTGCTGTCGCGGGTCGGGCTGCCGATCACGGTCGGGATTGCGCGGACGAAGTTCCTGGCGAAGGTGGCGAGCGGCGTCGCGAAGCCGGACGGACTGCTCGAGGTCGCGCCGGACCGCGAGCTGGAGTTCCTGCACCCGTTGGATGTTTCGCGGTTGTGGGGCGTCGGCGAGGTGACGGCGGAGAAGCTGCGAAGTCGCGGGCTGACCAAGGTGGGCGATGTCGCGATGCTGCCCGAGGCGGCGCTGGTCGCGATGCTCGGCCGAGCCTCCGGGCGGCATCTGCACGCCCTCGCGCACAACCGGGACCCGCGTCCGATCGAGGTGGGGCGACGGCGCCGGTCGATCGGATCGCAACGGGCACTGGGCCGTTCACCGAAGTCGCCGGCCACGCTGGACGCCGTACTCGCAGGTCTCGTCGATCGCGTCAGTCGGCGGATGCGCTCCGCGGGTCGCTCGGGGCGGACGGTGACGCTGCGGCTGCGCTTCGACGACTTCACCCGGGCCACCCGGTCCCACACGTTGCCGCAGGCAACAGATCAGACGCGCGCGATCCTGGTCACCGCCCGCGCGCTGCTCCGCGCGGCCCATCCGCTGATCACCGCCCAGGGCCTCACCATGATCGGCATCTCCGTCGGCAACCTGGAGAACGAGGCCGCGCTCCAGCTGGCGCTCCCCTTCGACAAGGCCGCCAACAACGAGCTCGACTCCGCGCTCGACCAGGTCAAGGACAAGTTCGGCACCAATGCGATCACCCGAGGCATCCTCCTCGGCAAGTCCCAGGGCCTGGAGATGCCGATGCTGCCGGACTAACTACGCGGGTAGCCGATCTCGGCGATGGCGTCTTTGAGATCGGCCAAGCGGCGCTGGCGGTTGAGCGACGTGACGACGTACTCCGTCAGCGGCATCAGCGCATAGACGTGCCGGACGGCCTCGAGGTCCAGCGATTGCTCGTAGTAGTCCTCGGCGAAGGTCAGGTACGCCTCCGGACGACCGTCGGCCACCAGTTCGAACAGCCAGTCCGCCCCGTCGTTGCCTTCCACCGGACCGCAGCGCCAGGCGGTGTCGTCCGTCGTACGCCAGAAGCACACCGTCGCCCGCGGCGCTTCGTCCCAGAACGCCTTGTCGTCCCGCTGCTCGTGGAACACCTCAGGTACGCCGTCCAGCAGCCCGGGCCAGGGCTTCATCTCGTTGACGTACGGCGACATCGGCGACTCGTGATCGAACCCGTACGCGAACGTCCCATCCGGCGAGAACACGATCGAGTACTCGTTCCCCGACCCGTCCCGCATCAGGGCAGCTTCCTCGGTCCCGGACCAGCGCGCGTCGAATTCGTAGTACCTGGTCGATGCATCGTCGTTCAGCACCAGATCGAGTACGGCGAGCGCCCGACTCACCCGCCGTACGACGGCCGGCTCGGGCAACCGCCGTACGAGTTCGAGAACAGACATCGCGTCAGCGGCGCTGCACGACCTCTTCGGCGACCTCGACGAGCTCACGGTCGGTCGCCTCGGTCTCCGCGTCGTGCGCCGGCTCCAGCCGGTCGTGCGCGATCAGCGACTGGATGGCCCGCAGTACGGCGCTCGCAGCGGCACCCCACGTGGACACGTACGAGAACTGCCACCACCACAGCGCCTCGACGACCCGGCCGTCCTCGTAGTGCGCGAGGCCGTGCACCAGGTCGGTCGCGATCGCGGTCAGGTCGTCGGAGAGCCGGTTGACGGTGATCTCCGGCGGAGCGGCGTACGGATCGAAGACCTCCGCATACTCGTCCAGGCCCTCGAACAGCGCTGCGAGCCGGTCCCGCATCGCATCCAGGTCCGGGTCCGGGCCGGCGTCGCTCTCGAAGCGCTCCTCCGGCACGAAGTCCTCGAACGCGCCGAGCCGGCCGCCGGCGAGCAGCAACTGGCTCACCTCGAGCAGCAGGTACGGCAGCGAGGCGAGGCCCTCGTCGACCCCGTCCTCGTCCGGCTGCGCGGCGATGTCGCGGACCGAGATCAGGAAGCTCCGGACCTGGTCCGCGATCTGCTCCGCGAACTCCTCGAGATCCTCGGAGTCCGTGCTCAGTGCCCGCTCTGCAATATCTGTTGGTTCAGTCATCGATCGATCGTCGCCCTTCAAACGCCCGTCCGAGGGTCACCTCGTCGGCGTACTCGAGGTCACCGCCTACTGGAAGTCCACTAGCCAATCGGGTGACGCGCAACCCCATGGGCCGCAGCAGACGGCTCAAGTACGTTGCGGTCGCCTCACCTTCGAGGTTGGGATCGGTGGCCAGGATGATCTCGGTCACCTCACCGCTCGCCAGCCGCTGCATGAGCTCCTTGATCCGCAACTCGTCCGGCCCGATGCCCTCGATCGGCGAGATCGCCCCGCCGAGCACGTGGTACCGGCCTCGGAACTCGCGGGTGCGCTCGATGGCGACCACGTCCTTGGCCTCCTCGACCACGCAGATCAGGCTCAGGTCGCGGCGCGGGTCCCGGCAGATCCGGCACTGCGTCTCCTCGGAGACGTTGCCGCAGATCTCGCAGAACTTGACCCTCTCCTTCACCTGCACGAGCACATGGGCGAGCCGCCGTACGTCGGTCTCGTCGGCCGCCAGCAGATGGAACGCGATCCGCTGCGCGGACTTCGGACCCACACCAGGCAACCTCCCCAGCTCGTCGATGAGATCCTGAACGGCCCCCTCGTACACGTCAGCCCGGGTTCTGACCGGGCTCGCCGGCCGAGCTGCCCGGGTTCACGAACCCGACTCCACCGCGGTCGTCCGCGCCTGGGCGTGCCTGACCTTCGTTGGCCGAGCCCGGGTTGGCGGGGCCGCTCGGCCGGTTGGTCTGGGGGGCGTCGTTCCCGTCGGCGTCGTCGCCCGACTCGACCGCGGGCCGTGCACCGGGCAGGCCGAAGCCGGCCGGGGCGGACGAACCGCCGCCGGGCGCGCCGCCGAAGCCGGGGAAGCCGCCCTCACCGCCGAACGCGCCGCCCAGCCCACCGGCCAGCGGTCCCATCGCGGCGGCCGCGGCCTGCTTCGCGTTCTCCGAGGCGTCCCGCACCGCGGCGACGATCAGGTCGGCCAGCGTCTCGGTGTCGTCCGGGTCGACGGCCTCTTTCTTGATGTCCAGGCTGAGAAGCTCGCCAGTGCCGGACACCAGGGCGGTCACCAGACCGCCGCCGGCGGATCCTTCGATCTCCTGACCCTCCAGGTCGGCCTGCGCTTCCATCAACTGGTTCTGCATCGCCTGTGCCTGCGCGAGCAGGTTGGACATATCGAAGCCCCCAGCACCGCCACCGTCGAACACTGCGATCTCCTCGTCCGAACCGCTCAACAACCGGAGCCTCAACACTAGCCGGTCCGGCGGACAAGCCCACCCACCCCCAGAAACCGACCAGTCTCCCCAGTTTTTCCACACCCCTGTGGACAGCTTCGTCCACGGTCCGCTCAGGCGCGTTCGAGGATCTCCTGGAGTACTGCGAGGTTGGCCGCGACCGCGGACTTGATCCGACGGACCGCGATCGGCGCCACCAGCGCCAGGTGGCGCGGCGGCTGCAGCTCGATGGTGTTGGTCAGGGTGGTCGCATTCCCGTCCGGACGGAGCGTGTAACTGATGCGCGCAGGCATCGAGCTCAGCGTTCCGCTGAGGCTGAGTCCCCGGTCAGGCTCGAACTCGGTGATTTCCAGGGTTTCCTCGGCGTGGACCGGGATCGTCCGGGTCTGCAGGTAACGCGCCCCGACGCCGACCGGTCCATTGGTGATCTTCCGGGTCTCACCGATCGCATAGTTCCACCGCGGCACGTTCTCGAGATGAGCCAAGTACTCGAACACCTCGGCCGGTGGCCGGTCGATCGTGATCGTGTTGGTGAATCGCAGCTGCCGCGCCGCGCTCATCGCGAGGCCCCGAGCAGCCGGTCCGCCGCCGTCGGGTCATGCGCCGGAAGGATGACCAAGCCGGGCAGTCGTCCGGCGAGGGCCAGGACGTTCTCGGTGGTCCTCGCGAGCTGATCACGGTTCCCGACACCAGGTAGTTGCCGTCGTTCGAGCAGCGAGGCCTCGTACGTGAGATCTCCGACGAGCAACAGCGGCGGCTGTGCGCGCCGCCGTACGAGAAGTGAGACCGAGCCCGGCGTGTGCCCCGGCGTCGGGAGCAGGACCAGCGAGCCGTCATCCATCAGGTCGAGCGACTCGGTGAACGGCGCCAACGCCGTGTCGGTGACCGGTTCGAAGCTGACGTGCTTCCACTTGGCGCCCGGTACGTCGATGTGCGCGCGGAGGAATCCGCGTGACTCAGGAGAGAAGCCGGTCAGCTGGGCCCATTCCGCCGGAGTGATCAGCAGTTCGGCACCGCCGAGTCGAGGGATCCCCCCGATATGGTCCTGGTGCAGGTGTGAGATCACCGCAGTGCTGACATCCGAAGCGGCGTACCCGAGGGTGGCCAACTGAGTGTCGAGCGTCTCGTCCGCGCCGATGTGGAACTTGGCCAGCCGCTCGTAGACGATGCCCGGGAACCCGCCGGGGAAGTACGAGTCGTCGGTCACCGAGGCCCGATCCTGGCCGGTGTCGAACAGCAGCAGACCCTTCGCGTGTTCGATGACGTAGACGTTGATCGGCCGAGGCGGCAACCACCGGCGCGAGGTGAGCAACCACCAGTACAGCGGCTTCTTCGTACCGAGTGCGTGCTCGGGGTGGATCTCGACACTGCCGGTGCTGATGACCGACACCGCCTTGATCGGGTCTGCATTTCCGCGGAGCGCTTGCGACGTGTTCGCTTCGCTGGACATCTGGCCTCCTCGACTGGCGATCGGCCCGACCGATTCGGGTCCGAGAGCATCAGTCTTCGGCCCGCGGTCTCCACGTGTCTGTGACTTTTGTAGTGGGCTCCGGTGACCGCGATCACCCGGCGGCCGGGTTCCACGACTGGTCGTACAGGCCGTCAGCGTCGAGGATCTGGATCCGGTCCGGTGCGGTCGCGACCAGGCCGGCCAGCCGGAAGTCCCGGAGTACTCGCGCCACCACCTCACGTGCCGAGCCGACGGCATCGGCGAGGTCCTGCTGGGTTACCCGTGCGACGAGGTCGCCGCGCGGACGCTGCTGCGCCGAGGCGAGATCCAGCAGGTGACCGGCGACCCGTTGCCGGACGGTGCCGAACGCGTTGATCGCGGTCTGTTGCAGGTTCTCGTACAGCCTGCGGCCGAGCTCCTCGGCCAAGGCCCACGCAACGCGGCTGTCGTTGCGCCCGACGGCGGTCAAGGTCGCGCCATCGATCCGGAACAGCGTGCAGTCCGCGAGCGTCTGTGCACCGACATCCGCCGGCCCTCCTACCAGTACGGCGATTCCGAGTACGTCGCAGTTCCGCGCGTACCGCACCGTCACCTGCCGTCCCTCTGGCGAGGTCATGTAAACGCGCAAGAGCCCGTTCACGACCAGGAGCGCCTTGGGAGCAGATCCCTCCCGGTAGATCGTGCTGCCCGCCGGGTAATCCGTTCGGTGTCCTGCCGCGAGCAACTGCCCCACGACGTCCGGTGGCAGCCTCCCGAGAAAGCTGCCCGCCAGCGCTGCTACGACGTCCTCATCGACCACGAGCCCAGCATCCGTCACAAGCCCACACCAGGGGTCCGGGCGGTCGCCTTTTGTCCGGTCTCATGCCCGGGGGCCGGGCGGCCGGGCGGGTGGTCGGGTGGTCGGGTGACGATCAGTTGGGTTCTTCGGTGATGATCTGGGCTCCGAGGGTTTCTCGGAGGAGGTCCGTGTGTGAACGGGAGTCCTCTTCCAGGACGACGTCGTCCTCGCCGATCGAGTCGGCTTCCTCTTCGGGAGTCAGCGGCACCTCAGGAGCAGCCGCGGCCGCAGAAGCCGCCTGCCGCGCCTGCTCAGCGGCAACCGCGGCCTCAGCCGCCCGACGCTTACTCCCGGCCTGCTCCCGCCGCTCCGCCGCAGACTGCTGCGCTGGCTGCTGCCTCGCAGGCCGTGCGGCCGGCCCGTCCATCCAAGGATCTTCCGGCGGTACGTCGAACTCAGAATCAGGCGGCTCCTGCAAAGCAACCGCCCCAGGCCCATCCCCCCACTGCCCGGTCCGCCCCTCATCCACAGTCCCCCGAGCCGCAACACCCGCCGCCGCTCCAGATTCAACGCCGCCCGCACCTGCTCGGCCTACTACACCCGCACCTGATCCAGCTGCGCCCAAACCGCCAGCACCTGAACCGCCAGCCCCGGGACTGCTCACGCCGGGACCACCTGCCCCCGCACCCCCCGGACCGCCCGTCTCCGAACCGCTCACACTGGGCCCACCCGCACCCGGCCCACCTGCACCCGGCCCACCTGCACCCGGTCCGCCACCTGGACCGCCTGCACCCGATCCGCCTGCACCTGGACCGCCTGCACCTGGACCGCTGATGCCTGCGCCGCCTGCATCAGCGGTCGGGCTGCCGGGACCTGCAGCCCCAGGGCCGCCGGCGCCACCGGACTGTGGGCCGGAACCACCTGAGTTAGCAGGTCCGCCTGACTGCGGGCCGGGCCGGGCGGCCGGGCCGCCCCCCGCTCCCGGGTCGGTCGACGGGTCGACGACAGCCTCGACCCGGCGATCGACGCCAATGGTGTCGATCATCGCCTGGCGAAGAATCTCGTCACTTCCCGAACGCGCGAAGCTCTCCCTAGCGCCAGCATTCACCAGCCCGAGAGTGAGCGTCTGATCGTCGATCGCGATCACCTGAGCGTTCTGACTCAGCATGATCCAAGCGAACCGCCGCTGCGCCTTCACCGCCTCCAAAACCTCAGGCCACAACCGCCGAATATCCCCCAACCCAACGGCCCCGACCCCACCAGCCTGCGCAGGCGCACTGGACTGTGCCGAAGTACTGGACTGTGCCGGAGCGCTGGGCTGTGCAGGTGAACTGACCTGTGCAGCAGCCTCGTCACCCCAGGCACCCGTACGCGCCCCACCACCAGAGCCCTGCGCCGCAGGCCCGGCACCGCCATTGGAGCCCTGTGTCGCAGGCCCGGCACCGCCACCAGACCGCCTGGCCTCGTCGCCACCAACCCCAGCACCGGACACAGCAGCCACAGATGCGTCACCACCAGACGCACCCTCCGGTCCGCTGCCCGCCGACTGACCACCGCTGCCAGCCCCATCGCTCGCGCCGGCCGTGCTGCCCGGAGCAACTGCGACGTCTGGGCCAGCCTGAGCGGGCGGTGCACTGGGTGGCTCGGTGTGTGCTGGGCGATTGCCTGTGGTTGCGGCGGCTCGGGCGGCCGCTCTGCTCGTGGCGGCAGCGCCCGGCGTACCAGCAGGTGCTTGGGGGGAGTCCGGCCTACCTGCGCTGACCGCTGCAGCATCCGCCGAGCCTCCGGGGACTCCGATCGTGAGGCGGCGTTCCATGCGGTCGAGGCGGGCTTGGATGCCGTTCGTGGAGTCGTCGGCCCCTGGAAGGAGCACCTTCGCGCAGATCAGCTCGAGCTGCAGACGGGGCGCGGTCGCGCCACGCATGTCCAGCAAGCCCTCCGCGACGATGTCCGCCGCCCGCGTCAGCTCCGCCGGCCCGATCCCAGCGGCCTGCGTCTGCAGTCGCTCCGCCTGGTCCTCGGCGGCCTCGATCAGCCCGGAGGTCACAGCCGTCGGTACGGCGGACAGGATGACGAGGTCCCGCAGCCGCCGCAGCAGGTCCTCGGCGAACCGCTTCGGGTCCTGACCGGTCTCGATGACCTTCTCGATCGTCTCGAACACCGCCGCGCTGTCATGCGCCGCGAACCCGTCCACACACGCGTCGAGCAGCGAGTCCGGCGTGAACCCGAGCAGCGCGACCGCCAGCTCGTACGTCACCCCGGCCGGCCCCGCGCCACCGATCAACTGGTCGAGCACGCTCAGCGAGTCACGCACCGACCCGGCGCCGGCCCGCACGACCAGCGGCAGCGCGGCCGGCTCGATCGACACTCCCTCGGACTCGCACAGGGTCGCCATGTAGTCCGCCAGCACCTTCGGCGGCACGAGGCGGAACGGGTAGTGGTGCGTCCGCGACCGGATCGTCCCGATCACCTTGTCGGGCTCGGTGGTGGCGAAGATGAACTTGAGGTGCGGCGGCGGCTCCTCGACCAGCTTCAGCAGGGCGTTGAAGCCCTGCGTGGTCACCATGTGCGCCTCGTCGATGATGTAGATCTTGTAGCGGCTCTCGACCGGCGCGAAGAACGCCCGCTCGCGCAGGTCACGGGCGTCGTCGACACCACCGTGCGACGCCGCGTCGATCTCGATCACGTCGATGCTGCCGGGCCCGCCGCGCGCCAGGTCGGTGCACGACTTGCACACCCCGCACGGCTCGGCGATCGGTCCCTTCTCACAGTTGATCGCCCGGGCGAGGATCCGCGCGCTGGTGGTCTTTCCACACCCGCGCGGCCCGGAGAACAGATAGGCGTGATTCACCCGGTTGTTGCTCAGCGCGTTCCGCAGCGGCGCGGTGACGTGGTCCTGCCCGATCACTTGCGCGAACGTGTCCGGGCGGTACCGGCGGTACAAGGCAAGGGGCGCTTCCACGCCCGCAACCCTAGCGCCGCCCGCGGACAATTCCCCGCCCCCGCCCTGGTGAGCGTCCTAGGGTGGTCCGGTGACGACTGGGGACGAGCGGCAGCAGGCGGTGATCGCGCGCGCGGGAGAGGTACCGCGCGGCGACGAGCGGGTCCTGGCGGTATACCTGATCGGCAGTTACGCGACAGGCGCATCCGATCGGTTCAGCGATGTCGACGTACATCTGGTGGTGACCGACGACAGCACCGAGTGGTTCACGGAGCGTTGGGACGACGTACTGCGGGAGCTCGCCGGGCCGACCGTGCTGGCGGACCGGCTGCCGGGGATGATCGGCGGGGTCGGGATCACGGCGGACTGGTTGCACGTCGATCTGATCGTGCATCCGCTCGCCTCGTTCGACCGGTTCCAGTACGACGGCGTACGGGTGCTGTTCGACCGGGACGGGACCCTGTTCCCGGAGGGCGATCTCGCACCGAAGGGTGGCCGGCCCGGGGAACCGTACTGGCCGGCCGCCACCGTGAACCTCTTCTTCTACTTCCTCGGAAATCTGGTCACGGTCCTCGGGCGCGACGAGCGGATCGTCGGCAACCAGGGCATCGGCGTCGTCCGCGACCAGCTCATCGCGCTCATGCTCGCCGAACGCGGCGTACGCCGAAACGGCGGAGCCAAGCGCCTGAACGCGTTCCTGTCCGACGAGCAACGCGCCGCTCTGGAGGCCATCCCGGCCGCCGGCACCGAGCTCGCCGACATCATCGCGGCGAACCAGTACATCTGCCGCCAGTTCATCACCCGCGGCACCGCCCTCGCCGAACGAACCGGCGGCGAGTGGCCTCAAGAGTTCGTGGACGTAACCCTCGCGCACCTCCAGAACCACTTCCGTGTCAGCTTCGCCTGATCACCCCTACTTCAAGTGGTAGTTCGCGAAGCGGCTGCGGAGATCCTTCTTCGAGAACTTGCCGACTGACGTCTTCGGGACCTCGTCGATGAACTCGACCGCATCGGGAAGCCACCATTTCGCGACCAACGGCTGCAGGTACTCGAGGATCTCCTCGCCCGTCGCGCTCGCACCCTCCTGAAGAACGACACACGCCAGCGGCCGCTCGTCCCACTTCGGATGCGGTACGCCGATGACCGCGGCCTCCTTCACCGCGGGATGGGCCATCAGCAGGTTCTCCAACTCGACCGAGCTGATCCACTCGCCGCCGGACTTCACCAGGTCCTTCGTCCGGTCGACGATCCGCACCGACCCGTACTGATCGATGGCGGCGACGTCCCCGGTCTTCATCCACCCGTCCTCCGTGTTCAGCTGCACCCCGTCGTCCGGCCGGTAGTACTCCGCAGCGATCCACGGTCCACGCACCTGCAGCTCGCCGGTCGCCTCGTCGTCCCACGGCAACGGCGTGATCGAACCGGGCTCGACGATCCGCACCTCGACACCCGGCAACGGCAGACCGGCCCGCGCCCGCAGATGCGCCTGCTCCTCCTCCGGGAGGTCCTTGTTCCGCTCGGGAACATGCGCCGCGGTCGCCACCGGGCTGGTCTCCGTCATCCCCCACGCCTGCAGGATCGGCCGGCCCAACTTCGCACGGAACGCCTCCGACAGCGCCTCCGGTACCGCGGACCCACCGCACGGGATCCGACGCAACTTCGGCAACTCCACCCCGTCGAGCAGCGGCAGCAAACCCTGCCAGATCGTTGGTACGCCGGCCGACAGCGTGACCTCCTGCTCCTGGAGCAGTTTGAGAATCCCCTGCGGGCTCATGTCCGGCCCCGGGAACACCAGCGACGCACCGGCCATCGGCGCCGCGTGCGCCAGGCCCCAGGCGTTCGCGTGGAACATCGGCACGACCGGCATCACGGTGTCGGTCTCGGCTAGTCCGATGCCGGCGTTGGTGAGGACACCGATCGAGTGCAGCCAGGTGGACCGGTGTGAGTAGACGACGCCCTTCGGGTTTCCCGTCGTACCGCTCGTGTAACACATCGCGGCGGCCTGGTTCTCGTCCTCGACGTGGAACTCCACCGGTTGGGCCGCGGCGACCAGCTCCTCGTAGTCGTGGAACCGCGGGTCGTCCGGGATCTCCGCCGACGGCGCCCCCGCCGGCAGGTCGTCCATGACGACGACATGGCGAACCTTCGGCAGCCGCTCCAGCAACGGCAGGAACAACCCGAGCAGCGAGCGGTCGACGAACACGACCTCGTCCTCGGCATGGTTCGCGATGTACACGACCTGATCGGGGAAGAGTCTGATGTTCAGCGTGTGCAGCACCCGGCCGGTGCAGGGCGCGGCGAAGTACAGCTCGAGGTGACGTCCCGAGTTCCACGCGAAGGTGGCGACGCGGCCGTCAGGGCTGATCCCGAGCGTGTCCAGCACCCCGCCCAGGCGTCTGGTCCGGTCCGCCCACTCGCCGTACGTCACGTTCGTCGGTGCCGGACCGCCTGTGTAGACGGTCTTGTCCGGGTAGAACTGCTCCGCCCGCCGGAAGATCGTGTCCAGGGACAGCTGGTAACTCTGCATCAGACCCTTCATGCAGACACTGTGCCAGTCGCGATGTCACCTTGACCATGACCTCAACCGGACTTTCTCCGGCACTCCTCCGGAACTCCTCCCGAACTGTCGCCTCAGGCAACAGTTGCTGAGACACTCACGACCAACAAATGACATGACACACGTGTCGTGTAATATATCTGCCATGAAGGTTGTCGAGGAGCTTCGTTATCTCGTGCTGGCGATCCAGCGTGAGGGCAACCGCCTGCTCGCGGCGGAGCTGCGCCCGCTCGGCATAACGCCTTCCCAGGCAGAGGTTCTGCGCGTGCTGCGCGACCACGGCCCACTGACGCTGAACGCTCTCGGCGGGCTGCTCGTCTGCGAGACCGGCAACAGTCCGAGCCGTCTCGTCGACCGGCTCGTCGCGCAGGGCCTGGTCAAACGCGGCATCGACAAGGTCGACCGGCGTTATCTCGCGCTCAGCCTGACTCCGCAGGGCCGCGCGCTGCACCGCCGCATCATCACCGCGGAGAACCGGCTGCACCGCACCATGGACGACCGTCTCGCCGGCCAGGCGCTCGACGAGACGATCTCGACCCTGCGCACGCTCGCCGACGCCTTCCCGACCGGGGCTGCCCTGGCCCGCCGTCGGGGTCCCGCACTCGCCCACCAGGAGAACTAGTCATGGAACAGGCCACCGAGACCATCCACGCCGGCCAGGCGGCGATCCGGCAGGTGCTGCTGGACGCCCTGGGCCTGCCGGAGTGGAACGAGGCGTTCATCGCCATCGACGGCCCCCGCGAGACGAACCCGGGGACCCGCTACGAGCTCCGCGTGCGTCCAGGCTTCTCCGGCGAGCTGCAGTACACAGTGGTCGAGGCGGACCGCGTCGAGATCGTCTGGCAGGTTCCCGGGTTCCGCGAGGTCGGCGTGTGGACCATCGGGGCGGACAGCCGCGTCACCCACACGTTCGAGCAGTCAGGCCCGCTCGCGACGGTCCTCCGCCCGGCGTACCGGAACATCGCCACCATCCGCCTGGCCCGCCTCGCCAACCGCGTCCGCCAGCTACAACTCGCCCACACCGCCTGAACCAGGCGCGCACTACGCTCCGGTCATGCTGACGGAGGTCCGTGACACCAGGCTGTACGTCGACCAGCGCGGCCGCACAGATGCGCCGCCACTGCTCTTCGTCCACGGCGGCCCCGGTGCGGGCTCGTACGACTTCATGGCGTTCCAGGGCGACCGGCTCGCCAGGGACTTCCATCTGATCGGTGTCGACCAGCGCGGCGTACAGCGGTCCGACGCACTCACCGGTCCGGTGGACGAACAGGACCTGATCGCCGACTTCGAGGCGCTACGCGAGCACCTCGGAATCGAGCGATGGTCCCTGCTCGGTCATTCGTACGGCGGCCGCCTCGCACTCCGGTACGCCGTCGCGCACCCGGACTCGGTCACCCGCGTCGTTTTCGAGAACCCCGCCTGGGACATGGCGCTCGCCACCGAGAACCTCGTCCGCGCCGCACTGCCACTTCTCCCGGGAGTCCAGCTCCCGCCACACACCGGTCCGGCAACCAAGCAAATGTGGGACGAGCGGATCGCACTGCTCGCCCAGCTCGGCGACAAGCGCATGGGGATGTACCTCGGCCCGGACTCCCAGGACCTGCAGCTACCCGCCGGCATTGAGCTCCCCGACGAGTACCACGAGCGCTCCGGCCATTTCTCCAGTGAGATCACCAAGTCAGCCGGCTTCGTGGAGCCCCTCTTGCAGTACCTCGGTCAGCTGACGCAGCCGGCCCTCCTGATCAAGGGCGAGCACGACCCGGCCACGAGCCCGCGGGAGATCGAGCTGTTCCGTTCCGACGTACCGGAAGGCACTTACTACTACGCGACCGGCGCCGGGCACTTCCTGCACGCCGAGCAAGCGGACCTCTTCGCCCGGCTGGTGACGGAGTTCCTCAGCTGAAGGCGAGGGGGACGGCTCGTTTGTGGGCCGTACGGCGGTGCGTCGCGATGATCGTGCTCGCGGCCTTCTCGTCCACGTCGCGGCCCTCGAGGAAGTCGTCGATCTCGTCGTAGGTCACGCCCAGCACGGTCTCGTCCGGGACGCCCGGGTTGTTCGTCTCCAGGTCCGCGGTCGGCACCTTGCCAGTGATGTCCGGTGACGCGCCGAGGCGCTCGCCGACGGCGCGGACGCGCCGCTTCGTGAGCCCGGACAGCGGCGTCAGGTCGCAGGCGCCGTCGCCGTACTTGGTGAAGAAGCCCATCACCGCCTCCGCCGCGTGGTCGGTGCCGACCACCAGACCTCCGCGGGCACCTGCCACGAGGTACTGCGCGACCATGCGCTGACGGGCCTTGATGTTGCCGACGTGGAAGTCCTCACGGTCGCCGAGGCCGGAGTGCCGCACCGCCTCGACCATGGCGTCGGTGGCCGGCTTCACGTCGACGACGAGGGTCTCGTCGGGCTTGATGAACTCGAGTGAGCGCTGGGCGTCCGCCTCGTCGGCCTGCACGCCGTACGGCAGCCGCATCGCGACGAACGTCGCCTGACCACCCTCCGACCGGACCCGCTCCACCGCGAGCTGGCAGAGGCGGCCCGCCGTGGCGGAGTCGACGCCGCCGCTGATCCCGAGCACGTACGCCGTCGCGCCGGTCCGCCGCAGTCGCTCCGCGAGGAACTCGACCCGCTGCTCGACCTCGTTGTCCACCTCGAACGTCGCGGGCACACCGAGCTCCGCGATGATCAGTTCCTGCAGGTAACGACTCTCGGGGTTCATCGCGCTCCTCTGTCTCGGGAGGACCAAGCCTAGACATGAGGATTCCCCGCGCACCCGGAAGAGCTCACTTACCCTTGCTGCCTTCCGGCCCTGGGGGGATTGGGCGAGATACCGCCACGCGGGGAACCAGCAAGAAGTGTACGGGATCCCCCTCGCCATCCGGGAATCGGCCGGGCCCTGATTTCGGCTCGCTGCTGTGGGTACCCGCCTACGGAGGAGGTAGTGATGGCCGAGAACCGGGTCAGCGATGACCTGTGGAACGAATTCCACCAACTGGTGAACATGACGTCGAGGGAGCTCGAGGACTGGCTGCGGACGGATGCCGCGGGCGAGGCGACCGAGCCGACACCGGACGAGACGGGCCACGAGCTCGGGGAGCACGTGGTGCACATCCTCGGCAAGCGGCGGGCCGATCTCACCGGCGACGACATGGCGGCGATGGAGCGCGTCGTACGGCGGGTTCGTCAGCAGCGTGGTGACGAACCGGAGCCCACGGCCGGGGACGCGCACTGGCGGCACCGGCTGATGTCGGTCGGCCACGATCCCCTGCGAACGCTCTGAGCGAACACCCCTGGCGGCCGGACCCGATCAGGATCACTCTGGTTCAGTGACGGATCATCAATTCGGCCCCTTCGGTATCACGACCGGGCTCGACAGCAGCGCGGAGTCCATCGCGGCGGCGCGGGCGGCCGAAGAACTCGGGTATCCGGCGATCTGGCTGTCCGGCGGTCCGCTGCCGGGCCTGCAGACCATCACCGATCTGGTGGGCGCGACGACGGCGATCAAGTTCGTCAGCGGGATCCTGGCGGTGGTGAAGTACAGCGCGGCCGACGTTAGTACGACGTACGCCGAGCTGGAGGCATCTGCGCCGGGACGGTTCACCGTCGGTCTGGGTGGGGCGCACGGCGCCAAACCGATCGCCACGCTCAACGCGTACCTGGACGAGCTGGACGTGCCCGTGGAGCGTCGGGTGCTCGCTGCGCTCGGTCCGCGGATGCTGAAGCTTGCCGCGGACCGGTCCGCCGGCGCGTACCCGTTCCTGACCAGCGCGGCGTACTCCGCTGAGGCGCGGAAGGTCCTGGGTCCGGACAAGCTCCTGGCCGTCAGCCACCTCGTCGTACTGGAGACAGACGCCGACCGGGCTCGGGCGATCGCACGAGACACCATCAGCTTCTTCCCGCGCATCCCTGGGTACGCCGCCTCACTGAAGCGGCAGGGCTTCAGTGAGAGCGACCTGACCGAGCTGCCCGACCACATGGGTCGATTCACTCGCCGCCTGGGGCAGTCCGGCGGACATCAAGTCCAAGCTGACCGAGCACCTCGACGCCGGCGCGAACCACGTCGCCGTCAACGTGATCACCGGAGTAACAGGCCCCCAGCCAATCGACCAGTGGCGCGCCCTAGCTCCAGCCCTGCTCGGCTAGCTGCTTCTCGTACAGGCGGGCGCTCGACTCGAGCTTGTCGTAGCGGTACGGACGTACCTCACCAGTCGCCTCAAACCCCAGCCGCCGCCAGAAACCGGTAGCGACCTGTGCGTTCGTGTCCACCACAGCCAGTCGCATGGTCCGGATCTCGGGCCACGTGGTCTCCACGTACCGCTGGACAAGCTCGTACGTCGCCCTGCCGCTGCCGCGACCCTGGTGGGCCGAGTGCACCTCAAGGAGACCAATGAACGCCGTGCGCTCGTTCGGGAAGCCCCTGAGCAGATCAACGACCGCAACGAGCTGCTGCCCCGCGAAGGCCCCCAACACAACCTTGGCGTCCTCAGCCAGCCCCTCCGGCCGCATCATCAACAGACTCTGCGCATCCGACTCCCCAGGCGGATACCCGGTGACCCGCTCCGTATACCCCGGATCCGACTCGATCAACTCCTGCAGCCCACCCACGTCCCCCACGCCGATCGCCCGCAACAGCAAGTCACCCATACCACCGACCCTAAGGTCCGAGTACGCCCCGATTTCGGATTCCCGCTGCGCCTCGGTATTCTCTCCGCTTGGAGGATTCGCCTAGAGGCCTAGGGCGCACGCTTGGAAAGCGTGTTGGGGGCAACCCCTCACGAGTTCGAATCTCGTATCCTCCGCCGCTCCCCCAAGAGGGCAGTTGTTGAAAGGTCCCACTGTTCGCGGTGGGGCCTTTCTGCTGTTGTACGAGGTCAGAGGGGTGTGTCGTTTCGGGTTGCGACTACTCGCATCGAGCCGCTGGTTACTCGGATTCGGCGGGTGGTTAGGGGGCGGAGGCGCTCGATGGGTGGGATGAGGCGGGAGACGGGGTCCAGGAGTTCACGGACGCGGCTGGCCACGAACGGGAGGGCGTAGTACTGGTAGGCGCTGTCGACGGCGCGGACGGAGAAGCCGGCGCGGTCCAGGAGAGCTGTGATTGTGCGGGGGTCGTAGTAGCTGACGTGTTCGGGGATCTTGTAGGACACCCATCGTCGGCCGGACGCCCGCGACAGCAGGCTTGCGATGTTGGGCGTGACCAGGACGAGCAGACCGCCCGGCCGGAGCAGCTTGCCGGCGCGCTCGAGGAACGCGCCTGGTTCGGTGAGGTGTTCGATGAGGTGCGATCCGAAAATCACGTCGTACTGCTGTCCCTGGATCTCCGGCACCTCCTCCAGCAAACCGCAGAAGACCCGGTTCGGCAGCCGCTCCGACGCCCACTTGACCGCGGTCGGTGAGAGATCGATGCCGTAGGCGTCATACCCGGCCTGCAGCGCGCACTGAAGGAAGTAGCCGTAGCCGCAGCCCACCTCCAGCACCTTGCCGGACGGGGCGAACTCGGCGATCCGGCGGACGTCCTCCCGGAAGGTTGCGAGGTACTCCGGCTCTTGGCTCTCGTACTCCGAGTAGCCCGAGCCCTCACCGCCGAAGTACGAGTCTGTCTCGTACAGGGCGCGGAGGGTTTCCGGTGTCGGCGTGGGCTGGAGCTGAACGAGGCCGCACGTCAGGCATTCGGCGATGCCGTAGTCGTCCTTGGTGAAGCGACGGCGGAAAGGTCCCCGCGCCGCACACAGAATGCATACCGTTTCGTCACGCATGGCGATCCGTCCCCGCGATTGAGAAGGTGGCGAATCTAGTTGACCCGGAAGTCAATCAGCAAGGGTTAGCGCTCTCCGGGGGTGACCAGGCCGGTTTCGTAGGCGAGGACCACGGCTTGGGAGCGGTCTCGGAGGGCTAGTTTGGCGAAGATTCGGGCGACGTGGGTCTTCACGGTGGCTTCGCTGAGGGTGAGGGTGGTCGCGATCTCGGTGTTGGACAGGCCTTGGCCCATCAGGGTGAGGACTTCCAGTTCGCGGGGCGTGAGGTTGGACAGGTCGCGGTGGATGGCGGGTTGGGCGGCTGCCGGGGTGGCGAAGCGTTCGACCAGGCGGCGGGTGATGGAGGGTGACAAGAGGGCGTCGCCGGTGGTGACCAGGTGGACGGCTGCGGCCAGGTGTTCGGGCGTCACGTCCTTCAGGAGGAAGCCGCTGGCGCCGGCGGCCAGGGCGGCGTACACGTAGCTGTCGAGGTCGAACGTGGTGAGGATCAGGACGCGGCAGTCGGTCGGGGTGGCCAGGATGCGGCGAGTGGCTTCCAGACCGTCCATCGTGGGCATGCGGATGTCCATCAGGACGACGTCCGGGTGCAGACGGCGTACGGCGTCGACTGCTTCGGCACCGTCCGCGGCTTCGCCGACGACCTCGATGCCGCGGGCGGTGAGGATCATTCGGAAGCCGGTGCGTACCAGGGCCTGGTCGTCCGCGATCACCACGCGCGTGGTCACGGGCGCTCC
The DNA here is from genome assembly GCF_004366005.1 of Kribbella sp. VKM Ac-2566. Lineage (NCBI taxonomy): Bacteria > Bacillati > Actinomycetota > Actinomycetes > Propionibacteriales > Kribbellaceae > Kribbella > Kribbella sp. VKM Ac-2566. Next base: position 169,754 of record NZ_SODT01000009.1, on the reverse strand, counting down.
AGCGGGAGCTTGGCGCGGACGCGGAAGCCCCCACCGAGGCGCCGGCGGGCGTCGAGTTGGCCGCCGTACACGGCGACCCGTTGCTTGAGGCCGAGGAGCCCCCGGCCTTCACCGTCAACTCCCACTGGACGACCGCTGCCAGTCAGGACGCTCGGGCCGGAGTTGAGGACCTCGACCCGCAGCGCATGTGGCGCGTAGCGGACGGTTACCTCGGCCCTGACGCCGTCGCCGTGCTTGAGAGCGTTGGTCAGCGCTTCCTGGATGATGCGGTACGCCGTGACGTCCAAGCCGGTGGGAAGCGGGTACGGATCCCCAGAGATCCGCACCTCGACAGGGAGACCGGCGAACGCGATCCGGTCGATCAGCTCGCTCAGACGAGTCAGACTCGGCTGGGGAGCGAGGGCGTCGTCCTCGAAGCCGTCGGCCTTAGGTGCGAGTAGCCCGAGCAGGTGCCGCAGTTCAGCCATGGTGTCGCGGCCTGCAGCTTCTACCGCAAGCAGGGCTGCCTCCGCCTCGTTCAGTGAGGTTGCCAGCACCTGCCGGGCCGCACCGGTCTGGATGACCATGACGCTGACGTTGTGGCTCACGATGTCGTGCAGGTCGTGCGCTATCCGCGCCCGCTCCGCGTCCACCGCGTTCCGCGCCGCTGTCTCCCGTTCGCGCTCCAGCAACCACCCGCGCTCCTCCAGCGCCCGCGTGTGGGCACGCCGCGCCCGCACGTACGCGAACGCGAGCAGACCAGCGGCCACGGCCGGCAACGCCACAAGGAACCACATCACGAGGTCCACTGTCCCAAGCCGTCCCCCCAAGCGCATCATCCGCCAGACGCACGCCGTACATCTCCAGGATGACAGCGCGCGGACATTACCTCGGCAGGGTGACGTCAGCGGTCGCCTGCCGGCCCTAGCGTGAGCAGCATGACGGACGACAACGGACAGGCAGTCGTACAGCTCACCGCCGTACGCAAGGAGTACGGCGAATCCGCCGCACTCGACGGAGTGACGCTGGAGATCCACGCCGGTGAGGCGGTCGCGGTGATGGGACCGTCCGGCAGTGGCAAGTCGACCCTGCTCAGCATGGTCGCCGGGCTGGACCGGCCGACTTCAGGGTCCGTCGTGGTGCACGGCGACGACCTGGGGACGCTGGACGAGAAAGGGCTCGCGCTGTTCCGGCGCCGACGGATCGGGATGATCTTCCAGTTCTTCAACCTGCTGGACGACCTGTCAGCGCTCGACAACGTCGCACTGGCCGCGCAGCTCACCGGTACGTCGGCCGCGCACGCACGAAAGCGCGCACTCGAGCTGTTCGAGGAGCTGGGCATAGCCGGTCGCCGCAACACCTACCCGTCCCAGCTGAGTGGTGGCGAGCGGCAACGAGTCGCGGTCGCGCGTGCGCTCATGAACCGCCCAGCCATCCTCCTCGCCGACGAACCGACAGGTGCACTCGACACTCGTGCCGGCGAGCAGGTGATGGACCTGCTCCTGGACCTCAACCAGATCGGCCAGACGCTTCTGCTGGTGACACACGACCAGCAACTCGCGACACGCTGCGCCAGCCGGGTCATCGACTTCGTCGACGGGCAGATTGCCGGCGAACGCAGCCTGGAGCGTACGGCGTGAGCGCCGTGTGGCCTGTAGCGCGAGCGGCCGTACGGCGTCGCCGTGTGCAGACCGTGGTGATCGGCGTCGTCGTACTGCTCTCCACCACGATGATCGTCGTCGCACTGGGCCTGCTGGCTGCGTCGAGCGGTCCGTTCGACCGTGCGTACGCGAAGCAGAGCGGTTCGCAGCTGACTGCGTCCTACGACCGCAGCAAGGTGACTGATGCGCAGCTGACAGAGGCGGCGCGCAGTGCGGCGGCAGTCGGCGGACCGTTCCCGCAGGTGACGCTCGACCTCGCTCAACCTCAGATGATGGGGTCACTGGTAGCTGTGGGGCGTGCGGATCCCGGTGGCGCTGTCGACCGGCTCAACGTGTGGAAGGGCCGCTGGGCGACCAAACCCGGCGAGATCGTACTCAACCGGAACCCGACAGAGTCCAGTGGTCGCGGTACGCCGCAGCTGAACGGGACACTGTCCGCCGGGGGACAGACGCTCACCATCGTCGGATTCGCGTACAGCGTGAGTCAGTCGGCCGACGCGTGGGTCACGCCGGAGCAGTTGAACGCACTGCATCCGACGTCGACACAGATGCTCTACCGCTTCACCCACGCCGCCACCAACGCAGAGCTCACGGCCGGACAGAAGGCTGTGACGGCTGGTTTGCCGAGCGATGCGCTCATCGGCACCCAGTCGTACCTGGCGCTGCGGGCTCTCACAGCGGGTCAGCCGAACACCTTCATACCGTTCCTGATGGTGTTCGGGTGGCTGGGGCTCGCTGTCGCCGTACTGATCGTGGCCAACGTCGTCAGTGGTGCTGTGGTCGCAGGGTTCAAGCACATCGGTGTGCTGAAGTCACTGGGGTTCACACCGACACAGGTACTGACCGTGTACCTGGGGATGGTTTCGATCCCTGCTGTCGTCGGATGCGCCGGCGGTGTTGTCCTAGGCAACGTACTCGCCACATCCCTACTGACACGGGCTTTCGAGAACTACGGCGCCGGTGGGACGAGCGTCCCGATCTGGGTCGACGTAGTCACGCTACTCGGCGTACCTGCGCTCGTTGCGCTCTCCGCGTTCCTACCGGCTCTAAAGGCGCGGAGCCTGTCAGCGGCGCAGGCGATCAGCGCGGGGAGCGCACCGCGAGCTGGGCGAGGTCTACGGGTGCAGCGGGTGCTGAGCGGGACCCGGCTGCCCCGGTCGGTCAGTCTGGGCCTGGGGCTGCCCTTCGCTCGTCCTGGACGTACGGCGTTGACGCTCGCGGCTGTGGTGCTCGGCGTCACCAGCGTGACGTTGGCCGTGGGCCTGGGGAAGTCGCTGACGACGTACCAGACAGCTGCGAGTCGAGCGGGTGCTGTTGACCTGGCGATCTTCGCTGGTCCGAACGGCTCCGGGCCAGAAGGACCGGGTGCACCACCTGGTGCGAAGCTGACCGATGCCGAGGACGAGGCCGTACTGCGTTCTGCGCCTGGCGTCACGTCGGTGGCGGCGATGGCTGACCTGGAGATGCGGCTGGCTGGTACACAGTCGGACCTCCGCGTGTCGTTCTACCGCGGCGACTTCGAGCAGGTCGGCTATCGGATACTCGCCGGGCGCTGGTTCGACGGTCCGGGACAGGTGGTGGTGTCGGAACGGTTCCTGAAGCAACGCGGTCTGGCCGTCGGCGACACGATCACGCTGCAGTCGAAGGGCAAGAGCGTACGGGCGCAGATCGTCGGGAAGGCGATGTACAACTCCGGCGACGAGGTGCTGTCCAACTGGGCGACACTGGCGCTGATTGCACCTGACCTGCGGGCGAACATCTACGAGGTCAACGTGAAGCCCGGGACGGACCTGGACGCGGTAGTCAAAGCCGTGCAGGCGAAGGACTCCGGGCTGCAGGAGACCGAGGGTCAGGACGCCGGCACGTTCGTGGCCGTCGTACTCGCGACCGTCGTACTCCTCACGCTGATGCTCGGGACCGTTGCCGCGCTCGGTGTCTTCAACACCGTCGTACTCAACACCCGCGAACGCCGCCGCGACCTGGGCATGCTCAAGTCGATCGGCATGACGCCCGCACAGGTCACCCTGATGGTCGTCACCTCGATGATCGCCCTAGGAGCCGTCGGCGGCCTGCTAGGCATCCCGGTAGGCATCGTCGCCCACCGCCTGGTCGTCCCCGCTATGGCCAACGGCGCCCAAATTGAACTGCCGGACTTCATGCTCGAGGTATACCCTGCGGGCCTGCTTGCCCTGCTGGTCCTCGCCGGCATCGTGATCTCCGCCGCGGGCGCCTACTTCCCCGCCCGCACAGCAGCCCGCACCACGATCGCCGAGGTCCTCCACAACGAATAAAGGAAGGCGTGCAGTGACGCCGGAACGAGTACTGCAACTCCTCGACGCACTGGAGCCATTGGATGTCTGGGTGGACGGCGGATGGGGCGTGGATGCGTTGGTCGGGCGCCAGACGCGGCCGCACGGAGACCTGGACCTCGGTGTGGTCAGGCCGCAGCTGGACCAGGTCGTGGAGGTGCTGGAAGGGCTGGGGTACGCCGTGACGGATGCACGGTTCGTGCAGGTCACCGTGCAGCTGGCGCATGCGGCCGAAGGGCATCGGGTGGACCTCCATCCGAGTACGCCGGTCGCCGGCGGTGGGACCGAGCAGCTCGACTTCGACGGGAACACCTATCTCATACCCCCCGCCGTCGAGGGCCGGATCGGTGGGCGGCTGGTGCGGTGTATGCCGACCAGTGCGCAGCTCCGGGCGCACCAGGGCTACCAGCTCAGGCCCGTGGATCTGCACGATATGCAGTTGCTGGAACAGCTCGGGTCAGGCTGACTTAGGGCATGGACGAGGTGGTCGCGGGCAATCGGCTGGTGTGGGAGCGGGCTTCTCAGAAGCACGTTCACGAGTACGACGAGTTGCTGGAGGAGGCTCGTGGGGAAGGCGGGCTCTTCGCTCGAGAGCGGGAGTTGTTGGGGCCGGTGCTGGCGGAGGGGCCCGTGGTGGTGCACTTCCAGAGTGGGCATGGGCTTGATGACGTCGCGCTGGTGAAGGCAGGGGCGAAGAGCGTCATCGGCGTGGACTACAGCTCCGTGGCGGCCGGCGCGGCGCAGCGGCGGGCGCGGGAGGTGGGGACGGCCTGTCGGTACGTCGTCGCCGAGGTTCCCGGCGTACCGGTGCGGGACGCGTCCGTCGACCTCGTGTACACGGGCAAGGGCGCACTGATCTGGATGCGCGACATCGACGCGTGGGCACGCGATGCCGCGCGCGTGGTGCGGCCGGGTGGAAATCTCTTCGTGTACGAGAGCCACCCGGCCGTACCGCTGTGGACCTGGGACGAGGACGAGCCGCGGATCCGGCCGGACCGGAGCTACTTCGCCGAGTCGCACATCAACGACACGTTCCCGGGCAATGGCGCCCAGGAGTGGCAGTGGACCCTCGGCCAGATCGTCACCGCGGTCACCACAGCCGGCCTACGGCTCCAGGTCCTCGAGGAGTACGCCGAACCGTTCTGGCGCCCGCAGGACGACACGAACGCCGCAGCGTGGTCCGGCCAGCTCCCCAACTCCTACGCACTACTGGCGCAGAGGCCCCTCTAGATAAGGCAGGAGTGCCGCCTCTTCGCGGTCCAGGTGGGCGTTGAGCTGAGCGATCAGCTCGTCCACCTGGTCCAGGACGTCTGCATCGACCAGCTGCTCGAGCTCAGCGAGCAGTACTGCGATCTGGTCGTGTTCCTTCTGCAGTACGGCGATGACGTCGGTCAGCTCCGGGTGCTGCTCGACCAGGACCGGGAACAACCCGGTCGACTCGCCGGTGTGGTGGTAGTGCAGGCCCTGGCAGACGGTCAGGCAGTTGATGCGGAGTTGCGCGCCCAGCGTCCCGGAGGTCGCGATCTCATGCCGAATCAAGGCCAGTTCCCGCCGGAACGCGGAGTGGATGGTCTTCAACATCTCAGCAAGAGACCCGCGGGCAGCAGGCGGTCCCGGTTGCTGGACCAGCGCCACGACCGGAACGGTCCGGGTCGTCTGCTTCTGGTACTCGCCCCACCCCGGATCGGCCTCGACGAGTCGGGCGAAGACCTCGTCCCGCTCGGCGCCACGCAGTACGACTGCCGTTGCCCGATAGTCGAAGAGCCCGAGGTCGACGCCGACCTCCGGATTCGCGAGCAGGTTGTGGTACCAGTTCGGGTGCTTCGGACTGCCGCCGGCCGAGCCGACGACGAGGACGCGGTCACCGTCCGGGTAGTACCCGAGGATCGCGGTGCGCGGCTGCCCGGTCCGCGCGCCAGTGGTTGTCAGGAGCAACAACCTGGAGTTCTCGAAAGGCCCGCCGACGCGCCCGTCGTTCGCCTTGAACTCCGCAATGAGTTGTGCGGTGAAATCGTTCAGGATTCGCTTCTCTCTGGTGTCGTGAAAAAGGGATTTGCAGACAGAGAGAAGCGGGCGGCGGGGCCCGCGCGGCGCTCAGCGCGCAGCCGGGACCCAACTCGTGAATGGCTCAAGGCCGACCCGGCAGTCACGCCGGAGATCGTACCCGGACCGCAGGGTCAGCCCAAACAGGAGACAATGTCTACGTGGCACTGCCCGACCGGCTCGTCCAGGCCGGGGTCGAACTCCTCGAGGAGGACGGCCTCGCCGACCTCACGCTGCGCGCGATCGCCCGCCGTACAGGCGTCTCGCACGGCGCACCGCGACGCTACTTCCCCACCCACGGCGCGCTCCTGGCCGCGATCGCCGCCACCGGACTGAAGGATCTCGCCGCCCGGCTCGAGACGACCGACGGAGCACCTGAAGAACAATTGGTGGCGGCTGCCAAGAGCTATCTGCAGTTCGCCGCCGAACGCCCCGGCATGTTCGACCTGATCTTCCGCCACGACATACTGGCCGGCGCCGGCGGCAACCTCCGCGCGACCTCGCTCCCGCTGTTCCAGAACTTCGTCGACCTGGTCGCCCGGATCCACCCCGACGACGCAGGCCTCCGCGCCACCGCCCTGTGGACAAACATCCACGGCCTCGCCACGCTCCGCGCCACCAACGCCCTGGAACTCCTCGGTACGACGGACCTCGAGCCGATCGTCCGGTACGTCGTCCACAGCCATATGCACTGATTGTGTACAGGTCGTCGCGATACGTCGTACTTCCTGCCGTCTTCGGGAAATCATTTCGGGAACCGGCGAAAAATCCTCACGAATGCTGTAACGGGCGGCACACTCCGCCGATAAACGGGTGAACGACCCAGCAGGGGGGACCTAGTGGGAAGTTCCGGTGTTTCTTCGGGACCACCGCATGTGGAGGGGGCCTCGCAGGTGCTCACCCGGGGCGGGGTGAGCACCTGTTCGAGGATCTGCCCCGGATCCGCTAGCCCTTGATCCCCACGTTCGCCATTCCTTCGACGAACCGCTTCTGGGCGAACACGAACAGCACGATCATCGGCAGCGTCGCGAGCGCCGTACCGGCCATCAGGTACGGCCACTGGATCTCCGCAGGGTTCTGAGAGAAGATCGCCAGCCCGAGCTGCAGCGGCCGCAGGTCGTCCGACGTGGTGATCATCAGCGGCCAGAGGAACCCGTTCCAGGCCGCCTCGATCTGGAAGACCGCGATCGTGATCAACGCCGGCTTGATCAGCGGGGTCATGATCCGCCAGAAGATCCCGAACTCGCCGAGCCCGTCGACCCGCGCCGCCTGCGCCAGCTGGTCCGGCAGCGAGACGTAGAACTGCCGCGCCAGGAACGTGAACAAGGGCGCCGCGCCGAGCGGGATGATCAGGCCCCACCACGAGTTCAGCCAGCCGATCCCGCCGTGCCCGAGGATGTTGTTGCCGCCGAACAGCGGGATCGACTTCACGATCAGGAACAGCGGCACCAGGATGATCTGGAACGGCACCAGCAGCAGCACGATGAAGTAGTTCAGCAGCGTCTTGCCGCCGCGGATCGGCAGCTTCGCCAGCGCGTAGCCGGCCGTCGTACAGACCGCCAGCGTGAACGCGGTCTCGCCGACCGCGATGAACAGGCTGTTGCGGAAGTACGTGAGGAACGGCGCGGTCTGCATCGCCTCGACGAAGTTCCGCCAGCGCAGCTCCGACGGCAGCCACCCGAACTTCGCGATCTCCAGGTTGCTCTTGAACGCGGTCAGCAGCATCCACACGAACGGCGTGATCATCAGGATCGCGCCGACCGTGAGGACGACGTACAGCAGGATCCGGCCGGGCCGGAGTACGGACGGCTTGGCCGCGGCCGCCGCCGGCAACGAAACGCTAGTCATTGACATCCGCCTTCTGGAGCAGGCGTCCGACGCCGATGAAGAGCGCGATCACGATCATCATGATCACGGTCTCGGCGGACGCGTAGCCGAGTTTCAGGTCCTGGAACGCGTTCTGATAGATGTCCATCACCAGCACGCGGGTCTCCGAGCCGGGACCGCCCTGCGTCATCACGTACACCAGGTCGAACACCTGGAAGGTGCCGACGATCGACGTGATCAGGACGAAGAACTGGACCGGGCCGATGGCCGGCCAGGTGACGTTGGCGAACCGCTGCCAGCGGCCCGCGCCGTCCAGTTCGGCCGACTCGATCAGATCCCGGGAGACGCCCTGGAGCGCGGCCAGGTAGATGATGATCTTGGTCCCGAGACCTTGCCAGATGCCGACCACCATCAGCGACGGCAGCGCGGTCGCCGGATCGGCCAGCCAGCGGTTCGGCGCGAACCCGAACAGGCTGAGGAACCCGTTCGCCAGGCCGGAGCCCGGGTTGTAGATCCACAGCCAGATGGTCGCCACCGCGACGGTCGCGGTCACGGTCGGGATGTAGAACGCGGTCCGGAAGAACCCCAGGCCGCGGATCTTCTGGTTCAACCCGATCGCGACCGCGAGCGAGATCGCCATCGAGATCGGGATCACCACGATCGCGTACAGCACGGTGTGCCACAGCGACGCCAGGAAGTCGACGTCGCGGAACAGGTCGGCGTAGTTGCCGAACCCGACCCAGGACCAGGTGTCGCCGAAGCTGTAGTCGGTCAGGCTGAGGACCAGCACCGCGATCACCGGGATCACGATGAAGACCGCCGAGTGCAGCAACGCGGGCGCGAGCAGCGCCCAGCCGGCCCGCGCCTGGCTGCGGATCAGGGTCCGGCTGTCCTTGGACGACGTCACCTTGCGGGGCGCGGCGAGCGCGGGACGTTCAAGAGTTGTACTCATCGGGACTGTCCTGCCAGGTTGTGCAGCACCTTGGCGGGATCCTTCTGACCGAGGACCGCCTGGGTGAGCTGGATGTCGAAGTTGCCGCGCATCTCGAGCCAGTTGGACGGCACTTCGTTCTCGTTGACCGCGTAGACCAGGCCGTCGGCGACGAACTGGCTCAACGGGTTCGACTTCGCCTGCGGCGAGTTGCTCGCGTCCTTGTACGCCGGGACCTTCTTGTTCAGCTTGGCGATCAGATCCAGGCTCGTCGGCTTGGTCATGGACTGGATGAACGACCAGGCCGCGTCCTTGTGCCGGCTGCGCGACCCGATCGACGCCAGGTCGCCGCCGACGTACTCGATCTCCTTGCCGCTGTTGAAGCGGAAGAACTTCAGGTCGTCGCAGTTCTTCTGCCCGATGCCGTCGGCCGAGCAGTCCACGCCGCCGTTGACGATGCCCATCGCGGCCTCACCAGTGAGCACGAGAGGCTGCTGAGCGGCGTTCGTCTGGCCGTACGGCTGGACGTTGTTGATCATCGACTTGATCCACAGCAGGGTGTCCAGGCCGGCCTTGTTGTCGAAGTTCGGCTCGCCGCCGACGTACAGCGGCGTACCGGTCGAGGCCAGGAAGGTGGTGAAGGACTGCCGGAAGCCGGTCGCGGAGGCGAGGTCGAAGCCGCTGCGGGTGATGTTGCCGCTCTTGTCCCGCTTGGTGAGCTTCTCGGCGGCGACCTTGATCTCGGCCAGCGACGTCGGCGGCTTGTCCGGGTCGAGACCGGCCTCGCGGAAGGCGCTCTTGCGGAGCGCGACGGCGCGGGCGTCCGCGACCAGCGGGTACGCGTACAGCTTCTTGTCGTACGTCACCGCCGGGATCAGCGCGGGGGTGCTCTTCTCCTTGATGACGTCAGGCGTCACGCCGTACTTGCCGAGGTCCTCGAAGATGTTCTTCGAGGCGAACGGCTGCACCCAGCCGACACCGGTGACCATCACGTCATAAGGGATTCCGGCCGCGATCGAGGTGGACATCTTCTCGTTGAGATTCTTGTACGTCGCGAAGTCCGGCTCGACCTTCATCTTCGGATAGGTCTTGTGGAAGTCGTCGACGACCTTCTGGAACGCCTCCCGGCCCTTGGTGCTGGGCGGGAACGACGGGACCAGCACCCGCAGGGTCCCGGTCGCCTCGGCCGGCGGCACCCCGTCGGTGCTCTCGTCGATCACCCCGTTGCCACAACTGCTGACCAGAACGCTGAGCGCTGCGGCCAGCAGGGTCAGTCCCACTCCACGTCTCACAGGGGAACTCCTTCGCTGACTTGTTCAGCCGGGGCCCGCGACCCCAAGTGCAGCGAAAGTATGGGAAAGGGCTTTCCTCGTCAATACCTTGGCGCTCGAATGATCACATTCGATCAGAACCGGAACACGGCGAGATTCTGTTCCGTCGTCGCGGTCCCGCAGGAGGTCCGGATGTTGAGCGTGGGAAGCAGGCTGAGGTGCTGCACGGGCATCGCCGGCGACTGGAGTTTGCGGAGCAACAGGTCGCAGGCGGTTTCGCCGAGGGCATGGCGCGGCGGGCAGACCGCGGTGAGCGGGACGACGGCCAGCGCGGCGGTGACGTCGTTGTAGGCGACGACGGCCAGGTCCTCGGGGACGCGGAGGCCGCGCTCCATCGCGCGCTCGACCAGGCGGGCGCCGTGCTCGTCGGAGTGGACCAGTACGGCGCGACTGCCGAACGACTCGCACTCGGCGAGGAACGCGTCCAGCTGGGCGACCGCGCCGGGGTCGTCGCCGCGCATCGGCAGGTCGACCGGCGAGAGGAACACCTCCACGCCGAGCGCCTTCGCGGCCGACTCGATCCCCCGGCGCAGCCAGTACGCCGTGACCGTGGCCTGCAGGTTGATCGCGATCCGGCGATGCCCGAGCGCCACGAAGTGCCGCAGCGCCAGCATCGCGCCGTACGCGTGATCGGTGCGGACGTGGTCGTACTCGCGAGCCACCTGGGGAAACCCGAACGCGCGCTCCATCAGCACGACCGGTACGTCGATGTCGTCCAGCCGCGAGTCGAGCCGGTCCGCGTCGCCGTCGCCGAGCGCGGTGCTGATCAGCAGGCCGGCGACCCCGATCCCGAGCACCTTGTCGAGCCGCTCGCGCTCGGTCGCCACGTCGTACCCGGAGACGCCGAGGACCAGGCGCGCGCCGTACCGGTCGGCCATCGCCTCGGCGCCGCGGATCACGTCGGAGTAGTACGACGTCGCGCTCGGTACGACGATGCCGATCGTCAGGCGGCTCCCGTGCGTCCCCTGCTCGGCGGTTCCGGTGCCGATCGCGCCGCCGTGCACCCGACGGAGCAGCCCGGCTGAGTCCAGTTCGGCCAGGTCCCGGCGTACTGTGATCGCGGAGACGCCCAGCTCGGCGACCAGGTCGGCCACCCGCAGCCGCCCGTGCCGGCGCAGGCTACGCAGGATCAGCTCGTGGCGCTCCTGTGCAAGCATGCAGTCCCCTGATCTCTACGTGATTGTTCGTGATCATACGATCAGGACCCGCCCGTACGGAACGAGGAGACGATCGGTGGAGAAGGCCAACCGGACGACCAGCGTGCTGTCGCGGCTCACGGTCGTCGGCGACCTGCTGATGCTGCAACTGGTCTTCGTGGTGATCAGTCTGGGCATCCTGACGCTGTTCCCGGCCGCGTTCGCGATGCAGCGGGTGGTGCCGGACGCGATCAGCCAGGAGAAGCCGAAGCTGATGCGGCGGTTCTTCCGGGAGTTCCGCTGGGCGATGAAGCAGTTCTGGCTGCCCGCGTTCGGCCTGTGGGTCGCTGCAGTGCTGCTGGCGTTCGGCCTCTCCTTCTGGGCGAACGCGCAGGGTCCGGTGCGGATCTTCGCGCTCGCCGTCCTGGTCCCGCTCACCGGAATGATCCTGGGGCTGTACCTGAGCGGGCTGGCGATCCTGCCCGCGGCGCCGGAGACCTCCACGTTCAAGTCGCTGTTCCGGTCCGCCAACCTGTTCCTGCTGCGCCGGCCGCTCCCCGTGGCCGGCGGGGTCGTCGTACTGCTCACCTGGTTCGCGCTGTCGTCACAGGTGCCGACACTGCTCCTTGTGGGGTCCGGACTGGTCCCGGCACTCACGGCGTACGCGCTGTCTCGACCGCCTCGAGAAAAAACTTCTGAAGACGTGTCAATCTGACCCCTCCTGGTTCGACGTAGAGGTGTAAGGCCACTACGACGAACTCAAGGAGAACCGGAATGTACGCGACGACCGACACCCTGGCGACTGCGCCGGCTGCGGAGGGCGGCCGCTCGCGCTGGCTGGCGCTCTACACCCTCTGCGCGGGCATGTTGATGATCGTGCTCGACGTGACCGTGGTGAACGTAGCCCTGCCGGCCATCCAGGACGACCTGGGCTTCACAAGCTCCTCCCTGGCGTGGGTGGTGAACGCGTACCTGATCGCGTTCGGCGGCCTCCTGCTCCTGGCAGGCCGGCTCGGCGACCTCCTCGGTCGGCGGAACGTCTTCACCGCCGGTCTGGTTGTTTTCACCGCCGCCTCTGTGCTCTGCGGTCTGGCTGAGTCGCAGGAGATGCTGGTCATCGCCCGCTTCATCCAGGGGGTTGGCGGCGCACTGACCTCCGCAGTGATCCTCGGCATGATCGTGACGCTGTTCCCCGAGCCGCGGGAGCAGGCCAAGGCGATCGGCATGTACGCGTTCGTCGCGTCCGCCGGTGGGTCGATCGGCCTGCTGGCAGGCGGCGTACTGACGCAGGCGATCAGCTGGCACTGGATCTTCTTCGTGAACCTGCCGATCGGCGTGCTGACCGTCGTACTGGCCGTGAAGCTGATCGAGAAGGACAAGGGCCTGGGGATCGGCAAGGGCACCGACGTACCGGGTGCGGTGCTGATCACCGCGGCGCTGATGGTCGGCGTGTTCACCATCGTCAAGCCGGCTGCTGAGCTCGGCTGGACCGCTCCGCGGACGCTGGTGCTGACTGCGGTGACGCTGGTGCTGCTGGCCGGATTCATCGTCCGCGAGGCGACCGCCGCCAACCCGCTGGTGCCGCTGCGGATCTTCCGCTCCCGCACCCTGACCGGCGCGAACCTGGTCCAGGCACTGTCCGCCTCCGGGATGTTCGGCATCTTCTTCCTCGGCTCGCTGTACTTGCAGCGCGTGCTCGGGTACGACGCTCTGGAGATCGGACTGGCGTTCCTGCCGACCACCGTGGTGATGGGGCTGCTGTCGGTCAGGTACTCCGAGAAGCTGGTGATGCGGTTCGGCCCACGCCGCCCGCTGATCTTCGGGCTGTCGCTGATCGTGGTCGGACTGGCCCTGTTCACGCAGGCACCGGTCGGTGGCAACTACGTCGTCCACGTCCTGCCGGTGCTGCTGCTGCTGGGTCTGGGTGGCGGCATCTGCTTCCCGGCTCTGATGGGCCTGTCGATGTCGGACGTGAAGCCCGAGGACGCCGGTCTGGCGTCCGGCCTCATCGGCACCATGGGCGAGGTCGGCGCCGCCCTCGGCCTGGCCGTCCTGGCCACCCTGTCCGCCACCCGCACCGCCGCGGTAGCCGACACCAAGCCCGCCCTGGACGCCCTAACCGACGGCTACCACCTCTCCTTCGCCATCGCCGCAGTAATCGTCGCCGCCGCAGTAGCCATCGCGGTCACCGTGATGCGCCCCGCCAAGCAGCCCGCCGAGGAGCAGACCAGCTCCGAAGAACTCCTCTGCGAAGCCGCCTGACCCACCGACCGAGCTCCCCGCGACCGCACCGGCCGCGGGGAGCTCGTCGTACTGCGGTTGTCCACAGGTGGATGAGGTGCGGTTTCGGGGTGGGGGGTGGGATGGGGAAGGATATGGGGCCTGACCGGGGCAGAATGCTCGGTGGTTGTCGTCGGTAGAGGGGAATCGAACGTGGTGGTGCAGTCGATCGAGCAGCGGATTGCCGGCGAGCTGGAGGTCGGTGAGAACCAGGTGCGGGCAGCGGTGGCGCTGCTGGACGAGGGGTCGACGGTCCCGTTCATCGCGCGGTACCGCAAAGAGGTCACCGGGATGCTGGACGATGCCCAGCTGCGCACCCTCGAGGAGCGCCTGCGGTACCTGCGGGAGCTCGAGGAGCGCCGGCAGACCGTGCTCGACTCGATCGAGAGCCAGGGGAAGCTCGACGACGCGCTGAAGGCGTCGATCCTGGAGGCCGACACGAAGTCGCGGCTCGAGGACATCTACCTGCCGTTCAAGCCCAAGCGCCGTACCAAGGCCATGATCGCCCGCGAGAACGGCCTCGAGCCGCTCGCCGACGGGCTGATGGCCGACCCGGACGTCGAGCCGATCGCCGCCGCCGCCGTGTTCGTGAACGCCGACGTACCCGACCCGCAGGCCGCGCTCGACGGCGCCCGGGCGATCCTCGTCGAGCGGTTCGCCGAGGACGCCGACCTGATCGGTGAGCTGCGCGAGCGGCTCTGGCAGCAGGGCCGGCTGGCCTCCACCGTCCGCGAGGGCAAGGAGACCGACGGCGCGAAGTTCTCGGACTACTTCGAGTTCGACGAGCCGTTCACGAAGATGCCGTCGCACCGGATCCTCGCGCTGTTCCGCGGCGAGAAGGAGGACGTGCTGACGATCACCGTCGAGCCCCTGCCCGCGGGTGTGGAAGCGGACGGGCCGACGGAGTACGAGACGACCATCGCCCGCAAGGTCGGCATCGAGAACCAGGGCCGCCCGGCCGACAAGTGGCTGGTGGAGACGGTTCGCTGGGCGTGGCGGACGAAGATCCTGGTGCACCTCGGCATCGACCTGCGGATGCGGTTGCGGCAGATCGCCGAGGACGAGGCGATCCGGGTGTTCGCGGCCAACCTGCGCGATCTGCTGCTGGCCGCCCCGGCCGGCACCCGCGCCACGATGGGTCTCGACCCGGGTTTCCGGACCGGCGTGAAGGTCGCCGTCGTCGACGCGACCGGCAAGGTCGTCAACACCGGTGTCATCTATCCGCACGTCCCGCAGAACCAGTGGGACAAGTCGATCGCCACCCTGGCCGCGCTGGCGGCCGCGCACAACGTCGAGCTGATTGCCATCGGCAACGGTACGGCGTCGCGCGAGACCGACAAGCTGGCGGCCGAGCTGATCGCCAAGCACCCGGAGCTCAAGCTCACCAAGGCCGTCGTGTCCGAGGCCGGCGCGTCCGTCTACTCCGCGTCGGCGTTCGCGTCCCAGGAGCTGCCGGGGATGGATGTCTCGCTGCGCGGCGCGGTCTCGATCGCGCGCCGGCTGCAGGACCCGCTGGCCGAACTGGTGAAGATCGACCCGAAGTCGATCGGCGTCGGTCAGTACCAGCACGACCTCCCGGAGAACTCCCTGTCCCGCTCGCTCGACGCGGTCGTCGAGGACTGTGTGAACGCGGTCGGCGTCGACCTGAACACGGCGTCGGCGCCGCTGCTCACGCGGGTCTCCGGCATCACGCCCGGGCTGGCGGACAACATCGTCCAGCACCGCGACGTCAACGGCCCGTTCACGTCGCGTACCGCGCTGAAGGAGGTCCCGCGGCTCGGGCCGAAGGCGTTCGAGCAGGCGGCCGGGTTCCTCCGGATCCCCGACGGCGACGACCCGCTCGACGCGTCCAGCGTGCACCCGGAGGCCTATCCCGTCGTACGGCGGATCCTCGACGCGACCGGCTCCGACCTGAAGTCGCTGATCGGGTCGGCGGAGCTGAAGCGGCTGAAGGCGGCGGACTTCGTCGACGACCTGTTCGGTCTGCCGACAGTGACCGACATCCTGGCCGAGCTGGAGAAGCCGGGCCGGGACCCGCGGCCGGCGTTCAAGACCGCGGTGTTCGCCGAGGGTGTGGACAAGATCGCGGACCTGAAGCCGGGGATGAAGCTCGAGGGCCAGGTCACGAACGTGGCCGCGTTCGGCGCGTTCATCGACATCGGTGTGCACCAGGACGGGCTGGCGCACGTGTCGGCGCTGTCGAAGAACTTTGTGAAGGACCCGCGCGAGGTGGTCAAGCCGGGCGACATCGTGATGGTGAAGGTGCTCGAGGTCGACATCCCGCGCCAGCGGATCTCTCTCACGCTGCGCCTGGACGACGAGCTGGGCTCGGGCGGGCGTCAGGCCGGGGGCCAGGGCGGCCGTCAATCCGGCCAGGGCCGCGCTCAAGGCGGTGGTCAGGGTGGCGGCCAGGGCGGTCAGGGGCGTGGCCCCGGCGGCCGCGGACCGGGTGGGCAGGGCCGTGGGCCCGGCGGGTCCGGCGGCCAGGGCGGTCAGGGTGGTCGCGGCGGCAACCGGGGGTCCGGTGGTCGTGGCAACCAGTCCGAGACGCCGATGGACGAGACCTCGCTCGCCGACGCGTTCCGCAAGGCCGGTTTTACTGTCCGCTGACGTCGAAGGGTGACGATCGGCTCCGACGTACCGGGTGAATCGAGCAAGGAGGATCCTGATGCGCGACCTGATCGTCACCCAGAACGTCACCCTCGACGGTGTGATCGAAGCGGGTGACTGGTTCGGACCGGCCGACGGCGGACCGGAAGTACTCGACGCGTTGCGCGAACAGATGACGCGAGCGGACGCGTTCCTGACCGGCCGCGTGACGTTCGAGCAGATGCGCGGGTATTGGCCTGCCCAGACGGACGATTCGTCGGGCATCTCGGCGTACCTGAACCGAGTCCAGAAGTACGTCGTGAGCTCGACACTGGACGATCCGGGATGGGAACCGACCACGGTTCTTCGCGGGCTGGACGACGTACGCCGCCTGAAGGACACCACCGGCGGAGACATCATCTGCACGGGCAGCATCGACGTCACCCACCAACTGATCGCGGCGGAGCTCGTCGACGAGTACCGCTTGTTCATCTACCCCAGCGTCATCGCCACCGGCCGCCGCCTCTTCCCGGACAACTCACCGCTGCCGCTGACGTTGACCGACTCTCGGTCCTTCCCTAGCGGCGTCGCCCTACTCACCTACCGTCGCGCGGCCCGTCACACCTCGACCTCGTAGCCGGCCGCCTCCACAGCGGTACGGATCGCGGCTGGGTCGACGGGCCGATCGGCGACCAGGGCAACCACTCCGGTCGGCAGATCCACTTGGACCGACTCGACACCGGGCAGCGTCTCGAGCTCCTCGGTGACGAACCCGACGCAGTGGCTGCACGTCATCCCCAGCACCCGAAACGTTGTCATGACGCGCTCACATCGCGCGTCGCCTGCGTCGTACGGCGCATTCGGCCGTCCGGGGCCAGCTCGCCGAACAGATACACCTCGGTCGAGATCTTCCGCCCGCGCCGCAGCTCCGCGTGGATCGTGAATCGCGCGGCCACCCGATCACTCGTGCGGATCGCCTCGTGCACGTCGTACGAGCAGGAGACCACGTTCTTCCGCACCGGTCGGAGGTGGTCGATCAGCCGCTGCCGGTCGAGCGTGATGCCGTCGGCGACCTGCTCGATGTCAGGCGTGTAGTACCGGTCCACGACCGTCGCCGCGTCGCCCCCTGCGACGACCTCCCGGGTGAACGACTCGAAGAAGTCCGCCACGAACTCCCGTGCGTTTAAATCTGACATGCTGTCAAAGATAAGCCGTTCCACTAACCTTGACAAGGTGTCAGAGAACAAGCCGGTACGACGCCGGCGCCGAGCGGACGCGGACCGAAGCCGTACGGCGATCCTGGCCGCGGCGATCGCCCTGCTCGACGAGCAGCCCGACGCGAGCCTGGAACGGATCGCCGAGGCGGCCCACGTCACCAGGCAGACCGTGTACGCGCACTTCTCGTCCCGCGACGTACTGCTGAACGCCGCCCTCGACGAACTCACCGCCGAGACGCTCGAAGCGATCGACGCACTCGACCTCGACGGAGGCCCGGCTCTCGGCAACGTCCTACGCCTCGTCGACCTGGCCTGGCGAACGTTCGAACGCCACCCGCTCCTGCTACACCTACCCCACAACACGCCGCCGGGCCGCACCCACGACGAGCGCCACGACCCGGTGGCGGACCGCTTCGAGCGCCTGATCCGCCGAGGTCAACGCGCCGGCGAGATCACCCGCGACCTCCCCGCCCACTGGCTGGTCACCACCCTCATCACCCTCGGCCACGCCGCCGGCGAATCCGTAGCCACCGGCCGCCTCACCACCCGAACCGCCAACAAAACCCTCCACACAACCATCACCCGCCTCCTACAACCAACCGAGAAGCCGCAGTAACCCCGCCCCCACACCACGCCCCCGCGCCACCGCACGCTCAGCCCCACCTCACGCCCCCGCGCCGCCGCCCCGTGCGGCATCACGCTGCCCCACGCCCTCGCCGCACCCGGCACCGGTGACGGCACCGCCGGCTTCGAGGCGAGGTGGCCGGCGGCAGTCGCCGTGCCCCGCCGCGGAGCCCGCCGCGCGCCGCACCGCTGCCCCGCCCCCGCATAACGCGTGCCCGGCGTCACGTCGCCCCACGCAGGCCACGCATCCGAATCAGCGTGGCGCCTCATCCGGGTCGACCCGGCGCCTCATCCGGGGAGCGGGGCGCTCTACCAGCGACTCGAAGGGCGCTTCGACGGTGGCGTCGGGGGCAGCACCGTTCCGTGCGGCGTTCTGCCCGGTGGGTTGTCCGGGTCTGCGCGGGCGACTCAGCTGGGACGCGGCGACTCGGGCGGCTCACCTCGGCGGCTCACCTCGGCGGGGTCATCTCGGGCGGGTCGACTCGGTGGGTCGACTCGGTGGGTGCCGGTGGGGTCGACGTGGAAGGTGAAGCCGTGGGGTGTGGTCCATTCGAGTGTCTTGTAGTCGATGCGGTGGACGGTCCAGCCGCGGGCGTGGGTCTTCACCCGGTGCCCGAAGCGGCCGAGAGGCGCGAGATTCTTGGTGCTTGTCTGCCCCGTGGGTCCATGGGGGTCGTACGGCTCGATGTGGTCGAGGTCGATGGTGTTGGTGGTTTCGCGCGTGCCGTACGGGAAGAGTTCGACGGGGTGGATGAGTTTGACGCGTTCGCGGATGGGGGTGGGAATCTCGTACGCGTCGACGCTGACCGCATCGTTCAGGTCGATCACGGGCTTGACGGTGTAGGGGCCGTAGCCGATGACCTCGGCCAATTGAGTCGCGAGCAGCGGTCCGATGGTTTCGGCACGCAGTACGCCGTTTCCGGTGGCGAGAGTGCGATCGGTGAGATGCACGACCACCTCGGTCTGCCCCGGACGTGCCTGACCTGTCCGTGCCCGTCCTGTCCGCGCCATCCCCGGGCGCAACTGTCCCTTGGTCTCGCCGACCGGTCGCGCTGGAGTCTCTGGGCGCGCGAGCTCGCCTGAGCTGCCCGGGGTACCTGAACTGCCGAGGCCATGCGGACCGCCTGGTTGGGGCTGACCGCTCTGGGCGTTGGGGTGGTGGGGGTAGCTCGGGTGAATGAGGTAGCTCGGGTTGGCGTAGGCGTCGTTCTTGATCTGCGCGAGCCGGGCGCGGAGCGACCGCAGTGCGGCAGCATCCATCGCCGGACCCTCGCCGGGTTCGTCGCGAACGGGGGCAACTTCGGCTGGTGTCCGTCGGTCGAACGGGTCGGTTGGTGGGTCGGGGTCATAGGGTGCGGTGGCTTCCAGCCACGGATCGTCCGGCGGACCCCCCGGCTCCAGCAGATCGGTCGACCTCGGCGACTCCGGCAAGTCCAGTGATTCGAGCGATCCCGGACGCTCAAGCGAGTCCGGTGGCGCGAGCGGGTCTGCTGGCTCGAGCACCACCGCGTTGTCCTGCACCGTTGGGCTGTCCTGAACCGCTGGGCCGTCCTGCACCGCCTGGTTGCCATGCCCCACCGCACCGTTCGGCACCGCCGCATCGTGCTGCGCCACCGCGTCGTTCCGCACCACTGGATGCTGCACCACCGAGTTGTCCTGCGCCGCCGCGTCGTTCGGCATCGCTGGGTTGTCGGGGGTTGTGGGGGTGTGCGGTTCGTGGTTGGTGTGCGGTTGGTGGTTGGGGTCTGGCTGGGTGGTTGCCGGGTCGGGCGGGGTTGGTTGGGGCTGGTTGTGGGCTTGGGTGAGGAGTTCTTGGGTGAAGCGGGGGTCGGCGAGGATGTCGATGGCTTCTGCGCGGCGGTGTTGGACTGGGCGGGTGTCGCCGAGTTTCTGGAGGGCTTCGGCGATGTCGGTGATGGTGGCGTTGCAGCGGTTGACGGCTGCGGCGGCGGCTTTGATGTAGATGGTTTTGTTGCCGTGGGCGTCGCCGCGGCCGATGTGCACGCCGCGGTCGTCGGCGGCGTCGGTGGCCTCGTCTGTGGCGCGGGTGGGGTCGGCGTGGTGGCGGGCGGCGCGGGCGATCTTTTCCAGCCGGTACGGGGAGATGGTGTCGATGATCGCGGCGACCTTGCGGTCGACGTATTCCGCGGCGGCGTGGTCGAGTTTTGTGCAGGCCCGGACGATTTGGCGGGCTTTCCAGGGGGTGGCGTCGCCGGCCTGGATGCGCGTCCAGGTGCGGGGGAAGCGGTGGCGTAGGGCGAGGGCGTCGGCGAGCAGGTCGCGGCCGACGCCGGGCGAGACCCCGATGACGACGGCGAACTCAGCGATCGCGAACTCGGCGATCTCCGGGCAGCCGTCACCGCCGAGCACCGCGGCGCGTTCGCGGCCGGCGCCGGCGCGGCGGGTCGGGCGGGGTTCGCAGACGGAGGGGTGGAAGCGGTCGGCGTAGATCTGGGCGCATTCCAGCAGCCGCGCGTCGGCCCGGCTGGCGATGGCGCGGCATTCGGCGGCGCCTTCCAGCAGGTCGCGGGTCGGGAGCGACTCCAGATCTTCCTCGAACATGTGTTCGATTCTATGCTTCATGGAGACAAGGTGCCAGGCTGTTTTCCCTTATCCACCAGGGGAAACATCACATGATCGGCGTGCCAGGAAACGTGTATGCAGGGAGTCAGCTAGGCCGGGGCGGTAATTGCGAAGACGTGGTCGGCGTGCGCGACCACGGCAGCGGCGCGGTCGGGGCAGTGGGTGTTGGCCCAGCGTCGCAGGCTCTCCAGGAAGCCGAGGAGGTCGGCCTGGAGCGAGCGGCGCAGTTCAGGCACCTCGCCGTACAGGACCCGCACCGGCAGTCCTTCGCGCACCGGCTCCGAACGCCAGTCCTCCGCACCGCGAGGCCAGATCGTCAGCCCGAGAGCGTCGCGTTCCGGCCATGGGCCGTCGTGCCCGACGTCCGGCCAACCGCCGCTCTCGACCCCGACCCAACTGCGCCAGTCCTCCAGCAGCACGCAGCAACCCGGATCGACCCGCGCTCCAGCATCGGTCAATCGGACCCCACCGAACACACTCCTGTCGCCGGCCAGCAGACGCTCAACAGACGCCCGCGGCGACGCAGCCTCCCCCACCCAGAGCTCGACAAGCCGATCCACCTGCTCATCGGACAGGCCCTCGCAAAGCCGGAGCCAGCCCGAGCCGTCCTCGGCGACAATCTCCGCCCGCACCGTCATGATCAGCGCAAGTCGGCCAGATGACCACCAGGATCGCCAAGGTGCACAGCCGTTGCCCTAGGCCCGTATCCCAGCCGCCGGTACACCCGGTCCGCACCGTCGTCCCCCGGGGTCAGCCAAGCGAGCGTCACCCCGCCCAGCTCGAACGCCTTCAACGTCGCGTACGCCGTCGCGATGCCACCGAACCCGCGCCGTCGATGACTGTGAACCGTCCCGACCCCCGCAACCTCGGACACCTCGTCGGCGACCGCGGTCCACGCCGCAGTCGCGACCGGTACGTCGTCGGCGTACACGAGAACTGCTCCGCCATCCAAAGGATCCGGCTTGAACGCGGAGCCGGCGGTATCCATCTCGTACGCCTCCGCCGACACCGCGTTCGCCACCTCTTGCTCCTCGTCCGACGCCACGACGCGCACCGTCACGCCGTCCGGGAGTTCTGGCACGACCAACTCGGCCGGTGAGACGACGAGCAGCGGCAGGCGGGACACGAGCGTCATCCCGTTCGCCGCGAGCGCCTCGGCCAGACCGGGGTTCGCCTCCTCGACCAGTTCCGCGCTCAGCCAGCGCCCTTCGGCCGCGAAAGCTTGGCGGATCGTGTCGAGCGCCCACGGGAGGTCGTCCGGCGAGAACGGCTGACCAGGTTCGGCCGCGAGCAGGCCGGACAGGTACCAGTCGTCCTTGTCGTGCAGCAGACCGGCGAGGGGCCCGGCGACCACCTGACGTTTCGATCGTGCGGCTCCGGTCAGTTGAGCCGCGGCGATCCGCGCACCGATCTCCATACCCAGGACCCTACGACCCTCGATGAACCAGCGCGACCGAGACAGCGAGAGCGCGGCCGGGTCAGGCGAGCTGGAGCAGGTCGAGAAGCCGGCTCAGGTCAGCGGGGCCTGGCGGACGGCCCAGCAGTACGGCGAGCGCGTCGAGAGTCGCGATCAACTCGCGCCGGGTGGCGGCTCGCGACCTTCCACCGGCCACCGCGGCGAGAACCCTGTCGACCCGCTCGGAGCCCGCCACCAGTTCGGCGCCGACCGACGGCGACGGTGAGGGAGCCTCGTCGCCGATGCGTACGTCGAGCCGCGCCCCGAGCGCAGTCGCGAGCCGGTCCAGCGCGGCGATCGTGGGATTTCCGCGCCCGTTCTCCAGGTTCGCGATGTACGGCACGGACAGGCCGGCGTCGACGGCGACCGACGCGATCGTCCGCCCGGCCGCCTTCCGCCGATCGCGCAGGACGTCACCAAGCTCCATACGACCTATCTTCACAGAACACTCTTGCCGTTGTCTATCTCGACAAGATAGATTCCGGCGGCGTGAGGGACTTCCGGCGGCTATGGTTCAGCGGCGCGATCTCAGGGATCGGGTCCTGGCTCCTGGTGGTCGCGATTCCGTTCCACGTGTTCGCGCTGACCGGGTCGGCGGTGGCGACCGGGCTGACCTTGGCACTGGAGGCCCTTCCGGCGCTCCTCATCGGCCCGTGGGCCGGCGTACTGCTGGACCGGTGGAACCTGGCCCGGGCGATGTGGATCGCCGATCTCGTCAGCGCGGCCGCGGTCGGACTGATTCTGTTCGCCGACCGCGACCACGTCTGGCCGATCTACCTCGCGATCCTGCTCGAGAACACCGCGACGACGGTCTTCCGTCCGGCCGCCCGCGCACTGCTCCCGGCGGTCGTCGGCACCGGCAAGGAACTGGCCACCGCGAACGCGATCACCGCCTTCACCAGCAGCGCGATCCGCCTGGCCGCACCACCGCTCGGCGCGCTGTTGCTGGCCGGCCCCGGGATCAGGTTCGTGCTCGCCGTCGACATCGCCAGCTACTTGTTGTCAGCAGCAACCATCGCGACGGTCCGCACCCGCCGGCACGCGACCACGGGCGCACCACCACGACCGCTCGAAGGATTCCGCGCCACGATCCGGCACCGCGCCCTGCGCGGCATCCTCGTCGGCCAGACGGTCTTCCTCACCGCGAACGCCGGCCTGACCGCGCTCCTCGTACCGTTCACCGTCAACCGCTTGCAAGCGCCCGGGTACGTCGTCGGCTACCTGATCTCCGGCCTCGGCGCCGGGTATCTCATCGGCGCCGCCCTGAGCACGAAAGCCGCCCGCCTCCTCGGAACCCGCGAACTCCTCACCCTGACCCAACTCGCCACAGCCGCAGCGTTCTTCGGCCTCTTCAACGCCCCGAACATCCCGGTGGCGATCGTCGGCGCGGCCCTCATCGGCCTCCCCGGCAGCATCCTCCTCATTACTGCCCAGACCACCATCCAGCGCGCCGCCCCACGGGAAGTGCTCGCGAGCGTCAGCGCGATCTTCTTCGCCGCCGACTCGCTCGCACTGCTCATTGGTGCGCTAGCAGCACCCGCGACCACGATTGCACTCGGTCTGCCCGTCACGCTCAACGTCATCGCGGGACTCGCCGTCTGCGCCGCAGGGCTCACACTGCTCGTCGTACCAAGGCATCCAGCGAGCTTCACGAGGAGCTGAGCGCGTCGTACCTGGCCCGTGCAGTGGCGATCTCCGACTGATGGGTCTCGGTCCAGGTGACGAGTGACTGGATCGTCGCGTGCAACGTGACGCCGAGCGGGGTGAGCTCGTAGTCGACGCGCGGCGGCACGACCGGGTGGACGGTCCGGCTGACCAGGCCGTCACGTTCCAGCTGGCGCAGCGTCACCGTGAGCATCCGCTGACTGATGCCGTCGATCGTCTTCTTCAGCTCGGTGAACCGCATGCACCGGTTGTCCAGCAGCGCAATCACCAGCAGAGACCACTTGTCGCCGATCCGGGGAGTCTCACGTGTCATCAACCGTCACCCTGGAGCGGCTGACCGGCCGCGCCTGGGCCGTTCTGTTTGTCCTTTGCGGCGCGATCTTCCTGGAAGGCATCGACGTCTCGATGATGGGCGTCGCGCTGCCGTCCATCCGCGCCGAGCTCGGCCTGACCACCGGCGAACTGCAATGGATCGTCAGCGCCTACGCCCTCAGCTACGGCGGGTTCGTGCTGCTCGGCGGTCGCGCCGCCGACCTGCTCGGCCGACGCCGGATGTTCGTCGGCTGGCTGGTGGTGTTCCTGCTGTTCAGCGGCCTCGGCGGGTTCGCCACCGAGGGCTGGGTACTGATCCTGGCCCGCTTCGTCACCGGGATCGCGGCCGCGTTCATGACCCCGGCCGGCTTGCGATCATCACCACGACCTACCCGGACGGACCCCAACGCAACCAGGCTTTGCTTGTGTACGCCGGGACCGCCGCCGGAGGCTTCTCGCTGGGTATGGTCACGGGCGGACTGCTCACCGCGATCGACTGGCGATGGGTCTTCTTCGCGCCGGTGATCGTCTCGGCCGTCATCCTGGCCGGTGCCGTCGCGCTGATCCCCCGGGACACCGCGCGAACCGTGCACCGCGGCGGCTTCGACCTGGCCGGGGCGCTGACGCTGACCGGATCGATGTTGTTGCTGGTGGCAACCGTAGTGCGGGCGCCCGACGTACCGGCCGCACAGACAGTGGCCACCGCTGCCGCCGGGCTCGTATTTCTCGGAGCCTTCGTGACGGTCGAGCGGCGGGTCGACGCGCCGTTGATCAGGCTCGGACTCTTGCGGAACGCGGCCCTGATCCGGGCGAATCTCGGCGCAATCCTACTGGTCGGATCGTTCGTGGGATTCCAGTTCATCGCGGTGCTCTACCTGCAGGAATTGCGTGGCTGGTCCGAGTTGGAGACCGGATTGGCCCTGATGGTGATCGGCATCGACGCCGTTCTCGCCCCGACCCTCACGCCGTGGCTGGTGACCCGATTCGGCAACGGTTCCTGTTGCTCGGGCTCGCCTTCGCGCTCGCCTATGGGCCGTTGACGATCGCCGCGACCGAGCGGGTCGCCGAGGAGGAGCAGGGGCTGGCGAGCGGCGTACTGACGACGCCGTTCCAGTTCGGATCCGCACTCGGACTGGCCGCGGTGGCGGCGGTTCTGGCGGCGGGCGACGAACTGACCGCCGGCGGATTCCGCACCGGGCTCGCAGTACCCCTGGCGGCCGCTGTGCTCGGTGTTGTGACGGCCTGCATTCCGGTGCGTGAGCGCGCCGGTGCAAACAGTTAGCAGGACATCCACATTTCTTGCCCGTCGAACAATTCGCGACGCCGAATCGTTATCTGCAAATAGCTGCAACCATTCTTGACAGAGTTTCCGGGTCGCCTGACGGTCCGACTGAGAGGGCGTTGACCTGCGCGTTCGTAGGGTTTCCCTACTCTGCGTTAGGCCTCTGTAAAGGTCCCTACCAAAGTGTTCCGAAGGTGCCCACCAGTGAGGTGTTCTTTATCTCAACGCCGGACAAAGCCGTCCGGCGTAGGACCTAGACGCCGAAGGAACTGCGATGACCGAGACGCTGGAGACCCCAACAACGCACCGTCGCGTGCGGGTCTGGTTCGGCGCTCACCCGATCGCGGATCACACCGCCATGGCGGAGCAGGCAGTGCAGTACGAGGAAGCCATGCGCCGCCGGTTCGCGTCCCTCCGGGTGACGAGCGAGCCGGTGCTGGTGGACGCAGACCGATGACCACCCGGCCGACGCTGCTCGGGTACGTACGGGCCGACGCGCTGAGTTGCGCGGAGGAGCTGGCCGCGGCGACCGATTCACTCGTCGCCTTCGCCAGCGCCGAGGGGTTCACCCTCGGAACCGTCTACACCGAGCGCGATGCGGCCGAGTCCGCGGCGTTCCACGCGCTGCTCGACGAGGTGAAGCGGTCCGAGGTCCACGCTGTCGTCGTACCGACCATGAACCACCTCGGGTTCGGCAGCACCGGCGGCACTCCGGCGGCGATGCGGCAACACCTCGAGTTCCACCAGGCGCACGTCTGGGCGGCCGACTCGAGATAACTCCACACAGGCAAGCGGAGCTGACGTCTTGACCCCTGCATCGGCGTCGGTTCCGCTCTCCACCTCCACAGCTGCACCGGGGATGCCCGGGCGGTAGTGGACCACCAAGGCCCCACCGGCTGCTACCGGTGGGGCCTTGTCGATGCTCAAGCGACGTACCTGGTCGGGCATGCTCAAGCGACGATCTTGTACCCGTACCGCTTCATCACCCCGGCGACCGCGGTGTTGAAGATCCCGGTCACCTCGAGCTTGAAGTGCAGCTGCACCTTCCGGATCACCCGCTGGAAATGCAGGTGCCACGGTACGCCGGCCGCCGGCACCGTCTCGGCCTTCGTGATCGCGCCGACCCGCGGGTGCGCCGCCCAGGCGATCACCCGGGCCCGGTCCGCGCCCCACACGCCGGTCATCGCGTCGTGCGTTCGCGCGTACTCCATCGCGGCCAGCGAGATCGTCGAGTCCGGCACCGGCTCCTTCGGCGGGTGCGCCTTCAGGTAGAGCTCCCAGGTCATCCCGTAGTACCCGGGCGGCCCGTCGTCCGGGCCGCGGTCGGCCAGCCCGTTCCGCTTCCGGTGATACTCCGCCACCTGATGCGCGGCGCCGCGGGACAGGTCCTTGTCGCCGACCGCGATCGCGTGCACGTGGTACGGCCAGTTGCCCTGCGCGGGTGTCCGCAACCAGGCAGCGAACCCAACCTGCCGGAGCGCCTTCACCACCGCGACCCGCTGCGCGGCGCTCTTCGTCCGTACGTCGATGTCGACCGCGCCACCGCCGTCGTGGGTACCGGCCGAGGCGTCCACGCCGCCGGCGTTGTACGACCCCTGCAGGATCGCGAACTTCGAGTGGTACAGCTGCTCCGCGGCCTCGGCCATCGCCACGGTGCGTTTGTTCATCGTGAAGCCGCGCCAGGAAATCCTTGCCTCAGGCATCTTTTCCACCGGCCCCGGCCCCGAGGATCCGCTCCGCGTCCTCGGCCGCGCCGAGCGCCTCCAACTCGTCCAGCTGCTCTTCGGTCAACTCGTCGTCGAACCCTTCCGGCATTGCTGTTCCTTCCCCCTTGGTGCCCGCGCACCGCGAAAATCGCGAACCAGCCTAGGCCGCTGTCAGGTCAGGTACTACCGGCGAAGGTTTGAGGAACGTGAAGTTTTCCGACCGGATCGCGTGCCGGGGTGTGTGCGGAGCCGCGAAGTGGGGTACCTGTAGGTGGTCCCGCGGTTCGGTCAGTGCCATTCGGGCATGGGTGGTGTTCACCGAGCCGCGAGTTCTCCCACTGAGGGGCGGGAGAACGACCGGCCCGGCGGGTGTGTCTCTCCCAGGATGCGCCCGCCGAGGTCCGGAAAGTTCAGAGCGCCGACGCGACGAACAAGTACCTGTTCAGGCTGAAGAAGTAGCTCGCGCCGAGACCGCGCAGATCGTCCGCCCAGGCAAGCGCCTCCTCCTCGGTCACGCCGGCATGACCGGGGACGAAGTCCGACACGATGTCGATCAACCCGCCGCTGTACGTGTGCTGGTCGTACGCCGTGTTGAGGATCGGCACCACCTGCTGATGGGTCGGCGTGAAACCGGTCTTCGCCAGTACGTCGGCCAGCGTCCGGGGCAGATGCGGATCCGCCAGGTGGTCCTCGAACGCGGTCAGTACACGGGCCATCCGCTCGTCGTCACTCGATCGCCAGACCACCGAACCCCAGTCTGTGTCCAGCAGTACGACGCGACCCGCCGGCCGGAGCACCCGCCGTACCTCTTCCAGTGCGGCCGCGACGTCGTCGACGTACTCGAAGACCTGGGTGGACACCACCACGTCGAAGCTCTCCGCGGGGTGCGGGATCCGCGCGACCGAGCCGAGTTCGAGTTCGAGGCCCGGTCCGCCGGGGACGTCGGCGCGGGTCCGGGCGATCGCCAGCATGCTCTCGCTGATGTCGATCCCGCAGATCCGCCCGCTCGGTCCCACCTCGCCGGCCATCTCCGCGGCCAGTAGCCCCGGCCCGAAGCCGACGTCCAGCACCCGGTCGCCGGGCCGCAACGCCAGTGCCGCCCGCACCGCCCGACGCTGCTCGACCATGTCCGACGTGGTGTAGACCGCTTCGATCTGCCGGGAAACTTCCGCGTCGAACTGCAACCCGTCCTGGTCAACCTCTCCGCCCATGCCCAACATCATGATCCTCGATCCCGCCGCCGGGGAGGGCATTTCCAAATCAGCTGAATGCCCCGGGTTGCCCCGGCGCGGGTGCCTGGGAGCCCTGCGCCGTAGCGAGCAGGTGCCCGGCGGAGTGCCTCGGCGTGCTGGAGGGAAGGCCTCGATGTGGTTTCATCGTGGCCTTTCCTCCAGTGCGGCGAGGTGCCCGCCGGGTGCCGCGCAGTAGGCGCGGGGCTCTCAGGCACCCGCTACGGTGACCGGGTGATCGAGTTGCCTGAGGAGTTTCTGCGGATGCCGCGGTGGTGGACCGAGGGCGCGGACTGGTTGCGGGATCTGCCGATGGCGGTCGAGCGGCAGTGCGGGCGGTGGGATCTGACGGTCGTGGGAGCGGTTGCACACGGGTCGAACGCGGTCGTCGTACCGGTCACGCGGGGCGGCGAGGAGTTCGTACTGCGGATGTCGCCACCCGGAGCGGAGGTAGCCGAGCAGACCTGGGCGCTCCGTTGGTGGGCAGGCCGGGGCATGGCCCAGCTGTACGACGCCGACGTCGAGTCCGGCGCGATGTTGCTGGAGCGGTTGTCCACACCGTTGACGACCCGGCCCGTCGACGAGGCGGTCGCCGTACTCGGGCAGCTGATGCGCAGACTCGCCGTACCCGCGCCGGACGACGCGCGATCGACCGCGGACATCGTCACGACGCGATCGGCGCAACTGGAGCCGGAATGGGAGCGACTCGGCCGGCCGTTCGACATCGCGATCCTGCGCGAGGCGCTCGACGTCGCGCCGTCCGAGACCACCTCGGCGCTCGCGGTCAACGGTGACTTCCACTCCGGTCAGGTGCTCGCCGGGCAACGGGAGGAGTGGCTGACCGTCGACCCGGTGCTGTTCCGCGGGGACATCGAGTACGACCTCGGCCGGGTGCTGTGGTGGGACCTCGACAAGATGGACGACATCGTCCGGTACTTCGACATCGCGGTCCGGGAAGCGGGTCTCGATCGGGACCGGGCGCGCGACTGGGTGATCTGGCGAACCGTCGACTACTGGCTCTGGGGACTCTCCGTCGGCCTCACCGAGGACCCGGTGCGGTGCGCGCGACTGGTCACTGAGCTTTCCAGATGAACCGGCTGCGCATCATCCGTGGAGTGTCGGCCGCGTTCGGCGCGATCGAGTGCAGGATCCACGGATGCGTCAGGTACACGTCACCGGCCTGACCGGTGAGCTCGACGACGCGAACCGGCAGTCCGTCGAGATCGGCAGGCTCCATCGGGTCCACCGTGCGCTGCTCCGACGTCAGGTTGCGGAACCACGGATCCGACCGCAGCACCTGATCGCGAACCGTCTTGAACTCGCGCTCGTCCGTCGTGGTCAAGAACCGCTCGATCACCTTGTGCGAGCCGGCGACCTGCGGAGTCCCGCCGCCCCCCGGCCCGACATCGCCGTACAACGCCCAGATCTTCACAGCGCCGGTCTCGCTCTCGAAACCGGCGTCCGTGTGCCACTGCCGATGCGGCACCGCCCACGGCACGCCCTCCGGCATCGTGACCAGCACCTGGCCCTGGTGCTTCGGCTCGACCCATTCGCCGAGCAGCCCGTCGAGCGCCGACCGCACCCGCGGACCGAGGATCGCGTGCGCGCGCCGATCGAACTTGGTGGTTTTCAGACCGGTCGGTCGCAACGGCGTCCAGGTCGAACGGTCGTCGCGATCCATGGCATGCCGCGCGGACAGCTCGTTCCACAGCACGTCCCGCATCCCCGCGGCCTCGTCGGAGGAGAACGCGGACGGGATCTTCACGATCCCGTCGCGCTCGAAAACGTCCAGCTCTTCGGTGGTGAGCATGTTCCATCCTGCGCACGTGCGGCGAGCACCCTCCACCGAATTAATGTGCCTCAGTGCTCCGGCGCGAAGTCGTGGAACCCGATGAGTTGCCGGATCTTCCCGTCGGCGTCGAGCACGACGATGTCGGTGCCGCCGGCGACTGCCTCCTGCCCTTCGGCCTTCAGGTGCCAGGTCCAGCGGAGGTAGTTGTGGTGCTCGTCGATGTCGCCGATGCGGACGAACGACAAGCCCGGGAACATCTGCTGCGCGGCGCCGACCAGCTTGTTCAGCTCGTCATGCCCGGCGGTCTCGAAGCTCGGGTCCTGGAAGGTTGCGTCGTCGGTCCAGGTCCCGGCGATGAGCTCGGCCCGGTGGTCGGCGTCGGCGGCGTTCCACATCGCGAAGTACTGGTCGGCGAGAGTCGTTGCGTTCATGGTGTTTGCTCCTCGATCGGTTGCGATGACCAGAACCTTGCCGCCAGGTCCGGCGTACCGTCGATGACGTCAGAGGTAATGGCGATGTCTATGTCAGGTCGAGGGCCACCCGCTACGGTCGGAGCATGGCAGCGACGATCGAGGAGACGTTCCAGCGCCCTGTCGGTGAGCTTCTGCGCGACTGGCGGGAGCGCCGGCGGCTCAGCCAGCTCGAGCTTGCGAACCGGGTCGAGGTGTCCACCCGGCACGTGAGTTTCGTGGAGACCGGGCGATCGAAACCGAGTCGCGAGATGGTGATGCGGCTGGCCGAGCATCTCGACGTACCGCTGCGGGACCGCAACCAGTTGCTGCTGGCGGGCGGGTTCGCGCCGGTCTACAGCGAGGCGTCACTGCACTCGCCGTCGATGCTCGCGATCCGTACGACGCTGCGTCGTCTGCTGAAGGCCCACGAGCCGTACCCGGCGCTGGTCGTCGACCGCTGGTGGAACATCGTCGAGGCGAACGCCGGGATCGCGATCTTCACCACGGACGTCGACGAGAAGTTGCTACAGGCACCGATCAACGCACTCCGTCTGACCCTGCACCCGGACGGCCTGGCCCGGCGGATCGCCAACATCGCCGAGGTCCGCGCCGCCGCGCTCGCGAGCCTGCAACGCCAGGTCGCCGGCACCGCGGACCCCGAACTCCAGGACCTGTACGACGAACTTCGCGGGTACGCCGTCGACGACAAACCGGCACCACCCGGGCCGGCCGAGGTCGTCGTACCGTTCAACCTCACCCACGACGGCCGCGAACTGTCGCTCCTGACCACCATCGCCACGTTCGGCACACCGCTCGACGTCACGGTGTCGGAGCTCATGATCGAGTCCTTCTACCCGGCCGACGGCGCAACCGCCGAGTATCTGCGGTCACTGTCATGAAGCCCCCGCGCGACCTCGCCGACACGATCGAACTGCATCTGCAGTACCTCGATCGCTACCGCGAAATCATCGAGACGAAGCTCGTCGGGCTCAGCGACGCCGAGCTGCGCAACAGTCGGCTGCCGTCGGGATGGGCGCCACTGGAGCTACTGAAGCACCTGGTCTTCATGGAGCGGCGCTGGCTGCGCTGGGGCTTCACCGGCGAGTCCGTCGATCACCCCTGGGGCGACTCCGCGGACGATCCGGACAACCCTTGGACACTCGAACCCGACGACACGTTGGAAAGCTTGCTGGCCCAGCTGCACGCGGGCGGCGAGTTCACCCGCAGCGTGGTCGCCGGCGAGGATCCGGCAACGGTCGCGGCGGCCGGCGGGCGCTTCGGGACCGACGACCGGCCGACCCTGAACTGGATCCTGTTCCACGTCTTACAGGAATACGCACGGCACGCGGGCCACCTGGACGTGGCCCGCGAGCTGGTGGATGGTGCCACCGGCGAGTAGGGCTGCGTGACCTACTCGCCGGTGGCGGGGTGCCCTACCGGCTTGAGGAGGGGTGGCCGGTGGGGAAGGTCGTCGGGAAGCTCGGCGTCGGGATGCTGGGCTTCTCGGACGGGGTCGGGAACGTCGGCTTGGTCGTCGGAATCGACGGCTTGCTCGGGAGCGTCGGCTCGGCGGTCTGCGACTTGCCCGGGTCGACGGTCACCTCCACGCCACCGGAGACCGTGACCGTCGGCAGGGACGGCGCAGTCGGCTTGGCGGTCGGCTTCCCCGGCACCGTCGGCAAGGTCGGCAGTGACGGCTTCGGCGCGGTCGGCTTCGCGGTCGGTACGCCGTCCACGCAGTCCGGCACCGTCGGCGTCGGGACCGGCTTGGCCGAGGGCAGGCTGGGCTTCGTCGTCGGGAGCGACGGCTTGGCGGTCGGCAGAGTGGGCTTCCCGGGCAGTGTCGGCTTCGTCGTCGGCAGGGTCGGCTTGGCGGTCGGCACGGTCGGCGTTCCCGGGAGCGACGGCTTGGCCGTCGGCAGCGTCGGCTTCCCGGTCGGCTTCGTGGTCGGCCAGCTCGGCTTGGTCGTCGGGAAGCTCGGCGTCGGCAGTGTCGGCTTGGTCGTCGGAACCTGCGGCTTACCCGGCAGCGACGGCGGAGTGGTCGGAAGACTCGGCTTGCCGGGCAGCGTCGGCTTGGCAGTCGGCAGACTGGGCTTGCCCGGGACCGTCGGCGTCGGCGGGTTGTTCGGGTCGATGGTCTTGTTCACCGAGACCGTCACCTTGGGCAGCTGCGGCTTCTCCGGCTTCTGCGGCAGGCACGTCGGGTCCACCGACGGCGCCGACGGCGTACCGGCCGGAATCACCGCCGGCACCGGAGGCTTTCCGCCACCGGCCAGCAGGTTCTTCACCGGCAGGGCCGGTCCGCCAACCGCGGCGGACACCGTCGCAACGGTTCCGGCCAGTGCGGTGACACCCGCCGCGGCCAGTCCCCGGCGCAGCCAGCTCAGCCGCTTGCCGCGCCGCATCAGGTCGCCGGCGTCCGGCTGCCACGGCTCCATCTCGTACGTGAGCGCGTCGTGTACCCGCTGCTCGTCACTCATCAGTTTCCTCCAACTCCGGTATCGATCAGGTCGGGTGCCAGACGCAACTTGGCCAGCGCCCGGGAGGCCGTGCTCTTCACGGTCCCGGCCGCCATGCCGAGCAGCTCGGCGGTCTCGGCCTCGGAGAGATCCTGCGAGTAGCGCAGCGCGACCACGGCTCTCTCCCGGACGGTCAGACCACTGAGAGCCGAGAGCACGGCCTCCCTGGTCTGGACCGCCCCGGCGAAGTCCGCCACCGCTCGCTGGTCCCAGTCGTTCTGCACCGGGTCGCTGGGTACTTCGTTGTTCCAGCGCCGGCGGGCCTGGGAGAGGAATCGGTTGACCAGCACCCGCCGGACGTACCGCAACGGGTCGCCCTCCAGCCGGTGCCACTTCGGGTAGGACCGCATCAACGCCTGCTGCACCAGGTCCTCGGCGGTGTGCCGATCGCCGCACAGCATCTCCGCGAAGCGGAGCAAGGGGGTCGACTGCGCCACGACGAATCGCTCGAAGTCGGCGTCCGCGGTCCGGGTCATCGATTCTCCTCAGCCTCTGTCACACCGGTCCAAACCCGCTGGGTGACCGATCGGGTTCTGCCTAGTCACGAGAAATTTATTCACGGGCTATGCAGAAGAGGTGTTTGTGAGTCACATTGGGTGCTCAAGCCTTCACCGCCCCGGAGGTTCCGCCCATGCGTATCACCCGTACAACCGCGCTCACGGCCTGTCTGGCGATGACCGCCGCGATCTTTACGGCAACCTTGCCCAGCGCCGCCGCCACCCCTGACCCCGTCTCGGTCGCGGCCCGACCCGTCGCGGGATCCAGCAACGTCAAGGTCGACGGCAGCCGCATCGTCCTCGGCGACGCGCCGGCCGCGATCGGATCCACCGAGATCAAGCAACGCTCCGGCCTGGCCGAACTCATACCGGTCCGGTTCGCGGATCCCACGTCGGCCGTGGTCGTCGGCTACGCCTCTGGTACGCCGGACGGTTCGTCGGCGGAGGTCGACGTACGGTCGTGGGTCAACAACAGGTGGTCGGAGTGGACGGCTGCCAAGGCCGGTACACCGACCGCGCTGCCCGGCGCGAGCGACCAGGTCCAGGTCCGCATCATCGTCAGCGCCCCGTCGACCGGCGCGAGCCCATGGGTCGGCGACGTTACGGTGCAGCCCGCTGACCAGGCCGCCGTACCGCGGATGACGATCCAAGCGGCACCGCTCAAGTCGCACGTCTTCGCCACGCGTGAAGGTCTGGTCGGCGGTACGACGGCCAACGGCCACGTGATCGTGAGCCGGGACCACTTCGTCGCCCTGCCGTCACGACGCGGCCTGTCCGGCGCCGGATCCGGAACGTACTCGGTGAAGGTCTGCACCGCTTCGCGCTGCGCGTTCGAGCCGGTGTGGGACGTCGGACCGTGGAACACCAAGGACGACTACTGGAACCCGAGCGCGACCCGCGAGATGTGGAAGGACCTGCCACAGGGCAAGCCAGAGGCGCAGGCGGCGTACCAGAGCGGGTACAACGGCGGGAAGGACCAGTTCGGCCGGACCGTCGCGAACCCGGCGGGGATCGACCTCGCGGATGGCGTGTTCTGGGACGCGCTCAAGCTGGCCGACAACTCGTGGGTCGACGTCACGTACCTGTGGACCGGCGACGGCGGGCGCGGGACGGTATCCATCTCGTCCGGGTATCTGAACGTGCGGAACGCGCCGAACTCGACCGGCGCGGTCGTTGGGATGGCCGGCAAGTCGGCTCAGGTCACCGTCGAGTGCCAGACCACTGGGGAGAGCGTCACCGGGTCGCAGGGCACGAGCAATGTGTGGCTGCGGGTCAACGCCGGCATGTACGTCGCGAAGGCGTGGGTTTCGGCGGGCAGCTTCGGCGCCTGCTGAACGTCAGCCACTCACCAACACCACGGCCGCACGCTCACCGACTGCTCGGTGGGCGTGCGGCTGTCGGCTTGGTGAGTGGCTGAGGTCCGCCCCTACTTACCGCGCGACGGCACCGTCGGCGGCTGCGTCGGAGTCGCCCGCGGCTCAGACCACCGGGTCGGCGCGACAGACGGGGTAGCCGGCACCGTCGGCGTCGGCCGCACCGCACGCGGAGACCGCGTCGGAGTCGCCCGCGGCGCAGGCGGCCGCGTCGGCGAGACCGTCGGCGTCGCGCAGGAAGAAGAATCCCTCGGCGAACGAGTCGGCGTAGGAACCGGCCGACGAGTCGGCGTCGTGGTCGGCGGGAGGCTCGGCGTCGCGGTCGGAGGGCGCGTTGGCGCTGCGGTTGGGCTGCACGTGGGAGACGGCGTTGACGGGAGGGTTGGCGGGAGGGTCGGGGGGACCGGCCGTGACGATGGTGAGCGGGTCGGGGTGGCGGCCTCGCTCGGGGTGGCTGCGGTTGGGGTTGCCTGCGACGGGGTTGCGGCGGTTGGTCCGCCTTGGACGGATGTGTCGGCAGTTGAGTTGCCGCTGCGCGCCATCGCCGTACCGGCGACTACGACGCCCACCACCGCCGCGGCCGCGAGCCCGCCCAGCAGGATCCGGGTCATCCGCCGCTTCCGGCCTACCTCGTTCATTGTTGCCCTCCGCACCTTTTTGATGTTCGGTCGGGCTGAAGGACGCAGCCGGGTCGCGAAAAGGTTCTGTTCAGCGGACAGAGCGCGTCGAGGTGGGCAAACCCGACGGAGTACTCGTAGGTCGCGCCGTGGGCGGCCCGGTCGGCCGCACGCCGGGCGGCATCGTCGGCGTCGGCTCAGGTGTGGTCGGGGTCGCGCGCGTCGGTGTCGGGGTCGGAGTCCGGACAGTCGGCGACGGACCAGGATTCGCCGGCTGCGGTACGTCGCCCCGCAGCTGACCACTGCCCGCGATTCCCGCGACCGCCACCACAGCGACGACCGCAACCGAAGCCCCGGCCGCAGCGACCCGCCCCCGGGTCCGCCGCCGACGGGCACCAGCAATCACCCGCGCCGGATCGAGAGGCGCGATGGAATCGTCCGGTGCCAGCACGACCCGAAGCCGCTCCTCGGCCGGCGTCCCGCGCTCGTCGTTCATGTTCGCTCCCCCACGCCGCTCAGCTCCGGCGCGGCCCGTAGCTTGTCCAGGGCTCGCGCATTCGCGCTCTTCACCGTCCCGATCGCCACTCCGAGAACCGCCGCGGTCTCGCGTTCGGTGAGGTCCTCGACGTACCGCAGTACGACGACTGCTCGCTCGCGCCGGCTCAGCGTGGCGAGCGCGGCCCCGACCGCCACTCGCCGATGGACCCCGCCACTCGGATCGACGGCCGCTTCGAGGAGCAGGTCGAGCTCCGCCGCGTCGCCACTGGGACGCTCACGCCACGGCCGGCGCCGTACCCAGGACAGGTGCTGGTTGACCACCGCCTGCCGGACGTATGCGAACGGGTCGGCCATCTCGATCCGGTCCCAGCGCAGGTACGCCTTCTCGAGCGCGGTCTGCACCAGATCCTCCGCGAGGCCGGCGTCACCACAGAGCACCCGCGCGAAGTGCACCAACCGCGCGGATCTGGCCAGCACGAACGCCGTGAAGTCGTCGTCACGACTCCCCGTTACCGCCATGTGCGCTCCGTCCTGCCGTCCTCACCTCACAGGACGCGGAGCGGGCGCCAAAGGTTCTGTCTGTTCCGAGAATTGCCTCGACGCGGTCAGCCGGGGCAGCGGGACGGTGTCGGCGGCCAGGCGGACCCGGTTCCGGCCGGCGGCCTTCGCGGCGTACATCGCGCGGTCGGCGCGGAGCAGCAGGTCGTCCACGGTCGCCCCGTCGGTCGGGTACACCGCGACCCCGATGCTGACGGTCAGGCGAAAGGTGTCCGGATCCAGGTCCGGGTCGTCGAGTACGCCGGCGCACATCGCGGCCAGCGGGCTGTTGGCGACCGCGTTGCGGAGCCGGTCGGCGGTCACCGTCGCCTCGTCGAGGCCGGTGTCCGGGAGCGCGATCACGAACTCCTCGCCGCCGAACCGGCCGATCACGTCCTTCGCCCGGATCGCGCTGCGCAGGATCGTCGCGACCGCGCGCAGCGCCTCGTCGCCGACCAGGTGCCCGTGCCGGTCGTTGACCTGCTTGAAGTGGTCGATGTCGATCAGCAGCACTGCCATCGACTCGTGCTGGTTCCGCGAGGTGCGCAGCATCTGCTCGGTCCGGCGGCGCCACCAGTCGACCCGGGTCAGGCTGGTCTTCGGGTCGGTCTGGGCCTCGGTCTCCAACTGGCCGAGGAGCAGCGCGCGCTGCGCGGTCAGCGTGATCGGGATCGCGACGAACGCGAACCACGGGCTGATCAGGCAGGCCGCCGCGAGCAGGCAGCCGAAGGTGGCGGCCGTCGCGTCGGTGCACAGATCGTCCAGCCCGCCGACTGTCTCGCGGCGGTTGCTGCCCGGAATGATCAGCGAGATCGCGAGTCCGCACAGCAGGGTGTCGGTCACGACGTACGCGATCGCGCCGCCGACCATCGAGACGACCAGGCCGAGGCCGCTGTCGGCGGTCAGGCCGCGCGCGGAGACGAAGACCGCGTGCGCGGCGCCGACCGCGAGGACGTGGACGGCGGTCGAGAAGGCCCAGCGGTACGGGATGCACTTGCCGGCCCGGATCCGCCACCAGATCCGTAGCAGCACCGCGACCAGGATCGCCAGCGCCGGATGCAGGATGAGCGCCGCGGCGATCATCCACGCCGGGGCGATGTCCTTGTGCAGTGCGCCGCCGCGCCGCCGCCGGCGCTCCACCCGGCGAGCGCCCTCGACGGAGATCAGCGCGGACACGGTCAGCGCGAACACGACGTCCAGCCCGTGCCAGGTCGGGCGGTCGGTGAACGCGTGCACGCCGTACCCGATCGCGGCCAGATCGACGAGCACGACAACGGCGAACGCCGGGACCGTCAGGGTCCAGAGCGCCCAGGAACGTATCGCTCGCCTACTCTGTGCAACCATCACCTCACACGGTACGACGTGCGGGCGTCAGGTCCCAATCGGTGTCGGCGCGGCTATGGATGACGACTTGAGAACGATCGCCGATGCTTTCAGCGCCGGCGGCGGGCTGCGCCGAACAGGCCGCGGACGATCTCCCGGCCGGCCGAACGGGCGAACTGCTTGAAGGCGGACGACCCGACGACCTGCTCGACCATCGACTTCTCCTGCTTCTGCGCCCGCGGCCGCGGCTCCTGCTGCTGCTTGGCCTGCTCCTGCTGCTGCTTCTCGGCCTCGGCCTGCGCGGCACCGGCCTGCACCTTCGCCGCGAGCACCTCGTACGCCGACTCGCGGTCGAGCGTCTGCGAGTACTTCGCGTTGTTCGCCGACGCCTGCACCGTCGCGGTCAGCTGCTCCGCGGACGCCGGCGCCATCAGCGACTGCGGCGCCCGCAGCCGGGTCCACGCGACCGGGGTCGGCGCGCCCTTCTCGTTCATCACGGTCACGATCGCCTCACCGATCCCGAGCTGGGTCAGCACCTCACCCAGGTCGTACGACGAGCTCGGGAACGTCGACACCGTCGCCTTCAGCGCCTTCGCGTCGTTCGGCGTGTGCGCCCGCAGCTGGTGCTGCACGCGCGAACCGAGCTGCGCCAGGACGTCGTCCGGAACGTCCTTCGGCGTCTGGGTCACGAAGAACACGCCGACGCCCTTCGACCGGATCAGCCGGACGGTCTGCGCGATCGAGTCCAGGAACGCCTTCGAGGCGTCGTTGAACAGCAGGTGCGCCTCGTCGAAGAAGAACACCAGCTTGGGCTTGTCGACGTCGCCGACCTCGGGCAGGTCGTGGAACAGGTCGGCGAGCAGCCACATCAGGAACGTCGAGAACAGCGCCGGCCGGTCCTGCAGGTTCGGCAGCTCGAGCAGCGAGATGACGCCCTTGCCGTCGCGCTGCTGCAGCAGGTCCGCGGTGTCGAACTCCGGCTCGCCGAAGAACGCCTCGGCGCCCTGGTCCGCGAACCCGATCAGCGACCGCAGGATCACGCCGGCCGTCGCCGCGGACAGCCCGCCCAGCTCCTTCAGGTCGTCCTTGCCCTCGTCGGACGTGAGGTGCGTGATGACGGCCCGCAGGTCCTTGAGGTCGAGCAGCGTCAGCCCGGCCTTGTCCGCGTAGTGGAAGATCAGCCCGAGCGACGACTCCTGGACGTCGTTGAGCCCCAGCACCTTGGACAGCAGCACCGGGCCGAACGACGTGATCGTCGCGCGGATCGGGATCCCCGCACCCTGCCCGCCGAGCGCGTAGAACTCGGTCGGGAAGCCGGTCGCGGTCCAGTCCTGGCCGATCGACTTGGTCCGGGCCAGCAGCTTGTCGTTGCCCTCACCCGGCTGCGAGACGCCGGACAGGTCGCCCTTGATATCGGCGGCGAACACCGCGACACCGGCCGCGGACAGCTGCTCGGCCATCAACTGCAGAGTCTTCGTCTTACCGGTACCGGTAGCACCCGCGACCAGGCCGTGCCGGTTCATCATTCCCAGCGGGATCCGGACCGCCGCCTCCGGTGCCGGCTCGTCGTCGACCAGCAGCGCACCCAGCTCGAGCGCCGCCCCCTCGAACGCGTACCCCTGCTTCACGGTCTCCACGACGTCGGCTTTCTCGGCCATCTGAGCGCGCCTTTCCCCGGTTGACGGAATTGCCCGCTCGAATGCTAGCCCTCCGCAGTCAGCGCATCACGACCACACGCGTCGCGCCCGCCGCGAAGGACCAGATGGCGACCGACATCGAGGCCGAGACCCGGATGCAGCCGTGGGAGGCCCGGTAGTTCGTCCCGAGCAGCCAGTCGGCGTGGATCTGCTGCCCGTTCGACTGGTACGTCGGAAT
This sequence comes from Kribbella sp. VKM Ac-2566, assembly GCF_004366005.1. NCBI lineage: Bacteria > Bacillati > Actinomycetota > Actinomycetes > Propionibacteriales > Kribbellaceae > Kribbella > Kribbella sp. VKM Ac-2566. Next base: position 130,108 of record NZ_SODT01000009.1, on the reverse strand, counting down.
CTGGTGGAACCCGACCCCGCACGGTGCGAACCGGACGAAATGGTTCAGGTAGAGCCGTCCGCCGTCGGTGTTCCGCAGTACCCGCGCCGCCCGCCCGCACTTCGAGCCGCTCGTGTACGTGCCGGCCTTCAGGTACGTCGGGTTGTCGATGATCCCGCCCTGCCGGACCACCTTGCCCCGGGCATCGATCAGCCACACCCAGTTCTGCGTCTGGCTGATCACGATCCGGCGCCCGGTCCCCGAGCGGCCGGGCACGGGGCGGACGTCGCAGCGCTTCGCGGTCGAGGCCATCAGCCGCGCGTACGTCGTACTGTTCAGCGAACCGGTCTGACTCAGGACGTTGGCTGACTGGAACCGGACGGTCGCCGCCTGGGTCATCGCACCGGCCTTGCCGTCGACCGGGCCCGAGGTGCAGCCGAGACCGTTCAGGCGGGTCTGGACCGCCTTCACCTGAGACACCGTGATCGCCTCGGCCGGCACCGTCGTACCGAGCCCGATCAACGTGATCGCCGCGGTCGCGAGGCCGAGTTCGGGAAGAATTCGCATACCGTTCACCCCCATGGTCGTGGGCGCGGAACCGCGCCCACTGTGCCCTGTTCCTGTGGGACGTCCAACGGCATCGAAAGGTTGAGTCGCTCAGCGGACTATTCCGGTGACATTCGTGACCTCCTCGCAGGACCTTTCACACCGCTAGACTTCGGTGGGTGATCTTCAAGCGTGTCGGGGACGACAAGCCGTACCCGGACCATGGGCTGCGGCCGAAGGACTGGTCTTCACTGCCGCCCAGGCAGGTGCGGCTGGACGAACTCGTCACGACGAAGGGCACTTTGGACCTGAACGCGCTGCTCGACGAGGACTCGACTTTCTACGGCGATCTGTTCGCGCACGTGGTGGAGTGGAAGGGCGATCTGTACCTCGAGGACGGCCTGCACCGAGCACTCCGTGCGGCGCTGCAGCAGCGTCAGGTCCTGCATGCACGGGTACTGGTAGTGGACTGACCAATGGCTGCCGCTCACGGGGGGAGGAGCAAATGACAGCGATCCATCCGCAACCGAGACCGCACTCGCGGATCCGGTGGCGTACGCCGATCACGATGGTGATCCTGCTGGGGATCCTCGTCGGTGGGGGCTGGTGGGGCTGGAACTCGCTCGTGAACAGTAGCGCCGAGCCGACCTGCACCGAGCAGAAACTGACCAACAACCGTCTGGTCCCGAAGCAGGTCGTGCTGAACGTCTACAACGGCGGGGCCCGCGCGGGATCGGCCGGCCGGGTGGCCGAGGCGCTCAAGCAGCGTGGGTTCAACATCGACAAGGTCGCGAACGAGCCCAAGGGGGACAAGGTCGACGTGGTGGCGCTGCGCGGTGCCGCCGCGGACGCGCCCGAGATGCTCCTGGTCGCGGGTCAGCTGAACCAGAAGGCGGTCATGGTCGCCGACGGTCGCACCGATCACACCGTCGACCTGGTCATCGGCGCCGGTTTCGGCTCCGTGAAGCTCAAGGGCATCCCGTCGGTCACCGTCGCCCCCGGCGCCACCGTCTGCCTCCCGGTCATCCACAGCCCGCAGCCGATCCCGTCGGGGCAGAACCCGAACTAACTGTTCTAGCTGTTCTAGCTGTTCTAGCTGTTCTCGCGGCCGCGTTCGCCGAACCAGCCGGCCAGGCGGCCGGCTCGGGAGACGGCGCGGAGGCGGCGAACGGTCTGTTCGCGGACCGGGCTGGGCGCGACCACGAGCAGGTTGTCGGCGGCCCGGAGCACGGTACGGCGGTCCGGGACAAAGGCGCGCTCGCCGCGGATCACCAGCGCGACCGAGACACCGGGTGGTAGCCGCAGCTCAGTGATCTCGACCCCCGCCAGCCGGGACTCGCTCGGGACGTACACCTGAAGCATGTCCGCGCCGAGCGACTCCAGCGGCGCCACGTCGATGTCCACCTCGTGCGCCGCATTCTCGTCGAGGACGCCCAGCCGCTTCGCCAGCCACGGCAGCGACGGCCCCTGCAGCAGCGTGAACAGCAGCACCAGCACGAACACCACGTCGAAGATCCGCTGCGCCTGCGGCACCTGCTCGGCGAGCGGGATAGTGGCGAGCACGATCGGCACCGCGCCCCGCAGGCCCGCCCACGAGATGAAGGTCCGCTCTCGCCACGGCAACCGGAACGGCGCCGCCGAGATCGCCACCGACGCGAACCGCCCGACGACCGTCACCGCGACGCCGATCACCAGGGCGACCAGTACGTCGTCCCACCGGAACCGCCCCGGCGACGCCAGCAGCCCGAGCATCACGAACAACCCGATCTGCGCGAGCCAGGCGATCCCGTCGACGAACGACCGGGTCGCCATCCGGTTCGGCAACTCCGCCCGTCCCAGCACCAGCGACGTCACGTAAACGGCCGCGAACCCCGACACGTGGAGCAGCACCGAGCCACCGGCGTACGAGATGAACGCCACCGAGAGCACCGCCAGCGGGTACAAACCGGCGGATCCGAGCGCCATGCGGCGGATCAGCCCTACGCTCACCCACCCGATCAGCAGTCCGAACAGCGCGCCGACGACCAGTTCGTAGACGACCAGGCCGCTGAACCACAGCAGGCCCTTCTCGCCGACCTCGCCGGTGCTGACGAGCGTGACCAGCAGGACCGTCGGGGCGTCGTTCAGACCGGACTCCGCCTCCAGCGCCCCACGCAGCCTCGGACGGATCGGCACCCGTCTGAGCACCGAGAACACGGCCGCCGCGTCCGTCGGCGACGTCACGGCCCCGAGCAGCACCGACAACTGCCAGTTCAGGCCCAGCACGAAATGCGCCACACAGGCGACGACACCGACGCTGACCGCGACCCCGACCGTCGCCAGCACGAGCCCGAGCGGCATGACCGGCCGTACTTCGTTCCACCTGGTGGTCAGACCGCCCTCGGTCAGGATCACCACCAGCGCCGCGAACCCGAGCGCATGCGCCAGCTGCGCGTCCTCGAAATGGATGTGCCCCGGACCCGACTCCCCCAGGAGCAGCCCCATCCCGAGGTAGATCAGCAGCGACGGGAGCCCGAGCCGCGCGGAGAACCGCACCGCGACCACGGCGACGAGCAGAATCGCCGCGCCCGCGAGCAGAATCCCGTCGAGCTCCGCAACATCCATAGGGGCCCTCTCGTCGAGCGTCCCGAGTCAGGTCCAGAGAGACGAAAACCCTGACGCATCACACAGCATCAGGGTCTCCGGCCTATCTGGCCGCCCCGGAGGGCGGTTGGCGGTGGCGGAGGGAACCGTCGCAGGCTCCTCCCAAATCCCACAGCACTTGATATTCGGTCAGATGGTCCCACACTTCGTGCGGAACCATCTGACCGAATGGCGGTGGCGGAGGGATTTGAACCCTCGGACGGGGGTTGCCCGTCACGCGCTTTCGAGGCGCGCTCCTTCGGCCGCTCGGACACGCCACCGCCGAGGACAATATCAAGGTCTGTGGCCGATGAAGAAATCGCGCAGCCGGGCACCGGCCTCGTCGGCCATCACGCCGCCGATCACCTCGGGCCGGTGGTTGAGCCGGCGGTCCCGTACGACGTCCCAGAGCGACCCCACCGCACCGGCTTTCTCGTCGTACGCCGCGAAGATCAGCCGATCCAGCCGGGACAGCACGATCGCCCCGGCGCACATCGTGCACGGCTCCAGGGTGACCACCAACGTGCAGCCGGTCAGCCGCCACTCGCCGACGTGGCGGGCCGCGTCGCGGATCGCGAGCACCTCGGCGTGCGCGGTCGGATCGCCGGTCGCCTCACGCTCGTTGTGGCCGCGCCCGATGATCTCCCCGCCCTCGTCCACCACGAGGGCCCCGATCGGTACGTCGGGCAACGCCCGCTCGGCCTCCTCGAGGGCCAGCGTCATCAACCGCGACCACGCCTGCCGCAGGATCGGGCTAGCCAACGGCTTCGATGGCGTCGTGGAACTGGTTGCCGAAGCCAAGGGTCTCGGCGATCTCCTCGAGCATCTCGTACGGATAGAGGTCGACGTCGTCGCACAGCGCGCCGAGGTCCATCGCGGTCATCCCGAGGTCGGCGACGATCGTCAGGTCGCCGGCCGGCACCTGCTCGTCGTCGTCATCGGCCAGCGGGATGTCGAGCTCGTCCACGACCTGCCGGGCCAGCGGCCACTCGGTCGCGGCGGTCACGTCGGAGATCAGCAGCCGGGCGCGGCCGCCGAGCACCCGGACCAGGACGAAGAAGTCCTCGTCGACCGACACCAGGCCGAGCACCCCGGCCTCACCGGGATACCGGCGGAGTGCTGACACCAGCGTGGACAGATCGGGCTCACCGCGCAGTACCAGCGGCGTGACGGTCCAGTTCCCGTCCTCGGTGTACGCAGCGACCGCGAAGTCCAGGTCGGTAACCGTGGCATCAGACACCGCATCATCGTCGCAGGTCTGCGGCGTCCCGGCGATCTCAAGCCGATATCGGATCCGCCAACACCGGCCTACGCCTCAGTGATGGTACGTCGCTCTGCGCATCGCCTCGCGCAACTGCCGGACGCGGGCCCGCCGGGGCGCGATCCGGTCGCGGAGGGCACGCATTTCGTCGAGCTCGCGCAGAAAGGCGGCGCGGCGGCGCAGCCGGTCGAGCTGCTCGGGCGTCTTCTCGGTCATCGAACTACTCCCTGGTGGGCGACAGGGCCAATCCAATGCACTTCCAGTCTGACAGCGGGCGCGCTTTCCCGCCGCGAATCGCCGACGGTACCGTTCGGCCTTATGCAGATCCTCGTCGTGGACCACCCGCTCGTCGCCCACAAGCTCACCGCGCTGCGCGACGAGCACACGGACTCACCCACGTTCCGGCGGCTGACCGAGGAGCTCGTCACGCTGCTCGCCTACGAGGCGACCCGGGACGTGCGGACCGGTCCGGTCACGGTGCAGACCCCGGTCGCGGAGGCGCAGGGCGTGAAGCTCGCCGCGCCGAAGCCGCTCGTCGTCCCGATCCTGCGCGCCGGTCTCGGCATGCTCGAGGGCATGACCCGGCTGCTCCCGACCGCGGAGGTCGGTTTTCTCGGCATGGTCCGGAACGAGGAGACCCTGACCGCGTCGACGTACGCCGAACGCCTTCCCGAGGACCTGTCCGGACGCCAGTGCTACGTCCTGGACCCGATGCTCGCCACCGGCGGCACGCTCGCGGCAGCGATCCAGTTCCTGGTGGACCGCGGCGCCGACCACATCACCGCCATCTGCCTGCTGGCCGCCCCGGAAGGCGTCAAGCGCGTGGAGAACGAACTGACCCACCTCGACGTACCGTGCAACCTCGTCATCGCCGGTATGGACTCCCACCTGAACGAAAAGGGCTACATCGTTCCGGGCCTCGGCGACGCCGGCGACCGTCTGTACGGCGTCGCCCAGTAGGTCACACGAGAGTGTCGCGGTAGAAGAGGTTGGCGCGGCGGTCGCCCGTGACGCCGGAGGCGAAGCCGAAGCAAAGGCGCGGGCAGCCGAGCGGGTCGACGTACACGCCCACGCCCTCGGCTTCGCGGTAGACCAGGTCGGCGCCGTCCAGGATCTTCACGGACTCGACGACCTCGCCCTTGTTGATGTCGTACGCCCAGAGCTTCGACGTCGCCAGGGCGGGATCGAAGGTACCGGCGTACGCCTCGCCCTCCCACAGGTAGACGTAGGAGCCGTACAGGGCCCAACCCTGGAAGTCGATGCCCGCCGTCATCGTGGGCTGTTTGAACGACGCGAGCACCCGTGAGAAGTCACCGGCGCGTGCCGCGGCCAGCGAGTACACGTTGATGTGGAACCCGTCCGCCAGCGTGTGCCGGATCCCGATCCGCCCGTGCTGCTGATCCACCGATGGCGTGAACACGGCACCGTCCGCGACCGGCTTCCAGCTGCGCAGCCCCGGCGAGTCCTTCGTCAGCGTCGCGCCGTCCTGCCAACGGAAACGGGCGATCTGCCGGCCACGCGCGTTCGCCGTGTCCACGTCGGTCTCGGTCCAGAGGTACGTCGTACGCCCGACGGTCTCCGCACCGATCGAGACCGCGTGGCCGAACCCGCTCAGGTACATGTGCCCGACGACGTCACCGGCGAGCGTGAGCTGCGTCAGCGTGAGATCACCACTGCTGGAAGGCGATCCGGCCCGCAACTGCCCGGTGAAGAGCCGCTGGTTCGCACTGTCGAAGGCGATCGACTGCATGACCGTCACGTCCGCCAACGGCTTGCTGCGGAACATCTCGCCACCTGGCCCGTCCAGCACGAAGCGGCGCGTCGGAGTCAGGGTGAACGGATTGGCGGAGGCGGGCGCACCTACGGCTCCGGCGACGACCACAGCACCGGCACCAGCGAGCAACCCACGGCGGGAGAGATTGTTCATAGCGCCCGACCGTAAGCCGTTTACCGCGAACTGTCATCAGTTCGCGCACATTTTTCTGCTAACTAACCACCAGATCGTGTTAGAAAGCGTAGGGGTACGGCGACCAGTCCGGCGATCGCTTCTCCAGGAACGCGTCGCGGCCCTCGGCGGCCTCGTCGGTGCCGTACGCGAGACGGGTCGCCTCACCGGCGAACAGCTGCTGCCCGACGAGCCCGTCGTCGATCAGGTTGAACGCGTACTTCAGCATCCGCTGGGCGGTCGGGGACTTCGCGCAGATCTTCTTGCCCCACTCCAGCGCCACCGCTTCGAGCTCGGCGTGTGGAACGACCCTGTTGACCATGCCCATTCGGTACGCGTCCTCGGCCGAGTACTCGTCGCCGAGGAAAAAGATCTCGCGGGCGAACTTCTGCCCGACCTGCCGCGCCAGGTACGCCGACCCGAACCCGCCGTCGAACGACGCCACGTCCGCATCCGTCTGCTTGAACCGCGCGTGCTCCGCGGACGCCAGCGTGAGGTCCGCGACCACGTGCAGACTGTGCCCGCCGCCCGCGGCCCAGCCGGGAACGACACAGATCACGACCTTCGACATGAAGCGGATCAACCGTTGTACCTCGAGGATGTGCAGCCGGCCCGCGCGCGCCGGGTCGATCGAGTCGGCCGTCGTACCCTCGGCGTACTTGTAACCGTCCTTGCCGCGGATCCGCTGGTCGCCGCCCGAGCAGAACGCCCAGCCGCCGTCCTTCGGTGACGGGCCGTTGCCGGTGAGCAGCACACAGCCGACGTCGGTGGACATCCGGGCGTGGTCCAGAACGCGGTACAGCTCGTCGACGGTCTGCGGCCGGAACGCGTTGCGCACCTCGGGCCGGTCGAAGGCGATCCGCACCACACCGGCGTCGACCGCGCGGTGGTACGTGATATCGGTCAGCTCGAAGCCGTCCACCTGCTTCCAGGCCGACGGGTCGAATATCTCGGAGACGGTCACCCGGCGAGCATATTTCAGCCGCGTGCGGTGCTCTCCCGCAGTACTACTTCCGCCTTGAACGTCTCGGTCGTCGCGTCGCCGCCCTCGATGGCGAGCTCCAGCGCGCGGCGGCCCATCTGCTCCAGTGGCAGCCGTACGGTCGTCAGACCCGGCCACACGTCGCGCAGCGTCGCGATGTCGTCGAACCCGGCCACACCGAGCCGGCCAGGTACGTCGACACCGCGCGCCCGCAACGCCGACATCGCACCGACCGCCATCACGTCGTTCACCGCGAATACGCAGTCCACATCGGCCTTGCGGTCGAGGAGCTGCTCCGCGGCGGCGTACCCACCGTCGCGAGTGAAGTCACCGGACTCGACCGCCACCGGCTCCAACCCCGCCTCGGCCAGCCCGGCGACGAAGCCGTCCCGCCGATCGCGTGCCGTCGCAAGGCTTTCCGGCCCTCCGAGTACGGCGAACTTCCGCCAGCCGAGCCCGACCAGCTCGCGCGCCAGATCCGCCGACCCGGAACGGTTGTCCGGTTCAACGGTGTGCGCCGGCATCCCGGACTGACTGACCAGGGCAAGACCCGCGCCGGAGTTGAGGAAGGTCTCCACCTCGGTCGCCGTCCGCGCCAGGCTCTCGCTGTCGGTCCGCCGGCTGCCGATCATCACCGCGGCCCGGGCTCGTTGCGCGCGCAACGACGACAGGTAGGCGATCTCGCGGTCCGAGTCACGGAACGTGCTGGCCATCATCACCAGCAGATTGCGCTCGTCCGCGGCCCGCATCACGCCGTTCGCGATCGCGGCGAAGTACGGGTCCTCGATGTCGTGGACCAGGATGCCGACCACGTTCGTCGACGACTTGGCCAACGCCTGCGCCTGCGCGTTCGGCGTGTAGCCGAGCTCGTCGGCGGCGGCCTTGACCCGCTCCTGCAGCTCTGGACGGGGAATCCGGTCCCCGCCGTTCAGCACGCGGGAGGCGGTCGCGACCGACACACCCGCACGCTGCGCCACGTCCAGCAATGTCACCGGTGCTCGCAGATTCACTGGCCTACCCTTTCGTGCGTCCCCCCGGGGGCGGTGGCGGTCACCCTACCGAACTCACCCGTTCTCACGCTGAGTATCGGGCAGGTCGCTACCAATCCGGTCAGAACCTGGCGTTGCGGCGCGCGAGTGACTAGCCTTCCCAGCCATGAGGACCGTCCATGCCCGGGTGACGATCCTGGTCGCGTCCGCTGTGCTCAGCCTGACGACCCTTGCCGGTCCGGCCATGGCTGCTCCGCTCCCGGACGGACCCGGTACGCCGGCCCCGGCTGCTCCCAGTGTGCCGCAGCACGTCGACGCGCGCACCAAGAGCACCCAGCCGGTCTACGACTACGCGAACGCGATCCGCGAGTCGGTCTACGTCGACACCACGATGGACACCGACAGCGACGGCAAGGACGACGTGATCGCGGTCGACATCGTCCGGCCGAGCGAGCCCGTCCTCAACGGCACGAAGATCCCGGTCATCATGGACGCCTCGCCGTACTACTCCTGCTGCGGACGCGGCAACGAGAGCGAGAAGAAGACGTACGACGGCGACGGCGTGATCCGGAAGATGCCGTTGTTCTACGACAACTACTTCGTCCCGCGCGGCTACGCGATGGTCGGCGTGGACGTCGTCGGCACCGGCCGCTCCACGGGCTGCGGCGACGTCGGCGGCAGGGACGAGATCCAGTCGGTCGTCGACGTGATCGACTGGCTGAACGGCCGCAATACAGCGCACACCGCCAACGGCCAACCGGTGAAGGCGTCCTGGACGACCGGCGCGGTCGGGATGATCGGCAAGTCGTACGACGGGACACTCGCGAACGGTGTCGCGGCGACCGGGGTGAGGGGCCTGAAGACGATCGTGCCGATCTCGGCGATCTCCTCGTGGTACGACTACACCCGGTCCGGCGGCGTACCGTACTCGGACGATTACATGCCCTGGCTGGGCGGGTACGTCGGTCACGACAGCGCAGCCTGCGACGAGGTCCGCGGCAAGCTCGGCGACAACGACGATGACGACACCGGCAACTACACGTCGTTCTGGGCCGAGCGCGACTACACGAAGAACGTGTCGAAGGTGAAGGCGTCGGTCTTCATGACGCACGGGCTCAGCGACTACAACGTGCAGACCAACCACTTCTCACAGTGGTGGTCGGCGCTCTCGCGGAACGACGTACCGCGGAAGCTGTGGCTGGGTCTCGAGGACCACGTGGATCCGTTCGAGTTCCGGCGCGACGAGTGGGTGGACGAACTGCACAAGTGGTTCGACTACTGGCTGCAGGGCCTGCAGAACGGCGTCATGAACGAGCCGATGGTCTCGGTCGAGACGGCTCCCGACGTGTGGCGCAACTACAAGACCTGGCCGGCCGTGAACCGCCCGGTGTCGGTGCCGCTCGCGGCCGGCAAACTAGGTGCTGCGGGCAAGGGTTCGGTGATGGTCACGGACGATCCCGAGCTGACCGAGGACGACATCGTCGCGGACCCGTCGGAGGTGATCGCGGGACGGCAGATGTTCCTGTCCGCGCCGCTCACCGCACCGCTGCGGATCAGCGGCACGCCGTCGGTCACGCTACGGCTGAAGTCCGACTCGTCGACGACACCGGTGACCGCGCGACTCGTCGAGTACGGCGAAGCCGCGCGGTACGCCGGCATCCGCCGTACCGACGAAAGCACCTGTGAGGGCTCGAGCACCGACTACGACGACAGCTGCTACTTCACTGTCGACAAGGTCAGCACCCAGAGCGATCACGGCATCGTCAGCCGCGGCTGGATCGACGCCGCCCACAGCAAGTCGCTCTCGCAGCCGACCCCGCTGAAGCCCGGCCAGTGGACCACCGTCACCGTCCCCCTCCGCGCCCAGGACCAGATCATCCCCAAGGGCCGCATCGTCGGACTCGCCATCACCCTGTCCGACACCGAGTGGACGACCCCCAACACCACCGGCGCCACCATCGACATCGACCTGGCCGCCAGCAAACTCAACGTCCCCGTAGCCTCCGGCCACCTAACGGCACCCACCCAGATCCCCACCATCAACGTCCAAATCAAAACCCCCACCCAACGCCCCAACCTCCACGACCCCAAGAACTAGAACTCCCCCACCCGCCGAGTCGTGAAAATCGGCTGTGAAAACCAGCTGCGATCCACGACTCGATGAATGGGTCCGGAGCCAATCGCCACGACTCGGTGGGGCCTGTGGACAACGGACATCGTGGAGTGGGGAAATCGGGACAATGATGGGGTGTTGTTCACGGCGGCGGATGCCAAGGCGTTAGGGATCTCGCGGGGTGTGCTGCGCGGCACGCAGTACCGGCGGGTGCTGGGTTCCGTGTACGTCGACGGGACCGTCGCCGTCACGCCCCGGTTGCAGGCCGAGGCCGCATTGCTGTTGACGCCCGAGGCGGTGGTGAGTCACCAGACCGCGTTGAGTCTGTGGACCGCCGACGACCGCGCCGACGACGTCGTACATGTGACGGTCCAGCGCGATCCACGGCTGTCCCTTCCGCGAATCAGCGGTCTGCGCGTGCACGAGGTGCAGCACCTCGACCGCACGCTACGCGACGGACTGCCACTTACTCCACCTGAGCGGACATTCCTCGACCTGGCGCCGTACTGCGATCTCACCAAGCTCGTCGCCGCGGGCGACTCCCTGGTACGACGCACCGACGTCGAGCCGCTTCACCTGGTCGAGACTGTCGCCGCCGCGATCGGAGTGCGGAGCGTCCGGCTCGCCCGCCAAGCGGCGGCGCGCGTCCGAGCCGGCGTGGACTCCCCGATGGAATCCCTGCTCCGCCTGCTCCTGGTTGACGGCGGCCTTCCCGAACCGCGGATCGGCTACGTGATCTCCGACGCCGCGGGCGGCTGGCTGGCCGAACCGGACCTGAGCTACCCGGAGGTCAGTCTCGCGATCGAGTACGACGGGCGGCACCACCTCACGGATGCCCGTCAGTGGCGGCAGGACATCCGCCGCCGCGAGAACCTCGAGCGCGAAGGCTGGCTCGTCCGGGTGTTCACGGCGTACGACCTCCTCCAGATCCCACACACCGTCGTCGCCCGCATCTCCGAGGACCTCCGCATCCGCCACCGACACCTGGCCGCCTGACCCGCTCCCGCCGAGTCGTGGCGATTGGCACCGTTCCGCATCACCGAGTCGTGGAAATCGGCTAGCGATGAGAGCCAAATCCCACGACTCGACGGATTAGTTGCCTTCGGCTACGAAGTGCATTGGGTCGCCGAAGGCTAGGTCGGTGACGCCGGCGGTGTGGAAGGCGCCTACCAGGAGGGATCTGCGGTGGGCGGCGAAGGTCAGGACGTGGGCGACCATGCCGCCGTAGGTGAAGACGCGGGGTGGTTCGCTGGTCGTGTCGACGAAGCTCTCGTCGAAGCGGCCGTCTTCGTTGAGTTGGTTGACCAGGGCCACGAAGCGCGCGCCGGCGTCCGCGTGGCGGGTGCGGAGTTCGGGGATCGGGGTGACGACCTGGCGGCCACATTCGGGGACCTGGAACGGGCGGTCCTCGACGGACGCCAGCCACATCTCCTCCTGCCAGACCAGGCGGTCCAGTAGGTAGCGGATCGAGATGTCGTCGTCGATCCCCTCGACGGAGAGCTCGATCGGCCGGTCCAGTGTGGCGGCGTCCAGGCGGGCGCCGCGTTCGATCATCTCGCCGGTCAACCACACGTGGTGCTCGACCATCCTGACAAGTACGTCCATGCCTCTCACCTTTCTACGAGCCGGCAGCCGAAGGCCGGCCGGCGGCTGGAAATGCACTCCACTCGGCGCCGCAAGGAAGAACATCCGCGACGACTCCCGCCGCCACTCCCGTGGCGACATCCCGTAGGCCCTGACGAACGCCCGCGTGAACGCCTCGTGCGACCCGTACCCGGCCTCGACCGCGACGTCCAGTACGGCGACCGGCTCGACCAGCAACCGGTACGCCGCCCGCTCCAGCAACACCCGGCGCCGGAACGCGAACGGCGATTCGCCGGCCACCGCACCGATCACGCGGTCGAAGTGGAACCGGGACAGATGCACCCGTCCCGCCAGCCCGGCACCGTTCACCGGACCGTCGAGACCGCGCAGACCGTCGGCGACCACCGCCACGAATTCCTCGAACACATCCGCCATGCCCACCACTGTGCCCCCACCACCCGGCCTCCGACTTGATCGAAATTGCGGAACCTCTGAGTGGTTAACGGAGTACTCCACAATGTGTAGTAGTCTCCGCAGCGGAGCACCGCCGGTGCCGGAGGAGGTCGCGATGGATACGAGCCAGCTGCTCAAGGGCGTACTGGATCTCGCAGTGCTGGCTGTACTGCGGGACGCCGACGGTTACGGGTACGACGTACTTCGCCGGCTGCGCGCCGCGGGGCTCGAGGACGTCGCGGACGCCTCCGTGTACGGGACGCTCCGCCGGCTCTTCCAGGCCGGCGCGCTGACGTCGTACGTGCAACCGAGCGAGGAAGGCCCGCACCGCAAGTACTACGGGCTGAACAAGACCGGCCATGACCTGCTGGCCCGATCGACCAAGACCTGGAATCACTTCGCCGACACGATGTCGGTGCTGCTGGAGGAGGAGGCCGCGTGAACAGCACCCTGACCGGAGCGGTCGCGATCTACCTGACGCAGGTGCGAGCCGAGCTCAGCGACCTGCCGCCGGGTGAACTGGAGGACGTGCTCCAGGACGTCACCGACCACCTCACCGAGGTAGCAGGCGAGTTCGACGCCGAGCCGACCTTGAGCGACCTGCAGGTACGACTCGGCACGCCGCGGCAGTACGCCGACGAACTGCGGACCGCGGCGGGCTATCCGGCACGCACCGAGCCGGTCAGCCAGGACTACCTCACGTCCGGCTGGAACGCGCTGCGCTGGGGCCTGATCGCCGGCACTGTCGGGCCGTTCTTCGTTGCCGTCAGCATCTTCGCGTGGTCGAGCGACGAGACGGCGTTCTTCGGGCTGCTCGGGCTCGGCGTGCTGTTCGTCGCGGCGTTCCTCGGCGTACGGGCGTTGCACGGCAACGACCCGCGGATCGTCCTGGACACCCCGCGGGGCGCGCAGTGGGCGACCGCAGTCCGCGGCTGGATCGACCAGGTCCCTCCGAACGTCCGGCACGAACTGGTGACGATCGGCCAACCGGTCTGGTGGGTCGCGCGCGGCATGATCGGTGCGGCCGGGTTCTTCGCGCTGTTCGGCGCCATCTCGGTGACCGTGGTCGGAGCCATCGCCGGTGCGGCGGTCTCGATCTGGATCGGTCGCCGGACCCAGCAGGACCGGCGCTGGCTGTGGTACGTCGTACCGCTCAACGTCGTCGCAGCGGTTGCCGTCCCGGCGTTCCTTGCCGCGGCGTACGTCGGCGCGTCGTTCGGGTTCCTGGACAACTACAACCACTACCGCGGCAGCGGGCCGAACTACGAACCACCGACCAAGGGCGTGGTGGTGAACGGCACCGCAGTCTCGAACATCTACCCGTTCGATGCCCAGGGCAAGCAGGTCACGGTCCGGCTGTACGACCAGGACGGCAACCCGATCAGCATGGAACTGCAGGACTGCGCGACCAACTACGGGCAGGAGTCCCGGGACACCACCAGCAACCTCTTCCCGCAGGCCGTGGTCGTCCCCGATGAGAACGGCTATTCCAGCCCGGAAGACTGCAAGGAGACCACGAAGGCCCCCTTCGTCCCACCACCCGCACCAGCCACCCGGACCGCCCCGACCCCAGTCGCCCCTTCGGCAACCCCGACCTCAGGCGCGACGCTCACCGTGAAGCCCACCAGGTGACCAGGAACGGACTGACGCCGCCGCGACCCTGCGATACGTGTAGCCGAGGCGTTCGTAGACCTTGATCGCGGGCGTGTTGTCGCCGTTGACCATCAGTCCGACTCGTCCGTGGCGCTTCACCAGTTCGGCGGTGACGAATCCGCACACCTGCCGCGACAGTCCTTTGCCACGGGCAACAGGATGCGTTGCGACCCCGGCGAGGAACCCGACCTCAGGGGCGCTCCACGCATCCGCGGCGATACTCAACAACTCACCATGCTCGCCCGTCACCGCAGCCCACCGCCGTACGCCGGGATGCCCGGGCCACGCGTACGACGAAGGCGACGCCGCGGCGAGCAACTCTTCAAGGCCGGATTCATCGTCCAGCCACGCAGCGGTCGTGGTGAGGTCCGGGAGCGTGTCCGAGTCCATCCACCCGAAGGCCGCCGAGAACCCCAGCCCCGGCACCCGCTCTGCCAGCTCACGGATCAGCGCCTCGTCGCCGAACGGCCGGTACGACGGACCCACCTCGGCGAGCACGTCGGCGGTCAACCGCACCGCGTCGTCGACCGGGCCGATCACCGCGAGCCGATCATGCTTCGACACGTCCGGCGACGCAACCGCCACGGCATCCCCCTCGTACCAGGCGCGAATGCCAGGGCCGAAGCCGTGCGCGGCCCAGACGATCATCGGATCATCCGCAGCCGCCGTTGCCAGCGCCGCGGTCGTCAGAAGCTCGTGCACGCGGTCATTCTGCCCGTTGGATCGCGTACGGGACGAGGTGGCGGTAGCCGCGGACGGCGACGCGGCGGAGACGGTGGACGGCGTACGACGAATGGCCGTCGAGGGCTGTGGCGAGTTCGCGGTCGGCGAGAACCCTGCCGGGTTTGCATTCCGTGGTGAGACGGGCGGCCAGGTTGACAACCTCGCCGTACACGTCGCCCAATCGAATCAGGATCGTGCCGTACGCGAGCCCGATCCGCAGCTCGGGAAGGTCGTCGTCGGCGTTCACCGCGTCCTGCAAGGCGAGTGCGACCGCAGCCCCCTCTGCGGCGGTGTCGGCCACGAACAGCACCTCGTCGCCGATCGACTTGATCACCCGGCCGCCGTTCAGCGCGACCACGTCCGCGGCCATACCCTCGAAGCGCTCGATCAGCTCCCCGAGCTCGGCCTCGGTCAACCGCCGCGTCAGGCGCGTGTAGCTGACGATGTCCGCGAATCCGACCGCCCGCACCCCACGTGCCAGCTCGTCGGACCCCGCCACCGCCCGCCCGGCCGCCGCGGCGAGGTGCCGGCGCCAGACGTACGTCTGCAGCCGCTCCATGGCCGGCAGCAACAGGCCGGCAACCTCGATCGACTCGTCCGCGGACAGCTTGGACCCGCCGAGGAACTCCAGGAACATCGCCGACTGCCACGACGCCAGCCGCGACTGCGTCTGGCCGAGTTTCCGGGCCAGTGACGACTCCATCTCGGGCTCGATGAACCCGTCGTCCTCGAGCGCCGCGACCAGCCGCAACGCCTCGACGTCGTCGTCGGTGAACGCCACCTCGTCGTCCGGCACGGTCGCGAACCCGAGCGCGTGCCACATCCGCTCGGCGCGCTGGATCGAGATCCCGGCCCGCTCGGACACCTGGATCCGGGTGAACTTCCGTTCCCCGCCCAGCAGGGTCTGCTCGAACTCCCGCGTCAACCCGGCCAGATCCGGCGCCCCAGGGTCAGTGGCCACCGCGGCGCTCGGCGATGGTGGCGTCGATGGCGTCCCGGAACGCCGGCAGCCGGCGGGTGAGGTCGTCGAACTTCTCCCGGGTGAAGTGCAGCAGCTGCAGCCGCGACTTCGCCGTGACGGTTGCCGTTCGCAACGTGTTCTTCCGGACCGCGACCTCGCCGGCGATGTCGCCCGGGCCGAGCTCGGCGATCTCCTGGCCCTTCTCGCGGACCGCCGCCGTACCGCTGAGGATCAGGTACGCCGCGTCCGGAGGCGTCTGCTCCAGGATCAGCGACCAGCCGGCCGGTACCGAGACCTCCTCGCCGGCCCGGAAGATGTCCCGGATGTCGCGTCCGGACAGATCCGCGAACAGCGGCAGGTCCCGTGGGGACGTCCTACCCAGTGCCACGTCGATCCTCCTCGTCGGCGATCGGCCGATGTTTCCAGTCAGTAACTCTAACGCACGCGCGGAGATCAGGAGGACAGGCAGTCCGCGACCTGCGCAGAGGTCGCGACCCATTGACCGTCCCCACGGCCCGCGGTTACGGTCGGGCAATCGATTTCTGGATGCCACCTCTCTGCAACCGCCCGAGGAGCCCCTGATGCGGAAACGATGGTTGCTCGTCCTGCCTGCCCTGATCGGAGCGGCCGTGGTGCCTGCCGACCAGTCCGCACCCGCCCAAGCAACGGCGGTACCGTCGCCGGTCGAGCGGATCGCCAAGCTCACCGGTCCGGAGTCGATCAATGACACCGAGGCGCGCTTCGCCCTGAAGGCGACCGATCTCGGCATCCTGTGGGACAACGGATCCGGCGAGATCCTGACCGCGTTCGGCGACAGCTACGGCAGCGGCTGGACCGGGCCGGGCGGCGGTGCCGGTGACCAGGCGACGATCGACTGGCGGTGCAACCTGCTCTTCCGCAGCAAGGACCGCAACCTGGCCGACGGGATGACGCTCGACTCGGCGGCCGAGGACCGGCCCGGTCACGCCAAGGAGTTCCTGCCCTGCAAGAAGATCGACCGCGACGAGCACACGGTGATCCCGACCGCGGGGATCTCGGTCGGGAAGCGCCAGTACGTGCAGTACATGTCGGTCAACTACTGGGGTCCGGCCGGCAGTTGGTTCACGAACTACTCCGGCTTCGCGTACTCCGACGACAACGGCGAGAACTGGACCAAGGACCCCGGCGCCCGCTGGCTGAACACCAAGACCTGGGACGACAACTTCCAGATGACGGCCCTGGTCAAGGACAAGGGTTATGTCTACATGATCGGTACGCCGAACGGCCGGTTCGGCAACGCCCATCTCGCGAGGGTTCCCGAGCAACAGGTCCTCCAGAAGAAGGCTTGGCGGTACTGGGACGGCCGGACCTGGTCGCCGCAGGAGTCGGCCGCCGTACCGATCGCGGTCGGCCCGATCGGCGAGGTGTCGGTGCAGTGGAACGCGTACACCGGCAAATGGCTGATGATGTATCTCGACGAGCACCGCGCCGCGATCGTGCTGCGCTCGGCGAAGGACCTCACCGGCCCGTGGAGCGGCGAACAGGTCGTTGTCAAAGGCTCCGAATACCCGGGCTTGTACGGATCGTTCATGCACCCCTGGTCATCAGGCCCGGACCTGTACTTCACGATGTCCCAGTGGGATCCGTACAACGTTTTCCTGATGCGCACCAAGCTCACCGACGACGGCCGGATCACCAACCTGGTCACGGATCCCGGCTTCGAGAGCCAGACCAGTGGTACGCCGTCCGCACCCTGGCAACTGAGCGGTACCGGCGGCATCGACCGCACGAACCTCGGCCACACCGGCACCAACAACGCGTTCGTCCGCGACTCGATCGGCACCCACCAGATCCAGCAGACCGTTGCCGTACGCCCCAATCACCGCTACCGGCTCTCCGCCTGGATCCGGACGGCGGAGAACAACAGCGAAACGATGCTCGGCGTCCGCACGCTCCGCGGACGCACGATCGCGCAGCAGTCCGGTGGCGCGCATCCGCAGTACACGAAGGTCTCCGTCGAGTTCGACGCCGGCGGAGAGTCGTTGGTCCAACTGTACGGCGGCTTCTTCGGCCACGGGCAGGACGTCTGGCTGCAACTGGACGACGTCGAGCTGGAGGAAATCCGATGAAACGGCTGTTCCTGGCACTGATGATCATCGCCGGTGTCCTGGTGCCGGCACCGGCGCAGGCCGCGACCGGACAGTTGTTGCGGGACAGCGTCGGTCTCTATCCGCGCGCGATCCGGCTCGAACACAACGGCACGGCGAACGGCCGGATCCTCGCAAGCGTGGTGACGTTCAACGGCAACACCGGGCTCGGCGCCATCTACGAGAGCACCACCGACGGCGCGAGCTTCGCCCAGGTGGGCACGGTCGCGGACCCGCAGGCGTCCAACGGCAAGGGCCTGTGCTGCGCGACGCTCTTCGAGCTTCCACGGCGCATCGGCGCGCTGCCGCCCGGCACGTTGCTCTGGGCCGCCTCCGTGGGCGCGGACGCGCGGCCGATGTCGCTGCGGATCTGGAAGAGCAACGACGTCGGCCGTACCTGGTCGTACCTGTCCAGGTGCGCGACCGCGCCGAACGACCGCGGCCTGTGGGAACCCGAGTTCTCCGTCGCGGCCGACGGCCAGCTCGTCTGCCACTACTCCGACGAGACCGATCCGGCGCACAGCCAGAAGCTCATGGAGGTCCGGAGTACCGACGGCATCACCTGGAGGGATCCGCGGCCCACCGTGTCGAGCCCGACGCCCGCACATCGACCCGGCATGTCCGTCGTACGGCAGCTGCCCAGCGGGACGTACGTGATGTCGTACGAGGTCTGTGGCGTGGGCGGCCAGTACGACTGCGCCGTCTACACCCGCCAGTCCCGTGACGGCTGGAACTGGGGATCGCCCGCCAGACCCGGTGTCCGGGCGCAGACCGCCGACGGCAGGTACTTCACCCATGCTCCGACGATCGCGCTGGCACCGAACGGCAAGCTGCTGCTGATCGGCCAGATCCTCCAGAACGCCGACGGTTCCGTGGCCGAAGGCAACGGCCGCACCATCCTCGCCAACACCACCGGGACGAGCGGTTACTGGTCCGAGCTGGCCGCACCGGTCGCCGTCGACAATCCGTACAACAACTATTGCCCGAACTACAGCTCTCCGATGGTCGTCTCCCCCGACGGCAGCACAGTCCTCGAACTCGCCTCCGACTACGACGGCCCGACCTGCAAGACGTACTTCGCCACCGGGCCGGCCAGCTAGGCCGCGCGGCGCCGGCGGCGGGACGAGGTACGGCGGCGTACCGGGCGGCGGGGGCCGACGAGGCGGGGACCGGCCAGGCGGTCCTCGAGACGGCGCGCCTCGCGGCGGATGGGTTGCGCGACGTACTCGCCGAGGATCAGGCCCGAGGCGAGTGCGACGCCGATCGCGACCGCGGTCGTGAGGCTGACGATGCCGATGAGCTGGCCGACGGCCATCAGCTCGTAGAGGCCCTTGTAGATCGTCAGCCCCGGCAGCAGCGGGATCGAGCCGGCGACGACCACGACCAGCGGCGGTACGCCGGTCCGCCGGCCGCTGGAGTAGCCGCCCAGACCGACGACGAAGGCAGCCGCGGCGGTGGACCAGGCCGGCCCGAAAGATGCCCTGGTCATCAAGGTGAAGATCAGCGAGGCCAGTGCACCCATCACGGCGATCGGCAGCAACGCGCGGAGGGGTGCGTACGACGCGTACCCGAACGCGACCGCCATCACCGAGCCGGAAATCACCATGATCGGCAGGTTCGCCAGCTGGATCGTCTGGGGTTCGATCCCGACGTGCAGACCGAACTTCAGCCCCAGCGCGAGACCCAGCGAGACACCGGCGATGATCCCGCCGGTGAGCAGCATCGCCTCCAGACTCCGGGCCGCGGCGGTCACGTAGTACCCGGTGATCGCGTCCTGCACCGCACCGGTGAGGGCGATCCCGGCCAGCAGCATGATGATGCCGGCGGCAACGACCAGGGACGGTTTCACCGGCGCGTGTACGGCGTACAGGACCAGCGCGACCGCGGTCGCCACGAACGCACCGGCGACCTGCTGGTAGAACGCGGGGAGTCGCTGCCGGTTGAACCACCGGTTGTTCAGGTCGATCACGATCGCGGTCAGCACCGCCAGCAACGTGATCAGCCAGCCGCCGCCGAGCAGCAGCGTCGCGCCGCCGGCCATCACGCCCCAGGCGAGCACCGCACTCCAGCGCGGGTACGGCGGACCGGCCGACGTCATCCGGGCGAGTTCGCGCGACGCCTCCTCGCGGGTCACGTCGCCGCGGGCGAACCGTCGTACCAGCCGGTCGACGTCGGTCAGCCGGGAGAAGTCCTGGGACCGGTAGCGGACCAGCCGGATGTGCGTCTCGGGCGCGACGTCCGGCGCGGCCTGGTACGAGACCGCCATCGAGGTGAACGTGATGTCGACCTCGCAGCCGCGCAGTCCGCCGGCCGCGGTGACACCGAGGATCGTCGCGGTGGCGTCCGCCGTACCGGCACCGCTGGACAGCAGCACCTCACCGACCCGCAGGGCAAGGTCGATGGTGGCGTAGACCTCCCGCTGCTCGTCAGGCTCCATCGAGCAGGCGATGGGCCATCGCGAGGTCGGTGATCAGGATGTTGACCCAGCCTCCGAGCAGGGCGGCGCGGATGGCGGAGTACTTGCGGTCACCGCCGGCCACCCCGATCCGGCGCGGCACCGCCAGTAACTCCTTCGCGGT
Organism: Kribbella sp. VKM Ac-2566; assembly: GCF_004366005.1. Lineage (NCBI taxonomy): Bacteria > Bacillati > Actinomycetota > Actinomycetes > Propionibacteriales > Kribbellaceae > Kribbella > Kribbella sp. VKM Ac-2566. The sequence goes on along the minus strand of NZ_SODT01000009.1, from coordinate 109,592 downwards.
CACCCCGATGACCCGCTGGTCGAACGTCGAGCGCACGAGCTTTCCCTCTTCGTCGAAGAACCGGAAACACACGTCTCCGACGGCGCCGAGCCTGCGCAACTCGTCCTGGTCGGCCTCCGCGACCGCGTTCCCACTGCGCTGCAGCAGCGGCGAGGGCTCGAGGCTGCCGATCCCGACCAGGGCGTCGGTGAGCTGTCCCCAGGTGCCCAGAACGTCCCGAACGGACACATCGTTCATCATGGCCCGGCGTACGGCGGGGGTCCCGACCAGCCCGGGAGCGGGCAGGTAGACCGGCATCCCGCCGGTCAGCTCGGCGAACCGCGCGGTCAGCCGGGTGGCCTGCATCTGCACCGCGGCGTCGCCCAGCCCGCCGACGATCTGCACGACCTTGTCCACCACCGGCACGCTCTTGCGCGGCATCCGGTCGACCGCGCTGATCAGCGTCTCGCTCCAGGACGATATCCCGACCACGTGCCCACCGGTCAGGGTCATGTCCAGGTACGCCGCCGCGCCCGAGCCGAGCGCGGGCAGTACGTCGTCCCCCACGCCGAGGGTGTCGACGACGACCGCGTCGCGCAACCCGTACCGGCCCTGCAGCTCGTCCTCGAGGTCGCTGTGCACGCCGCTCGGCATGGTCACCACGGTGTGCACGATGCCGACCTCGACGGCCTGTTTCAGCATCCGGGAAACGCGTGCCTGGGACAGGTTCAGCTCGGCGGCGATCTGCGGCTGCCGGATGCCCTTCTCGTGGTACATCCGCGCCACCTTCGCGAGCAGCCGCAGCTCGTCCAGCCCGGGCTGGCGCACCGCGCGGTTCGCGTTCACCTCGACCCCCTCGCAACGTTTCAGGTCTACGGACTATAGGTCAGGCAGGCACAGGTAGACCCGGGGCGCTCCACCCTGGTCCGGGATGGGAGACGTCGGAGTGTCGCGTTTGCCGGTCGCGACGACCGAGCCGTCACGGGGATCGACGATCGTGTAACTCAGCGGGACGGTGTCGTCGAACACCATCACCGGCCCACCGTCCTCGCGGTACACGATCAGGCCGCCCTCCGCCGTACTCAGCGCGCGTCCCGAGATCGTCCGGGTCCAGTCCGGCGCCATGTCGGTGGTCGGCAACCCGTCCAGGATCTTTCCGAGCATTCCGACGTACGTCGATCCTTCGAAGTCGATCGCCTCGCGCCAGCCCGCGCCGGGTGCGAGGAAGAACTCGGAGTGGCCCGGCTCCTCCGCGTGCAGTCGCCACTGCCACAGGCTGCCCGCACCGTAGACGACGCCCATCGTGCCGCCCGCGCACAGGTTGCTCCACGCCTCGTGCCCCTGCCACCAGCCCTCAGCCATACCTGTCCGGCCGGTGTGCTCGTACGTCGGTTCGCCGTTCGCGACCGCCTTCACCGGTTCATTCCGCCACATGTCCGCGACCCGCTCCGGTACGTGCTCGCCGGTGTGGCCGGTCTGACACCACTGGAAGTCCAGCCAGTCCGCGTCCTGGTGAGCATTCGCGCGGATGTGCGGCCGGTAATGGATACCGGTCGGCTGCCCGTAGCAGTCGGCGGCGTGCACCTCAGCACCTCCGGCGGCAGTCTGCGGTTCGTGACCAGAGCCGTCCCCGCCAACCAGGTAGACGGCCGGCCGAGCGCCGTACCGCGCGACGAGATAGCGGCAGTAGGCGGCGTACTCGGATGGCGGTACGACGGTGCCCGCGACGTCTAGGCCCTTCCACCCGAAGCCTTGGAACACCGGCTGCAGGACAGGGACCAGGCCGTGCTCGACCAAGGTGTCGAGCAGTACGTCGAGGTACTGGAAGTACTCGACGTTCATCTGGTTCAGGTGACCGTCGGCGAGATCCTCGAAGCCGACCGCGAACCCCTCGTCCTGAGTCCGGTCGCGCGGCCCGACGGCGCGCATGTCCGGTTGGACGGTCATCAGCAGCACCGCGTTGAACCCCTTCGCCTGCCGGTCGGCGGCGTACTCGCGGACCTGGTCGGGGGTCGCCCGCCAGGGCAGCGCCCACGCGGTGTCGGCGACCAGCAGAGCAGGCGTGCCATCCGCGTGCACCAGGCTCCGGCCGCCGGGCGACATCCGCCAGAACCCGTGCCGGTAGAACGGATTCGCCTCGTCAGTTGGAGCCTCGACGACGTGCAGTTCGCCGCCCGACCACGTCCACGAACCGGCAAGCGGCGGCGCGAAACGGACCCGGTGCGTGTCACCGCCGTCCCAGAACGCCGGGCGCCGGAGCAGTCGGCCGCTCTCGTGCTCGAACTCGACCCACTCGGAGGTGGCCGGCAGCTCGATCTCCTGCCAGACGGATGAGATGGACATGACACTCCAGGGATGCTCGTTGCCGTTAAGCTGATGGTGAGAAGAACACACGTGCTCTGGGGTCGGTGAAATTCCGAGCCGGCGGTGACAGTCCGCGACCCGTGACTTCGTGAGAAGGAGCGGTTGACCCGGTGGAACTCCGGGACCGACGGTGAAAGTCCGGATGGGAAGACGCACGTGGCAGCTGCACGTCCCCTGACCCGGGTCGTGGAGCTTGTCGTTGCCCCGGAGTGCTCTGAGTGCACTGCCCGAGAGGACAACGATCGTGAACACCGTGACCAGCCTGGACACCATCGAACACGCGGTCGCCGAGCTCGCCGCCGGACGGCCGGTCGTGGTCGTCGACGACGAGGACCGCGAGAACGAAGGCGACCTGACCTTCGCCGCGAGCCTCGCGACGCCCGAGCTGATGGCCCTGCTCGTCCGTCACACCAGCGGGTACGTCTGCGCGCCCGCGGCGCCGGAGATCCTGGACCGGCTCGAGCTGCCGCTGATGGTGCCGAACAACCAGGACAGCCTGCGTACGGCGTACACCGTGTCGGTGGATGCGGCGACCGGTGTCGGGACCGGCATCTCGGCCGCCGACCGCGCGCGGACCGTCCGTGTGCTGGCCGATCTCTCGGCGCAGCCCGCGGACCTGATCCGGCCCGGCCACATCCTGCCGTTGCGAGCGGTCGCCGGCGGAGTCCGGCAGCGGCCCGGTCACACCGAGGCCACCGTCGAACTCGTCCGGCTCGCCGGGCTGCCGCCGGTCGGCGTGATCGGCGAACTCATGAACGACGACGGCACGCTGATGGCAGGCGCGGACCTGCGCGCGTTCGCCGACGCCCATGGCTTCGCGATGATCTCGATCGCCGACCTGGTCACTTACCTGTCGTGACCAGCTTGCGGGCGGCGTCCGCGATGCCCTCGGCGGAGAGGCCGTAGCGGTCCAGCAGGTAGCCGGCCGACCCCGTGGGCGCGAACTCGGGGAACCCGAGGATCGACACCCGCGCCGGATGATGCTGTACGACGGTCTCGGCGACGGCACCGCCGAGGCCGCCGCCGGACACCGCTTCCTCCGCGGTCACGATGCCGGCCGTCTCCCGCGCGGCCGCGACCACGGCGTCGGTGTCCAGCGGCTTGACCGTCGGCATCGACAGCACCCGGGCCGAGATCCCTTCCTCCGCGAGCCGTTCTGCGGCGGCCAGCGCCCGCCACAGCACGGTCCCGTTGCTGATCAGCGTCACATCGCTCCCGTCGCGAACCGTGATCGCCTTGCCCAGCTCGAACTCGTAGTCCTCGGCGTAGACCTTCGGCACGCTCATCCGGCTGACCCGGATGAACACCGGCCCGTCCGAGGCCGCTGCCCAGCGCAACGCCGCCGCCGTCTCGATCGGGTCGGCCGGAACAATGATCGTCATGTTTGCGATCGCGCGCAGCCAGGCGATGTCCTCGATCGAGTGGTGCGTCGGGCCGAGTTCGCCGTACGCGACGCCGGGGCTCATGCCGCAGAGCTTCACGTTGGTGTTCGAGTACGCGACGTCGGCCTTGATCTGCTCGAGCGCGCGGGCGGTGAGAAAACAGGACGCCGCCGAGACGAACGGGATCCGGCCGCCGTTGGCCAGCCCGGACGCGACGCCGACCATGTCCTGCTCGGCGATGCCGACGTTGATCAGCCGGTCCGGGAACGCCTTGCGGAAGCTGTTCAGCTTGCTCGACCCGACCGAGTCGTTGACCACGCCAACGATCCGGTGATCGGCCTCGGCCAGCTCGGCGAGCGTCTCGACGTACGCGTCCCGGCAGTCGTACCGCGGCTGGTCCGCGATCGAACGGGTCTCGAGGACGGTCATTGCAGCTCCTTCAGGGCCTGCTGGTACTCAGCGGCATCGGGTACGCGGTGGTGCCAGGCGACGTTGTTGCTCATGAACGAGATCGGGTGACCCTTGTGCGTATGGGCAATCACGAACGTCGGCTTGCCCGGCCGGAACGGTACGGCGGACAGCACGTCGAGCAGCTCGCCGTGGTCGTGACCGTTCACTTCGACCACCGCGAACCCGAACGCGGCCGCTTTCTCCGGCAGCGGGTCGAGGTCGTTGGTCTCCTTGGTGGTCGCGCCCTGCTGCAGCCGGTTCCGGTCGACGATCACGGTGAGCCGGTCCAGCTGGTACTGGGAGGCAGCCATCATCGCCTCCCAGTTGGAGCCCTCCTGCAGCTCCCCGTCACCGACCAGCACATAGGTACGGCGCAACGAGACGTCGAGCTTCGCCGACAGGGCATGACCGACCGCGACCGGCAGGCCGTGCCCGAGTGGGCCGGTGTTGGCCTCGACGCCGGCGACCTTGTTCCGGTTCGGGTGCCCGTTCAGCGCGGACAGCGGCTTGAGGAACGTCGCGAGGTCCTCGACCGGCAGGAACCCGAACGCGGCCAGCGTCGTGTAGAGCGCACCCGCGACATGCCCCTTGCTCAGGATGAAGCGGTCCCGCTCAGGGTCGTTCACCGTCGCGGGCGAGATGTCGAGCACAGCGCCGTACAGCGTGGCCAGGATGTCGATCGCGGAGAAGTCACCGCCGATGTGCCCGGCGCCGGCGTGGTGGACCAGCTTCAGGTCCTGGATCCGGATCTGTTTGGCGGCCTCGGCGATGTGCGCGATCTGCTCGGCGCGACTGCTGTGGACCGGCAGCCGGCCGAGCACCGGCATCGTGGTGTGTTCGACGGTCAGCGTCATGCCGGCCCTCACTCCAATCCAGCCATCGAACTCAGCAGCACCTTCTGGACCAGCCTCTGCGCGGCGAGCGCGTCGTGCGAGGCCTGCGCGGCAGCGAGGGCTTCGTCGTCCAGTACGTCGAGCGCGTGGTGGATCGCCTTGAGGAACGTGATCGCCTGCTTCGCGGCCTGGACGCTGTCCTCGCGGAACGGGAACTGGTCGAGCTGCCAGACGCCCTCCCAGTTGTTCTTCCGTAGCGTGTGGAAGAACTCGAACGTCTCGACCAGGTGCACCGAGCCGACCACCATGTCGTCGTCCCAGCCGCGCAGGTTGTCGTTGACGTCGATCGCGAACAGCCGGCCGTAGTCGATCGCCAGCTGCGCCGCGTCGGCCGGTGTCTCCTGGCCGTACAGCGAGTGGCCGAAGTCGAGCAGGATGCCCAGGTTCGGCAGGCCGATCTTCTCGATGCCGAGCAGCGTGCGGGCGACGTTCGGGAAGATGATCTTCACCCGCGGCTCGCGCGGTTTGTACTCGATCACGAAGTTGATGTCCGGATCGCGGACACCAGTTCCTTCAGGCCGTCCAGCGCCAGGTTCCAGATGTCGTGGTAGTTGACCTGGAACGGGTAGTCCCAGCCGTCCTGCCCCGGCCACAGCTTCACGTACGAGCAGCCCAGGTCCTTGGCGAGTTCGGTTGCCTGGTGCAACAGCTCCAGCGCCTGCTTGCGGACGCCGGGGTCCGGGTTGGTCAGCGAGCCCTTGACGAAGTCGCGGGTGTAGATCTCCGGCGTGATCGCGATCGCCTTCAGGTTGTTCCGCTGCAGCGCGGCCTTCACCTCGTCGAGCGTCCCGTCGTACCCGGCGAACGGCCAGTTCAGGTCGACGACGGACAGGTCGCCGACCGCACCGGCGCGGTCGATCTGCTCGAGCAGTCCGACGGGCTCGCCGTACCCGTCGGTGGCATAGCGGTCCTTGTACGTCGCGAAGTGCCAGATCCCTGCGCCGAAGACCGGCATGTCAGTCATATCGTGTGTCCTAACCCTTGAGAGAACCGGCGGTGAGTCCGCCGACGATCCAACGCTGAAGCAAGGTGTAAGCAATGAGGATCGGCACCACAGCGATCAGAATGCCTGCCGCGAGACCGGTGTTGTTGTTGGCGAACTGGCCCTGGAAGTTCAGTAGCCCGACCGGGATGGTCTTGTGCGCGTCCGAGTTCAGCAGGATCAGCGCGAACAGGAACTCGTTCCAGGTCGCGACCGCGTCCAGGATCGCCACGGTCACCAGGGCCGGGACCGAGAGCGGCAGGATCATCGTGAAGAACACCCGCCAGTCACCGGCGCCGTCCACCCGGGCGGCCTCGATGATCTCGTCAGGGAGTTGCCGGAAGAACGACTGCAGCACCAGCACCTCGAACGGGATGCCGAACGCCAGGTACGGCCCGATCAGCCCGAAGATGCTGTCGGTCGCACCGGCCGAGCGCATCATGATGAAGACCGGGACGATCGTGATGTAGATCGGGATGGTCAGCCCGAGGAACACCGTGAACATCACCGTCCGGCGGAACTTCATCCGCAGCTTGGCCAGCGCGAAGCCGAGCATCGCCGACACCAGCACCCCGAGCGGCACCTTGATCAGCGCCAGGATCGCGCTGTTCTTGTACGTCGTGGCGAAGTTGCCGATCCCCCACGCGTCCGAGAAGTTCTTCCAGGTGAAGTCCGCGGGCCAGGACAGCGGCCCGTTCCCGATGAAGTCGGACAGCGGGCGTACGGCGGTGATCACCAGCAGCGCCAGCGGCGAAATCCAGAACAGTGCGATCACGATGAGGACCAGCGTTATGACCAGACCACGCTTCGTCCTCGGAGCCTTCGCGGGCTCAGCGGACTCGATCGGCACGTCGACCCGAACCGGAGCAGTCAGCGTCATGAGGCCTCCCGTGTCTGGGAGCGTACGTACGGGATGCCGACCGCGATGGCCACAAGGGTGATCACGACGGCGATCGCGGTGCCGTAGCCGGCCTGGTAGTACTGGAAGACGTTGAAGTACATCCACGTTCCCATCACCTGCGTCGACGTACCCGGGCCGCCGTACGTCATCGCGTAGATCATGTCGAAGACCTTGAACGAGTCGATCAGGGACAGCGCCAGCACGATGTAGTGCGCCGGCCGCAGGCTCGGCATCGTGACATGCCAGAACTGCTGCCATTTCGTCGCTCCGTCGACGGTCGCCGCCTCGTAGAGCTCGTTCGGAATGCCCTGCAACGCGGCCAGATAGAGCAACATCGGGAAGCCGGTCCGCAACCAGATCGCCGGCACCATCACGGCCCACAGCGCAGTCGAGTCCTGCCCGAGCCAGGGCTGGGCGAGTCCGTCGAGCCCGAGCAACCTGAGGAACGAGTTGATCGCGCTGTACTGCGGGTTGTACAGCCAGCCCCAGATACTCGCGATGGACACGAGCGGCAGGACGGCCGGGGTGTAGAAGATCAGCCGCAGGATCGGCTTGCCGTGCACTTTCCCGTTCAGCGCGATCGCCAGCAGCAGACCGATGACGGTCGGTACGGCGATCGTGACCACGGTCCAGATCAGGTTGTTCTTCACCGCGGTCACGACGACCGGGTCACTGGGCAGCTTGAAGTAGTTGTCCAGGCCGACGAACTTGTACGTCGCGCTCAGTCCGTCCCAGTTGGTCAGGCTGAACCACAGCGACGACACCGCCGGGTACACCAGGAACCCGACGTACACGATGAGCGCAGGCAGCGCGAACAACCAGGGGGACCAGCGGCCACCACGTTTGGGTTTGGAGAGCGCGACAGTCGTTGCCATGCTCAGCTCTTCGCCCAGGCCGAGACGATCTCCTGCATCTTCTTCGCCGCCGCGTCCGGCTTGACCGAGCCCTGCAGCAGGTCACTCTGCACGCTGAAGTACTGATCCGCCTGCTTCTTCGGGAACGCTTGGTCCTGGATCGTGTAGAACGGATTGCTGCCGTACTTCTGCGCCCACTCGGCCGACAGCGGCAGCGACTTCGGGTCCGGCTCGGCACCCTTGACGGTCGAGGCGGTGATCTGCAAGGCCTTCTGGGTCTCCGGCTTGGCCAGGAAGTCCAGCAGTTCGGCCGCCTTGTCCGGGTTGCTCGCCTTGGCGTTGATCATGTAGCCCTCGACGAACCCGGAGTGCCGGGCGGGTGTCTTGTCGGTCGGCAGCTCGAAGTTGCCGAAGCCCGACGGGCTCTTCTTCGCGGACAGGATGGCGGCGGCCTCCGTCCAGGGGCCGACGATGGTGTACGCCGTCTTGCCCTGCACGTACCACGGTTCGACGTCGGACGGGTCCAGGCCCAGCGCACCCTGCGGCAGCCACTTCTTGTCCTGCCACTTCTTGAAGAGCGTGAACGCCTCGACCACCTCCGGCCGGTCCCAGCTCTCGTCACCGGTCAGCAGCTTGTCGTGCAGCTCCGGCCCGGCGGTGTGCTCGAGCAGGTACTCGAACAGCCGCATGATGTCCCAGCCGTACTTTCCGCCCAGGCCACACGGCGTGACGCCGACGGCGACCAGCTTGTCGTTGACCTCCTCCAGCTCGGCATAGCTCTTCGGTGGCGCGCTGACGCCGGCCTTGGCGAACAGCGACTTGTTGTACCAGGCCCCGAGACCGAGCGACAGCAACGGCAGCCCGGCCTTCATGCCTTCGAAGGTCATCCCCTCGATCGCCTGCTTGTTGATCGAGCTGTCCCACCCGTACTTCTGGTAGTACGGCGCCAGGTCGAGCACCTGCTTCGCCTTCGCGAACGGACTACCGATCTGACCGCCCCAGATCCGCCAGATGTCCGGTCCCTTGCCGCCGAGCAGCTGGGTCCGGAGCTTGTCCGGGTAGACCGCGGCACCCGATCCGGGCAGGCTCTCGACGGTGGTCGTCGTACCGGCCTGCTGGTCGAACTTCTTCAGCTGCGCCTTGAACAGGCCGATGGTCTCGTCGCCTTCGTAGGTGAAGACGCGCAGGTCGTTCGAGGCCGCGCCGGTGGCGCCGCCACTGCTGGTCGACGTACCACCGCCCGTGCAGGCGGACAGACCGGCGCCGAGTGCGGCGGCGGACGTGAGACCGAGGAAGCCACGGCGGCTGAACGTGCTCATGAGGTGCTCCTTTGGCGGGCAAAACGGCGGATCTTGGCGAACATGTCCTCCAGCAGGAAGCGGACATCGACCTGCTCGCAGACCTGGATGGGGTTGTCGGTGCCGGGCAGGTACCAGCCGTCGACACCGAAGCGCGGCGCCGGACGGGTCCGGAAGTTGCCGCTGTGCGGGTAGAGCATCAGGGAGATGGCAGGCGAGTCGCCGAGGGAGCGGGACTCGATCGGCTCGCCGTGGTACGTCGCGTTCCACTCGATCAGCTGCTCGATGAGGTACTTGCCCAGCGGACCGGCGTCGCCGATCTTCTCCTCGAGCTCGGCGTAGCTGACCGAGACCTTGGTGTAGACGTCGCTCGGGACCTGCCAGACCGTGATCCCGGAGCCGAACACCACGTTGGCGGCGTGGATGTCGTTGGACAGGTTGAACTCCATCCGGTGGTCGGCCGCGTAGCCGTTGTAACCGCGACCGCCGATCCAGACCACGATCACGTTCCGGTGCACGAGCTCCGGGTCGAGCAGGATCGCCGACGCCATGTCGGTGAGCGGGCCGAGGAACGACACGAACAGCGGGTCACCCTCGGAGGCCAGCTTGGACTCCTCGATGATCAACTGCGCGCCGGGCGAGTCGAGCGGAGTCTGCTCGTCCGGGATGCCGGTGGCGGCGCCGTTCGCGACCGTGACCTGGCCGGTCAGGTCCATCAGGTCCAGCAGCAGGTCGATCTCCTCGCGGGACTCCTCCATACTGCGGTCCGATCGGCGGGTGCCGAAGTGCGCGGGGATCAGGCCGCGGACGTCGAAGGTCGGCGACAGCAGCCCGTGCACGATCGCGAACTGGTCGTCCGCCTCGTTCTTGGCATCGGTGTTGATGATCACCCGGCGTCTGGTCGGCCTCACGCGCTCTCCTCCGGCTTTGGCGACGAATAGATATTCAGTAGTGCATAGCCTGTCGCCATGAGTGTCACCACGCGGCTAGAGTCACGTCAAGAGCTCAGTTGAAACTTGGAGGGGCGATGGTCCAGGCGGTACTGGCGGTCGACCAGGGCACGACCAACTCCAAAGCCGCCCTGGTCACCGCCGCCGGCCACGTCCTCGCCACCGCCTCCGCCCCGGTCGGCCTGTCCACCCCGCGCCCAGGCTGGGTCGAACAAGACGCGACCGACCTGTGGCAGAGCGTCCTGACAACGATCACCACCTGCCTGACCACCGCCTCGTCTTCCTCCGCCTCGGTCGAGGTCGTCGCCGTGGCGCTCTCCACCCAGCGCGAATCCGTCGTGGGCTGGGACCGGTCGGGCGAACCGGTTGGCCCCGTTCTCGGCTGGCAGGACGTACGAACCGCCGAGTGGTGCGCCCAACTCCCCTCGTCCGTCGACGACCTGGTCCGCCGACGCACCGGACTGCGCGTGGACGCGATGTTCTCCGCGCCCAAGATGCGCTGGCTCCTCGACCGGTCCGACGCGTACGTCGGCACCGTCGACGCCTGGTTGATCCATCGACTGACTGGTTGCCAGGAGCACCTGACCGAGGCCGGCAACGCCTCCCGGACCTTGCTCTACGACACACTCGAGCTCGACTGGTCGACCGAACTACTCGAAGCGTTCAACGTGCCCCGGGCAGCGCTCCCCGACGTACGGCCGTCGAACGCCGGCTTCGGAGTCACGAAAGACGTACCGGGACTGGCCGACGGCATCCCGATCGTGGCCGTGCTGGCGGACTCACACGCGGCGATGTACGGGCAGGGCTGCACGCAGGCAGGGATGGCGAAGGCGACGTACGGAACCGGCTCGTCGGTGATGACGCCGGTGGACGGTTTCGTGCCGAGCGGGTGCACGCTCGCCTGGCTGACCGATCGGCCGATGTACGCGCTGGAAGGGAACATCGTGTCGTCCGGGGCCGCGCTCGCCTGGACGGCCGACCTCCTCGGCCTGCCGAATGTCGGCGCGCTGACGGCGCTCGCGGCGACTGTCCCGTCGGCCGAGGGCGTCGTACTGGTGCCGGCCTTCGCGGGGCTCGGGGCGCCGCACTGGGATCGCGAAGCGCGGGCGGCACTGACCGGGATGAGCAGTTCGACCACGCGGGCGCACATCGCGCGCGCGGCGGTAGACGCGGTCGCTCACCAGATCTGCGACATCACGGACACCATCCCCGGCACGCTCAGCAGTCTCCGCGCGGACGGCGGCGCGACCGTGTCCGAGCTGCTCATGCAGACGCAGGCGGATCTGCTCGGCCATCCGGTCGAGGCTGCCGACGTATCCGAGATATCTGCCCTCGGTGTGGCCGAGCTGGCCTGGACCACACTCGGGGAGACGACCGGCTGGGCCGGAAAGCGGTCCTTCCGGACGTTCGAGCCCGAACCCGACGCCGGCGATCGTGGTCGGCGCCGAGCCGAGTGGGCCCAGGCGGTCGCCTCGGTGCGCGTCAGGCCAGCTTGATCCGGAACACAGCCAGCCGGGCGTCGTGGCCGTCGACGCTCATCGGGATCGTCTTCGTCCCGACCAGATCGAGCCGGACCGAGCCGTCGCCGGGCAGCCAGTTGATGCGGTCGATGCCGTGGGCATACACCTTGTGCTCGGCGTCCTGACCGGTCGCCCGGTCGTAGCCGGGGTTGTTGGTGTCCGCGGTCCAGATCACCAGGTGACCGTTGTCGTGGTGGGCCATCACGCGCTCGCGGTGGAGCTTCTTGTGCAGCTGCCACTCGTCGCGCAGGTTCGGGTTGTTGTTGCCGTTGTAGGCGCCGGCGATGTAGTGCGAGTTGATCAGGGCGAACTTCAGCCCTGGGTGGGCGGTGTGCTCGACGACCACCTCGTTGATGAAGCGCGGCGGGGTCACGTTGGCGATGCCGCCGTGGACGAAGGTCCGCTGCGAGTTCACGATCTTCCACGGCGCCGGCACCGAGATCGGCACCCGGAAGGACTTGGGGTCGCGCAGGAACGCGTTGTGGTACTTGCTCCCGAAGTGCCGCGTGATCATCGGCACCTCACCCGAGTCACCCTCACCGATCTCCTGCCAGCCGACGAACGGCCGGTACCCCGGATCGCCACCGCGGACTGCCCGAATCGCCGCCTCCCGGGCACCGAGGTGCTTACGCCCGATATTGGCCGTCACCACCGGCAGCCGGAACCACCCGGTTCCGGCCGCAGCTCTCGACGCCGCATCCTCCGGTCGAGCCGCTGATGCCGACTGGGCGGCGGCCACCGAACCGAGCGTAGCCGCGCCGGCCAGCGCACCACCCCCGAGCAACAGAGCCTGCCGTCTACTGATCCTTTCGGCCATGACCACCTCCGCAAGAGTCCGGCACCGTGGCCGGAGGGCGTTTGTCTTGTTGACGGGCTACGACGTAGCCAACCTCACAGCCGTTCCACCCGGGTGGTGGAGATCGCTTTCCGTTACAGGTTGACGGGAGGTTTTCGCCCACCTATGGTTACGGTCACAAGCTGCGGAAAGCCCTTTCCAAGGCTCGAAGGGAGGCGCACATGTGTGAGTTCGAGCCCGGACCGGCCGTGGCGCTGCCGGGCGGTATCGGCATCTCGAAGCTGACGGTGTACGACATCGAGGCTCCCGACGGCCTGGTCGGCGGTACGCCGCATGTGCACCTGGCCTGCTCCGAGGGGTATTACGTGGTTGCCGGCACCGGCGCCGTACAGACCCTGAACACGAAGGGTTACACCCAGACCCCGCTGCAGGCAGGAACCGTGGTCTGGTTCGACCCGGGCACGATCCACCGGCTGGTCAACGGCGGCGGTCTGCAGATCCTCACGCTGATGTCCAACTCCGGACTCCCCGAGGCCGGCGACGCCGTCCTGACGTTGCCGCCCGAGCACCTCACCGACCGCGAGACATACCTGCGAGCCACCACCCTCACCGGTGAGGGCGAGGACCGTACGGCGTCCGCGATGGCCCGGCGCGACCTCGCGCTGCAGGGGTACGCCGTACTGCGGGAACGGTACGAGGCGGAAGGACCCGCGGCGCTGGACGACTTCTTCGCGGCGGCGATCCAGATCGTGCAGCCGCAACTCGCGGACTGGCGGAAGCGCTGGGAAGACGGCGCCCGCCGACTCGCGGACGAGACCGGTGCCGCGCTGGACGCACTGGAGGCCGGCACCGCGCCGCACCTGCAGTCCGCCGAGCTCCATCGACTCCCCGCCCCCACCGAGCTCGGCCGGCACGGCATGTGCGGCCGCCTCGATGTTTATGACACTCAAGCGCGAGAGGTAAGACTGTGAACGAGCGACGCATCGGCATCGTGATGAACGGCGTCACCGGCCGGATGGGCCTGCGCCAGCACCTCGAGCGCTCCATCGTGGCGATCCGGCAGCAGGGCGGAATCCCCGCCGCGGACGGCACGATGATCATCCCCGAACCGATCCTGGTCGGGCGCAACGAGCTGAAGCTGCGCCGGATCGCCGAACAGTACGGCCTGGAGCGGTACACCACCGACCTGGCCGAGGCGCTGGCCGCGCCGGACGTGGAGATCTACTTCGACTCGCAGCTCACCCAGCTGCGCGAGAAGGGCGTCCGGGCCGCGGTCGAGGCCGGCAAGGCGATCTATTGCGAGAAGCCGATCGCCGAGAGCCTGGACGCGGCCGTCGACCTGGCCAAGCTGGTTCTCGACTCCGGCCTGAAGAACGGCGTGGTGATGGACAAGCTGTCGCTGCCCGGCCTGCGGAAGCTGAAGCGGCTGATCGACGGCGGGTTCTTCGGCCGGATCCTCTCGGTCCGCGGCGAGTTCGGCTACTGGGTCTTCGAGGGCGACTGGCAGGAGGCGCAGCGGCCGTCCTGGAACTACAAGTCCGAAGAGGGCGGCGGCATCATCCTGGACATGTTCTGCCACTGGCGGTACGTGCTCGACCAGCTGTTCGGCGAGGTCAAGTCGGTGTACTGCCAGGGCGCGACGCACATCCCGACCCGGGTCGACGAGAACGGCGACAAGTACAGCGCCACCGCGGACGATGCGGCGTACGGCGTGTTCGAGCTCGAGGGCGGGATCGTCGCGCAGCTGAACTCGTCCTGGGCCACGCGGGTGTTCCGCGACGAGCTGGTCGAGTTCCACGTCGACGGGACCGAGGGGTCCGCGGTCGCCGGCCTGCGGAACTGCCGCGCCCAGCACCGGTCCGCGACGCCGAAGCCGGTGTGGAACCCGGACCTCCCGGTCACCGAGAAGTTCCGCGACCAGTGGGCGACGGTGCCGGACAACGAGCCGATGGACAACGGGTTCAAGGTCCAGTGGGAGATGTTCCTGCGGCACGTGGTCGACGGCACCCCGTTCACCTGGGACTTCGCCGAGGCCGCCAAGGGCGTCCAGCTGGCCGAGCTCGGCCTCAAGTCCTGGCACGAAGGTCGCAAGCTCGAGGTGCCCGCCCTCGACCTCGGGACCAACTGATGGCCCTGGAGCTCCGCCTCCCGGCTGATCCCACCGCCTCCGGCGGACTGGAGAAGTATCGCCTCATCGGTCAGCCGGTTGCTCAAGGCACCTATTCCCCGGCGAGCTCGCGGTTGGCGTTCGCGGCGGCGCATGTGGTTGCGGATCCGTTGGGTGACAACTCGCCGGGTGCGCCTGCCGTGATCGACTGGGAGCACACGCTGGAGTTCCGGCGGCACCTGTGGTCGCTCGGGCTGTCGGTCGCGGAGGCGATGGACACCGCGCAACGTGGGATGGGCCTCGACTGGAAGGCCACGCAGGAACTGATCCGCCGCTCGGCGGCCGAGGCACCCGACGGCCGGATCGCGGTCGGCGCGGGAACCGATCAGCTTGCCCCCGGCAAGCATTCGCTCGAAGACGTGATCTCCGCCTACGAGGAGCAGCTCGCCGTCGCGGAGGCGGCCGAGGCGCAGCCGATCATGATGGCCAGTCGTGCGTTGTGTGCTGCAGCCGAATCCCCCGACGACTACCGCAAGGTGTACGACCGTCTACTCACGCAGTCGACCCGACCGGTCATCCTGCACTGGCTGGGCTCGATGTTCGATCCCGCGCTCGAAGGCTACTGGGGAAGCGCCTCGGTGGACGCGGCAGCGGACACCGTGGTCGAGCTGATCAACGACAACGTGTCAAAGGTCGACGGCATCAAGATCTCGCTCCTCGACGCCTCGAAGGAAGTTGCCCTGCGCAACCGCCTCCCCGAGGGCGTCCGGCTCTACACCGGGGACGACTTCAACTACCCCGAACTGATCCGCGGCGACGGCGAACGGCACAGCGACGCGCTGCTCGGGATCTTCGCCGCGATCGCACCGGCGGCAGCAGCTGCACTCAAGGCTCTGGACGAGGGTGACCTGGAGACGTACGAGAAGGTGTTCGCGCCGACGGTCCCGTTGGCGCGCCAGATCTTCTCCGCGCCGACGTACTACTACAAGACCGGCATCGCCTTCCTGGCTTGGCTCAACGGGTTCCAGCCCGGGTTCACGATGGTCGGTGGCCTGCAGACGGGACGGTCGCTGCCGCATCTCGCGGACACGTTCCGGCTCGCGGACCAGGCCGGCGTACTGACGAATCCCGAGCTGGCCGTCGATCGGTTCCGGCAGCTGTTGCGCGTGAGTGGGATCGACGCGTGAACAGGTACAGCCTCAACCAGGCGACCACGAAGTACTGGCCGCTCGAGGACGTCGTCGCAGCGAGCGCGAAGGCCGGTCTGGAGTGGATCGGGCTGTGGCGCGAGCCGATCCAGGAGTACGGCGTCGACAAGGCGGCTCGTCTGGTCGCGGACGCCGGCCTGAAGGTCTCGTCGTTGTGCCGTAGCGGCTTCTTCACGTCGACCGACGCGGTCGAGCGGAAGGCGAAGATCGAGGACAACCGGCGCGCGATCGACGAGGCCGCGACGGTCGGTACGTCGGTGCTCATCCTCGTCAGCGGTGGACTGCCGCCCGGATCACGTGACCTCGACGGCGCCCGCGGCATGGTGCGCGACGGGATCGCCGAGCTGGCGCCGTACGCCGAAGAACGCGGTGTCACGCTGGCGGTCGAGGCGCTGCACCCGATGTTCTGCTCGGACCGGTGCGTGGTGTCGTCGCTGGGCGGCGCGCTCGACCTGGCGGAGCAGTTCCCGGCGTCGCAGGTCGGTGTGATCGTGGACGCCTACCACCTGTGGTGGGACGCGGACGTGTACCGGCAGATCGAGCGGGCCGGCGAGCGGATCGTGTCGTACCAGGTCAGCGACTGGGTGGTCCCGCTGCCCGCGGACACGCTGCTCGGGCGCGGCATGATGGGCGACGGTTCGATCGAGCTGCGCCGGCTCCGCGAGGCCTGCGACGCGGCCGGGTACGACGGACCGATCGAGGTCGAGATCTTCAACCAGCAACTGTGGGACGCGCCGGGACAGGAGGTCTTCGACCTGGCGCTGGCGAGGTATCAGGAACACGTCCTCTGACAAGGAGCTGCCTGTATGACTGACCGGACCATTCCTGCCGACGGAATCGGGATGCACCTCTACACGATGCGAGATGTGCTGGCCGAGGACTATCCGGGGACGCTGAAGCGGCTCGCCGGGATCGGGTACCGCACGGTGGGGGTGAGTGGGCGGTTCGACCACACCGCGGCGGAGATCCGTGGGTTCGCGGACGACGCCGAGCTGTCGATCGTGCTGGAGCATGTCGGGTACGCGCGGATGAGCGACGACTGGGCCGGCGCGCTGGCCGACGTACAGACGCTCGGGGCGCAGTGGGTCGTCGTACCGTCGATTCCTTCCGAGCTGCACTCGGTCGAGGGCTTCAAGACCGCCGCGGCCGCGTTCACCGAGGCCGGGAAGGCGGCGCGGGACGCCGGGCTGAAGCTGCTGTTCCACAACCACGGCCGGGACTTCGACGAGGTCGACGGGCAGGTGCTGTACGACATCCTGCTGGACGTGGACCCGGAGCTGCTCGGGTTCGAGCTGGACCTGTACTGGGCGGTCGACGGCGGGCACGACCCGGCGAAGCTGTTCCAGGAGCACCCGGGCCGGTTCCCGGCGCTGCACGTCAAGGACATGGCCGAGGACGGGTCCTGGGAGGACGTCGGAGCCGGAAAACTCGACTTCGGCGCGATGTTCGCGCACGCGGAGTCGGGAGGCGTGGAGCAGTACCTGGTCGAGCACGACAAGCCCACGGACGCCTGGCACTCGGCCGAGCGCAGCTACCGCGGACTGACCGAACTCCGGTACTGAGTCCTGTGACAACAAACGCTTAACCGGGTCAGCTGTGGATACGAGTGCTCACCCCCGGTGAAATCGGCCTATTCTCAACGAGTGCAGAACGAGCCATCGGTCCGGCTGTCTGCCGTCCGTCGCCTGTACGAGGTGAGCGCGCGGATGGGGGCCGGGCGAAGCCTTGCCGAAACGCTGCAGGCGGTCGTCGACGGCGTCGTGAACGGGCTCGGCTTCGGCATCGCGGTCCTGAATATCCGGCACCCGGACGGGAAGTTCGAGGTGATCGCCGTCGCCGGGTCGCCGGAGGCCCGGGCGGCGCTGCTCGGGAAGGTGAGCGCGTCGGACCTGTTCGACGCCGAGTTCGCGATCGCGGACGCGTGGGGCAAGCTCCGGTTCGTCCCGCACGAGCGGCTGCCGGAGGGCGAGGTGACCGGCTGGGTGCCCGACGTACCGGTGTCCGACGCGCCGGACGCGTGGCATCCGCTGGACGCGCTGTTCGCGCCGCTGTACTCGTCGGACGGCGACTTGGTCGGGATGCTGTCGGTCGACCTGCCCGAGGACCAGCGCCGGCCGGGTCCGATCCACCGGGAGCTTCTGGAGATCTTCGCGACCCAGGCCGGGCTGGCGATCGACAAGGCGCGGTTGACCGATCGGCTGCTGGCCGAGAAGACCCGGCTGGAGGCGAGCGAGGCGACGTTCCGGCTCGTCTTCGAGGGCGCCGGGAACGGGATGGCGACGGTCGCGTTCGACGGGCCGGAGCTGGGCCGGATCCTGCGGGTGAACGACGCGTTCTGCCGGATCACCGGCTACACGCCGGACCAGTTGCTCGGGACGCGGCTGGTGAGCTTCCTGCGCGACGAGGAGCCGGATCAGACCCGGAGCGAGCTGGAAGAGGTTGCCGCTAGCAACGGTACGTACCGCTTCGAGCGGGTGTTCACGCAGCCGAGCGGGAACGCGATCTGGCTCGCCGGTACGGCGGCACTCGTCACGCAAGGCGCCGGGCGGCCGCGGATCCTGCTCGTCCAGATCGACGACGTGACCGCCCGCAAGGACGCCGAACGCGAACTCCGGCACCACGCCGCGCACGACCCGCTGACCGGCCTACCGAACCGCCGCCTCCTGCAGCACCGGTTCACGAAGGTCCTCGAGCAGACCCGGGCCACGGGCCGCCCTGGAGCCCTGCTGTTCTGCGACCTCAACCATTTCAAGCTCGTCAACGACGGCTACGGGCATGAGGCCGGCGACCGCGCACTCCGCGAGATCGCGACCCGGCTGAGTACGGCGGTCCGCCACGGCGACACCGTTGCGCGGTTGGGAGGCGACGAGTTCGCCGTACTGGCCGAAGACATCACCGCCGACGACCTCGCCACCCTCATCACCCGCCTCGAAACCGCCGTCAGCCGCCCCCTCCCCAACATCGCCGTCAAGGTCACCACGAGCGTCGGCACCGTCCCCATCACCCCCACCACCACAGACCTCGACGCCCTCCTCCACGAAGCCGACCAGGCCATGTACACCGCCAAGAACCGCCGCCTTTAGGAGTGGGGGTTCGGCTCGCGGTGCGGGTGGTTGAGGCGATGCAGTGAAGGGCGCGTGCATTTTGAACAGGAGATGTCGGGTGGCCGGGTAGTGCACCTGAGCGTGAATGTGCTCCTGCGTACGGCGTCTCCCTGGTGCTCTACCTGTCGAGCTTGCACACCGTCGAGTGACTGGCGCGCGACCGTTCGCGACGCGCGGCGGCGGGGGTGGGGACAGGTGCTGGTGACTGGGGACAGGCAATAGCAGGTCCCGCCCCACCACCGCCTGTCCCGAGTGGTGTGCCAAGGCCTGTGGTTGGTTGGATCTGTCTCCGGGGTGGGGAGAGTTACTGCCCGATCTGGGTAGGCAGGACTCCCCAACCCCCACCCTTCACCTTCGCGCCGGGACGGTCGCTCGGCGCGTGGGGTTAGCGTCTCCTGCTCAGGTTATGAGCCGAGGGTTTTGAGGGGTTCGTCGGTCAGGCGGTAGATGGTCCATTCGTCTTGGGGTTTGGCGCCCAGGGACTTGTAGAAGTCGATGGCGGGGGTGTTCCAGTTGAGGACGGACCATTCGAGGCGTTCGTAGTTGTTGCGGACGCATTCCTGGGCGAGGGCGGTGAGGAGGGCTTTGCCAAGGCCGGTGCCGCGGGTTTCGGGGCGGACGAAGAGGTCTTCGAGGTAGATGCCGTGGACGCCGCGCCAGGTGGAGAAGCTCAGGAACCAGATCGCGCAGCCGGCTACCTGGCCCTCGTGTTCGGCGACGTGGCAGAACGCGGCGGGGGTGTCGCCGAAGAGGGCGGTCCGGAGTTGGTCCGCGGTCAGGTGGCACTCCTCGGGAGCACGTTCGTACTCCGCGAGCGCGTACACCAGTTCCACGATCGCCGGGATGTCCTCCGGCCGGGCACGGCGGATGCGTTCGTCGGTCTGCATACGGCCTATCCTGCACCGGTCAGGTCTGGCGCTCGGCCCCCGCCTCGGCTTCCAGCTCGACGGCATGGGCGCCTGGACGCGTGTCGTCGACGTCGATCTGCTCCGACTCGTCGATCCCGGCGTACGTCGAGTTCTGCAACTGCAGGGCGGCTGCCAGTTCCGGGTCGGCGCGCAGGACGGAGCCGCGTTCGACGGTCAGCTTGTCGAAGACGGCGTACATCTTCCGCGGGTCCGGGTCCGTGCTCTTCTGCAGGTCTTCCGGGTACGACGCACTCGACGCCGCGTTCCACTCGTCCCGCTCGACCCGGTCGAAGTCGAGGCGGTACGGCGACATCTCGGACACGTGGCTGATGAACTGCTTGGCGGTCGCGCCGTTTCCTTCGCGGAACGGGTGCGTGAGGTTCTGGTAGCTGTACACCTCGGCGATGCTCTGCACGAACTCCTCGCGCGACATCGTCGACCAGTCCTTGTCCTTGACCTTCGCACTGACCTTGTCGGTCCACTTGTCCAGGCGATCGGCCGGCACGAACGGGTTGCCCTGCTTGGAGATGTTCACGTCCCGGAACTTCCCGGCCCAGTCGTACACGTCCTGGAACATGTGTTTGTGGATCGCCTGCAGGTGCGCCTTGTCGTACGTGCGCGGGATGTCGACCTCACCGCGGTCGATCTCGCCCTGCCGGACGGCCCGCAGCCTGTACTCGGCGAAGTGCAGCTCGATCGGGTTCTTGATGTCGAGCTTGTTCTTCAGACAGCTGCCCGGCTCCCAGAAGTACGCGTCCCAGCGCTGCTTCCTGGCGGCGGCCTCCGCGGCTTCCTCCGGCGAGACCTCCTCGGTCACGCCGGTCCGCCGTCGGTCACCTTCGACAGCGTCCGGCGGATGTACTCCGCGGTGTCGATCCGGCCCAGTTCGCGGTCGATCAGATCAGCGACGTCGTCCCGGCCGGGTTCCCAGCCCTCCAGGCGGTTGTTCGCCAGCGCGTCGCTGACCCGCTGCTTCTGCTCGTCGTCGAGTTGGTCGAACAGGTCCGGCCACCGGCGCGCGTAGCGGCACGGTTCGTACGGCATCGGTCAGCTCCCCGTGTAGTCGGCAATTCCGGTCAGCCTAGCGAAGCTCCGGTTCCTACCGTTCACTCTCGTTAATTTACCGAACTGAGTCGTTAACCTCCGCGTCAAGCCACCGCCACCCACCGCCTGAACACTGACAGCGCTTCGACCGCCCATTCCTGGAGGAAACAATGCCTGTCTCCCGCCGTCGCTTCCTCGGGTACGGGGGTACGGGCGCTGCCGCCGTACTGCTCGGCACCGGGGCCTGGGACGCCTCGACCACGTACGCGTCCCCGTCCGGCACCGGCAACCCGTTCACGCTCGGGGTCGCCTCGGGCGATCCGCAGTACGACGGGGTTGTGCTGTGGACCCGTCT
Organism: Kribbella sp. VKM Ac-2566; assembly: GCF_004366005.1. Taxonomy (NCBI): domain Bacteria; kingdom Bacillati; phylum Actinomycetota; class Actinomycetes; order Propionibacteriales; family Kribbellaceae; genus Kribbella; species Kribbella sp. VKM Ac-2566. The sequence continues at coordinate 88,497 of NZ_SODT01000009.1, read as the reverse complement.
GGCCACCGATCCGTACGCCGTCGACGGGAAGGGCGGCATGCCCGCACGCCCGGTCCGGGTCGAGTACGAGGTCGCGTACGACGAGAACTTCCGCCACGTCGTACGGCGCTCCAGCGTCGTCGCAACCCCTGAACTCGGGCACAGCGTCCACCCCGAGGTCCGCGGCCTGCTGCCGGACCACGTGTACTACTACCGCTTCCGCACGGGTCACGAGGTCTCGCCGACCGGCCGGACCCGAACCGCCCCGCACCCGCTGGCGAACCCGCGCGAGCTGCGGTTCGCGTTCGCGTCCTGCAACGCCTGGCAGGACGGGTACTTCACGGCGTACGACCACATGGCCGACGAAGACCTCGACCTGGTCGTGCACCTCGGCGACTACCTGTACGAGTCCGGCGTGAAGACCAACAAGCGCGGCGTGACCACCGACCCGCGGTTCCACACCGAGACGTTCGACCTCGCGCGATACCGGCTGCAGTACTCGCTGTACAAGACCGAGGCCCCGCTGCAGGCCGCGCACGCCGCGCACCCGTGGATCCACACGTTCGACGACCACGAGGTGGAGAACAACTGGGCCGGCGACCTCTCCCAGCTCGACACCGAGCCGGACCAGGACCCGGCCGTCTTCCGCGCCCGCCGCGCCCAGGCGTTCCAGGCGATGTACGAGAACCTGCCGGTGCGGCACGAGCAGATGCCGTCCGGGCCGGACATCCGCTACCACCGCCGGCTCCCGTACGGCCGGCTCGCGGACTTCACGATCCTCGACACCCGCCAGTACCGCAGCGACCAGCCGTGCGGTGACGGCGACTCGTCCACGTGCGACGACCGGTTCGACCCGGACAACACGATGCTCGGCGGCAAGCAGCGCGCCTGGCTGCTGGACGGTTTCCGCCGCTCGAAGGCGCGCTGGCAGGTGATCGGCAACCAGACCCCGATGGGCCAGACCGACTGGACGCCGGGCCCGGAGACCCACGTCTGGCTGGACCCGTGGGACGGTTATGTTGCCGAGCGCAACAAGGTGCTCGCGGCCGCGCAGGACAGCGGCGTCCGCAACCTGGTGGTGATCACCGGCGACCGGCACCAGAACTACGCGCTCGAACTGAAACGCGACTTCGCGAACCCGGACTCGGCAACGGTCGGCACCGAGTTCGTCGGTACGTCGATCACCAGCGGCGGCAACGGCGCCGACACGACGGACCAGGGTCAGCAGTTCCTGGCCGCGAACCCGCACCTGAAGTTCTTCAACTCACAGCGCGGCTACTCGCGCGTCACGATCGACCAGCACGAGTGGCGCAACGACTTCCGGGTCGTGCCGTACGTCGACACGCCGGGCGCTCCGATCAGCACGCGCGCGACGTACGTCGTCGAGGACCGCCGCCCGCACGTCCACTCAGCCTGACCTTAACGTCGGGCGAAGACCCCCAGGGCGTCGTAGGCGATCCAAGAACCTTGGTCTTTGAAGAGTTCGAGGGTGTTCTGCCCGGGGCGGAAGAGGGCCTTCGGCAACGGAAGCTCGAGGTACGACGGTTTGAGCGGCGATCCCGGGTAGGTGCTGTCGGCAATGGTCGAGCCCTTGGTGGCGCCGTTCGCGAAGGTGAGGCGGCTGGCCTCGGTGCCGTTGATCGTCAGGAGCGCCGAGGCCGCGAGGCTGGCGTGACTGTCGATCAACCAGAGCGCGAGGTCGAGATCCTGTTCGGGTACGGCGGGAAGGTCGAAGCGGAACGTGGCGCGGTGGTTCTTCGTGCCGGCCCACTTGTCCGCCGGACCGGGTAGGAGGTAGGACCAGTCCGCGGCCGGGGTCGACGTACCGAACGTGTAGTCGACGTCCGACGGGAAGCGGGTCGGGTACTGGGCGTAGCCCTTCGGCGAGAGGGCCAACTCGGAACCCTTGCCGTCGAACGTGCCGACCGTCGCGATCGGCGTACCGGAGATCGTGACGGACGTCAGGTTCGCGACCGCCGTCGCCGGCGACTGTGCGGACCGGTTGCCTGCAGCATCGACCGTCACGACCGAGTACGACCGCGTGACGCCGGTGAAACCGAGACCGCGGTGCACGAAGTGCGGGTAGACGGTCTTGCCGATCAGGGTCCCGTCGGCGTACACCGCGTAGTGGTCGACGACGGTCGCCCACGAGACGGGCTTCCAGTCGAGCGTCACGATTCTGATGCCGCCGGCGCCACGTAGGCCGGTGATTGCTGGTGGTCGACGCATCACAGTGCCTCCAGGCGGGGATCGGCAACGGGCGTGCGGAAGCGGGCGACGACGTTCGGCTGAGCGTTCGCGTCGGCCTGGATGTACGGGAAGTTCACGAACTCGGTGGTCAGCTCGGAGCGCGTCATCGTGCTGTGCACGTAGCCGCGACGGGCGTTGTAGAGCTTCATGTACGGGTGCTGCAGCCAGTCCTTCGCGTACGTGTCGGTGTCGGTGCCGTCGCCGTTCGAGCCGACCGACGAGCAGACGAGCTCGACTCCGACGGTCCGCGAGGCGGGGTCGGCGAAGTCGAGTTTGAGCTCCGACGCGACGTGGCGGTGGATGTCGCCGGTGAGCATCACCGACGTCCCGGCTCCACCCATCGCATCGAGGACGCGGCGGCGGTTCGCCGGATAGCCGTCCCATTGCTCGGTGCGATCGTCGGTGACAGCGCTGAGTACGACGCCGCCCGCGACGATGTTCCACGGCGCGCGCGAGCCGCGAAGTCCGTCGTACAGCCAGGTTTCCTGCTCGGCACCCATGATCGTGCGCTTCTCGGAGACGCGATCGGCCTCGTCGACAGGCAACGGGTCGCGGTACTGGCGGGTGTCGAGGAGATGGACCCTCGCGAGTGAGCCGATGTCGTACCGGCGGTAGATGCGGCCGTCCGGACCCTGCGGCAGGCTGCCGAGGGCGAGCGGCGCGTTCTCGTAGTACGCGCGGTACGCGACGGCACGGCGATGGACGAAGAGCTCGGGCGGTACGCCGTACAGCGAGTTGGCGGCGCCGTAGTTGTTCTGCACCTCGTGGTCGTCCCAGACCAGGAACCAGGGCGCGACCGCGTGCGCCGCCTGGAGATCGGGGTCGGTCTTGAACAGGCTGTAGCGCAAGCGGTACTGCTCCAGCGTCTCGATCTCGACGCCGTGCTCCGGTGCGACCGTGACGCCCGCGCGCCAAAGGTTGTCACCGGCAACGATCCCGTACTCGTAGATGTAGTCGCCGAGGAAGAACACCGCATCCGGGGCGCGCCGGGCGATGTCGCGATGCGCGGCGAAGTAGCCGTGGTACCAGGCCTGGCAGGACGCGGTCGCGAACGTGAACTGGTCGCCGTACGCCGGCAGCGTCTTGGTGCGACCGACCGGGCTGACCTGCGTGCCGACGCGGAAGCGATAGAAGTACTCGCGTCCCGGCCGGAGACCACGTACCTCCGGGTGGACGGCGTGCGCCAGGTCGGGCGAGGCGATCGCGAGCCCTCGCCGTACGACGATCCGGAAGCGACTGTCCTCGGCCACCTCCCACTGCACCGGCACCTCACCGTTCGGCATGCCGCCGTGGCCGTCGACGGCGAGCGGGTCAGGGGCGAGCCGGGTCCACAGCACGAAGCCGTCGGGGCGTGGATCGCCGGACGCGACGCCGAGGGCGAACGCGCCGTCCGGGATCGGGCGGGCCGGGGTGGCGTCGGCCGCGGTCGGCGCGGAGATGCCGAGCGTGACCGAGACCGCGCTCAGGCCGGTGAGCTGGAGAAAGGTACGACGGGACGGCACTGGCGGCTCCGTTCCTCGGGCGAGTTCCGCCATATTCTTACGTAACAACACTTCTATTTGTAAGCCCTTGACTACATTGACCACTCGTGGTGCTGAATCCCTGCGGAGATTCCTGTTGGATTTCGCAGTCCGCGCGCGGGAGGTTGGACCTATGGCAGCTGACACGAACAAGACCCGCAGGATCGGTGACGTCGAGGTGTCCGCGATCGGGCTCGGCGGGATGCCGATGTCGATCGAGGGCCGGCCCGACGAAGCCCGCTCGATCGCGACCATCCACGCCGCGCTGGACGCCGGGATCACGCTGATCGACACCGCCGACGCGTACCACCTGACCGCGACCGACGACGGTCACAACGAGAGCCTGATCGCCAAGGCACTGGCGTCGTACGGCGGTGACACCTCGGACGTCCTGGTGGCGACGAAGGGCGGCCACCTCCGGCCCGGCGACGGGAGCTGGACGCAGAACGGGTCCCCGAAGTATCTCGCGGAGGCGGCCGAGGCGTCGCTGAAGCGGCTCGGTGTCGAGGCGATCGGGCTGTACCAGTTCCACCGGCCCGACCCGAAGACGCCGTACGAGGACTCGATCGGCGCGATCCGCGACCTGCTCGACGCCGGCAAGATCCGGATGGCCGGCATCTCGAACGCGAACCCCGCGCAGATCAAGCAGGCCCAGGAGATCCTGGGTGGGCGGCTGGTGTCGGTGCAGAACCAGTTCTCGCCGGCGTTCCGGTCCAGCGAGCCGGAGCTCGAGCTGTGCGACTCCCTCGGCATCGCCTTCCTGCCCTGGTCGCCGCTGGGCGGCATCAGCCGGGCCGGCGACCTGGGCGCGAAGCACCCCGCGTTCCACACGCTGGCGGCGGAGTTCGGCGTCTCGCCGCAACGCCTGACGCTGGCGTGGATGCTCGCCAAGTCGCCGTACGTGATCCCGATCCCGGGTTCCAGCCGCCCCGAGACGATCCGCGACTCCTACGCCGCGGTCGATCTGCAACTCACGGCCGAGCAGGTCGCCGCACTCGACGCCGCCTGAAACCCGGGCCTCGGGTACCGTCGGTCAGGTCGCAACGCTCGACGCGACCTGACCGGCGGCCCGGTTCGGGCTCAGGGGATCTGGTAGTACCAGCCCAGGGTGGTGAGTGGCGGGCTCGGGTTGAAATGACAGACGTTGCCGTCGGGCGGAATGGTCGAGGCAAGAACGACCTCACACGACCATCGCGTGAAGAACGGTCCCACCCAGCCCTCGTCACCGCTCTGCTGGATCGCCACCGACGACCCAGAAGGTACGGCGGACGGGACCGCATTCGCTGTGCCTGCACTTGCCGTGACCGCGGCGAGCGCCACGGCGGTCCCGGCGAGGGTTCGTCGTACAGCGTCACTCCGTCTCCAGTTCATCGACCTTCCTCCTTGTCCAAGCGGTACCACCAGCCCCACGTGGTCGTGGGCGGACTCGGGTTGAACTGGCACGGGCCGTCGTCGCCGCGCAGGGCGAGGACCACGTTGCAGTGCCACGACGTGTAGAACGGCCCCATCCACTCGGTCGGGTCGGGCTGTTGGGTCGCCACCGACGACCCGGCAGGCCCAGCGGCCGAAGCCGGCACGACCGCGCTTGCCGTGAGGGCCGTGAGGGCCGCGACCGCGACGGCGGCCCTGATCGCGGTTCGTCGTACGGCGGCACCACTCCATCTCCTGGTCATGTGCTTCCTCCTTGGTGAAGCGATCGTTTGACCACTACACTCAGTGCCCACCCGTGACTCTGTGAAACGCCCGCCCGGCATATCCCGGCCTCTCCAAGCGTTGGGCTGGGGCATGGAAGACATGCGAGCACTGAGCTACGGACTGGCACAGCAGTACTTCGAGGAGCGGGACTACCGAGGTGTGATCCGGGCGCTCAAGCCAGTGGTCGACGAGACTCCCGACGACGTCGGGACGCGACTGCTGCTGGCGCGGGCGTACTACCACGCGGCTCTGCTGAAGCCCGCCGAGGAGCATCTTCTCGAGGTCATCGAACGTGAGCCGACGGAGTACTACGCGCACCTGATGCTGGCCCGCACCCTCGAACGGCTCTCCCGCCGCGAGGAGGCCGGCAAACACCGCCGCATCGCCGCCGCCCTGACCGGTGACGACGACCTACTGCAACATCACACTGTGTGAGGGCGGACCTGCGCCACTCACCAACCTCGAGAAACAACGCCGATCCTGGTGCGCGCGAGCGTGACGCGGGGTCGGCGTTGCTGTTTGGTGAGTGCTGCAGGTCCGGAATGACTCGCCGACGATTGGTGTTCTGTCGAGTATCAGTAGTTTAATAGTGAACTACTCGAGCCGAGGAGGACGGATGCAGTTCGGGGTGTTCACCGTTGGGGACGTGACCGAAGACCCGACGACGGGGACCACGGTCAGCGAGGGCGAGCGGATCAAGGCGATGGTCCGGATCGCGCTGAAGGCCGAAGAGGTCGGACTGGACGTGTTCGCGCAGGGCGAGCACCATAACCCGCCCTTCGTGCCGTCGTCGCCGACGACCCAGCTCGGGTTCATCGCCGCGCAGACGTCGAAGATCATCCTGTCCACATCGACGACCCTGATCACGACCAACGACCCGGTGAAGATCGCCGAGGACTACGCGATGCTGCAGCACCTGGCCGACGGCCGGGTGGACCTGATGATGGGGCGCGGCAACACCGGCCCGGTGTACCCGTGGTTCGGGCAGGACATCCGCAACGGCATCCAGCTCGCGGTCGAGAACTACGCACTCCTCCGCCGACTGTGGCGCGAGGACGTCGTCGACTGGGAAGGCAAGTTCCGTACGCCGCTGCAGGGCTTCACGTCGACGCCCCGGCCGCTCGACGACGTACCGCCGTTCGTCTGGCACGGCTCGATCCGGTCACCCGAGATCGCCGAGCAGGCGGCGTACTACGGCGACGGGTTCTTCCACAACAACATCTTCTGGCCGATCACGCACACCAAGCGGATGATCGACCTGTACCGGCAGCGCTTCGAGCATTACGGGCACGGCGCCGCGGACCAGGCGATCGTCGGACTCGGTGGACAGATCTTCATGCGGAAGAACTCGCAGGACGCGGTACGCGAGTTCCGGCCGTACTTCGACAACGCACCGGTGTACGGGCATGGCCCGTCGCTGGAGGACTTCAGCCGGGAGACGCCGCTGACGGTCGGGAGCCCGCAGGAAGTGATCGAGCGGACGCTGTCGTTCCGGGAGCACTTCGGTGACTACCAGCGGCAGTTGTTCCTGATGGACCACGCCGGGCTGCCGCTGAAGACGGTGCTGGAGCAGCTGGACATCCTCGGCGAAGAGGTCGTTCCGGTGCTGCGGAAGGAGTTCGCGGCGCTGAAGCCGGCGCATGTACCGGACGCGCCGACCCATGCTTCCCTGAAGGCCGCGGCGCAGCGCGCCCACGACCTGGAGACGATCGAGGAGCCGAGTCGATGAACGAGAAGGTCATCGCGGTTGTGACGGCTGGGCTGACGACGCCGTCGTCGTCCCGGCTGCTGGCCGACCAGTTGGCGGAGGCTGTGCGGGACGAGTTGTCCGGTCGCGGGATCGGATCGCGGATCGAGCTGATCGAGGTCCGCGATCACGCCCACGACCTCACCAACAACCTGCTCACCGGCTTCCCGTCGGCCCCGTTGCGCGAGGTGCTCGAGACCGTGACGGGCGCCGATGCGCTGATCGTGGTCAGTCCGACGTTCAGCGCGTCGTACTCCGGCCTGTTCAAGATGTTCTTCGACGTACTCGACGACCAGGCCCTCGCCGGCAAGCCCGTCCTCCTCGCGGCAACCGGCGGCACCGAACGCCACTCCCTGGTTCTGGAGTTCGCCCTACGACCGCTGTTCGCCTACCTCAAGGCACTCCCGGTCCCAACAGGCGTGTACGCCGCCTCCACCGACTGGGGCCCGAACGCCGCCGGCCTCCGCCCCCGCATCACCCAAGCAGCCGGCGAACTCGTCGCCGCCCTCCACCACGAGACCCCCACCGCGACCGACCCCTTCAACAACCCCACCCCGTTCGAGGACCTACTGAACAGCTGATCGCGAGGTGATCAGCGGGGTGAGGCCGTCGAGGATTGTGGTTAGGCCGAAGGTCAGTGCGTGGGCGGGGTCCATGGCGGACTGGAAGTGTTCGCCTACTGAGGTGCCTACTCGGCCGGCGGTGGGGAAATGCGTGCCGGACATGACCGTGGTGAGGGTCGGGGAGATTTGACGCCACCACTCCTCGTCCGACAGGCCGGAGTCGCGTTGGGTGCGGAGTTGTTCGGCGCCGGCGCGGGCGGTGCCCTGCACGTGTGTGAGGACGAGGGTCAGGGCTGAGTCCATCTCGACGTCGGTCAGGCCCAGGCCGTCCAGGGGACGTAGCTCGGTCTCGTACTTGCGGGTGATGTTCGGGCCGAGCGCCGTACGCATCGTCGGGACCTCGTGGATCCACGGGTGCGCGGTCAGCACCTCCCAGTTGCGGCGGGCGATGAACTCGAGCGCGCCGCGCCACCCGCCGGGCTGATTCAAAGGCTCGTCGAGGTCCGCATACAGGTCGCCGTACACCTGGTCGAACATCAGGTCGGTGAGCTCACCCTTGCCGGGGACATGCGTGTAGAGCGACATCGTGCCGACCTTCAGCCGCTCGGCGACCATCCGCATCGAGAGCGCCTCGAGCCCGGAGACGTCCGCGAGCGCGATCGCCGCGTCGACGATCGCGCGCACCGTCAGGCCGGAGCGGCCAGGCTTGGTGTGACTCCCCCAGAGCAGCGCCAGACTGCGCGCCGGATCGGGTGCCGCCGCCTTCCTTCCCGCCACGGGAACCTTCCTCCACCGCTCGTCGTTGGATGCATCGTACCTGAGCCGTACAATGTACGGTACACTCTACGGCTCAACGACCCGAGAGGTGGGAAGTGACAACGGAGCGAGTGATCGAGGCCGTCGGCGTACGGAAGAACTACCGGGGCGGCACGGAGGGTGCGGGCCTGAACGGCTTCGACCTGGAGGTCACGGCCGGCACGGTGACGGGCCTGCTCGGCCCGAACGGCGCCGGTAAGACGACAGCGGTGCGGATCCTGTCCACGCTGCTCGAGATGGATTCCGGTACGGCGACGATCGCGGGGTTCGACGTACGACGGCAAGGGGCGGAGGTGCGGCGGCGGATCGGACTGGTCGGGCAGTACGCCGCGGTGGACGAGGTACTCACCGGGCGGCAGAACCTGGTGATGTTCGGGCGGCTCAATCATCTGAGGAATGCGAAGAGCAGGGCGGACGAATTGCTGGAGCGGTTCGGCCTGACGGAGGCGGCGGGGCAGGCGGTGAGCAAGTACTCGGGCGGGATGCGGCGGCGGCTCGATCTGGCCGCGAGTCTGATCGTGGCGCCGCGGGTGCTGTTCGTGGACGAGCCGACGACGGGGCTCGACCCGGCCGGGCGGATCGAGGTGTGGTCCGCCGTACGGCAGCTGGTCGACGGCGGTACGACGGTGTTGCTGACAACGCAGTACTTGGAGGAGGCGGATCAGCTGGCGAACCGGATCTCGATGCTCAAGGAGGGGAAGGTCGTCGCGGAAGGGACACCGGACGAGTTGAAGACGCAGTTGGGGTCGGACTGGCTGGATCTGGTCGTTGCGGATCCGGCCGATGTGCCACGTGTCGTGGAGCTGGCCGGGCCGTTGGCGGACGGGGAGGTCCGGGTGACCGACGTACGCATCAGCATCCCCGTGAAGGATCGGACGAGAGCTCTGGTGCAGATGGCGAACTCGTTGCACGAGGCAAAGATCGAACCGGAGGACCTCACGTTGCGGCGGCCGACGCTGGACGAGGTCTTCCTGCACCTGACCGGAGCTGCGGCATGACGGGCCTTGGATGGGCGCTCGCCGACAGCTGGACGATCGCGCGGCGGACGTTGATGCACTGGCGGATGCAGCCGGGGCTGGTGCTGTTCACGTGGTTCTTCCCGGTGCTCATGCTGCTGATGTTCGGCGGGCTGCTCGGTGGGGCGATGGAATTCCCGGAGGGTTCGTCGTACTACGAGCTGCTCGTGCCCGGGATCTTCGCGCTGTCGATGCTCTTCGGGCTGGAGGGCACGATGACCGCGGTCACGAGCGATGTCTCGAAGGGGGTGACAGACCGGTTCCGGTCGCTGCCGATGAGTTCGGCGGCGGTCGTGCTCGGGCGGTGTATCGCGGACATGCTCGACTCGCTGGTGACGCTCGTCGTACTGGCCGCGACCGGGCTGGCGCTCGGCTGGCGGTGGCACGAAGGGTTGCCGTCGGCGCTGGCCGCGTTCGGGCTGCTGTTGCTGCTGCGGTTCGCGTTGCTGTGGGTCGGGATCTTCATCGGTCTCACGGTGAAGAACGCACAGAGCGTGACGATGGTGCAGGTGCTGGTGTGGCCGGTGGGATTCCTGTCCAGCGCGTTCGTCGCGACGTCGACGATGCCGGACTGGCTGGGCACGGTCGCCCAGTGGAACCCCTTGTCCGCCACCGCCACGGCGTCCCGCGCCCTGTTCGGCAACCCCGACCCATCAGCCACCGCCACCTGGATCGGCACCCACGCAGGACTCGCCGCGCTCATCGCGCCACTGGTGCTGACAGCGATCTTCCTGCCGCTGTCAGCACACCGCTTCCGCACCTTGTCACGGTAATCACCAAGGCCGGCGAAGACTGCCACCTCGCGTAGGCAGCCTCACGGCCTCGACGGGAGCCGGCGGCGGGACAGCCGCCGCGAGTATGCGAGGCGTTCTTGGGGTAACGGCTGAGAGTGGACGTCCGGGATGGAGTGGTACGGCGGCGCGCCTGGGGACTGGCCTACGCGGTTGAGCGGTTGGCCGGCCCCGGCGTCGCCCGTCGTACTGCTCGGATGGTGGGGATGGTGGAGGGGGTGACCGATGCGGGGGTGCATCGGGTTGCGTTGCGGGTGTCGCCGCGGTTGGCGGGGGCGAATCCGGGGCTGGTGAAGATTTCGCCGCGCTGGGCCGCGACCGTGCAGGTGCGGCGGCAGGGGGTGCAGCTGGAGTTGGACCTGCGGGACAACCTGCAGGCGGTCCTGTATTACGCGGGACGATACGAGCCGGCGGTACGGCGGTTCTTGCGGACCGAGCTGCGGCGCGGGGACGTCGTACTCGACGTGGGAGCGAACATCGGCATCCATGCGTTGGCGGCGGCGCAGCGGTTGAAGGAGCTCGGCGGCGGGCGGGTGATCGCGTTCGAGCCGGCCGCGGACAGCGTGGCGAAACTGGAGGCGGGAGTCGCGCGCAACGACGTACGGCTGGAGGTTGTGCCGATGGCCCTGGGCGAGCGGCGGGAGTTGGCGTCGCTCAAGGCGGACAGCCGGTACGACGAGGCCGACGCCGGGGTGCGTTCGCTGTACGGCGACGGTGAGGTGGTGCAGGAGGTGCCGGTCGTACGGCTGGACGACTGGGCGCGCGAGCATGCCCTCGACCGGCTGGATGTCGTCAAGCTCGACATCGAAGGAGCCGAGATCGCTGCGCTCACCGGTGCGACCAGGACGTTGAAGCGGTTGCAGCCACGCGCCTTGCTCGTGGAGGACAAGCGCAGCGAGTCGAGCGCGCGGCTGCACGCCGTACTGGACGAATGCGGTTACCGGCCGACCGGCGAGGTGCTGGATCGGAACGCGGTCTTCAGGCCGGAGCTCAGGGAGTGAGCTGGCCGCCGTTGACCTCGATGATCTGGCCGGTGACGTAGGACGACATGCTGTCGGAAGCCAGGAACAGGATGGTGCCTACGCACTCGTGCGGGGTGCCGGTGCGGCCCATCGGGATCGTGGTGAGCATGGCCTGCATCTGGGCGTCGGCGGTATGGCGGTCATGGAACGGGGTCTTGATCACGCCGGGGGCGATCGCGTTCACCCGGATACCTTCCGGCGCCAGCTCCTTGGCGAGACCGCGGGTGAACGTGCTGACCGCGCCCTTCGACGTCGCGTAGACCACCGATCCGCCGGCCCCGCCGGTGCGTCCGGCGATCGACGTGACGTTGACGATCGAGCCGCCGCCCTGTGCCCGGAACACCGGGACGATCCGCCGGGAGAGCGCGAACACCGAGGTCAGGTTGACGTCCAGGATCCGGTGGAACTCCTCGTCCGGTACGTCGGCGATCGCGGACCGGTGGACCAGGTCGCCGGCGTTGTTCACCAGTACGTCGATCCGCCCGTGCTGCGCGAGCACCTCGTCGACGAACGCGTCCGCGGCCTTCGAGTCGGCGAGATCCGCCTGGTGCAGGGACGCCGTACCGCCGGCCGTCTGCACGGCGCCCACGGTGTGCTTCGCACCCTCCTCGTTGCGGTGGCAATGCAGCGCGACAGTCGCCCCGGTCTCCGCGAACCCGACCGCCGCCGCAGCCCCGATCCCACTACTGGCCCCGGTCACCACCACAACCTGATCCCTGAAATCCAGATATCCCATACGCCCTATCCTCTCCTAGTGCCGCGTTCCGTTCTGCTCGCCGCGTATGTCGCCTGGCCGGCCGGTGCGGTGGTGCTGCGCCTGGTGAGTCGCGTCCGTGCGCGATGCCTCATCGTCACCGGGCTCGGCTGTCTGGTCGCGCTTGTCCTCGCGACGACAGCGACGCCGACGACTGTTGCGGTGCCGTTGGGCCTGTTCCTCGGAGGGGCGGTCGCGGCGGGCGGGTGCCTGGCGACGGCGCGTGGAGTGACGTTCACCTTCGACCAGAACACGACCTACTGGGAGTACGACGGGAAGATCCCGGTGGGCGACCGCCTGGTCGAGATTCTGGGCGCGCTGGCCGCGATCCTCGGAATCGTGGCGCTGGCGTTGAACTGAACGCGCCGTACGGCGGCCTGCGCGTGGCCGGGCGGGGTATTTTCGGGGGATGGGATACGCGCTCGGGGAGCTGGGGCTCCGGCGGTGGCGGACTGGGGATGCGCTGCGGCTGGTGGTCGCGCACGACGATCCGGAGATGGTCAACCAGGGCGGGATCGTGGACCGGGCGTCCGCCGTCGACTGGATCGGGCGGGTCGCGGACCTGGACAACGGGCACGTGTACGCCGTGGCGGACGCGGACGATCATCCGATCGGGTGCGTGGGGGTGACGAACATCGACCGGCACCGGGTCGGCTGGACCTGGTACTGGACGCTCGCCGACGTCCGCGGCCAGGGCGTCGCGCGGGACTCCCTCCGGGCCCTCGCGGGCTGGGCCCACCACGACGCCGGCCTGTACCGCCTCGAACTCGGCCACCGCCTCAACAACGCGGCGTCCTGCGCGGTCGCCGCCGGCGCCGGCTTCCTCTCCGAAGGCGTCGAACGCCAACGCCTCACCTACGACGGCACCCGCTACGACGTAGAACGCCACGCCCGCCTGATCACCGACCCTCTCCCCCAACCCCAGCGCCCGGTGAGCGTCAGAGCGTGAGTTTCGGGTGGCGGTTGACGTCCTTGTACAACAAGTAGCGGAAGGGGCCGGGGCCGCCGGCGTAGCAGGCTTGGGGGCAGAAGGCTCGGAGCCACATGAAGTCGCCTTCCTGGACCTCGACCCAGTCCTTGTTCAGCAGGTAAACGGCCTTGCCTTCGAGTACGTACAGGCCGTGCTCCATCACGTGCGTCTCCGGGAACGGGATCACCCCGCCCGGCTCGAACGACACGATGTTCACGTGCATGTCATGCCGTACGTCGTCCGGGTCCACGAACCGCTGCGTCTTCCAGCGGCCCCCGGTGCCGGGCATCTCCCGGCCCTCGACGTCCGCCTCGTTGGTGACGAGCGCGGGCGGTACGTCGATCCCCTCGATCCACTCGTACGCCTTCCGCACCAGGTGGAACGTCACGGCCGCATCGCTGGTGTTCCGCACCGTCCAGTCGCCGCCCGGCGGCAGGTACGCGTAGCCGCCCTCGACCAGCGTGTGCTTCTCCCCCGCGACCGTCAGCACAAGGTTGCCGGAGACAACGAACAGCACCGCCTCGGCGGCCGGGTCCGTCTCCGGCTTGTCGCTACCGCCACCCGGACCGACCTCGACGATGTACTGCGAGAACGTCTCTGCGAACCCGGACAGCGGCCGCGCGATCACCCACAACCGGGTGTCGTCCCAGAACGGCAGCCGGCTGGTGACGATGTCGCGCATGGTGCCGCGCGGGAGGACGGCGTACGCCTCGGTGAAGACCGCGCGGTCGGTGGTGAGGTCGGTCTGCGCGGGCAGTCCGCCCTTCGGCGCGTAGTAGCTCATCGTTCTCCTCGGGTCAGCAGGCGGCCACGTGGGTCGGCCGCGATGTCGACGGGGTCGCCGCGGAGCCAGGTGCTCCGGACGACGCCGGTCAGCGTGCGTCCGTCGTACGGCGTGATGGCGTTCTTGTGCTGGAGCTGTCGCGCGTCGACGGTGAAGGTCTCGTCGGGGGCGAGGACGCAGAAGTCGGCGTCGTACCCGACCTCGATCCCGCCCTTCGTGGCGAGCCCGGTCTGCGCTGCCGGAGCGGCAGCCATCCAGCGGACGACGTCCGACAGGGTGAAGCCGCGGCGGCGGGCCTCGGTCCAGACGGCGGGCAGGCCGAGCTGGAGCGAGGCGATCCCGCCCCAGGCGGTGCCGAAGTCGCCGGTGTCGAGGTGCTTCAGGTCGATCGTGGACGGGGAGTGGTCGGACACGACCTGGTCGATCGTCCCGTCGCGCAGGCCCTCCCAGAGCAGCTCGCGGTTCGCGGCCTCGCGGATCGGCGGGCAGCACTTGTACTGCGTGGCGCCGTCGGGAATGTCCTCGGCGGCGAAGCTCAGGTAGTGCGGGCAGGTCTCCGCGCTGATCCGTACGCCGTCGTTGCGGGCCTGCGTGAGCAGCGGGAGGATGTCGGCGCTCGACACGTGCAGGATGTGTACGCGGCAGCCGGTCTCGCGGGCGAGATCGATGACGTGGGCGACCGCCTCGTTCTCGGCCACGCGCGGGCGGGAGTTGAGGAACGCTTCGTAACTCGCGCCGTTCGGGGCCGTCGCCTCGTCGATGCGGTGGGCGTCCTCGGCGTGCACGATCAGCAGACCGTCGAAGGTGCTGAGCTCGCGCATCGCGGCCTCGAGCTGGTCGGCGTCGAGTGGGGGGAACTCGTCGACGCCGGAGTGCAGCAGGAAGCACTTGTAACCGAATACGCCGGCGTCGTGCAGCGGGCGGAGGTCGGGGACGTTGCCTGGGACCGCGCCGCCCCAGAAGCCGACGTCGACGTACGACTGGGTCTCGGCGGTCTTGCGTTTCAGCGTGAGCGCCGGCACGTCGCAGGTAGGCGGGATGCTGTTGAGCGGCATGTCAACGATCGTGGTGACGCCGCCTGCTGCCGCAGCCTTGGTCGCGGAGGTGAAGCCTTCCCAGTCGGTACGGCCGGGATCGTTGACGTGCACGTGGGAATCGACGAGGCCGGGCAGTAGTGCTTCGTCGTCCCTGAGCCGCAGGTCGGTCGCGGCGTCGAGCTCGGCGTCGTACGGCGAGATCGCGACGATCCGCCCGTCCCGCACGCCGACCGCAGCCGGCTCCTCCCCGTCCGCCCGCACAACCCGCCGGGCCCGAATCACGAGATCCAGAGCACTCATGCGATGCCTCTCTCCCTTCGTGTCATCGTAAGGTGCTCCACCGCGATCCGTTCCGCGATCCGCTCGAGCAACGGGCGCGGCTCGGCGATACACCGCCGTACGTCGGGTTCCAGGTCGGTGAGCGCGTACGCCGCCGACACTCCGAGCTCCTGCAGTTGCTGTGGCTCGAGGCGGTTGACGCCGCACACCGCGACCACGGGGGCCGGGGTGAAAGCGCCGGCGGTCGAGGCTCGGGCTGCTCCTGCGACGCCCGCTACGGCTTTCCCGTTGAGGGTCTGCTCGTCGAGAGCGCCTTCGCCGGTGATGACGAGGTCGGCGCCGGCGAGTTGTTCGCGGAAGCGGACCATCTCCAGCACCAGGTCGATCCCGGGCCTGAGTTCGGCGCCTAGCAGTGCTAGCGCCGCAACCCCGACCCCACCGGCGGCCCCCGCGCCAGGAACGTCTCGCAGATCGCTGCCCGTTTGCTCGGCGACAAGATCAGCCCACCGGGTGAGCCGGGCATCCAGCTCCGCGACCTGCTGCGGACTCGCCCCCTTCTGCGGCCCGTAAACAGCAGCCGCACCCCGAGGCCCGGTCAGCGGGTTGTCCACATCACACGCAACAACCACCGCAACGCCCCGCAGCCGACGCCGAAGCCCCGCCAAATCAAGCGCGTCGACAGCTCCACCCGAGCTCGGCGGGCCCGGAGTCGCGGCGGAGGCCGCAGAGCCGGTGGCGGGGCGAGCGGTGCCAGTGAGCGCGTGGACGAGGCCCTGGCCGCCGTCTGTGGAGGCGCTGCCGCCGATTCCGAGGATGATGCGGGTGCAGCCGGCGTCGAGGGCTGCCGCGATCAGTTCACCGGTGCCGTACGACGTGGCCGTCAGGGGAGCTGGGATGCCGTCGGGGAGGCGGACCAACCCCGAGACGTCCGCCAACTCGACTACCGCGGTGTGGCCCAACCGGGCGTACCCGCTCGAGACCGGCTCGCCGGTGGGGCCGGAGGCAACGATCGGGACGTGGGTGTAGCCGGCGGCGACGGCGGCGCTGAGGGTGCCGTCGCCGCCATCGGCCACCGGTACGGAGACCACGGTCGCGTCGGGGCGGACCCGTCGTACCCCGGCGCCGACCGCGTTCGCGACCTCGGCGCTCGTCAAGGTCCCCTTGAACTTGTCGGAGGCAACAACCACGCGCACTGTCAGTCCAGCAACGCGAGGGCGGTGGGCGCATCCTCCGGCGAGATCGCCAGGTCCTCGAACTCGATGACGTTGTCGATCTCGACGCCCATCGACACGTTCGTGACCCACTCGAGGATGACTTCGACGACGATCGGGACCTGGTGCTCGACCATCAGCTTCTTCGCCTGCTCCAGCGCCGGCAGGATCCCATCCGGCTCGGAGACCCGCAACGCCTTGCAGCCAAGGCCTTCCACGACCTTCACGTGGTCGACGCCGTACCCGTTGACCTCGGGGCTGTTGATGTTCTCGAAGGACAGCTGCACGCAGTAGTCCATGTCGAAGTTCCGCTGCGCCTGGCGGATCAGGCCGAGGTACGAGTTGTTCACCACCACGTGGATGTACGGGATGTTGAACTGGGCCCCGACCGCCAGCTCCTCGATCAGGAACTGGAAGTCGTAGTCGCCCGACAGCGCCACCACTGTGCTGTCCGGATCCGCGACCGCGACCCCCAGCGTCGCCGGGACGGTCCAGCCGAGCGGTCCGGCCTGGCCGGCGTTGATCCAGTGCCGCGGACGGTACACGTGCAGCATCTGCGCCGCCTGGATCTGCGACAGCCCGATCGTGCTGACGTAGCGGACGTCCGGCCCGAACGCCCGGTTCATCTCCTCGTACACCCGCTGCGGCTTGATCGGCACCGCGTCGAAGTGCGTCTTCCGCTGGAGCGTGGTCTTACGCTCGCGGCACTCCGCCGCCCACGCCGTACGGTCCGGCAAGGAACCGGCCCGCTCCCGGGCCACCTCGACGAGAATCTCCAGAGCGGCCCGGGCATCCGACACGACCCCGTAGTCCGGTGCGAACACCCGCCCGATCTGCGTCGGCTCGATGTCCACGTGGATGAACTTCCGCTCGCCCCGATAGACATCCAGCCCGCCGGTGTGCCGGTTCGCCCACCGGTTGCCGATCCCCAGGACCAGGTCGGAGGCCAGCATCGTCGCGTTCCCGTACCGGTGCGAGGTCTGCAGACCGACCATGCCCGCGCTCAGAGGGTGATCGTCCGCGATCGCGCCCCAGCCCATCAGGGTCGGTACGACGGGAATCCCGGTGATCTCTGCAAATGAGACCAGCAGTTCTGCCGCGTCGGCGTTGATGATCCCGCCGCCCGCCACGATCAGCGGATGCTCGGCGTCCGCCAGCATCGACAGCACCTTCTCCGCCTGCGCCCGGGTGGCCGCGGGACGCGAGACCGGAAGCGGCTCGTACGTGTCGATGTCGAAGTCGATCTCAGTCAGCTGTACGTCGATCGGCAGGTCGATCAGCACCGGACCCGGACGTCCTTCGCGCATCACCTGGAAAGCCTTCTGGAAGGTGCCCGGGACCTGCGCGGCCTCCATCACCGTGACCGCCCATTTCGCGACCGGCTTGGCGATCGAGGAGATGTCGACAGCCTGGAAGTCCTCCTTGTGCAGCTTCGCGACCGGCGCCTGGCCGGTGATGCACAGGATCGGGATGGAGTCGGCAGAGGCGGAGTACAGCCCGGTGATCATGTCGGTGCCCGCGGGTCCCGACGTACCGATGCAGACGCCGATGTTGCCGGCCTTGGCCCGGGTGTATCCCTCGGCCATGTGCGATGCGGCCTCGACGTGACGGGCGAGCACGTGCTTGATCCCGCCGTGGGCGCGGATCGCGCTGTAGAACGGGTTGATCGCGGCGCCGGGCAGCCCGAACGCCTGCGTCGACCCTTCCTTCTCCAGGATCAGTACGGCGGCATCGACCGCGCGCATGCGGGCCATCAGACGACATCCTTTCCGGACAGCCGCTCCACGCCACGCAGCAGCGCCGAGTGGTCGAGGCCGCCATCGCCGTTCGCACGGGCCGACGCGACCAGCTGCGCCACCAGGGCACCCAGCGGTACGACGACGCCCGCCTCGCGGGCGGCCGCCGTGACAATGCCCATGTCCTTGTGGTGCAGGTCGATCCGGAACCCGGGCTCGAAGGAGCGCGACAGCATGTTCTCCTTCTTCTGGTTCAGCACGGTGGAACCGGCCAGGCCACCGCCCAGTACTTCGAGGGCTGCTTTGGTGTCGACGCCGTACGCCTCCAGGAAGACGACCGCCTCGGAGACGGCCTGGATGTTCGCGGCGACGATCAGCTGGTTCGCGGCCTTGACCGTCTGGCCGGAGCCGCTCGGGCCGACGTGGACGACGGTCTTGCCGACCACGTCGAAGAGCGGCTTGGCCTCGGCGAAGTCGTCCGCCGAGCCGCCGACCATGATCGACAGCGCCGCGTTCTTGGCCCCGGCCTCGCCACCGGAGACCGGCGCGTCGAGCAGCCGGAACCCGATGGCGCGGGCCTGCTCGGCGAGCTGCTGCGTGACGTCCGGGCGGATGCTGGAGAAGTCGATGATCAGCGCGCCGGTCTCGGCGTTCTGGAAGACGCCGTTCTCGCCTTCGAGGACGTCCTGGACGTCGGGCGAGTCCGGCACCATCACGCAGATCACGTCGGCGCCCTTGACCGCGTCACCGATCGAGGTCGCGGCCCGCCCGCCGGCGGCGATCAGTGCCTCGGCGCGCTCCGGCGTACGGTCGAGGCCGGCGACGGTGTGGCCGGCGTTGGCGAGGTGGACGGCCATCGGGTTGCCCATGATGCCGAGGCCGATGAAGGCGATGTTCGTCATAGTTGGTTCTCCTGGAAGTGCGTGGGCGAGGAAGGAAGGAACGAAGGAAGGGGAGGCGAGGGACCGGTTCAGCGGCGCTCGTACGGCAGCCAGCCGAAGCTTGCTTCTGAGGTGGTGGACGGCTTGTACTCGAGCCCGACCCAGCCGGCGTAACCGTTCGCCTCGAGGGCAGTGAGCTGGTGGTCGAGCGGGAGCGTGCCGGTGCCGGGCTCGTTGCGGCCCGGGTTGTCGGCGATCTGCACATGAGCGACCCGGTCGGTGTGCTCGGCGATCACCCGGTCGACGTCGTCGCCGTTGACCGCGAGGTGGTAGAGATCCGCGAGCAGCCTGATGTTCGGTACGTCGTACGCCGCCTGGACGCGATCGATCATGCTCAGCGCATCGGCCGCGACCTTCAACGGGTAGCGCTCCGCACCGCTGACCGGCTCGACGAGGACGCTGGCGCCGATCCGCGCGGCGGCCTTGGCGGCGAGAGCGAGGTTCTCGACGGCGACGTCGTCCTGCTCCTGCTCGCTGCTGCCGTCCACGCGGTTCCCGTACAGGGCGTTGAAGCCCTGGGTGCCGAGCCGCTCGCCGATGCCGACGGTGACGTCGATGTTGTCGCGGAACTCGCTCGACCGCTTCGGCCAGGACACCAGCCCGCGGTCGCCGCCCGGCATGTCACCGGCGAAGAAGTTCAGGCCGGTGAGCTGGACGCCGGCGTCGGTGACCGCGTTGACGAACGCGTCGACCTGCCGCTCCGGTGGGACGGCCTCGACGAACGGCCACCAGAACTCCACCGCGCTGAACCCCGCCCGCCGAGCAGCCGCCGGCCGCTCGAGCAGAGGCAACTCGGTGAAGAGCAAAGAACAGTTCACCGTGTACTTCAGCTGGTGACTCATCCCGACTCTCATTTCCGCATTGTGGAACTTAACTTCTGCTCTGTGAAATGACCATAAACTCGCTTTGGATGAGCGTCAAGGCGCTGGAGAAGCAGTCGCCGTAGATTGGATGCTTCCTACGCGTACGCGCGCGTTGTACGTTCCTCTAAAGGGGATCCCGGCCGGAGGTACGTCGTGTTGCTGGCTGAACTGCTGGACGCACCGGAGCTCGGGTTGCGGTTGATGCACTCGGCCGGCGGGACGCTGGACCGGCCGATCGGGCGGCTCGTGACGACCGACCTGCTGGAGCCGGGCCGGTACCTGAGCGGCGGCGAAGTGGTGCTGACCGGGCTGGTCTGGCGGCGGCAGGCGGCCGACAGCGAGGTGTTCGTGGCCTCGATGGCCGGCCGCGGCGCGACCACGATCCTCGCGGGGAAGGCGCAGCTCGGCGACGTGCCGGCGGATCTCCTGGAAGCGTGCCGGCGGCATGATGTGACGTTGGTCGAGGTGCCGATCGAGGTCGCGTTCGCGGATGTGACGGAGTACGTCGCGGCGGCGGGATCGGCCGAGACGGGCGCGCGGTTGTCGGCGAGCCTGGTGCGGCAGCGGCAACTGCTGTCGTCGATCGCGGCCGGGCGCAGTCTCGACGAACTCGCGGCGCGGATCTCCGCCGAGATCGGGCACGACTGCCGCGTGCTGACGCCGACCGGGCGCCACGTCGTACCGGGTCCCAGCGAGCTCGACGCCGAGACGGTCGACGCGGTGACGCGGCGCTTCCTGACCGCCGACCGGATGCCGGCCGTGGCGGTGGCGCCGAAGGAGGCCGGAGGTTCGCCGTACAGCCTGTTCCCGGTCGGATCGGGCTTCGGCAACCGGCTGACCGCGTGGGTGCTGGTCATCGACGGCGACCACACGACCTGGTCCCGCGATCATGTCGAGGCGGTGCACGAACTGAGCGCGATCGCGGCGCTGGACCGCGCCCGCCGCGACGAGGGCCGCCGCGCACTGCGCCCGTTGGTCGCCGACGCCCTGGCGCTGGTCGAGTCCGGCGCGCCACAGGCCGAGGTCGCCGCGCGGCTCCGGCAGGCGGGCGCGCACTCCGAGCGGCCGATGGTCGTCGCGGTCACCGAGCTGCGGGAGGACGGGCCCGGCGAGGTCGCACTGAGCCTGCTCGAAGACGTCGCTCTCACGGTCGGGCCTGCCGTGGTCGCCTCCGGCCGGGACGATCTGCTCGTCGCGTTCCTGCCCTTCACGCCCGAGCTTCCCGAGCAGCTTCGACGGGCCTTCGGACGCCTCGCTCCAGGTCTCAACCGGGCCCGTCTCACGGTCGGGATCAGCGGTGAGACGTCGATCGACGCGCTCGCCGGTGCGCTCGAGGAGGCCCGGTTCGCGCAGCGGGCTGCCCGGGCGGCGCGGGCGCCGGTCTCGGTGGTGACCTCGGACGAGGTCGCCTCCCACGTCCTCCTCCTCGGCACGCTGCCCGACGACGTACGGCGTACGTACAGCAACCGCGTCCTCGGCGCGGTCCTCGACCACGACCGCCGTACCCATGCCGACCTGCTCATGACGCTGCAGGCGTTCCTCGCCTGCTCGTGCTCCTGGACCCGTACGGCGGAGTACCTGCATCTGCACGTGAACACCGTTCGCTACCGGATCGAACGCGTTGAGCAACTGACCGGACGCGATCTGTCGACCCTCGAGGACCGGGTGGACGTGTTTCTCGCCTGCAAATCGCTGTAGTTGTGTGATCACACAAAACGAAGCGTTCTCCGGCCGTTCATCTTCGGAGGTTCACGGGGTGCAATCCACCGCTCGGTGAGTCGATGCTCGGGTGCAGGTCAAAACTCCCCCACAGCCAGCACCGCCCCACGCAGCCGAGGAGCGTGTCCCGATGAAGGCAGTCCTGCGACCGAGCCGTCATACCAACCGCCATCCCGTCGACCAGGTGCTGCCACCTGGGAAGCTGGCGGTGTACGGCGCTCAGCACGTACTGGCGTTCTACGCCGGGGCGGTGATCGTACCGATCCTGCTCGCCAGTGCGATCGGACTCACCACCGAGCAGCTCATCCACCTGATCAACGCCGACCTCTTCACCTGCGGCATCGCCTCGATCATCCAGTCGGTCGGCTTCTGGAAGGTCGGCGTACGGCTGCCGCTGCTGCAGGGCGTGACGTTCACCGCGGTGTCGCCGATGATCGCGATCGGCCTCGCGGCCGGCGGCGGGACCGACGGTCTGCTGGTGATCTACGGCGCCGTACTCGTCGCCGGGCTGGCCACGTTCTTCATCGCGCCGTACTTCAGCAAGCTGATCCGGTTCTTCCCGCCGGTGGTGACCGGCTCGGTGATCACGATCATCGGTCTGGCGCTGCTGCCGGTCGCGGCCGGGGACGCGGTCGGCGGCGCCGGCCCGACCGCGGCGCCGACCAGCGGCAAGAACATGGCGTACGCACTCGGCACGCTCGCGCTGATCGTCCTGATCCAGCGGGTGTTCAAGGGCTTCATGGCCACCATCGCCGTACTGATCGGCCTGGTCGTCGGGACCCTGGTGGCCTGGGCGTTCGGCGACGCGCACTTCGGCGCGGTCGGCGACGCGGCCTGGGCGGGTGTGACGACACCGTTCTACTTCGGCTGGCCGAAGTTCTCGATCGCGGCGATCATCTCGATGGTCGTGGTCATGCTGATCACCGCGGTGGAGACCACCGGTGACGTGTTCGCGACCGGTGAGATCGTCGAGAAGCGGATCGGCCGCGAGGACATCGCCCGGGCGCTGCGGGCCGACGGCCTGGCGACCACGATCGGCGGCGTCTTCAACTCGTTCCCGTACACCTGCTTCGCCGAGAACGTCGGTCTGGTCCGGCTGACCCGGATCCGCAGCCGGTGGGTGGTGGCGACCGCGGGCGCGATCATGATCCTGATCGGGCTGGTGCCGAAGGCCGGCGCGATCGTGGCCGGCGTACCGCACCCGGTGCTCGGCGGCGCGGCGCTGGCGATGTTCGCGACCGTGGCCGTGGTGGGGTTCCAGACGCTCGCGAAGGTCGACTTCCACGACCACCGCAACGTCGTCATCGTGGCGACCAGCGTCGGTCTGGCGATGTACGTGACCGCGCAGCCGCAGGTCGCGCAGGCCGTGCCGGACTGGGCCGAGATCATCTTCGGCAGCGGCATCACGCTCGGCAGCTTGACCGCGATCGTCCTGAACATCCTGTTCCACCACGTCGGCAAGAGCTTCGGCCCGGCGGTTGCAGGTCAGCCCGGCGACACGGTGCGGCTGGACCAGGTGAACGAGATGACCCGCGAGGAGTTCGTCGAGACCTTCGGCTCCCTGTTTCAGGGTCCCCGCTGGGCCGTCGAGCGGGCCTGGGAGATGCGGCCGTACGCCGACACTCACGCACTCCGGCGCTCGTTCCAGGAGGCGTTGTTCTCCGGTTCCCGCGAGGAGCAGCTCGAACTGATCCAGGCGTACCCGCGGCTCGGATCGCAGTTCGTCGCCGACGGTCTCAGCGGCGAGGCCTCGCTGCGCGACCAGTCGGACAAGGGCCTCACGTTCCTCGGCGACCCGGAGCGGGACGAGCTGACCGCGATCACCTCGGCGTACGAGGAGCGTTTCGGCTTCCCGCTGGTGATCTCGGTGCGCGACGCCGAGTCGTACGAGCGGATCGTCGAGCAAGGTCGCGAGCGGCTCGGGAACTGCGAGAACCAGGAGCACGCCGCCGCGCTGCTCGAGATCGCGAAGATCGCTGGGTACCGGTTCGACGACTTCGTCTCCGAGGCCAACCCGATCCACAGTGCACGCACCCGATGGAGCACGAATCGATGACTACACAAGCCCTCCGCGCCCCTGCCTTGACCGTCAACGGTGAGGTCACCCCTCTCGGCGACATCTCCGTGCACACCACCGTGCTGGACTGGCTGCGGGACCGCGGCCTGACCGGCGCCAAGGAGGGGTGTGCGGAAGGCGAGTGTGGTGCCTGCTCGGTGATGGTCGCCCGGCCGGGCACCGACTCGCAGACCGAGTGGACCGCGGTCAACGCGTGCCTGCTGCCGGTCGCGTCGCTGGACGGTCAGGAGGTGGTCACGTCGGAGGGCCTGGGTTCTCCGGCTGAGCTGCACCCGGTCCAGCAGGAGATGGCGGTGCGCGGTGGCTCGCAGTGCGGGTACTGCACGCCAGGCTTCATCTGCAGTATGGCGGCGGAGTACTACCGGCCGGGACGTGCTTGTGGCGAGGGCGATCACGAACACGGGCCGAACGGGTTCGACCTGCACTCGTTGAGCGGGAATCTGTGCCGCTGCACGGGCTACCGGCCGATCCGCGACGCGGCGTACGCGCTCGATGCCCCCGCCGAGAACGACACGTTCGCCGCCCGCCGGGACGCGGCCCCGCCCGCTCCTGTCGCGACGGGGATCGTGTCCACCGAGGGTGAGTTCGTTCGGCCCGCTTCGCTTGACGGAGTGCTGGAGTTGATCGCGGAGCGACCGGACGCGCAGCTCGTGGCCGGGTCGACCGACCTCGGTGTGCAGGTGAACATCTTCGGCTCTCGCCCGTCGCTGACGATCGCGATCGACCGCCTGGAGGAGCTGCGCGAGTTCAGCTTCGGCGGTGACGAGGTCCGGTTGGGTGCGGCTTTGACGCTGACCGAGATCGAGCGGCGGCTCGCGGGGCGGGTCCCGTTGCTCGTTCAGCTGATGCCCCAGTTCGCCTCGCGGCTGATCCGCAACGGCGCGACGATCGGCGGGAACCTCGGCACCGGCTCACCGATCGGCGACACGCCGCCGGCGCTGCTCGCGCTCGACGCCTCGCTCGTCCTCGCGTCCCGCCGGGGCGAGCGCGTCGTCCCGCTGGCGGAGTACTTCACCGGTTACCGAGAGACTCTCAAAGAGCCCGACGAACTGATCCGGACGATCGTGATCCCGTTGCCGTTGGCACCGATGGCCGCGTTCCACAAGATCGCCAAGCGGCGCTTCGACGACATCTCGAGCGTCGCGATCGGGTACGCCGTCGACGTGACGGACGGTGTCGTCCGCGAGGCCCGCATCGGGCTCGGCGGCGTCGCGGCGACCCCGTTGCGCGCGTACGAGACCGAGGCCGCGTTGGTCGGTCGCCCGTGGACCGAGGAGACCGTGCGGATCGCGGCGGGCGTGATGGCCGCGGAGGGTACGCCGATGGACGATCACCGCGCCAGTTCGTCGTACCGCTCGGCGATGCTCGGCCAGTCGTTACTGCGCTTCTATTTTCAGGAGGTCGGCGCATGAGCTCCTTGTCTGAACGGCCTGCTGCAGCTGTTGTCGGCGTACCGATGCCGCATGAGAGCGCCGCGCTGCACGTGACCGGGGCCGCCTTGTACACAGACGACCTGGTGATGCGCACCCGCGACGTACTGCACGCTTGGCCGGTGCAGTCGCCGCACGCCCATGCGCGCGTGACCGCGCTTCGGGTGAAGCCGGCGTACGACGTGCCCGGTGTGGTGCGCGTGTTGACGGCGGACGACGTACCGGGGGTGAACGACGCCGGCGTGAAGCACGACGAGCCGTTGTTCCCAGGTGAGGTGATGTTCAACGGGCATGCGGTGTGCTGGGTGCTCGGGGAGACGCTGGAGGCCGCGCGGCTCGGGTCGTTGGCGGTCGAGGTCGAGTACGAGCCGCTGCCGTCGTTGGTGAGCGTGCGCGAGGCGATCGAGGCGGGGAGCTTCCAGGGCATCGGGCGGCACCTGGAGCGTGGCGATGTCGAGGCTGCCCTGGCGAACGCGGAACACGTGTTCCGTGGCGAGTTCGAGTTCGCTGGGCAGGAGCACTTCTATCTCGAGACGCATGCGGCGTTGGCGCTGGTGGACGAGTACGGGCAGATCTTCGTGCAGTCGAGCACGCAGCACCCGTCGGAGACGCAGGAGATCGTTGCGCATGTGCTGGGGCTGGCCAGTCACTCGGTGACGGTGCAGTGCCTGCGGATGGGCGGTGGGTTCGGCGGCAAGGAGATGCAGCCGCACGGGTTCGCCGCGATCGCCGCGCTGGGTGCGACGCTGACCGGGCGGCCGGTGCGGTTGCGGTTGAACCGCACACAGGACATGACGATGTCGGGGAAGCGGCACGGGTTCCACAGCTCGTGGACCGTCGGGTTCGGGGCCGATGGCAAACTTGTTGCTTTGGACGCGACGTTGACGGCCGACGGCGGGTGGAGCCTCGACCTGTCGGAGCCGGTGCTGGCGCGGGCGATGTGCCACATCGACAACGCGTACGAGATTCCGCATGTGCGCGTGGACGGGCGGATCGCGCAGACGAACAAGACGTCGCAGACCGCGTTCCGCGGGTTCGGCGGGCCGCAGGGGATGCTCGTGATCGAGGACATCCTCGGACGGTGCGCCCCGCTGCTCGGGTACGACGCGTTGGAGCTGCGTCGGCGGAACTTCTACCAGGTGGGCGACTCCACGCCGTACGGACAACCGGTGCGGCACGCGGATCGGCTGGAGTCGTGCTGGAGTCAGGTGCTTGCTGCTGGGGACGTTGCCTTGCGGCAGGCTGAGATCGCTGCGTTCAACGCCGCGCATGAGCATGTGAAGCGCGGGCTGGCGATGACACCGGTGAAGTTCGGGATCTCGTTCAACCTGACCGCGTTCAACCAGGCCGGGGCACTCGTGCACGTCTACAAAGACGGCTCGGTGCTGATCAACCACGGCGGCACCGAGATGGGGCAGGGCCTGCACACGAAGATGCTGCAGGTGGCGGCGACCACGCTGGGCTTGCCGTTGGAGCGGGTACGGCTGGCGCCGACGCGGACCGACAAGGTGCCGAACACGTCGGCGACCGCGGCGTCCTCGGGTGCTGATCTCAACGGCGCGGCGATCAAGAACGCGTGCGAGCAGATCCGGGAACGGCTGGCTCAGGTCGCCGGTGGGCGGCTCGGGATCAGCCCGTCGGACGTGCGCTTCGTGGACGGCGTCGTACGTGGGCTGTCCGGGGACGGCGTGGACTGGAACGAACTGGTGAATCTCGCCTATCACCAGCGGGTGCAGCTCTGGGCGGCCGGGTTCTACCGGACCGAGGGCCTGCACTGGGACGCCAACGCAATGCGGGGCGAGCCTTTCAAGTACTTCGCGTACGGCGTTGCGGCGTCCGAGGTCGAGGTCGACGGGTTCACCGGCTCGTACACCCTGCGCCGCGTGGACATCGTTCACGACGTCGGGGACAGCCTCAGCCCGTTGATCGACATCGGCCAGATCGAGGGCGGCTTCGTGCAGGGCGCTGGGTGGTTGACGCTCGAGGATCTTCGTTGGGACGAGAGTTCGGGCGACCGTCGCGGTCGTTTGTCCACTCAGGCGGCGAGCACGTACAAGTTGCCGAGCTTCTCCGAGATGCCTGAAGTCTTCAACGTCACGCTGCTGGAGAAGGCCCACGAGGACGGTGCCGTCTACGGCTCCAAGGCCGTCGGCGAACCGCCACTCATGCTGGCGTTCTCCGTCCGGGAAGCACTGCGACACGCAGCCGCCGCCTTCGGCCCCCCAGGCACCAGCGTCAACCTCCCGTCACCCGCCACCCCCGAGGCCGTCTACTGGGCGATCGATAGAGCTCGGGGAGGTGTCTCGTGGAGTGGGTAAAGGCGGTTCAGCGGTTGCGATCGGCCCGCCGTCCTGGGGTTCTCGTCACCGTGATGTCCGTTCGTGGGCATGCGCCTCGGGAAGCCGGGGCGAAGATGGTTGTTGCCGCTGACAACGTCTCGGGAACCGTCGGCGGCGGGAACCTGGAGGCACTGGCCGTCGAGCGTTCGCGGGCGATGATCGCCGAGGACGTGACCACGCCTGAGGTGTTGACGGCGGCGTTGTCCGACAAAGCGCCGTACCAGCATGGCGTTCAGTGTTGTGGTGGTGAGGTGAAGCTGTTGCTGGAACCGTTGCCTGTCGTGCCTTCGGTGGCGATCTTCGGGGTCGGGCATGTGGGGCTGGAGCTGGCACGGGTACTCGCGCGGCACGATCTCGAGCTGCATCTGATCGACTCGCGGGCCGACCAGCTGACGGATGATCGGCTAGCAGTGCTGGATGACGCGGTCGCGCACGTCCATGTGCACAACGTGCCGGTGCTGCCGGAGCTGGTCGTCGGCGAGCTGCCGCCCGGTACGCATGTTCTGATCATGACGCACGATCACGCGGAGGATGCGGCACTCTGTGACGCCGCGATTCGCAACGAGGAGCTGGCGACCGTCGGGTTGATCGGCTCCAGTGCGAAGTGGACGCGGTTCCAGCGCAAGCTCGCTGAGGACGGCAACTCCGCCGAGGCGATCGCTCGCATCACCACGCCGATCGGTCTGTCCGATCTCCCCGGCAAGGAGCCGGCCGTGATCGCGGTGAGCGTCGCGGCCTGGCTCCTGCAGCAGTTCGTCGCCGAGCGGCATCCCGCGTCGGCCCATTCTGCCGAGCGTCGCCCCACGCCGGCTCAGCGTGAGGCAAAGGCATGACTCTTTATCGTGGCACGTTCATCGACACGCCGGAGAACCCGTTCGACGGCGGCGGCCTGCGGGTCGACAGCGACGCGGGGCTGCTGGTCGAGGACGGGATGATCGTTGCCCGCGGCCCGTTCGTGGAGATCCGCCAGGCGCATCCCGCCGAGCAGGTCGTGGATCTGCGCGACGGCGTCGTACTGCCCGGATTCGTCGACACCCACGTGCACTTCCCGCAGATCCGCGCCGTCGGCGGCCTCGGACTGCCGCTGCTCGAATGGCTCGACCGGTACGCGCTCCCCGAGGAGGCGCGGATGGCCGACGTCGACTACGCGTCAGGCGTCGCCAACGAGTTCGTCCGCGGGCTGGCGGCCGCTGGTACGACGTCGGCGCTCGTCTTCGGCGCGCACTACGCGGACGCGGTCGACACGCTGTTCGACGCCGCGTCCAAGGTCGGGCTGCGGGTGACGAGCGGTCTGGTGCTGAGCGATCGGCTGCTCCGACCGGAGCTGCTCACCACCCCGGTCCGCGCGTACGCCGAGTCGCTCGCCCTCGCGAACCGCTGGCACGGCGTCGGACGCAACCGGTACGCCGTGACACCGCGCTTCTCGCTCTCCTGCACGGACGAGCTGCTCGCGACCTGCCATGACCTGATGGAAGCGATCCCCGGCGCGCTGTTCACGTCGCACGTGAACGAGAACGAGGCCGAGATCGCAAGCGTCGCCGACCTGTTCGGGGGCTGCGACTACGTGACGACGTACGACAGGCATGGCCTGGTGGACCGGCGTACCGTGCTCGCCCACAACGTGCACCCCACGGACGTCGAGCTCAAGATGCTGGCTGTTAGCGGCGCCACCGTTGCGCACTGCCCGACGAGCAACGCGGCGCTCGGGAGCGGGCTGTTCCCGCTGACGCGGCACCTGCAGTACGGCGTACGTGTGGCGCTTGGATCGGATGTCGGCGCGGGCACCGGCTTCTCGCTCCTGAAGGAAGGGCTCCAGGCGTACTTCTGCCAGCAACTCCAAGGCGACCAGGGCCGCCCGCTCTCCGCAGCCCACCTGCTCTACCTCGCTACCACCGCCGGCGCCGAGGCCCTGGACCTGCCCCAGGTCGGCCACCTCTCCGTAGGCCACCACTTCGACGCCCAACTCCTCCGCCCCGCCGAAGGCTCTCCCCTCGCAGTAGCGATCACCCACGCAGAAGACACCGAAGAAGCCCTAGCCCGAATCTTCACCCTAGGCACCCCCGCCGACGTCCAAGCCGTCTGGATCAACGGCGACCTCCTCCACTGATCACCCCCCACGGGGACTGGGAACCAGCAATTGCCTATTCCCAGTCCCCGCGGCATATGCCGACAACGCCTGCCTGAGGCGCGCGGCGGTTTTGTGTGGGTGGTCCAGGTCGGCCCAGTTGACGCGGACCACGCCGTACCCGCGCTCACGGAGGCGGTCCTCGCGGTACTTCTCCGCCAGTACGGCGTCTGCATTGTCGCCGTACTTCATCGCGCCGTCGAACTCGACCACCAGCACGCCCGCGAGCAGGAAGTCGACCCGCCCGATCAGCCGGCCGTCCGCGTCCCAGATCTCCACCTGCAACTCTGGTTCGGGTAGACCGTGGTTTGTCATCAGGACGCGGAGCCGCGACTCGCCGACCGACTCACTCCGCCCGTCCGCAAACAGCGCGGCCGCCTGCGCAGCCGGCACCCCACGCCAGTGCCGATGCCGCCGTACCGCATCAACCAACTGGTCACGCGTCGTCAGCGGCTCGCGGAGGGCCGCGTCGGCCAGTACGACGCCGACCTCGTACGACGTCGTACAGGCGGTCTCCACGATCCCCCGCTCGACGCTCGTGACCTTCAGGCCGCCCAACTCGACGATCTCGTCGGTGGACGTCGTACCGCGATGCACCCGAACCCCTCGCCCGGTGCGAACCCCACCGGACGCCACGCGCGTGAAGTGTGCCCTCGACAGATCGGTCCCCCACACGGGCAACCCGTGGAGCATGGCAGCGGACTGATGACTCACGACAACGCCGCGGAGGCGCTCACTCGCCATCCGCACGTTCAGTAGGTGAAGCCTCGTCGCGTGCTCCCACGGAGGTTCGTCGGAGGGCCAGGCACGCGGGTCGACGTACGAGTTGAAGCTCAACCGGAGCCACTGCCCGCTGCGCACGCGTTGCCGGAGCTCGCTGTCGCTGTAGCCGGCGGCGAGCGCGTCCGGGCGCGTGAACCACCCGCCCCGCCCGGCGGCGATCACTTCCAATCTCCTGTTCATGCCCAAGAAGGTGCACGTCTGACACGACCCGCGGACCGGCGATCGTGCAACTGTGGATAACCCCCGGGGACTGGGAACAGGCTATTGCTAGTTCCCAGTCCCCGGCGGGGGTTACGAGTCAGCCGACGAGGGCGGCTTGGGTGCGGGCTACCTCGGTGGCGAGGGTTGTCTCGTCGGCGGTTTGGAGTACGTCGTGTTGTACGACGGGGCGGCCGTTGGCCAGGAGGAGGGTCAGGGGTGGGGGTGTGGAGAGGGTGAGGGCCGCGATCGGGTCGGGGATGCCGGCGTGCGGGAGGGTGGTGAGGTTCCACACGGCCAGGTCGGCTTGTTTGCCGGGTTCGATCGAGCCGATGTCGTTGGAGCGGCCCAGGATGCGGGCGCCGTCCAGGGTCGCCATCTCCAGGGCGGCGCGGACGGTCAGGGCTTGCGGGCCGCCGCGGGCGCGGGCGAAGAGCAGGGCGTGGCGGAGTTCCTCGACCAGGCTCCCGGATTCGTTGCTCGCGGCACCGTCCACGCCCAGGCCGACCGGAGAACCGGCAGCCCGGAGGTCCGCCGTACGGGCGATGCCGGCGCCGAGGCGGGCGTTCGAGCTGGGGCAGTGGGCGACGCCGGTGCCGGTGCTGCCCAGGTGCTTGATCTCCGCGTCGTCGAAGTGGATCCCGTGTGCGAACCACACGTCCGGACCGGTCCATCCGAGGCGGTCGGCGTACTCGAGAGGTGTGCAGTTGAACGTCTCCCGGCACCAGTCCGTCTCGTCCGTGGTCTCGGCGAGATGAGTGTGCATCCGCACTCCGCGCCGTCGCGCGAGCTCCGCGGACTCGCGCATCAGTTCGCCGCTCACGCTGAACGGCGAGCACGGCGCGACCACGATCTGCAGCATCGAATCGGGGGCCGGATCGTGCCAGCGGTCGATCGCGGCCTCGGTCGCGGCGAGGATCTCGTCGCGGTTCTCGACGACGGAGTCCGGCGGCAATCCGCCGTCCTTCTGACCGCGGTCCATCGACCCACGGGCCGGATGGAACCGCAGCCCGATCTCACCCGCCGCGGCGATCTCCGCAGCGAGCAGGTCGCCACCGTCACGCGGGAAGACATAGTGGTGATCGGCAACAGTCGTGCATCCGGTGCGCGCGAGTTGGGCGAGCGCCGCTCGCGCCGCGACGTACACCGTCTCCTCGGAGATCCGCGCCCACACCGGGTACAGCGTCGTCAGCCACTCGAAGAGGGTCGCGTCCGCGGCGAGCCCGCGCGTGACCCATTGGTACAGGTGCTGGTGCGTGTTCACGAACCCCGGCGTGACCAGGCAGCCGCCACCGTCAACCACGCGGCCATCGTCGTACGTCGGTGCCGATCCCGGACCGACCGCGGCGATACGGTTGCCCTCGACAACCACATGCCCGACGAACTCACGCCGGGCCGGATCGAGGGTCGCCACGTAGGCACCCTCGATCACGATCCTGCTCAACAGAATCCCGGCGTGGCATGCCACGCGCTGCCGGCGTCGCTCGCGTCGTCGCGCGTCACGGTCGCCTCGATCAGGCCGTACGGGCGATCGGCGGCGATGAAGACCTCACCGGGGTTCTCGACACCGAACGGCGACAGGTCGACCAGGAAGTGGTGCTTGTTCGGCGCCGAGAACTTGATCTCGGCGACTTCCGGGTGCTGCTCGAGCACCGCCTCGCCCATGCCGTACAACGTCTGCTGCAACGCAAGACTGTGGATCGTGGCGAATCGCGAGAGCAGCAGTCCCTTGATCTCGTCGTACGACTTGTCCCAGTCGACCTCGGTGTGGTCGTAGCGCCACCGCGCGACCAGCGACGTCGCCAGGATCCGGTCGTTCGTCTCCGGCAGCGTCGTGTACTCGTCCTTCAGGAACCCGTGGAACTCCGACCCGGTCGACTTCAGTACGACGAGGTCGCTGATCCCCGACACGACGTAAGTCTTCCGCTCCGCGCCGCGGCCCTCCACGTTGACGACCGTGTTCCGCACACCGCCGCCGGTCCGGACGAACGAGTGGTCGTGCCCCTGGCCGTCGACCTGGATCCGCTCCCAGGCGTACTCCTCGACCTCGACCCGGGCGCCCTGCGCGGCCGGCGACGCGTCCAGGAAATGCGCGCCGAGCGTCAGCGCGTAGTCCTCGATCGCCCCGACGCCCTTCTCCTTGGCGAAGGCGAACGCGG
Organism: Kribbella sp. VKM Ac-2566; assembly: GCF_004366005.1. Classification (NCBI taxonomy): domain Bacteria; kingdom Bacillati; phylum Actinomycetota; class Actinomycetes; order Propionibacteriales; family Kribbellaceae; genus Kribbella; species Kribbella sp. VKM Ac-2566. Next base: position 55,693 of record NZ_SODT01000009.1, on the reverse strand, counting down.
TGTTCTTCTGTGTGTCGGTCGGCAGTACGTCGGACTGGTCGCCGGTCGTGTGCGCGTCCTCGAAGTTGCCGCGCAACGCGGTCGACACGTTCAGGTCGCGGATCTGGTGGTGGGGCGTGTCGCGGTAGATGCGGACGACGCGGTTCTCGGCTTTGCCGTACTGGTTGGCTCCCAGGTGGATGGCCATCTGAGGTCAGCTCCCTCGGTAGGTGGAAAACGCGAACGGGCTGAGCAGCAACGGGACGTGGTAGTGCCGCTCGTCGGCGACCGTGAAGGTCACGGAGACCTCGGGAAAGAAGATGTCCTGACCGGTGGATTCCGCGTACGCCGCGACGTCGAACCAGAGCCGGTACGTTCCGTGCTCCAACGCCGGCGCGAGCTCCCCGATCCGCCCGTCGTCGTCCGTCGTACCGGTGGCTTCGAGCACGTCACCCCGGTAGAGCCGGACCTGGACGTTCCGCGCCGGTCGCCCCAGCGCGGTGTCGAGAATGTGCGTGGACAGAGAACTCATGCCACCACCTTGCTGAGCCGGAGCAGCGCGATCTTGCGCAGCTCTTCGTGTACGACGGTTGCCTCGGTCGCGTCGTCGTGCGTGAGACGGGTCCGCAGACTGTCCAGCATCTGCGCTGCCGACAACCCGGTGGCGCAGATCAGGAACACCCGGCCGAACCGCTCCTCGTACTGACGGTTGCCGTCGGCAAGCTCCTGCCGGACGCCGGCGTCGGCACCGACACCGGACTGCTCGTTCCGCGACCAGGCGGCCTCGGTGCTCGCGCCCTGCGGCCGGTCACCGATCCGCGGATGCGCCTGCAGTGCGCGATCGACCTCGTTGTCGTCGAGCTCCCGCAGCGACTGGTCGGCGACCGCGGTCAGCGCCGCGAGATCGCCGTACGGCCGCTTGGCCAGGATCGCGTCGACCCAGCGGGGCACGTCGCAGCAGGCCGCCAGGGCCGGCCGCAGCCGGTCGGTCGGAGCGGAGTTGAACTCCTCCAGGTCCACGGATCACACCTTCTCGAATCCCGAAATCGACTTTCCGTATGACGAGAGTGGCAGCTGCCGCGCCCGCCGTCAACAGTTTGTTGAAATCAGCGGGCGCGGTTCAGGTAGTTGTAGACGGTGAAGCGCGTGACGCCGAGCGCCTCGGCGACGATCTCGGCCGACTTGCGGTACTCGAAGGCTCCGCGCGCCTCCAGCAGCAGGACGGCTTGCTGCTTGTCGTGCCGCGACAGGTCGCGCAACGGACCACCCAACTCCTCGGCGACACCGGCCAGCAGACTCTGCACGCCACCCTCTGGCTTTTCAGGCGCTTTTGCAGGGGATAGGCGTACGGCGACCACAGGCTTGCCGTCCCACTCGAGCGTCACGTCGTCCGCGCGGGCCTCCGCCGCGTCGACGAGTTGTGCGTCCAGCCGCTCGACGAGCGGGGCGATCGCCTGCACCAGCGGGTGCTGTTCAGGCATCGCGCCGTACCTGCAACGTCACCTGGCTCGCGCCGCCGGCGAACGCCGCCTCGAGCACCTTCGGGAGCGCCGGCAGCAGGAGATGCTGCTCGCCGCTGACCTGCGTACCGAGCGGGCCGAACTCGCAGTCGAGCCCGGCCGCCTGCGCCGCCAGCAACGCCTCCGTGGCGTGCGCGGGCGGCGCCCCCTCCACATCGAAGGGTTCCGTGGTGAACTCCGCAACCAGTCGCATGCCGCGAGGCTAACTCTCCGGGACTGGTCGACGCGCCAGCCTGGCGAGCTCGTTGTCGTCGAACTCCGATGTCTCGATCGCGCCGCACTCGATGCCACGCAGCACGAAACCGGCGAGAGCGGCGGCCGTTGCGGGCTCGTCGAGGTACCCGGACTCGCCCTCACCGAGGTACGCGCGCAGGCGTCGGGCGGCCTGGTCGAAGCCTTCCCGGTAGAACAGGTACGTCGCCGCGAAGCGGGTCGGGAGCTGGGCGGGGTGCATGTCCCAGCCCTGGTAGATGCCGCGTGCGAGCGAACGACGTACCAGTCGGAAATGCAGGCGCCAGGCATCGTGGACCGCGTCGCCGACCGGGAGAACGTTGGTCGATCCATCGGATACGAACACGCCGGTGCCGGCCGCGGCCAGCTGCATGACGTCCTTGGCGTGGTCGGCGACCGGATGCTCCATGCTCTGGTACGCCGCCGCGACACCGAGCGAGGCGGAGTAGTCGTAGGTGCCGTAGTGCAGACCGGTGACACGCTCGCCGCCGGCCTTGACCATCCGGGCGATCAGCGCGGTGCCGTCCGCGCCGAGGATCGCCTGCGGGGTCTCGACCTGGATCTCGAACCTCAGCTGCGGTACGCCGTACTGGCGCTCGAGCGTCTCCAGCACGAGCACCATCGCCTCGACCTGCTCGACCGACGTCACCTTCGGGAGCGTGATGACGAAGCCGTCGTCGATCGCGCCCAGGTGCTTGAGGAAGAGGCCGAGAGTCCGCACACTGCGACGCCTGGTCGGCGCTTCCAGCGACTTGATCCGCAGACCTCGGTACGGCGTCTGCTTGTTGGTCGCAAGCACCTGGGCGGCCGCGATCGCCGCGGCGTCCTCCTCGTCGTCCGGCCGGTTGCCGTAGCCGTCCTCGACGTCGATACGGAGGTCCTCGATCGGCTCGCGCTCGAGTTTGGCTCGCACGCGGTCGTACACGTCGCCCGCGAGGTCGTCCGGCAGATCCAGCACCTTCGCGAGCTCCTCGGCGGATCCGCCGTACTCGTCGAGGGCCGCGCGCGCCTGCGCACCCCAGTCCTCCACCGTGCGTACGTCGTACCGATCGGCCGGAACGTACACCGTATGGACCGGCTGCCGGACCCCGCGATCGCCGCGATAGTCCGCGGTCAGCGCCGCGTCCGCGGCCGCCAGCCGCCGGTCAAGCTCGGTCACCAGATCATCCAGGCTCACTGCAGCCTCCTTTTCCGTATTGTGGAGACTAATATCTACTTTGCGGAAGACACAACCATTCGAGCTTCCGAGATCTGGCGCTAAACTTCCGTGATCCGGAAAGGTGGTTTGTCATGGTGGAGACGAACGGCAAGGGACGCACCGGCAGCGTGCAGTCCATCGAGCGCGCCTTCGGGCTGCTCGAGACGATGGCCGACGCGGGCGGGATGATGGGCCTGTCCCAGCTGGCCGCCGCCTCCGGCCTGCCGCTGCCGACGATCCACCGACTGGTTCGCACCCTGGTCGACCTCGGCTACCTGCGTCAAGAGCCGTCGCGGCAGTACGTGCTCGGACCGAAGCTGATCCGGCTCGGGGAGAGTTCGTCGCACATGCTGAGTGTGTTCGCCCGGCCGCATCTGGCCCGGCTCGTCGACGAGCTCGGCGAGTCCGCCAATATGGCGATGCTCGACGGCGACCAGATCGTGTACCTCGCGCAGGTCCCGTCGCGGCACTCGATGCGCATGTTCACGGAGGTCGGCCGACGCGTCCTCCCACACTGCACTGCCGTCGGCAAAGCGATCCTCGCCCAGTTCCCCGACGCCGAGGTCCGCGAACTCCTGCACCGCACCGGCATGCCCAAGCACACCGACAACACGATCGTCACGCCCGACGTCTTCACCGCCCAGCTCCACCAGGCGTCGGACGTCGGATACGCGATCGACGAAGGCGAACAGGAAGTCGGCGTCCGCTGCGTTGCGGTAGCCGTCCCCGACGCCCCCACCCCTCTGGCCATCTCCATCTCCGGCCCCGCCGGCCGCATGACCGAGTCCCTCGTAGAACAAGCCATCCCCCTCCTGACCCAGGCCGCCAAGTCCCTCTCCGACGACCTGCACTAACTCGCAGTCCATCGGTAGTGGTGCGCACGTGGACAGGTGGTGTCGGGCAGCGTACTAGTGCACCTGAGCGCGATGGCGCTGGGTGCGTACGGTGTCTCGGGGTGCTCTACCTGTTGAGAGTGCACATCGTCGACGCCTGATCACACACCACCGCTCGTGCGGCGCGGGTCGGACTCCGGAGGCTGGGGACTCCTGCTGGTCGGTTCAGGTGCGCAGCGCTCCCCAACCCCCCGACCGTACGACGTCTTGCCGCGGCGGCGTCGTACGTGCCCGAGTGCTCAGGTGTCGGTGTGGAGACGGCCGTGGATGTGCCAGTCGTGCCAGCCGTCGGCGTGCATGATCGCCTGCCGCAGCGTTCCCTCGTGCCGGTATCCGGTACGCGCGGCGACTCGGCACGACGCGGTGTTGGTCGTGGAGTGGTGGATGTTCAGCCGGTTGAACCCGATCGCCCCGAACGCCCAAGCGGACAGCGCCTCGACCGACCTCGCGGCGACCGCTTGTCCGCGGGCGGCAGGGGTAACCCAGTACGACAGCGCGGCCGACCCTTGGGCCAAAGAGATATCGCGCAGCCCGACCTGACCCAGCGGTTCGTCGTCTCCATCGACAACCGCCCAGCTCGCCGCAGTCTCAGCGTCCCAGCAGTCGACCCACTGCCCGATCCACTCGTCTGCCTCCTCGAGAGTGTCGAGCCGCCGGACATGCCAGCGCTGAATGTCGGGACAGCCGAACGCAGTCCGCACCGAGGCGGCGTCCCGCCCCTGCCACGGTCGCAGCACCAGCCCGTCGTCCACCGCCAGTCGCGGCTGTGCCGTATCTCGCAACACGCCCTGAGCCAGAACCGCATCCACAAGCAGAGGCATCCCGCGATGCTAGTGCGCGGCCAGCGGTCAGGGGGCGTAGGTCCGCCATTGTTCGGTCAGTTGGTAGCCGAGGGACTGGTTGGCCTGGAGGCTGGCTTGGTTGGCGGCGGCTCCGCCGGTGCTGAAGCGGGTGATGCCGATGTCGAGGAAGGCGAGGATCGACGCGGCCTTGACGGCCTGGGCGACGCCGCGGCGGCGATGGGTGGCGAGCACCGAGGTGAAGGCGGTGTCACCGAAGCCGTCCTTCTCGCGAATCACCGTCGCGCCGACCAGCCGGTTGCCGTCGAAGGCGCCGAAGACCCGATTCTCCGGCCACAGTCCGGCGACGTCGGCGAGCTCTCCGACCACGCGATGCGTCGCGGGCGTGTTGGGATAGTCCGCCTCGTTCGTCTTCTCCAGCGCGTACAGATCCGCGGCCGACTCGGGCCCGAGTTCGCGGAGTGTGAGTCCGCCGGCGGTCACCCGGCGTACGGCGGACTCCAGCAGCTCACGGTCCGGTTCGAACAGCCGGACCGCCCAGGACTCGGCGACCACGCGATAACCGGCTGCCTCCAGCTCGGCGCACCGCGGGTCGCCTTCCTGAACGATCTCGTATTCGGCCACGGGGTGATTGTCAGCCCAGTTTGCGCAGCAGCGGAAGGACATCCTCGGTGAACTGGGTGAGGAAGCGCTCCTGGTCGTTCCCCGGACCGTGTACGACGAAGTGGTTGAAGCCGGCGTCCAGGTACGGCTGGAGCTGCTTCACGACCTCTTCCGGGTCGGACGCCACGATCCACCGCTTCGCGACCTGCTCGATCGGCAGTTCGTCCGCGAGCCGCTCCATCTCGGTCGCACTCGTCACGCTGTGCTTCTGCTCCGCGGTCAGCGACAGCGGCGCCCAGAACCGGGTGTTCTCCAGCGCCAACTCCGGGTCGCGGTCGTACGAGAGCTTGACCTCGAGCATCCGGTCGACGTCCTCGAACTTCTTCCCGGCCTTCTCGGCCCCTTCGCGTACGGCGGGCATCAACTGCTCCGTGTAGAGCTCCATCCCCTTGCCGGACGTCGCGATGAACCCGTCACCGGCGCGGCCGGCGTACCGCGCGACGAGCGGGCCGCCCGCGGCGACGTACACCTTCAGCGGGGTTTCCGGACGGTCGTAGATGAACGCGTCCACGGTCTTGTAGTACGGCCCTTCGGCGCTGACGCCGTCCTTCGTCCACAGGTCGCGGATCAGCTGGACTGCCTCCCGGAGCCGGGCGAACCGCTCCTTGAACTCCGGCCACTCCATTCCCGACACCGCGATCTCGTTCAGCGCCTCGCCGGAGCCGACGCCGAGCATGACGCGGTCCGGGTACAGCTCACCGAGCGTCGCGAACGCCTGCGCGATCACCGCCGGGTTGTACCGGAACGTCGGCGTCAAGACCGACGTACCGAGCAGCACCCGGTTGGTCCGCTCACCGACCGCCGCCAGCCAGGCGAGCGCGAACGGCGCATGGCCGCCCTCGTGCCGCCACGGCAGGAAGTGGTCCGACACGGTCACACTGTCGAGCCCGAGCTCCTCGGCCCGAACGGAGTACTCCACCAGATCCCGCGGCCCGAACTGCTCCGCCGAAGCCTTGTACCCGACCCGAATGCTCACCCTCTGCTCCAAACGTCGTCTGCGCGTACTCCGGAAGACAACCGCGCCCAGGTCCGACTTTATGCCGCCCGAGGTCGCCGGCGCTGACTCGGAGAGCCTGATTGACTCCGGCCGCGTGGCTCGGAGAGGATGTTGGCCCGGCGCGGCCCGCGCCTCACCTTCGTCGACCGCCCCCAGCGCGGTCACACCGAGAAGGCAAAGGGACTTCCTGTCTCGGGCCGCTCGTCCTGGTCTGCCGCCTCGACGGGATCGCTGGGGGATCGCGTGCGAGTGCGTGGAAGGCCAGATGACAGCGCACAGGAACTTCAAGCAACGGGTACGAGCCCGCGCCGCGAAAACCGGCGAGTCCTACACGGCTGCCCTCCGGCACTTCCGTCCGACTCCCCAAGGAGAACCAGACATGCCGGAAGAAACCACACTGCGGTTCGCCGTCGTCCAGTCGACGATGCGCCACGACCCGACGAATGCCGACGAACTGCGTGCAGGCGGCGCCGAACTCCGCGACTTCATGAGGCAGGCGGCTGCGGCCGGTGCCCGCCTGGTGCACTTCACCGAGGGCGCGATCTGCTTCCCGAGCAAGCACATCATGTCGTCGCTCGGCCCGGACGAGGTCGGCGCCTCCGATTGGACCAAGGCACAGTGGTCGGTGCTGCAGTCCGAGCTCGACCAGATCAACGCACTCGCGCGGGAGCTCGGGATCTGGGTGGTGATCCCCTCGGTGCACCAACTGCCGGAGGGGCGCCCGCACAACAGCATGTACGTCGTGTCCGACGAGGGAAAGGTTGTCGCCCGGTACGACGAGCGCACACTGTCCACGACCAAGGTGACGTGGATGTACACGGCCGGGAAGCAGCCGGTGACGTTCGACGTCGACGGGTTCCGGTTCGGGCTCGCGCTCGGACTGGATGTGCTGTTCCCGGAGCTGTTCGTGGAGTACGACGAGCTCGGCGCCGACGGCGTCCTGGTGTCCTACGCGACCCACCGCGTCTCGGGACATGACCACATCGCGGTGCAGGCGCGTGGGTGCGCGGTGAACAACACGTCCTGGATCAGCCTCGCCGTACCGGCGAACCCCGAGGCGGGGCTGGCGGCGGGCGTTGTCGATCCCCGGGGCGAGTGGGTAGCGCAGGCGCCACTGGATGGATCGCCGGCACTTGCGGTGGCCGATGTGCACCACGACGAGACGACGCAGGTCGGACGTGACTTCCGTCGTCGTACACGGGAGCGCATCGGGTCGTAAGTCCTCACAGGTTCGGGGGCTGGCGCGTTCCATAGGCATGAACAGGCACGCGGTGGTCAGTACCCGGATCGGGGAGCTCACGGTGGTGGTGTCGGAGGACGTGCTGGTCGGCGTCTACTTTCCGCACCACTGGGTGAAGCCGACGGCGGAGACGCTGGGTGAGCGGGTCGAGGCGTCCGACCCGCTCATCGCGGTCGTCGTCGAGCAGTTGGAGGAGTACTTCGCCGGCTCGCGGGTGACCTTCGAGTTGCCGACGCGGCTCATCGGTGACGAGTTCCAGCGCCGGGTCTGGTCGGTGCTCGAGGAGATCCCGTACGGCGAGACCACGACGTACGGCGAGCTCGCGGCGCGCCTCGGCGAGCCGGCCCACGCAGCGCAGGCGGTGGGGAAGGCGGTCGGCCAGAACCCGTTGTCGATCGTCGTCCCGTGCCATCGGGTGATCGGGAAGAACGGGTCGCTCACCGGGTACGCCGGCGGGTTGAAGCGGAAGCAGTTCCTCCTCGACCTGGAGGAGCCGGTCGGCGCTCGACTGTTCTAGTTGCTTTGTAACTAGTCCTTTTGTGACAGGTCGCCGACCTGGGCCGCGTACCAGTCGAGTTCAGTCAGATGTTCGGCGATCTGGCGGAGGGTCCAGTTGGGGGTGCGGTCCTTGTCCCACTCGGCCGGGTCGAGGGCCGCGTACCGCAGCACAAAGGTCCGTCCGAGGCGTTGCAGTCGCTGCTCGGCCTCGCGGACGTCCTCCTCGGTGAACGGCGCGAGGTCCGCGGCGGAGGTGAGTGCGCTCGCGTGCCACTCGTCAGGCTGCGTCGGTACGCCGGCCAGTAGCGCCTCGACCTCGGCCAGGTGATCGATCAGGTGGTCGGCGATCCGGCGAACCGCCTTGTGCGGGGTGAAGACGCGGTCGTGGTCGGACGTCCGCGGCTCGCCGTCCCAGGCCGGCCAGGTGACGATCAGCTTGAGGCACCGTTCGACGGCTTGCTCGACGAGTTCTGCTGGATTCTGTGTCATGTGGCCGACAGTAAGGCCGTCACCCTTCGTCGGCGGCCGAACTGATTCCGAGGCGATCGGCCAGCCGCTCGGCGTCGTACGGCGCGTGCACCTTGGCGTCGTTGTCGAAGTACACGTAGGTGGCGCACTTCCAGGAGCGGATCTTGCGCGCCCAGCGGCCGAGCGCCTTGTCGTCGTACCCGCTGACGTACAGCTCCTCGGCGCCGTGCAGCCGGACGTACGCGAAGTCCGCGGTGACGTCGCCGAACATCGGCCACTTGCCGGCGGTGTCCGCACACACCAGCGCGATGTCGTGCTCGCGGCAGAGCTCGATGAATTCCTTGCTCTTGAAGCTGTCATGACGTACTTCGATCGCGTGCCGCAGCGGTCCCTCGGCTCTCGGCTCGAGCAGTGCGCGGCCCTTCATCCGCTCGTCGTGGCGTTTGGCGACCTCGGCCGCTTCGGCTGTGGTCCGGGGTAGCTGGGCGAAGAAGCTCGCACAGCGGTCGGCGTCGTACTGGAAGTTGGGCGGCAGCTGCCACAGCACCGGCCCGAGTTTGTTGCCTAGCGCAAGAACTCCGGACGCGAAGAAGTTCGCCAACGGCGCGTCCACGTCGGCGAGTCGCTTGAGGTGTGTGACGAACCGCGGGCCCTTGACCGAGAAGACAAAACCCTCGGGCGTCTCGTCGTACCAGCGCTGGTACGACGTCGGGCGCTGGAGGGAGTAGAACGAGCCGTTCAGCTCGATCGAGTTGAGCCGGGACGACGCGTACTCGAGTTCGGCGCGTTGTGGCAGCCCGTCGGGGTAGTAGACCTTCCGCCACGGCGGGTAGCGCCAGCCCGAGATCCCTACTCGGTACTGGGAGTCCGGCCAGCGTGTCATCTCTCGATTATGGTCCCGGCATGGACATCAACCGCGGCGCGTACCCGGACGCGTTGACGCCTTGGGAGGATCCGTCGTGGCGTGCGGCGGCGCTCGGCTGGCTGGAGGCGCGACTCGCCGAGCTCGGCATCCGCGAGACCGGCCCGCGTCAAGCGAGGGTCCGGCCGTGGTCGGTGATCGTCCGGATCGAGGCGGCGGACCCGGTGTGGTTCAAGGCGGCCTCGCCCGGCAGCGCGTTCGAGGCCGGGCTGGGCGAGGCACTGTCGCGGTGGGCGCCCGAGCACGTCCTCACGCCGTACGCCGTCGACGCCCAGCGCGGGTGGTCGCTGCTGCCGTCCGGCGGGCCGGTGCTGCGCGGTCAGGGGGCCGGGCCGCGTGAGTGGGCGGAGGCGTTGACGCAGTACGCCGACCTGCAGCGGGCGCTCGTACCGCGGGCCGAGGAGCTGCTGCGTCTCGGCGTACCTGATGCTCGGGTTTCGGGACTGCCGAGGGTCTTCGACGAGGCCGTCGCCGGGAACGAGACATTGGATGCGGCGGATCGTGAACGGTTGCGGTTGATCCGGCCGCGGTTGGTCGAGTGGTGCGAGGAGCTGGCGGCGATCGGCGTACCGGATTCGCTGGACCATGCCGATCTGCATGACGGTCAGATCCTGGTGGCGGGGGCTGGGCGGTACACGTTCTTCGATTGGGGTGACGCGAACGTCGGGCATCCGTTCTGCAGCCTGCTCGTCGCGCTGGATCGTGCCGCCGAGGAGCACGGTCCTGAGGTGATGGCGCGGTTGGAGGACGCGTACCTCGAAGGATGGACGGGTCACACGTTGCCCGACCTCCGCCGCGCGGCCGAGCTCGCCCGGCGCCTCAGTCAGCTGACCCGCGCCGGCTCCTGGGCCCGCCTGTTCCCCACAGCAGCCCACATCGGCGACCCAGAACGCGCCGCCGCCCTACTGCGGTTGCTCAGGTCGGGATCCACGTAGGCCACCACGGCGGGACGTTGCCGGGGCAGGTGCCGGGTGAGGCGGCCGGGGTGCCTTGCCAGGAGAACAGGGCGAGGTCGGCGATCGCGATCGCGATGGCGGCGGCGATCAGCGAGAACAGGAACGCCTTCCCGGCGTACCGGAAGACGAGGGTGAACAGCACCAGGTTGACGATCAGCGCGATCGGTACGCCGAGGAACAGCAACGTCAGCCCGTTCGGCACGCTCCCGGTGACGTCGACGTGACACGCCTTCCACGCCCGCGACGTGAGCACTACCAGCCCGAACGCCGCCCCACCACCAACCACCACCGCAAGGAACGACTCCCCCTTGCTCCCCTTCGCACCAAACGCCATGAGGATCACGGTAAGTGATCCACCAGCCCACTTCACCCCACCCGGCGGGTGCACCAGACTGCCCGGATGGACATCAAGCACCGGATGATCGTCTTCGACGCCGCCGACATCGAGGCCGAGAGCAGCTTCTGGGCCACGTTCCTCGACGGCACCGTCGACAGGTGGAGCAACCGCCGGCACGCGATCTGGGTCGACGGCGGCTGGGCGGTCGGGGTTCAGCACGCCCCCGACCACGTGCCACCGGACTGGCCGGACGGCACGCCGCAGCAGATCCACCTCGACTTCTACTTCGAAGGCGTCGAGGCCCATGCCGCCGCACACGATCGAGCGCTCGCCCTCGGCGCCCGCCTCCTGAAACCCGCCGACGATGCCTCGGCCGCCCGCGGCGTACAGGTCTACGCCGACCCAGCAGGCCACCCGTTCTGCCTCTGCTGGGTCCCGGAGTAGTCAGCGAATGCCGAGCGCGTCGAGTACGCGGTCTGCGACTTCGGGGATTGGGGCGTTCGCGTTGACCAGCAGGGCGCCGTACCGGCTGTTGTCGGCGTCTACCTGGGCGTGCCACGCGAGTACGCGTTCCAGCTCCGGGCCGCTCGATCCGAAGGCGCCACGTCGACCCACGAGCCGGCCGCGCAACGTCTCGGCGCCGAGGCTGAGGCTGATGACCGTGTCGAACAAGTCCCAGATCTCGTTGTCGTTTCCCACCGTCCCGCAGATGAACGCGACCCCGTCGCCGACCTCGTCCGCGACGCGCCGCACGGTCTCGACCGGCAACCGGTATGTGTTCGAGGCGAACCAGGCGTCGTCGCGGTACGGCGGCATCCGCACCTCCACCCCCGTCCCGTTCTCGAACCACCGCGCCAGGCCGTCCGCGTCAACGTCGTACACAGCAAACCCCCGCCGCCGCAGCTCCTCACCCACGGCCGTCTTCCCAACCCCGGAGGACCCCGTCAGATACACCAACCTCATGACAGCTTGGGCCGCAGCCACAACCCGAAAACCCCGATCCGCCGCCCACGCCGATCCGGCACCGGGCTCTGATACCGCAGGAACAACTCCACCCTGCAGATTCTGCCTCGCCGTTGACCCGTCGGCTTGTCAGGTTTAGCCTGACAAGCGTGTCAGGGTGCACCTGACAAACCTGGAGGGTTTGGGATGCCGGACAACGTGTTGCGGTGTTCGTTTTGTGGGAAGACCAAGGACGAGATCGCGCAGTTGATCGCGGGGCCGGGCGTGTTCATCTGCAACGAGTGTGTCGATCTGTCGGTGCAGGTGATCAACGAGCAGCCGATTGCGTCGTTTCCGCCGCTGGACGGGAAGAGTGACGAGGAGTTGCTGGCCGACATGGCTCGGCTCGACAAGTCGCGCGGGCAGGTCGAGGCCGCCGTGCAGGATCGCGTACTGCGCCTGCGCTCCCGCTCGGTCACCTGGGCCCGGATCGGCGAGGCCCTCGGCATCAGCCGACAGTCCGCCTGGGAACGGTTCTCGGGCGAGGAGTAGGCGATTGACTCGGGTGTTGCTCGTTCGGCACGGGGAGGTCGACGGCAGTCAGTTGAACGCGGAGGGCTGGTGGGGACCGGCGCGCGATCTGTCACCGTTGTCCGCGAGAGGGATCGAGCAGGCGAAGGCGGCCGGGCGGCGGCTTCGGGACTGCGGGGCGCGGCGGATTGTTGCTTCGCCGATGACGCGGGCGATGCAGACCGCGAGCCTGATCGCGGCGGAGACCCGCCTTCCGTTGACGGCGGTCGAGTTCGATCTTCGCGAGTGGCTCCCGGATGCGACGCTCTCCTGGCGTTCGGCGGAGGCGATCGCGGCGACCGACGACTTCCACCGCCATGGCGGCGAGTGGCCGCCGGGCGAGACGCGTACGTGGGAACCGCAGTCCTCGGTACGTCGACGCGCGCTCGGAGCGCTCCATCGACAGGCCGCTGTCGACGGCGAACCGTTCGTTGCCGTGTGCCACAGCATGGTGATCGAGGCGCTCACGGACGCACGCCGCGTGGAGTTCTGCGGCGTACATGAGATCAACCTGCAGGACGCCGTACAACTAGATCCCGCTGAGCCGTTCCTGCCACGTCAGTCGGTGTGAAGGAAGGCGGCGATCTCGGCGACGTACCGCTCGGGCTCCTCGACGTTCGGGAAGTGGGCGCTCTCGTCGAAGACGCGGAGTTGCGCGCGCGGGAGGCGGGTGGCCAGGTCGCGGCACGCGTCGACGCCTGCGTTGCGATCCCAGAAACCGATCAGCACCAGGACCGGTACGTCGAGCGCGGCGAGCTCGTCGGCAAGCGGTACCGATCGCGGAGGTTCCTTCGCCAGCGCGGCCGCCATCTCGCCGGTGTTGATCAGCCCGCTCTCGCCCCACAGTTCGCGGACCCGCCGGGCGGCGGCGGGTTGCTGGAACAGGAACCGGTCGATGGTCGGTCGATCCACGACCTCCCAGACCCCGCGCGGCCCCGATTCCGCAACCGCCGTACGGATCGCGGCCCGCATCTCGTCGCTGGTGGCAACCGCCTCGAACCCGGATCCCCACGGCGAAGGGGTCAGCGGACCGGCCAGCGCGGTGCCTTGGAGAATCAGCCGGTCGACGCGGTCCGGGTGCGCGACCGTGTACTCGGCCGCGAGATCCCCGCCGAATGAGATACCGAGCAGCGTGATCCGCGGTAGCTCGAGATGCCGGCGCAGCTGTTCCAGATCGTCGACCAGCAGCGGTACGCCGTACCGCCCGTCCTGATCGCTGCGACCGGAGCCACGCTGCTCGTAGTACACAACCGGGCCGAGCTGCTCGAGCAACGGCCCCGTCAACCGCTCGAAGTCGTAGATGAACCCGCCGGGTCCACCATGCACCACGACAATCGGCGTACCCGCCTGTGGATCACCGACCACGCGCATCCAGTGCCGCACCCCGTTGAGCACCACGTACGACTCAGCCACCACCGCAGTCTCACACGCAAATCCGGTGGATTCGCTGACGCTAGCGTTGCTAGGTTCTCGGGGATGATCAACGACGAGCTCATCGATGCGGCCGCGGCCGTACTGCATCCGTACCACGTCGACGATCGGCTCTTCGGCGATGTGGCGTCGGCGCTGGTCACCGAGGCCGGCAACGTGTACGTCGGCGTGTGCATCGACACCGCGTCCGGTACGGGATTCTGCGCCGAGCACGCTGCCATCGCCGCGATGGTGACCGCGCGCGAGTACAAGATCGCGAAGATCGTTGCCGTCTGGCGCGACGACGGCCCGCTGCACGTCCTGCCCCCGTGCGGCCGCTGCCGGGAGTTCATCCGCCAGATCGACCCGTCGAACCTCGACACCGAGGTGATCCTCGGCAGACGCCGTACGACGCCCCTCCGTACCCTCCTACCCGAAACCGCGTCGTTCCCCCTCGACTGAACGTAACCATGGGTGCCCGGGGATCATGCCGCGAAGCCAAGCCTGCTTGCCCTCCGCAAGCATCGGCCACGTGCGAGCGAAGTCATGTTCATCCTTCGTACGCCGTTTCCGCGCCTTGAACAGCAGGACGATCTCGGGATTCAGGTAGCGGATGTGGTCATCTGCCACCCACGTCACCTCGTCGATCGCGCCGACGTGATCCGGCACGAACTTGTTCGTCCACAGCCCGTCGCGATCCGGAGTCAGCGGTAGATCGAGTACCCACGGAGCATCGCCGTGTTCGCGTACCCACAGCTGACTCGCCGGGTTGAACACCTCCGGATGCTGCGGCGTCAACGGCCGCATGTCGCCGCCGGCCAGGTTCCACAGATGCCACCGATCGCCTACGTGCGCACGCAGCGCAGGTACGTCGGACGCGAAGATCGACACGTCGACGTCATCGTGCTCACGACGTACGCCGGTGAACGCATCCACGGCCCACCCGCCGACCACCCACCACGGCCGCTCGAACCCGTCCATGAACGCAGCCGTTTGAGCCAGATCGAACGGCTCCCAACGCCCGTAGAGACGAGCCCAGTACTGGGCCTCCTCGGCTTCGGCCGCCGACCGCACCACCGGCTCGGGAGTCATGTCCGCAACGATCCCCGCCGCGCACCCAGCGCAGCAAACGCATTTCGAGGGGTGGCTCTAGAGGCGGCTGCGGTCTCTCCGGGGCCACAACGCGGCTGCGATCGAGAAGAGCAACACGGCTCCGACGAGATCGAACAGGTTGCCTCGGCGGACTGCCGAGACAATGCCTCCGAGTCCGGCGAGAACGAAGAACACAGCGAGCAACATCCGCAGCACAGTCATTCCCCACCCCCTACCTGCTAGATCGGGCGCCGCCGGGGCAGCGTTACGTCGGATACCGGGTGGTGGCGGACGTGGGCCACTCATCAACCCGGGATCGCGACACGGGCTCACGCGGTGGGCCGGGTCATACGGTCCGGTTTGGATGGCATTGGTGAGTGCTGCAGATCCGCCCACCCCGGAGAACTAGAGCAGTGCTGTGACCCAGGCGTCGTGGTGGGCCTCGATGTACTCGGCGGCCGGCCCCCAGTGGTCGGCGTGGCCCTCCGCGTAGAGGCGGGCCCAGGGCTGCTCGCCTGTGCGGTGGCCGTGGACCAGCAGGTCGTACATGCCTCGCGTATGCGCCGCGATCTGCGCCGGGAAGGCACGACGCTGCTCCGCGTCGAGCCCGTACCCGTCCGCCAACGCACGCAACCGCGGTCCGTCGACGTCGACGTTGCCTCGCGCCATGAACGGTACGAACCCGTGCGCGGCGTACCCGAGATCCCACAGCCGCGACGACGGCCCCGCGTTGTCCCAGTCGATGAACACCCAGCGTTCACCGTCACGCACCAGATTCCACGGAGCGAGATCGTTGTGGCAGATCAGGTCGCCGCCGGCTGGGTCCGGGACCACCGCGTCCCACACGGTGCCGGCCGGCGGTCGGAAGCTCTCCATCGCGTCGTGG
This sequence comes from Kribbella sp. VKM Ac-2566, assembly GCF_004366005.1. Lineage (NCBI taxonomy): Bacteria > Bacillati > Actinomycetota > Actinomycetes > Propionibacteriales > Kribbellaceae > Kribbella > Kribbella sp. VKM Ac-2566. The sequence goes on along the minus strand of NZ_SODT01000009.1, from coordinate 40,091 downwards.
AGTTCACGAATCAGCCGACCGAGGCGGGCCAACTCGTCCAGCGAGAACGGCGGCAGCGTGTCGGCCATCGCGCCAGGGATGAACTCGAGGACATGCCGCCCCTCCTCGTCCCGCCCCAGCGTGCGCGGCGCTCCGTCGAAGTCGGCGAGATGGGTGAGCACCGCCTCGACCCCAGCCGTCTGAACGAGCGCCGGCTTCCGCACCGTCGCGCCCACCCGCACCACCCGGTCGGAGACATTCCCTCCGGTCAGCACCTCTTCGGTTTCCACGCCCGACATGATGCCCGGTCGGTCGCATTATCTCGACAGACATTTGGCCGCCGCACCCTTTACGGTGGTCGCATGGCAACGGTCAGGCAGGTTCAGGTCACTTTCGACTGCGCGAATCCTGAGCGCGTCGCTCGTTTCTGGTGTGAGGTGCTGGGGTACGTCGTACCGCCGCCACCGCCCGGGTTCGAGAGCTGGGACGAGTACGACCGCGCGCAGCCGCCCGAGCGACAGGGATCCGCGTTCGCGTGCGTCGATCCCACAGGTGCCGGCCCGCGACTGTTCTTCCAGCGCGTTCCCGAAGGCAAGGTCGTCAAGAACCGCGTGCACCTCGACGTACGCGTCGGCACCGGCCTCGTGGGCGAAGAGCGCCTGGCAGCACTCGAGGCCGAATGCGCCCGCCTACTCCCCCTCGGCGCAACCCGCGGCCAACTACTCCTCGCCGACGAAGAAAACGAGTCCTGCCTCAACATGCAAGACGTCGAAGGCAACGAGTTCTGCCTCGACTGAGTCGATGCCTTTCTCTTTGCTCACCCTGCGATTCGAGGACCCCCGAGATTCTCAGGGCGGGTTCGCCGCTCGTCCCCGATGACGACGGTCACCGCGTGGCCGTGTACCGCTGCTCCTGCGGCGAGGCAGGCTGCGGCGTGATCGCGCCGTACGTCGTTCCCTTCCCCGGACCGCTGACCGGTCACCTGCCCTGCAGTTTCGACTGCAGGTCTTCCCAACCCGCCCGATAGCCAGTCACGGCCATAGCGCTGGCGACCCGGAGGCCGTCGACTTCGACGGCGAACACGTCCGCGGGCCAGTCGTGCCGCGCAACACCCCAGAAGTCGGTGAACGAACCAGTCTCGTCGGTCTGCACCAAGAACAGCTCGACCATGATCCCGTCGATCTCGAACGCCCGCTTGTGCGGAAACCGCTTGGCCTCGATCTCCTGTACGTCGCCACGTGCCAGAAACTCGTCCACAACCGCGAAGCCGTCAGCCGGATACAACAGGTCGACGTCCCCATGCGCCCGCGGTGCACTCAACCCAAGCAACTCCGCCGCCCATCCCCCAAACACCCAGGCCCTGACCCCAGCACCCTCCAGCCGCCCAACGACGTACCGAACAAAGCCCAGGTCATTCCTCCGCACCATCCCCGAACCGTAAGTCACACCCGGGCCGCTCCGATGGCGACTGGAACTCCTTGACGTTGGCGCAGCCAGGCAACGAGGCTGTTATCTGATTAGATAACAGACTTAGGTGGTGCCGGCATGGACAAGGACAGTCAGGCGGTCAGCGAGCAACTGAACCGCGCTCTTGGCGAGAGCGGGCTGTCTCAGGCTGCGTTCGCCACTGCCCTCGGCACGTCCGCTTCGCGGTTCTCCACTTACCGTTCCGGAAGGACCAAGCCGACGGCGCAGTTCTTCCTGCGGGCTGGGCGGATCGCGCGTGCCCTGCACGCGGCGCGTGAGTATCGGATCATGACGGCCCCGACTACCGCGGCGGCTATCCGCGACGCGAGCGACGAGGAGTGGGCGTGGCGGATGCTCCTCCAGGGCCGCGACCACCTGCGCTTGCTGCTACGCCGTCACGATGGTTCCGAAGCTGCCTGGGAGGCGGCGCCAGGCACGACCGGTCATGCAGGCTTCGATGCACTCCTCGCCGTCCTGACAGCGCACGAATTCGAGGAAGCCGGAGAGGACCCGCCCGACTGGACCAAGGTCGACCGTCTCCCCGATCGCTGGATTCCCGCACATCCGTTCCTGGACCACGACGAGATCATCGAGCAAACCCCGGACTACTTGGCACAAGCCAACATCTTCATCCCCGCCCGCGATCTGGTGACCGCATGATCGACGCCCGCAACGAATTCAGAGCAAGTGAAATCGTCGACCTCCTCTCCGAACTCGACAAGCGGCTGAAAGCGCGTGGCGCATTCAGGGCCGAGCGTCTGCTGGCAAACAGTCGGGCCGACGCCACACCCGCGGCGGCGGCTGATCGTGCGGACACTTCAGCGGTACGTCGCCTGGATCGCCCGCCCTCCCGCGAGCGGAGTTAGTCGGTACGCGGGCGCATTGGCAGGCTTCCGTTGGAAATCTGGGAGAGCTGTCGATTCAGGGGAGGGTTGTTCGACCTGTGGGTGAGCGGTCGTCCACGGGGTCGTCCGGAGCATTCAAGGAGCGCGTTATGACTGCCACCTATACCTTCGACATCTTCTCCAGCCTCGACGGTTTCGCGTCGTACGACAACGCCGACTGGGGGCCGTACTGGGGTAAGCAAGGCCCGGAGTTTCTGGATCGGCGGCTTGCCTTGTACGGCGAGGCGCAGCGGATGGTTTTCGGGGCCGACACGTTTCGTCTGTTCATGGAGATGATCGGGTCGAGCAAGGTGCCGGCTGAGGCGCTTGATCCGGTGAACGGGCGGCTGCGGAGTATGCCGACCACGGTGGTGTCGTCGACGCTCGAAGGACCGTTCGACTGGCCGGCCGCCAGCGTTGTGAGTGGCGATGCTGTCGAGGTGATCGCCCGGCTCAAGGAGGAGTCCGACGTACCTCTGCGCTCGCACGGCAGCCTCTCGCTGAACCGGGCGCTGATGGCCGCCGGCCTGGTCGACCGGGTCCAGGTGACGGTCTTCCCGGTGATCGCCGGTCAGACCGGGGTGGAGCCGATCTTCCAGGGCGCCGCGGACTTCGACCTCGATCTGATCGAGAGTCGCACGTTCGACGGACGTACCCAAGAACTCATCTACCGGCCCACCCTGCATGTCTGAAAGCCTAGGCGGGGAAGGCCTTCCAGTGGCCTTCGGAGATGACTTCGGTGGTGCCGTTGGTCACCTTGATCGCGGTCTGCTCGTCGATGGCGTACGACGGACCCTCGATGCCGGCGGCCCACCTCTCCGCGTTGGCCAGGGTGTTCTCCGGCATGCTCTCGTGGTCCAGGTGCGGGAAGATCGAGAAGTCGACGACCCCCAGCGTGCGGTCGTCCGGGGCAGACGGCCACGAGACGAAGTCGTCACCGATCCGCGGTGTCATCACCATGCTGCCGGCGCTCACGCCCACCCAGACCGTGTCGAACAGCGACGGCATGAGGTCGTACAGGCCTGACTCCCGCATCCAGTGGCACAGGTACGTCGCGTCGCCGCCGTCCACCAGCAGGACGTCGGCCTCGCGTACCCACGGCACCCACCGCTCCTCGCCGATGGTGGGCAACGCGGTGAGCTCGAGGACGCCGACGGACTCCCACCCCAGTCTGGGCATGTGCCAGGGAGGTTCGCCGGTGACGGAGCCCCGTACCGAGGTGGGTCCGAGCATCGGATGGCCCCACATCGCCGTCGGGACGCACAGCGCACGGGACTCGGCGATCGGCTTGCCCAGCAGCTCGACGAGCGCGTCGTGGATGCTCGGGTTCGTGATGCCTCCGGACGTGAGGAGAAGATGCATACCTGACTCCTTGTCTTGGCGCCCTCGACCGGCCGCCGTTCACCTGTACTACGAACGCTAGGTTCCAGATCCGACACCCTGTCAGAAATCCCTCTGTTAGCGTGCGCGAATGGAACCTCTGGGACTCGTGGCGTGGCCGCCGGAGCCGATCAAGACCGAGCGCCTCGTACTCCGTGAGTCCGAGGCGCGCGACCGTACGGCGTTCGTCGAGCTGCTCACCTCGCCGGAGGTGAACACGTACCTCGGCGGTCCCCGCCCGCGTGACGAGGTCGAGCGCCAGACGCCTGAGGTTCCCGGGCGGTGGCCCGGAAGTTTCGTCGTTGAGCTCGATGGGACGATGATCGGCCAGATCCTGCTCAGGAGAGCAACCAAGCATCGCCCGGCCGCCGTTGGGAAGGCCGATCTCGGCTACCTGTTCCTGCCTCAGGCGTGGGGATTCGGGTACGCCGGTGAGGCGTGCGCGGCCGCCCTCGACTGGTTCGACGGCGTCCTGCCCGGCGAGCCGGTGGTGCTCGCCACCCAGACCGCCAACGTCGGCTCGATGCGCCTCGCGGCGAAGCTGGGGTTCATCGAGGTGGAGCGGTTCGAGGCCTGGGGCGCCGAGCAATGGCTAGGCATGCGGTCTCCGGTCACGCCGTAACTGTCGGAACCGAGCGTTAGCGTCGCCGGATGCTGCCTGCGAGACCACTTGGCCCGGATGCCCAGGGCCAGTGGGTTCAGCGTTGGATGTCGCCGGACTGGACGCAGACCGCGGACGCCTGGGTGAGCGCTCGACTCGCGGAATACGGTCGCCGGATCAGCGGCGTACCTGTCACCTACCGGGCCCGCTTCTGGTCTGTCGTCCGCTGGTATCCGACCGTCGAAGGCCCGGTGTGGTTCAAGGAGAACAATCCGGGACATCGGTTCGAGGCAGGTCTCGTCGCGGCGTTGGCACAGCACGCGCCGGATGACGTGATCGTGCCGATCGCCGTGGATCGCGAACGCAGCCGGCTGCTCACAGCTGACCAAGGATCGACGCTGACGCATCCGGAAGTTGCGGATCAGGCGACGCGACGCACCGTCGTACAAGCCTTGGCCCGTCTTCAGTGCACGCTCCTCGGCCGTCTTGACGCGACCGAGCATCCGGGCATCATCGAACTGACGCCCACCACGGCCGGCGACCGAGTGCGTGCCATAGCCCAGGAGTGGGCGGCCTTGCAGCCCGGGCATCCGCTGCGACTCGAGCCCGATCTGCTAGCACGAGCTGCGCGGGCCGCCGACGTACTCGACCGGCACACCGCGTCCCTCAGCGACGTCGTGCCCCTCGACCTGGAGATCAACGACGTGTACCCGGCGAACATCTTCGGCGACCGCTCAACCGGCGTACTCCGGCCGCGGTTCTTCGACTTCGGAAACGCGCTCTGGGGCCACCCGTTCGTCTCGCTGCACGGCTTCCTCGACTCGGTCGTGGAGTGGACCGGCGCGCCGTTGTCACCCGCACACAGACAAGCGCTGTACGACGCCTACCTGGCCGTATGGCGTGATCACCTAGACGCCGACCCACACGTCCTCCGCCACGACCTCATCGCGACCGAGCCGCTCATCGGCGTACACAGGCTCGTCTCCTGGCTACGCCTCATCCCGTACGCCGACCCCCTCGAGCTCCAAGCCCGCGCCGAGATCCCCAAGCACTACCTGACCACGGTCGCCGCGCTGAGAGACTGAGGACGTGACGGAATACGCGATGCCGCCGGAAGCGGCGGGCACGTTGATTGTGGCCCTGCAGCGGCACGGAGTCGCAGCATGCGTCGGCGGAGGTTGGGCTGTCGATGCACTGGTGGGGAAACAGACTCGGGAACATTCAGATCTCGACATCTGGGTCGACGCGGTTGACTTCGAAGGTCTCGTCGCAGCCTTCGCCGATCAAGGAGTCGATCGGCTCTACCCCTGGCCCGGTGACCGTCCGTGGAACTTCGTCTTGCATGACGGCCGCAGTCGTCGCGTAGATCTTCACCTCTACGAGACCCTGGGCGACGGCCGACTTCACTACGGCAGTGTCAACGCGCCGTTCATGTTCACCCGGGAGGATCTCTCGGGTACGGGTGAGATCGCCGGCATCTCAGTTCGATGCGAGCAGCCTGAGTTCGCCTTGCAGAACCACACCGGCTACGAGTTGCGTGAGGTCGACCGACACGACGTAGCTGTGCTCTGCGAGCGCTTCGGGCTCCAACCGCCCGAGAACTAGGTGTCCCCCGTCGCCAGTTCGTGGAAGTACGTGACGGGCTTGCCCAAGGCGTTGGCGTAGGCGATCTCGCGGCGGGTGGCGTCCCCGATGTAGCCGCCGGGGTTCACGATTCGTACCTCATCTGCGAGGTCGATCCTGCGGAGGTGCAGCTCGCCCAAGGCCCGCACGAGCACGGGGTCCAGCACAGGCGCCTCGGTGGCCTCCGGAGCCAGGACGATCGCCAGATCGAGCGTCAAGCGCGTGCGCTCGCTCGCAAACTCCCTGCTGAAGCGCAGCGAGCCGCAAAGACAAACGATCCTCGGGCGAGCAACCGGCACGTCGGACATGGTGCCGTGTCATCTGAGGCGTTAGCAAAACAGCCCCCGGGACAAAGCGAAACCCCAGGTCATTCAGCTCGTGACCTGGGGTTTGTTGGCGCGCTCGGAGGGATTCGAACCCCCAACCTTCTGATCCGTAGTCAGATGCTCTATCCGTTGAGCTACGAGCGCTGGACAACGTCGAGTAACGATACATGGAGGGGGCGGGTGGAGGCCAATCGGCTCCGGAGGGAGGGCTCCGGGGGGCGAATTCGGGGGTACGACGGGGCTACGGCGGGGGTACGACCGGGTACGACGGCGGCGCGGTGCGGCGCGTCCGGGGAGGCGCGGTGAGGGCTCTACGATCCGCGCATGGGTATTGAGGACTTGCTCGGTGGGCGGGATCTGGGGGATGTGAAGAAGGCGGTCGGGTTCGTGTTGGAGAACTCGGACGACTTCGAGAAGGTGCTGAATCTGGTGCGCGGGCTGCCGGACGACGCACTCGGACTCATCGGGAAGCTGCCGGAGCTGCTGAAGGCGATCGGGTCGGGGCTGGCGGAGGCCGGCGAGCAGGCGGCGAAGGCGGCCGGGGCGCTGGTCGGGGACGACGGCGAGGGTGGTGCGCGGAAGGCGCTGGCCGGGAGCGCCGGGACGATGAACGCGGCCAAGGACAAGCTGCACGACGCGGCCGGGATGCTGGCCGGGCTCGCGGGTGAGCTCGACAAGATCCCCGGGATCGGCGACGCCGCGGCGAAGAAGCTGAACGACGGAAGCGGGCAGATCGGCGGCGTCGCGACCGAGGTCGAGGCCCTGGCCGGCAACTTGCAGGACCTGTCGGGCATTCTCGCGACGGTCGGCGAGGCGCTGAACGGGCTCGGCACGAAGCTCACCGAGTCCGGCGGCTCGGTGAAAACCCTCCTCGGCTGAACGCTGACCACGCAGGCAAGTCCGAGCGGGCCGGACTGGGAATACCCGTTGGTCACTGCGAACTGGCTATTGCCTGTTCCCAGTCACCGGCGCGTGTCCCGTGTTGAGTGCGCGGGAGGACCTTCGCGTGGTTAAGGTCGCGGGCATGGGTAGTCGACTGGTGCGGGGTACGGCGATCGGGTGTGGTGTGGCCGCGCTGGTGGGCGGTGGGGTCGGGTTCGCGGTCGGGGAGCCGGTGACGCCGAAGGACGTCCTGCCGGCGCGGGCGCTGCCGGCGGATCTGTGCGCGCGGATCGGGGACGTGGCGAACCTGTTGCCCAAGGCATCGTCCGGTCCGGTGACGATGACGCAGGGCGGGACGACGACGATCAGCTGCACGGCGGCGAGCTCGCGCCAGAAGGTGCGCGCGTACACGTCGGCGAGCGTGAACGTCACGATCACGGCGTACGGCGGGCTGGATGCCGGCGCGGGGAACGCGCCGTTCACGCCGACCCAGGTCGCGAACCGGACGTTCAGCCGGTCGACGATGAACAAGTACGACGGGGACCGCCCGTACCCGACCAAGGTCAGCCGGACCGCGACCGGACTGGCCGGTGAGTCCTGGACCGTGCACACGCTGGTGCAGCGCGCGGACATCGTCGTACAGGTGGACTACAAGGCCAACCCCGTGGACGCGGACACGGCGCAGAAGGCGGCGCTGGCGCTGGCGGACCGGGCGATCTGGGAAAGCAAACAGTGATGACCAACAGCACGCCGGAGATCCCGGGCTACCAGTTCGATCAGCGGATCCTGCTGCACCCGCTGGCGGAGTTGTGGCACGGCCGCACGTTCACCGGGACGGACGTGATCGCGCTCGTCCTCAGTGAGGAAGGCGCCCGGAACCCGACCGTGGTCGACCGCCTCACCAAGGCGAGCCGCGACGCCGCACTCGAACCCGGCCGCCAGGAAACCCCGCTCTGGGCCGCCAACTTCACCTCGAGCCGCCCGTACGCGATCACGCAACTGACCTACGGCGAGACCGGCGCCGAGCGCCTGGTCGACCCACTCGACGGCGTACTCGGGAACGACGACGAGTCGCTGCAGGCGGTCCGCAACCAGCTCGTCGGGTACGGCGCGACGCCGCCGATCCTCCCGCCCGGCGACACCGCGTCGCAAGGCAGCATCCCGTCGTACGTCGACCGCCCTGAAGAGGAGCAGGTAGCAGAAGCGCAGCCGCAGTCGAAGATCGACGTCGCGCGGCAGTACCGCCGCAAGATCGGCCCCTGGATCTACGCGGTCGTCGCGGTCGTCGTGCTGATCGTGTTCAGCATCGCCTACTCGATCGGCACCGCGATCGGCGGCAGCGTCAAGGAGGAACCAACCGAGGCCGCCCCGCCGCCGGCCGTCAGCCCGGAGCCGATCGCCTCGAGCGTCCTGATCCCGCCGATCAACCGCGTGACGACCGCGCCGTACAGGCGGTCCGACGGATCGCCGGGCGTCTTCGGCGCGACGTACGCGGCCGGTGCCGACGTGCAGGTCGTCACGAACGCCGAGCTGCCGTTCGCGGTCGGCTGGCCGCGGCCGCCGCAGGTGGGTTTTCTCGGTGAGTCCTCGCAGCTGATCCTGCGCCGGATCGTCACCAGGAGCGACCAGGATCCGCGTGGGCTGAAGAACGCGATGCAGGCGCAGTTCGCCCTGCATCCGTGCGCGAGCCTGGCCAAGTGCCTGTCCGACCGGCCGACGTTCGACCAGCAGTGGACGAAGATCTACAAGACCACCGCGCCCGCGACCGCGAAGGACGCCCGGACCTGGCTGACGGTGTCGACGAAGACGCCGTACACGATCACCATGACGCGCGCGTTCCTGAGCGGCGGGCAGTGGTGGCTGGTCGGCGCGATGGTCTACGGCCAGCCTGCGGAGGCCGCGGACATCCAGCGGCTCGTGAACGACATCTGGCGGCAGACCAGCTGAAGCACCGGAAAATCTCCTGGAACGGCCCGCGCGAACAGCGCGGGCCGTTCTCGTTTTCACAAGCTGAACCGGAAAGCGATTGTCGCGAAAAGTTTGTGACCGGGTTCACGTTCTAGGGGTTCTCACCACTTGGGTCGATCCCGTACGGTAGTACCACTTGCACACTGGTATACGTCCACTGGACGCACTGGTCTGCGACAGATCACACCGCCAGCCAGCTGAATCGAACCGCCGGAGACCCCGGCGGCCGGAGCCGTACCCCCTCAGCGTCGAGGGGTCGCGCGGTCGCCGGGCCCGACAGCCGAGAGGGAATGAGCCGCCGATGACGACCACCGCCAGCCCGACCCATACCGAAGCCGCCGCCCCCGCAGTCGCCAAGGAGCCCCTCGAAGCCGAGGCACCGTACGACCTGACCGACGCACCGACCCGCCACGCCGGCCTGCTGGCCTGGGTGGCCGAGGTCGCCGCGCTCACGCAGCCCGACCGGATCCACTGGGTCGACGGGTCGGACGCGGAGTACGCCGAGCTGACCGACGAACTGATCGCGGCCGGCACCATGGTCCGGCTGAACGACGAGAAGAAGCCGAACTCGTTCTGGGTCCGCACCGACCCGTCGGACGTCGCCCGGGTCGAGCAGCGCACCTTCATCTGCTCCACCGACGAAGCCGACGCCGGCCCGACCAACAACTGGGTCGACCCGGTCGAGATGAAGGCGACGCTGACGGAGCTGTACTGCGGTTCGATGCGCGGCCGGACGATGTACGTCGTCCCGTTCTGCATGGGTCCGTTGACGGCCGAGAAGCCGATGTTCGGCGTCGAGATCACGGACTCGGCGTACGTCGTCGCCTCGATGCGGATCATGTGCCGCACCGGCGCCGACGTACTCGAGAAGATGGGCGACGCAGCGCCGTACGTCCCCTGCCTGCACTCGGTCGGCGCGCCGCTCGCGCCCGGCCAGCAGGACGTGCCGTGGCCGTGCAACGACGAGAAGTACATCGTGCAGTTCCCCGAGGAGCGGGCGATCTGGTCCTACGGCTCCGGGTACGGCGGTAACTCGCTGCTCGGCAAGAAGTGCTACTCGCTGCGGATCGCGTCGGCGATGGCTCGGGACGAGGGCTGGCTCGCCGAGCACATGCTGATCCTGAAGCTGATCTCGCCGGAGAAGAAGGTGCACTACATCGCCGCCGCGTTCCCGAGCGCCTGCGGCAAGACCAACCTGGCGATGCTCGACCCGACCCTCGAGGGCTGGGAGGTCGAGACGCTCGGCGACGACATCGCCTGGATGCGGTTCGGCAAGGACGGCCGGCTGTACGCCGTGAACCCGGAGTTCGGCCTGTTCGGCGTGGCCCCCGGCACCGGCTGGAAGACCAACCCGAACGCGATGCGCACCATCGAGAAGGGCAACTCGGTCTTCACCAACGTCGCGCTCACCGACGACGGTGACGTCTGGTGGGAGGGCTACTCGCCGACCCCGCCGGACCACCTGACCGACTGGAAGGGCCGCGAGTGGACGCCGGGCTCGGGCGAGCTGTCCAGCCACCCGAACAGCCGGTTCTGCACGCCGATCAAGCAGTGCCCGATCATCGCCGACGAGTACGACGACCCGAACGGCGTACCGATCTCCGCGATCATCTTCGGCGGCCGCCGCGCCACGACGGTCCCGCTGGTGACCGAGTCCCGCGACTGGGCGCACGGGGTGTTCATGGGTGCGACGCTGTCCTCGGAGACCACCGCCGCGGCGGTCGGCCAGGTGGGCGTCGTACGGCGGGACCCGATGGCGATGCTGCCGTTCCTCGGGTACGACGCGGGGCAGTACTTCGACCACTGGCTGACCGTCGGCAAGCAGCACGACGCGGCGCAGCTGCCGAAGATCTTCTACGTGAACTGGTTCCGCAAGGACGAGGCCGGCAAGTTCGTCTGGCCGGGCTTCGGCGAGAACAGCCGCGTGCTGAAGTGGGTCATCGAGCGGATCGAGGGCCAGGCGGACGCGGTCGAGACCCCGATCGGACGGGTGCCGACGGCGGACGCGCTCGACGTCAGCGGCCTGGACCTGACCGCGCACGACCTGGAGATCGCGCTCGACGTCGACGTCGAGCAGTGGAAGGCCGAGATCCCGTTGATCGAGGAGTGGTTCGCGAAGCTCGGCGACACCGTCCCGACGGAGCTCAAGGTCGAACTCGACCACCTGAAGGCCCGGCTGGCCTGACAAACGCCGGCCGCCGAGTCGGAAGCCGGCGGCCGGACCAACACCGCGCGGCGCCCTGGTTCATCCGCCGGGGCGCCGCGCGGTGCTTTCTGCGAGCACCCGCCGTACCTCGTCGTCACTCACCGGTGAGAAGTCCCGGTACGCCTGGCCGACCGCGGTGAAGTACTGCGGGATCCACGCGCACACCACCTGATCCGCGACCCGCGACAGCCGCCGGCAGCTCTCGACGCCGCCCACGGGTACGGCGACGACGACGCGCGCCGGCCGATGGCGCCGTACTGCTTCTACCGCGGCCCGCATCGTCGCGCCGGTCGCGAGGCCGTCGTCGACCAGGATCACCACGCGATCCCGTACGTCGATCGGCGGCCGGTCGCCCCGGTACGCCTGCTCGCGGCGGCGCAACTCCTGGACCTCCTGGCGGCGTACGGCCTCAAGGGTCTCCGGGGTGACCTCCGCCGCGATCGGCTCGTTGCGGACCACGTGCAACTCCTCGCCGACGCCGGCGATCGCGCCCATTGCCAGCTCCGGCTGACCGGGCAAGCCGAGCTTGCGCACGATCAGTACGTCGAGCTCCGTGTCCAGGACGTCCGCCACCGGCGCCGCGACGGGTACGCCGCCCCGCGCCAGCCCGAGGACCAGCACGGAACCGCCGACCGATCCGAGCTCGTCGGCCAGCACGCGGCCCGCGGCCGCCCGATCCGGGTACGGCCTCCTCATACCGCCCATCATCCACGGACGGCGGCGCGTTGGGAGGATTCAGTTGTGTGGTGTCGTGGTCAAGCAGACCCGTTCAGCCGGGAGGCGGACAGTCTGCTCGCACCCCGTGCGGTCCACGAACTGAACGAGCGCGACCCAGCCGTCGGCGCAGTGCAACCGGCCGATCAACCAGGCCGCTGACCAACGGTCGTCGAACTGGACGAGCACGTGCGCGGGCAGGCCGACGCCGAGCAGCGGCCGGGGATCACACGCGGTCGTCGGCGGTGCGAGAGCGGTCATCTGTCATCACCTCTCGAGATCCGATGCCCGCTCCTCACCGTGACGTCGCACCCCGGGCACCTGCTGGTACCCACGAAATGTTTCGGACACGGCACCGAACCGTCACGGCCTCGACCCAATCGACGGGCCGCGGTCTGGGTACGTTGAGCGCATGAAGATCGGTGTGATGCTTCCGCTCGGAGCCGGCGATGGGCCCGATGGCGGGATGGCTGGCTGGAAGGACGTGCGGGCGGCCGCGGAGGCGGCTGACCAGAGCGGACTGGACTCGGTCTGGCTCGCGGACCACTTCCTCTACCGGGATCCGGAGGGGCAGGTGTTCGGCATGCACGACAGCTGGACCCTGCTGAGCGCGATCGCCGCGGTCACGTCCCGGGTCGAGCTCGGCAACATGGTGCTTTGCGCATCGTTCCGCGACCCCGGCCTGACCGCGAAGATGGCCGCGACCCTGGACGAGGTCTCCGGCGGTCGCCTGACCCTGGGAGTCGGCGCGGGGTGGCACGACCCGGAGTACGAAGCGTTCGGCCTACCCACCGACCATCGAGTGGGTCGCTTCACCGAGTGGCTGGAGATCGTGGCCCGACTGATCCGCGGCGAAACGGTCAGCTACGAAGGCACCTACTACAAGGTCCGCGAAGCCAACCTGGACCCGGCCCCACCCCACCAGATCCCCATCCTGGTCGCCGGCCACCGCCCCCGCATGATGCAACTGGTCGCCCAATGGGCCGACGCCTGGAACACAGCCTGGTACGGCGCTCCCAACCTGCAGGTGGAAGAACGCCTGGAAGCCCTCCGCCAAGCCTTGGTCACCGCGAACCGCCCCCAAGAAGCAGTCGCCCACACGGCGGGCATCATCGTCCGCGACCCAGACCAGCAAGCGGCCGACCCCAACCCCAACGCGATCCCGGTACAAGATCTCCCCGAGGTATCAACCGCCTACCAAAGACTGGGCGTCAACCACCTCATCATCTCCCCAGAACCCATGACCCCAACCTCCATAGAACGCATAGCCCAAGCAAAACAACAGCTGCCCAGCTAAGCACGCGGGACAGTAAGCAGCACGGAGCATCCAGCCGGCGGGGCAGCCGCTGGGGGGTCCGGGGGGCGAAGCCCCGCCGGGCGGGGTCTGGGGGTTGCACCCCCAGTGACATGGCCGGAGCTCTTTGCCTGCGCATTTTGCAGGCAAAGAGCTCCCAGAGCGGAGGCGGCGGGATTTGAACCCGCGAGAGGGGGTAACCCTCAACCCGCTTAGCAGGCGGGCGCCATCGACCGGACTAGGCGACGCCTCCTCCGACGGCCCACTCGAGGAGCGGACGCGACGACGGCCAAGAGTATCCGCTCGACCGGTCCGGGAGCAAAGCGGGCCGCCGGGCACGCTGGGTCGCCGACACGGCACGTTGCGGTAGTAGCCCCGAGCCCCTGTACCCTGACGAGCATCGACGGGGGTCGCCAGCATCACGTCAACCAACGCGTCAACCAAGTTGGTGTCGTGGGCGTCTGAAGTACCGTGGGCTGCCATGCGCGGCCGACGGAAGGGTCGTGACGTCGTCGATCAGGGAACGGAGCCATGTCGCGGAGTACTCGCGCAACCGGTCGGAGGGCAGCTCCTCGTGCCAGCCGGTCCCGGGCCCGAACGCACCGTGCCCGGACGGCGTCGAAGGCGATCGGCCTGACGCTGCTCAGCGCCCTGGTCCCCGGCTCGGGGCTGCTGATGGGCGGCCGGAAGAAGCTCGGCTCGTTCATCCTGACGATCAGCATCGGCCTGCTGCTGATCGGCGCGTACGTCGGTCTCACGCACCGCGACTCCGTGCTCGCCCTGCTCGTCTCCCCGCGTCAGCTGCTGGTCGCGACCGGTGCCGTCGTCCTGCTCGGGATCGGCTGGATCTGGACCGTGGTCGCGTCGCACAAGCTGCTCCGCCCGGTCAGCATGACGTATACCGGCCGGCTGGCCGGCTCGATGTTCGTCGGGTTGCTCTGCTTCGCGATCGCCGTACCGACGACCGTCGCGGCGCAGACCGTGATGGCGCAGCGCGACCTGATCGGCAGCGTGTTCCAGTCGGAGGGGAACTCGAAGAGCGCGACCCGGCCGAAGGTCGGCAACGCGAGCGACCCGTGGGCGAAGACCCCGCGGCTGAACCTGCTGCTGCTCGGCGCCGACGACGGCGTCGGCCGGACCGGTGTCCGGACCGACACGGTGATCGTGGCGAGCATCGACACCAAGACCGGTGACACCGCGCTGATCTCGCTCAGCCGGAACTGGATGCGGATGCCGTTCCCGGAGGACTCGCCGCTGCACAAGGTGTACCCGGACGGCTTCTGGGACCCGAGCCTGGGCAATGTCGAGCAGCCGGAGTACTACCTGGACGCGATGTACGAGAACGTCCCGAAGGCGCACCCGGGGATCCTCGGCCAGACCGACAACGAGGGCGCGGACGTGGTCAAGCTGGCCGCGAGCGCCGCGCTCGGCCTGGACATCGACTACTACATGCAGGTCAACCTGGCCGGGTTCCGGCAGATCATCGACGCGCTCGGCGGCATCACCGTGAACGTGAACTACCGGGTGCCGATCGGCGGCGACTACGGCGCCGGCCCCGGGTCGAACAGCGAGAAGAAGCCGAGCGGGTACATCGAGAAGGGCCCGAACCAGAAGCTCGACGGGTACCACGCACTGTGGTTCGCGCGCGGCCGCTACGGGCTCAGCGACCCGTCCCGGCAGGAGCGGCAGCGCTGCACGATCCACGCGCTCGTGAACAGCGCGAACCCGCAGGCGCTCGTGACGTCGTACCAGCAGATCGCGAAGGCCGGGAAGCAGCTGCTGCGCACCGACATCCCGCAGGAGATCCTGGGGGCGTTCATCCAGCTCGCGCTGAAGGTGAAGAACGCGAAGGTCGCGAACATCGACCTGGACAAGAACAAGAACTTCCCGAGCGGCAAGAACCCGGACTACGCGGCGATGCGGGAGATCATCCAGAAGGCGATCGCCCCCAAGACCGCCCCGGTCGCCTCGACGCCGACGGTGAAGCCGACCCGGAACCCTACCAAGGCGCCGACCTCCGGCTCGACGAAGCGGCCGACGCCGTCGAAGACGACCACCACCCCGGGCGCCGCGGAGAACCTGAACGACGCCTGCGCCTACAACCCGAGCGAGACCGGCACCAACTGATCCGCATCGGTGAACCTCTCTCAGGGAAGTATTGGACCAAAGTGAAAATTGGTCACACCTGGGGGTGACTGTGAGGCGTTCGTTGGCGGTTGTGGTCGGAGTTGCGGCCTTGCTCTGCGCAGGCTGCAGCGGCAAGGCGGACAGTGCTGACAGTGCGGGCGCGCCCTCGGCAGGGGGTAGGACGACCAGCACCAGCGCGCCACCGCCCTCGTCGGCGGCACCCAAGCCGGCCCCGAAGCCGACACCGACTGCCGTAGCGCTGTCGGTGCCGATGTACCAGCGGGCGCTGACCAATGTCGAGAAGGTCCTCAAGCCGTACGTCGCCCGCGTGATGAACGCGCAGACGATCGCGGCGTTCGACGCGTCCCGCGCACAGCTCGCGAGCGCCGTCGTACTCGAACGCAGCGAGCTCGTGAAGATCACGCCGCCGCGCGGTCTGGTGTCCGCACATCCCCAGGTCCTCGACGCCTTCGACGCGTACGCCGGGAACGTGGCCACTGAGCTGACCAGGGCCGGAGGGACGAAGACCAGCTGCGGCTTCCCGAAGGCGCTGGACGTCCGGCTGTACGAGGCGAAGAGCGGCGTCCGGTTCGCCTACGCCGAGCTCGCGCAGGGCGTGCAGAAGTCGATCGGCAAGGGTGTGAAGTTCGGTGCGCTGTCGGTGCCGGCGAAGCTGGCCCAGCCGGCCGTGATCGCCGGCCGGGGTGAGAACGGCGACGTGTTCCAACGGTCCGGACCGCGTGGCTCGGGTTCGCTACGGATCACCAACGCCGGCTCGGACATCGTGGTCGTGGTCACGGCCAACAGCCCGCGCAAGCCGCAGGCCTCGATCTACGTCCGGGCGAACAAGTCGGCAACGCTGAACGGGATCCGCGGCGACTACTGGGTCTACTACAAGACCGGGAGGAACTGGGACGCAAAGAACAACCGGTTCACCGAGGACTGCTCGTACTCGAAGCTCGAGCGGTTCCTGGACGGGTCGTACTCGTGGTCGCTGACGCTGAAGTCCGTGGCCGGCAACACCTCGGAGTCCGAGACGGAAGCCTTCTGATCCGGTCGCCCCGGGCGGATGAGATCCTGTGGCGATGCGTACGACGTACCGGATGCGGCCGGGGCGCTTCCTCGGAATCCTGGCCGCCGGGCTGATCATTCTCGGGGTGGCCGCGGTGCTCTGGGCACTGGGGCTGCCGGATGTTGCCGTCTCGGTGTTCGTCACGCTCGGCGGGATGATCGCGCTGGCCGGCCTGTGGATCCTGGCCCGGCCGCCGAAGGTCGCACGGCTCCGCGACAGCGACCTCGAGGTCCGCGGTCTCCGCACGCCCTGGACCGACATCACCGAGGTCGGCCGGGTCGAGACCACCCACGGCGAGGCGATCGTGCTGCGCACCAAGAACCCCGATCATCCGATCCTGCTGCCGATCTCGTGGCTGGCGCCCGGTAAGGCCGAGAGCCTGGAGACCGCGCTCCGGGACAAGCTGAACGCGGCCCACGGGTACACGATCTGGGACGGGACTGCCCCCGAGGACACCAACAGCGCAGAATGATGCGGTGCTTTCCTTCGAGCTGTCGTACGACGAACTACTCACGTACCAGGGCACGAACCCGCGGCCCGCGGACTTCGACACGTTCTGGGACAAGGCCCTGCTGTCACTCGACGAGGTCGCGGCTGATGCCGAGTTCGTCGACGCCGTCGACTTCCCGCTGACGACGGCGACCGCACAGCACCTGTACTTCACCGGGACCGGCGGCTACCGGGTCCACGCGAAGGTACTGCGTCCCGCCGAGCCGACCGGACCGGCCGTGCTGCTGTTCCACGGGTACGGCGGTGAGCAGCCGAAGTGGGTCGAGCTGCTGCCGTACGCCGCTCGTGGATTCACGGTCGCGGCACTGGATGTCCGCGAACAGGTCGGATTCCGTACGTCGTCGCAGGCATCGAACAGCTTCTCGCTGCAGCACCACCTGGTGCACGGGCTCGACGACGGTCCGGACGGGCTGCTCTACAAGCACGTCTTCCTGGACACGCGGCGCTTGGCGGACCTCATCGGCGGGCTGCCGGAGGTCGACGCGGCCCGGATCGCGACGACCGGCTGGAGCCAGGGCGGCGGACTGTCGCTGGTGGCGGCCGCGCTGACGCCGACGATCAAGTACGTCGCGAGCGTGTACCCGTTCCTCTCCGACTACCAGCGGACGTGGGACCTGAACCTGGAAACCTCGCCGTACGACGAGATCGTCACGTGGTTCCGCAAGCGCGACCCGCGGCACCTCCGCCAGGAGGAGGTGTTCACGACGCTCGGCTACATCGACATCCAGCACCTGGCGCCCCGGATCCAGGCCGAGGTCACCCTCTTCACCGGCCTCGAGGACCAGATCTGCCCGCCGTCGACGCAGTTCGCCGCCTACAACAAGATCCAGTCCCCCAAGGAAGTCCGCACGTACCCCGACTTCGGCCACGACGACCTCCCCGGCGCCCACGACGACATCTACCAACTGATCGGCACCAAACTCTGAGCACCGCTCAGTGCCGGCGCCGGGGTGGTCGTCGGTTGCGGGGAACCGGAATGTAGGTCTCGTAGAGGATGCGGGGGTCGTGGAGTGCCTCGATCGCGTCGATCCAGGCTTGAGCTGTCTCGTCGGTGTCGCGGCGAATCACGATCACGACGCGGTTCTTGAGGCAATCCCAACCACCGCCGATTCCTTCGCGGCTCGGCCCCCACCGATCCATGGTCGAGAAGAGGCGGTCCGCCAGTGCCTCCAGCTCCGCCCGCGAGTAACGCACAGACACGAACTTGACGACGAATCCGTCGGCGGCCTCCAGAACGGCGTACTTCAGCCGCTCCACGTCGGCTGAGGTTCCGTTCACCGCTCCGACCAGGCGGACCACCACGACCCGCGATTCGTGGTCCCACGACAGACCGCCGTCCGGCACCGGGCTTGTCGCCACGAGCCGTCCGATCTCGTTGATCTGCTGCTGCAGGTCGTACGTACCCGTGACGTCGAGTGGCACCGGGTCCTCGTTCGGAGGGATACCCTTCCCCCGCGCCACCTCGTAGCGACCGGGGTACGGCGCGATGTTCGGATCGCCGGCGTCACTCATCCGGCCCCCACGATCGCGAACTCCCGGATCCTCACAACTCGATGCTAGTTCCACTCCAACCAACACCGTGGTCCTCGCGGTCGCGTGATGTGCAGCTCGACTGGTAGTGCACCGGCGAGACGCTGTACGCACGGACACGTTCACGCTCAGGTGCACTACCCGGCCACCCGACACTTCCTGTCCAGCTGCAGATCGGACCGGGCCAGCCCCCGCCACTGGTGACTTACCGACATATGTACCCTTGTGGTTACGTAGCCGGTTGGGTACATTCGGGGTCATGGACGTGGTGTTGCAGGCGTTGGCTGATCAGAGCCGGCGGACGGTGCTGGAGATCTTGCGGGATCATCCCGCGACGGCCGGTGAGTTGGCCGATGCGCTGCCGATTGCGCGGCCGGGTGTGTCCCGGCACCTTCGGGTGCTGCGGGAGGCCGGGCTGGTCGACGTACGGCAGGAGGCGCAGCGGCGGATCTACACCTTGCGGCCGGAGGCGCTCGTCGAGGTGGACGAGTGGCTGGAGGGGTACCGCGCGCTGTGGCGGAACCGGCTCGATGCGCTGCACACCGAGATCGCACGAGGAAAGAAGGCATCTCAGTGAGGATCACCGGAACGATGCGGGCTCTGGACCGTACCCGCGGCGCTGTCCGCGTCGAGGACGTCTACGACACGGATATCGACGACCTCTGGGCGGCATGCACCACGCCGGAGCGACTCGCCCGCTGGATCGCCGAGGTGTCCGGCGCACTGCACGAAGGCGGAACGATCCACGCCGTCTTCACCAGCACGTGGAACGGTCCGGCTCGTATCGACATCTGCGAGGCACCGCATCATCTGCTGCTCACCACGGAGCCGGGCACCGACGACGAGGGTGAGCTCGAGGCCTGGCTCACCCCGATGGGCTCGCAGACCAAGCTGGTGGTCGAGGAGCGCGGCCTCCCCATCGGCTCACTCCACTTCCACGGAGCCGGCTGGCAGGTCCACCTCGAGGACCTCGGCCGCTCGTTGGCGAACGACGGTCCGGCCCACGACGGCGGCTGGTCGGCGGAGGTGCCTGCCCCGGCCTGGCACGCGCGGTGGACCGAACTTACCCCGGCGTATCGGGGTACCGATGTCTGACCGCATCAAGCTGGAAGGGATCACGGTGAACGCGCCCGATGCACTCGTCCTGGCGCAGTTCTACGCCGAGATCACTGGTGGAGTCGTCCGTGGTACGTCGCACTGGGCCTCCGTCTCGGGGCCCAATGGGGTCATCTCCTTCCAGCAGGTGGACGACTTCCGGGCGCCACAGTGGCCCGGCAACGACGTACCGATGCAGATGCACCTCGAGTTCCTCGTCGACGACCTCGAGGCAACCGGAGCACGGGTCCTCGCGGCCGGCGGCAAACTGCTCGACTTCCAACCGAACGCCGACCATTGCCTCGTGTACGCCGACCCCGCCGGCCACCCGTTCTGCCTCTCAACCTGGGACACCGAAACAGCTACAACAGGAACCAGTAGTTGACCGTCGGTCCTTGCGTCGCCAGCCCTCCACCCAGTGAGTCGTACAGCTTGCGCGCCGGAGCGTTCTCAGCTCCCGTGGTGAGGAACATCTTGGTGGCACCGGCAGACCGGCCCGCGCCCATGAACGCGCTCGTCAGGGCTCGGCCGATTCCTTGCCCGCGGTGGGATTCGACGACCTCCAACTGGTGGAGGTAGAGCATGGAAGCGCCGTCGGGTCGCGCAAGCCGGTAGCCCCAGCACCAACCGATGATCTTGTCGGCTGCGGTGGCCACGAAAGCCAGAGTGCCGGGGGCTTCGAGGTAGCCGGCGTCGGCGTCGGCATTCATGAAGGTACGGACGGCGCGCGCAAGCAGTTCGGCGTCCGGGGTGACGACGGGCATTCATTCCCCAGGTGATCGAGTAGCGGGAAAGGATAGCTAGGTGCCGAGGCCGGCGTCGCGGGCGCGGGCTACTGCTTCGGCTCGGCCGGCGACGTGGAGTTTTGTGAAGACGTTGGAGACGTGGTTGCGGACGGTTTTGTCGCTCACCACGAGCTGACGGGCGATTGCTGCATTGGTCAGGCCGCGCGCCACCAGATCGAGAACCTCGCGCTCGCGATCGGTCAGCTCGGGGAACGGCGCGACACGAGGGCCGGATCGGCCGGCAGCGAAGTACGACAGGACCCGGCCGGCGATCGCGGACGAGAAGACCGCCTCACCATGTGACACCCCGTCAAGCGCCCGGCCGATCTCTGCACGGTCGGCGCCCTTCAGCAGATACCCCCGTGCACCGGCCCGGACGGCGGCGAACACCGACTCGTCGTTCTCCAGCATCGTCAGCACCAGTACGGCGATCTCCGGGTGCCGCTCCGTCACCCGTCGGGTCGCCTCGACGCCGTTCAGGACCGGCATGTGCAGGTCCATCACGACAACGTCAGGGACGAGTTCACCGGCAAGGCGCACAGCCTGCTCGCCATCCGCTGCCTCGCCGACCACCTCCTTGCCGGGCATCGTCGAGATCGCGGTGACGAGACCTTCGCGATAGAGCGGATGGTCGTCGACCACCAGGACCCGTACTGTCATGACGTCCCCCTCGGCAACATGGCGGTGACGGTCGTACCGGACGGGCCCGAGTCGATCACCAGGTGGCCGCCGAGTTCTTCGGCCCGCTCGCGCATCGACGACGTACCAACACCTGGCCGCAGCTGATCAGGCAGCCCATGGCCGTCGTCGACGACCTCGATCCGCACGTATCCGTCCCCGTCGCACACCCGGACCGCGACAGCGCCCGCCCCGGCATGCCGGACCGCGTTCCCGATCGCTTCGCCGGCGATGTGGTACGCCGCAACTTCAACAGCAGCAGGCAATCCGGCGATCTCGTCCGCCGACACACACACCTTCGTCGCACCTGTGGACAATCGATCGCCCAGCTCACGCACCGCGGCCGTCAGCCCGAGCTCGTCCAGCATCGGCGGCCGGAGTTCGTGGACCAGTGCCCGGACATCCGCGACCGCGGCGTTGAGCCGCGGTACCAGGCGGTCCAGCAACCGCCGGGCTGCCTCGGGATCGTCCGAGGCGATGTCGCGCGCGGTCTCGACGTGCAAGGCCAGCGCGGCCAGCGACGGCCCGACCCCGTCGTGCAGATCGCGACGCAGCCTCCGGCGCTCCTCCTCCCGTGCGACGACGACCGCTTCGCGCGATCGCTGGGCCTCGCGGGCCAAGAGGACGGTATGTGCCGCAACCGCAGCCTGCGCGGCGAGCTCGCCGAGAGCACGGATCTCATGTCCGTCGAACGCGGTCGACCGAGCGACGGTGAGCTGACCGAACCGCTCGCCCCCGTACTCGAGATCGACGGTCGTCCCGGACCCCGACCCCTCGCCGTACGACGTGACGGATCCGTCCCGCAGGACGATCGTCGCCCGCTGCACGCCCAGCGATCGCGCCACCTGTTCGAGCACCGACGGCAGGACGCGTTCGGACAGGTCATCCGGTGTGGTGGCTGCTGCCAGTCGCGCTCCGAGTCGCGCGAGTACGGCGTACGGCTCGTCGACGTCCCCGTGCACCAGCCGATTGACGTGCCGCTGCAACCAGGATCGCAGTGGCAGGGCGGCCAGCGCGACCACAGTGGTCGCGAGGATCGGCGTACCCATCGTGGCTCCCAGGCGATCCCCGGCCAGCCAGACCGTGCCGGCGTACAGGCCGACCACCACCGTCGACAGAACGCCGTACACGATCGCCCGTGAGATGACGACGTCCACGTTCCAGAGGCCGTGGCGCATTACAGCGATACCGATCGCGATCGGAAGCGGCAGCATGGCGAGAGCGGCGGCGGCACCCGTGATGCCGGCGGGGAGCAGTCTGGCCACGCCGAAGAGGACGAGCGTGCACGCGTAGCCGACCAGTACCCACTTCAACTGCTGACGCTCGAGATCCGCGGCCTGCCGCCACCTGACGACGAGCGCGGCGAGGCCGACGACGACGGCTGCGAGCAGGAGTACGCCGGCGATCGCTCCCGCGACGGGTTCGCCGACCGCGGCCACGGCCAGTGGATGCCGCGCGCCGCGCAGAGCCTCGGGGAAGTCCTGGGAGTTGTACGGCGTGAGCGCCCACATGATCGTGATGACGGCGACGGCGGCCGCGTTCAGCGCGAGAGCAGCACGTGATCGCGGGCGACCGTCCGGCAGCAGCACCGGCAGCAGTACGGCGATCGCGACGTACCCGGGTGCCCAGAGCCAGGCCCCGATCCAGGTTGCCCAGTCGTCACTGGTGAGCGCTCCGACTTCTGACCCCAGCAGCGCCAGACCCTGGGTCAGGGCGATGGCTCCGAGGACCGCCTGGATCCGGCGGGCGCCCGCCGACCGGAGGAGCAGGCAGACGAGTCCGTAGGCGATCGCGGCCGCCGCCTCCATCAACCAGAACGACGGCCCGGCCGTCCGTCCCGCTGCCGCATTCACGGCATGGACGCCGGTGCCTGCCAGGCCGGCGAGCACCGCGAGTACCCCGATGGCAACCCCCATGAGGGCATCATCGCCGCACTTGTGTCCCGCCGTCACGGGACAGGACGTCCCAGCTGAGGTCGTGACCCGCGGCCGTGTCGATCGGGACGGCCCGGTCGCGATCGTTGGCGGCACGTCAAACCGAACGACAGGAGACCGCAATGACCACCATGACCAGCACTCGATCCATCACCCGCCGACGCCCGTCCGCCACCGCCGTCACGGCGTCCGTCCTCCTCACACTGATCGCCGTAGTGGGTGGCTATGGAGCGATCTACTTCACCGGATTGGAGGGATGGGACGGCATCGGGGTGAGCTTCGTGGTCGCGTACGAGTTCCTGACGCTCACCGGCCTGGTCGCGGTCGCCGCGTTCCTCCGCGGCCACCGCCTCGGCCGCCCCGGCGTCATCCTCTACGCCACCTGGATGATCTACTTCACGCTCTTCAAGCTCATCGCGTTCCAAGAGCTCCAAGCCATCCCGTTCGGCGTGCTCGCCCTGATCGCCCTCGTGTGCGCCACACGCCGCCCGAACGCTGCTTGATCACGCAGTCGATCAGTTCCGGCCGAGCGCGGCGTCGATGGCGGCCGTCAGCACCTGATCGTCGTCGGCCTTCCAGGTGTGGTCCTGGGCGCACGTCCAGTTGTCCGGTTCGGCCGGGATGACGCAGCCGAACAGCCGCACCTTGCCGGCCGCGGCCGCTTCGCGAGCGAGCGGGGTAGGCAGGCCGTAAAGGATCGGCACTCCGCGTTCTCCACAAACCGGGCAGACGGGTACGTTCGCCATACGGCCAAGGTACGTCACGGCCCGTCCACCAACACCTGATTGATCTTCGCGAGCGCCTTCATCAGCTGGGCCCGCTCGGTCTTCGTGAGCGTCGCGGTGATGCGGTCCTCGAGCCGCTGGCGCTCGGCCTCGATGGGGGCCTGGAGCGCACGCCCGGCCGGTGTCAGCCACAGCCGCACGAGGCGGTTGTCGCGCGGATCGGGCCGGCGTTCGAGCAGACCGGACTCGGCCAGCCGGGTGGCGAGTTTGGTGACGGCGGGCGTGGTGACGTTCACCGAGGCGGCGATCTCGCCCGGCGTACGGCCGTCCTCCGCCCACAGCGCCGCGAGCAGGTGATCCTGCCCGAGCCGCAACCCGTGCCGCTGTACGGCGGCGTCCGCGGCGGCCCGCAGCAACTTGGACATCTTGCTGTGCAGCTCCAGGAACTCGGGCATCGGCAGACTCCTTGACGATCAGATCGTTTACCGGTTAACGTTCCCGGCGACTCGTTAACCGGTAAAGGAGTTTGCCATGCTGCTCATCACCGGCGCCACCGGACACGTCGGTCGCGCGCTCGTCCAGGAACTCAACCGGCGCGGCGCCGGGTTCCGCGCACTCGTCCGCAGCCCGCGGCCGGAACTGCCCGCGGAGCAGGTCGTCGGGGATCTCGACGGACCGCTCGACCTGAGCGGTGTCGACAAGGTGTTCCTGCTCGTGCCCGGCACCGGACTCGAGCACACGGCCAACGTCGTCGCGGCCGCCCGTCGGGCCGGCGTCCGGCAGATCGTGTACCTGTCGTCGTACGCCGTACTCGGCGACCCGGTCCCGGCGATGGGGCGGTGGCATCACGAGCGCGAGCGGCTGATCGCGGATTCGGGGATCGCGGCAACGTTCCTGCGGCCGACCGGCTTCATGACGAACGCGTTCGACTGGCTGCCGACGATCCGCGCCGGCGGATACGTGCTCGATCCCATCGGACCGGGACGGATGGCGCCGATCGACCCGGCGGACATCGCGGCGGTCGCGGCGACGGTGCTCGTCGAGGACGGCCACGAGAAGCAGGCGTACACGCTGACCGGACCCGAGGCGTTCACGGTCGCCGAGCAGGTCGCGATCCTCGGTACGGCGATCGGCCGCGCACTCGACGTACGCCCGATCGCGACCCCTGAGGAGGCGGTTCGATTCCGTTATCCAGAAGGGGCTCCGGCCGAGTTGGCGGCTGCCCTGATCGAGGGCCTGACCCTCATGCGCGCCGACACGATCGGCTTGCGAACAGACGTCGTACGGCACCTGACCGGGCGCTTACCGAACACGTTTTCCGTGTGGTGCAAGGAGAACGCCGGGCAGCTCTCCTAGGAGAACTGCCCGGCGCCTTGAAAGTAGCTCCGCAGTACCGGCCTGGTGAGGCATGGTCAGTACTGCGCAGCCGCCTAGTTGGCCTCTTTGGTCGCCCAGTAGTGCCATTGCGGGGACGCGACTGGGGAGCGGGCCAGCCCGTCCGGCCAGGTGGCCGGGAGGTCGTGACTCCGCGCCGCGTAGAGGATCACCTCCGATGCGCAACGGTCACCGCGGACGGCGACCCTGGCGGCGGTCTCGGCACGCATGTCGGCGAGGTAATGGATCGCCGGCAGGAACTCGGCGCTCAGCCGCGGGCTGAGCCGGCCGACGGGTTCGTCGTCGAGCCGGATCTCGACCACGATCCGGTGCCGGTCCTGAAAGCTGTCCTCCTCCTCGATCGCGTGCATGGTGGCGTACGCCCAGCACTCGCCCTCCGCGCGGAAGAACGGCGCCAGTACGTCGGGATGCACCTCGCTGCCCGGCACGACGATGCCGCTGCCGGGCGGCAGCAGGTGAAAACTGCCTGGCGGGGGCAGGTTCACCGGCACCAGCATGTGCGGCTGCCCCAGGGCGACCGCGACACTCGCGTGGAACTCGGTGCCCTGGGCGCCCTTGCCGTCCCAGTCCGCCGGCTCCCACTCACTGACCCACAGGTGGCAAGGGACCCGCGGTTGCAGGCCTTGTGCCACCAACTCTGACAGCACCGGGTGGTACCGGTGCGCGTCGTCCCTCGGCAGATAGCCGACAACCTTGCCTTGCACCCGGACGGCGATCGACCGCGGGTCGAAACGGTTGTGCGGTTCCGGGACGAGGTCCGCTTCGGTGTCCAGATCTGCGCCGCGCGCCGGGATGGGGTCCGGGAACAGGCTTCTGATCGCCTGCTCGTGCGGGGCCTCCCGCACGACTTCCTGACCGCACCACAAAGCGTCGCCCCACAGACTGAACGGAATCAGTTCCATGTGCCCTCCAGTCCTCACTGACCGGCTATACACGGCTCATCTCTCCCAAGGACCTGGCCGTTACACCGAGTGAGCGTATGAAAACTAGACTGCCCAGTGAAGAGCCGTTTCACGCATGGTGCAAGAGTCTGATACGCAAAGGTATCCGTCGGTCCGGACTGTGGACGCGAATTGTCTTGTGCAGCGAGCGAATCGGCGAAGATCGTGCAAATGCACGGGAAGGAACGTCATGCAGGGCAGTGGTTCAGTCGCTCGATCGACCACCGGCGGCGAGGTCAGCACCGTTGACGCGGCGGCGATCGAGGCCGCCAGCAAGCGCTTGGACGGCGTCGCAGTCCGTACACCCTTGGAGCGCAACCTCCGCCTGTCGGAGCGCACCGGCGCGCAGGTCTGGCTGAAGCGGGAGGACCTGCAGATCGGCCGTTCCTACAAGCTTCGCGGCGCGTACAACCTGATCGCACAGCTCGACGATGCGGCCAAGGCAGCCGGCGTGATCTGTGCGAGCGCCGGCAACCATGGCCAAGGGCTGGCGTATTCGTGCCACATTCTCGGTGTCCACGGCAAGGTGTACGTTCCGCGGACGACACCGCGCCAGAAGCGGGACCGGATCGCGGCGCTCGGCGGCAAGCAGATCCAGGTGATCGTCACCGGCGACACGTACGACGATGCCGCTGCCGCCGCGATCGCGGAAGGTTCCGCCACCGGGGCGACGATGGTGCCGGCGTTCGACGACCCGAGAACCGTTGCGGGGCAAGGGACCGTGGCGATCGAGTTGGTGGAGCAGCTCGGCCACGCTCCCGACGTACTCGTGGTTCCGGTCGGTGGGGGCGGTCTCGTTGCAGGGGTTGCAACCTGGATCGCCGAGCGGCATCCCGGCGTACGCATCGTCGGGGTGGAGCCGGGTGGCGCGGCGAGCATGGCTGCGGCGGTCGCGGCAGGTAAGCCCGTGACGTTGCCGCAGTTGGACAGCTTCGTCGACGGTGCCGCCGTACGACGGGTCGGTGACGTGACCCTCCCGCTCGTGCAGCAGGCCGGCGTCGAGCTGATGGCGGTTCCCGAAGGCCTCGTGTGCTCGGAGATGCTCGCGCTCTACCAGACCGACGGCCTGATCGCGGAGCCCGCGGGCGCTTTGTCGACAAGTGCTCTTGGCAACGGTCTCGACGTACGCCCGGGCGAGACCGTGGTCTGCCTGCTGTCCGGCGGGAACAACGACGTCAGCCGGTACGGCGAGATCCTCGAGCGCTCGTTGGTGCACGAAGGCCTGAAGCACTACTTCCTGGTGACGTTCCCGCAGGAGCCCGGTGCCCTGCGCGCCTTCCTCGACGAGACGCTCGGCCCCGACGACGACATCACGCTGTTCGAGTACGTCAAGCGCAACAACCGCGAGACCGGCGTCGCCCTGGTCGGCATCGAGATCAGTACCCGGGACGACCTCCCGCTGCTGCTGTCGCGCATGGAGGCCGCCCCGCTCGACATCGAACGCGTCAACCCGAACTCACCGGAATTCAGGTATCTGATCTGACGTTTCTCAATCCCGCCGCGAGTGCTTCGGGTGCCGCGGGTCGTGCGGATGCCGGCCGTCGTCCCAGTCCGGATCGACCGGTTGCCCCTCGCGGTTCTGGGCGCCGTCGTTCTGGGCGCCATCATTCAGGGCGCCGTCGTTCTGGGCGCCGTCGTGGTCCGGCCAGAGGTTCTGGGCCTGGGTGCGATGCTCGTCCGATTGCGCGCGGGCGTTCTCGGCGGCGTCGCGCCGTTCGGTGGCGCCGGCCGACAACCGGCGAGCCTCGGCCGTCTTCTCGTCGGCGGCCGCCTGCGCCTTGCGGGCACGCGCGTCCACCTCGTCGGCGACCGCACGCTGCTTCTCGGCCTCTGCCGCGCTCGCTCGCGCCTGCTGGTCGTGTTCGTACGCCTCCTGCTGGGCGCGCTGTTGCGACCTGCGCGACATCGCGCTCGCGATCAGGGCGATCACGATGACCAGGACGGCGATCGCGACGACGATCCAGACGATGGTCATTCCGTTCATCGGTCCTCCTCGGCTCGATGCTCAGAAACCCCGGTACCCGGAGCTGTCGCCGCCTAACTCGGCCCCCTCTCTCAGACCAGACCGCGGCGGGCGGCCCAGACGATGGCTTCGATGGCAGTGCTGAAGCCGAGGCGGTCGCAGATCAGCCGGGTGCGCCGGCGGACGGTGCGTTCGGACAGGTCGAGGCGCCGGGCGACGCCGTCGACCGGCAGGCCGGTGGCGAGCAGGCGGAGGAGTTGCAGGTCGTCGTGGCTGATCTCGCGCGGCGGCACCCGTCGCGCGAGCGGTCGAAGTTCCTGGGGGAGGGCGGTCATGCTGATCACCTTGTTCCGAACACCCGGGACTCGGCGGCGTCCCAGTCGGCCGGTTTACCCTGCGGCCCGTAGCGCCGCAGGGAGTGTGTGGATCGGACCAGGGCGCGCATCGCGCTCAGGTCCGGGAAGGGCTCGCCGAGGGCGCGAGCCTGGACGAGGACATTGCCCAACGCGGAGGCCTCGACGGGTCCGGCGAGGACCGGTACACCGCACGCGTCGGCGGTGAGCTGGCAGAGCAGCTCGTTCTGCGAACCACCGCCGATCACGTGCAGTACGTCGACCTCTCGGTCGGCGATCGTCTGCGCGGCACGCAACGTACGGCGGTACGCGAGGGCGAGGCTCTCCAGGATGCAGCGAACCACGGCACCACGAGATCGAGGCGCGTCCTGACCGGTTGCCCGGCAGTGTTCCTCGATGCGCGCCGGCATGTTGCCCGGGGCGAGGAACTCGGGAGCGTCCGGATCGATCAGTACGGCGTACGGCGGCGCGGCGGCCGCGTCCCGCAGCAGCCCGGGCAGGTCGTCGTCGCCCCAGACCCGTTGGCATTCCTGCAGGATCCACAGCCCCATCACGTTCCGCAGGAACCGGGTTCGCCCGTCGACGCCGCCCTCGTTGGTGAAGTTCGCTTCCCGAGCGTCGTCCGTCAGGACCGGCGCATCGAGCTCGAGGCCGACCAGCGACCAGGTGCCCGAGGAGATGTATGCGAACCGCTCACCCCCTGCGGGCACAGCAACGACAGCCGACGCCGTGTCATGCGATCCGACAGCAATCACTGGAATCCCCGGCGCCAAGCCGGTCTCGTCCGGTAGCACTGTCCCGACTACATCGCCTGGCTCCCGCAGCGCAGGAAGCACCTGGCGTGGAACCCCCACCCGAGATACCACGTCATCGCTCCAGTCCCGGGCCACCACGTCGTACAGCTGGGTCGTGGAGGCGTTGGTCCGCTCCACACCGATCTCCCCTGTCAGCCAGTACGCCAGCAGGTCAGGGATCATCAGCAGCGTGGCCGCGTCGGCCGGCAGCTTCTCGGCTGCGAGTTGGTAGATGGTGTTGAACGGGAGCTGCTGCAGGCCTGTGACGGCGTACAGCTCGGCTGCTGGAATCGTTGATAGGACGCGTTCCATCACGCCGTCGGTGCGGGAGTCGCGGTAGTGCACAGGGTTGCCCAGCAGGCGGCCGCTCTCGTCGAGTAGTCCGTAGTCGACAGCCCAGGAGTCGATGCCGATGCCGTCGAGCGGTCCTGCGGCCTGCAATCCCTCCAGGATCGAGCGGTAGAGGTGCAGGACGTCCCAGTGCAGCCGGCCGCTCACGCGCACCGGGCCGTTCCAGAAGCGGTTCAGTTCACGCAGCTCGAGGACGTCAGCGCCCACCTCGCCGAGCATCACCCGCCCGCTCGAGGCCCCGAGATCGACCGCCGCGACGCGCTTCATACCGATACCTAGCGGAGGAAGGCGGCGGCTACGCCGGCGTCGACTGGGATGTGCAGGCCGGTCGTGTGGGTGAGATCCCCACCGGTCAGCGCGAACACCGCGGCCGCGACGTTCTCGGGCAGCACCTCACGCTTCAGCAGGGTCCGCTGCGCGTAGTACGCACCGAGTTCCTCTTCCGGTACGCCGTACACCGCGGCCCGCTTGGCTCCCCAGCCGCCGGCGAAGATCCCGGATCCGCGCACGACGCCGTCGGGGTTCACACCGTTGACCCGGACCCCGTACTCGCCGAGCTCGGCCGCGAGCAGGCGAACCTGGTGGGCCTGATCCGCCTTGGCGGATCCGTACGCGACGTTGTTCGGGCCGGCAAACACCGAGTTCTTGCTGGAGATGTAGACGATGTCGCCGCCCATCCCCTGGTCGATGAGCACCTTCGCGGCCGCCCGCGAGACCAGGAACGAGCCCTTCGCCATCACGTCGTGCTGCAGGTCCCAGTCGCGGTCCGTTGTCTCCAGCAACGACTTCGAGATCGACAGCCCGGCGTTGTTGACGATCAGGTCGACACCGCCGAAGGCCAGCACAGCCTCGCGGAACGCCGCCTCGACCGCGTCCGCCGATGACACGTCCGCGCCGACGGCGACGGCGACGTCCGTGGATCCGATCTCCTTTGCCACCGCCTCGGCCGCAGCCTCGTCGAGGTCCGCGACGACAACGCACGCGCCCTCGGCGGCCAGACGTTGCGCGATCGCCTTGCCGATGCCCGACCCACCACCGGTCACGAACGCGACCCGGGTCGCGAGCGGCTTCGGCCGCGGCATGCGCTGCAGCTTCGCCTCCTCCAGCGCCCAGTACTCGATCCGGAACTTCTCCCGCTCGTCGATCGGCGCGTACGTCGACACCGCCTCGGCGCCTCGCATCACGTTGATCGCGTTCACGTAGAACTCGCCGGCCACCCGCGCGGTCTGCTTGTCCTTCCCGAAACTGAACATCCCGACACCAGGCACGAGCACGATCGCCGGGTCGGCACCGCGCATCGCCGGGCTGTCCGGCTCGGCGTGCCGGTTGTAGTACGCCGCGTAGTCCTCGCGATACGCGGCGTGCAGCTCCTTCAGCCGTGCGACCGTGTCCTCCACCGAGGCCGACGGCGGGAGGTCCAGCACCAGCGGCCGGACCTTGGTGCGGAGGAAGTGGTCCGGGCAGGAGGTGCCCAGCGCGGCCAGCTCGGCCAGCTTCTCTCGTGCAGTGAACTCGAGCACGACGTCGGAGTCGTTGAAGTGGCCGACCTGCGGCTTGTCCGTCGACGCGAGCCCACGGATGACGGGTGCAAGTGCGGCGGCCCGGGCGCGACGTTCGTCGGTCGGCAGGGGTTCGTAGCCGGGGACGATCGCGCCGAACGGTTCGGCGACACCGCGGTCCGCCAGGAAGCGTTCCGCCGTACGGATGATCTCCAGGGAGTTCGCCTCGCACTCCTCGGACGTGTTTCCCCAGGCCGTGATGCCGTGGCCGCCCAGGATGCAGCCGATCGCCTGCGGGTTCTCCCGCTTGACGGCGGCGATGTCCAGCCCGAGCTGGAAGCCGGGCCGTCGCCACGGGACCCACACCACGCGGTCGCCGAAGCACTCCGCGGTCAGCTTCTCGCCGTCCGCCGCGGTCGCCAGCGCGATTCCGGAGTCCGGGTGCAGGTGGTCGACATGAGGGGCATCGACCAGCCCGTGCATCGCGGTGTCGATCGACGGCGCCGCACCGCCCTTCCCGTGCAGGCAGTAGTCGAACGCGGCGACCATCTCGTCCTCACGGTCCACGCCCGGGTACACGTCGACGAGCGAGTTCAGGCGGTCCAGACGCAGTACGGCGAGACCCTTCGTCGTCAGCGTGCCCAGGTCACCACCGGATCCCTTCACCCACAGCAGGTCGACGGGCTGCTGGGTGACCGGGTCGGTCTCGGTGCCCTTCGCCGACGTGTTCCCGCCGGCATAGTTCGTGTTGCGCGGATCGGCACCCAGTCGGTTGCTACGCGCAACGAGCTCGGCTGCAGTGTCGGTCATCGGTACTCAGGCTCCCCATCCGGCCTGCTGGCCGTCGGCTCGGTCTTTGCTGATCTGCTCGAAGTAGCCGCTGCGCTTGTACGCCGCAACCGGGTCACGGTCCAGGCCCTGCGACTCGCGGAGGTCCGCGAGCAGCGGCCGGACATCGGTGTTGTACGCGTCCATCAGGGCGGCGTTCGCACCGAGGACGTCGCCTTCCCGCTGTGCCTTGCGGAGAGCGTCGCGGTCGACCAGCAGCGCCTTGGCGGTGGCCTCCTGGACGTTCATCACCGAGCGGATGATCGCGGGGATCTTCTCCTCGATGTTGTGGCACTGGTCGAGCATGAACGCGATCCCGCGGTCCGGGTCGAGCGCGTCGCCGCGGACGATCTCGTTCATGATCCGGAACAGCTGGAACGGGTCCGCGGCGCCGACCATCAGGTCGTCGTCGGCGTAGAACCGGCTGTTGAAGTCGAAAGCGCCGAGCTTCTTGGTGCGGAGCAGGAAGGCCACGATGAACTCGATGTTCGTCCCCGGCGCGTGGTGCCCGGTGTCGATACAGACCGTTGCCTTCGGCCCCAGTTCGAGACAGTGCGCGTACGACGTACCCCAGTCCGGCACGTCCGTGGTGTAGAAGGCCGGCTCGAACAGCTTGTACTCGAGCAGCATCCGCTGGTCGTCACCGAGCCGGTCGTACACCTCCTTCAACGCGGTCGCGAGCCGGTCCTGCCGGTCCTGGATGTCGTCCTGGCCGGGGTAGTTCGTGCCGTCGGAGAACCACAGCTTGAGGTCCCGGGACCCGGTCGCGTCCATGATGTCGACGCATTCGAGCAGGTGATCGGTGGCCTTCCGGCGTACCGCGGGATCCGGGTTGGTGACGCTGCCCAGCTTGTAGTCGTCGTCCTGGAACACGTTGCTGTTGATCGCCCCGAGCCGGACACCCTGCTCCTTCGCGTACGCCGCCAGCGCCGCATAGTCGTCGACCTTGTCCCAGGGGATGTGCAGCGCCACGCTCGGCGCCACCCCGGTGTACTTGTGGACGACGGCCGCGTCGGCGATCTTCTCCTCGGGCGACCGCGGCACCCCGGGCTGGCTGAACACCTTGAACCGGGTGCCGGAGTTCCCGAACGCCCACGAGGGCAGCTCGATCTCCTGGCGGCTGAGGGCGGCCTTCACGGCTTCGGTCGTCATGGTTGGTCCTCTTTCAGATGGAAGATCTCGGGCAGGAGGAGGAACGACTCGTCCGGCGGCCTGCCGTCTGTACCGGTGAAGAATTCGGTCATCTGGGCTTGCCAGCGGGTGTTGACCTCGGTCGCCGCCATCGCCTTCTGCGCCGCCTCCAGGTCCTCGGACTCGACGTACCCGATCAGCAGACCGTCGTCGCGGAGGAAGAGCGAGTAGTTGTGCCAGCCCGAGTCCCGCAACGCGGCCTGCATGTCCGGCCAGACGTCGCGGTGCCGTTCGACGTACTCGTCGAGCCGGTCGGGCCGGACCTGCAGACAGAAGCAGTAACGATTCACGGCGTCACCTGTACTCGAGCGGGCGGGACTGTGGCGTGCTGACGACTCCTGGGATGAAAGGTTTCAAGAGCGTCCCATGACGCTAAGCGGGTGTACGCCCGGGCGTCAAGAGTCTGCCCACCTTTCGCGGCCGATCCCGGACCGGTAGCGCGGGAATCGGGCCGGAAGCGGGTATTCTTCGGCCGCTAAGACGTTTCAAGTGTTTGCAGCGCGGAGGGAGGTTCTCGTGTCGGTGGATGACGCGGAAGCCGTGCCCGAGCGCACCCGGCGACGCCGTGCGCCGAAGCCGCACGCCGCCGGGGTGAAGGCGGTCGCCGCGGCCGCCGGGGTCTCGCTGGGGACCGTGTCCAACGTCCTGAACCGTCCCGAGGTCGTCAGCCCCCTGACCCGGGCGAAGGTCGAGGCCGCGATGGCCTCGCTCGGCTTCGTCCGGAACGAGTCGGCGCGGCAACTGCGGGCCGGCTCCAGCCGGATCCTCGCGTACGTGATGCTCGACGCCGGCAACCCGTTCTTCACCGATGTCGCGAAGGGCGTCGAGGAGGCGGCGCAGGCGGCCGGCCTCTCGGTGTTCCTCTGTACCAGTAGTGAGGACGTCGACCGCGAGGCGGCGTACCTCGATCTGCTCGAGCAGCAACGCGTCCAGGGCATCCTGATCACGCCGATCGACCAGAACTCGTCCCGCCTGCGGAAGCTGCCGTCGCGCGGTACGCCGGTGGTCGTGGTCGACCGCGCGCTCGACGACGCCTCGCACTGCTCAGTCGCGGTGAACGACGTCCTCGGCGGCGAGCTCGCGATCTCGCATCTGCTGGAGCTCGGCCACGAGCGGATCGCGTACGTCGGCGGGCCGAACACGATCGGGCAGGTCATCGACCGCCGCGACGGTGCTCGCCGTGCGCTGCGGACCGCCGGGAGGCCGATGGCGGACCTGATCGAGTTGACCACCGGCGCACTGACGGTCGCCGAAGGTAGGGGCGCTGGGCAACGACTTGCGGGGCTCCCGGCGGATCGCCGGCCGACGGCCGCGTTCTGCGCGAACGACCTGCTGGCGTTGGGATTGCTGCAACAGTGCGTGAGCCTCGGGCTGCGCGTTCCGGAGGATCTCGCGATCGTCGGGTACGACGACATCGAGTTCGCGGAGGCGGCCGCCGTACCGCTGACCTCGGTGCGTCAGCCGCGGCAGCTGCTCGGCCGCACGGCCGCGGAGTTGCTGCTGGACGAGTCGTCGAACCCGGACCACGAGCACCAGCGCGTGACGTTCACGCCGGAGCTGGTGGTTCGCACGTCAACGCGCGGAACGCTCTAGTCCGTAGGCCGCGAGGAAGACCTCGGCGGCTTGGTCGGCGAGCTTCTCGAGCTCACCGGGCTTCGGGCGCTGCCGGGTGCCCGCGAACATGGCGCGGTTCATCGGCTTGTACATCACCAGACCGGCGAACTGGTACGCCGCCAGCGTCGGGTCGTCGAGTCGCTTCAACAGACCGCGGTCGCTCAACCGGGTCAGCGCCTGCCCGAGCGCGTCGAGGGACTTCTCGAAGCCGCTGTTGAACCAGGCGCCGCACACCTCGGGGAACCGGTCCGCCTCGGCGATCACGAGCCGGCGGAGCTGCAGGACGCTGTCGGCGGTGAGGCTCTGGAGCAGGCGATGCGCCAACGCACGCAGGGCTTCGCGCGCGTCGGCGGCCCCTTCGAGCGTGTCGACGTACGCCTGCTGGAGGCCGTCCAGCAGTTGGTCGCTGGTGCCGAGGACGATCTCGGCGAACAGGCGCTCCTTGTTCTCGAACTGCTTGTAGACGGTTTGTTTGGAGACGCCGGCCTTGGCTGCGACCTCGTCCATGCTCGCGCCGAGGTACCCGTGGCTGAGGAAGACCTCGGTCGCCGCGGCCAGGATCGCGCGGCGTTTGCGGGGCGTCCGTCCCTCGATCTCTGCCTGCTCCACTCGCTCCATGCGGAAAATCATACTAGACAGTCCAGTTCTCTGATGAGTACTGTACGGTCTAGTTCTTCATAGGAGAGGGGAAGAAGCATGAGCACCGTGACTTCGGCCGACGGCACCGCGATCGCCTTCGAGGCGTACGGCCAGGGCAGGCCGCTGATCCTGATCGACGGGGCGACCGCACACCGGGCGGTGAACCCGGTGAACGACGAGGTCGGGAAGCTGCTGACCGACAGCTTCCGGACGTACGCGTACGACCGGCGTGGGCGGGGCGAGAGTGGCGACACCGCGCCGTACGCGATCCAGCGCGAGATCGAGGACATCGCCGCCTTGATCGAGGACGCTGGTCAGCCGGCCGTCCTCTTCGGCTGGTCGTCGGGCAGTTTGCTGGCGCTGGACGCCGCGGCTGCGGGGCTGCCGATCGCCGGGCTGGTGTTGTTCGAGCCGCCTGTCGTCGTCGACGACGTACGGCCGCCGCTGCCATCCGACTACGTCGAGCAGCTCGAGACGTTCGTCGCGGAGGGGCGCCGCGACCAGGCCGCCGAGCTGTTCATGACCGCGGCCGCAATGATGCCCGCAGAGGCGATCCCGGGCATGAAGCAGTCGCCGTACTGGGCGCCGGTCGAGGAGATCGCGCACACGATCTCGTACGACGGCCGCATCATGGGGACCACGATGTCGGGCAACCCGCTGCCTGCCGACCGCTGGGCGGACGTGAAGGTTCCGGTCCTGGTTCTGTACGGCGACCAGACCTGGCCCGCGCTGTCCGCCGGAGCCAGGGCCGTGGCCGAGCACCTGCCTACCGCGACATTGAAGGCGATCCCCGGAGAGAACCACGGGACCGAGGCGGCGACGCTGGCTCCGGTACTGCGGGAATTCGCGGACTTGACCTAGGGCGCGCTCCAGCTTGTTGGCTCTTGCGCATGGTGAATCTTGCGCTGGGCGCTATGGAGTACGGGACGCGGATCGACGAAGAGACCTCGTTCCGGTTGCTGGATGCTTATGTGGACGCGGGCGGGGAGTGGATCGACACTGCGAACTGCTACGCGTTCTGGCAGGACCCGAGCGGACACGGTGGCCAGAGTGAGGAGCTGCTCGGGAGGTGGTTCGCCCAGCGGCCCGGCGTACGGGACCGGGTCAAGCTGGCGACCAAGGTCGGGTGCGAACCGCTCTGGCCCGGCAGCTGGCCCGAACACTCGGAAGGCCTGGGCTCCAAGGCGATCGACACTGCGCTCGAGACCTCGCTGCGCCGCCTCGGTGTCGACCACATCGACCTCTACTGGGCACACCGCGACGACAGGTCCACTCCACTCGAGGAGACCGTCGCCGCGTTCGGCAAGCACGCTGCGGCCGGCACCATCGGCCGTCTCGGGCTGTCGAACTACGCACTCTGGCGGGTGGAGCGGATGCGCGGTCTGGCGGGTGAGCTGGGCGTGATGGCTCCGAGTGCGCTGCAGCTGCGGTACTCGTACCTGCAGCCCCGGCCGTTCGTCCGCGACCACACCCACGACCACCGCTTCGGCTGGATCACCGACGAGGTCCTCGACTACGCACAGAACAACCCGGAGCAGCAGCTGTTCGCCTACAGCCCGCTGATGTCCGGTGCCTACGAGAACCGCGCCGACCGCCCGATCGACCCAGCCTTCCACCACCCCGGCACCACCCGCCGCCTGGAGGCCCTCACCGACCTGGCCACCACCCTCAACACCACCCCCTCGGCAGTAGTCCTCGCCTGGCTCACCGGCGGCGCCCCCGCCATCACCCCCATAGTCGGCATCAGCACCCCCACCTACCTCACCACCGCCCTAACCGGCGCAAACCTCTCCCTAACCCCCACCCAGCGCAACCAACTCGACGAGGCCTGGTAGACACCAGATCCCGCCAACCCTTCACGT
The DNA here is from genome assembly GCF_004366005.1 of Kribbella sp. VKM Ac-2566. Lineage (NCBI taxonomy): Bacteria > Bacillati > Actinomycetota > Actinomycetes > Propionibacteriales > Kribbellaceae > Kribbella > Kribbella sp. VKM Ac-2566. Next base: position 2,881 of record NZ_SODT01000009.1, on the reverse strand, counting down.
TGCGTGACGACAGGCGTAGCGTGCCGTGCTCAACGGCATGATCACGCAGGCCTGTGGGGGGTCGGCCGTGACGAGTTGGTTGGGGATGGCACATGACAGAGGAAAGCTGGCATCAGGCACGTCTGATACCGACGTCGGGAATCAACGGCGCTGACGAACAGGAGCGCCGGGCGACGTCCGCTCTGCTCGCCGTGATGTCGTCGGTGCGCGAGTTCGGCCGGGTTCTTACGCAGCCGTTGGGAGCACCCGCAGGACAACTGGAGACGTTCATAGAGGTGCCGTTCTACCTTGGCGAGCGGCGCCTTTATCCAGACGGACTTCTGCGATCGCGGCGCGGCCAGAAGGAATGGACGGCGCTCGTCGAGGTGAAGACCGGCGTCAACGCACTCGACGCGGAACAACTTGAGGCCTACCTCGACATCGCCCGTGAGCAGGGATTCGATGCCGTCATCACGATCTCGAACGAGATTCCCGCCGTCGCTGGGCTGCATCCGACCACGGTCGACAAGCGGAAGCTCAAGCGGGTCGCCCTGCACCACTGGTCCTGGTCGATGGTCCTCGCGGAGGCCGTGCTGCAGAAGGAACATCGGGGCGTCGCCGATCCTGACCAAGCCTGGATCCTCGGTGAGCTGATCCGTTACCTCGAGCATCCGCGGTCAGGAGCGCTCCAGTTCGACGACATGGGTCCCTCGTGGGTGACGACCCGGGAAGCCGTTGCCTCCGGCACGCTCCGCGCGGGCGACAAGTGCGCACCCGAGGTTGCTGCCCGGTTCGATGCGCTCCTCACCTACGTAAGCCTTCAACTTGGCCGGAAGCTCGGTGAGGATGTCACACCCGCGTTGTCCCGAAAGCAGCTGGCCGATCCCGCTCTGCGCTCGCAGTCGCTGGTGCAGTCGATGAGTACGCAGGGGACGCTCCAAGGAGCGATCAACATCCAGAACGCTGTGGGGCCGCTGGTCGTCACCACAGATCTCCGCGCTGGGGTTGTCACCTGTCACGTCGACATCGCCGCACCGCGGGACGGCCGGGCTACAACGCGGGTCAACTGGCTTCTGCGCCAGCTCAGGCACGCACCGGACTCGACGAGGGTCGAAGCGTTCGTGATGCATGGTCGTGGGGCTGGTACGGCGGAGTTGCTGCGTGCTGTCCGTGATCAGCCGGCATTGCTCATCGAGGATCCGAAGAAGGACCTGCGCTCGTTCCGGATCGCACTCGGCTCACCGATCGGAAGCAAGCGTGGGCGGGGCCGCGGCTCCTTCATCGACTCGGTGGAGAACGCGATCAACACCTTCTACGGCGACATCGTGCAGGACCTGCGGGCCTGGACGGCAGCGCCGCCACGACTACGCGAAGTACCGGAGACTTCGGACGAACAACCGTCGCTGACGTCCACCGCGTTGTCGTCACAGGACGGAGCCGAGGCCGACGAGATCCCTCGGCAGCCCGAGGACGGTCACGCGCTACACCCGGACGTCCCCGACGATCGGTTGGACACGGAAGGTGCTGGGCAGCCGTCTCCGAGCCTGGCAGGCGGCCGGCCCGGAACGCCTGAGCCATCTATCTGAAGATCATCCTCGATCAGCGCTCCCGTTGGACCCGGGGTCGGTGAGATGGTTTGGGGGTGGACAGGGATGCGTTCTGGGGTCTGGTCGAGGATGCGCGGGCCTCGGTGGATGACACCGTGGCTGATGCGGACGGAGTTGCGGACGCGCTGACCAAGGTGCTGGGTACGGCGGAGGCCGAGGAGATCGTCGGGTTCGGGACCGAGCTCGCGCGGTTGCAGGTCGAGTCGTACCGCTGGGATCTGTGGGCGGCGGCGTACCTGATCAACTCCGGTGCTTCGGAGGACGGGTTCGACTCGTTCCGGGGCTGGCTGCTCGCACAGGGGCGGGAGGTGTGGGAAGCGGCGCTGACCGATCCGGACTCGCTCGCCGATGTGGTCGACGAGGACCGGCCGGAGGGGTTCGAGGGCTTCGACGGCGAAGGGATGCTGCACGTCGGCAGTCACGCCTACAAGAACCTGACCGGCGACGAGGCGGCGTACTGGAAGGCCGTCGACCGCGACGCCCCGGACACCCCGGACCTCCCCGCCGGCAAGGAGATCGACTTCGACGACGAGGACGATCTGCAGACGCGCCTGCCGCGGCTCGCGGCCCTGTACCTCGACGCCTGACGTCGGCTTCTCACCATCGGGACACATGGCGGATCCACGCGTTTGCTTGAGTCGAACACATGTTCTAATATAGGTCCATGACGGCGGTGGCGATGGCGCAGCTTCCCGGCGAGCAGGCACTCGCCGGAGCCGAGGCTGCGTGGGCGCTGGTGCCGCCGGATGACTTGCCCGACCTCGCGGATCCATGTCCTCCGCGTTATCTGGGCGAGGAGGACTGGTACGACGACCTGCCGCCGATGTCGCGGGTGGACGGGCTGGAATGGGAACTGTGGGCCGGGGTCGAGCAGGACGAGGCCGAACGCGAGATGCTTCGCCTGAAAGCACCCGCCTGGGTCTTCCTGCCGCCCGGCGCCGAGCTCGCCGCGGCGCTGGAGGAGCTGCGGCCACAGTGCGAGTCACCGATCGCGCTGATCGAGGCCATGAAGGCCGCAGCCCGCATGGAAGCCTGGGCCGCGGCCATCAAGACCTCGGCGATGGCCTCGTTCCACCGCCAACGCAAGGCCCAAGCCACCGAGATCCCCCGCCCCACCCAGATCGACTCCACCGGCCGGCCGATCGACCCCGAACGATCCTGGGCGGCCGAAGTCGGCGCCGCACTGCGGCTGTCCACCGCCACCGCAGCCCGACACATCGACACCGCACTCCACCTGACCGGCACCCTGCCGGCCACCCACACCGCGCTGCGCTGCGGCGCCCTGAGCTTCGCCA